>NZ_VJXX01000010.1 GCF_009377195.2 Arthrobacter bussei
CTCGGTTGCGTTGTAGTCGTGCTGAAGGCTCACTGCGACGTCCCACGCCTTGTCAGAGATCTCGCTCAGGTAGCGTCGCATCCGACCTGTAGAGAGCTCTTGGGCGTACAGCTTTGCCCAGCCTTTGAAGTCGTTTACCTTGCACTTCACTTCTGGAGGGGTGAGCCATTCAGCTTCTTGATGCTCGCGTCCGAAGGCCAGCAGAGTCTCTCGACATTTGATTGCTACGCCTTGGTAGTCCTCCGCTTCTCGCGCCGAGTCCATCGCACCAACAGCGGCTTCGTAACGCCTCCAAGCCCCGCCCACTTCTTCAGCCTTTTCCTCTTCAATCTCGACCCGGTTCCGGTTCATCACCCGGAGCATCAGGCCGACATGGAAGGAGAACGCGACGTCGTATTCAGGAAAGGATTCCTGCGAGTAGAGATTCGTGGGATTGGTGATGACCCACCAACGCTCCTTGGGCAGGTGTACGTCATAAACGTCGTAGTCGGTACCCACTAGCCGGTAGCTACTGACCTTCTGTACCAGAGTGACTTTGTTGTCGGGGTCGCTAGAGTCAGCGGTTCCGCACTCCAACTCGACGTAGTTGCGGATGGATTTCTCTTCAGACGCAGGAAGCGGTTGAGCCATGTGGCAACTATGAGGGGTTCCCACGTCATTTCAGTGGCAAAGGGACGCGGAGCGTTCCGCGGCAGCTCGTGGCGTTACCGTTCGAATCCGCGTTCTGGCCGGTGATCCCTGACCGGGGGCCTCATCACCTCAGGTGATTGTCTGGTCCGGGAGCCCTTGGGCGCTTTACCTGGTCGTGGTGGGGTCGGGAAGGACAGGTCAACGAACCTCTTGGCCTCGAGGAACTCAGCGAGTGCCTCGGCCCGCTTCCCGCCCAGGCGCACCGCAGCCTGCTGCTGCTTCTCAGTGATCGTCTTCTCACTGACTCGAGCTCGTCCTGGTGTTTTCTGGCGTGGCGCCTGCACCAGTCCGAAGTGCTTCTCGAGGGCGGTCGCTGCGCTCTGCGCGGCCCGGAAGTCCTGACGTGCGTGCCAGACCTGGCCGGTGTCACTGACCCGACTCACGACGATATGAACGTGATCATCTCCGTGGCGCACCATCACCCACGGATGCTCTTGATAGCCCATGCGCTGGGCCATCATCGTGGCCGCATCGCGCCACTGCTCGTTACTGAGCCTGCGATCCCTCGGCGCGGTCCGTAGCGACACCTGCCAGATCGGTTTGCGGATCTCAGGCCGGGTGCTGACGGCCTCGCGCAGGTCCGCGGCCCAGGTCGCCCCGTCGGTGTGGCCGTCCCGGCCGAGGTTCCCGCCGATCACCACCCCGCCGGAACGCCGGACGTTCCCGATCGTGTACGTGTGCTCGTTGGCCTTGCCCGGTCCATGCAGGTACGCCGCGATGTCGCCGGCGCGCTCGCCTCGGGTGATCTTCGCGATCACCGGCCCCTCAGCTCGTCCCGCACTGCGCCGAGCTGCGTGCGTACGGCGTCCAGGTTCCGGGCGATGTCCTCGAGCGCCGGCGCCGGAGCGCCACCCAGGGCGGAAATGTTCAACGCCCTGGCGATCTGGTTCAGATTCGAGCCCATCCGGGCCAGCTCGGCCCGCATCTGGCGGGTTTCACCCACAGCAGCAACCGGGGCGGCAGCAGGCCGACCCTCGAGCCGGGCCGTCACTGTCTCGCGCACCCACCGACCCATCTGCCCGCGACCCTCGGCCTCAGCCGCAGCCACCCACCGGGCGTGCTCGGCCGGCGTCAACCGGACAGCCACCGTTTTGGTCCGCTCACCACGCGGGCCCGCCGGCTCCTGGTCGGCAGTCGCCGGCACCGGATCGGCGACCGATTCAGGGGCGGGGGCCGGCTGCCGCAACAGGCTGAACCAGCGGGACGAGTCGGCCATGACGAGCTCCTTCCGACGGGGAACCCGTCAAAGCCGCCAACCGCGTAGCGGTGGCCAGCCCCGCAGGGCAAGGGATTGTCGTAACGAGGAGGTCGCGCAGCGACCGTAGCGTTACGGCAATCATACCTTGCATCGACCGGGGGTGGTCCGACAGCGGAGGAACAAAGCCCACCCGCGGTCAGGGGTTTTGGGTGGGTGTAGAGGCGAGCTCTGCGAGACCGGAACCTACCCAAAACGTGGGCCGCAGGCACACACCGGGACCCGTCCAGGGTCCCGCAGACCAACCCGGCAAAGGCACCTACAGAAGAGCTGCTACCGCAGATCCCGACGGGGCAGCTGACCCATCACCTCGAGCAAGCCAGAAGACTTCTCGGGGACTCACCTGGCTTCTGGTCACCGGAGGAACCTGTCTGGTGAGGCTGGAAAGGGCTGCTATTCGCGCGCTGGAGTGAGCCAGAGGCTCGGGTGCGACTGCCTACTCTGTCTGGGAGAATCCATGAGTGCCAGAGTCCAGTAGCTTCCAGCTCCACGCGTGGGTCGATGAAAGCATGCGTGGAGTCAAGGAAAGTCAGGGCATGTACCTGCTTGGGGCGGTCGTCGCTGATCCCTCCGAGTGTGAGCCGACGCGTGACGAGCTACGGGCCGTCCTGCCCAAGGGCGCGCGGAAACTGCACTGGACTGACATGGAAGCCCGCGAGAAGAAGCAGGTCACCGGTCTGGTTTGTGGTCTGAATGTCGCTCACATGGTGGTGATCGGCACGCCGCTGGATCTGAGGAAGCAGGAGAAGGCTCGGGCGAAGTGCATGGAGCGCCTGCTGTGGGAGCTTGGTGAGATGGAAGTGTCGAGGGTCTTCCTCGAGCACCGAACGCCGTCGCTGAATGGCCGGGACATGAAGCTGGTGGAGCACCTACGTGGTCGCCAGGCGATGCCTAAGACTCTGCGAGTAGACATCGCGCAGCCTTCCAGTGAGCCAATGCTGTGGATTCCAGACCAGATGCTGGGGGCCATGGGCGACGCGGAGGCGAACGACGACGGGGCGTGGCTGGAGCTGTACGACGGCGCGGTGCACCGGATCGACATCGAGTTCTAGATAGCGCGAAGGCCAGGTCCCGCTAAGCACGGGGGTCCTGGCCTCTACTTCTCAACCCTCCCAGCAGGAGAGGAGCTATCACCTAGTAAAGCGTTGCACACTGCAACCTGTCTACCTCCGCTACGGGATTGCGGCCTACAGCGTAAGAAATCCGGTGAGCGCACGCTACCTGGTGAGTGCTGAATGTCCTGTACCCGATGCCTGTGACTGTTGGGGTTGCTGCGGGGCTCGGAGGCGGCTCAGGGGCTGGCAGGCGGTCGCTGGGGATACCGGCGGCACTGGGCAGGGAGGCGGCGGGCAGGGGCTTGCCTTGATGCTCCGAAGGTTGGTTCGGAGACTCAAGGCAGCGAAACGACGGCACCGGTGTAGGTGTGGCGTGTGGGTTTTCTAGCTGGCGCTGCTGTTAGGCGAAGCGCGACGACGGCATATGCCATGAGGTCTGACCAGGCGCGTGCAGTAGTGCGCCTAGTAGTTGGCCCTGGTGTCCCTTCGATTCCGGGGATTACTCGCTCCGGTGAAAGACCCTGCCTCATGGCTCGACAAGCTGAACCGGCTCTAACCCGGGCAGCGGCGTGGGCGGGCCCACGCTTAGTGTTTTGGTTTCGTCACCCTCTCAGGTGACACGCGGCTCAGCACTTGTACCGCGCGTACATGCCCAACCGTTGGCGCAGTTGGTACACTTTCACTATTGATTGAACTTGCAGACACAAGATATCCCCGCTGGTTGGCGCCGGCGGGGATATCGCTTTTTAAGCGGCGTGGCGTGTCTCCCACCGTCAACCGGCCCGCCACTAGCCTTGGTCCCATGGATAAGAAAACTGGCACCTCGATGGGCGGCGGGGTCATCCGCGTCCCTCGACGTTGGCCAGACAAGAACCCCGAAGAGTGCCCGGTCTGCAAGGCCCCGCGGCGGTTCCCGTGCCGCGACAAACGCACCAACAAACTCATGTACCGGACGCACACTGGCAAGAAGATCTAGTCGCCTCGTCTTTGCGGTTACGTTTGGGCACATGAGCAATAGGCCGGCCTTCACTCTCTCGGAAGCTGCTGAACGCACCAACTCGTCGCGTTCGACCATGCGCCGGTATCGGGAGGCGGGGAAGTTCCCGAACGCCTATAAGGGCACGGACAGCCAATGGCGAGTCCCAGTGGAGGACCTACTAGCCAATGGGCTCACGCTCAGTGGGCAGGCTCAGCCTGAGCAGGTGAGCGCGCCCACTGAGCAGGCACCGCCAACGGGCGGCGTCCTAGTTGAGCGGGTCCGGGAGCTAGAGGCGGCACTGGCGGTAGAGCGTGCTAAGGCGGAGGGTTTAGAGCGGGTTGCTGCAGCTGCTGAGGCGAATGCTGCGGATCTGCGGATGGCTCTACGGATGATCGAGGCCGCGCGACCTGAGCAAGGTGAGCGTGCCCAAGCTGAGCACGTGAGCGCGCCCACTGAGCAGGGGGTGAGCAGGCCCACTGAGCAGGACGTGAGCGCACTGTCCGGGCAGGATGAGCAGGCTAGGCAAGTATCCCCTGAACATCCAGGCGGCGGCCTCAGGTCTAAACAAAACGACCGCTCACGGCGCCGCTGGTGGCAGTGGGGCACCGGGCCCTACTGAGCAGCCTGCGCAGGCTCTGAGCGCAGGAGCCGGTACATGGTGGAGACGCTGACCTTGGCCGCGGCTGCTACCTCTGAGGGCGTCATCGTTCCCATCGCGCGCAGCTCCTTGATCCGCTGTACGGTCGCGTCGTTGTGCTTCTTCGGCCGGCCTCCGAGACGGCCACGGGCCCGTGCTGAGGCAAGGCCGGCACTGGTGCGTTCTCGGATCAGCTCACGCTCGAACGCGGCCAGGGAGGCGAAGATGTTGAACACGAGCTCCCCGTTGATGGTGCTGGTGTCGATGCCCTCGTGCAGGGATCGGAAGGTTACGCCGCGATCCTTCAATTCGGCCACCAGGCCCACGAGGTGCTGCATGGACCGACCGAGCCGATCCAGACGCCACACGAGCAACGTGTCCCCAGGCCTCAGGTAGTCGAGCATCTTGTCCAGCTCCGGGCGGGTGGTCTTCGCTCCGCTGACGCCGTGGTCCGTGAAGACGCGGGAGGCGCCGGCCTTAGTGAGTGCGTCGTGCTGCAGGCCGGTGTGCTGGTCGGTGGTGCTGACGCGTGCGTATCCGATGATGTGGCCCATGCCTGCTGTCCTCCATGTCAGTAACTCAGCCTCGGGTGAGCTTATGAGAATCAGCTACTGACACGGGTTTTGGCACTGCCGCGATCCGCGGAATGCCGGGGGCCAGCGACGAGGTGAAACCTCGCTCAGACAGTGCCGACAACCGGTCGTATTTGGTCGAACCCCGCGCGGTTCTGTCGTGACGTCTCAGTACACTGCACGGATGTCGGATGAAGCGCGTAGCTATAGCGTCGGAACTCGCGCAGCCTTGTTTCATCTGGCGCGAGGAACCTGTTACTT
Organism: Arthrobacter bussei; assembly: GCF_009377195.2. Lineage (GTDB taxonomy): Bacteria > Actinomycetota > Actinomycetes > Actinomycetales > Micrococcaceae > Arthrobacter_D > Arthrobacter_D bussei. The sequence goes on from NZ_VJXX01000010.1 coordinate 5,450, forward strand.
CCCCAGGTGCACAAAGCCAGTTGTTGAAGAGACAGAGGGCGAGCATCTGGTGGCGGTGCAAATCGCACACATCAGCGGAGCTAATGCGGGTTCCGCTCGCTACGACTCCGCAATGACCGATGGCAACCGGGCTGCTTTCAGTAACCTCATGCTCCTGTGCACGACGCATCACAAACTGATCGACGGCCCTCACCGTGATCGGTACCCAATCGAGTTACTACACCAGTGGAAGACCGAGCGCGAATCTGACCCTGGTGCTTTGTCTGCAACGAACCTCACAGATGACACCCTTGAGGAGGTGCTTGAAAGCCTTATGGCGCGGTTCGGCCCCATCAGAGAAGTGGTGGTCGAACTTGAAGCGATGCTTTGGGTTGCTGGATCAATCCTTAAGTCTCCCTTCGACAGCATGGGCATTCTGCTGACGCACAACGCGCATCACCGCGGTCGAGAGAGAGGGGCCGTCGTAACCATCCGAAATACTGGAACAGCCGATGTCTCCGTGGAGGACGTGTCGCTCATCTACCACCTTGAGCCCCCTACGCCAGAGATAAAGGGCGCTGAGTTCACGCTCATGGGTCGGAACGACTACCTCCACCTACAGTCCGTACCCCACAGGCTCTTGTCAGGTGACGCCTTCCAATGGCTGACCAAGGCGGTCACGCTTGCGGAATGCGAAGCAGCGGCAGCCGGTGTCGGTAAGCAGTACCACTCCCTGATCGCCCGCGTCCGCCTAGCCACCGGTGAGACGATCGAATCACCTGAGATCCCCTGGTCAAGCGTGTCTGGTCTGTTAACAACCCACCAAGACGATAATTAGTCGTCCACAACCTGAGGAGTGCAGTGAAGGATCACATCGAGATAGATGGCGTGCGGTACGTTCGCGAGGCGTCGCTGCCGACAACCGCCGACACCGAAGCAGTCTTGCTGGCTGGTGAGCCCAGCTACGGTGGCGGTTCATTAGTCCAGTGCCCGAACTGTGGTAGCGATCTCGGACTTCATATCAATGGGCTGCGCCTCGAAAACGCGGCGGGTCAGAAGCTGGTTGTGACGGCCGGCGGTGAGGACGCCAAGAGCCACATCTCCTTGAATCTCAGCAACGAAGGCTCGATCGAGGGCCGCCGCTATGAACTGAGCCTCACTGGAGAATGTGAAAACTGCACCGACTTCGCACTTACCTTCACCCAGCACAAAGGACAAACCTACTTTTCCCGTGCGTAGGGCCTAACGCCCATTACATAAGGTCACAAGATCGAGCGCGACGTCCGTTGACGACCATACTTCGCGAAAACTCATAGGTAAGGGGCCACTCACTCACAGATCCTTTATTGGATTACAACGGCGGGCGAAGCGGAAGGCACTTTGCCATTTGGCTGTTCTTTTCAAACCAAGTCCCCAGGTCGCGATCTAAGCACTTAGCCAAGAGGACACATGCCTCGTGAGCATCATCGACGGTAATACGCGTGCCTTGCTGCCCAGGCATGGTGATGCCCTTGTACAGGGACTCGTGATGCCCTGCACGGTTACGGAGGGCATGTACTCGCTTGATGAGCACATGCATCCATGTGCTGTCGAACTTCTCGCCTCGGTGAGAAGCTACAAGCCGACCGCCAGGGAACGCCTTACTGAGCCCGGCACGCCAGAGGTCATCCTCATAGTTCGCCATCCGTTTGGTGCTCTTCTTCTCGTCGATTACTCCACCAGCTTCGAGCAGCTCGGGCCAGAAGCCGAACATGAGCTGAGCGATCACCCGCGCGGGAATGAAGTTGCCAGAGCGCCGGACGTCTCTTTTCGCCTTCTGGATGCTTCTACGCGATCGATCGTCGAACTCGATCGTGGAGTCGTACCAGTCCCTGCGGTTCGCCAAAATCTCCAGTCTCTCGTCCAGGGCGTTGCGTAGCGCTACCTCCAAAATCGCAATGTCGCCCAGGGCGGCAGTGGCTAGATCCCGATCCCAAAGGTACAGATCCAACGCCACGCAGGAAGTCGATGCCGCCTCATCCTCGAACCCCTTGAACCTCTCCGGAGAGATGATCCTTTCCAGCGCTGCGGCCTCAGAAGGAGTGGTGTTGTACGTAGGTCCAGGGCTGGACGATGGTGACGTCATCGCTATATACTAAGAGGGAATTCCCCCAAGGGGGCCTCTCCGGACAGTCCTAGGACGTGAGCCGTGAAGCGCCGGGGGTCAGGGTTACCAGAAGCTCCGTGTCGCGAATGACACGGAGCTTCTGTGTTTAAGCGGACTAGGCATGATGATGGAGAGAGACTAACTGGGGGGACAATGGCGGCCCTCAGCGGCCCCGAGTTCCTAGCTGCAGCAGCCGTAGGAATGCAAGACAACAGGCAAAGTCAAAACACGTTCCCACTCTCAGTCACGCACCGGTGTCCAATCCCTGTCATGCGCTGTTTTGGTTGACTCTGTATTGAGGATGAAAGACACCACACCACGAGCCTCGAGACGGTAGTTGGCTGGAATCTCCTGCTGTCCGTCCGCCCATGCCTTGGCTTCCTTCAACGTGGATGGAGCTGGCTGCCACAGGGTGACCGAGCGGGTGTTGATCATGTCGGTGTGATCGGTCATGGCCACATAGCCGAGAAACACCTTCTCGCTAGAGCCGGCTTCGTACAGGGCATCAAGAACAGGTTGCTCCACAACGGTTTCCTTTGGTTCAGGGATGCATACGACGTCTCAGTGCTACTCAGTAGCGCCCCTGAGAGTAGGCCACTTACAGGATGCGCTCCTAGGTACGGAGAGGGCCAGGAGCAAAGCCTCTGGCCCCTCCTTGATACTGCTAGATGTTGCACCCATTACGGGCAATCGTGAGCACTAAACGTGCTACGTTCACCGCCAGGTTTGCGACAGCAATTATTTTCACCATGACCGAACCCTTCAAGAGTTCGAGCCACCGCTAGCTCCACGGACTAGCGTGCGTGTACCCACAGGCCTATGGTGGATGTACAACACTGCACATCCGGTAGGGGCCCGTAGCTCGATTGACGGTCCATCTCCGGCTTAAAGGGACCGGGTGCAACCGGTCCCTTTTTCGTTGAAAGACGACTGCACCGAGGCACATCCGGTGCACTTCTCTATTATCGCCTACGGAATAGACGTTAACGCAAGTGCGACTTTTCCGCAGGGCCTACTTCCCTGTATTGGCGGGGATTTTGGGGCCTTGACTGTCAAGGTTAGCGTCTTGACTGTCAAGATTCGTGCTCTACGCAGTTTGTGGACAAACCACTTTTCCACAACGCACAAAACCAACTTTCATGAAAAATAATTTTGTACGTAACTGCAAAACGAACTTTCATGAAAATAATTTCTCATGCAGACCTGCAACAAGTTTTCCTACGCAAGCCTGTAACAACGTAGTCATGTCTCGTTCGCTTCAACGTCTACCTATCCACTGACATACCGACCCTGCGGTCGTCCTGTTACACCCTCGTTGCGGCAGAGTTGCTTCACCATGGCTTAAAGGACTCAGGACCTCGGTATTCACATGCCGAGCAAACTTCCGCCTCGAGCCAACCTTGCTCGCCGTCTTGCTCGGTGACGTCGCCGTCTGTCATGAGTCGATACGAGCCACATCTCGGACACCGCCGTGGTGGCTGCCTCTTGACCTTGACGATGGCTGTTGAGTACATCTGAAGGACGTGCGCGGTTGCATCCAGGAGCATCTCGGCGTCCCACTCGGTTGCGTTGTAGTCGTGCTGAAGGCTCACTGCGACGTCCCACGCCTTGTCAGAGATCTCGCTCAGGTAGCGTCGCATCCGACCTGTAGAGAGCTCTTGGGCGTACAGCTTTGCCCAGCCTTTG
>NZ_VJXX01000011.1 GCF_009377195.2 Arthrobacter bussei
TCCTGTTGTTTGAGAACTCAATAGTGTGCCAAGTTTGTTGATACCGATTGTTTTTTGATTGGTTGAATTTGCTGGTTGTCGCGCATTTTGTGTGTGGTGGCTGGTTTTTTTGGCTGGTTTCGAATTTTGTGCAGCGTGGTTCCTCGTTTTCCCGGGGTTCCGTGTTGTGTCTGTGAATCATTTACGGAGAGTTTGATCCTGGCTCAGGATGAACGCTGGCGGCGTGCTTAACACATGCAAGTCGAACGATGAACCTCACTTGTGGGGGGATTAGTGGCGAACGGGTGAGTAACACGTGAGTAACCTGCCCTTGACTCTGGGATAAGCCTGGGAAACCGGGTCTAATACTGGATACGACCTTCTGGCGCATGCCATGTTGGTGGAAAGCTTTTGTGGTTTTGGATGGACTCGCGGCCTATCAGCTTGTTGGTGGGGTAATGGCCTACCAAGGCGACGACGGGTAGCCGGCCTGAGAGGGTGACCGGCCACACTGGGACTGAGACACGGCCCAGACTCCTACGGGAGGCAGCAGTGGGGAATATTGCACAATGGGCGCAAGCCTGATGCAGCGACGCCGCGTGAGGGATGAAGGCCTTCGGGTTGTAAACCTCTTTCAGTAGGGAAGAAGCCGGTCTTTTGGGTTGGTGACGGTACCTGCAGAAGAAGCGCCGGCTAACTACGTGCCAGCAGCCGCGGTAATACGTAGGGCGCAAGCGTTATCCGGAATTATTGGGCGTAAAGAGCTCGTAGGCGGTTTGTCGCGTCTGCCGTGAAAGTCCGGGGCTTAACTCCGGATCTGCGGTGGGTACGGGCAGACTAGAGTGCAGTAGGGGAGACTGGAATTCCTGGTGTAGCGGTGAAATGCGCAGATATCAGGAGGAACACCGATGGCGAAGGCAGGTCTCTGGGCTGTAACTGACGCTGAGGAGCGAAAGCATGGGGAGCGAACAGGATTAGATACCCTGGTAGTCCATGCCGTAAACGTTGGGCACTAGGTGTGGGGGACATTCCACGTTTTCCGCGCCGTAGCTAACGCATTAAGTGCCCCGCCTGGGGAGTACGGCCGCAAGGCTAAAACTCAAAGGAATTGACGGGGGCCCGCACAAGCGGCGGAGCATGCGGATTAATTCGATGCAACGCGAAGAACCTTACCAAGGCTTGACATGAACCGGAATGATGCAGAGATGTGTCAGCCACTTGTGGCCGGTTTACAGGTGGTGCATGGTTGTCGTCAGCTCGTGTCGTGAGATGTTGGGTTAAGTCCCGCAACGAGCGCAACCCTCGTTCCATGTTGCCAGCGGGTTATGCCGGGGACTCATGGGAGACTGCCGGGGTCAACTCGGAGGAAGGTGGGGACGACGTCAAATCATCATGCCCCTTATGTCTTGGGCTTCACGCATGCTACAATGGCCGGTACAAAGGGTTGCGATACTGTGAGGTGGAGCTAATCCCAAAAAGCCGGTCTCAGTTCGGATTGAGGTCTGCAACTCGACCTCATGAAGTTGGAGTCGCTAGTAATCGCAGATCAGCAACGCTGCGGTGAATACGTTCCCGGGCCTTGTACACACCGCCCGTCAAGTCACGAAAGTTGGTAACACCCGAAGCCGGTGGCCTAACCCCTTGTGGGAGGGAGCCGTCGAAGGTGGGACCGGCGATTGGGACTAAGTCGTAACAAGGTAGCCGTACCGGAAGGTGCGGCTGGATCACCTCCTTTCTAAGGAGCGCCTCGAATGTCCGTCCTCGTCCTGTGTGGTGGGGGTGGTGTTCGCAGGAGTCAGCCCATAGCGCGGGCGTTTGTTCCGCGGTGGGTGCTCATGGGTGGAATATCAACGGATAGGTGCCTGGTGGTGCCTGCTAGCTGGTGAGTACGGATTGGTTCGTTCATGGTCCTTGGTCCTGGGGTTTCGGCTTCGGGGTGGGGGTTCGTGGGTGTTCTGGTTGTGGAAAGCTCAGGTTGGTGGGTGGTATCGGGTTGATCGTTTGGCACACTGTTGGGTCCTGAGATAACAGGGCTCTTATCTGTCGTGGTGTTGTGTCCTTTGGTGGGCGTGGCCCTGGGTGGTTGTCTGTATGCGCTTCGGTGTGTGTGGGTGGCTGGTTCCTGGGGGTGTGTCTGGTGGGGGGTGTGGTGCCGGCGGGTGGGGGTTTGGTTGTTTCTGGTTTTCCTGCGCATGCCGTGCTTGTCCCTTGGTTGGGGTGGGTGTGGGTGTGTTGGGGTTGTTGGTTGAGAACTGCATAGTGGACGCGAGCATCTTAAAAAGAAGCAATTTCTAAGATAAATCTGGTTTCGAGTGGATGCGTGGTCTTTCCTTTCGGGGGAAGGTGCGTGTGTGTTCGGGCCTGGTTTTCTCGATATGTTTTTTGATCTTTGTGGTCAAGTTTTTAAGGGCACACGGTGGATGCCTTGGCATCAGGAGCCGAAGAAGGACGTGGGAATCTGCGATAAGCCTGGGGGAGTTGATAACCGAACTTTGATCCCAGGATGTCCGAATGGGGAAACCCCGCCCGGCGCGCGAGTGACCGGGTGACCCGTATCTGAACACATAGGGTACGTGGAGGGAACGTGGGGAAGTGAAACATCTCAGTACCCACAGGAAGAGAAAACAATAGTGATTCCGTTAGTAGTGGCGAGCGAACGCGGAACAGGCTAAACCAGTGGTGTGTGATAGCCGGCGGGCGTTGCATCACTGGGGTTGTGGGACTTTCCGTTCCAGTTCTGCCGGACTGGTGAAATGAGTGCATGCGTATAGGTGAACGGGTTTGAAAGCCCGGCCGGAGAGGGTGTTAGTCCCGTAACCGTAATGCGTGATGCCGTTTGGAGAGGATCCCAAGTAGCACGGGGCCCGAGAAATCCCGTGCGAATCTGCCAGGACCACCTGGTAAGCCTAAATACTCCCTGATGACCGATAGCGGACCAGTACCGTGAGGGAAAGGTGAAAAGTACCCCGGGAGGGGAGTGAAATAGTACCTGAAACCGTGTGCCTACAAACCGTCGGAGCAGACTTGTTTCTGTGACGGCGTGCCTTTTGAAGAATGAGCCTGCGAGTTAGTGTTACGTCGCGAGGTTAACCCGTGTGGGGAAGCCGTAGCGAAAGCGAGTCTGAATAGGGCGACCAGAGTGGCGTGATCTAGACCCGAAGCGAAGTGATCTACCCATGGTCAGGTTGAAGCGACGGTAAGACGTCGTGGAGGACCGAACCCACTTCAGTTGAAAATGGAGGGGATGAGCTGTGGGTAGGGGTGAAAGGCCAATCAAACTTCGTGATAGCTGGTTCTCCCCGAAATGCATTTAGGTGCAGCGTTGCGTGTTTCTTATCGGAGGTAGAGCTACTGGATGGCTAATGGGCCCTACAAGGTTACTGACGTCAGCCAAACTCCGAATGCCGGTAAGTGAGAGCGCAGCAGTGAGACTGTGGGGGATAAGCTTCATAGTCGAGAGGGAAACAGCCCAGACCACCAACTAAGGCCCCTAAGCGTGTGCTAAGTGGGAAAGGATGTGGAGTTGCCCAGACAACCAGGAGGTTGGCTTAGAAGCAGCCACCCTTGAAAGAGTGCGTAATAGCTCACTGGTCAAGTGATTCCGCGCCGACAATGTAGCGGGGCTCAAGTACACCGCCGAAGTTGTGGCATTCACATATATCCCAAGCCGGAGACTTGTTCTCTTGGTTCAAGGGTGTGGATGGGTAGGGGAGCGTCGTGTGGGCAGTGAAGTCGCGGTGTAAACCAGCGGTGGAGCCTACACGAGTGAGAATGCAGGCATGAGTAGCGAAAGACGGGTGAGAAACCCGTCCGCCGAATGATCAAGGGTTCCAGGGTCAAGCTAATCTGCCCTGGGTAAGTCGGGACCTAAGGCGAGGCCGACAGGCGTAGTCGATGGACAACGGGTTGATATTCCCGTACCGGCGAAGAACCGCCAATACTGATCGAGGGATACTAACCGCCAGAAGCATGACCGCCCACCCTTGTGGTGACGTGGTTTTTTGTGGATCGCGGGACCTGATCTCGGGAGGTAAGCGTATTAACAGGTGTGACGCAGGAAGGTAGCCGAGCCGGGCGATGGTAGTCCCGGTCTAAGGATGTAGGGCGAACCATAGGCAAATCCGTGGTTCTGGTTTGAATACCGTGCTTGAGATCTGATGGGACCCCCGTATGGGGGAATTCGGTGATCCTATGCTGCCTAGAAAAGCATCGGCGCGAGGTTCTAGCCGCCCGTACCCCAAACCGACACAGGTGATCAGGTAGAGAATACTAAGGCGATCGAGAGAATTATGGTTAAGGAACTCGGCAAAATGCCCCCGTAACTTCGGGAGAAGGGGGGCCCCAACTGTGATGGTGACTAGCTCACCGGAGCGGATCAGGGCCGCAGAGACCAGGGGGAAGCGACTGTTTACTAAAAACACAGGTCCGTGCGAAGTCGCAAGACGATGTATACGGACTGACTCCTGCCCGGTGCTGGAAGGTTAAGAGGACCGGTTAGTTTCACGCTTGCGTGGGACGAAGCTGGGAATTTAAGCCCCAGTAAACGGCGGTGGTAACTATAACCATCCTAAGGTAGCGAAATTCCTTGTCGGGTAAGTTCCGACCTGCACGAATGGAGTAACGACTTCCCCGCTGTCTCAACCATAAACTCGGCGAAATTGCAGTACGAGTAAAGATGCTCGTTACGCGCAGCAGGACGGAAAGACCCCGAGACCTTCACTATAGTTTGGTATTGGTGTTCGGTGTGGCTTGTGTAGGATAGGTGGGAGACTGTGAAGCGTGGACGCCAGTTCACGTGGAGTCATCGTTGAAATACCACTCTGGTCACTCTGGATATCTAACTTCGGCCCGTAATCCGGGTCAGGGACAGTGCCTGATGGGTAGTTTAACTGGGGCGGTTGCCTCCTAAAAAGTAACGGAGGCGCCCAAAGGTTCCCTCAGCCTGGTTGGCAATCAGGTGGCGAGTGTAAGTGCACAAGGGAGCTTGACTGTGAGAGAGACATCTCGAGCAGGGACGAAAGTCGGGACTAGTGATCCGGCGGCACATTGTGGAATGGCCGTCGCTCAACGGATAAAAGGTACCTCGGGGATAACAGGCTGATCTTGCCCAAGAGTCCATATCGACGGCATGGTTTGGCACCTCGATGTCGGCTCGTCGCATCCTGGGGCTGGAGTAGGTCCCAAGGGTTGGGCTGTTCGCCCATTAAAGCGGTACGCGAGCTGGGTTTAGAACGTCGTGAGACAGTTCGGTCCCTATCCGCTGCGCGCGCAGGAAATTTGAGAAGGGCTGTCCTTAGTACGAGAGGACCGGGACGGACGAACCTCTGGTGTGTCAGTTGTACTGCCAAGTGCACCGCTGATTAGCTACGTTCGGATGGGATAACCGCTGAAAGCATCTAAGCGGGAAGCCTGCTTCAAGATGAGATTTCCATACACCTAGAGTGTGAGAGGCCCCCAGCCAGACCACTGGGTTGATAGGCCGGATGTGGAAGCAGGGACTACAGACCTGTGAAGCTGACCGGTACTAATAAGCCGATAACTTACACCACACACCCACCCCGCACCCCGTGACCAGCAATGATCACAGGATGACCAAGGGGTGAGTGAAGATCAAACATGCTACGCGTCCACTATGCGGTTCCCAACCAACAACAGGAACCACCACCACAACTCCATACAGCACAGTTGTCACAGTTGTAACCACAGACTTACCACCACCAACACCACCCGGACCACACCACCCCCACACCCATAACGGGCACCAAGGGGTGACAACGGACCCCGGGCAGGACACTGGACGGACACGGTAAACAAAGTTACGGCGGTCATAGCGTGGGGGAAACGCCCGGTCCCATTCCGAACCCGGAAGCTAAGACCCACAGCGCCGATGGTACTGCACCCGAGAGAGTGTGGGAGAGTAGGACACCGCCGGACAACACTTCACAGGCTGAGGCCCCACACCACCAGGTGCGGGGCCTCACCCCATTAACCCCACAACCCCACC
>NZ_VJXX01000012.1 GCF_009377195.2 Arthrobacter bussei
AAATTCGAAACCAGCCAAAAAAACCAGCCACCACACACAAAATGCGCGACAACCAGCAAATTCAACCAATCAAAAAACAATCGGTATCAACAAACTTGGCACACTATTGAGTTCTCAAACAACAGGAACATACGATTACTTGCGGGACATGCCGTTTCGGGCCTTTGTCCGCTTTCCTTCGCCGTTGTGTTTACAGCTTATTTCATTCTCTTTTCCCTTGTCAAATCCTCTGCTTTGGCCTAATGCCTGCAAATACGGATATGACTCAGCAATCCCATGACAAATAGTGATCGAATTCGTTCTCCGTTTGGAGCGCGCGAACCGACCGCAGGTTTTGTAGGGGTTGGTTGCCCTCGCCGGGGCAACTCATGAAACATTACACGCCGTCCTGCAGTCGAGCAAACCGGACCGGGGTTAGCTGCATCACGGACCCACGGACCCACGGACCCATCCTCGAGTGAAGGCACACGATGATCATCCACGAGGAGCGGGCGAATGGAGTGCGTTCGTGCCGCTGCTCGCCAATGGAAGCCACTCAGCCGGCCCTGCTCGTGACCACTACCGGGTATTCTGCTTCTCCTGTCGCGGCGCAGCCGTCCTCGAGCAGGCTCTGCGAGCAACTGCAAGCGGTCGCGTGCGACAACGACCCGCTCTTGGTTCAAGACCGTATCGTGTCTCGTCAGCACCTTCCGTGCTCCGGGCCGATGCGGGACGCCAGGTCGTTCCGCCCGAACCAGTGTCGAGTGCCGGCTGCGCCAGGGGCCCGTCCTCGGAAGCAGAGCCGAGTGCAGTACCTGCCTCCGTTATTGCAGCGGGGGAGCATGGTGTCCACAGGTCGGACTCGCTAGCGGCGCGGTGCGCGCACTACCCAGCGCTGCGTCCGCATGCGTCGGATAGCTCGTCCCGATCGTTTGCGGTTATGGCGGGAGCCTTCGCACCGGCCTCGACCTCCTAGGAAATCTCATGATGACGGGCTGCCGGGCTCCGTACTCGAGGGTCGGCCGAGCTGAATCAGATCTCGTTCGATGTAGCGTAAATGCGCCCACTCCTCCTCCAGGATGACCCGAACACAATCGCCGACTGTCGGGGTCCAATCATCGCCACCCCAAGGATTGCTCCGTTCCTCATCGAGCACCGCGGGAGTGGCTGTAGCGAGGAACTCCGTAACCTGTCGTTGTCGATCAGCTCTGACATCGAGTATCTCCTCGTAGGTCGGCACCCCGTCGCGGAAGGCCGACATGTCGAAACCTGCTTCCTTCGCTCCTGTGAACGCCAGTCCGATCTCGTGAAATGGTCGATCGAGGCGGAGGACTCCCTTACGAAGCCACGCGTCGCTGGCGAGAATCAGATGACGCAACGTCTCTGCGAGCGACCATTCATCCTCCACATGCGCGTCGACCATATTCTGCGGCGTATCGGTCACCATCACTCGCCAAGCAGACTGGACTGCGCACCAGCCGTTACGCAATCCTTCAGGCGTCCGAGCCTTCTGGAGTTCACGCCCGGGGAACTGCCGATCAAGTTCAGCGTCGACCAACGGCACGACGTCGACCCCGTTCACGATGAGTCGTCCGAAGAAGAGGTCGTGGCTGTCGATGTCGAGCCCGTCGAGGTCGACTCCCCGCATGAGCATGCCTCTCACGTCCGAGAAGCGAAGCGTAGCGCCCCTGAAACTAGCATTCACGAATCTTGCGCCGTCGAATTGCGCCATGGAATCCCGGATCGTCATCGCCCCAGTATGCGCGCTGGTTGATCGATGTCGAGCGGACTATCGACGATGGTGCCACCCGTCCGCATCGTCGAATCTGCATCACGTAGCGCAGGGGAAGTAGTCGATGGTGCGGTGATACTGAATGCAACCGAAGGCGACATTCGCACTCGGCCCGCAGCGAAAGATCACAGGCCTGCGTCTGATGACTTCTTGGCGGCACGAGGTGAGTAGGTGCACGGCTGCTTGCTCCCTAGCGCTCTCAATATCGAGCTAGGAAGCGCTTGTAGGGCTTCGTCGACGAGCGGCGCTGCCCTCAGGGGCTGTTTCTCAAGGGGAGATTGGTCGAACCGGGTGCAGCGGTCCGCGACCAACCGGCTGGCACCGGGAACGTCGCTCACCTGCACGGCCCTTCGATGGTCACTGTGGCCGCCGTCCCGCCCGCCAAGGCCTACCAAGCCAGCCGAAGTCCTCGCCGAAAGTCCTCATGAGCCGCGGACGGTCTCGCTGAACCTCCATCACCAATACCCTGATCGTCATCACAGCAACGTGACGGTAGGCCTCATGAGTCGGCTGTACAGAGGGCGGGCGGCGTGCCATGCTGCTGATTTGTGTACTCAGGACTCATCGAGGAGGCAGCCCTCTTCGATGGCGTACCTCGAACATCGATGGTGAGCCCTGGGCGATGTGCGGAGTCAGAGGGCACTCAACAGGGGTGCGGGCCGGCTCTGCGTCTGGTGACTCTGCCGACCGACTCCTGCAGAAGTGTGCCGGGACAACAATATTCTGGTGAGGCTCCTACCGGCCGATTACCGGCTAAGCCCGTTGTGCCCGGCCAGACGTTGACTGTGCCGCCCGAAGCGTCGGCGCCATCGAACACCTTGCCGCCGAGAGCGGATGGATCTTCAACGGGCTTTTACGTCAGCGGCGCAGAACACCAGCTCGACAAGGAACGGGTGCTGAGCGCAGGAGCAGGCTGAGGAGCCGGACGGTACCCCAGTCCAGATGAAGGGCTAGTAGGCGTCACCGGTTACCCGGAGGGCTCTGGGGTTCGGTGAGCGGCCAGCAAGCCAGGCGATAGTGGTTGGCCAGCAGGCCAGCAGGCCAGCAGGCCGGCAGGGTGGCCGGGTGGCGAGGTGGCCGGGTGGCCGTGGCTTGTGCTGGTGAGCGAGTTGCCTGGTGGCGTTGGTGCCCGTACGGCTGGTCATCGTCTGCCTACTGGTGGCCCGGGCTGCTCGCCGGCTCTGGCCAGGTTCTGCCAGGCGTCATCGACGAGCGGGCTGGCGGGCTGGGTGGTGTTCGCTGATTCGGGATGGCCGGATGCCCGTCCAGTCGGGCCCAGGGCGCCGTTGGGTGCTGTTGTCCTGCCGGCCGCGTTGCGGGCTTGTTGGCATGGTGGCTGGGTGCTGGGCTGGCCGGGTGTAGGCCTTCGGGCCTGGCTGGTGGGTTGGCCTTTGGCGCGTGGTGGCTGGCGGTGGGGTGGGGGGTGGGGTTGTGGGGTTAATGGGGTGAGGCCCCGCACCTGGTGGTGTGGGGCCTCAGCCTGTGAAGTGTTGT
>NZ_VJXX01000013.1 GCF_009377195.2 Arthrobacter bussei
GTTTATGATCCGTCGATCACCCTGGATCCGGCGACTGTCGTTGCTGGGGGCAGCACGGTGGTCGCGGGTGAGGGCTTCGCCAACGGTGAGACCGTCACGGTCTCGATCCCTGGCGCTGTTGAGGGCGGTGATCCGATCACGGTCGAGGTCATCGCCGGTGATGACGGATCGTTCGCGGTTGCTCTGCCGATCCCGGCTGGTTACCCGACCGGTGCGGTCGACGTGACTGTTGTCGGCGATGTCTCCGACACACCTGTGGTGGAGGAACTCGTCGTTCAGGCTCCCGCGGTTGTCTATGATCCGTCGATCACCCTGGATCCGGCGACCGTCGTCACCGGCGGTTCCACGGTCGTCACGGGTGAGGGCTTCGCCAACGGTGAGACGGTCACGGTGTCTATCCCCGGTATCAACGGCGGGAACCCGATCACTGTAGAGGTCCTCGCCGGTGATGACGGGACCTTCGAGGCGACCCTGCCCGTCCCCGCCGGTTACCCGGTGGGTGCGGTGGAGGTTTCGGCTTCGGGTCCGGTGTCGGACATGGTGGCGACCGCTGAACTCGCCGTTGAGGCACCTGCAGTTGTTTATGATCCGTCGGTCACTCTGGATCCGGCGACTGTCGTCGCGGGTGGCAGCACGGTGGTCTCGGGTGAGGGCTTTGCCAACGGTGAGACCGTCACGGTCTCGATCCCTGGTGCTGTTGAGGGCGATGATCCGATCACGGTCGAGGTCCTCGCGGGCGACGACGGATCGTTCGAGGTTGCGCTGCCGATCCCGGCCGGCTACCCGACCGGTGCGGTCGATGTGACTGTTGTGGGCGATATCTCCGATATCCCTGTGGTGGAGGAACTGGTCATCGAGGCTCCCGCGGTTGTCTATGATCCGTCGATCACCCTGGATCCGGCGACTATCGTCGCCGGTGGTTCCACGGTGGTGGCGGGTGAGGGCTTCGCCAACGGTGAGACGGTCACGGTGTCTATCCCTGGTGCTGTTGAGGGCGATGATCCGATCACGGTCGAGGTCATCGCCGGTGATGACGGGACCTTCGAGGCGACCCTGCCCGTCCCTGCCGGTTACCCGACCGGTGCGGTCGACGTGACTGTTGTGGGCGACATCTCCGACACCCCCGTGGTGGAAGAACTGGTCATCGAGGCTCCCGCGGTCACTTATGATCCGTCGATCGTCCTGGATCCGGCGACTGTCGTCGCGGGTGGCAGCACGGTGGTCTCGGGTGAGGGCTTCGCCAACGGTGAAACGGTCACGGTCTCGATCCCCGGCGCTGTTGAGGGCGACGATCCGATCACGGTCGAGGTCATCGCCGGCGACGACGGAACCTTCGAAGTGACCCTGCCGATCCCGGCCGGCTACCCCGCTGGTCCGGTCGACGTGACTGTCCTGGGCGACATCTCCGACACCCCTGTGGTGGAAGAGCTCACGGTCGAGGCTCCCGCGGTTGTTTATGATCCGTCGATCACCCTGGATCCGGCGACTGTTGTCGCCGGGGGGAGCACGGTGGTGACGGGTGAGGGCTTCGCCAACGGTGAAACGGTCGCGGTGTCGATCCCTGGTGCTGTTGAGGGCGATGATCCGATCTTGGTCGAGGTCATCGCCGGTGATGACGGATCGTTCGAAGCGACCCTGCCAGTCCCGGCCGACTACCCCGCTGGTCCGGTCGACGT
>NZ_VJXX01000014.1 GCF_009377195.2 Arthrobacter bussei
GGCGACCTCAACCGGTCAATGCACCACCTGTGGTCTTGAGGGTATCGCGGGCTGATCGAAGGTGGTGATGTGGGCTTGGTAGAGCTCGTTGGAGCTGGCCCATTTCAAAACCTGCCGGGGACGATCGTTTATAAGGTTCGCGATGTCATCGAGGTCTTTGGCGGTAAACCGTCGAAGGTCGGAGCCTTTCGTGAGGTACTGGCGAAGCATCCTGTTCGTGTTCTCGTTCGTCCCGCGCTGCCAGGGGCTCCTCGGGGCGCAGAAGTAGACGTTCATCCTCAGGTCCGTCGCGAGCTGCTGATGCTCGGCCATCTCCCGACCGCGGTCCCAGGTCAACGACCGGCGCAACGGCTCTGGAATTGCCTTGAACGCCTGAGTCAGAGCGATGCGGACGGCCTCTGCCTTGTATCCGTCGGGGAGATGGACGACTTTGACGGCCCGGGTAGTGCGCTCCACCAGCGTCGCCACCGCGGACGGTCTCTTACCCATGACGAGGTCGCCTTCCCAGTGCCCCACCTCAACACGGTCCTCAATCGATGCCGGCCGAGCGGTGATTGGCACCATGTTCTTCAACCGGCCGCGGCCCAATGACTGCTTGGCCTTCCGTGGCCTGCGGATAGTGCTCCCGGATCGCAGATGCTGGGACATGCCACGGTCAAGCTCACGGCGGTAGACGTAGTAGATCGACCGGTAGATGCCCTCGTGGGACAGGCGCATGACCGAGTCCTCGGGATAGGTCAGCTTCAGCCAGGCCGCGATCTGCTCCGGTGACCACCCCAGAATGAGCTTCGCCTTTACGACCTGCAGCAGTGCAGGTCTTTGCTTGAGCCGGTTCAACTTCGGTCGCTTCATCCGAACATGGGCTGCCTGCTCAGCAACCGTTGCCCGGTAGGCGGCTCGTCCACCATTGCGGGCGAGCTCCCTCGAAATGCTCGAGTGAGACCTCCCCAGCTCCGCGGAGATTCTGCGGATAGACCACCCTGTTGCAACACCGCGAGAAATTTCCTCGCGCTCTTGATGAGTCAGGTGCCGGCAGTTCCGTCGAGAAACGCTCGGCTTGATTCCGCCATAGCCCCGGAGGAAGTACTGGACCACATGCGCCGGCTGCCCAACCCGGTCACCGACCTGACGGAACGACTCACCGTTCCGCCACCCCTCCCAAATCGCTTGTTGCTGCTCCTCTGTGAACTCCACACGCACCTCCACCACTCATCCTGCCAAGGAGTGGTGCATTGACCGGTTGAGACCACCA
>NZ_VJXX01000015.1 GCF_009377195.2 Arthrobacter bussei
CGGCTCTTCGTAAACGAGAGTGTGCGCTGGGTGCTGGCGGCGTGAGCAGGGTGGGCGCGTCGGTGACGGGATAAAGGTCGAGGCCTTCCGATGATGGAAGTTCTGACGCTATCCACCCGAAAGACCTCGACATGCTCAACGCTACCTTCGTTCGCCCTGACCTCACCACGTTCTGCCGCCTCGATGAGCTCGGTCTCGAGGCCGTTGGTCAGCACCTTCGCCCTCATCGGGCGGTGATCGAGTGTCGCGTCGTTCAAGCAGATCCGTGGTGCCGATCGTGTGGCGTTGAGGGCGTCGTGCGAGACACCGTTGTCCGTCGGCTCGCCCATGAGCCATTCGGTCACCGGCCCACCACCTTGCTGGTGCGAGTGCGCCGCTACCGGTGCGAGCACTGCGGTCACACGTGGCGGCAAGACACATCGAAGGCAGCTGATCGGAGGGCGAAGATCTCCCGCCGCGGACTGACGTGGGCGCTGTTCGCGATCGTGGTCGATCACCTGACAGTGTCCCGGGTCGCAGCCGGTCTCGGCGTGTCCTGGCATACCGCGAACAGTGCCGTCCTGACCGAGGGTAAGCGCGTCTTGATTGATGACCCGGGCAGGTTCGAGGGGGTCACTACGATCGGCGTGGACGAACATGTCTGGCGGCATACCCGCAAAGGCGACCGGTTCGTGACGGTCATCATCGATCTCACCCCGATCCGCGAGAAGACGGGCCCGGCACGCCTGCTGGACATGGTCGAAGGCCGCTCCAAATCCGTGTTCAAGCAGTGGCTTGCTGATCGCCCGCGGGCGTGGCGGGCCGGGGTGGAGGTCGTGGCAATGGATGGGTTCACCGGGTTCAAGACCGCCACGACGGAGGAGCTCCCCGGCGCGGTCCCGGTGATGGATCCCTTCCACGTGGTTCGGCTGGCCGGGGATGGGTTGGACCGGTGCAGGCAACGCGTCCAACAAGCCACCACCGGTCACCG
>NZ_VJXX01000018.1 GCF_009377195.2 Arthrobacter bussei
GGATCCGGCGACTGTCGTCGCGGGTGGCAGCACGGTGGTCTCGGGTGAGGGCTTTGCCAACGGTGAGACCGTCACGGTCTCGATCCCTGGTGCTGTTGAGGGCGATGATCCGATCACGGTCGAGGTCATCGCCGGTGATGACGGATCGTTCGAAGCGACCCTGCCAGTCCCGGCCGACTACCCCGCTGGTCCGGTCGACGTGACTGGTGTCGGTGATGTCTCCGACACCCCTGTGGTGGAGGGACTCGTCGTTGAGGCGCCGGCGGTTGTTTATGATCCGTCGATCACCCTGGATCCGGCGACTGTCGTTGCTGGGGGCAGCACGGTGGTCGCGGGTGAGGGCTTCGCCAACGGTGAGACCGTCACGGTCTCGATCCCTGGCGCTGTTGAGGGCG
>NZ_VJXX01000019.1 GCF_009377195.2 Arthrobacter bussei
CGAGCCGACGAATCTCGACCAGGGCGGTCGGCACGCCGGCGGTGACGGAGTCGATGACGGCTTTCATCATCTGCTTTCCCTTCTTTCTGTCGGGTTCCCGGTACGCGGCGATGATTCGCTGGTAGATTCCCCAGGTGGCTTCGACCTCGAGGTGCTCCTCAGCCTTGAACACTGCATGCAGGCGTCTCTGCTGCTTATCGGTCAGCAGATTCGCGCCGGTATGCAGTGTCCGCCTGGCCCGGTAGAGCGGGTCCCCGGAACGACCACGGTGACCGGTGGTGGCTTGTTGGACGCGTTGCCTGCACCGGTCCAACCCATCCCCGGCCAGCCGAACCACGTGGAAGGGATCCATCACCGGGACCGCGCCGGGGAGCTCCTCCGTCGTGGCGGTCT
>NZ_VJXX01000001.1 GCF_009377195.2 Arthrobacter bussei
CTGACGGAACGACTCACCGTTCCGCCACCCCTCCCAAATCGCTTGTTGCTGCTCCTCTGTGAACTCCACACGCACCTCCACCACTCATCCTGCCAAGGAGTGGTGCATTGACCGGTTGAGACCACCATCCTTTTTCAAGACGTCAGCTAGGCACACTGCCGCTCATCCCGGTGTCGCCACCGTGCTGGGGCCTAACAGGCACCACTTGGCACTTTGCCCAGTCCAACGCGTCTTATCTGGAATCTCACTGACCTTCATTGCAAAGTCCCGAAACTGACCTTAATCCGATACATCATCGACGGAGATCGGTCTGTGACGTATTTGTCTACCCAACACCGCCCCCTGCGACACTAGGGACTAACAACTGGGGTGGA
Organism: Arthrobacter bussei; assembly: GCF_009377195.2. GTDB lineage: Bacteria > Actinomycetota > Actinomycetes > Actinomycetales > Micrococcaceae > Arthrobacter_D > Arthrobacter_D bussei. The sequence continues at coordinate 375 of NZ_VJXX01000001.1, forward strand.
CTCTTAACGTCAACACTAAGTGATCTTTGATCACCCGGTTGATCCCCTGATAGTCGATCCACCTCAAAGGAGTTACCCTTTTCCTAGGTAGGGGCATCTGGCACAAATCTGGAGGGCACAATGGAAAAAGAAATACCCGATAACCGATCAAAGGTGACCCGGGAGCACTTCTGCTTGCGGTCCCCATCATAGCCATAGCCCCACTGTCCGAGGAAGGCGACTGGGTACCAACTAATACTGTGGTCGCTTTTGTCGTTTTTTTGTGCTCGTTGCTTTCTCCTGGCCGGAAGGCAAGGTGAATTTTCGCTATGCAATCGCTTTGAGCTTGGTCGATGGCTTGACTTATGGCCACAACCCCAGCTCCCGCGGACGCATCACCCAAGCAATCGTCGACGCCTACAACGAAGCCCAGAGGTAGGCCCGCACTACTACGGACGCCTGAGCTGCCCGTACCAAGGCGCCTCGATGAGCGAGGCTCATCGGGGCGTTGCTTGTTCTAGTTCTTTTCGAGTTCGACCGTTGTCGTCGTTCCGAGCGCGCTGACCTTGTAGGTGATGGTTTCGCCCTCGAACATGAAGTCCTTGCTGTCTTCGGTAGATGCCAATAAGGCAGAGTTGGTTGCCTCTTTGTCCCGTACGGAGGTGAAGGATCCGTTTTCCTCCGTCGGTGCTTCGAATGTCCCGATCCAGTAGATCGACGTCGTGTTACCGCCGTCGGCGACCCATTCGATCGTGATGGTGTCCGCTGTCACTGTGGCCTGCTGGTAGTTCTCTTCGCTGTTCGGGTTGCTCTGCTTCCATGACCCGACCAGATCTGGAATCTGGGGTGCGTCCTCTGTTACCGATTCCGCTGACTCCACTGTCTCGGTCGTTGGGGTGTCCGCTTCCCCGCAACCGGACAGGGCTAGAGCAGCAGCGAAAGTAAGGGCGACCGATGTCGTGAGTTTCTTCATGAACTCACCCTGACACATGGCTCCGATGACGCAGGACGAGTCAGCCGAGCTGATCGAATGATGAAGGTGCAGGGACTCGGACAGCGCGCCTAGTTCTTCTGCTCGCGGAAGGACGCAATGATCTTCTGGATCTTCCGGTGCTCGTCCGATCCGGCGTAGTCCTGTGCTTCCTGCAGCGTGTTGAAGTCCCGGGTTGAGATGAAGAGGATGGTCCGACTAGTCACCCCGTTGGAAGCTACGACGTCCGTCTCGACCTGGCCCAGCCCATACATGTATCGAGGCACCATGGTTTGCGAGGGTGCCGCTGTATTGGAGCTCAGAGAGGTAACCATCTGAACATTCGTTGGCCAATCATTCACCTCGCGCTCTCGTGGAAAGGCCGACAGATCCATCGCGACGCTTCGGACAAGAAAGGGGCCGGATTTCGACAACGGCGCCCCGCCCGCCCAATCCCCCAGATAGGTGACAGGACGGTCAACACAGTTGTCAGGCGAGCACTCCGCGCCCCATGCCACGAGGATGCTAAGACTTGCCACCCGAACGCTCTGTGAGTTGATGACGGACACCCCAGCAGGCCCGGAAGGGTCATCCACAACAGCCCAACCTGACGGCAGATCGAACGCGTAGTCAACGTCCTCCCACGTTTCCGAGAAGGTCTTGAGTGCGTCACCGGACAGCTCATCGTCAGTGATGACAGTAGGAGAAGCCGAGGCTGTACTCGACGGGCTACCCGCGTTCGTCGACGGAGGTGATGAAGGAACCGTAGACATTGGCTCAGAGGTAGGTGTCCCCTCCGCCGTTCCACCAGCCGTCTCGGCAGGTGTTCCAGCGGGTGCGTCGGTTGGTCCTTCGCCTGGCATGAAGTCAGTCGTACAAGAGGCAACCGTCAACGCAGCACTAAGAACGACCGTCAGAATTCCTAGGCGGGCCGGGTGAAGGCTGACCATGCTGCCGTCCTCGTATCGCGTAGTGAGCTTCGCTCGATAGTAGTCCGCGGAGGTTGTGAACCGAAGAAAAAAAGCAGCAACCTAGACGAATCCCAAATGCGCCCAGCTCCACGAGAAGAAGAGTTGCCTATGAGCTACCCTCCGCGTAGCTAAGGAACCGAGCATGTACCAGAACAGTGGTGCACAATCGGTCGTTTTTGAACGATGCCTACCCAGCCATAAGTGCACCACAGAGATCACTTATGTGGGCGGCCCTTACGGGCATCACGACAGCCGCCATATATAAGGTCTTCGTGAACTAGAAATGCGTTGCATGTAATCTTGGGCCGGCGGGCGGCGGCTGCGCCCCGTGTGCTCAACTGTCGAGCATGTGCCACTCGTCGCCGAGAACCCAACGCAGCGCAGAGATCCGGCCCGAGAGGTAACCCCAAGCCCAGTCCGACTCCACGTCCTTCGCCAACTCTTCGACACCGTACTGCTCCTCCATACGGCGCTTAGACGCGAGCATCCCCGCTTTGACGTCGTCCGCCCAATCGTAGAGATGAATGTCCTTATCCGCGGGCTTTCTGCCGTACCAGAGCCGATCCATGAACTCCGACTCGGCCTTGAGAATCTCGGACACCCGCCGCAGCGTACTCGTGCCTACATCGTGGCGGAAGGCGAGATCCAGATTCTTCTCCACGAGCCTGAGGAGTTGGGGCTTCTCCCAGACGCGGATCCGGAAGGGCGGCCGGTTGGTGCGCTGGTAGTCCGCAATCCAGTCCTTCGCACCGTTGGTGAGGTAGCCGGAAGCGATGAAGAGCACGACTGCGGGACGCTCGGCCGTAGCCCAAGCGAGAGTGCCCTGGAGGGCGTCGGGTGGCACTCCACGCTTGTAGTGCTTGCAGTCGACGAACCAGGTTTCCTCGTACTCGTGGCCGTTAATGTCTTGCAGCGGCTTTCGAGCAACGATGTCCCGGCCCCGGTCGGAGGGTGAAGCCGCCAGGGGTGTGCCCTTCCGCCAGTCCACGTTAGAGAAGCCGCTCTCAGCCATGAGGTCGAAGCTGAACTCCTCGAAGTCAGTGGGAGATAGCCCGTCGAAGTCGAGGGAGCCAAGAGCGAAGTCGTCGTCCAACTCGGCGAGTTCGACCGCCTGATCGTCTGGTTTATCCCCGTCCGGCTCGCCTACGGGTGCTTGCTCGTCAGGCTCCGTTGTCATCACCTGAGTATACGAAGGAGGCCGATAGGAAGCTGTTCGGTCGGGGCCAACATCGAGCCAACCGATAAACAACTCATCGACAGGCGCGGTTATCACCAAACCTCTTCATCGAGTACAACGAGGGTATTCCCTCGTACCGAATGACGCAGACTACGAATTCAATGTGAGCCCTCGTGGCAATAGCAAGTTCCATCCGCGCTCACCTGCCACAGGAATCGCTTCCTTCACCTGTCCCGCTCATCGGCCCCCACCGACGTCGTCCTGCCTGACCGACTCCAGTCCGGGTTCATAATCCGTACGGATCCACGCCGTCGCGGCCGTTCGGGCTCACCCCGGAAGAGGCAAACCTGTCACACCGCACAGTCCTGATAATGTCTCGGCAGGCAGCCACTGCTCGCTTGTCAATGATTTGAGTCCCACTTGAGTGAGCCGCGGCTATCGGCGAATCTAGTAGGGGACCACGTTTATGAGAGAAGAAGACCTTCCATGGTGAAGCTCAACCTGAAAGCTGTCGAGGAGCGCGTCGCCCCACTCGGCAACCGTGAATCCTACGACCGCGAGCTCATTTTCAGCCTGCTGCTGGCCTACGGCAAGCCCCAAGGCAACGTGACGAGGTTGCGCAATGGCTCACTCAACGTTGCCTACGACCCGTCCACTGAGGTCGCGCAGAAGAACGTCGTCTACTTTAAGGAGACGACCGGTGATCCTCTCGCGGTCATCGACGAATTGAAGACTTCACCGTTGGTCGTCCGGTACAACACCCGCTTCGTGATTGTCACCGACTACACGGAACTGCTTGCCATCGACACGAAGACCGGCGAGAACCTGATGATCCCGATCCGGGACATCGACCAGCACTTCACGTTCTTCCTGCCATGGGCCGGCATGGAGAAGGCCCAATACGTTGCCGAGGCACACGCGGATGTCAAAGCTGCCGAGCGGATGGGCAAACTATTCGACGAGCTGCTCGCGTCGAACCCCGGAATGCTGGACATTGCACACGGGCGTCACGCTCTCAACGTCTTCTTCACCAGGCTCCTGTTTTGTTTCTTCGCCGAAGACACCGCGATTTTTGAGGAAGGCGGGTTCACCAACGCCGTCGGCTCCCACACCCAAGCCGACGGATCGGACGTCGCAGAGTTCTTGACCGACCTGTTCACAGCCCTCGATACCGAACGGACCGAAGACAAACCTAAGCACCTGGCACAGTTCCCTTACGTCAACGGTCGCCTGTTCACGATGGCACCAGAGCATGTCGTGCCGCAATTCACGAAAAAGGCCCGCGACCTGCTGATTGAGTCAGGCACGCTAATCTGGCGCGACATCAACCCGGACATTTTCGGCTCGATGTTCCAGGCGATCGTCACCCCGGGCAAGCGCAGCGATCTGGGTCAGCACTACACCTCGGTGCCGAACATCCTCAAGACAATCGAGCCGCTATTTTTGGATGATTTGAAGCAACAGCTTGATGAAGGGTTCGATTCCGTCAAGAAGCTTGAAGCGCTCCTCGGGCGAATCAGTGCGATCAAGGTTTTCGATCCCGCCTGTGGGTCCGGCAACTTCCTCATCATTGCGTACAAGGAATTGCGCCGTCTGGAGCACGCAATCCTGGAGCGACTATTTGAGATTGATCCGAAACACCAGATGCTGTACGCCGAGTCGAAGATCAATATTGAACACTTCTATGGCCTGGAGATCGACGACTTCGCTGTCGAAGTGGCGATCCTCTCCTTATGGATCGCGAAGCATCAGATGAACGCTGAGTTCAAGGAAAAGTTCAATCTCTCCATCCCGCTGATCCCGCTGAAGGAGACAGGCCAGATCCAGGCGGGCAACGCGACTCGCGTCGATTGGAACAGCCTGTGCCCGAACGACGGGACCGAAGAGATCTATCTCATCGGGAACCCGCCGTACAAGGGAGGGAAGTCACAGAACAGGGAGATGAAGGCGGACTATCCGTTCGTGTTCGGGAACCGTCCCTATTCCAAGGATCTCGATTACATCGCACTGTGGTTCGTCAAGGGAACCGACTACATCGAGGGAACCCGAGCGGAGCTTGCGTTCGTGACCACGAACTCCGTGTCTCAGGGTGAGCACGTCGGGCTGATGTTCCCGATGATCTTTGCCAAGCGCGTTGAGATTGGGTACGCCTTCACCTCCTTCAAGTGGGAGAACAACGCCAAGCGCAACGCCGGCGTCACTGTGGTGGTCATCAATCTGCGCATGGAACGCCCTGGTGCAAAGTACATCTTCACTGAGGGCTTGCAGATCGAAGCGAAGAATATTAATGGCTATCTTGCCGATGCGCCCTCGGTATTCATATACAGACGTTCACGCCCGCTGAGCTCGCAGTTGCCACGGATGGTCCTGGGCTCCATGCCGAAAGATGGAGGACACCTCATTCTTGACGCGGCTGAACGAGGACGAGCGCTTACCGACGATGCAACTGCAGATCGCTATTTGAAGAAGTACCTGGGGTCCGCAGAGTTTATCAATGACATCGAGCGCTACTGCATTTGGGTGTCTGATGGCGAGCTCGCCGCGGCGAAGCAGGTCGCCCCTATAGCGGCGAGACTTGATGCAGTGGCCGCGTGGCGGGATAGTCGTGATGAAGTTGGCGTAAAGGCATTTGCCGCCTACCCGAACCGATTCAAGCAAGTCGCATATAAGCCCACTGAGTCGATTGTGGTCCCGCGCGTCTCTTCAGAGCGTCGCGAATATATCCCCATTGGCTTTCTCGACACGGAAACGGTCGTTTCTGACCTGGCAAATGCAGTCTACGATGCAGAGTCTTGGCTTTTCTCTCTGCTCACTTCTCGGATGCATAACATCTGGACCAGAGCCGTTGCGGGTCAGCTTGGAACGAGCATTCGGTACGGAGCATACATCGTCTATAACAACTTCCCGGTGCCGCCACTTTCGGGTTCGATGAAAGAGCAGCTCACAGTTGCAGCGTTGCGGGTACTGGATGTGCGTGAGTATCACTGCGAGAAGACGCTCGCTGAGCTGTACGATCCGGACCTTATGCCTGCCGATCTGCGGCAGGCACACGCCGAGGTCGACACCCTGGTGGATTCCATCTACTCCAAGCGCGTCTACGAAACCGATGAGCAGAGATTGTCAGACCTCTTTGCTATGTATGAGGCAATGACAGCAGCAGAATCTGCCAGGGGGAACAAGAAGAAGTGAACAAGCCGATGAACATCGTTGATGTGACCTATGCCCGCACTAAGGCGTCGGTCAACACCGATGCCCTGGGCATGCGTGAGATGCAGCAGCGTGTCTTCGCCAAGAGAGATGCCCAGCACCTGCTGGTCAAAGCACCGCCGGCCTCAGGCAAGTCGCGTGCGCTGATGTTTGTTGCGCTCGACAAGCTCTATAACCAGGGCCGACAAAAGGTTATTGTCGCCGTTCCTGAACGCTCGATCGGCGGGTCCTTCTCTTCGACGAAGCTCACCTCGCACGGGTTCTTTGCAGACTGGGAAATCAAAGACGATCACAACCTCTGCGATGCCGGTTCCTCCCAGGGCAAGGTCGGAGCATTCATCGACTTTCTTCAAGGTCCCAACGCCACGCTGGTCTGCACGCATGCGACGCTGCGGTTCGCCTTTGAGAAACTCGCACCGGAAGCCTTCAACGGCACCGTGCTGGCGATCGATGAATTCCACCATGTCTCTGCGGACACTGAAGCCAACCGCCTCGGCGCGCTCCTGCGTGAGGTCATGAATGGCTCGGACGTGCACATTGTCGCGATGACCGGTTCATATTTCCGCGGAGACTCAGTGCCCGTGCTGTCCGCTGAAGACGAGGCCCGGTTCACGCCGGTCACGTTCAACTACTACGACCAGCTCAACGGTTATGAGCACCTGCACTCGCTCGGCATCGGGCATCACTTCTACCAAGGCCGCTATACCGATGCGATTGGTGAGGTCCTGCACCTAGACAAGAAGACCATTGTTCATATTCCGAACGTCAACTCGGGGGAGTCCACCAAGGACAAAATCGAAGAGGTCGGGTTCATCATCGATGCGATCGGCCAGGTCGAAGCCACTGACCCCGATACCGGAATCATCAGCATTCGCCACAAAGACACCGGTGAAATTCTTCGCGTCGCCGACCTCGTGGATGACACTGACCAGAAAAAACGTGCTGACACGCTCCACTATCTATCCCATGTCGCCTCGAAAGAGCGCGACGCTGTGGACATCATCATCGCCCTGGGCATGGCGAAGGAAGGCTTTGACTGGCCATTTGCAGAGCACGCCCTGACCGTCGGGTACCGGGCCTCGCTGACCGAGGTCATCCAGATTATCGGCCGCGTCACCCGCGACAGCCCCGGCAAGGAGCATGCCCAGTTCACGAACCTGATCGCTGAGCCCGACGCCACTCAGGGTCAAGTGAAGGTCTCGGTGAATAACATGCTGAAAGCCATTACGGCATCTTTGCTGATGGAGCAGGTACTCGCACAGAACTTCACCTTCAAAACTAAGAAGTTCGACGGGGACGACTCGAAGATCCCCGGTCAACTGAAGATCAAGGGCTTCAAGGAGCCCTCGACGGAGCGTGTCAGGCAAATCGTCGAGACGGACCTGAACGATTTGAAAGCTACGATCTTGCAAGACGACACCTTCGCACGCGCAGCAGCGGGCTCGATCGACGCAGAGACCGCCAACCAGGTCCTGATCCCGAAGATCATCCGGGAAAAGTACCCGGACCTCAGCGACTCGCAGGTTGAGGAGGTGCGACAGCAGGTCGTCGTGGACTCGGTGGTCAAGAACGGTGAGGTTCGCGAAGTCGGAGACAAACGGTTCATCAAGATGGCCGAAAAGTTTGTCAACATCGACGAGCTCACCATAAACCTCATCGACTCGGTGAACCCCTTCCAGCGCGCCTTCGAGGTTATGTCCAAGTCGGTGACTCCCTCGGTACTCCGGATCATCCAAGACCAGATCACGGCCACCCGTGTCGAGTTCACGGAAGAAGAGGCGCTAGCACTCGTTCCCCGGATCAAGAACTGGATCAAGGTCAACGGTCGGCGACCGGACTCGAGGGCCGAGGAGCCGACCGAGAAACGGTACGCGGACGCACTGCTGTGGCTTCAGCGGGCCAAGCAAAAGCTCGAAGCCCAGAAGCGCGCAACGGAAATTGCGACGGACGAATGAGCGAGAACGACGACATCTTCGAGGCGGCACCGTCCTCCCTGCAGGACCTCATCGACAACGACCTCGACGGGCTGCTCGACGCGCCCGAGAAGCCCAAGAAGATCAGCTCGTCCGACCGGCTCGAGCGTGCGTTCCTGGAGATCGTGGAGTTCCGCCGGACGCACGGGCGCCTGCCGAGCTCAGCGACGCGGGAGATCGCCGAGCGGAAGCTCGGGGCCCGCCTCGAGGGCATCCTCGCCAACGACGAGAAGGTCGCGGCGCTCAGACACCTCGACACGGAGTTCGAGCTGCTGGCTGTAGAGGCAGCTGCCGAGTCGCTGGACGAGCTTCTCGAGAGCGATGACCTGGACGATCTGCTGGGCGACGAGAGCGGCATCCTCGACGTGTCGGATCTACCCGTGATCAAGCGTCCCGAGTCTCCAGACTCGGTCGCTCAGCGCGTGAAGTCCGAGGACTTCGACCTGTTCGAGCCGCTGTTTAAGGCGAAGCACGCTGAGCTTGCCGAGGGCGCGTACAAGCTGATGCCTTTTACTGGCATGGATCTCATCCGCATGGGTGCGTTCTTCGTGCTGAACGGCGTCATGTGCTTCGTGGCTGAGGTCGGCGAGGACGTAGACCTGGTCGTCGGTGGCAAGCCCAGGCAGAAGCAGCGCCTGCGCGTCGTCTTCGAGAACGGCACGGAGTCGGCGATGTACAAGCAGAGCCTCATGACCCGTATGTACGAGGCGCAGGGCCAAGTCCTGGCACGGACAGGCCACGATGCGGGCGAGGTCCTCGACGCGGACGTAGAGAGTGGTCATATCTATGTACTGCAGTCGCTCAGCGAGGACCCTGCTGTCGCGGGGATAAAGAATCTCCATAAGATCGGCTTCTCCACCAGCAACGTCGAGACCCGCATCAAGAACGCAGCGTATTCGCCGACCTATCTGATGGCACCCGTGAAGGTGCTGGCGGACTACCGGCTCTACAACGTGCGTGCGTCGAGGCTGGAGCACCTCTTGCACCGCGTTTTCGCCGAGGTACGTTTGGACCTGACGCAGGTCGACCGGAAAGGACGCGATTACGACCCCTCGGAGTGGTTCTTGGTTCCGCTGGAGACCATCAACAAGGCTGTCGCAATGATCATGTCCGGCGAGATCACGAACTACGTCTACGACAAGGCGCTGCAGCAACTGGTCGAACGCGGATAAGCAGGGGGTCTCAGTAGACTGCGAGATGCTGTGCGTGACGCACAGCCGCGCCATGAGCAACAGGTAGTCCAAGGTAGGAAAGCGCCGATAACGGCCGGTTACATCAGCCAGTGCATCTCTCTCCGATAGATTATTAGCGCGGAGCTACTCACTCGGGAGCATTACATGGTCAATTACTGGTGGGCGAGCCAGAATGACAATTACCGCCTAGTTATCCCCCTTGGAACTCTGTGGACTTGCCCGCGACCTAACGGGACAGTGCCGGTCTCGCGGGGTCTGATTAAGTCATTGGAACCAGGAGATATTGTGTTCCACCACGCAGAAAGTTTTCTGCGTGCGGTCAGTAGCGTGAGGGAGTCATGGAACCCCTACCCCCGCCCGGAGGGCTATTCCTCTAAACGCGAGGGGGAAGGCGACGACGGCTGGCTGGTCACCGTTGACCCTATTAGAACCAACCTGATGCTGCACTACACTCGGGTTGCCCAGCTCATTCGGGTGGGAGACAGTGCACCTCTCAACATAAACCGTGTACCTCAACAAAAGTACCTGTCGGCACTATCGGAGGAGGACGGGCTGGCACTCCTGGCCGAGCTCGATTTGCCTGCTCCTGCCACCACCGATGGAGGAAGTCTTTTCGGACGGCCTGACGATTTCTGGAAAGGTGAGGACACAGATGCAGTGTCCCTGGGGAATGTCCGCCAGGAACAGGAATATTTACGTCGACATCTACTGCGAGGCCGGGTTACAGCAGCGTGTTCAATTTGTGGGGAAGAACTCCCGCAGCAGCTCTTGATCGCCGCCCACATCAAGCCTCGTAGGGACTGCACTGAGCAGGAGCGCAAAGACTTCCGGTCAGTGGCGATGCTCGTCTGCAGCCTGGGCTGTGACGCGTTGTTCGGGTGGGGATACATCACTGTGAACGCAGAAGGCCGAGTCCGCCGGGGGATCTCGGCGGAAACCAAAGACGTCGAAGCGGCCGTAGACCTACTTATCGGCAGACCGTGCGGTGCCTACAACGCGCACACCGCCCCTAATTTCGCTGCACACTCAGACCTGCATCTTGCACGCTCCTAGCTAACAAGATCCCAATTTTTGCCGGGCAACTTGGTGCGTCACAACTCCCTTTCGCCCTAACCTGTCGATGCGATGAGATACCTTCATGTGTAAGTGTCGCTTCGCTGATCCTGTTATGCATCAGCGGTCTCAAACCCATGCCTATGCCGTATGAGGCGATCGCGAGCCGGCGGACAAGTCAAGTGCAGGACAGAAGCCAGAAGCCTCGTTATGTGGACGAAGGGTCACCCCATGCTCGCGATCAATTCCATCATTACCGACGCTCCTATAGCTGTCAACTTCCGTCAGCTACGTCGCTTGATACCTCAACCCCAAGATCTATAACTCAACTATTGAGTGCCTTGCCCTGATGGACGATGCCTAGGCGGTGCTATCTTCCCCTAGTGGTTAGAGCTGGTATCTGGGGTGACCACACGGAAGTCGACGACATCAACGAACGCGTCGGCGGGCATGAGGGGGTAGTGCTGTCGGAGGCCCTCCATGTACGCAGCCACCGTTCCGCCCTCAGAAAGCCGGAGGCGTTCTGGACTCAGGTCATCAACGTGGTATCGCTGGGCTTCGAGAATCTCGCCGTGCAGTGGCGAAAGCTCTGCATCATCCTCGAAATAAAGGATCGCAGGACCAACTGTGATGTCCTCATCCCACCGAACGGTAGAAGTTTTCCGTCCGCTGACAACTGCATCGTAATAGCGCCGGTTGAAGCGGAATACTCGCTCTGCTTGGGCATCTGGAAAGAAGTACGTATCCGATAGTAGCTTTGCAACTGGTTTCATCTGAGGACCGGTGTCGGTAGGGACGGCAACAAGAAGGTCAGGGTGCAGATCCAGCATTACTTGCCGACAGCGACCACAGGGTGAGATCAGGCCGCGGCCCCTATCTCCGGCCGCCGCCATAGCGACGAGGGGCCCAGCTTCAGCGGTTGCAGCAACTCCTAATGTGACAAGCTCCGCGCAAGGTCCGCCGGTGAAGTGATAAACATTTACCGCGGTGTGGATACGCCCACTTGTATCCATAGCAGCGGCAGCCACCGTGTGGTTGGGGTTGTTGCCGAGCGTGAGGGCAAGTGTCTCTGCCGCCTCGATCACGCGTCGTTCCATGCGTAAGGGTTCCATGAAGACCAGCATTCCACGCTCCATGCGCACCGTCCTTCATGGGTGGATGCGTCATGGGACAAAATGAGGACCTTCAAGTCAGAGGCGATCTGAAGACCGACGTTCAGCTGATGCTTGGTCGTTCAACCAACTCCTGTACCTCACAGCTAGAAGATCGTTGCGGGTTCGTCCGCGCTCAAGGCGAGAGAGGTAGGAAGGCCATTGGTGGAGGTGCTCGGCCACTTGTTGCAGCGTGATGCCGAGTTCGCGTCGCTGTAGTCGTAGGTCGGTGATCATTGGTGCTGGGACTGGGTGGGTGATTTGTCGGTAGACCTCTCGGGCGACGTAGCGTTTGAGGCACCGCATGATTTCTCGTTTGCTTTTACCTTCGGCTGTGCGTTTGTCTACGTAGTCCTTCGTCCTAGCGTCCGAGCCCATCCTGACTAGGACGACATGGTGCAAGGCGCTGTTGGCTTGCCTGTCGCCGCCGCGGCTGAGCCGGTGACGGGTTGATTTGCCGGACGATGCCGGGACAGGTGCCACGCCGGCTAGGGCCGCGAACTGGGCTTCGTTGTTGATGCGCTCTTTGTTGTCGCCCATGGTGACGAGCAGCTGGGACGCGACGTCCGTACCGACGCCTGGCAGGTCGCAGAGTAGAGGGGCATACAGGTCGAGGATCTTCTGCAACGAGGTACTCGCCTCCTCAATTTCTACGGTCAGGTACTGATATCGCTGAGCGAGGGTCCTCAGCACCCGGGAGGTGATGTATTCAGGGTCGGCGGTGTGGCCGGTGGGACGGGATCTGGCCATCATCGCGATCATCGGGAGTGTGGGCATGCCCCGATACTTTGCTCTGACAACGTCTTCTGCGGAGACGAGCAGGTCGCGGATTTGGTTGATCGTCGCGGTCCTAGACTTGATTGCGGAAGCCCTGCCTGCCCGTAGAACGCGCAGGCATTCGACGGGTCCGTCCTTTGCTTTCGGAACGGCTGTGCTTGTCCCTGCCAGGACTGACTGTGCTGCTTGGTAGGCGTCGAGAGGGTCTGATTTTCCTTGGTTTCGTCGTTGTTGGCGGTTGGGCCGGTTGACCTCGGTGACAGGGATACCTGCCCGTCGTAAGGCTTTTGTCAGTGCCGCCCCGTAGGTGCCTGTCCCTTCGATGCCCACTCCCCCGGGAACTCCGTGAGAGGTAATGAAGTCGACGATTGTGCGGTGTCCGGAGCTGGTGGCCACGAACTCCTGGTCAGCGACTCGTTTTCCGTAGCCGGTGATGATTGCGACGTGGTGAGTGTCAGCGTGGGTGTCGATACCGGCGAAAATGTGGTGTTGCTCCTGATCTGACATGTGTCCCTTCCTAGGCTGGTGGGGGCGTCACACGATGGAACGGGCAGGCAATACGGTAAGGGGATGTGTGTCAGGCTCCTATGAGGCCATGACCGTGCCGTGTGAGGTAATCGTGAGCCGGCGGACAAGTCATGTGGAGGACAGAGGCCAATGGTCACGTCAGGTGCACAAAGAGCCACGCCGGACTCACGATCAATTCCATCATTACCGTTGCACAGCAGGGACCAAGGGCCCGCCTGCACACAACCACTTGCGTCACCGACACGGGGCAGCTCACCTCGAGCGAGCGGTAGCCGTGCACAGCCTCCATGGGTGCGGGCTGGGGACAAGAACCTGAAGATGCTCTCAAGGTCTGATTGTCGGCGCTGCCTCGTACTGTCCCCCACGTGGGCCAGAGCAAGCGGTACGCGGCCACGTATGGGCGGCTGATGGACGAGCGGATCGAGGAGTTCGTCATGCGCGAGGAACTGATCATGCTGACGGCGGCTGAGCTCGATGTCGAGTACTGTCGGCCCACCGACTTCCCGGAACCGCGCCGGGTGTACGCCTGGGTGCGGTACCCCTCGAAGGCGATCCGGGTTCAGGCGCACGCGATCGCGTACACGCGCACTGCGGTGAAGATCCGGTTCCTCGAACCGCTGATCAAGATCCAGCGTGAGGGCTGGGTGTGGCTGAACGCTGTCACGCCGGCCGATGCTGCCGGGTCTCCTGACAGAAGCTAGTCCAGCCCTCCGGTCGTCTAGTCCACTGCCTCTAAGGTTGTCCCGACGTCGCCGCGTGCGATGTCGGTGCGGGCTTTGGCGTAGGCGCCGGTGATGTAGTCCTCGAGCTTGGTGCGTTCGATGCGCCACTGGCCGCGTCCGCCGATCTGGATGGCTGGCAGGTCCCCTGAGGCGATGAGCGCCCGGATGGTGCTGTGCTTGGTGTTCAGCTCGTCGGCTACCTGCTGCAGTGTGAGGAACCGCAGCGGCCTGGGCGGCTGATCGGGCTGCCCGTTGTCGTGGGGTTGGTCTGTCATGTACCCAGCATTCCAGCCACAAACGCTGCATCCCCTGATCGACTCCGGATCGACGCGGGAACACGCCTTAAGCGAGTGGAGACGGAACCACACCACATGGTTCCGTCTCCGGTTTTCCCTCGTGACAAGGAAATCTGTTGGGCTCCCTATCTGGGCGGGAGCCTTATTCGCGCTGTTGAAAGCGTTATCTGCACTGCATCTCCCAAGGGGAGTCTGCGTTGTGTGACGCACAGGTGTGAAAGATGTTCTTCGGGGGTGACACCCGAAGAAGCGTCGGGCCGCGGTGGAGTGCTTACTGAGATCGGGTGGCTCTTCTGTTTTAACAGTGGGCAGAACCCGCCCGGGGGCGGCAGGATCGCTGCGCACTGCGCTCCCCTGCCGCCCCGCCTCACTCCCCTACCCTGCCGACCCGGCCGACTCCGTGTCCTTGCTGCCCTTGGTGTCTTTCATGGCGTGGGCGGTGATGAGGGATTCGACCTCGCTGAGCGTGTACCCCCACTCTTCGAGCTGGAAGAGGTAGTAGGCGGCCTGGGGGCCGGGGCGTCGCCATGATTCGCGGCTGAGGTCCGCCTCGTGCGCGGCGAGCATCATCGCCAGGACAGCCTTGTCAGGGTTCGTGGTCGGCCTCTCCACCAGCGCCCGGTAGGCCCGGTAGTCGGGGTCGGTGACGCCCGCGAGGCCGGCAGCGAGTTCGTGCTTCTGCGCCGTCGCCCGGGCCACCGAGTTGCCGTAGTTCGCGAGGGTCGTTGCCGTGAACTGCGCCCATCCTTTCGGCGGGGTCTTCCTCCCCAGCAGGGTGGTCAGCCATCCCTGCCGGACCTCGGTGCTCGCGTCCCACTTCTTATTGTTCTGGATCACCGTGCGGCGCTCTTCCTTCTGCGCGTCCGTCACCGGCCCGGACTGGCCCGCCGCGGGGCTCATACCGAGCCCTTCGCGGACCGTGTACCCGTGGCCCCGGAAGTTCGCGACCACGCCGGTCACCTGAACCTCGCCCCGGTAGGTCGAGCTGATCACCACGGCGTTCGCATCATCCTTGGTCGCTTTCTCGCCGTCTGCCCGCAGAAGCATGTGGGGGTGCTGGTGCTCCGGTTGTCCGTATCCGGCCCCTTCGACGACGGTGTTGCCGAGCGCTTCCTGCTCAGCCCTCGCGGCCGCCATGAGGCGGGCGGTGGTGCGCTCGGCGCGGAGGTAGGCGACCTGGTGGTCGAACTGCTCGGGCTGGACCTCGAGGATGTGCTGCAGGCGCTTCACGGACAGCTCCTCGTCGCTGAACTCCTCTAAAGCGGCTGACTGCTCCAACGTCCACCCTGCGGTGAGCGCTTCGGAGGCTGTCGTGTTGGCGCGGTCCTTCAGCGCGGTCTCCACAAGGGTCTTCTTCGTTCCGGTCTTCTTAGCGATTTGCGCGGCCGTGATGCCCATGAGGGACAGCTGGTGGAACGCTTCGGTGCGGTCCCGGTCGTTCAGGGCCAGGCGCTGGTCGTTCTCGACCATCTGCTGCACCAACCGGTCAGCCTCACTCAGGGAAGCAACAACGTACACGGGCATGGTCGGCTGTGCGGTCTCCACGGCCGCCAGCGTCCGGCGCTGCCCGTACAGGACATGCACACCGGCCTCGGTGCGGTGGGCTACGACCGGCTGGAGGACGCCGTGCTGCTTGATCGAAGCCAGGAACTCAGGATCGAGCCGGACATCAGCACGGACGTTGGCGTCGATGGTGAGCTGGGTCGGGTCGAGGTGCTCAAAGACAGCCGTGGTGCTCGCTGGGGTGCTGGTCTGGGTGGTCATGGGTTGTTGCTCCTTCGGTCACGAGGTGGGGAGGGCCTGTGGTGGTGGCACGTGCTGCTCGGCTCTTCCCCCGACGCTTCTATGTCTTATCAAGCGGTCGTCAGCGGGTGCGGGCCAAGTTGTCTGCCGGTGGCGGGGCGCCTTAGGTGACCGGCCAGCGTCCCCTCTCCCCCGACGTTTTTGCCTGCTGGCGAAGCTTGCGGAGCTGTGCCCGACGGAGCCGGGGCAACCCGAAGGGCAAGCAGTCGATGGGTTGTAGGAGGAAATAAGCGAAGCGCCGACACAACGCATCGACTGCGCAGCCGTCCGCAGGACGGTTGAGCAGGTGGAGCGGGCACGTACGATCTGAAGGACAGCAGACAAAAACAGAAAAACGCTTCTACAGCCCGAGCGAAGCGAGGTCCGTGACACGAGGGCTTCGATTCGTCGGGAAACCACCACAACGAATACTTGTTCGGTAGGTTCTGAACTCAGATGGTCTCAGTAGCACCAAAATGTGGGGGAATCACGGATGTTCGACATGCTGCCGCTCGATGGGGAAGGTCGTAGCTGCTACCCGAAGGAACACGGAAATCAATGGGAAACAGCCAAGATCCTTATAACGGTGAAGGCCGCCCCGCAGCCCTCAGCTGCGCACGGAGACACCGTGTGTGTAGCCGGCATACGAATGCGCCCTGACGGACCCGAGTGGGTGCGCTTGTATCCCATCCCTTTCAGGTCGATGGAAGAGTACCTGCGGTTTAGTAAGTACGACCTCATTACTGTGCAGGTGAAGCCGTCGGGCAAGGATCCGCGAAGTGAGAGTTATATCCCCGACCGTTCGACCATCACTACGGTGGAGCACCTCGACGGGTGGAAGTCTCGTCACCCATATCTGTCACCACTGTCGTCTCAATGGACGATGTGCGGGATTCTCGGTGCTTTGAGGGAAGGGCGACCGTATCCGTCTCTCGCTGTAATCAGACCACTGGAGGTCGCGGACTTGAAGGTGGTGCGGCATCCTGGTTGGACAGCGGAACAAGCCGAGAAGCTGAGGGTCAATCTTGGTCAGGAGGATCTTTTTGGGGCGGCGCCAAAGGTGCAGCTCCTGGAAGCTCCACGTTTCGAGGCTAAGTACTCGTACTCCTGCGAGGACGCCAGTTGCAGGGGTCATAACCAGGGCCTGCTCGATTGGGAGTTAGTCGCTCTCGAGAGGCGGTTGAAGCATCTAGACGATGTGGCCGCCATGGGTGAACTGCGGAAGAAGTTCTTTGAGCAGATGTGCTCGCCGAGTCGGGGACCCATGTTCTTTGTGGGCAATCAGCTGAAGCATCCTCTGGCCTTCAGCGTGCTTGGGGTCTACCGATCTCGATAACGGAGCTACCGGTGCGAGCCGGCGAGTTGGAAGGTGTTGAGTTCATCAAGAATCAGATGGCGGTGACAGGTTTCTTCGCGAGCTTCGAAGCAAAGCAGAGCCACTGATGCCGTAGCGGCCTTTTCCACTAGCTCCCGCATCGCGGCTACCGCTTGCTCTGACTGAAGCACCCGCCGGTACTCTGCGTGGGCATGAGTCGCGAGGTCTGTTCCAGGCTTCCAGAAGCCGTCCCGATTTTCCTTCGGGTTACCGAGGGCTGGGAGGTGAAGGTACTCAATCCCCGCCTCGGCCAACGAAGCGGTCAGGATGCGCTTCGAGAATCCCTTCTTACGCGAGATGGCGTTCAACCGGACATCGACGACGCAATCGACTTTCTCGGCCGTAAGGGCAGCAAGGAACGACGGGAGGCTATGCCCCTCGTATCCGACCCCCACGATCCGTTGAGTCACTTGTTCCATTCCTTGATGATGTCACGGTCAGCTCGGCTAGCCCGTGCCCTCTGCGGCAGCCTCAAGCTCTGACGTCGTCACCGAGGTGGCGATAGATCGTCCCCCGCGAGACTCCGAAGGTCTCTGCGATCTGCTGCACGGTGTACGTCTTTTCGTCATACATCGCTCGTGCCTGCCGAATCTTCGTCGGGCTCATCTTGATCCGACCGCCGCCCTTGCGACCGCGGGCTCTAGCCGCTGCCAGGCCGTCCTTTGTGCGTTCGACGATGAGGTCGTGCTCGAACTCAGCGATAGCCGCGAGCATGTGGAAGAACAACCGCCCACCCGGGGTCGTCGTGTCGATGCCCTGGGAGAGGGCCTTCAAACCGACACCCCGCTTTTCGAGCCCGTCGACCACTTCTTTGAGGTTCCGCACCGACCGGCCGAGGCGGTCAAGCTTTGTAACGACGAGGGTGTCGACAGTCCTCAGGTAGTCGAGTGCGTCTTCGAGGGCGGGACGCTTCGCCAAGACTCCTGAAGCGTGTTCGATGAAGACCTTCTCGCACCTGGCCGCTTCGAGGGCATCGGTCTGACCATGAAGATTTTGATCCCGGGTCGAGACTCGGGCGTATCCGACTGCTGCCATACCCAGAGTGTATCGTCAACGTACCTGACAGTACGTAGCTTGCGGACACGGGCCATAGAACACGACGCGCCGCTCGGGCCACGTTCCTTCTGACCGTCTTATGGACGGTCGTTCGTAAGAAGGGAACGTTGCGGTTCATCCGCCGGAACGTTGGATGGGGTCTACTCATCCACCGGTCGACGGCTTTGAGCTCTCTCCTTCGGGCTCCACCCGACCACAGGTGGATGACTAGGACAGTGAGTTCTTGCGTGGACTCTAGGGTTATCGAGTGATCAGTGGTGGACAGGACAGGCCTCGCGGGGGCTTGGCGGCGATGTGCGTCTCGCAGACGACGAGCTGGGGCCTGCTCTACTACTCCCTACCGGTGGCGTTGGTCCCGATCAGCGCAGATACTGGTTGGTCCGTGCCTGCGCTGACGGCGGCATTCTCAGCCGGCCTGATCGTGTCGGCCCTCGCTGGCGTCCGGGTCGGTCGCATGCTGGACCAAAGGGGTCCGAGGCTCCTGATGACTGCGGGAAGCATTATCGGCGTCCTGGCTCTGCTGCTGGTTAGTGGTGCTCCGAACTTCGCGGTGTTCGCGGCCGCCTGGCTGGTTGCGGGGTTCGCACAAGCCGCGGTGTTCTACCAGCCGGCGTTCGTAGTCCTGACCCGCTGGTACGGTACGCACCGGGTGCGGGCGTTGACGACTCTGACCCTCGTGGCAGGGTTCGCGTCGACGATCTTCGCCCCCATCACGGCCGCGCTGATCGACGGGCTCGGGTGGCGAACGGCCTACATCACGCTGGCCGGAATCCTGGCCATCGTGACGATCCCGCTGCACTGGTTCTTCCTCAACGCGCACTGGACATCCGGGCCGGTTTCGCCTGTGCAGGGGGAGCCGGCCCAGGATGTTCGGGCAGTGGTGCGAAGCGCCCCGTTCCGGTTCCTGCAGGCGACGATGGCGCTGTCCACCCTGGCCCTGTATGCGGTCACGTTCAACCTGATCGCCCTGTTCCTCGAGCGGGGAGTGGACTATCAGACTGCCGCTGTTGCTTTCGGTCTGATCGGGGTCGGGCAGGTCATCGGGCGGGTCGCCTATTCGGCCCTGCCCTCGCGTACTTCCGCTGTACGGCGGACCGTCGTCCTGACCGCGGCCGGTGCCGCTTCCGTATGGGGACTGGCACTGGTGCCGGGACCCACCGGGCTACTCGTTGTCGTCGCGGTCCTCGCCGGCATGGTGCGCGGCTGCAACACCCTGTTGCAGGCCACGGCCGTGTCCGAGCGGTGGGGTACCCGGAACTTCGGGTCCCTGCAGGGTGTCTTCGCCGCGCCCGTCACCATCGTGGGCGCGTTGGCTCCCGCCGCGGGCCCGGCCCTGGCGACCGTGCTCGGCGGCTACCCCATCATGGGTGTCGTCATGGCAGTCCTCGCCACGATCGGCGTCGTCACCGCAACACGCACCCGCACCCGCACCACCGCCTAACCGCAGAACTAATGTCCCACGCCCACAGCCACCAGAACAGGATGGCGCGGCAGCGACCGAGTCCTCAGACCCCGATGATGGTGAGCCAGCCGGCGAGGGCGAGGAGCGTGATGATCAGGACGGGGATGGTCAGGACGATGCCCGTGCGAAAGTACTGGCCCCAGCCGATGTGGATGCCCCTGCGGTCCAGGACGTGCAGCCAGAGCAGGGTGGCGAGGCTGCCGATCGGCGTGATCTTGGGACCGAGGTCGGAGCCGATGACGTTGGCGTAGATCATCGCTTCCTGGGTCAGCCCGGTAGCTCCTGCAGCGCCGATCGCGAGGGAGGCGATGAGGACGGTGGGCATGTTGTTCATCAGGGACGCGAGGACGGCGACGATGACGCCGACGCCGAGTGCGGTGATCAGGACCCCGTTGTTGCTGATGGCTGAGAAGACGCCGGCGAGTTCGTCGGTAAGGCCCTGGTTCCGCAGCCCGTAGACCACCAGGTACATGCCGATGGAGAACAGGACGATCTGCCAGGGCGCCTCGCGCAAGATCCGCGGCACCGAGATCCGACCGTTCGGAAGCACTGCCACGCCACCACCAACTGAGGAGAGGGACACATCGTCGTTCACGTCCGAGTTGCGCGTGTCAGAGGCCGGGTGGGCACTGTTCGCGGCGCCCCCGGTGGAGCGGTGGGCCGCTCCAACAGTTTCGTAGTCGGGGTCGGCTGCCCGCCCCGCAGCATCAACTTCGGACACAGGTTCCCGCATTGCCGGAACAGGCATGCGGGGGAAGAGGAAGGCAGGTTTGCGGGATGCCACCAGCATGAGGACCACGGCGCCGACACCTGCCACGGCGGACAGTGGGATGTGCAGTGGTTCGGCGGCGAAGTAGCCGATGAGCAGGACACCGAGGATGACCCACCCGGTCTTGAACGTAAGGGGGTCCGCAATTGCTGACCTGGGTGCCTCGAGGGCGCTCATGTCGTAGCGGCGTGGGATGACCTTGCGGAAGAACAGCAGGAGCACGCCGAGGCTGGCGGCGACGGACACGATACCGACCGGGACCATGACGGCGGCGTAGCGGGCGAAGCTGATGTCGAAGAAGTCCGCGGTGACGATGTTCACGAGGTTGGACACGACCAGGGGAAGGCTACCGGCGTCGGCGATGAACCCGCAGGCGATGACGAAGCCGAGGGATGCTTTAGCCGGGAACTTCAGGGCCAGGAGCATCTGGATGACGATCGGGGTCAGGATGAGGGCCGCGCCGTCGTTGGCGAACACCGCCGCGATGGCGGCTCCGAGCAGGACGATGAGCGTGAACAGCAGCCGCCCGTTACCCCGCCCCCATCGGGCCACATGGAGTGCGGCCCATGTGAAGAACCCGGATTCGTCGAGGATGAGGGAGATGATCACGATCGCGACGAAGGCGAAGGTCGCGTTCCACACGATGTCCCACACGATCGGGATGTCGGAGAGACTCACCACCGTGGTGATCAGGGCCAGGGCAGCACCGCCGAGGGCGGACCAGCCGATGCCGAGGCCCTTGGGTTGCCAGATGACCAGGGTCAGGGTGGCGAGGAAGATCAGAACAGCGACCACGGTCATGGCAGTCATAGCAGCAGGACTCCTAACAGGAGGGCAGAAAGAAGCGCGCCGACGAACTCACACGTGAAGTCGTGGTGAGGTCGTGACGGACTCGGGAGTGAACACCGGGCGACGACGGCGGTTGAACAGGGCCGTTGTCGTTCGGTGCGAGGAGCGTTGGGCGCGCGTTATCGGGTGGTGAGAGTGGCGTGAAGGTCGGTGACGCGCTCGAGGATGTCGTCGCGGACCAGCCGCATCCGCTCGATGCCGTCGATCCCGCGGTCGCTGGGCTCGTCAGTTTCCCACCGCTCGTAGAGGGTGCCTTCGACGTCGTCGACCTGCGCTTCGGGGCCGAGGATGACGACGATGTCCGCCTGCTCCTGGTCCTCGACGGTGATCTGGCGGGGGACGTTCTGGCTGATGTCGACCCCGACCTCGGCCAGAACCTGGGCGGAAAGATCGTTGACCGCGGAGCCGGGCTTCGAGCCGGCGGAAGCGGTGGTCACAGTATCTCCTGCGACTTTGTCCATGAGGCCGGCAGCCATCTGGGACTTGCCTCCGTTCTTCACGCACACGAACAGGACAGAGGGCTTGTCGGCCTTGAAAGTCACAGGGATACTCACTTCTTCTGAGTGGACGGAAGGAAATCAGGAATCAAGCAGGGGCCAAGCAGGAACCGGACGGGAACTAGGTTTGGCCCGGGTGGCTGGGGTGTTACTTGGGTTCGGTGAGGACGCCGGCGAGGGCGTCCAGAGCGCCGGGCACGATGGAGAAGTACGCCCACACGCCGCGCTTTTCCCGGTGCAGGATCCCGGCGTCGACGAGGATCTTCAGATGATGCGACACCGTCGGCTGCCCGAGTTCCAGGGGCTCGGTGAGGTCACATACGCAGGCTTCATTCTCGGCGCTGGCGGAGATTAGTGAGACCAGGCGCAACCGGTTCGGGTCGGCGATCGCCTTGAACTGCCTGGACAACGCCTCAGCCCGCTCCGCGCTCATCGCCGGCGCACCGGACGGCACGCAGCACCGACCCTCATCAACCATCTCAGTAGTCGCGAGGCCCGTGTTCGCAGCCATAGTTCGGGGCTCGGAAATCGTCGTCATGCAACCCAGCATACCCGCACATTGACAACCGTCGATATATCTCCGCATACTCAATATCGAAGACAGTCAATCTCTCCTCGGACACCTGAGTAGGCAGTGTCTGAGGAGCGGTTCGACTCCTACCCACTATCCACGAGGCCTGTCCGGATCACCGGAACAGAGCGAGACCTGAAGGATCACCATGACTGCCGAGACAGCAGAAACCACTCCTGAGACCAGCTCTGATACCGCTGGTTTGCCCGATGATCTCGCCGGGAAAAAGCCGTCGGTCCTGTTCGTCTGCGTCCACAACGCCGGTCGGTCGCAAATGGCCGCCGCGTACCTGAACCACCTGTCCATGGGACGTATCGAGGTCCTCTCCGCCGGGTCCCAGCCCGCGGACCAGGTGAACCCCGCTGCGGTCGAAGCCATGAGGGAGGAGGGCATCGACATCACGGCCGAGGCCCCGAAGATCCTCACCACCGAGGCCGTGAAGGCCTCCGACGTCGTCGTGACCATGGGCTGCGGGGACGAGTGCCCCTACTTCCCGGGCAAGAGGTACGAGGACTGGGTCCTGGAGGATCCCGCCGGCAAGGGCGTCGAATCCGTCCGCCCCATTCGGGACGAGATCAAGGGCCGCATCCAGCAGCTGATCAAGGAACTGCTGCCCACCATCGACTCCAGCACCAGCACCGGTACACCGAGCGCCTGACCCGCGCACTCCCTTCACCCGTCGCTCAGCGCTTCCAGGATTCGAAAGGCACCGTCATGACAGGCACACAGACAGATTCTCAGCAGGACGTGCGACAGGAGAAGATCATCATCGTCGGCTCCGGCCCCGCCGGGTACACGGCGGCGATCTACGCGGCCCGGGCGGGCCTGGCACCGAGGGTCATCGCCGGCGCCGTGACTGCCGGTGGTGCGCTGATGAACACGACGGAGGTCGAGAACTTCCCCGGGTTCACCGACGGCATCCAGGGACCCGAGTTGATGGAGAACCTCCGCGGCCAGGCCGAACGCTTCGGCGCCGTCATCGAATACGACGACGCGGCCACCGTCGAACTCACCGGGACCCTGAAGACCGTCACCACGCTGAGCGGCACCACGTACCAGGCGCCAGCGGTGATCCTCGCGACCGGCTCCGCCTACAAGGAGCTCGGCCTACCCGATGAGAAGCGCCTGTCCGGTCGGGGCGTGTCGTGGTGCGCGACGTGTGACGGGTTCTTCTTCCGCAACCAGGACATCATCGTCGTTGGTGGCGGGGACTCGGCCATGGAGGAAGCCCTGTTCCTCACCCGCTTCGCGGCCACCGTCACCGTCGTCGTCCGCGGCTCGGCCCTGCGGGCGTCGAAGATCATGGCGCAGCGGGCCATGGACAACGACAAAATCCGCTTCGCATATACCAGCGCGATCACCAAGATCCACGGGGACGCGAAAGTCACCGGGGTCACCCTTACCGACACCATCACCGGGGACACCCGGGAACTGGATGCGACCGGGATTTTCGTAACCATCGGGCACCTGCCCCGCACCGACCTCGTCCAGGACCAGGTCACCCTCGACGACGAGGGATACATCGTCGTCGACGCGCCCACCACCCTGACGAACCTCTCCGGTGTCTTCGCCTGCGGCGACGCCGTCGACCACCGGTACCGGCAAGCCATCACCGCAGCAGGATCCGGCTGCGCCGCAGCCCTGGACGCCGAACGCTACCTCGCTGCACTCGAGGACGCCCCCAGCATCGCCACCGCTCTCATCGAGGAGAACGCCCATGTCTGACACCACCCCCGCCTCAGCTGCCATGACTGGCCTCCCTGAGTCCACTGAGCTCACTGATCTGCCGGTCGCCGTTATCGGCGCCGGACCGATCGGGCTGTCCGCGGCCGCGAACCTCCTCGAGCAGGGGCTGACCCCGATCGTGTTCGAGCAGGGAGATAGTGTCGGATCAGCGGTGCGTCAGTGGGCGCACATTCGCCTGTTCTCGCCCTGGCAGTACAACATCGACTCCGCCGCCCGGCGTCTTCTGGAACCCACAGGCTGGACCGAACCACGCCAGACCGCCCTCCCCTACGGGCGCGAGTTGGTGGAGGCCTACCTCGAGCCCCTCGCCGCGATCCCCGCGATCAGGGACACCCTGCGCTTCAAGAGCACCGTCGTTGCGGTCACCCGCCTCGGCATGGACAAGACCCGCACCAAGGACCGCGACACCACACCCTTCCTCGTTCGCGTTACCAGCCCCGAGGGCACCACCGATTACCTCGTGCGCGCCGTCATTGACGCCTCCGGCACGTGGAGCCAGCCCAACCCCCTCGGCCAGGCCGGCCTGCAGGCTCCCGGAGAAGACGCGGCGTGCGTGTTCATCACCACCGCGCTGCCTGACGTCGTCGGAACCGAACGCGACCACTTCGCGGGCAAGACCGTGATGGTTGTCGGGGCCGGCCACTCGGCCGCGAATACCCTCATCAACCTCGGCCAGGTCGCCAAGAACGAACCCGGCACCCGCATCCTCTGGGCCGTACGCGGTAGCGGATCTGCACAGAAACTCTATGGAGGCGGGGACCTCGACGGCTTGCCCGCACGTGGGCAGCTCGGCAGCCGCCTGCGCACCCTCGTCGGCGACGGCGTCGTCGAGCTCGTCACCAACTTCACCATCACCAGCTTCGAGACGACCGACACGGGCCTGGCGGTGACCGCGTCGACGCCGGACGGCCCCCGGACCATGGACGTCGACGTCCTCGTGCCGGCGACCGGGTTCCGGCCGGACCTTGACATCCTGCGCGAGCTGCGCCTGGAACTCGATCCCGCCGTGGAGGCTCCGCGTGCCCTCGGACCCCTCATCGACCCGGAGTTCCATTCCTGCGGAACAGTCCCGGCCCATGGGGCGGACGTCCTGGCGCACCCGGAGAAGGATTTCTACCTCGTCGGGATGAAGTCCTACGGACGCGCACCCACCTTCCTGCTCGCCACCGGGTACGAGCAGGTCCGCTCCGTGACCGCAGCGATCGCCGGCGACCTCGAAGCCGCATCCCGCCTCCAGCTCGAGCTGCCCGAAACCGGGGTCTGCAGCACGGACCTCGGCGGCTCCTGCGACACCCCTGCCGCAACAGCACCCGCTGAAACCACTGCGGCCACTGGTGCGTCCTGCGGAACTGGAACCACCGATGATGCGGCCTCTGAGGCTGGTGCTGGTGGGTGCTGCTCCGCGCCCGAGCCACAACTGGTCATGATCGGGTTCCCCACCGGCACGGCCCACGGCCGTTCCGGCGACCCCGACTACTGACACCGACCAAGGACTGGGAATGGTGGCCGGTTCGGATAAAGGCCGGCAAGCAAGTTGAAGGAGGACCCGGCAGGCGGACTCGCCTGCCGGTGAGCGCACCAGGAAGGACGAACACAAGCGACCCCTCCGCAGTCGAAGCGCAGGTGCCACATCAGGGAAGCGCAATCGAAGGACACCGCACCTCTCCCTGGTGGGGCTGTTCCCCTGAAACATGGGGTCGGGCTGAATCCGCTGTGGCGTAAAGCGAGTTGAGTTGGCGGTAGAGGATTCGGGCGATGTAGCGCTTGAGAGATCTGCGGATCTCGCGGTAGCTGCGGCCTTCTCGGGTGCGTTTGGTGACGTAGTCCCGCGTTCCGGGGTCGTGGACCATACGGGTCATGGTGATGGTATGCAAGGCACGATTGAGGCGCCTATCCCCGCCCCGGTTGAGCCTGTGTCGGACAGTGTTACCGCTTGAGGCGGGCAAGGGATTCACTCCTGCCAGTGAGGCGAAGGCAGCTTCGCTGCGAACCCTTCCTGGATGCGACCAGTCTGTCAGGACGGTGGCGACAGTGACAGCACCGGCGCCCACCATCTCCAGCAGCGGCGCCGCTGGGCTTTGCTGGATCAGCTCGGTCATGCGCTTTTGGTTTGCAGTCAGCTGAGTGGTCACTTCAAGAACGCGGCGCGCCAACCGGACTGCTTCCTCGCGCGCGATCAGCAACTCGATTGGCTCGTCTCGTTCCCGCCATCTGGTGATTGTGGCGATCTGGGCGGCAACCAGCGGTTTACGAGCGTCGATTCCCAGGTCGTGTGCCCGGAGTAGGGCGATGAGTGCGTTGACGTTTACTGTTCGTTCGCGTGTCAACTGATCCCGTGCTGCGCTGAGGATCCTGAGCCCGGCACGGGTTCCTTCATCCCGGCGCGGGATTCGGAGCTGGGACTCCTCCAAGCTGAGGACTGCGGTTCCGATGGCGGCGGCGTCCAGCGGGTCGGATTTGCCGATTGTCCGACGGCCTCGGGCGTTCATCCGTGGAGCTTCGGCGACGTCGTAGCCGGCGTCGGCTACTGCTCGGGCCAGGCGTGCACCATAAGAGCCGATACCCTCAACGGCCCACAGACAGGCCGTATCGCCGCCTGTCCGTCGGCCTACCCAGGCAAGTGCGCGCGAAAGCCCTGCCGAGGTGGTCGGGAACTGTTCGCACGCGACCCGTTGCTTGGTACTGGCCTCGATGATGGCGTAGGTGTGGGTGCGGGCGTGGCAGTCCACGCCGATGACGAATGGGCGGGTCTGCGCAACGATAGTCAATGCGGCCACCCTCCTTCCTTTCGAGCGGGCAAGACTGGTCGCATCACGACCGGCACTGACCTGGGAGGAGTCACGTCGAGGCAATACTGTGATGAGCCACAACCTCCAGAGGCTGGGCAAGCTTCTAATCAAGCCACCGTCGTGGGACAGGTCAAGGCCGGCCACTCCACCCAGCGCGGACAAGTCGGGGGAAATGCACCCTGGCGGGGCAATTGTTTTTTCGAGTCACGCGCCAGGCAGAACGACCGACATCAACACTGCCAGCTAGTCCCAGACCAGCCACCGTCAAGACTCACAGTTGTTTTTTACCTGCTGGCGAGCTCGCTCGCTCGTCCCCGACGGAGCAGTGTCAACCCCGAAGGGACAGAGGCCTGCCAGAAACTTCGAAGGAAATAAGCGACGCAGGAGCGCCGTAGAGGTTTATGGCCGGCTTTCGTCGGCGCAGCCGATTGACGCTGTGGAGCGGGGGCACACAATCCGAAGGACAGCAGACAAAAAACATCAGGGTCGGGTGCGACGAAGGAGCGCCCGGGCCCTATTCGGCCGGAGCGAAGCAAGAGGTCCATTGCCCTGCTCGGAGCCCCCTGGCGGAGAGCAGGGAAGCACTACAGGTGAGACACCCGCGGCCCGCCGGCCATGACACTTTCCGTAGAGTTGTGACCATGACTATGGGGACGAATAACCACGCACAGGCACGATCGCGCAGCTCAAAGCGCGGAGCAGCGATCTATGGGTTCGCAGGCATGATGCTCGCGCTGATTGCCGGAATGACCTTCCCGAGCCTCGATGCTTGGTACATGGTCGCTGGCTACTTTCTGATCGCGATCATGGCTGTCGTGTACGTAGCCAAAGCGATTGTCGCGCTACGCCAGGACGACTAGATATGACTGTCTGGACTCGTAATCTGTTTTGGGTCTCGCTCGTGTTCGGGATGAGCGTGACGATCCTCGCGGAGCGGTTGCCGACCTGGTGGGGTCCCGCGTCGATCCTCGCCATGGTTTTGGCTGCGTCTGCGTTCCTGACCTGCTCGGTCCTCGACTACCGGCGTGAGCAACGCAAATCACTGACCCGCTGACCAGGGTGAACGGACGTCTGCTCACCTCGTGCGGAAGTACGCTCTAACGGCGTCGGCTCGCTCCTGGTTCAGTCGCCATCTGCTCTCGTACGGTGGCAGAAGCCCGTACCGCTCGCGTAGAAAGTCCCTGATCCTCTTGGCGTCGACGCCGAGTTCCCGCGACAGGTCAGCTGGTGTCGTGTCCTGATCCATGCTGGGCAGCGTAGCTCAAGCCATCACGGTCAAGCTCGGTGAGCGTGCTCGGGGCAGTAGTAGCGGCCGACGTCGACGGTAACCGTCCGGTACAGCCAGCCCTCGGGCAGGGGCCGTCCCTCGCGGCAGACACAGCACTGTGCCAGGGCCGGGGTAATCATCAGGTCACACCTTCCGCATCAAAGCTATCTGGGGAGCGCTCCCACCCAGTAGAACTATCAGTGAAGGCCCCGGCCGTCTGCGTGTATATCCCCCATCCACGCAGCCTCCCCGGGGCCTTCCTCTATTCACCGTGAAGGTTGGGTGTGGTTGAACGCAGTCACGCCGGCACCCACGACGAAGGAGCAGCCTGGCCGGAACAGGCCGGAGCGAAGCGAAGGACCCATTGCCCTGCTCGGAGCTCGGATGCCCCGGGCCGCCCATTTTCGCTGCACGATTGGTGAAGGCTGTTCGCTGGCCCTGCTCAGACAAGTCACGCTTCAGCTGTCGTACTTAGCAGGCTGTGTCAGGCGTTGATGATTTCCATCTGTGTGAGGCCGGCGAGGATGCGGAGCTTGCGGCGGTCCTCTTCGGAGAAGGACCGGGGTTCGGTGTCGAGGATGCAGAGTGCCCCGATGCGCCAGCCTCCGGGTCCGGTCAAGGGATGCCCGGCGTAGAAGCGGATGCGTGGTGTTTCGCTGACGAGCAGGTTATCGACGAATCGGCTGTCGATCGTGGCATCTGGGATGACCAGGGTTCTGTCTTCCGCGATGGTGTGCGAGCAGAAGGACTTGTCCCGCGGCACATCGGTTCCGAGGGGGCCGGTGGATGACTTCACGAACTGCCGATCACGACCGATGAAGGAGATCGTTGCAGAACTTGTCCCGAACGTCTGCTGCGCTTCCCGGGTGATCCGGTCGAAGCGCTCCTCCGGCGCCGAGTCGAAGAGTCTGGTCACTCGCAGGGCTTCAAGGCGCCTGTTCTCGGCCTCGGCGGGGTTGAACATCGACACCAGCCGGGTTTGAAGTGGAGGCCATGACACTCCGGGCCGCGCGAGCCCCACGTCGGCTTGTGGCTGTCCCTTTTCATTCAGCGCCAGGAGGGGTGTGCCGGCTGGCTCGTGGTCGTACGGGGCGCGAAACGCCGGAAACCGGGAGGAGTTCGCCTGGTCCTGGGCTGCATCCTGGCCCATCATGATCCGTTCGAACTCACTATCGGTGATCGCGTCAGAACCGCTTCCACCTGAGCTTCGTAGACCCGGCAATTCGACCTCGGGTCTGTCACCGGGATGGTTGTCGGTGGTGTTGTCGGCTTCGCTCAGGAGTTCGTTGATGGCATGAGTGATGAGGTCGCGTTGCATGGTGTCGAGGATGAGATGGCCGTGGAGGTAGGCCGCGATGGCGACCGCGTCAGCGATGCCGCCGAGAGCTACGTAGCGCACCCATACGTCATCGACGGGAATCTCGGAGTGGGACAGGACCTGGGCCGTGAGCCATTGCTGGTCGTGTGCGTTGATGACGTGCCTCGCTGCTGGTGCGTTCGAGCACAGCGCTTCGGGCCGGGTCTGGTACAGGCGCAATCATCAGTGTGCTTAGCCTTCAGTGTGCGCTGTCGCTCGCCCTATGCCAAGGTTTGCCCATTCAGGAATGAGGCGAACGCCAACGCGAAGATCCTCCCATCGGTTCGTAGACGCCCCTTCGAGTCCTCCAGAGCAAACACATCCGACGGATCGATTGTGAGCAGGTTCGCGCATGTCTGCTCGATTCGTTGCGCCCCGGCCCTATTCGCACTGGTACCGAGCCCAGTGACGGCACTCGACCACTCCTGCGGATCCATCACCGGGTGGGCGAGGTCGATGCGGATCAGACGCTCCTCGAGCATGTCGGAAAAGGATCGAACGAATGCGCTGGCCGCGATCTCGCCGACCTCGTCGCATAGGCGGGCGAGAACATTCATGTCGAAAGCTTGGTGCATGGCTCCTCCAAGGGAAACCCACAGCTCCGGGTGTGGCCCTTCGCCCCGGCGGCCACGTCTTCAGACTACGGGGCGTTCCAGCACGCAGCTGGCCGCGAGCTCGATGGGCTCATGCTTGTCCCTCGCTCACGTCATTGGACTCTCATGACGTTCGCATTCGACGCAATCCTTCTGGGGCCCGGGAGGATTGCGTCGGTCGTGCCCGGAACGCGTCCCGGTTAGGCTGACCGCATGCTTCAGGTGTTGGGTGAAGGCGGGCAGGCCGTGCTTCTGCTGCCGGGTGGGGGCGAAGCCGTCGAGGGGTTCTTTCCGGGGCTGGTCGAGGGGCTGGTCGCTGATCCGGGCTGCCGCGTCATCCTCTACGACCGGCCGGGCACCGCAGCATCAGAGGTCGGCGGCGGACTGGCTGACGCGACCGACGCGATCCACACCGTGCTAACCGACCTATCCGTCGGACCCGTCGTCGTGATCGGTCAGAGCCTCGGCGGTGCTGTCGCAATGCTGCTGGCCCGCGATCATCCCGAGGACGTCGCCGGGCTCGTGCTGCTCGATCCGACACCCGTCAACGATGTGACGCTCGCGAGGCAGATGGAGCGAACAGCCTCGGTGACAGCGATTCTCTCAAAAGCGCCGGGCCTCGGCCGGGCCTTCAGGGCGCTGCTACGCAGCAGCGCCACCCGTTCGGCGACACGACATTCCATGACTCCAGCGGCGCGGGCCGCTGCTCTAACCATCGCCGACGTCGACCTCCCACGACTCAGCACGGCCGCCACCGGCCTCGAACGCATCGCACAGAGCTTCACTGAGGCGCAGCTTCCCCTGGTACCAGCAGCTGTCGTGACCGCAGACCGCAGACCCGGCTCTTCCCTGCGGCGCGCACACCAGCGAGTAGCGGCCGCCCTCGGCACTCCCCTGGTGTCGTGGCCCGGCGCCGTACACGAGGTCCACCTCAGCCACGAGCGGGAGGTGCTCGCCGTTTCACGCACGGTCGTGCGAGCCGTCATCGCGGCCTAGACCCTAACTCGCTACCCCTCGTACGCCTCAAGAACCGCGCCTATAGGCGCAAAAGCTCTCCGTCTCGGCAAGGCACAGTGCGCCGTGGTTCGTTGAATCAAACACCGCTGTCGGGTGGAAGCAACCAACCCAACGCAGGAGTAGATTCCGGCCAGACCCTCTCCGGGGCGACCCGCTTACCCAGAATGGCCCACTCCCTGTTGTCGTTGCCCGACACCTGGACCGTTCTTCACTTGCACGGCCTCCACGAGCTGACGGTCGGGAAGAACAGCGGACGTCCAGCTGTGGCTGGTCGCGGTGAACAACGTCATGGTCAACAACGTCATGGTGAACAACGTCGTAATGAACGGGTGCCCGCGACGTTGCCCTCCACCCAAGGCTTTGCAAGCACCAGATCGGCCTTACCTGGTCCTGCAACCTGCTCCTAGGCTGGAAGCACTGACGTCGAGCAGAGGCGCACCCCACGCATACGAGCTGGAAAAGTAGTTTGGACGCCGCAGACAACACAGCAGACGACTCGAAGGATGACGCGG
Source organism: Arthrobacter bussei (assembly GCF_009377195.2). Taxonomy (GTDB): domain Bacteria; phylum Actinomycetota; class Actinomycetes; order Actinomycetales; family Micrococcaceae; genus Arthrobacter_D; species Arthrobacter_D bussei. The sequence goes on from NZ_VJXX01000001.1 coordinate 32,014, forward strand.
ATCAGAACGCTGCGGCATTTTCGCTCATGCACTTGGCGGGCATCACTGCGGGTGAGCTCTGGGTCCATTACTTCAGCATCGGAGGCAGCGTCGGCGAGTTCGAGGTCAACGCATACTTACACGGACTGATGCGACTGCCGGCGCTCGACAGGGACCTGCTGTCTCAGTCTCTCGATGAGATGTACGACGACCTGTGTCGGAGCCCGCGTGCTCCCTTCAGCGAGAACCTCCGTGACCGGAAGCACAATCCGTAGATCCGGCGACGATCGAAAGCTTTCGTAAGCCGGTCTAGGGGAAAGCCCAGGAGTGGCAGGAGAAGCGCGAGGATCTACCGGGGCTGCGGGGTGCGGTCAGGTGTTGGCGTGATGATCGGGGCGATTCTGCTCATCCACCTGTGGGGGAGCTACCTAGTTGATTGACGGCAGAAGTAGTCCGCGAGCACTGCGTTGTCCTCGTACGCCAGTTCCATGGCGCGGATGTCCGGCTCGGTGAACCAGGTGATGCGTTGACCTTCGGTCAGGATTATCGAGGTCGAGGCAGCGTCCAGTGGTGCGGTGAAGGTGTTCTCAACCCCGTAGGACCGGCGAGTTCGTCCGAGGAATTCAATCGACTCAGCGGGCAGGGTGACGCCGAGTTCCTCGCGGACTTCCCGAGCGATGCAGGCAGCGGCTGTCTCGTCGGGGTCGAGCATTCCGCCGGGGATGACCCACATGTTCGGGAAGGCGATGGTGGGCTTGTTATCGCGAAGCTGCAGAAGGACAGCACCGACCTTATTGACCAGGATGATCTGGCAGCCTTCACGGGCTCCGGCGCTACTCATGCCACCAGTGTATGAACCCGGGACCTTGTACCAGCCGGCCACGCTCGGCCGTCGCCAACTGTTCAGCTGATGCTGGTTGCTTCTGCGGGCTTTAGGTCTAGTGTTCGAATCACACATAGGTCTAGACACAGGCCAGGGATGTGTATTAAACGCGGAGACGGCCATGACCGAACTTCTGAAAGACCCCGTAACACCCACGAGCACCAGTGCCGCTGCAGCTCCGCTCACGGTCCTCACAGGACCCCGTAGGGCAAGGACGTCGGCAAAGCTCACCCGGGCGAGTCAGTTCGGGACGATTGACACGGAGCAGCTGACCGCGTGGGTGGAATCCCAGCAGGAACCCGACGACTCCCCCACCGACGGTGAACCATTGACGCCGGCTGTTCTCGCTTCACTTTCCATCCGCCGGCTGCGGATGCTCGTGAACCAGGCGTACACGCTGATGGATACCGGCTTCTCGCCCAGCCGGACGGTGGACCGGTACGAGATGCTCGTCGACGAGCTCGAGCGCAGAGCCGAGGCAGCGAAGAAACGGCATCCGGTGAGCACGACGCGGGAGAAGTTCCGGGACAACTCCCTGTCCTCCCGGTTCGAGCTGTTCATCGACGGACACCTGGTCGCGTACATGCAGTACCGGATGAACGGCGGGGACCTGACCCTGATCATGGGTAACGAGCTGTCGGGCTTCCGGGACCAGGGCGCTGCTACAACCTTGATGCGGGCCGTCGTCCTCGACGCCCACAAACGCCGCCTGAACCTCATCCCCCGCTGCCAGATGGCCTCCACATTCCTAGCGGACAATCCTCAGTACCAGCAATACACCAGCCACCACGCGACCCACACCTGACCTACATCTGACTCGTATCTGACCCACGCGGCCGATAGCTTGCCTGTCACCGGTCCATCGCCAGCCAACTGCAGGGTCGCTTGATTGTGCGTCTACTTCGTAGTCGGCGTGGCCGGCATCCAGTCGGGGAGGGCTGCGGGCAGGCGGTGCCGGCGATCGAGTCTGAGGCGGCCTTTGCGTTCCCAGGTTCGCTGACGTATCAGCCACACCGCGAGCAGTCTTTCCTCGGGCCGGCGTACCGGGTCGTACATGGGCAGGCGCCCATGAGACCGATGGAACAGGCACAGCTCGGTCAAACGCCGCGTCCAGTGCTCGTCGGGGCGTCCACGGCGGACGCCCTGCCAGGAGCCCAGCCGGTCGAGGGCCTCGAGCTTGTCGTGCGTGAGGTTCCCGGCGTCGTTCTGCCGGCGCTGGGCTTCAATCCACCGGTACAGCACCCGGGCGTGGTCCCCATGGTTCTGCGACGGCAGCATTCCGTGCGCAGAGACGTGCGCGGCGACGTCGTTATAGTGCTTCCACCACAACCCTTCCCGGGTCGGCCGGTTGAACTTCTCCCGAAGGTCAGCGGGCTGGTCATGGATCCGCAGGCACTGGTCGAACCAGCTCGGACTGTGCCGGATCTGCTTCTCAACCGCCCGGCGCACCCGCGCCGGCGTCACCCTGCACCACGACGCGATCACATCGACCGAGACACCTCGGGAGTACGTGAGAAGCCACTCGCGCCTACTCTCACAGGGACCCGAGGGGTAGTCGTCCTCAGGCACCAGCAGGTCATCAAACCTCATGGCAACTACTCAACCACCGTCATGCTGCACGGTGACGGTCACCGACAATGACACCTCTGTCGAGCCGCGAATTCGTATCGGCGAGCTCGGTCAGGCTTTGTGGGCGTGATCGGGGCAGTAGTAGCGGCCGACGTCGACGGTAATCGTCCTGTACAGCCAGCCCTCGGGCAGGGGCCGTCCCTCCTCCTGGAGCTTGGCTGTGGCGCGGCAGATGCAGCACTGCGCCAGGGCCGGTGCTCATCAGGTCACACCTTCCGCATCGAAACTATCTGGGGAGCGCTCCCACCCAGTAGAACTATCCCTGAAGGCTCCGGTCGTCTGCGTGTTGATCCCCCATCCACGCAGCCTCCCCGGGGCCTTCGTCATTCGTCCTCGAACGAACCGGTGGGCGGTGGTTTTCGGTCGCCGGCGAGCTTGTCCAGCTCGCCCTTCTTGTAGATCCTGATGACGTCCTGCCAGCCCTCGGGCATCCGCGGCCGGTGCAGCGGACAGAACGTCACACCTGCATCCACGATGTACGCCCAGTCCTTCGGCGTTCCGTCTCCGGTGAGCGTCAGCGGAGCGGTCCTGCCGCATTCCGCGCATTCGGCCACTTGGTCATTGTCGGGGCGGGTCGCGGGCATCTGTTCAGTGTGTCAGCTGCGGTGTCAGGACCGTGTTCTACGCTCTGTCGTGGAGTCCTGTCCGGGGTGTCCGTCGTACTCGACCTACCGTGCACCCTGGGCAGGACTTCCCACTCCCCGCGAGCACCACTAGTGAGGACTGTCTGCCGGCGGCGGATGTGCGGCGCAGCGGCTCTAGATGACGTTGGCGTTGGCGTTGGCGTTGGGCCAGTCGTAGGGCCGGGCGAGGCGCACGATCAACGTCGGCGTACCGTCCTCGGTGAACTCGAACCCTGAGTGTTCATGGCTTCCGCCAGCGTGCGCGATCGCGGCGAGGACAAGTGCCAGCACACATCACGGTCCAAACCCGGGATGACGTCGCCGAGGTCCACCAGCGCTCCCCCGTCGCCAAGAGATGCAACCAGCAGCATGAACCGGCGTTCGCCGCCGGAAAGTCCTTCAAGGTTGCCCTCGATCGCTTCGAAGTCGACGTAGGGCCAGCGGCTGCCCATACCAATCCACGGCTGTCCCGACCTGACAAAGCAGCTTTCATGGGCGCGGATCAGCAGCTCGGTTGCTGCCTCGATCGTGTAGGTAACTTTCGCCCATGACCTCAGCCCGCAGTGATACTCGTTCGTGAGCGCTTGTACCTCGGGGTTGCTGGTCACGGGCTTCTCTTTCCTACTAGGCGACTCATGCGGCTGATTACTGGTCGTCATTGTGGAAGTACGTCGGGTCAGGGTAAGACGCCCCACTGACGCCATACTCACCGCCCGGAGGTTGACGGGCTGTTCCCGCCGAGCTGGCGCGCGAAAGCAGGAGTCGCTCAAACGCTGGGACTCCCCCGGCCGGCAGTCCAAGACTTCCTTACCTCCAAGAAATGGAGCCAGTGATGAGAAGAGTGAAGATCGGCCTGTGACACCTCAGTGAGCACCCGCGAAGAGGTGGCCCGCACAGAGACCGGCATGAACCGAGAGAACGGGAACCCAAGCGGCCACGGTCGTGAACCGGTAGACGAACGCTGTACTGGCTTCGGGACAACGGCAACACGATCGAGTCCGCGGACGAGGAAGCCGCAAGACAGGCGTAGTACCCTTCCGCGATGACTATGCCCCGGCGCTCGACGGGTCGCTTGTCGGAACGGCGGCTCGGCCGGACTTCTGTCCTGTGCGCGGTGGCTGCGATGATGCTTGTGGTGTTGGGGTGGTGCGGACTGATCCTGGTGTTCGGCCCGTCTGTCCTTCCTCCATGGATTCCAGGCACCGCCCTGTTGATCGCGGCGATCATCCTCAACCACACCGCTCGGCGTGTAAGGACTGGCGAGAAAGATCGGATAATGCCAGTCCTCTGGCGCGTTGTGAGCACGATGGCTGCCGTCGGGTGCGTCGTTGCGTTCATCGGGGACGCCTTCTTCTCTGCTAACTACACCGTTTTGAAGCCCTCCGCGCCGGGAGGCTGCAGGGCCGTTGTCCGGGAGAGTTCGTTCCTCATGTCTGGTGCGGGCCAGGTCTACTCGATACACCCGATAGGAGTTGGCTGGCGCACAGGAACATGGACGGCCGACGACGGGATCCGCCCGATCGGCGACAAACAGTACGAGCTGTCCTGGGGCGTGGCAGGGGGATTACTCACGCTGAGAGGAGATGGCCGTAACCCTGTCTACCCAAGCCTGCACGAGCCGATCTGTCATTCAACGTGAGCGGACACCGCGATCAGCGTCAACGGCCACCCAGACTGACTGGTTCGAGTGAGGTTGTCGGGCTCCTCACGTGAGTCCTTGCCTTCGACGGGCTCACGATGAGTTGAACTTCGATCACCATCAAATCTGACGAGCGTCGGACTTGAGTCACATCTCATCACCGCCGGAAGTGTTGGAGGGGTGCTCCTGACTGAGGCAAACAGAATCGCGAACGTCGGTGTGGTCGGTCTGGTGGCACCCTGGCGCAGGGTGAGCTTTCAGGACCTCCCGGCTTACGAGGCACTCCACCAGGAATTTCGGCAGGGCGCGAATCCACCCCCGGCCCTCATGCGTAGGTGGCTCGGTTGAGGGCAGCGATGTCGTCGGAGGTCAGGGAGCCGAACGTGTCCCCGATGGTTGCCATGACCCGATCCCGCCGGCCGGCCAGGAGGTCCTTCTGGGCGCGTGCCAGGGCGGCCGGCAGCTCCTCCTGGGTCAGTTCAGTGCAGTAGGCCGGAGCTCCGGGCTGCTGCCGCCAAGATTCGGACAGTGTACCGGCGTCGACGGTGTCGAACCCGGTATCCTCCACCAGACTGATCGCAGCACGCTTGCCGACCTCATCGTCGCCTGCAACGGGAATGGCGAGGCGGCCGGCCTGCCCTGCAGGACGGCCCTTGGCCTCGAAAGTACCCGAGAGAATCGCGTTCCAGGCCTTCACGACGGGGCGCCCGATCTGCTCGCTGACCCACAGGCCTTCCACCTGCCCGCCATCGAGGGCTTCGATGTGACCGTCGCGCAGCGGGTAGTAGTTCGACGTGTCGATGACGACCGCGTCCGCAGAAAGCTCCTCGAGGAGCGGACGGATCCCTGCCATCCGGGCGAGGGGAATCGAGGTCACGAGCACGTCGACGTCCTGGACGACGTCGGACGCCTCGACGGCGGTCGCTCCTGTTGCCAGGACCGTCTCGTCGATGGTTTCCGGACCACGGGAGTTGGCGACCTTCACCTGATGGCCTGCTTCAGCGAGTTTCTGCGCCAGCGTCGAACCGATGGATCCTGCTCCGAGGATGCCGATCTTCATGAATGTCCTTCCATCGAGCAAGGTGTGAACCACCAGTCTCCAACCCTCCACCAATGTGAAGGTCAAATCCCGGCGTGAATCCGGTCCTGCTGGAGGTCATGTGACAACTCTCATAGGCCCACGGCTTGACCCTGCCATTAGTGAGAGGGTCGCACGATAGGTCATGAGGTTCTGTCGCGCTGCCTTCTGCGCACTCGGTGAGTGCGGCTCGAGCGGACCGAAGCTTAGGTAGCACCAGCTGCTCGAAGACATGCTGCTACCTCGTTTTCTACCCCCTTCGTCATGACCAGGAGAACCCCGTGCCGGGATCGACACCGAATGAAACAGCCCTGACCGCACCCCACCCACTCCCCGACGCCGCAGCCGCGTACACGCCTGATGAAAGCCCGGGTACGAGGCCCCCAGCTACTGATACTGCTGCCGGCGCTCCTGGTGATCGGATGGCGCCTGGAAGCGCGATGATCATCGGTCTGCTGATGGTCTCGGCGTTCGTGGTCCTGCTGAACGAGATGATGCTCGGCGTCGCCCTGCCGACGCTGATCGCGGACCTGGACATCACCCCGACGACCGGCCAGTGGCTCACCACCGGGTACCTGCTGACCCTGGCGGTCCTGATCCCGGCCACCGGGTTCGTGATGCGCCGGTTCACCACGCGCGGGATCTTCCTGGGCTCGATGTCGCTGTTCCTTCTCGGAACGGTCGTCGCCGCGGTCGCCCCGGGCTTCGGAGTACTCTTCGCCGGGCGGATCATCCAGGCCATCGGCACTGCGGTCTTCGTGCCCCTGCTGATCACCACGACCATGCGCCTGGTGCCGGCATCGCGGCGGGGCAGGATGATGGCCCTCGTCACCGCGGTGCCCGCCATCGCCCCCGCAGTCGGTCCCGCGGTATCCGGCGTAATCCTCTCTCAGCTGTCCTGGCGGTGGCTGTTCGTCCTCATGCTGCCCATCGCCGTGGTGGCACTGATCCTGGGTGCGCTGAAACTACCGAACGTGACCACACCGGAGCGGGTGAGCCTGGACGTGGTGTCCCTGCTGCTGTCCGTCGTCGGCTTCGGCGGGCTGGTCTTCGGCCTGGCGTCCATCGGCGAATCGGTGTCCGGGCACGCACCCGTCGCCCCCTACATCCCCATCCTCATCGGGCTAGCCGGCGTGGCCGCGTTCGTCCACCGCCAGGTGAAGCTGCAGAAGCACGGGGATGCATTCCTGGACATGCGGATCTTCTCCGCCCGCCAGTACGTCATGCCGACGATCGTCATGACGTTCGTCGCGATGAACGGCTTCGGGGTGGTCCTGGTCCTGCCTCTCATTCTGACCGCCGTCCTCGGTCTGGACACCCTGCAGATGGGATTGTTCCTCTTCCCGGGAGGGGCGATGATCGCGACCGTCTCCGCACTCGGCGGACGCATCTACGACAAGGTCGGACCCAAGCCCCTGGCGATCCCCGGCTCCATCATCTGGGTGGGAACCATCTGGTTCCTCACCACTATCAATGAGGACACCAGCATCTGGCTGGTCCTCGCCGTCTACCTGCTCATGACCGGCACGCAGGTACTGATGTGGGCTCCCATGACCACCTCGGCCCTGGGATCCCTGCCGGCCGAGCTCTACCCCCACGGCACCGCCGCGTTCTCCACCGTCCAGCAGCTTGCCGGCGCTGCAGGAGGCGCAATCCTCATCTCCGCCTTCACCATCGGCGCGAATGCCACCCGGACAGGTGCCCTCAGCGCCGCTCAGAGCATCGACGCGGGACAGGCTGCCTTCACCGTCGCCGCAATCCTCGCCCTCGGCGCCGTCATCGGCACCCTCTTCGTCAGCAAGCCCCGCACCACCCAGGACGCCTGAACCGCCTGAACCGCATAGACCGCTGGAGCTGGTTCGGGGGTTAGCTCCAGTGGTTCAGCCGGCTTCGAGCGATTGCTCCTGAGTGGCGGCGGCGTCGATGGCCTCGATGTACCGGGTGATGGAGTCCCGGTTGTGGATGAGGAAGTCGATCTTGTCCGACATGCGGTCCCGCTCTGTCACCAGCAGTTCCCGCAGCCCGGGCTCGGCGTTCTTCACGACGATGGTCTGCGGCTGGTCCAGACACGGCAGGATGCTCGAGATGATCCTCGTCGGGATACCGGAATCGACCAGCCCTCTGATCTTCTTCACCCGGTCCACCAGGTAGTCGTCATACATCCGGTACCCGTTGTCCAGGCGCCGGGGGGAAATGAGCCCCTGCTCCTCGTAATACCGCAGCATCCGGGCAGGAACACCGGTCTTCTTCGCGAGCTCACCAATGCGCATCCGACCCTCCAAGGCGTACGAGCCAATCATCGACTTGACCTTCACATTAGTGGCAGGGTCCACACTGATCAATGCGGCCACGGGCGCCGTCGCGATCCACCAGCGCCGAACATGATGGACGACAGCATGAACGAGGAGAAGTGATGACGAACCACCAGATGATCCTGGGCATGCACTTGGGCAACGGATACGGATCCCAGAGTTCAGCCTGGCGCGCCCCTGGCGTCGATCCTGCGAACTACTCGAGCTTCGACGCGCAGGTCCGCTACGCCCAGACCGCCGAGCGAGGGAAGTTCGCCTTCCTGTTCCTCCCGGACTTCCCCGGCCTGCAGGCCGACGTGGACCACGAGGCCCCCTCGATGACTTTGGAACCGATGATGACCCTCGCGGCGATCGCCCGAGCCACAGAGCGTATCGGCCTCGTCGCTACCGGGTCCACGAGCTTCACTGAGCCTTTCAACCTCGCACGCCAGTTCAAGGCCCTGGACGTGATGAGCCACGGCCGTGCCGGGTGGAACGCGGTCACGACCAGTGACCCAGCTGCTGCGGCGAACTTCGGCCAGGCCCTGGCATCCCGCCCGGACCGCTACCAGCGCGCCCACGAGACGATCCAGATCGCTCAGGCCCTCTGGGGAAGCTGGGAGCAGGACGCCTGGATCAAGGACAAGAAAACGGGCCGCTTCGCCGACCCTGAAAAGATCCAGGCGGTCAACATGCAGGGCGGGCATGTTGCCTCCCGCGGGCCGCTGCCCATTCCACCGTCCGAACAGGGCCAGCCCGTCATCTTCTCAGCTGGTGGAGGCGCAAACGGACTTGAGATCGCCGGCCGCTACGCCAATGGCGTCATCGGTGCCACGTTCACCATCGACGACGCCCGCGCACAGCGCCAGGCATACCGCGACGCCGCAGCCACGGCAGGACGGAACCCGGATGAGATCACGTTCTTCGCCGGAGTCATGCCCGCGATCGGCAAGACCAAACGTGCCGCCCTTGACCGGCGCGTACAACTCGCTGAGCTCACTGCAGCATCCCGTGTCCCCTACCTCGGCTCGATGCTGAACCTTCACCTAGACCCTAGCCAGCTCGACGAACCACTGACCGCTCAGCAGCTGGCGGTCGCCGCCCCGAGCCCGTTCGACCCCCGCTCACCCCGAGCGCTCGAGGTCGCCCGTGAGGGATGGACGCTCCGCGACATCCTCGCCCACGGCGTCATCGACTACCACCCCACCCCCGTCGGTGAAGCATCAGTGACCGCGGACCACATGCAGGAATGGTTCGAAGCCGGCGCCTGCGACGGATTCTGGGTCTCCATCGACGTCAACGAGGACGGCATCGACACCTTCGTCGACGAGGTCGTGCCACTCCTGCAGGAACGCGGCATCTACCACCACGACTACGACGGCACCACCCTCCGCGACCACCTCCACGCACCCGCCCAATACGGACTCGACCCACGCCTCGGCGACTCCACGTCATGAAGAACCAGCCGCACAGCACACCCGCACACCCGTCACTGGAGCGAGTACCGACTCCACGCGGACCACCGCGCGGGTGGTACTGCAGCTTTCCTCATCGGCTCGTCCTCCCGCCGCCGCGCGTCGTCGATGATGTACCCGGCGCCGGGGCGTGGTGTCCACTGGGCATCCACCTGCTGCCGGTCGCACCGTGGAGAGAGTCCATGTACCGCTGGAGTACCGCGCGGAATATCCGGTACGAGCGGCCTATGCGAACGCTGTACAGCGTCCCTGACGGCACCGGGCTGTACACCGTCATCTTCTACACCCTCATGGTCAGCGCGATCTCCCCCACCGTCAGGTATCCCGTCGCGGGGTGCAATTCTGCCGGTCCTGAATGTACGCGCGACCACGATCCCCCCTTCCGTCGGCTCGGCTTCCCGGTCGCGTGGGGCCTGGGGCGCGGAGCGCGCGGCGGCGCGACGGCGCCGGAGCGCCCGTCGGGTCTGTAGGCTTTCCCTCATGCACGATGCCCTTGGTCCCGCGACGCTCGACTCCGCGACGAGCGGAGCGGGCGGAGTACCTGGCGCCGTGCAGGGAGTCGCGAGCCTCCGCAGCTCCGGCGGTACGGTACCGGAGGTATCGACGCCTGCTGTCGACGGCGAGCCAAGCCCGCTGGCGCGATCGGGAGCCACCCCGGCAGTCCTTGAGCAGTTGACGGACCTCGGCGCGCAGCTCTTCGGCGCTGATCGCGCGGTACCCTGCGGTCTCATGTTCAGGCGCGAGGGCGGACAGGCACTCTTCCTCAGTGTCTCCCCCGCGGTTCTGGCGCTCTACGCCGCCCTCAACACGCAGCATGCGGCGGACGCCGGACCCGCTCCCCTGGCCCTCGAGGCGCCGGGCCTGCAGGTGGCTGATGACACGAGAGATCCGACCTACCCCCGTTCTTCGCGGTGACCGCGGCGGTGGGATTCCTCTCGATTCTCAGCATCCCCCTCGCCCTCGACGGCGGGGACCGAGCGGCTCTGAACTTCTACGCGCGCCCCGCCGCGTTCTTCACCCCGGAGCGCCAGCACACCGCGGCTGTCTTCGCGGAACAGGCCGGCGCGACGGCGCGGGCGCACGTCCGGCTGAAGGCCAGCGAGAAGCTTTCGGACGACCTGCAGGCGGCCATGCGGTCCAGGACCGGCATCGACATCGCGATCGGGATCATCGTCGCCCAGAACCGCTGCTCGCAGGACGAGGCCTTCGGCATCCTCAAGCGCGCCTCGATGGCCCGCAACATCAAGCTGAAGGACCTCGCGGCGGGCATCATCACCCAGGCAGGCGGAGCCGGGACCCGCACGCACTTCGGCACCTGATGCGCCTCGTAGCAGGAGTGCCGGATGATGACAGGTGCAGGATGCAGCCGCTCGATCACCGGCGTCGTCCGCGCCTCGCCCCCACCACACGGAATGGGACCGGACGACCGGGACCATCGATCTCGGAGACTCCATGAGCAGCCAGGTGCAGATCACCACGACCACCCGCGCGTTGTCCGAGGCGAACCTGGAGCTGTCACAGCTCTGGATGCGGTACTACGCGATCGGCGGGGCCGTCTCGGGTTACGAGGTGGAGGCGTATCTCGGTGGGCTGCTGATCCTGCCCGGAGTGGAGCGGAATCTTCTCGCTGACGCCATGAACGAGCTGCTCGAGCAGACCTCCGTCCTGACGCGGGTGCCGCAGAGCGGGACGCAGTCCGACGGCGGCACGGAACAGGACCCGAGGAGGGCCCTGGGAGCGGCGGCCGCATTCCTGTTCACGGACGGCGAGGCCGAGCAGGAGCGCCTCGACGCCGTCACCCGCACCCACCTGCTGGACACCGCTTCGGAGCAGCGATTCGACCGGTACACCGCCCTGGTGCGGACGCACCTCGGGGTGAGCTCCTCGATCATCGCCCTGATCGACGACCACAGGATGTTCCTGAAGTCAGTCCTCGGACCGATCGAGCAGAACCTGCCCCGGGAGATCACGTTCTGCAATGCGACGATCCGGAATGCAGGGCCGCTGATCGTCCCGGACGCCCTGGAGGACGCACGCTTCGCCTCGAATCCCCTGGTGCTCGGGGAACCCCGCATCCGCTTCTACGCGGGCTATCCCCTGCGCGGCCAGGGCGGGTGGACCGTGGGCACCCTCTGCGCGATCGACCAGGCGCCGCGCGACTTCAGCGCAGCGGACGAGCGGTTCCTGCAGGAGGTGGCCCTCGCGGTCGAGGCCGAGATCGCCCGCTGACATACTCGACGCGGCAGGATCGGATGCGTCGGCTGGACGCAGGAAGCCCCCGTCCCGCGGGAGGCGGGTGACGGGAGCTTCGGGTCGCGCGGGCGGTGACTACGCCAGGAGCGTCGGCTTCAGCTGCTGCAGACGGCCGAGCAGCCCGTTGACGAACTTGGGCGACTCGTCGGTGGAGAGCATCTTCGCGAGCTCGACCGCCTCGCTCACGGCGACGCCGTCGGGGACGTCGTCGTTGTAGAGCAGTTCCCAGCTCCCGATCCGGAGGATCATGAGGTCGACGGCGGGCATCCGGTCGAGGGTCCAGCCCTGGGAGTAGGTGCTCAGGAACTCGTCGATCTGCTCCTGGTGCTCCAGGACGCCCTCGACGACATCGACGGTGTAGTCGGCGATCACCATGTCGGTCTTCTCCCGGCGGGCGCGGATGACCTCCAGGGCCGGCATCTCACGCTGCGTCGACTCGAACAGGATGTCCAGGGCCCGGCGTCGCGCCTTGCTGCGTGCGCTCACTCGTTGACGCGTCCCAGGTACTCGCCCGTGCGGGTGTCGACCTTGACCTTGGTGCCGTTGCCGAGGAAGAGGGGGACCTGGATCTCGTGGCCCGTCTCGACGGTGGCCGGCTTGGTGCCGCCGGTGGAGCGGTCACCCTGCAGACCGGGCTCCGTGTAGGTGATCTCGAGCGTGACCGAGGCCGGGAGCTCGACGTAGAGGGGCGAACCCTCGTGCATGGCGATCGTGGCCATCTGGCTCTCCAGCATGAAATTGGCCGCGTTGCCGACCGTCTTGCCCGGGACCGTGATCTGGTCGTAGTCCGTGGTGTCCATGAAGACGAAGTCCTCGCCGTCCTTGTACAGGTACTGGTAATCGCGGCGGTCCACGGTGGCCGTCTCGATCTTCAGGCCGGCGTTGAAGGTCTTGTCGACGACCTTCCCCGAGAGGATGTTGCGGAGCTTGGTACGGACGAAGGCGCCACCCTTGCCGGGCTTGACGTGCTGGAACTCGAGGACGTTCCAGAGGTTGCCCTCGAGCTTCAGCACAGTGCCGTTCTTGATGTCGTTCGTGGTCGCCACAGATTCACTTTCGTCGGTTTCGTACGTGTCGTCGTCGGACACGGGAGCGGATGGGCCGGCCGAGGCGCAGCGGGCACGCCGGAGCGCGCCGAAAGTCCGTGGTCCAGTCTACCCTGCGCACGCGGACCGGCTGCTAGGGACCCAGCAGTCCGTGGAACGGCCGGGGGCCTGGTCAGGAGGCGATCTCCTGGTACGCCGCGAAGAGGAGCGACGTGTCGGGGACCTCGAGCATGCCGGGACGTCCGACGCCGTCGAGCACCACGAAGCGGAGCAGGTCGCCGCGCGACTTCTTGTCCCGGCGCATCCCGTCCAGCAGGGCGGCCCAGCGGTCCCGCCGGTAGGTGACGGGCAGCCCGAGGGATTCGAGGACGCTGCGGTGTCGGTCGGCGTCGGTATCGCTCAGCCGCCCCACCATGCGGGAGAGTTCGGCGGCGAAGACGAGCCCGACGGACACCGCGGCCCCGTGCCGCCAGGAGTACCGTTCCGCCAGTTCGATGGCGTGCCCGAGCGTGTGCCCGTAGTTGAGGTACTCGCGCCGGCCGGACTCGCGGAGGTCTTCGGAGACGATCTCCGCCTTGACCCGGATGGATCGCTCGACGAGTTCGCGGAGCACCGGTGAGCCGGCGTCCGTCGCCGCGGTGATGTCCCCCTCGATCAGCTCGAGGATCGCCGGGTCCGCGATGAAGCCGCACTTCACCACCTCGGCGAGCCCCGTGACGAGCTCGTTCTTGGGCAGGGTCCCCAGGGCATCGAGGTCCACGAGCACGCCGGCCGGGGGGTGGAACGCACCCACGAGGTTCTTGCCCTCGGCCGTGTTGATCCCCGTCTTGCCACCCACGGCGGCGTCGACCATGCCCAGCAGGCTCGTAGGGAGGTGGACCACCTTGACGCCCCGCAGCCAGGTCGCGGCGACGAAGCCGCCCAGGTCCGTCACGGCGCCGCCGCCCACGGTGACCACCGCGTCCGAGCGCGTGAAGTCGTTCTGTCCGAGGACCTGCCAGCAGAACGCCGCCACCTGGATGTGCTTGCCTTCCTCGGCGTCCGGGATCTCCGCTGTGACCGCGGTGAAACCGGCCTCCGCCAGTTCGTCGCGGACCGTGTCCCCGGTGGCCCGCAGGGCGCGCGGGTGGATCACCAGGACGCGGCGCACGCGCTCACCGAGGAGTTCCGGGAGGCGTCCGAGCAGCCCGCGTCCCACGACGACGTCATAGGTGCTCTCGGTGGTGCTTCCGGTGACCGGGATGATGGTTGCGTCGTCAGGGGCCATGGGGGTGGAGTCCGATCTCGTGGTTCTGGTCGGGGGCGGGCGTGTCGTCAGGCCCGTCGTGCTGGTCGTTCTCGGCGTGCTGCCGGGTGCCGGTCCGCTTCGACGGTGCGGGATACGGATGCGCCGGTGGTCGGCCGGCATCGGGGGAGAGGGCCTTCAGGACGGCGTCCGTCGTCGCGCGGACCGACAATCCACGGCAGTCGACGACGACGTCGGCAACGTCCTCGTACACCGGTCGGCGTGCGAGGTACAGCTCCTGCCACCGCTCGGCGGGCCGGCCCGCGAGCAGGGGGCGTGCGGCGTCCTTCTCGATCCGCGGGAGGACGGTGGCGAGATCGGTGTCCAGGAACACGACGACGGCGTCGGCGAGGAGTTTCCGCGTGCTGTCGTGCAGCACCGCGCCACCGCCCAGGGACACGACCGCGCCGGGCACCAGTGCCTCGGCCACCACCTCCGCCTCGAGGGTACGGAAGCCCTGCTCGCCGTCGCGCTCGAAGATCCTGGCGATGCTGCCGTGGCGAGAGACGATCGTGCGGTCGGTGTCGACGAACCGCGCACCCGTGCGCAGCGCCAGCACCCGGCCCACCGTCGACTTGCCCACGGCCATGGGACCCACGAGCACCACAGGCCGGTCCAGCTGCATCAGGCCTGCGCGGAGCCCAGGAACTCCGGGATGTTCTCGAGGTAGGTGCGGAGATTCCGCCTGGTCTCCTCGAGGGAGTCGCCGCCGAACTTCTCGGTGACCGCTTCGGCGAGGACCAGGGCCGTCATGGCCTCGGCGACGACGCCGGCCGCGGGCACGGCGCAGACGTCCGACCGCTGGTGGTGGGCACGGGCGGCGGCACCGGTGCTCACGTCCACGGTGCGCAGGGCCCGCGGTACGGTCGCGATGGGCTTCATGGCAGCGCGGACGCGCAGGACGTCCCCGATGCTCATGCCGCCCTCGATCCCGCCGGCACGGTTGCTGGCACGAACGATCTTGCCGTCGTCGTCGCGGATGATCTCGTCATGGGCGGCGGTGCCGCGGCGCGCCGCGGTCTCGAAGCCGTCGCCGACCTCGACGCCCTTGATCGCCTGGATGCCCATGAGTGCCGCGGCGAGCCGGGAGTCGAGGCGCCGGTCCCAGTGCACGTAGCTGCCGAGCCCGGGCGGAAGGCCGTAGGCCACCACCTCGACGACACCGCCGAGGGTCTCGCCCTCTTTGTGTGCGGCGTCGACCTCGGCCACCATGGCGTCCGAGGTGTCGCGGTGGAAGCAGCGCAGGGGGTCTGTGTCGAGGGCGATGACGTCGCTCGGCCTCGGCAGCGGGGCGTCCTCGGGCACGGACACCGAGGCGATGGACACCGTGTGGCTGACGAGGCGGATGCCGAGGCCCTCGAGGAACTTCACGGCGACGGCGCCAAGCGCCACGCGCGTGGCGGTCTCGCGGGCGCTGGCCCGTTCCAGCACGGGGCGCGCCTCGTCGAAGCCGTACTTCTGCATCCCGGTGAAGTCTGCGTGTCCGGGCCGCGGCCGCGTGAGGGGTGCGTTGCGCGCGGAATCAGCGAGCTCGGCGGCGTCCTGCTCGCTCAGTGGATCGGCGGACATGATCTTGTCCCACTTGGGCCACTCGGTGTTCGCGACCTCGATGGCCACGGGACCGCCCTGCGTCACGCCGTGGCGCACACCGCCGATGATCCGGACCTGGTCCTGCTCGAACTTCATCCGGGCGCCGCGACCGTAGCCGAGCCGGCGCCGGGCCAGGGACTCCTGGATGTCGGTACTCGTGATACCCACCCCGGCGGGCATCCCCTCGATGATCCCGACCACGGCGGGGCCGTGCGATTCTCCTGCCGTCAGCCAACGCAACATGGCTCCCATACTGCCATGCAGCACGGCGGTGATCAGCGTCGGGTCGCGCCGACCGCGTCACACATCACGCCGAGCACCGCGGCACGGTCCTGCGCCACCTCGGGGAAGAACAGGCGCACCTGCTCCACCGCCTGGTGGAGCAGCATGTCGAGGCCGGGGACGATGGTCCCGCCGGCGCGCTCCCACGCGTCCGCGAGCACGCTCGGCCAGGGGTCGTAGGCGACGTCGAGCAGTGTCGCCTGCGTCCGGAAGCGCGCATCGGTGGCGAGTTCCCTGCCGAGACCGTCGGCCGCCCGCGGCGGGAGCGTCGAGACGACGACGTCAGCGGACCGCACGCGTTCCCCCGCCCTGTCCCAGGGCTGGAGGGAGACGTCGAGCCCGAGGGCCGAGCCGATCCGCAGCAGATCGGCGGCCGCACCAGGGCGCCGGACCACCACCGAGACGGAGCGCGCTCCGAGCCCGGCCAGACCTGCCACCGCAGCGGCTGCGGTGCCACCACCTCCGAGGATCACGCCGCGCGCAGGACCGTCGACACCCGCGGCGGCCAGGGCATGCGAGATACCGGTGACGTCGGTGTTGTACGCCTGCAGGCGGATACCACCGCCGGCGTGATCGACCACAACGGTGTTCGCGACGCCGAGGACTGCAGCGAGCTCCGAGACGCCGTCGGCCAGCCGTGCGATGCCGGGCTTGAGCGGCATGGTGACGGACAGTCCCCGCCAGCCCGGCGTGCTCCTCACGTCGGTGATGAACCCGGTCAGCGCGGACTCCGGCACGTCGATGGCGCTGTAGTCGCAGTCGACGCCGATGAAGCGGTAGGCCGCCGCGTGCAGGACGGGCGACTTCGAATGACCGATCGGCGAACCGATCACGGCGGCGCGCAGGTCACACGCCACCGATCCTCCCGGAACCACCTACTCGCAGCGCCCGGGGTTGTCCCCGCACCAGGCGTCGTACTCGGCGACGTACCGGAGGTGCTCCGCATAGGTCTCGGAGAACTTGGTCTCGGCCGTATCAAGGTTGACGGTCACCCAGAAGTAGAACGGCACGTCGGCGGGGTTGACGGTGGCGTCGATCGCCTCGTCGCTCGGCGAGCCGATCGGACCCTTCGGGAGCCCTGGATTGGCGAAGGTGTTGTACGGATTGCTGGTGTCCGCCTTCTCCTCGGGACTCAGCTGGTAGGTCCGTTTCCCGAGTCCGTAGGCCACCGTGGCGTCGGACTGCAGCAGGCCGTTCGTCTCGGTGTTCCCCGGGGTCAGGCGGTTGTTGATGGACCCGGCGACGGTCGCGTAGTCGCCCTCGCCGGCTTCGGCCTGCACGATGCTCGCGATGGTCAGGATCCGGTACTGCTCGCTCGGGTCGGTGACGCCGTCCTGCGCGAGGCGATCGGTGGTCGCCTTGACCATCTCCGCCACGATCTCGGTGGCGGTGGCCTCGACGTCGAAGCGGTACTCGCCCGGGTGCAGGTAGCCCTCCAGGGACAGCGCCTCGGGTGGGAGCCCGAACTGCGTGGGCTCGGCGGCCAGGGCGTCGAACTCCGCCCGCGGGATACCCGTGGACGTGCTCAGGATGTCGAACACCTCACCCTGGCGCAGGTCGCGGGCGACCGCGGCGTAGGAGACGAGGGACGGATCCTCCCCGAGGAGTGCCTCTGCGGCAGCGGCGGCCGGCATCTGGAGACGCATCTCGTACTCACCGGGCTGCACCTCGCGGCCCTCCGAGATACCACCGAGCGCGTCGATGAAGGTCTGCGAGTCCGCGACAATGTCCGCGCTCTCGAGTCCGGTGCCGATCGCCAGCGCGCCGGCGCCCTCGGGAACGGTGAAGACGGTCGGTTCGCCGCCCGGTCCGGCATAGTCCGTAACCTCGTTCAGGCCGATCGCGTCCCGGAGCATCAGCGCCGCCGCGTACACCGTTCCCGCGAAGAGCATGAGGACCACGAGCATGACGACCGTCCGGCGGAGACGCCGGCGCTGCTTGGCCTTGGAGGCCGGCCGGCGACGGTTGCGCCGGGGAGCCTCCTGGGCGGCGAAGAACTCCTCGACGGGTTCGGGGTGCGCGTAGTCGGCGTCGTCGTCGTACTCGTCCGCGTGCTGGTCCGGGCTGTCCTGGGGCGTGGAGGGGTTGTGGGTCCGATTGTTCACGACTCCTGGTCCCTCCTGCTCGGCGTGCTGTGCTTGATAACTGGCTCCTCCGTAGGGGTCAGCAACGGGCCCTGAGCGCCCGGTGCGTCACGCACAGGAACCGGATCCCCCACGTCCCGTTCACGTGAACGTTGCATGTCGATGGCGTGCTGGAGAATTTCGACGGCCGCCACCTGATCCACTACCTTACGATGCTCCCGGCTGCTCAGACCAGCGGAATGTAGCGATCGGTGCGCGGATACGGTACTGAGCCGCTCGTCGACCAGCCGTACCGGTAACGGATGGGACTGCCGGGATAGTTCCCCCACAAGCAGGTCGGCGTACGTCCTCGCCATCTCCGCGGAGGCACCTTCCCTGCCGGACAGGTTCTTCGGCAACCCCACGATGATCTGCACGGCGCCCCGCTCGATGGCCTCCCGAACCACGATCCGGATGTCGCTGTTCCTGCGCGGGTCCCGCTTCATGGTGCGTACGGGCGTGGCGAGCAGGCCGTCACGGTCCGACGCCGCAAGACCGACACGGACCTGCCCGACGTCGACGCCCAGCTTGGGCCCCCAGGGGTACGGAGCCGCGGACCGGCCGGCCTCCGCTCCCCCGCCGCCCTTGGACAACGGACCGGTCAGCGCTCGGCGACCGCGGAGCGGATCGCCGAGAGCGCGTCGGGGATGCGTGCGGCGTCGGACCCGCCGCCCTGGGCGACGTCGTCCTTGCCGCCACCGCCGCCCCCGAGGATCTTTGCGGCGGTGCGGACGAGGGCACCCGCCTTCACGCCCGCGGCCCGCGCCGCTTCATTGGTCGCGACGAGGACGAGCGGGCGTTCCTGGGAGACACCGGTGGCGGCGACGACGGCGGGTTCGGAGCCGAGCCGGCCCCGAAGGTCCAGCACGAGGGTGCGGAGTTCGTCCGCGCCTCCGATCTCGCCCGCATCATGGGCGATCAGGCGGACGCCGTCGACGTCCACCGCCGTGTCGACCAGCGATCCCGCGGCCACGGCGAGCTGTTCCTTCCGCAGGCGGTCCAGCTCCTTCTCCGCCGTCTTGAGCTTGGACAGCGTGGCGGAGAGCCGCTCGGGCAGCTGCGCGGAGGGGACCTTGAGCATGTCGGACAGCTCGGAGACCAGGGCGCGTTCGGCCGCCAGGTGGCGGAAGGCGTCGAGCCCCACCAGCGCCTCGACGCGCCGGTTCCCCGACCCGACGGACTGCTCGCCGAGCAGGGTCAGGCTGCCGATGAGCGACGTCGAGGCGACGTGGGTGCCTCCGCACAGTTCCCGGGAGAACTCGGCATTCATCTCGACGACCCGCACGGTGTCGCCGTACGCCTCGCCGAAAAGCGCCGTGGCACCGAGCGCCTTCGCGTCGGCGAGGGACATGATCTTCGTCTCGACCTCGTAGTTGTTGCGGATCGCGATGTTCGAGACCTCCTCGATCTCCGATCGCGCGGCGGCGCTGATGCCCTCACCCCAGGAGAAGTCGAAACGGAGGTAACCGGCCTTGTTGAAGGATCCGCGCTGGAGCGCCTCGGGGCCAAGGATCTCATGGAGTGCCGCGTGGACGATGTGCGTGCCCGAGTGGGCCTGCTCGCCCGCGTGGCGGCGCTGCCGGTCGACGGCGGCCGTGACGGTGGCGCCCTGCGCGATCTCACCCTCGCGCACGACGGCGCGGTGGACGCTCAGGCCCTTGACCGGGCGCTGGACGTCGAGGACCTCGACCACGAAGCCGTCACCCGTGATGAGCCCGACATCGGCTGCCTGGCCGCCTGCTTCCGCGTAGAAGGGCGTCTGGTCGAGGACCACCTCGATCTCGTCGCCCTGCAGGGCGCTCGGGATCGACTGGCCCTTGTCGAGGACCGCGACGACGATGGCCTCGGTGGTCAGCTCGTCATAGCCCGTGAAGACGGTCTGGCCCCGGCCGAGGAGTTCGGTGAAGACGGAGAGGTCGGCGTGGCCGGCCTTCTTGCCCCGGGCATCCGCCTGCGCCCGCCGGCGCTGCTCGAGCATGAGCGAGCGGAAGCCGTCGGCGTCGACGGCGAGGCCGGCCTCCTCCGCCATCTCCAGCGTGAGGTCGATGGGGAAGCCGTAGGTGTCGTGGAGCGTGAAGGCTTCCTCGCCCGAGAGCGGGCGCTGCTCGGCGAGCGATTCGCGCACGGCGTCCTCGAGACGCGCCGTCCCGGAGGCGATGGTGCGCAGGAAGGCCTTCTCCTCGGCGTAGGCGATGCGACTGATGCGCTCGAAGTCGCTCTCGACCTCCGGGTATACACCCTTCATCGCGTCGCGTGATGCGGGGAGCAGTTCGGGGAGGCAGGCCTTCTCGACGCCGAGGAGCCGCATGGCGCGCACGGCGCGGCGGATGAGGCGGCGCAGCACGTACCCGCGTCCCTCATTGGAGGGTGACACGCCGTCGGCGATGAGCATCAGTGAGGAGCGGATGTGGTCGGCGACCACCCGCATCCGGACGTCGTCGGTGTGGTGGGGGTCCTCGGGCGACTCGGCGCTCGTGTAGGCCCTGCCACTCAGCGCTGCGGCCCGGTCGAGGACGGGGCGCACCTGGTCGGTCTCGTACATGTTCTCGACGCCCTGCAGGATCATGGCGAGCCGCTCGAGGCCGAGACCGGTGTCGATGTTCTTCCTGGGGAGCTCGCCGAGGATCTCGAAGTCGTCCTTGCCCGTGCCCTCGCCGCGCTGGTACTGCATGAACACGAGGTTCCAGATCTCGACGTACCGGGTGTCGTCGGCCTCCGGGCCGCCGTCGATCCCGTACTCCGGGCCGCGGTCGTAGAAGATCTCCGAGCAGGGGCCGGCGGGGCCGGGCTGGCCGGTGGACCAGTAGTTGTCCTTCTTGCCCATCTTCTGGATGCGATCGGCGGGGACTCCGATGCTGTCGCGCCAGATGCCCAGCGCTTCCTCGTCCTCGTGGTAGACGGTGATCCAGAGCTTCTCCGCGGGCAAACCGAACCCGCCGTCGGCGACGTCGCTGGTCAGCAGGTTCCAGGCCATGCGGATGGCCTCGGCCTTGAAGTAGTCGCCGAAGGAGAAGTTGCCGCACATCTGGAAGAAGGTGCCGTGGCGCGCGGTCTTCCCGACCTCCTCGATGTCTCCCGTGCGGATGCACTTCTGCACGCTGGTCGCACGGTCGTAGGGCGCCTCCTCGCGGGCGGTGAGGTACGGGATGAAGGGCACCATGCCGGCGACGGTGAACAGGAGCGAGGGATCGGAGGAGACCAGCGAGGCCGACGGCACGACCGTGTGCCCGTTCTTCTCGAAGTAGCTCAGCCAGCGGCTGGCGATCTCGTGGGACTTCATGGGAGGAACATCCTTCGTTCAGTGGTCTGGACGCTGCCGTGGGCGCGTCCGGGCAGGTCCGGGCATGGTCGCCGGCGCCGGCCCGTGGCTGCGACGCCGACAGGACGTGCCGCGTGCCGGAGGGTCTGCTAACGGAGGGAGCGGCGCGAGGCGGGAGCGGTGTCGGCCTCCGGCGCAGGGGCAGCGGGGGCCGCGGGCACCTCTACGCCGAGGGCGGCGCGGAGGTCGTTCTCCCGCTCGGACATCGCGGAACGGAGGGCGTCGGTGAAATCGGCGAGGCTGTCGCTGATCTGTCCGACGGCACGGTTGAGCCCCTCGGGCCCGAGGTTCGACTTCGCCTGCGACACCTTGCGTACGGCGACGACGCCGATGGTGATGCCGGCGGCCAGCCAGAAAGCTCTTCTGATCATCGTTTCTCTCCGGGGTTCGTGGGGCTAGCGGCTGCGGCGTCGGCGCGCGGGAGCGGTCCGGCCGGCGAGTGCGGAGCGGACGCCGTAGGAGAACGCCGACACCTTGATGAGCGGGGAACCGATCGTCGCGGCGATGAGCGAGGACAGCGCGGAGATGTTGGCCGAGGCGTCGGAGACGTTCGAGGTGATGCCGTCGACCGTCTTGAGCTGCTGGTGCGTGGTGCTCACGGTGCTGGTGACTTCCTCGATCAGCGGCGTCGTCTCGTCGGTCACGGTCCGGATCGCCTTGCGCAGCTCGTCGAGGACCCGCCCGAGCTTCCAGATCGGTACGGCCAGCAGCAGGACCAGGACGGCGAACACGCCAGCAGCTATCAGGCCCGCAATATCTCCACCTGACATGGGCGGTCTCCTTTACGCAGGGGTGCACCGCCTCCATGGGCGGGCGTGGGAATTCTTGGCTCCTAGTACCTTACAGAACGAAGAGCCCGCGGCGTGTGCCGCGGGCTCTTGGTCCACACTCCTCGCAAGATGCCGGCTGGTTCGCAGCCGGTATCGGGCGACTAGCGTGCGTAGTACTCGACGACGAGCTGCTCTTCGCAGGTCACGGGGACCTCGGAGCGCTTCGGGCGACGCACGAGGCGCGCCTGGAGCTTGTCGAGCTGGACATCCAGGTAGCCGGGGACGGCGGGGAGGACGTCGCGGTGCGCACCAGCGGCGGCAACCTGCAGCGGGACCATGGTCTCGCTGCGGCTGTGCACGTGGATGAGCTGGCCTTCGGCCACGCGGAAGGACGGGCGGTCCACGCGGGCACCGTCGACCATGATGTGGCGGTGCACGATCAGCTGGCGGGCCTGTGCACTCGTCCGGGCGAAGCCGGCGCGGAGCACGAGGGCATCGAGACGCATCTCGAGCAGCTCGATCAGGTTCTCACCGGTCAGGCCTGCCGTGCGGCGCGCTTCCTCGAAGATACGGGCCATCTGCGCTTCGCGGATGTTGTACTGGGCACGGAGACGCTGCTTTTCGCGCAGACGGACGGCGTAGTCGCTGTCCTGCTTACGACGCGCGCGGCCGTGCTGGCCCGGCGCGTAGGGCCGACGCTCGAGGTACTTCTCGGCCTTGGGGGTCAGAGCAATGCCGAGGGCCCGCGAGATGCGGACCTTGCGGCGGGCACGTGTGTTGTTAGCCACGTTCACCTTTCGATTTTTGCGGCGAAGAAGCGGAGTGAGCCACGGGGACGTCCGCACTTCCTGGTGTCGCTGGCCTCCACTTGCGGAGAGCCGGGATTGGCCGCTTCCCGGTACTACAGTCCGCCGCGACCCTGGCCGCCCGCGCGCACACCATCAGCGGAACTGCCGGGATGCGAGGGGAGGCTGGTACACGACGACTTGCCAGTCAGCGTCCAATGCTACCAGCGCCGTCGGGCGGGTCCGAATCACGGGGACCCAGGCTGATCCGCCGGGCCCGGGCCTACGTCCCGCGGATGATGCGGCGCAGCCTCGACACCCTCGACGCGATGTCGCGCTCGACACCACGGTCCGTCGGCTCGTAGTAGTCCCGACCCACGAGGTCGTCCGGTGCGTACTGCTGGAGGGCGATCCCGTGGGGCTCGTCGTGGGAGTACACGTAGCCCTTGCCGTGCCCCAACTGGGACGCACCGGGGTAGTGCGCATCCCTGAGGTGCGCGGGGATGCCCTGGCCACGCCCCGCCCTGACGTCGGCGATGGCGGCATTGATGCCGTTGTAGGCGGCATTGGACTTGGGCGCCGTCGCGATGTGCACCACCGCTTCCGCGAGGATGATCCGCGCCTCGGGCATCCCGACCAGCTGGACGGCCTGCGCGGCCGCGACGGCGGTCTGCAGCGCCGACGGATCGGCCATCCCCACGTCCTCGGCGGCGGAGATCATGAGCCGGCGCGCGATGAACCGCGGGTCCTCCCCCGCCTCGAGCATCTTCGCGACGTAGTGCAGGGCTGCGTCGACGTCGGATCCGCGGAGCGACTTGATGAAGGCGCTGGCGACGTCGTAGTGCTGGTCCCCTGCCCGGTCGTAGCGCAGAGCTGCGACGTCCACAGCCTTCTCGGCATGCTCGAGCGTGACCAAAACGGGGAGGACGGGGAGGACGGGCGGTTCGCTGCCGGCTGCGTCCCTGTCATCCCCGTCGTCATCCCCGTCGTCTGCACCGGACCGTCCCGCGTAGGGGTCGCCCTGCCCCTCCGGTCGTGCTCGTTGCTCCGGTTGCTCCGGTTGCTCCGGTTGCTCCGGTTGCTCCGGTTGCTCCGACTGCGCGACGCCGGCGGCCGCCTCCAGGGCCGTCAGCCCACGCCGGGCATCGCCCGCAGCGAGGCGGACGAGGTGTTCGAGTGCCTCCTCCGACAGTTCGACGGACCCGGCGAGGCCGCGCTCGTCGGTCACGGCGCGCTCCAGGAGACCCCTGACGTCGGCCTCGTCGAGCGGCCTGAGGGTCTGGAGCAGGGACCGGGACAGCAGGGGCGAGACCACCGAGAAGGAGGGGTTCTCGGTGGTCGCGGCGATCAGCACCACCCAGCCGTTCTCCACGCCGGGCAGCAGGGCATCCTGCTGGGCCTTGTTGAACCGGTGGATCTCGTCGAGGAACAGCACGGTGGTCTGCCGGTACAGGTCGCGGGTGGTCAGGGCTTCGTCCATCACGCGGCGTACGTCCTTGACGCCGGCGGTGATGGCGGATAGTTCGACGAACGTCCGGCCCTGGCCACGGGCGATCACGTGCGCCAGCGTGGTCTTGCCCGTGCCGGGCGGGCCCCAGAGGATCACCGACGACGGTGCCGCATGCGCACCCGGATCGTGCTCGCCCGCGAGTGTCCGCAGCGGGGCGCCGCGACCGAGCAGGTGCTGCTGGCCGACCACCTCGTCGAGGGTGCGCGGGCGCATGCGCACCGCGAGCGGACTGCGTGGGCGTGCGGAGCCGGAGGGCCTCGCGCCCCGAGCGCCGCGGACGGCGGAACCATCCGATCCGTCGTCGTCTGAAGCCGCGCTGAATAGATCGTCCACGACGTCAACGTTACTGTGGGCCACTGACGCACCGAGCACCACCCGGACCCGCCGGGCGCGTGTCCGCGCGGCGCCGCCGCACCGCCATCACCAGCCCATCCGCCGCTGCGGAGCGCCTGACGGCACGCGGCCGAACGGAAGGTTATCATGCCCACGTCCAGGTCGGTGCTCGTCGAGCCGGCCCGCCTGCCCGGCTGGCTCGCCCGCTTCGAGGAGCGGAACGGCGCCTATGCCATCGAGCCCGGCACGACGGCGGACCACGGTGTCGGCCTCGTCGCCGCCAATGGCTGCAGCGCGCGACTCACTCCCGCGCTGCCCGCACCCGGCCCTGCGGGAGGCGCGCCCGGGACGGCGGACCGCGAGGCCCTGCTCGCAGCGGTGCTGCCGGACGCCGAGCAGGCGCACACGGTCGGTCTGGTGCTCGTGCGCCGCGGCGGGTACTCCGTGGGAGTGGCGCGCGGCGGGCAGATCGTGTCCTCGAAGACCGGTACGCGGTACGTCCAGGGCCGCACGGCGGCCGGCGGGTGGTCGCAGCAACGCTTCGCACCCCGCCGGGCGAACCAGGCGGATGCGCTCGTCGAGGAGACGGCCGTGCGGGCGGCGGCGCTCTTCCGTGCCGACCCGCCGTCGTGCCTGCAGCTCGGCGGGGACAGGACGCTCGCAGCCGCCGTCCTGGCGGAACCGGTCCTCGCGCTCGTGGCCGATCTGCCGCGGGTGCCCTTCCTGACCGTTCCGGATCCCCGCTTCGCGGTGCTCAAGGACGCCGCCCGGACGGCACTCGCCGTGCGCATCACCGTCACGGACCCCCCGGCCGGGACTCCCGACGCCGGCAGCACGGGCCCCGGAGCCTGAACCCTCAGGCCAGCCTTCGCAGCGGGCGGCCCGCGGTCCAGGCCGTGATGTTCTCGACGGCCTGGGCGTAGAAGACCGCGTAGGTGTCATCGGTGACATAGCCGAGATGCGGGGTGAGGACCGTCCCGGGCGCCGAGAGCAGCGGATGGTCCGCCGGCAGGTGTTCGACGTCGAAGACGTCCGGCCCGGCACCCCGGAGGCGCCCGCCCCGGAGCGCCCGGATCAGCGCGTCGGTGTCGCCCGGCGGTCCTCGCGAGGTGTTCACGAGGATCGCCGGGCGACGCATCATCGCGAGTTCACGGGCCCTGACCATCCCGCGGCTGCGGTCGCTCAGCTTGTAGTGCACCGTCACGACGTCGGACGACGCGAAGAGTTCCTCCTTGCTCACCGCCCGCGCGCCGGCTTCCGCTGCCCGTACCGGAGCGAGGTTCTGGCTCCACGCGATGACCTCCATTCCGAAGGCTGCGCCGACGGCTGCGACCCTCGAGCCCAGCCGCCCGAGGCCGACGATGCCCAGCGTGCGGCCCGCGAGGTCGCCGCCGACGGTCGTCTGCCACTGGCCGCGCCGCATCCCGGCGTCCTCGTGCGGGATGGAGCGGAGCGTGGCGAGGATGAGGCCCCAGGTCAGTTCCGCCGTCGCCGCCGGTGGCGAGTCCGTCCCGCAGACCACGATCCCCCGCGCCCGGGCCTCGTCGAGGTCGATCGCCGCGTTCGCCCTGCCGGTGGTGACCAGAAGCTGCAGCGCGGGCAGGCGGCGCAGGCGGGCGGTAGAGAACGCCGTGCGCTCGCGCTTCGCGACCACCACGTCGGCGTCCGCCAGGAGCGCCCCGAGGTCCTCGTCGTCGCGGATGGGCCTGTCGACCGCGACCACCTCCGCGTCCAGGTCCTGCCAGGCCGCGTGACCCAGGGCGACCCCCTGATAATCGTCCGGCACCACGACCCGCATCGATCGTCCTCCCTCGTCCCGTCCTTACGACAACGGCGCTTCATCCCCGACGGGTCCGATCAGCGCAGCCGACCGCGTCGGAGTCCGCCCGCCACAGCGGCGGAGGCCCGACCGACCGGGTCACCGAGAACGGCCGGGTCCGCCCGGCCGGGATACCGCAAGGTGGCGCTGTCCGCGTGGCCTGCATCCGCTCGCGATGTCGTCCGGCCGTTCGAGGACGGGACCTGGACGATCCTTCGTCCGTCTGAAGAAGGCGGCTCGGATCAGGTGCCGGAGTGCCCGCCAGCAGCGGCCCGGCCGCCGGCCGCAGCCCGCAGTGAGGCGATCGCGGCGGCGGCGTCCTCGGCCCCGTACACCGAGGAACCTGCCACGAAGACCGTCGCCCCGGCATCGGCTGCGCGGAGGATGGTCTCTTCGGTGATTCCGCCGTCCACCTGGATCACGAGGGGCAGACCCGCGCCGCGGATGGCGTCCGCGGCGCGGCGGATCTTCGGCAGGGTGAGATCCAGGAAGGACTGGCCGCCGAATCCGGGCTCCACCGTCATGACGAGCAGCAGGTCCAGCTCCCCCAGCAGGTCGAGGTAGGGCTCCACGGGGCTGGCCGGACGCAGCGCCATGCCCGCTTTCGCACCGATGCTCCGCAGCTCCCGGGCCAGCTTCACGGGAGCCGCGGCCGCCTCCGCGTGGAAGGTCACCGACGCGGCGCCCGTCTCCGCGTACTGCGGCGCCCAGCGGTCGGCGTCCTCGATCATGAGGTGGATGTCGAGGGGAAGGGGACTGACCTCCTGGATGCGCCGGACGATCGGCAACCCGAGCGTCAGGTTCGGCACGAAGTGGTTGTCCATCACGTCGACGTGCACTGCATCCGCGGTGGAGATCCGCTGCAGCTCGGCCTGCAGGTTGACGAAGTCCGCCGAGAGGATGCTCGGGTTGATGCGGAGGTGGGTCACAGCCGTTCCTTTCGTTGCGGCGCCCTGCCGTGGACCGGCGGGATGTACGCGCTCTGGACGGGTCAGGTGGTCTTCCGGATGAGGGCCAGGTACATGGCGTCCGTCCCGTGGACGTGCGGCCAGAGCTGCGCGGTCGGGCCGTGTCCGGCACCGAGCGCTCCCCCGATGCTGACGGCGTCGAGCGCTAATCCCGCGTCGAGCCGCTCGAAGCCGCTGCGCTTGCGCAGGCAGTCGTCGACGACCGCGTCGGTCTCGGCGTGGTGCGGGGAGCACGTGACGTAGGCGACCACACCGCCCGGCGCCACGGCGTCGAGTGCGGATGCGAGGAGTTCCCGCTGCAGCGGCGCGAGGGACACGAGGTCAGACGGCGTCCTGCGCCAGCGCGACTCCGGCCGACGACGCAGGGCACCGAGGCCGGTGCACGGCGCATCGACGAGGACGCGGTCAAAGCTCTCGGGCTGGTCCTTGCCGACACCCCGTCCGTCGGCGACCTGCACCGTCCAGGACTGCTCGGGCAAGGGGCGGAGGGCCTGACGGACCAGCTGCGCGCGGTGCGGGACGGGCTCGACGGCGGTGAGGTGCACGCCCGTGTCCTGACCGATCGCGGCCAGGAGGGCTGATTTGCCGCCCGGCCCTGCACACAGGTCCAGCCAGCGCTCGGGCTCCGTGCCGCCGCGTTCCCCGAGATCCACACCGGCCAGTGCACGGGCGACGAGTTGCGACCCCGAGTCCTGGACCCGGACGGTCCCGGTCGAGATCCCGGGCAGGCGGCTGACGTCGCCGCCCGCGTAGTAGGCGGAGTCCGGCGCCAATCGGCCGGGCTCCGCCCCTTCGGCGAGGGCGTCGTCGAGCGTCGCCAGTCCTGGCAGGGCCACGAGGTGCACCATCGGCGCGGCGTTGTCCGCGGCGAGGAGCGCATCGATCTCCCCGACGTCCCGCCCGTGGGCGACGAGTGCCTGCCGCAGGGCGCGCACGATCCATTCGGGATGGCTGTGGGTGAGGGCCGCGATGGCGGTGCCGTCCGTCAGGCCGTCGGTGATCTCCGCGATCCAGCCGTCGAGGTCGCGCGCCGTCACCTTGCGGAGCACCGCGTTGGCGAGCGACGACGGTCCCGCGCCGATTACCGCGCGCACCAAGCCGACGGTCTGGTCGAGCGCCGCGTGGGCCGGGACCCGCATGGCGAGGATCTGGTGCACCCCGATGCGCAGGGCGTCGAGGATCGCGGGATCGAGCTGGTCGAGTGGACGGTCCACGCAGCGCGCGAGCACCGCGTCGTACGTCCCCTGGCCGCGAAGGGCGCCGTAGGTCAGTTCGGTGGCGAACCCGGCGTCGCGACGATCGAGGCGATGCCTGCGGATGCTCGTCGGCAGCACGAGGTTGGCGTAGGCGTCCTCCGCCGCGACCGCGCGCAGGACCTCGAAGGCCACCAGCCGGGCCGGATCCGCGCGTCTCGTGCGCTGCGACGGCGCCGCCTGGGAGAACTGACGCTCTCCGCCCCGGTTCCGTTCCCTGCCCTGCTCGTTGCGCCGGCCGGCTCCCTGCCCGCCTGCACCCTGCCCACCGGCTGCACCACCGGAGCGCTGGCCCTTGCCCTGCCGGGGGGTTCCTCGTCCCCGGGGTCCGCCTGTTCCTGCGGTCTCGCTCATTCGAACACCAGCTCTCCGCGCGCTGCCGCGCCTCGTGCCCAGTCGAGGGCACCCATCATCTTCTTGCCCGCGGGCTGGACCTGTCCGAGCTGCACGGGCGCGGTGCCGGTACCCACGAGGACGGCGCGCCCCTCGACGCCGACCTCCCCGGGAACCAGTGCACGGGGTCCCGGCTCCCCCTCCGTCAGGGAGGCGCCGTCGGGGCCGGTCGTCCCTGGTGGCCCGGACCGTTCGGCGGCCGGCGTCACGGGCCCCACTTTCACCCGCTGACCCTCGAGCAGGGTCCAGGCTCCCGGTTCGGGCGTGACCGCGTTGATCCGCCGCCGGACCGCGACCGCAGGCTGCGACCAGTCGATGCGTGCGTCGTCGATGGTCAGCTTGGGTGCGAGGGTGGCCTCCCCCGTCTGGGGAGTCGCCGTGACCTGCCCGGTGTCGATGCCCGAGAGGGTCTGGACGAGGAGCACGGCTCCGCTGTGCGAGAGGCGCTCGAGCAGCTCACCGCTGGTCGAGCCAGGATCGAGCGTCTCGGTCATCACGCCGAAGACCGGCCCGGTGTCGAGGCCCTCCTCGAGCAGGAAGGTGGAGGCACCCGTCACGTCGTCGCCGGCGAGGACGGAGTGCTGCACCGGGGCCGCTCCGCGCCAGGCGGGGAGGACCGAGAAGTGGAGATTGATCCAACCGTGGCGCGGGATCCGCAGCCCGGCCGGCGGAACGATGCCGCCGTAGGCGACGATCGCCGCAGCGTCGAGGTCCAGCTCGTCGAGCTCGGCGATGAGCTCCTGAGTGAAGCGGTTCGCCTTGAGGACCGGCAGACCCAGCTCCTCCGCGGCCGCTGCCACGGGGCTGGGCGTCAGGACCTTCCGGCGTCCGAGCGGCGCGTCGACGCGCGTGAGCACACCGGCGACGTCGAACCCTGCGTCCACCAGTGCGCGCAGTGACGGCACCGCCACCTCGGGTGTCCCAGCGAACAGGATCCTCATCGGCTGGTCCCGCCGGAAGGTCCACTCGTCGCTCCCGGCAGGACTCCCCGGGTGAAGCTCGAGCCGAGCGATCGGGCGCGCTCCGCGGCCGTGCGGGTCGTCACCCGGTTGTAGTCGGCGCTGCGGATGGCGCGGAGGGCGTTCTTCCGGTCCTCGCCCGCCAACCGGTCGATATAGAGCCGCCCCCTGAGGTGGTCCGTCTCATGCTGCAGCGCCCGCGCCAGCATGCCGGTACCCTCGACGACGATCTCCTGACCGGTGAGGTCCTTCCCTGTGACCCTGGCCCATTCCGTCCTGTCGACGAAGCTGCCGAGCCCCGGGACCGACAGGCAGCCCTCGACGTCGATCTCGCCCTGCGATGCGCCGGCGACCTCCAGGACGGGGTTGACCACATGGCCCTCGGCGCCGTCCACGCGGTAGGTGAAGACCTGGAGGCCGATGCCGACCTGGGGTGCAGCGAGGCCGGCCCCCTGGACGTCGATCATCGTCTCGGTCATGTCGCCGATCAGGCGCGCGAGCTCGGGACCGAAATCGGTGACCTCGGCGGCCGGTGTGCGGAGGATCGGGTCGCCGATCATGCGGATGCTCAGGACGGCCATCGGTGTTCGGATCCTCGTTTCGGTCGCGCGGCGCTCCCGCCGGACTGTGGGTTCGTGCCCCGCGGGCCACTCCATGGCCGCGAGGCTCCCGTCAATCCTAGTGCCGACCCGGGATCCGGTTGCGGGTACCCACCTTCTGCACCTGCCGCCTGCATCAGGCAGGGACGGCGGGTCCGGTGCTGTCGGTGGTCCCCGTCGAACCCGGGTTCGACGCGGGATGCGAGCCCGTCCGGGCGGGAGGCGGACCGACGGGCAGCAGGGCACGCCCTGCCTCCTCCGCCTCCAGGCCTGCCTCCCACGCCCGCCGCAGCGCGCAGAACCGCAACCAGTGGTTCCTGAGCACTGCCGGGTTGGCACGCATGGCGCGTACCTCGGTCTGCCCGACGGCCACGCCGAGCAGGAGCGGCTGGTCGCCGTGCGCCCACGGGCGCCATTGCCCCTTCTCGGGATCGACCAGCGACTCCTCGGCCTTCATCCCGGCGACCAGCTGCATGACGACCTTGTCGTCGAGTGCCTTCACGAACCCGTCGCGGTCCGTGTTCTTGGTCTTGTAGTCGATCAGGCAGGTGCGTCCGCCGATCGTCGCGACCAGGTCGAGGGTGCCCGCGTAGCCGAGGGCAGCATTCCAGACCGTGATCTCCGGTTCCACCGGCCGCACGTCGTACAGGTCCCACCATTCGTCGAAGCGCTGCGCGAAGCCCTGCTCCCCGTTCTCCTCGAGAGCCAGGCGCGCGGCGTCCAGCGTCTCAGGCCTGCCGAGGGCCCGCAGCGCCACCTGCTCGCAGTAGTGGTGCACCCGGGTACCGCGCAGGGCTGCCACGTCGCGGTACCGTTCGGCCGCCGAGGACGCGTCCCGCACCGTGGTCCGCAGCTCGGCGGGGTTGCCGAGCGCGCCGGGAAGACGCGGATCCTTCGCCAGGGCCGTTGCGGCCATGTGTCCGTACCAGCCGCCGAGGGAGCTGGGCAGCTGGGAGATGACGGTAGTGATGGAGGGTACGGCGGGCTGTTCCGAGGTGGAACGCGCGTACATCCTGCCGTGGGGTGTCGCATGGGCGAGGAGCGGGGCGGTCATGAGCCAAGTCTCTCAGGCACCTCCGACAGGATGGTGCGGCGTCGGACCAGAGCCGCGACGCGGAGAGCGGGCCGCCGACGCGGGCCGGAACGGGGCAGTCGGCGTCCGCCGATTGGACGAACCCCCGAACGTCCTATAGAGTTTTTTCTCGTTGGAAAACGAAGAAACACCGTGAAATGCAGGTCATCGAACGGGTATCTCGGAGTTTTTTTCTTCTGCGGACGTAGCTCAGCTGGCTAGAGCACCACCTTGCCAAGGTGGATGTCGCGGGTTCGAATCCCGTCGTCCGCTCGCAAGTCACTGTGAAGCCGGACCAGTCCGGTGGCCGGAGTCATCCGGTCATGGTGGGGTGGCCGAGAGGCGAGGCAGCGGCCTGCAAAGCCGTATACGCGGGTTCGAATCCCGTCCCCACCTCGGTGCAGTACGAGCAGCACAACCCATGGATTTGGGCGATTGGCGCAGCGGTAGCGCGCTTCCCTGACACGGAAGAGGTCACTGGTTCGATCCCAGTATCGCCCACGACGGCGCCCCCTCGGGGGCGCTTTTTTGCGGACGTAGCTCAGCTGGCTAGAGCACCACCTTGCCAAGGTGGATGTCGCGGGTTCGAATCCCGTCGTCCGCTCTCAGGCCGGTCGTCGGCCGTTGCCCGGTCCTGGCGAGGACCGGGCATTTTTTATGCCCTCCGCGTACCGGTCGCGCTCCCGGCCCTGCTCGGAGGACATCCCCCTGTTCGTGGCCTAGAATTTTCGGAGCGGAGACGGACTGCGTCTCCACGACCGAAAGGAGGTGTCCGTGGGTTTATTGGATGGGCTCAAGGGCAAGGCCGGCACCCTCGCGGGTAAGGCGACCGAACTCATTGGCGATAATTCCGACAAGGTGAAGAACGGCATCGGGAAGGCCGGCGACTTCGTCGACGGCAAGACCCATGGCAAGTACGCGCACCACATCGACGGAGTGCAGACGAAGGCTTCGGAGATGGTCGACAGGATCGACAAGAAGGACGGCAAGGGCGACGTCGGCCCTACCCCTCCGCCGGCCGTGTAGTACCCAGCCTGGCAATAAGGAAGCGCCGGTCCCGCCGAGAGGCGGCACCGGCGCTTCTTGCGTTCCCGGGCGACATCGGGGCGCGTGAGGGCTAGCCTGCGACCTCACTGCCCTGCCGGGCGAGAGCCGTGAGTCGTGAGACCGCGCGGTAGTACTTCTTCATGTAGCCACCGTGCATCATCTCCTCGGTGAAGAGCTGATCGAAGGTCGTCCCGCTCGCCATGATGGGCACGTCGCGGTCGTAGAGACGGTCGGCGAGCACCACGAAGCGCAGGGCGACGGACTGCTCGGTGATGGTCTCCACGCCGTGCCACGCCACGGCATCGACGCCGTCGAGGAGCTGCCGGTAGCGGCTCGGGTGGACGTCCGCGAGGTGAGCGACGAGCTCGGAGAAGTCGTCCTCGGCGAGGACCCCGCCGGCGAAGGAGTCGATCCGGTCGCGGAGCGCTGCATCGTCCATGGCGTCCGGTGCCTGCGGGAGACCGCGGTGGCGGTAGTCCTCGCCGTCGATCCGCGCCACGTCGAACTGGTCCGCGAGGACCTGGATCTCCCGCTGGAAGTCCTCTGCGGCGAACCGGCCGTCACCGAGGGAACCGGGGAGGGTGTTGGACGTCGCGGCCAGCTTGACCCCGGCGTCGGCCAGCTCACGCATCAGCCGGGACATGAGCACGGTGTCGCCGGGATCGTCGAGCTCGAACTCGTCGATGCACACGAGACTGTAGTCGCTGAGGGCCTCGACGGTCTTCCGGAAGGTCAGCGCTCCCACCAGGTTGGTGTACTCGACGAAGGTACCGAAGGACTTCTTGCCGGACGAGGCGTGCCAGAGCGAGGCGAGGAGGTGGGTCTTGCCGACGCCGAACCCGCCGTCGAGGTAGATGCCGGCCCGGGAGGGGGCCTTCCTCGCTCCGAAGAGCTTCCGCAGGCCCGAGGGTGACGGCTCGTCGACCGTGCCGGCGAATTCCCGCAGAGTCGTGACGGCGGCCGCCTGGGAGGGTTGCTGGGGATCGGGGCGGTAGGTGTCGAAGGACACCTCCCCGAACCTCGGCGACGGGTAGAACCCGCCGAGCAACTCATCGACGGAGACCTTCGGTGAACGCTGCGTGAGGTGTTCGATGACTGGCACGGATGCGGACCGCTTTCTCTTTCCGGCTGGCGCGTCCCGTCCGGTACGCGCACGCGACGGCGGTGTGGTCACAGCGCCGCCCCGCTACGCCAGACTACGGCACGGTCCGTGCCGCGGGCGGCCCACTCCGGCGTCGGCGCCGCACCTTGACCTCGCTGTCGACCACTCCCCCACAGCCTCCGGTGACCGGAAGGAATTGCCACCTCGCGTGGTTAGGGTAGGGAGAAGACCAGCACCGTGCACA
Organism: Arthrobacter bussei; assembly: GCF_009377195.2. Taxonomy (GTDB): domain Bacteria; phylum Actinomycetota; class Actinomycetes; order Actinomycetales; family Micrococcaceae; genus Arthrobacter_D; species Arthrobacter_D bussei. Next base: position 66,363 of record NZ_VJXX01000001.1, read on the forward strand.
CCGCTATGCGAAAGGCCGCAATGACCCTGGCACCAGACACGCAGGACAAGTTCGCCGAGTACGCCCACCCGGGGCGGCTCGTCTCCACCGACTGGCTCGCCGCTCATCTCGGCGCCGACGGACTCGTCGTCGTCGAGTCCGACGAGGACGTGCTCCTGTACGAGACGGGCCACATCGCCGGTGCCGTGAAGATCGACTGGCACACCGAGCTCAACGACGAGGTCACGCGCGACTACATCGACGGCGCGGGGTTCTCGCGCCTGATGGCCTCCAAGGGCATCGCACGGGACTCCACCGTGGTCATCTACGGTGACAAGAGCAACTGGTGGGCGGCCTACGCCCTCTGGGTCTTCACCCTGTTCGGCCACGAGGACGTCCGCCTGCTGGATGGAGGCCGCGACAAGTGGGTCGCCGAGGGCCGGGACATCACGACGGACAGGCCCGACGTCGTCGCCACCGACTACCCCGTCGTCGGGCGCGACGACTCCTCGATCCGCGCCTATCTGGGTGATGTGCTCGAGCACCTCGGCAAGCCGCTGATCGACGTCCGTTCCGGCGACGAGTACACCGGCGCACGGACCACCATGCCGGCCTACCCCGAGGAGGGTGCCCTTCGTGGCGGCCACATCCCGACGGCGGCCTCCGTCCCGTGGGCGCGTGCGGCAGCCGAGGACGGAACCTTCCGGACGCGGGCGGAACTCGACGCCGTCTACCGTGACGAGGCCGGACTGAAGGACGGCGACGACGTCGTGGCCTACTGCAGGATCGGCGAGCGGTCGAGCCACACGTGGTTCGTCCTCACGCACCTCCTCGGCTTCGAGCGCGTGCGCAACTATGACGGCTCCTGGACCGAGTGGGGCAACGCGGTCCGTGTCCCGATCGTCCGGGGAGCGGAGCCCGGCGAGGTTCCCGCGTCCGTGAACCGCTCCGCGCAGGCTGCGCGATGACCACCGGGACCGTCCCCGCGAAGCTCGCCGAGATCATCGACGACTTCCAGGACCTGACCGAGCCCGACCGCCTGCAGCTGCTGCTCGATTTCTCCCGGGAACTGCCCGCCCTGCCGGAGCGCTACAGCGACCACCCGGAGCTGCTGGAGCAGGTCGTCGAGTGCCAGAGCCCGCTGTTCCTCACGATGGAGATCGGCGAAGCACCGGGGCACCCGGTGCACCTCTTCTTCTCGGCACCGCCCGAGGCTCCCACGACCCGCGGTTTCGCGGGCGTGCTGCTCGAAGGGCTCGACGGACTCCCGGCCGCGGAGGTTCTCGCCGTGCCCGACGACGTCCCGGACCGCCTCGGCCTGACGCGCGCCATCACTCCCCTGCGCATGCGGGGCATGTCCGCCATGCTCGGGCGCATCAAGCGGAAGATCCGGGAGTCCGTCAGGGACGAGGCGTAGGCGCGGGCGGCACCTCCGCCGCAGGTCCCGCGGACCGACCGCCGGGCAGGGTCCTGCCGAAGACGTTGTCGTCCAGCCAGTGCTCGACGACGCTCTCCCACCGTTCCGGCGCGACGTTCCACTCCTTGGTGTGGCGTGCCCGCTGGAAGCGCTCGAGCGTCACGAAGGTCGGGTTCTTCGCAGCGAGTTCCGCCGAGGGCCCGATGGGCACGAACTCGTCGTCCTCGCTGTGCAGCACGAGGGTCGGCAGGGTGAGCTGCTCCGCGCGGGCGATCCAGTCCATGCTCTTGAGATCGAGGGGCGCGGCCAGGCCGGTGATGCGTCGGGCCCGCTGACTGGCCAGCAGGTACTGGCCGAGGCGCCCCACGGGGGCGGGGATCCTGTTGAGCTCGGCGTGGTGGGCGAGCACCTCGATCCAGTTGATGACCGGCCCGTCGAGCACGAGCGCCCTGATGCGCTGCCGGTGGCGCGAGAGATCGGCGGTCTGCAGCACGATCGCGCCGCCCATGGACCAGCCGAACAGCACGACGTCGCGTGCACCGTGGGACACCGCGTAGTCGATCGCGGCATCGACGTCGTGCCACTCGGTCATCCCGAGTCCGTACCTGCCGTCCGGGGCCGAGGGGGCTTCGCCGTCGTTCCGGTAGGACAGCACGAGGCTCGTCATCCCCAGCCGCCGCGCGGGTCGCAGGGCGCGCAGGGCTTCCGCGCGGGAGGCACCCCGACCGTGCACCATCACGGCCCACGTACTGGCGGGGCCCTCGGCCCGGACGAGCCAGGCCGGTGCCGAACCGCCCTCGACCGGGATGAGGACTTCCTCCTCGGCGAAGCCCATCGCGGAGGGGCTGGGATACACGGCGCCGCCCCACCAGCCCCTGGTCGCCGCGGTGAGATCCCCCGCGTAGACCTGCTCCACCACGCGCTCGACGGTGCCCTCCCGGGGCACGTAGGAGCGGATGGCGCCGATGCGCGCGTGCCCCGTGCCCTGGTCGAAGTGGAGGCTGTAGGTCCCCTCGATCGTCGTGTCGTCGTTGGCGGGGAGGATGACGGTCTGCCGACCGGTGGCTCCGACCACCGCGAGGATGTCGAGGTTCTCGATCCGGGCGGGCGAGGGTGTCACGATCTGCCGGGCGAAGTACACGGCCAGTCCGGAGATGGCGCCGGCCGTGGAGGAGGCCAGAGCCACCCCCGCCCCCACCCCGAGCGCGGTCCACCTGAGCCAGGAAGCAGTGGGCCGCTGCTCTGCGACCGGTGACCTCGTCGATGCCATGGTTCCATTTCTACCCTGCCCGGGGCCCGTACTGCGAAGCGCCGCGGTATTCCGGGGCCCGTGGCGGGTTCCGGGGCCCCGGCCGAGCCGAGGCCGTGCCGCCGGCAGTACAGTGGCGCCATGAGCCAAACGATCCTCGTGCTGACCGAGGAAGCCCTGACGCCCGCCGATCTCCTCAACCTGCGGACCCTGCAGGGAAACGACCCCGCGGATCTCGTGGTCCTCATCCCGGAGGACAGGAACGAGTCGGTCCTCGGGGAGTTCTTCCGCCATCTGAGCCTCCTCGAGGTCGGCGAGGCCTTCCGCAGCTTCTCGCCCGACGACCGCCGTCATGATGAAGAGGCGGCACGGACAGCCGTCGAGGAGTCGCTGCGGCTGCTCACCCGCGAGGGCTTCACCGCGCGCGGGCGGACGACCACCGGAAATCCCGTGGACGCGCTGGTCGAGGAGGCCGCCGCCGGCGGTGCGGCCCAGGCGGTGGTGATCACCCGGCCCCACGCGATGGCGGACACCTTCCACACCGACTGGGCCAACAGGGCGCAGGACAAGCTCGGCATCGCCGTGCTGCACCTGTACTCGGGCTCGGGATTTATTGGCGACTCGTAGGCGTTGAAGACGGTATGACGACCGAACGCGAGGCATTCCTGCCTGACATCGACAAGTCCGACGACGAGTGGCGGCAGGAACTGACGCCCGAGGAATTCCAGGTACTGCGCAAGGCGGGTACCGAACGCCCCTACACCGGGGAGTACTACGACTCCACGACGGAGGGCACCTACGCCTGTCGCGCCTGCGGTGCCGAGCTGTTCACCAGCAACGAGAAGTTCGACTCCCACTGCGGGTGGCCGTCCTTCTGGGCACCGCTCGCCGAGGACAAGGTCCGCTACCTCCATGACCGCTCCCTCGGCATGGAGCGCATCGAGGTCCGCTGCGCTCGGTGCGACTCGCACCTCGGCCACCTGTTCAAGGGCGAGGGCTTCGACACTCCCACCGATCAGCGCTTCTGCATCAACTCCATCTCGATGCGGCTCGTCGAAGGCTCCTAGGGCCTGATCGACCCGCTCCGCCCCACGATGAAGGCCGGCCCTCGGGCCGGCTTTCGTCGTCTCCGCGGTCATCCTTCCCCGGGGTGAAGGAGGACTGGTCCTCGGCGGCACCGCGTGACGTTCCAGCCTAAGCAGATCTGGATCTCACCGAGCTGCTCTGTAAGTATTTCTGTTCCCCTTGCTACGCTCGCGGCAGACGTACACCGCCCGGCCCGACCCGAGGAAGCAGGAGCCATGACACTCGCCCCGATCGACAGCACATCCGCCCGGAGCAACCCCCAGGGACACGCGTCCTGGCTCTCCCTGAAGCACGCCGTCGAGGAGCTGCGCCTCCTGCAGGTCAAGGACGGCTCGATCCCGGATTCCGGGCACCACGATGCCGCCGGCGCCCTGACGACCTCCATCATCCAGGCCGTCGAGGACCTCGCGCCTCTCTTCTCCCATGACGCCGAATACCTCGCCCGCACCGTCACGGCCTTCGAGGCCTGGCGGTCCGGGAGGTTCGGTGTCCCCGACTTCCTCGAGCCGCTCCTCGCCTTCCAGCCACAGCTGGACCGTGTCGACGGACTGCAGCACCTCGTCGTGTTCCCCATGTACACGCAGAACGGCAGTACCAACCGGCTGGTCGAGGCCGTGCTGATCGAGGTCCTCTGGCCCGACTTCATCGGCGAGCTCGAAGCCGGCGACTACTCCAACGCCCTGTTCGTGCCGATCCGCTTCCTCGATTTCACCGGGGGGTACAACACCAATTCCGCCGTGCTCTTCCCCGAGACCGTGGCCGTCAGCTCCACGCCGACCTTCACCTGGGGCGCCATCTTCGCCGATCGGGAGGCGGCCCGCTTCCGCCGGGTGGTCCGCGCAGCGGCGGAGATCACGCGCCTGGACCTGCCCCGGGATGCCATCGAGCTGCTCGAGGACCAGACCCTGGCGGAGGAGACCTTCGTCATGTGGGACCTGATCCACGACCGCACCCACATGCGCGGCGACCTGCCTTTCGACCCGTTCATGATCAAGCAGCGGATGCCGTTCTTCCTCTACTCCCTCGAGGAGCTGCGCTGCGACCTGACGGCATTCCGCGAGTCGGTCCGGATCGAGAAGGACGAGGACGCGTCACCCGAGGCTCGGAAGCACGCCCGGCTCGTGCAGTACGCGGTCATCTTCGACCGCATCTTCCGCTTCAGCATCACCGGCAGCCGGGTGCGCAACTACGACGGCCTCGGCGGCCAGCTGCTCTTCGCCTGGATGCACCAGCACCGCGTCCTCCACTGGACCGACACGAAGCTCACCATCGACTGGGACGAGGCCGCCGACGTCGTCGTCGCCCTCGGCGAGCAGATCGAGCAGCTGTACTGGCGTTCGATCGACCGTCCGAAGGTCGCGCACTGGCTCGCCGCCTACGAGCTCGTGTCCGCGACCGTCACCCCCCACCCCGCCTCGGTGTGGGCCAAGGGACCCGACGCGCTCGAACTCATGGGTCCGCCGCGCGGCCTGACCGACGCCGTCCTCGATGACGAGTTCCCCCTGTCGATGTTCTTCGAAGCCCTCGACCGCAAGATGAAGCCGGTCATCGAGTCGACCGCCGGCATCACCGCGGACGCGGCATGACGGGTGCCGGAGCGCGGACGGCCGTCGTCGCGGGCGCCTCGAGCGCCTCCGGCGCGGCCCTCACGCGCGCCCTGCTCGAGGACGGCTTCACCGTCGTGGCGGTGGGATCCGACGCCGGCCGCCTCGCGTCGGCCTTCGACGGGCTCGACGGCGTCGACCGGCGCGTGTGCGACCTGGCGGACGAGTCTGCCGTCTCCGCCCTCGCGGCGGAGGTCCTCGTCCAGCACGGGGGCGCCGACGCGCTCTTCCACCTCGTCGGCGGATGGCGCGGGGGCAGGGGCATCACCACGCAGGGGAGATCCGACTACGACGCCCTGCACCGCTCGGTGTTCGTCACGCTCTTCACCACCAGCCGCGCGTTCTACGACCAACTGGCGGCCCGGGACGGCAGGCTCGCGGCCGTGTCCGCGACCGCCGTCGCAGCACCCACTGCCGGCAACGCCTCCTACGCGGCGGTCAAGGCAGCGGTCGACGCGTGGCTGCAGGCGGTCGCCGACGGGTTCACGAAGGACGGGACGACGGCGGCAGCCACGGCCGTCGTCGTGAAGGCCCTGATGGACGACCGCATGCGGGCGGAGCACCCCGAGCGGACCTTCCCCGGGTACACACATGTCGCGGACCTCGCCCGGATCCTCGCGTCCCTCCCCGGCCGGCCGGCCGCGGAGATCAACGGGGCCCGCATCGACGCCGTTCGGGGATAATGGCATGGTGACCGAGACCCTGATTCCCGCCGCTCCCGCCGCTCCCTCCTCCACTCCGCTGCACGACCGCACGCAGCGCAGCTTCGCCTCCGACAACTACTCCGGTGTGCACCCCGAGGTGCTGGCCGCACTCGCAGCCGCCAACGAGGGGCACCAGGTCGCCTACGGGGACGACCAGTACACCGCGCGTCTGCTGGAGGTGATGGAGCAGCACTTCGGCGAGGGCATCTCCATCTACCCCGTGTTCAACGGCACCGGCGCCAACGTGCTGTCCCTGCAGTCGATCCTGCCGCGCTGGGGTGCCGTGATCTGCCCGCAGACCGCACACATCAACGTCGACGAGAACGCCGCCCCGGAGCGCGTCGGCGGCATCAAGCTCCTGACGGTGCCGACGCCGGACGGCAAGCTGACGCCCGAGCTGATCGACCGCGAGGCATGGGGCTGGGGCGACCAGCACCGTGCGCAGCCGCTCGCCGTCTCCATCACCCAGACCACGGAGCTCGGTACGCTCTACTCGGTCGCCGAGATCAGGGCCATCGCCGACCACTGCCACGCCCGCGGCATGCGCGTCCACATGGACGGGGCACGGCTCGCCAACGCAGCAGCGGCCCTCGGCCAGCCGTTGCGCGCCTTCACGCGCGACGCGGGCGTGGACATCCTCTCCTTCGGGGGCACCAAGAACGGGCTGATGTTCGGCGAGTGCGTCGTGGTCCTCACCCAGGAGGCCTCCACCGGACTCGACTACCTGCGCAAGCTGAACATGCAGCTCGCCTCGAAGATGCGGTTCGTCTCGGCCCAGCTCATCGCCCTGCTCGAGGGGGATCTCTGGCTGCGCTCGGCGTCGCATGCGAACGCCATGGCCGCCCGGCTCACCGAGGGCGTGCGCGCCATCAAGGGTGTCACCCTGACGCAGGAGACCACCGCCAATGCCGTCTTCGCGATCCTGCCGCCCGGTGCAGCGGACCGGATCCGCGAGAGCTTCCGGTTCTACGACTGGGATCAGGCCACGGGCGAGGTGCGCTGGATGTGCTCCTTCGACACCACCGAGGAGGATGTGGACGCCTTCGTCGAGGCGATCCGCCGGGAAGTGTCGAACTGACGGTGCCGTGATCCGGGAGGGCGACACCCCCCGGGCGCGGCGCGCCGCCGGACGTGCACCGGGATCAGGGCGTAGCCTGCGGGGGTGAGTGCAATCGGCGGTGTATCCCATCTTCCTGGGGAATTCCTCGACGCCCTCGCCGGCCTGCGGACGGCGGCCCGGCGCAGCGAGATCAGGCTCGAGGAGATCCCGGCCCCCTCGCGCCTCGCCCCGTTCGCGGTGGCGCTCGGCGCCGAGGTGTTCGAGGCGACACCGGTCGTGCCGCCGCCCCTGCATGGCCCGGCCCGTACCCTGCTGGTGCCGCCCGAGCCGCAGGAGCTGGCCACCGGGCGTTTCATCCTCCTCTACGACCCGCAGGGCTCCGAGGTCTGGAACGGGCGCTTCCGGATCGTCACCTACATCCGGGCGCAGCTCGAACCCGACATGGGCAACGATGCCCTGCTCGGATCCGTCGCCTGGACGTGGCTCGTGGAGGCCCTCGACAACCATGGTGCCCGCCACCACAGCACCGGCGGCACAGCGACCCGGATCCTGTCGGAGAGCTATGGGACGCTCCAGGACCGCCCCGACACGATCGACATCGAGCTGCGGGCCTCCTGGACACCGGAGACCTCCGACGTGCAGCGGCACCTCGAGGCCTGGTCCGAGATGGTCTGCACGTTCGCAGGCCTGCCTCCCCTGCCCGCCGGCGTCGCGCACCTGCCGCACCGCCGTTCCTGACGGGTCACGGACCCGTCCGGTTCCGCCGGGCAGGCGGCCGTGCGGGGATAGACTGAAATCACCATGAGTTCCCACACCTCCGAGCAGACGGACAGCACCGAAGCGTCCGGTCCCGCAGCCACCGAAGCCGACGCGCCGATCGAGCTCCCCCTCCTGACCGAACCGCGTGACGGCGTCCCCCTCGTCGTCGACACCCCGGCCGGACTCGAGCGGGCGGCGGCGGCCCTCGCCGCCGGTACCGGACCGGCAGCGGTCGACGCCGAGAGGGCATCGGGTTTCCGGTACGGGCAGCGCGCGTTCCTGGTGCAGATCAGGCGCGAGGGAGCGGGGACCTGGCTCATCGACCCCGAGCCCTTCGACGACCTGCGGATCATCGACGACGCCCTCGACGGCGTCGAGTGGATCCTGCATGCCGCGAGCCAGGACCTGCCCTGTCTCTCGGAGCTCGGCATGTGGCCCGACCACCTCTTCGACACGGAACTCGCCGCCCGTCTGGCCGGTCTGCCGCGGGTCGGCCTCGCGGCCGTGATCGAGTCCCAGCTCGGCTTCAGCCTGGCGAAGGAGCACTCGGCCGCCGACTGGTCCAAGCGACCGCTGCCCGAACCATGGCTGCGCTACGCGGCGCTCGACGTCGAGGTCCTGACCGAGCTCCGCGACAGGCTCGCCGAGGTGCTGGAACGCGACGGGAAACTGTCCATCGCCGAGCAGGAGTTCGAGCACATCCGGCAGACTCCGCCCGCGGAACCGCGCGTCGATCCGTGGCGCCGGACCTCCGGGCTGCACCAGCTGCGTGACCGCCGGCAGCTGGCGGCCGTCCGGCAGATGTGGCTCGAGCGCGAGGACCTCGCCCGGCGACGCGACGTCGCTCCCGGGCGCCTCATCCCGGATTCCGCCATCATCGCTGCCGCCAAGGCCATGCCGGCGACCGTCCCGCAGCTCCTCGGCACCAAGGGCTTCCACGGGCGGGCGGCCCAGAAAGAAGCACCGCGGTGGCTGAAATGCATCAGCGACGCGCGGAAGCTGACGGACCTGCCGCCGCTGCACATCTCCACGAACGCTCCCCCGCCCCCTCGCATCTGGGCCGAGAAGGACCCGGAGGCAGCCGCCCGGCTGCTGACGGCGCGGCCCCGCGTCGCAGCACGCGCTGAGTCCCTCGGCATGCCGGTGGAGAATCTGCTCACCCCCGACTACCTGCGGCGCATCGCCTGGCGGCCCCCGGCCGAGGTGTCCCTCGAATCGGTCTCCGCGGCCCTGGCGGAACTCGGCGCGCGCCCCTGGCAGATCGAGGAGATCGCCGCGGTCATCACGGTGGCGTTCCTCGACCCCGATCCGCTGCCGGACAAGGGGCGGGCACAGCAGCAGGCCGCTGCCACCGATTGAGCCGCCGCCTCCCGGGCTTGCTTGCACGCTATGTTACTCACCAGTAACATGATCGCGGATCAACAACTCGAAGAGGAGCACCAGGTGAGCCAACACACCGAGACCCCTGCCGCGCGGCGTACGGCACGTGCCGTCCGCGACGTCGTCTTCGTCGACGGAGTCCGCACGCCGTTCGGCCGCGCAGGTGAGAAGGGCATCTATGCCGGGATGCGCGCCGACGACCTCGTGGTCAAGTGCATCCGCGACCTCATGCGCCGCAACCCGTCACTGCCGGCCGAACGCGTCGACGAGGTCGCGATCGCCGCCACGACCCAGACGGGGGACCAGGGCCTGACGATCGGCCGCACCGCCGCCCTGCTCGCAGGACTCCCCCGGACCGTACCGGGTTTCGCCATCGACCGCATGTGCGCCGGCGCCATGACCGCCGTGACCACGACGGCATCGGGCATCGCCTTCGGCGCGTACGACGTCGTGATCGCCGGTGGCGTCGAGCACATGGGGAACCACCCGATGGGCTCGGGAGCCGATCCGAATCCCCGCTTCATGTCGGAGCGCATCTTCGATCCCGCTGCACTGAACATGGGGAACACCGCAGAGAACCTGCACGACCGCTTCCCCGACATCACGAAGGACCGCACCGACGCCTATGCCGTGCGTAGCCAGCAGAAGCTGGCGAAGGCCTACGAGGCCGGGCTGATCCAGCCGGATCTCGTCCCCGTCGCCGGCAGGAAGGCCGGCGGGGGCTGGACGTTGAACACCGTGGACGAGCCTCCCCGCCCGGACACGACCGTCGATGACCTCGCTTCCCTGCGTACGCCCTTCCGGGCCCATGGCCGCGTCACGGCAGGCAACGCGGCGGGCCTCAACGACGGGGCGACAGCTGCGCTGCTGGCCTCCGGCGACGCCGCTGACGAGCTCGGGCTCCCGGTCCGGATGCGCCTCGTGGCCTACGCCTTCGCCGGCGTCGAACCCGAGGTCATGGGGATCGGTCCGGTGCCGGCGACCGAGAAGGCGCTGCGTCAGGCGGGGCTCGACATCTCCGACATCGGGCTCTTCGAGATCAACGAGGCCTTCGCCGTCCAGGTGCTGAGCTTCCTCGACCATTTCGGCATCGATGACGAGGACCCGCGCGTGAACCGCTACGGGGGCGCCATCGCCGTCGGGCACCCCCTCGCCTCCTCCGGCGTCAGGCTCATGAACCAGCTCGCCCGCCAGTTCGAGGAGGACCCGTCGGTGCGCTACGGGATGACCACCATGTGCATCGGACTCGGCATGGGGGCCACCGTCATCTGGGAGAACCCGCACCACGAGCACTACGGACAGGACGCAGCATGAGCTTCGAACGCTACGACGAGCTGGCAGCGCTCGTCCCCACCGAGATCGTCACCCACTCCTACGTCCAGGACATCACCCTGCCGGAGGGCGCCGGCGTCCTGGCTCTCATCACGCTCGACAACGACCTCGACCACGCGAAGCCGACGACGCTCGGGCCGAACACGCTCATCGAGTTCGGCCGGACGCTCGAGGGCCTGAAGGATCGCGCTGCGCGAGGTGAGATCCAGGGTGTCGCTGTGACGGGCAAGCCGTACTTCCTCGTCGCGGGGGCCGATCTCAGCACGGTCAAGAGCGTGAAGTCCGAGCACCTCGGCCGCCTCATGGCCGAGCTCGGGCACGAGGCGTACGATCTCCTCGCGGATCTGGGCGTGCCGAGCTTCGCCTTCATCAACGGCGTGGCCCTGGGTGGCGGGCTGGAGATCGCCCTTGCCGCGAACTACCGGACGGTGTCCTCGGGCGCCAACGGGATCGGTCTGCCCGAGGCGTTCATCGGCCTCGTCCCTGGCTGGGGCGGCGTGTACCGTCTCCCACGCCTCGTCGGGCCCGCGAACGCCGTCAAGGTCATGATCGAGAACCCCCTGAGCAACAACCGCAGCCTGGACGGCGCCTCGGCGCACGCGCTCGGCATCGCCGATGCCCTGTTCGAGCCGGCGGACTACCTCGAGCAGTCGCTCCTCTGGGCGGCACGGATCCTCACCGGCGGTGAGGCACTGGAGGCCGTCACCCGCCGTCGTGCCGAGCTCGGTTCCTACGACGACGCCGCGTGGACGGGTGCCGTCGCCGCGGGGCGGGCGTTCGTCGAGGCGAAGACCAGCAACGCCGCGCCGGCGCCGTCGCGCGTGCTGGACCTGCTCGAGGCGGGCCTGACGCTCACGCAGAAGGAATCCGCGGCGGCCGAGTGCACGGCCCTCGCCGAGCTGATGCAGACCCCGGAGTTCCACGCGACGGTCTACGCGTTCCTCGACCTCGTGCAGAAGCGCGGCAAGCGCCCGGCCGGAGCGCCCGACAGGAAGCTCGCGCGGCCCGTCTCGAAGGTCGGCGTCGTGGGGGCCGGACTCATGGCGGGCCAACTCGCACTCCTCTTCGCGCGCCAGCTGAAGGTGCCGGTGGTCCTCACGGACATCGACCAGGCGCGCGTGGACAAGGGCGTGGCGTACGTCCACGCCGAGATCGACAAGATGCTCAGTCGGAAGCGGTTGTCCCAGGACGCGGCGAACCGCACGAGGGCACTCGTGACCGGCTCCGTCTCGAAGGACGCGTTCGCCGACGCCGACTTCGTGATCGAGGCCGTCTTCGAGGAACTCTCCGTCAAGAAGCAGGTGTTCGCGGAGGTGGAGGCCGTGGTCTCCCCCGACTGCATCCTCGCGACCAACACGTCCTCGCTCTCCGTCGCCGAGATGGCCGCGGATCTGAGCCACCCTGAGCGCGTGGTCGGCTTCCACTTCTTCAACCCCGTCGCGGCGATGCCGCTGCTCGAGGTGGTGCGCGCGCCGAAAACCGACGACGCCGTCCTCGCGACGGCCTTCGTCCTCGCCAAGGGCCTGAAGAAGAACGCCGTGCTGGTGCAGGACGCGCCGGCCTTCGTGGTCAACCGCATCCTGGGACGCATGTTCGGGGAGATCACCGCCGTCTTCGACGAGGGGACCGACGCGGCGACGGCCGACAACGCGCTGCAGCCCATGGGCCTTCCGATGACGCCGTTCATGCTGCTGGCCCTTGTGGGTCTGCCCGTCGGCCAGCATGTGCAGGAGTCGCTGCACTCGGCCTTCGGCGACAGGTTCCACGTCTCGGCGAACCAGCAGAAGCTGATCGACGCGGGCGTGAAGGGGCTGTGGCAGAAGCAGGAGGACGGCTCCTCCACCGTCCCCGAGACCACGCTCGCCCTCCTGGAGCGCGATGCTTCGCCGTCCTCCGCCGACGAGGTGCTCCGCCGGACGCAGGACGCGCTGGCGGACGAGATCGGACGCATGCTCGACGAGGGTGTGGTCGCGGCGCCCGAGGACATCGATCTCTGCATGATCATGGGAGCAGGGTGGCCCATGCACCTGGGCGGTATCACACCGTATCTCGACCGGGTCGGCGCCTCCGAGCGCGTCCGCGGGAAGGCGTTCCACCGGGCCTGATGCCGCCGGCGGCTGCGCCGCGCTCTGTCGACGGCGCGCTCCCCGCGAGCGACGGCCACCGCGAGCAGTGGAACGGGTGGTAGGGCGTTGCCCCACCACCCGTTCCTCGACTGCCAGTGACATGCTTCGCGGCGTGCTACTGGGCCTTGCCGTTACCGGGTCGCACGGTGATCTCGGCCGTAGCGGTTGTCTCGATGCCGGCGTGGTTGACCGCCGTCGCGATCAGCTCGTAGCTGCCCTTCAGCCCGTCGAGGGGCAGGTCGTATCGGCCGTCGGCTCCAGTGATCTCCTGACCGTCGAAGGTGACGATGAGCGAGCGGACGCCCGATTCGGCGTCCTCTGCCCGGACGTCGACCGTGAGCCCACGTCTGGCACCGACTTTGGTGTCCTTCAGCCCCGTGACGACCGGTGCTGTCTCATCCAGGACCGGGGCGTCGACGTAGGCGATGCTCGGCGCGGGAGGCGTGGTCATTCCCTCGCCGAGGAAGAAGCTCGTGTGAGGGGGCTGGTTGTACGCGGTGTTCTGCCAGGCGACGCCGAGACGGTAGACGGGGTCGTGCATGAGGGTGCGGATACGGTGCTCGGTCACATCGGTGGTGGTGAAGATCGTCAGCGAGGAGTTGTCGGCACTGCGGTAGACCACTTCCTCGCGCCAGTCACCGAACAGGTCAGCCTGGAGTGCCGGGTTTCCCTTGGTGCCGTTACCGGTGAGGGTGCCGTCGAGCGTGAGCAGCCGATCCTCTGCGCCGGACTCCCAGTTCCACTTCGAGATGGTCGGCGTCGCGCCGGTGGCGAGCTCCAAGGGGTCGGAGTAGTCGTGGTCGGTGATCTCGCGCAGCAGGTCCCCGTCCCACCAGGTGAGGAAGTTCGCCGCGGGAATGCTGGTGCCGAGGTCGGTGCCGTCGGCGGCCCGGAGTGAACCGACCTTCGAGAAGAACTTGTAGGTGCCCCCGATCGCCCACGCCTCATTGCCCTCGTGGGTCGGGTCGATGTCACCTGCAGCCCCACGACCGGTGTCGCGGGCACCGGGGACGGACCACAGGATCTCTCCGGTCCCTGCGTCGCGCATCGTCGCGGCACGCTGACCGCTGCTCGTCATGCTCTCGTGCACCGAGTAGACCTCGAGCCCGTCACGGGACGGGATGTGGTCTGCAACGTGCATCGCGTCGCCGTGGCCAAGGCCGGTGGTGTAGAGCGGAGTGCCATCACTGTCGATCGTCATCGATCCGAAGACGATCTCGTCAGACCCGTCGGCGTCGACGTCGGCGATGGCCAGGTTGTGGTTGCCCTGCCCGGCGAACTGGTTCCCGGCCGTGGTCGAATCGAATGCCCAGCGCTCCTGGATCCTGCCGTGGACGAAGTCGAACGCGGCGATGGAGGTCCTGGCGTAGTACCCGCGGCTGAAGATCATGCTCGGAGTCTCACCGTCGAGGTAGGCGGTGCCGGCCAGGAAGCGGTCCATCCGGTTGCCGCTGGTGTCACCCCATGAGGCGAGCTCTCCGCGAGCCGGTACGTAGTCGATGCTGTCCAGGGCCGCACCAGTAGTGCCCTCGAAGACCGTCAGATACTCCGGCCCGGCGAGGATGCGGCCGCTCGTGTTGCGGTCATCCGCTGCGGCGTCGCCGATGACGACGCCGGCGCCATCCACCGTGGCGTCCGCCGTCTTCATGGCGACTTCGGCCCGACCGTCACCGTCGTAGTCGAACACCTGGAACTGGGTGTAGTGCGCTCCAGCACGTATGTTGCGGCCGAGGTCGATCTGCCACAGCCGTGTGCCGTCGAGCTCGTAGGCATCGAGATAGACGTTACCGGTGTAGCCGGAGCGCGAGTTGTCCTTCGCGTTCGTCGGATTCCACTTGAGGATGATCTCGTACTCGCCGTCGCCGTCGAGATCTCCGACCGATGCATCGTTGGCTTCGTACTCATACGTCTCCCCCGCCGGAGTCGTCCCGCCTGCCGGGCGCTGGAGCGGGATGTCCAGGGACTGGTCCCCCCACGGGGTGAACTCATCGGTGACAGTCACTTCTCGCTGGTCGATCAGCGCGGTCACGCGGTAGACCGAAGCGCTGGTCCCTTCCGCGTCGAGCAGATTCGTGCTGCCCGTGATCGGAGTCCTGGTGATGCGGACGCCGTCGCGGTACACGTGGAAGCCGATAGATTCGGCGTCGAGGCCGAGCATCCGCCAGCCGACGTAGACTCCGTCCTCGGTCGTCACGGCGACCGGGGCCCGATCGAGGTATTCCACCTGACGGACCGGTGTGTCCTCCGGCGCAGCTGATGCAGGCATGCTCACCAACGTCGCAGCAGCAACGGCTGCCGCTGCCGCCGCTCCGAGTGCCCGTCGTGATCTCCGTGCGTGGACGAATGAAACCATAACCATCTCCCTTGATGTCCTGGTGCAGAAGAAAGCCCCAGCTCCCACGAACGGGAAAACGCTTTCCTTAACGGCTTCATCGTCCTTTCGAGTCTCGACAGTTGTCAAGAGCAACAGATGAATCGATCGAGCCCGAAGGCATTCGTGAACCCGAGGAGATGAGTGAACTCCTCCGCCACGACGGCATCCGGCTCGGGAAGACCCCCCCCCAGCGACCACGCCCTGCCGGGACCGGCGCTCTGCGTTTCTTTGACGTCACGTCTGTGGCGACTTCTGTCGGCCTTCCACGGCCTCGCGCCCGTTCTGCCCGGGCGCGACCGACCGGCGCCTGATCGCAGCCGATGACGTGCACGTCAGCGACAGACACCAACGTCTGGTAGCAGCGACACCACGGGATCGGGTGTGGCAGGAGAAGTCATGCCGGACGCATTCTGTCCAGACGAGGCAGCACCAGGTGGTTCCTGACTCGCAAAAGCCCGGCATCTTCCTGGGCCATGGCGCCTTCGAGTGAGCGTGCTGAGTCTCCGTTCTGCATCGGGTGCCGTGGGTGGTCGAAGGACACCGGGTCCAGCAGCAGGCCGTGGTTCTGAGGAGCACAGGACACGTCATGACAGAACTACTTCACACCCGGAATCTCCCGATCAGGCGTCGTCAGCGCCCGTCATCGAGGGGCACACCGTGGGTTCGCAGCCGGCCGATGATCGTCCTCTGACCAGGGAATGCTTCGACGAGGGGTGCCTGTAGCCGGCATCCCCGTGGTGCGGACGACTCAGGCGTGGGGATGATCCTTCAGCCACGTCGTGGCTTCCTCGACAGTCGTGAAGTGACGCGTCGGGTACGGAGGCTGATGGACTTCCGTGAAATAGCTCACCAGCAGCCGATCGACCGGTGACGGACCCACCAGGGCCATGGCTGCGATGTTCAGACCGTGCGAGAAGGTCTTCAGTGCGCCCCTGCTCAGGGACACCATCTCATTGAGCACCACCAGCATCGGCGGACACACGTCAGGGCACAGGGCATCGGCCCTGGCGACCAGTGAGAACGCCTCATCATCCGTCACGGTCGATCGGGCGACCCACTCGACCCACACGAGGTCACCGCGCAGCTCCGCGGTGAACGAGTCCTCGGCGAGTCTGCCCGCAGCAACCATGATGATGCTCCCCCCTTGGATCAGCGATGTCCGCCGAAGCGCACACTACGCCCTCAGCCCCTCATGTCCAGCGCATTCGCGATCAATACTGCTGTCAGGGTCCCGATGGCGGCCCATGAAGCTGTTCGACGGCGTCCTGGTCAGGAGTGAAGGATCGGGTGTATGCCGCGAAGGGCGCTGCGACGGTCTCGACGAGCCCGGGCACCACACGTTTGCACCTGCCCGCACAATGATCAGGCGACGCGACTCGTCACTGGTCGTCGTGTGGGCGAGGGAACTGCACTGTTCGCGGTAGGCGTCGGCCTGCTCGAGGAACAGGCGTGCCTTGTCCTCCGCGGTCCGGACGGCGTCCGCGCCGGCGAGCCAGCGCAGCGGTGGCTGCTCCTCGGCGGCGATGGTGATCAGGGCGGCAGCGAGCTTCGCCGGGTCTCCGCCCTGCTTGCCGTTCATGGACTTCCAGGCCTCGATGGTGCTCCGGGTGCGCTCGTCGTCGTCCTCGATGGAGAGTTCCGGCCAGTTCGTGGACGCGCCCTCGACGAGCAGCTCGGTGCGGAAGAACCCGGGTTCGACGATCGTGGGGTTGATGCCGTACGGCTCCAGGTCGAAGCGCAGCGATTCCATCCACCCCTCGATGGCGAACTTCGAGGGGCAGTACACGGCGACGAATTCCTGGCCGGCGAGGCCGGCGGTGGAGCTGAAGGTGATGACGTGGCCGCTTCGCTGGGCGCGCATGACCGGCAGCACGGCCCGGGTGACGTTCAGGGGCCCGAAGGGTGGGCACTGCACGGCAACGCTGGGGCGGTACCCCGACGACGACAAGGCGGCCAGCCGCATCATGGCTCCTCCGGCGCGAGTGACGGGACCCGCACCGCAGTGCCTGCTGGACGGTGCTGCAGCAGATCCGCGGTAGTCTTCAGAGCCGTGGCACCAGTCCACCTGAGCTGACGGGAATCGATCTTCGTGACCACCTTGTACCGCGACCGCGGGGGCCGTGCCGCCCGCACCGAGCAGTGACCACTCCGAGCACCACCGCGTCGACCCTGGTGGTCATCCCGGCGTTCGGCTCACCGGAGCTGACCGACGCCGTCGTCGGTGACCTGTGCCGCGACGGCAATGATCTCGATCCGGACGTGCGGATCGTCGTGGTCGACAACGCCGGCGACTACGTCCTCCCGCAGGGGAACATCTCGGTCAACCGCCCCGGGCGCAACCTGCGCTGGATCGGCGCCACGAACTGGGCCCTGCAGACGTCCAGCCGCGATGGACATGCTGTCTGCGTCGTGCTGAACAACGACATCCGCCTGTCGCCCGGGTTCCTCGACGGGCTGCTCGCGACGTTCTCGACCGCGGACGACATCGCGATCGCGGCTGCCTGCTACGACGACTTCTGGCTGCACCAGCGAGCCCGGACCATCCCGCCCACTGCCGCAGACTACGTCCCGCAGGACGTGCTGCGCGACGTCGATTTCTGCGATGGGACGGCGATCGCCTTCGCGGTGCCCCCCGTCGTCGAACTCGGGGGCCTTGACGAGGTGACTTTCACCCGGCACGGCTATGGCGCGGACATCGACCTGGCGATCCGGGTCCGCGCGGCCGGCCTGCGGTGCGTGGTCACCGAACGCGCCTATGTCTCGCACCTGCGACGGCAGACGATGAACCGGACCGGCCAGACCTCGGAGGACAACCGCGCGGAGATCCTCCACGGTCTGGACGCCAAGTGGGGCGACGACTGGCGGGCGGAGGTCGGGCTCGGCCCGGATTCCTTCCCTGCCCACAACGTCGGCAGCGGCGCCTCGTGGTACCTGACACCTCCGGCATGACCACTCGTCCCGGCCTGTCGCCGGGGCGGATCGTCTATGCGGGTTTCGCCACCGCCCACCACAGTGGCGGTGTGCATGTCATGACCCAGCACGTCCGGCTCCTCCGCGAGGGCGGCCACGAGGCCTGGCTGTGGCTGCCCGACCAGGACGATCGCACCGACTGGATCCCCGACGACGTGCCGATGCTGTTCGGCGCCACCACTACGATCGGCGCTGAAGACCTCCTGGTGCTGCCGGAGACCCCGACCGTCCAGGGCCGCGATCCGGCGCCCGGAGCCCGGAAGGTCATTTTCAACCAGAACCACTTCTATACCTTCGCTGCCGGCACGCCAGGCAAGGATTTCCCCGGCTGGTCACCGGCGCCGGCTGTCTGGGTGGTGTCCGAGGAGAGCCGCGACGTGCTGGCCGCAGCACTTCCCGGTCTGCCGGTGAGCCACGTGCCCAACCCCGTGGACGGCGAGCTGTTCGCGCCCTCGGCGAGCGACCAGCTGCGGGTGTGCTGGTTCCCCAAGAAGCGGCCGCGGGAGGCCTCGCTGCTGAAGCGGTTGCTGGCCGGCGACCCGCGGCTCTCAGGGGTCGATCTGGTGGAGCTGGTCCAGGCTCCGCGGGCGGAGGTGGCGGCGACCCTGGCGAGCACTGCCGTCTTCGTCGCGCTCGGACATACCGAGAGCTTCGGTCTGCCCGTCGCCGAGGCCCTGGCGGCCGGCTGTCTCGTCGTCGGCTACGACGGCGGTGGTGGCCACGAACTGTTCGAGGCCCCCGGCGCGTGGCGGATCCCGGATCAGCGGCCGTTGCTCCTCCGCGACAGGGTGGCGGCTTTGATGCAGGAGCTGAACACCTTGACACCGGTGCGCGCAGCGAACCGCCGCTGGGTCCTGGACCGCTATCCGTTCGCCCGGACCGGGGCTGCGCTGGAGGAAGCGGTTGCCGCTGCACGGGAACGGCCCGGAGCGGCGACCGTGGCCGTGCATCCGGTGGCATGGCTCGACACCCTCGGCCCGCACTTCACGGCCTTCGCCTGACCCGTCAGTCTGCGCTCTTCACGACGTTGACGAGCTCCTCGCCGGCGAGATACCGGTGCATCTGAGCATTGACCAGCGCGAAGGCACGGGGGCCGGACTGGCTGACGGACCCGGCCGCATGCGGGGTGATGATCAGGTTCGGGGCTGACCACAAAGGGTGATCAGCCGGCAGGGGCTCGGGCTCCATCACGTCCAGCGCGGCGCGCAGCCGACCGCCGGTCAGCTCCGCAAGCAGCGCGGACGTGTCGACGACCTTTCCGCGTGCCACGTTGACCAGCAGGGCGCCGTCACGCATGTGGGACAGGAATTCCGCGTCCACGAGACCCGTCGTGTCCGCCGTGAGAGGAACGGTCAGCACCACCACGTCGGCCTCGGGCAGCAGGCCCGGCAGCTCCGACGTCGCATGGACGCCGTCCCGGGCAGTGTGCGCCACGAACACCGGGCGGGCGTCGAAGCTCCTCAACCGGCGCGCGGTCTGCTCCCCGAGGTCACCGGCGCCGATGATCAGGACGCGCTTGTCGCGCAGGTCATCGGCCTCCATCGGGTCCCACCGGCCCTGCCGCTGCGCTTCATCGAAGTGGGGCAGCCGACGCAGGGTGGCGAGCACGACGGCCAGGACCAGTTCGGCGACCGCCGAGCCGTGCACGCCTCGCGCACTGCACAGCGTCACACCGTCCGGGACGTGCTCGAGGATGTCCTCCACTCCGGCACTCGTCAGCTGGACGACCTCGAGCTTCGGCATCGCGGCGAACTTCTCCACGAGGTTGGTCGAGTCCTCGACCTGAGGAACCCAGAAGAGGGTCTCCGCCAGGCGATCGGGCGTGTCGTTCCCGCCGTCCCAGACAATCACCTCCACTCCGTCGGGGAGGTCCCCCAGGAGATCTCGGGCGTTCTGGTCGGGGATGCATACGACGGTCATTTTGTCAGTGTAATCATTCGCTTGACCTGCGCTGGGCTATGGTGTGGGAGGGACTTCTACAGAAGTACGAAATTCGTCGGGGGCACCGGGGAACACCCGGGTCGACGGATGCGCCCAGCACACCCGTGTGGCTTCGAAGGCAGAAGCGAACTTCTACAGGAGACGCGCCATGGCAATCACGCAGCTCGCTTACCCCGCTCAGGAACCGGAACTCGCCGGCGAGGACATCCGGCTCCGGAACTGGGCCAGGAACTCCCGGCTGGGTCTGCCCGGCTCGGTCGTCACTCCGGCTACCGAGGCGGAGCTCTGCGACTTCCTGTCCACCAGTGACGGCCCGGTCCGGATGATCGGGAGCCGGATGTCGCCCGGCCGGATGATGGCGGTCGCGGACGGGGCCGGCACGCTGCTGGACCTGAGCCGGCTGAGCGGCCTGATCTCCAGCACCGAGGACACCGTGACCTTCGCCGGCTCGACGCCGTTGTCCGAGGTGTACGCGTTCCTCACCGCGCGGGGGCAGATGCTCAACGCCTCGCCCGGGGTGATCGCCGAGCAGACCCTGGCCGGCGCGGTGTCCACGGGAACCCATGGTCAGGGCCTGCAGCAGAGCTCGATCGCCGGCGACGCGCTCTCGATCCGGATCGTCCTGGCCGACGGCACGATCGCCGAGTTCGACGAGGAGCATCCCGACTTCGGCGCCGTGCAGCTCGGCCTCGGCTCACTGGGCGTGATCACCGCCGTGACGCTGCGCACACGGGAGTCGTTGATCTACACCTGCGTCAAGCAGGCGGTCGACGCCGACACCCTGGAAGCGGACCTGGAGGCCTGGAACCGGGAGAACCTCCTGGTCAAGGCGTGGTGGTTCCCGCAGGAGAACCAGGTCCAGGTGTGGACCGCCAACGAGGCGTCCGACGACGAGGTCTCCAGGTACAGGACCGGAGGCGGGAAGCTGCTGGAACACGCCGGCACCAACGCCACGATGAACACCACCGTGGAATCGACGCTGCGCCTGCTGCGCGCCGACTCGAGGGGCGTTGCCGACAACGGCAAGTCGCTCCGCACGGTGTCGCGCTTCCGGGACTTCACCGACGTTACCGGGGACATCTACCAGGTGTTCTGCCGCGGGATCGCGACCCCCCAGATCAACGTCGAGATCGGCATCCCGCTCGCTAAGGCCGGACGGGTGATCAGGACAATCAAGGACTGGCACGCGGAGACCCAGCCTCGCATGCACTATCCGGTGATCCTGCGCTGCACCGGCCCGTCGGACGCGTGGTTGAGCCCGTCGAACGGCGAGGACACCTGCTACTTCGGCTTCGTGGTCTACTACTCGGCGGACGGTTCGCTGTCCGAGGAGGGTGACAGCTTCCTCCGGGCCGTGGAGCGGGCCCTGGCCGAGGAGGGTGGCCGTCCGCACTGGGGTAAGTACTTCGACGAGTCCCTCTACGACTGGCCGGCGCTCTACCCGCAGTGGGAGGCCTTCCGCCGGGTGCGCGAGACCCTGGACCCGGAGCACCGCTTCGCGAACACGTTCACCGCCGCCCTGCTCGACTGACCGGCTCCCTTCGCTACCCGTGACTGCCAGAACAGGAACACCACCGATGAACGCCTGGGTGACCTTGCTGACCCAACCCGACTACCTGATCGGGGTCCGGACGCTCCGGGCGTCGCTCGAGGCCTCCGGCAGCACCGCCCCCCTCGTCGTCATGGTGACCGAGGGGATCGACGGGCAGGCCCGGCGCCTCCTGCAGAACGACGGGTGCCTCCTGCGCGACGTCGCACCGCTGCGCCCGGCCGGCGGGTCGGCGGACAGCTACGCCAACGCCCGCTTCGCGGAGGTGTGGACCAAGCTGGCCGTGTGGGGCCTCACCGAGTTCGAACGCGTCGTCTTCCTGGACGCCGACATGCTCGTGACCCGGACCATGGACGAGCTGTTCTCGCTGGACCTGGTCGACGGCGCCATCGCCGCCTGCCACGCCTGCCGGTGCAACCCCAACCGGATCGCGAGCTACCCGCCGAGCTGGACACCCGAGACCTGCTTCTACACGCACTGCCGGGGCGGCGACCATGTCACCGAACCGGACGCGACGGACAACTACCTCAACGGCGGCTTCCTCGTGCTGTCGCCCGACGAGGCCGTCCTCGACGACATGGTGGGCCGGCTGGCGGCCGTCGAGGACCTGTCACGCTACCCGTTCGCCGAGCAGGACTTCCTCAACGAGTACTACAGGGACCGCTGGCAGCCGCTGCCCTACGTCTACAACGCGCTGAAAACCCTGCCGCACCAGCACCCGTCGGTCTGGGATCCGGCGGCGGTGAAGAACATCCACTACATCATCGACAAGCCGTGGGCGACGCCGCTCGACCCGTCGGATCGCTACTTCGCGGTGAACAGACTCTGGTGGGCGACGGCTGATCGGCTCGTGGACCGGATGTCGGGTCTCGCGGCCGGGTGACGGCACGGTCCGCCTGACACGGCGGTACCTCATGGGTCGGTATGTCGGTTGACCCTGCAGGTCTCGGCCTACACGGCTGAATGGCACGGTAGACGACCACTTCGGAATCGCCCCCCGGCCCGGACTCAGGCCGTCGGCGCCGGGAAGATGCGATCCAGTTCGGCGAGGTCCTCGTCGGTCGGGGTCCAGTCGGCGGCCCCGGCGTTCTGCCGCACCTGCTGCGGCGTGGTGGCTCCGGCGATCACGGAGCCGACCGCCGGCTGGGCCGCGAGCCACGAGAAGGCGACCTGCACCTCGCTGACACCGCGCTCGGCTGCGAAGGCCGAATATGCTTCGAGCTGGTCCCAGTCGGCGGTGTCGAGGACGTTCTGGCGTGAATGGGTGAGTCGGCTTCCCTCCGGTACCTCGTTCCGCCGGTACTTGCCGGTCAGGAGACCGTTGGCGAGCGGGAAGTAGGGCAGCACCCCGAGTCCGTACGCCTCGACGGCCGGGACCACCTCGCGCTCGAGCCGGCGGTCCAGCAGGTTGTACGGGTTCTGCGCCGAGATGAACGGTGTGTAGCCGCCGCTGCGCGCCGTGAACTCCGCCTCGGCGATCTGCCAGCCGGCAAAGTTGGAGTGCCCCACGTACCGGACCTTGCCACTGGTCACCAGGTCGTCGAGCGCCGCGAGGCTCTCCTCGATCGGCGTGAGGGCATCGGGCGCGTGGTACTGGTAGAGGTCGATCCAGTCGGTACCGAGACGGCGGAGAGAGGCCTCCGCCGCGCGGACGATGTACCGCCGTGAGCCTCTAGCGTTCCAGTCGGGGCCGTTCACTCCTCCCATGTCGAGGCCGAACTTGGTGGCGAGGACGACGTCGTCGCGCCGTGAGCCCAGCGCCTCGCCGAGCTGGATCTCGCTGACACCCGGCGCCTTGCCGTACATGTCCGCGACGTCGAAGAGGGTGATGCCGGCGTCGATCGCGGCATGCACGACGGCGTCCGTCCCCTTCTGGGATTCGGAGGCGGTGCCTGCTCGGCCCAGATTGTTGCAGCCGAGCCCGACGGTGGAAACGCTGAGCCCGGAGGTGCCCAGTCTGCGGTAGGTCATCATGCACCTAACCTACCAACACAGTTGCCCCGGGCACATGACCCGGGGCAACTGGCACGGACGGGGTGGGAATCAGGCGAACCAGATCCCGATCTCCCGCTCGGCGGACTCCGCGGAGTCGGACCCGTGGACGAGGTTCTGCTGGACCTTCAGGCCCCAGTCACGGCCGAAGTCGCCGCGGATGGTGCCCGGCGCGGCCGTCGTCGGCTCCGTGGTACCCGCGAGCGACCGGAAGCCCTCGATGACCCGCTGGCCCTCGAACACCGCGGCGACAACGGGACCACTCAGCATGAACTCGACGAGCGGCTCGAAGAAGGGCTTGCCCACGTGCTCGGCATAGTGCTCCTCGAGCAGCTCACGCGTCGCGTGCACCTGCTTCAACTCGGCGATGGTGTAGCCCTTCGCCTCGATCCGGGCGAGGACGGTGCCGGTCAGGCCACGTGCCACGCCGTCGGGCTTGACGAGGACAAGGGTGCGCTCGGTGCTCATGGGTCTCCTGGGGGTGGGGCGCCACGGGAGGCGGCGCGGATGTCGGGGTTCACCCCCGACTCTACTAAACGGCAGGTCCTTCCTCCGGGTGGGCCTTCTCCCACTCGGCCTGCAACCGGTCCCGCTCCACGTTCTCGCGGTCCACGCGCGCGCCCTGCCTCAGCCCGTACAGCCAGGTGATCGCGAACGCGAGTCCGACGACGAACATCGCGGGCTCCAGGAATCCGCCGGCGATGATGACGAGCTGGAGCACCCAGCCCACCGCGAGACCCCACCTCTTCGTGACGACTGCGCAGGTGAACACCAGGAGGACGCTGAGGATCGCACCCGAGGTCAGGATCACGGGCGGGGAGATCTCGTCACGCCGCAGCCCGAAGACGGTGAGGGTGGCGAAGAAGACCACGAACGCCTCGAGCAGGAGCACGGTCGAGGCGAACATGACCTTCGTGGAACGCCGCTTCTTCGGCATCCCGGGCCGCCACTCGCGCTGGGCCTTCGTCATGCGTCGTGCCATGCCTGCCTACTTCCCTAGGAGCGTCCGGGCTTCGCCGACCACGGTGACGGAACCGGTCACGAGGATGCCGCCGGACAGGTCGTTGTTCTCCTCGGCCTTCATGACCGCCCACTCGAGGGCGTCGTCGAGGGCCGGGAGGATGGTGATGTTCTCCTCGGCGAAGCCCGCCGAGAGGGCGGCCTGCAGGAGGTCAGCGGCCGGAACCGATCGGGGCGAGGTGGACTGCGTCAGGCACACGTCCTCCAGGATCCCGCCCAGTTCCTCGTGGAGCTCCGCGAGTATCCCGGCGGCATCCTTGTCCTGCAGCACCCCGATCACGAGGACCAGGCGCGAGAAGTCGAAGGCCTCTCTGATGCCCCTGGCGGCGGCACGCGCACCGGCCGGATTGTGCGCGGCGTCGACGACGATGGTCGGTGCCGTCCGGACCACTTCGAGGCGCCCCGGGGAGGTGACGGCGCGAAGGCCGTTCCGCACGAGGGTGGTGTCGAGCTCCCGCTCCCCTCCCCCGAGGAACGCCTCCACCGCGGCGACGGCGACCGCCGCGTTCTCGGCCTGGTGCTCACCGTGCAGCGGCACCAGCAATTCTCCGTAACGCCCTGCGAGGCCGGACAAGGACACCACCTGACCGCCGACGGCGACCGTCCGCGACTCCACGCCGAATTCGACGCCCTCGAAACGGAACTCCGCTCCGACCTCGCGAGCCCGCTCGAGGAGCACCTGCGCGGCATCGCGCGGCTGGATCGCGCTGACCAGGAAGGCTCCGGGCTTGATGATGCCGGCCTTCTCCAGCGCGATGTCCTCCACCGTGTCACCGAGCAGTTCGGTGTGGTCGAGGGAGATCGGGGTGATCACGGCGACCTGGCCGTCGCCCACGTTCGTCGCGTCGGTGATCCCGCCGAGCCCCACCTCGATCACGCCCACGTCGATCGGTTCGTCGGCGAAGATCGCGAAGGCGAGGATGGTGACGCACTCGAAATAGGTCAGTCGCGGCTCACCGGCGACGAGCAGTTCGCCGTCCACGATGTCCACGTAGGGTTTGATCTCGTCCCAGACGCGGACGAACGTGCCGTCGCTCACGGGCTCACCGTCGATGCTGATGCGCTCGGTGACGCGTGACAGATGGGGGCTCGTGAAGCGTCCGGTGCGGAGATCGTGCGCCAGCAGGATGCTCTCGATCATGCGCGCCGTCGACGTCTTGCCGTTGGTGCCGGTGATGTGGATGATCGGGAAGGTCCTGTTCGGCTCCCCCAGGATCTCCATGGCCCGGTGCAGCGGGGCCATGCGCGGTTCCATCCTGTGCTCCGGTGCGCGGCTCAGGAGCTCGGCATAGACGCTCTCCACGGAGAAGCCGTCCGCCTCCCGACCGCTGTCCGCCGCGCCCGCCTGTGTGTCGCTGGTCTCACTCATGGTCCTGCTCCTGCTTCCCTACGGTGATGCCGAACTCGGTTCCCGCGGCGTCGTCCGCGATGATGCGGAGCTCCGTCGTGAGGGTCTCGGACCGGATCAGCCCGGCGTTCGCCTCGAGCGCCCGGACCTGATGGGGTGCCACGGTGATGGTCGTGGAGATGCGGTCGCTGATGTCGAGATCGGCGTCGCGGCGGGCCTGCTGGATGGCACGGATCGCATCGCGCGCCGTGCCCTCGGCGGCCAGCTCGTCCGTCACCTCGGTGTCGAGGACGAGGAACCCGCCGCCCGGGAGGACCGTCACCGCCTTCGACGTCGCCCCGTTGCCCTCCACCACGGTGTCGAGCGTGTACTCGTGCGGCTCCAGGGCGAGGCCGCCCGCTGTCACGCCGCCGTCGTCGGACACGGACCAGTCACCGGACTTGGACGCCTTGATGACGGTCTGGACCTTCTTGCCGAGGCGCGGGCCGGCCGCACGGGCGTTGACGACGAGCCGCTGCGAGATGCCGAATTCCGCCGGCTCGGCGTCCGCGGAATCCACCAGGCGGACGCCCTTCAGGTTCAGCTCGTCGGCGATGATCGAGGAGTACTGGCCGGACAGTGTGCCTGCACCGGGAGCGACGACGGTCAGCTCGCGCAGCGGCAGGCGCACGCGGAGGTTCGCGGCCTTCCGCAGGCTCGAACCGACGGAACACACCTGCCGTGTCCGGTCCATCCGCTCCACGAGGTCCGGAGCAGCCGGGAACGACGCAGCGTCCGGCCAGTCGGTGAGGTGCACCGACCGCCCGCCGGTCAGTCCGCGCCAGATCTCCTCGGTGACGAGCGGCAGCAGGGGCGCCGCGGCACGGCAGACCGCTTCCAGGCACGTGTAGAGCACGTCGAAGGCGTCGGTGTCCTCCTCGAAGAACCGCTGGCGGCTCCGGCGCACGTACCAGTTGGTGAGCGTGTCGAGATACCGGCGCAGCGATTCGCAGGCGTCGCTGATCGTGAAGGCGTCGAGGGACGCCGTGAGGTCACGGACCAGGTTGCCGGTGTTCGCCAGGATGTAGCGGTCGATCGGCTCGGGGAGCTGCGCGGCGGCCTCGGCCGTCACGGTCTTCGCCTCGTAGCCCTGTCCTCCGTTCGCCGCGTTGGTGTACAGGCTGAAGAAGTGCCACACGTTCCAGAGGGGCAGGATCACCTGACGGACTCCGTCGCGGATGCCCTGCTCGGTGACCACGAGGTTGCCGCCGCGGAGGATCGGCGAGGCCATGAGGAACCAGCGCATGGCGTCGGAGCCGTCGCGGTCGAACACCTCGGAGACGTCGGGGTAGTTGCGGAGGCTCTTCGACATCTTCTGGCCGTCGGAACCGAGGACGATCCCGTGGCTGATCACGTTGCGGAACGCGGGGCGGTCGAACAGCGCCGTGGACAGGATGTGCAGCATGTAGAACCAGCCGCGCGTCTGCCCGATGTACTCGACGATGAAGTCGGCAGGATTGTGGGTGTCGAACCACTGCCCGTTCTCGAACGGGTAGTGCACCTGGCCGTAGGGCATCGAGCCGGAGTCGAACCAGACGTCCAGCACGTCCTCGACCCGGCGCATGGTCGAGCGGCCGGTCGGGTCGTCCGGGTTCGGCCGGGTCAGGTCGTCGATGAACGGACGATGCAGATCCACCTCGCCCTGCTTGTTCAGCGGCAGCCGGCCGAAATCGGCCTGCAGCTCGGCGAGGGATCCGTAGACGTCGGTCCTCGGGTACTCGGGATCGTCGGACTGCCACACGGGGATAGGGCTTCCCCAGAAACGGTTGCGGCTGATGGACCAGTCGCGCGCATTGGAGAGCCAGGTGCCGAACTGGCCGTCCTTGACGTTCCCGGGGATCCAGGTGATGTCCTGGTTGAGCTCCACCATGCGGTCGCGGATCTTGGTGACCTCGACGTACCAGGAGGACACGGCGCGGTAGATCAGCGGGTTGCGGCAGCGCCAGCAGTGCGGGTAGCTGTGCACGTAGCTGGCCTGCCGGACGAGCCGGCCCTCGGACTTCAGCACGCGGGTGATGTGCCGGTTCGCGTCGAAGACCTGCAGCCCCACGATCTCGGCCAGCGGACCGCGCCCGAACATCGGCAGGAACTTCGCGCCCTCGTCGACCGAGAGGATGACCTGGATGCCGGCCTCCTCGCAGATCTTCTGGTCCTCCTCGCCGTAGGCGGGGGCCTGGTGCACGAGGCCCGTTCCGTCCGTCGTCGTGACGTAGTCCGCCACGAGGATGCGGAAGGCGTTGCGGTAGCCGCCCTCCTCCGGGTCGGTGAGGTAGCCCCACAGCGGCTCGTAGGTGAGACCCTCGAGCTCGGTGCCCAGGTGCCGCGATGTGACGGCGTCGCGTGCGGCGGCGGCATCGGCGAAACCGAGGTCCCGGGCGTAGTTCCCCAGCAGGTCCTCGGCGATCAGGTAGCGTCCGGCCACGCCGTCGCGCACGGCCTCGACGACGGCGTAGGTGATGCCCGGCCCGACGGCGAGCGCCGCGTTGGTGGGCAGGGTCCAGGGGGTGGTGGTCCAGGCGAGGGCCTGCACTCCGGCGAGGTCCTTCGACAGCTGCGAATCCCCGACGAGGAGCGGGAACGTGACGGTGACGGTCTGGTCCTGACGGTCCTGGTACACGTCCTCGTCCATGCGGAGTTCGTGGTTGGACAGCGGGGTCTCGTCGTTCCAGCAGTAGGGCAGAACGCGGTAGCCGTTGTAGGTCAGGCCCTTCTCGTGGAGCGTCTTGAACGCCCAGAGGACCGACTCCATGTACTCCGGGTTGAGCGTCTTGTAGTCGTTGTCGAAGTCCACCCAGCGGGCCTGGCGCGTCACGTAGTCACGCCACTCCCCCGCGTACTTCATGACGGAGGCACGGGCGGCGTCGTTGAAGTTGTCGATGCCCATGGCGACGATCTGCTGCTTGTCCGTCATCCCGAGCTGCTTCATGGCTTCGAGTTCGGCGGGCAACCCGTGGGTGTCCCAGCCGAAGCGGCGCTCGACGCGGTGCCCACGCTGGGTCTGGTAGCGGCCCACGAGGTCCTTGGCGTACCCGGTCAGGAGGTGCCCGTAGTGCGGGAGTCCGTTCGCGAAGGGGGGCCCGTCGTAGAACACGAACTCGTTGGCGCCGTCGTCGCCGGCGTCCCGCTGGTCGATGGAGGCCTGGAAGGTCCCGTCCTGCTCCCAGTAGCGGAGGACGCGCTCCTCGAGGTCGGGGAAGCGCGGCGACGGTCCGTGCGGCTGGTTCGCCCCGTTCTCGTCGGGTGACACGGCTTTGGGGTAGATCTGCGGCATGAATCTCATCCTGTGTACGGCGGCGTGGGTGGAGCAGGAGTCCTGCCGTGAGGACGGTTGCCGGCCCCGCGCCACCGGTTGCCTGACCGGTGCCGGGAGCACCGCACCCGCGGTACCACCTCACTTGCCGCCGTCGCCGCCGTGCCGCTCGCTGCGGTCACGAGGGCTGGGCTGCCGCTCGTTACGGGCTGTCACGGGCCTGCCCGTCCGGTTCTACTGGTCCGCCCTGAGGCGTCCGTTCTTCCGGAAGCTCGCCGGTGATGGCCGGGTCGATGCTTGTGCGCCCAGTCTAGCCCCGGGCGGAAATCGTTGTCGAAAGGTGTGCGCGAGGAGAAGCAAGGGCCGGGGGGCTGCGGAACGGGCGTTGTGCCGCGCGGGCGGTCTTGGCAGGGTGGGGGGCACCCGACCGCTACAGGATGGACACCGCCGCATGTCGAGTCCCGCACTCCCCACCGCTTCCGCGCTCGATACGGGACGGCTCCTGCTCGGGGTGTTCCTGCCCACCGTCGCGAAGGGGCCGATCATCAGACGGCCCTGGGCGGTCGCGTTGGCGGCGCGCCTCGACCTCGACACGAGGGCCGTCGGGATCGTCAGGACGATCCACGCGAAGTACCCCACCGGTCCGCTCCTGCTGAAGGTGCCCCTGCGGAAGCAGGCCATCGTGCTGGCGCCGGAGGACGCCAACGCCCTCCTCGCCGCGTCGCCGGAGCCCTTCTCCCCGGCGAGCAGCGAGAAGAAAGCCGCGCTGTCCCATTTCCAGCCCCACAACGTCCTCCTCTCCCGAGGGCCGGTCCGTACCGTACGCCGTGCCCTGCAGGAACAGGTCCTGGACACGGACCATCCCGTGCACCATCTGGCGGACCGCTTCGTGCCCGTGGTCGAGGAGGAGATGCGGCAGCTGCTGGCCGAGGCTGCACGTGGGGGCTCACTGCCCTGGGACGATTTCCTCGACGCCTGGTACCGGGTGGTCCGCCGGGTGGTGTTCGGCGACCACGCGCGGGACGACAAGGACCTGACCGCGATGATCATCCGGTTGCGGAAGGACGGTAACTGGGCCTTCCTGAGGCCGAAGCGGCGGAAGGTGCGGGCGGCGTTCCTCCGGCGGGTGGCCGACGAACTGGCCGACGCCGAGCCCGGCAGCCTCGCCGCGGTCATGGCAGCCGCCCCGAAGGGCGACGGCGCCGAGCCGGCGGAGCAGGTACCCCAGTGGCTCTTCGCCTTCGACCCGGCAGGGATGGCGACCTTCCGGGCGCTGACCGTGTTCGCGACGCATCCGGAGGCGATGGCTGCCGCCCGCCGTGAGGCGGACGCGGACACCTCCGGGCGCCGGTTCCTCCCCTACCTGCGCGCGAGCATCCTGGAGTCGCTGCGGCTGTGGCCGACGACGCCGATGATCCTGCGGCAGAGCACGCGGCCCGTGGAGTGGGCTGACGGGACGATGCCGGCGGACTGCGGCGTCCTGCTCTACGCGCCCTACTTCCACCGCGACGATCGCCATCTGCGGGACGCGCACGGTTTCTCGCCGGAGCGCTGGCTGACCGACGAGGACGACGGCTGGCCGCTCGTCCCCTTCAGCGACGGACCGGTGGTGTGCCCCGGCAAGCAGCTCGTGCTCCTGCTGACGAGCGCGGCGTTGGCTTCCGTCGTCGGCGATCACGACCCGCGCGTGGAGCGGGGGCAGCACCTCGATCCGTCGCATGCACTGCCCGGAACCCTGGACAACTACTCCGTGGTGCTGAGCGTGTCGCCACGCTCCTGAGGCAGGACGCCTAGAGGTCTGCGGCGATCTCCCGCAGGGCGGCCAGGTGACTCCGCCAGACCGCCTGGCCCTCCTTCGTGGCCTTGAGCCACGTCCGCGGGCGCTTGCCGATGAACCCCTTGCGCACCTTCACGTAGCCCGCGGTCTCCAGCGCAGCCACCTGCTTGCTGAGCACGGAGTCGGAGACCTGGAGATGGTCACGCAGGGTCGCGAAGTCGAACTCCTCCGTCTGCGCCAGCGCGGCCATGAGCGAGAACCGCACGGGATGACCGAGTGTTTCCGCGAGGAGATGCCGCGGATGGGCCGGCGTGTCCTGCGCGCTCATCGTCGTGCCTCGTAGAGGGCGCACCCGGCCGTCAGCAGCGTCAGTGCTGCGGCGTGGGCGGCGGCGAAGCCGAGATCGCCCACGAACACGGAGCCTGCGAGGATGATGCCCGCGACCCACAGGACGCTCCATCCTCCGATGTACAGGCCCCAACGAGCCCCGAACCCACGCTTGGCCGTCTGCGCGAAGACCAGAGCCATGGTGACGAAGATGGCGAGCCAGACGAGCATCGCACCCATCGGCAGGACGATCGAGGCACCGGGGATCTGTGCCGCGTAGGCCAGGGCGATGACGCCGAGCGAGGAGATGGCGCCGAGCCCGAGCAGCAGGCTGATCTGCGGCCAGCCCGCGCCGGTCCGGACGCTCCCGCCGATCTGGTCCGCCTGGGCGAGGAGCCTCCGGGCCTCGTCGGCGTCCGGTGCGGTCGGCATGTCGGTCTCGTTCATGGTGTTCCCCCTGCTGAGAAGTGATGATGATCCACTCTCGCAATAACTTTCCACTTTGGCAAGTACTTTCGAGTACTGCCGAGGTGCAGGTGCGCGGGTCACCGTCGGCGGCGGAGCGGGGCTGCGTTACGAGGCCGGTCGCCCGGCAGCAGCACGTGCAACGCTGAAGGATCGACGGTCACCGTCATGGGCAGCGGACCCACGAGTTCCCCGTCGGCATACGCGTTCAGCTCCCGGTCCGCGCTGATCGAGATGACGCGGCCGCGTCGGGAGGTGACGCCGGGCCGCCCCAGGTGGCGGCCCCTGTAGGAGAGCAGGAAGACGACGACGACGTTCGCGATCGAGGACTTCCCGAGGGAGACCACATCGAGGAGTGCGTCGTCGATCTCAGCGTTCGGACAGATCCGGAGTCCCCCGCCGTAGTGGCCGACGCCGCCGACGGCTGCGAACCACCCTGTGGAGGAGCGCTCCTGGCCGTCGACGCCCACCGTCAACGTGACGTCACGCCACGCACGGAAGGCCCTGATTCCGCCGTACAGGTAGACGAACGGTCCGAGGGGGAACCGGGCGGCGTTGCCGTACTCGTTGGCCAGCGCGTCGAAGCCCGCGTGGGCCACGCCGAGGAAGGGTCGTCCGTTGACGAGGCCCACATCGATGGGCCGGATGCTCAGCTCGCGTATCGCCCGAACGGTGCGCACGGGATCGAGGGGAAGTCCGAGCCTCCTGACGGTGTCATTGCCGCGTCCACCGGCCAGCGGCAGCACCACGGCACCGGAGACCCTCGCGCCCGCCGCCACAGCTCCGAGGAAGCCGTCGCCGCCGAGGGCGGCCACGATCGTTCCCTCCGCAGCACGTCGGGCGCACTGCGTGGCCTCGGCGAGACTTCCCGTCACCACGACGGCGGGTGAGTAGCCCTGCTGCCGCAGGGCGTCCACGACGGATGGCCCGAGGCGCCCGGCACGCCCGCGTCCGGCGGTGGGGTTCACGAGGAGGAGCACCGCCGGTGACGCCTGCCGTCGGGTATCTGGCGCCGGGCCGGAGCGGCCCGGACGGCCCCGACTGATCGCCGCGCGGCCCCGACTGAGCATCGCGCGGCCCCGACTGAGCATCGCGCGGCCCCGTCGGCGCAGATCGGTCAGGGACGGCACCGCCATGTCAGCTCGACCGCAGCACCTTGTGGTTGGCAGCCTGCGCCAGCGGACGGAGGACGAGCTGATCGATGTTCACGTGGTGCGGGGCGTTCAGGGTGAAGGCGATGGCTGCGGCGACGTCGTCGGCCGTCAGCGGGTTCGCCACTCCCGCGTAGACCTTGTCGGCAGCGCTCTGGTCGCCGCCGAGGCGGTTCAGTGAGAACTCCTCGGTGTGCACCATACCGGGCGACACCTCGATGACGCGGATGTTGTTCTCTGCCTCCTCGAGGCGGAGCGCTCGTGCCATGGACTGCTGCGCCGCCTTGACACCGCAGTAGCCGGCGCCGCCCTCGTAGGCGGCGATCGCGGCGGTGGACGTGAGGAACAGGACGCTGCCCTGACCGCCCCCGCGCAGTGCCGGGAGCAGTGCCCGCGTCATGCGCAGGGAACCGAGCACGTTGACGTCGTACATCCACTGCCAGTCCGCCGTGGTGGTGTCCAGAACACGGTCCGCACCGAACGCACCGCCTGCGTTGTTGATCAGCGCATGGACCGGTCCCGCAGCCGTCACCTCCGCGGAGAACGCATCGACGGACGCCTGATCGGTGACGTCGAGGGCGAGCGGGGTGGCACCCGTCTCGTCCGCGAGCGCTTGCAGGCGGTCGAGGCGGCGGGCCGCGGCGACGACGTCCCACCCGTCATGGCGGAGCGCACGGACCGTGGCGGCACCGATGCCGGAACTGGCTCCGGTGACGACGGCGCGCAGTGCGGACGGGGCGGGATCGGCGGGCGCGCCGAGCTGCGTGGAAGAAGTCTCAGTCATGCGCCCACTGTAATCATCCCGTCGTGGCTCCGCCGACGGATGTGAAGGGTCGCCATGATGGACAGGGCGGCCCCGTGGAGCAGAACGGCGGTGGCGACGCCGTGCTAGTACTGGCGGAGCCGTTCGATGAACTCGTCGGCGCGCTCGAGTGTCAGGGCGAGCTTCTCGCGCCTCTCCTCGGCCGAGGACCGGAAGACGTCCAGGGCCGCATGCAGCCGTGTCCGCTCATCCGGGTCCTCCTCCACGTCCAGGGCTTCGGTGACGGCGAGCAGTTCCTGCATCTCGTCGAGGGTGAAACCGAGCGGCTTCATGCGCCGGATCAGCACCAGCCGGCTCGCGTCGGTCTCCGTGTACACGCGGAAGCCACCCTCGGTGCGGCCGGTGGCCGGCAGTATGCCGACGTCGTCGTAGTGCCTGATCGTGCGCAGCGAGAGGCCGGTCCGCTCGGCCAGCTCACCGATGTGCATCGTCCTCCCTGCGGGAGAACCGTGTGCGTCCTTCGTTCCGGGCACGGTCACCACCCTTTCACGAAGACTCTACCCTTACGTTAGGGTTGAGTACGTCACCCCCTGTACAGCGCGGTACAGGTTCCCCCTGCCCGTCGCCCTCGTACGCCGAGAAACCGCGACACCGCGACGCACCGCGACGGCCACCGGCACTCCAAGGAACCCCTGCCATGCAAGCAGCTGCACACACCGCGCCGCCCACGCTCACGCCCGCCGAACGGCAATCCGTCCTCCGCACGCTGAGAACGCCCCGCCTCCTGAAGACCGAGGTCCTCGCAGGTCTCGTCGTCGCCCTCGCGCTGATCCCCGAAGCCATCGCGTTCTCGATCATCGCGGGCGTGGACCCGCGCCTCGGCCTGTTCGCCTCCTTCACCATGGCGGTGTCGATCGCGTTCCTCGGCGGCCGCCCGGCCATGATCTCGGCCGCAACCGGCGCCGTCGCCCTCGTCATCGCCCCCCTGGTCGCCAGCCACGGCGTGGACTACTTCATCGCCGCCGTCATCCTCGGCGGCGCCTTCCAGGTCCTCCTCGGTCTCGCCGGTGTCGCGAAGCTCATGCGCTTCATCCCCCGCTCGGTCATGGTCGGCTTCGTGAACGCCCTGGCCATCCTGATCTTCATGTCCCAGGTGCCCGAGCTCCTGGGTGTCCCCTTCCTCGTCTACCCCATGGTCGCGGTCGGCCTGCTCATCGTCTTCGGCCTTCCCCGACTGACCTCCGTCGTGCCGGCGCCGCTGGTGGCGATCGTCGTCCTGACCGTCTTCGCGGTCCTCGCCGATGCCCTGGTCCCCACCGTCGGGGACAAGGGCGAGCTCCCCGAGAGCCTTCCGTCCCTGTTCTTCCCGAACGTCCCGCTGAACCTCGAGACACTGCAGATCATCGCCCCGTTCGCCCTCGCGCTGGCCGCCGTCGGACTCCTCGAATCCCTGATGACGGCGAAACTCGTCGACGACATCACCGACACCCGGTCGAACAAGACCCGTGAATCCTGGGGGCAGGGCGCGGCGAACATCATCACCGGGTTCTTCGGCGGCATGGGCGGTTGCGCGATGATCGGCCAGACCATGATCAACGTGAAAGCCTCTGGCGCCCGGACCCGCATCTCCACGTTCCTCGCCGGCATCTTCCTGCTGATCCTCGTCGTCGCGCTCGGCGACATCGTCGCCCTCATCCCCATGGCCGCCCTCGTCGCGGTGATGATCTTCGTGTCCATCGCCACCTTCGACTGGCACAGCATCCGGCCGACCACCCTCAAGCGCATGCCCAAGAGCGAGACCACCGTCATGCTCGCCACCGTCGTCGTCACCGTCGCCACGCACAACCTCGCCATCGGTGTCGGCGTCGGCGTCCTCGTCGCGGTGGTGGCGTTCGCCCGGAGGGTCGCCCACTTCGTCACCGTCGACCGCACCGAAGACACCGGGAACGGGCAGCGCCACGCCACCTACACCGTGAACGGCGAACTGTTCTTCGCGTCCTCCAACGACCTCTACACCCAGTTCGAGTACGCCACCGATCCCCACAAGGTCACCATCGACCTGCACGGCTCGCATCTGTGGGACGCCTCCACCATCGCCGCCCTCGACGCCATCCAGGAGAAATACCGCAGCCACGGCACCGAGGTGAAGATCGTCGGACTCAACGACGCCTCCGCCATGATGCGCGAACGCCTCGGCGGGAAGCTCGGCGCCGGACACTGATCGGCCCGGCACCTAACCCGCGACCGGTAGGGAACAATGGAGGGATGGCCGATACCACCCAGGGCACAGACACGCCCTCTCCCCAGCCCGTTTCCGTTCCCGACAAGCCCGCGCTGGAGGGCCTCGAGGAGAGGCTGTCCCGCCAGTGGCGTGAGGACGGCACCTACACCTTCGACCGCGACACGACCCGCGAGGGCGTCTACTCGATCGACACCCCTCCGCCCACCGCCTCGGGCTCGCTCCATGTGGGCCACATGTTCTCCTACACGCAGACCGACGTCATGGCGCGGTTCAAGCGGATGAACGGCGCCAACGTGTTCTACCCGATGGGCTGGGACGACAACGGGCTGCCGACGGAACGCCGCGTGCAGAACTACTACGGCGTACGCTGCGACCCGTCGGTCGCCTACGACGCCGGCTACCGCCCACCCGCGGAGCCCGCGAAGAACCAGCGCGACTTCGACGCGGTCTCCCGCCGGAACTTCATCGAACTGTGCGAGGAACTGGCGGTCGAGGACGAGAAGGTCTTCGAGAACCTCTTCAGCACGCTCGGGCTCTCGGTCGACTGGGACCTCACCTACCGGACCATCGACGACACCTCGCGGTCCGTGTCCCAGCGGGCCTTCCTCGACAACCTTGCAGCCGGCGACGCCTATCTCGCCGAGGCACCGACGCTCTGGGACGTGACCTTCCGGACCGCTGTCGCGCAGGCCGAACTGGAGGACCGCGAGCAGCCCGGCGCCTACCACCGCATCGCGTTCCACGCGCCCGACGGCAGGCAGGTGCACATCGAGACCACGCGTCCCGAGCTCCTGCCGGCCTGTGTGGCCCTGGTGGCGCATCCCGATGACGAGCGCTACAAGCCCCTCTTCGGCACCACGGTGACCTCACCCCTGTTCGACGTCGAGGTGGAGATCAAGGCGCACCCGCTCGCGAAGCCGGACAAGGGCAGCGGCATCGCCATGATCTGTACGTTCGGCGACCTCACCGATGTCACCTGGTGGCGCGAGCTGCAACTTCCCACGCGCGCCGTCGTCGGCCGTGACGGCCGCATCCGGACCGAGACGCCGGAGTGGATCGCCACCGGGCGTGCCCGCGAGAACTACGCGCAGGTGGCCGGGAAGACCATCTTCAGCGCCAAGGAAGCCGTGGTCGGCATACTCCGCGAGAGCGGGGACCTCGACGGCGAACCCAAGAAGATCACCCACCCCGTGAACTTCTACGAGAAGGGCGACAAACCGCTCGAGGTCGTCACGAGCCGCCAGTGGTACATCCGCAACGGCGGCCGCGACGCCGGCAAGCGCGAGGCGCTCATCCAGCGCGGGCGGGAGATCGAGTTCCATCCCTCGTTCATGCGCTCGCGCTACGAGAACTGGATCGAGGGCCTGAACGGCGACTGGCTCGTCTCCCGCCAGCGGTTCTTCGGCGTGCCCGTACCCGTCTGGTACCGCCTGGATGCCGACGGTGAACCCGAGTACGACGCCCCGATCGTGCCGGCCATGGACATGCTGCCCGTGGACCCGGCGGCCGAGCCCGCGCCCGGCTTCGAGGAGTCGGCGCGGAACCAGCCGAACGGCTTCATCGGTGACCTCGACGTGCTCGACACGTGGGCCACCTCGTCGCTCACTCCGCAGATCGTCGGCGGATGGGCGCGCGACGAGGACCTGTTCGCCAAGGTCTTCCCCTTCGACCTCCGCCCCCAGGGACACGACATCATCCGTACCTGGCTGTTCTCGACCGCCGTCCGTGCGGACGCCCTCCAGGATTCGGTGCCCTGGAAGCACGCTGCGCTCTCCGGCTGGATCCTCGACCCGGACCGCAAGAAGATGTCCAAGTCCAAGGGCAACGTGGTGGTACCGACCGACGTCCTCGAGCAGTTCGGGGCGGACGCCGTCCGTTACTGGGCTGCGTCCGCGAAGCTCGGTGCCGACACCGCGTACGAGGTCAACCAGATGAAGATCGGCCGCCGGCTGGCGATCAAGCTCCTCAACGCCTCGAAGTTCGTGCTGAACCTCGGCGTCACGGAGGCCTCGATCGGCGCAGGGTCCCTGGACCGCGTGACCACCGCACTCGACCAGTCGCTGCTGGCACAGCTGCGGACGGTCACCGAACAGGC
Organism: Arthrobacter bussei; assembly: GCF_009377195.2. GTDB lineage: Bacteria > Actinomycetota > Actinomycetes > Actinomycetales > Micrococcaceae > Arthrobacter_D > Arthrobacter_D bussei. Next base: position 104,362 of record NZ_VJXX01000001.1, read on the forward strand.
CACGGCCGCCTTCGGGAAGTACGACTACGCCCGCGCGCTGCAGCTCACGGAGTCGTTCTTCTGGACGTTCACCGACGACTACGTCGAACTGGTCAAGGACCGCGCCTACGGCGACGCCGACGACTCCGGGACACTGTCCGTGCAGACCACCCTCGCGACGACCCTGGACGCCCTCCTCCGGCTCTTCGCGCCGTTCCTGCCCTTCGCGACCGAGGAGGTCTGGAGCTGGTGGCGCCAGGGCTCGGTGCACCGCGCGGCCTGGCCGTCCGCGGACGCCCTCGACGGTCTCCCGGCGTCGGCCGACCCTGCCGTCCTGACCTCCGTGGCCCTGGCCCTGGGAGGTATCCGGAAGGCGAAGTCCGAGGCGAAGGTGAAGCAGCGGACCGAGGTGGAGACCGCGGTGGTCACTGCCTCCGCCGCCCAGGTGGAGCAGGTCCGCGCCGGGCTCGCCGACCTGCTGGCCGCCGGCAACGCGAAGGACCTCCGGCTCGCCGAAGGCGAGGGGGCACTGACCGTGTCCGACGTCGAGCTGGTGCCGCAGCCGGCCGAGTAGCCGCCCCGGAACGAGAGAAGAGACCCGCTGTCGAACGGGTCTCTTCTCTCGGGCGGGACGGATCAGTCGAACGAGGGGCTGGACGTGCGTGAGCGCTTGAGCTCGTAGAACTCCGGGAACTCGGCCATCAGCAGCGCGCCGTCGAAGATCCGGCCGGCGGCCTCGCCCCGGGGGATCTTCGTGAGGACGGGCCCGAAGAAGGCGGTCCCGTTGAAGGCGACCACCGGCGTGCCCACCTCGTCGCCCACGCGGTCGATGCCGTCCTGGTGCGAGGCGCGCAGCTGGGTGTCGTACTCGTCGGTGTGGGCGTACGCCGCGAGCTCCGCGGGCAGACCGACCTCGTCCAGCGATTCCCGGATCACGACGTCGAAGTCCTTGACCTGGCCGATGTGGATGCGTGTGCCCATCGCGTCGTACAGCTTCTTGATGTACTCGTCGCCGTGGAGTTCCCGGGCCGCGATGATGACGCGCACCGGCCCCCACGCCTTCTGCATCATGGCCTGGTACTCCTCGGGGAGGTCACGACCCTCGTTGAGCACGGACAGGCTCATCACGTGCCAGTCGACCGTGATGTTCCGGACCTGCTCCACCTCGCCGATCCACCGGGAGGTGATCCATGCGAACGGGCACAGGGGGTCGAACCAGAAATCTGCCTTCTCCACGGTTGCTGACTCGCTCATGCGCTTCTCCTTCGGTCGGGATCAAGGCCGTTGCCTTTTCTCGTGCAACCCGCCTCCTCCGCTCCATATTCCGCGCGGATTGGTGCACCGCCGCCGAAGGCGGTTCAATGAAGGGACACGACCAGTCGACGGTGCCTGGCGCTATCCCTGCGTCGCCATCGGGCTGGATGACTCCGCGCCGGTGCGTCCGGTGCAGAAGAGGATACGGCTGTGCAGCACGACGGGACCGAGAATCACGACACCTGGCTCGAACGCGAGGCGCTGGCAGAGGCGATGATCCCGCTGATCGGGCAGCTCTACCGCAGGAACAACGTGGTGACGAGCATCCACGGGCGCAGCCTCATCAACAAATCGACCATGAACATCCTCAAGGCCCACCGGTTCGCCCGGCGGATCACCACGGAGGAACTCCGGCTCGAGGACACGGCCCCGCTGCTGCGCCTGCTCGCGGACCTGGACCTCGGCGCTGCCGCGATCGATCTGGGTCGGCTGAGGCTCGCCTACGACCGGTCCGCCGCCGGTGGTGACAGCCGATCACTGGAGCAGTTCGTCCGCACCGAGCTCGCGGGCATCGTCGGACAGGGCGGCCGCGACGAGCGCACCAGCACCGACGTCGTGCTCTACGGGTTCGGACGCATCGGGCGCCTCGTGGCGCGCCTGCTCATCGAGAAAGCCGGCGGCGGCCACGGACTGCGGCTGCGCGCCGTCGTCGTGCGCCGCGGGTCGGACAACGACCTCGCCAAGCGGGCGAGCCTCCTGCGCCGCGACTCGGTGCACGGCTCCTTCGAGGGCACCATCCAGGTGGACGAGACCGCGAACACCATCACGGCCAACGGCATCAGGATCCAGGTCATCTACTCCGACGATCCCGCCTCGATCGACTACACCGCGTACGGGATCTCCGACGCACTCGTGGTCGACAACACCGGCCGGTGGCGTGACGTCGACGGCCTCTCCCAGCACCTGCGCAGCACCGGGGTCGCGAAGGTCCTCCTGACCGCGCCCGGCAAGGGGGACCTGAAGAACATCGTGCACGGCATCAACCACGCGGCCATCGGGAAGGAGGACCGCATCATCACCGCGGCCTCCTGCACCACCAACGCCATCACGCCGGTGCTGAAGGCCATCAACGACCGCTTCGGGGTGGTCCACGGACATGTCGAGACCGTCCATTCCTTCACCAACGACCAGAACCTCATCGACAACTTCCACCGTGGTGACCGCCGCGGGCGCTCGGCCGCGCTGAACATGGTGCTGACCGAGACCGGTGCGGCGACGGCTGTGGCGAAGGCCCTGCCGGAACTGGCCGGGAAACTCACCGGGAGCTCCATCCGCGTACCCACTCCGGACGTCTCGATCGCCATCCTCAACCTGACGCTGGAGCACGCGACCACCAAGGAGGAGGTGAACACCTATCTGCGCGAGATGTCCCTGCACTCGGACATGCGCAAGCAGGTCGACTACATCGACAGTCCGGAGGTCGTGTCCACCGACTTCGTCGGCTCGCGGCGCGCGGGCATCGTCGACGGTCTCGCCACGATCGCCGACGGCACCTACCTGGTCCTCTACGTCTGGTACGACAACGAGTTCGGCTACAGCTGCCAGGTGGTCAGGGTCATGGAGGAGATGGCCGCGGTCCACCCGCCGTCCTACCCCGCGGCAGACATGGTGCCGGGTGCGGACACGGGCGACGACGCTTCGGACCTCCCCGGTGCGGCTGCGGTGACCGCCGACGCCTGAGTACCGCGCAGGGGACGCACGAAGGGCCCGACCATCAGGTCGGGCCCTTCGTCGCACGTAGAGGGGTCAGGCGGACTTGTTCCGCCGCTTGGCCACGACCTCGTGGGAGATGAGTGTCGGTTCGGCGCGCTTGGCGACGACGTCGTCGGTGATCACCACGGTCGCGATGTCCTCGCGGCTCGGGAGATCGAACATCACGGGCAGGAGGACCTCCTCCATGATGGCGCGCAGGCCGCGCGCGCCGGTCCCGCGGTCGAGCGCCAGATCCGCGATGGCCTCGAGCGCCTTGGGCTCGAAGGCCAGTTCGACGCCGTCGAGCAGGAACATCTTCTGGTACTGCTTCATGAGCGCGTTCTTCGGCTCGGTGAGGATCTGCATGAGGGCCGGGCGATCGAGGTGCGTCACCGTGGTGATGACCGGCAGGCGACCGATGAACTCGGGGATCAGCCCGAACTTCAGCAGGTCCTCGGGCATCACGTCCCCGTAACTCGCCTCCTCGTTCTTGAGGGAGCTCAGCGGAGCACCGAAGCCGATGCCCTTCCGCCCGGCACGCGAACCGATGATCTCCTCGAGTCCGGCGAAGGCGCCGGCGACGATGAACAGGACGTTCGTCGTGTCGATCTGGATGAACTCCTGGTGGGGATGCTTCCGGCCACCCTGCGGGGGCACCGACGCCACCGTCCCCTCGAGGATCTTCAGGAGTGCCTGCTGGACGCCCTCGCCCGAGACGTCCCGGGTGATCGAGGGGTTCTCGCTCTTCCGGGAGATCTTGTCGATCTCGTCGATGTAGATGATGCCCTGCTCGGCCTTCTTGACGTCGTAGTCGGCCGCCTGGATGAGCTTGAGGAGGATGTTCTCGACGTCCTCACCGACGTAGCCCGCCTCGGTCAGCGCCGTCGCGTCGGCGACCGCGAAGGGGACGTTCAGGCGGCGGGCGAGGGTCTGGGCGAGATAGGTCTTGCCGCAGCCCGTGGGACCGATCAGGAGGATGTTGGACTTCGCGATCTCGACGTCCTCGGCCTCGGCCGCATCGGCCAGGGTGCCCGCTGCACGCGGGCCGCTGCCCGACTGGATGCGCTTGTAGTGGTTGTACACGGCGACAGCGAGGGAGCGCTTCGCCGGCTCCTGCCCCACCACGTACTCCTGCAGGAAGTCGAAGATCTCCCGCGGCTTGGGGAGCTCGAAGGTCCCGAGGTCGGCCACCTCGGACAGCTCCTCCTCGATGATCTCGTTGCAGAGGTCGATGCACTCGTCGCAGATGTACACGCCGGGGCCGGCGATGAGCTTGCGTACCTGCTTCTGGCTCTTCCCGCAGAAGGAGCACTTGAGCAGATCGGTGCTCTCACCAATGCGAGCCATGGTTCAATCCCCTTAGGTATTACGCGATTGCTACCACCACTCTAGGCCACATGCCTGTGGTAGCCGGTATCAAAATGCCCGTGGTGCCGTTCGGCGCCACGGGCATTCGACCGTCCTGACCCGGACCTCGAGCGCTCCGACCGGCTGCCCTCAGGACAGCCGGACGGAGGCCCGGATCACGGGGTGTTGATCTTCGGCGGCGTGATCTTCCGCGAGTTGAGGACCTCGTCCACCAGGCCGTATGCGACGGCATCGGCGGCGGTGAGGATCTTGTCGCGCTCGATGTCGAGGTTCACCTGCTCGGGCGTACGGCCCGAGTGCAGGGCCAGCGTGTCCTCGAGCCATGTCCGCATGCGCATGACCTCGTTGGCCTGGATCTCGAGGTCGGAGGCTTGCCCACCCTGGCCACCGGACAGGGCCGGCTGGTGGATCAGCACGCGGGCGTTGGGCAGGGCGAGGCGTTTGCCGGGCGCGCCCGCGGCCAGCAGGACCGCCGCGGCGCTGGCTGCCTGGCCGAGGCAGACCGTCTGCACCTCGGGGCGGATGAACTGCATCGTGTCGTAGATCGCCGTCATCGCGGTGAAGGACCCACCGGGCGAGTTGATGTACAGCGTGATGTCGCGCTCCGGGTCCGTGGACTCGAGGACGAGCAGCTGCGCCATGACGTCGTCGGCCGACGCGTCGTCGACCTGCGTCCCGAGGAAGATGATGCGGTCCTCGAAGAGCTTGGTGTACGGGTCCTGGCGCTTGAAGCCGTAGGGTGTGCGCTCTTCGAACTGGGGGAGGATGTAGCGGCTGGTCGGCAGGTTCTGCGCCGTGGATCCCGCTGCTGCCTGGAATTCGTGGTTCATGGTGTCTCCTGTAGGACGACTGGTGGAGGGCTGGGAGCGGACTACGCGGTCTGCTCGGTGCCGCCGCCGCCGGCGACGGAGCCCGAGTGCGCGGAGATGTGGTCGAAGAAGCCGTACTCGAGGGCTTCCTTGGCCGTGAACCACTTGTCGCGGTCGTTGTCCTTGAGGATCGTCTCGACGGTCTGGCCCGTCTGCTCGGCCGTCAGCTCCGCCATGACGCGCTTCATGTGCAGGATCAGCTCGGCCTGGATGCGGATGTCCGTCGCGGTTCCGCCGATGCCGCCGGAGGGCTGGTGCATCAGGATCCGGGCGTGGGGGGTCGCATAGCGCTTGCCCTTGGTGCCCGAGGACAGGAGGAACTGTCCCATGGAGGCCGCCAGACCCGTAGCGACGGTGACGACGTCGTTCGGGATGAACTGCATGGTGTCGTAGATCGCCATGCCCGCGGTCACGGATCCGCCCGGTGAGTTGATGTAGAGGAAGATGTCGCGCTCGGGGTCCTCCGCCGACAGCAGGAGCAGCTGCGAGCAGATGGCGTTCGCGTTGTCGTCGCGGACCTCGGAACCGAGCCAGATGATGCGCTCCTTGAGGAGCCGCGTGTAGATGTACTCGTCACGACCGCCCATCTCGGGACCAGCCATGCTCGGGATACTTGGTTCGGTTGCCATGTGGTTGACCTCTCACTCTGGCGGGCCGCTGCCTCGTCGGCCGACCCGTCCGTTTGTCTCTCCTTGGACACTAACCCGCTGCGGCGACGAATTGCTCCCGCTCCGTGAACTGTTCGCTGACGGCGCACGGTCGCCCGGCCGAACCCCGGAACGCGTTAGCCCAGGGCTTCCGTCCGCTCGCCGAGGGCTTAAGCACGGCAGCGGTGCCGCTGCCCGGGGGCTGCGACACCGCTGACGGTGGTGCGTGGCTACTACTCGGCGGCCGGCTTCTTCGCGGCGGGCTTCTTGGGCGCAGCCTTCTTGGCCGGTGCCTTCTTGGCGGGCTTCTCGACGACCTCGGCAGACTCGGCGGGCGCGGCGTCCTCGACGGGGGCCTCGACGGCGTCCGCGGTCTCGTCGGCCTGGATGTCCTCGACCGCACCCTGCTCGGTGTCGACGTCGTCGACCTCGATGGTCTCGGGCTCGTCGCCGGCCGGGCGGACGAATTCGGTCAGGTCGATCGCCGCACCGTCGGTGTCCGTGACCGTCGCGTACTCGAGGACCTTGGCCAGTGCCTTGCGACGACGCACCTCGCCGACGATCATCGGCACCTGGCCGCTCTGGTCCAGCATCTGGGCGAACTGGTTGGGCTCCATGCCGTACTGCCCGGCCGTGGAGACGATGTAGTCGATCAGCTCGCTCTGGCTGACGCCGACCTCTTCCTTCTCGGCGACCGCATCGAGGATGACCTCGTTCTGGAAGGCGCGCTCGGTGTTGCTGCGCACCTCCGCGCGGTGCTCCTCCGTGTCGTGGTCCTCGCCGGCACTGTGGGCGTTCTCACCGTTGAAGTGCTGCTCGAGCTGCTCGTCGATGACGCTCTCGGGCACGGGCACGGCGACGAGCTCGACCAGCAGGTCCAGCACCTTGTCGCGGGCCTCGACGCCCTGGTCCATGAGCTTCGACTCGGAGGCCTGCTTGGCGAGGTCGGCGCGCAGTTCATCGGCCGTGTCGAACTCCGATGCCAGCTGGGCGAACTCGTCATCGACCTCGGGGAGCTCGCGCTCCTTGACGGCTTTGACGACGACCTTGACCTGCGCCGCGGCACCCGCGTGCTCGCCACCGGCCAGGGTCGTCTCGAATGTGGCGTCCTCGTCGGTGGACAGGCCGGTGACCGCCTCGTCCATGCCTTCGAGCATGGTGCCGGAACCGATCTGGTAGGAGAGGTCCTGGGCGGCGTCGACCTCGTCACCGTCCACCGATGCGGTGAGGTCGATGGTGAGGAAGTCGCCGTCCTTCGCGGGGCGGTCGACGGCGGTGAGCGTGCCGAAGCGGCCGCGCAGCTCGTCCATGGCCTTCTGGATGTCCTCGTCCGACGCCTCGACGGGCTCGACCGTGACTTCGAGTCCCTTGTAGTCGGGGAGCTCGATCTCGGGGCGGATGTCCAGCTCGACCGTGAAGGTCAGCTGGCCGTCCTTCTTCGACGGGTCGGGCACCTCGGTGATCTCGACCTCGGGCCGGCTGAGCGGACGGATGCCCGTCTCCTGCACAGCGCTCTGGTAGAAGCCGTTCAGGCCGTCGTTGACGGCGGTCTCGATGACGTAGCCGCGGCCGACGCGCTGGTCGATGAGCTGCTGCGGAACCTTGCCCTTGCGGAACCCGGGAACCTGGACCTGGGTGGCGATGGTCTTGTAGGCCTCGTCGATGCTGGGCTTCAGTTCCTCGAAGGGGACCTCGACGTTCAGCTTCACCCGGGTGGGGGAAAGGGTTTCAACAGCGCTCTTCACAGCGTAGGACTCCTGAGATGATTGGATTCGGTTCTGCAGCGGAGGCACTTTCCTCATCACATGACAGAGTCGGGGTGACAGGAGTTGAACCTGCGACTTCCTGCTCCCAAAGCAGGCGCTCTACCAAGCTGAGCTACACCCCGTAAGTGCGAGTGTCAGTCTACGCATCTTTGCGGCCGGCTCGCACATTTGGTGATCGCGCGGCCGCTGTGGTGTAGTTGTAGGCGTTCCACGGGGCTCCGCCAGGGGCCCGCTGCGGGGATGTAGCTTAATGGTAAAGCCTCAGTCTTCCAAACTGATTACGCGGGTTCGATTCCCGTCATCCCCTCATAGCCCGACACGGCAGACACCCGGACCCGCTGGTCCGGGTGTTCCTCTTTAAGCTGCGCGTGACGCTTCAGCCGCATCCCCGCGGCGTCAGTCGGCCTGACAGGACGGGCACCAGTAGACCGTGCGGGCCGCCATCTCCGCGCTGAGGATCGCGGTGCCGCAGCGACGGCAGGGCTCGCCCGTCCGCTTGTAGACGTAGGTGGGCGCGGATCGCTTCGGCCGTCCGTTCCGCGCCTCGACCGTCGTCGTGATGATGCGCCCTTCGCGGACGCCGTCCCTCATGAGCCGGACGGTATCGGCCCAGATCCCCAGGGCCTCGTCCTCCCTCAGCTGCTTTCCCGGGCGCCAGGGGTTGATGCCCTGCAGGAACAGCACCTCTGCGCGGTAGATGTTGCCGATCCCGGCGATGACCGCCTGGTTCATGAGCTGGATCCCGACGGGCGTGATGCTCGACATGACCTTCGTGACGAAGGCCGATCCGTCCGGCCGGGGTCGGAGCGGATCCGGGCCGAGCTTCGCCCGGGCCACCTTCTCCTCCGCGGCGGTGATCACCTCGCAGGCCGTCGGCCCACGGAGATCGGCCCAGCCGTGATCGGACACGAGACGGACGCGCACCGCACCCACCGGGTCCGGTGGTCCCGCATAGGCCGCCGGGCCGCCGTCGGACGGCTGCTCCGACTCCCCCACACGGCGGGGTGCGCCGATGCTCGAGGCTCCGCGGAACGTGGCGTCCCCGCCGAAGCTCCACGCGCCGTACAGACCGAGGTGGATCCGGAGGACGCGGTCGTTGTCGAACCGCAGGAACATCTGCTTGCCATGCGCGAGCGCGCTGACGAGGGTTGCGCCGTCGAGCTGCTCCGCCCCGGCAGCGAACCGACCCTGCGGACTGGAGACGGCGAGCCGCGCACCGGTGAAGACGGAGGTGAACTGCTTCGCCAGACGGTGGACCGAGTGGCCCTCAGGCAACGCTGCCCGTTTCCTCGAAGCGGGTGACCTGGGCGATCCTGCGGCTGTGCCGCTCCGCCCCGCTGAAGGGTTCGGCCAGGAAGGCCTCGATGATGGCGGTCGCCTCGTCCACCGAGTGCTGCCGCCCGCCGACGGCCACCACGTTGGCGTCGTTGTGCTGCCGCGCGAGGCGGGCGGTGTCGAGGCTCCACGCCAGTGCCGCCCGGATCCCACGCACCTTGTTGGCAGCGATCTGCTCGCCGTTGCCCGAACCCCCGAGGACGATGCCGAGCGCTTCGACGCCCGCCGCCTGGTCGGCGACGACGGCCTCTGCCGCGTCGATGCAGAAGGAGGGGTAGTCGTCCTCCGGGTCGTACGCCGTCGGGCCGTGGTCGATGACCTCGTGCCCGGCCCGGACGAGGTGGGAGAGGAGGTGGGCACTGAGCTCCATGCCGGCGTGGTCGGTGGCGAGGTGGACGCGCATGGCGATCTGTTCCTTCTGGAGGGCGCCGGACCGCCCGGCGGCGACCGGGCAGAGGTCCCGGCGATGGAGGTGGGACGATGCCAGCCTAGTGCGCCGCCGGCCGGGGCGACCACGCGCGCGACCTCACCGCCGGAGTGAGAGAATCGGAGCGCAGCGTAACCCGCATCACACGCGCCGTACCCGTACCCCACCCTGGAGGCGATCCTTGCCCGGTCTGAACCTGACGCGCGATGAAGCACGCACGCGCGCCGATCTGCTCACCGTCCACTCCTACGAGGTCACCCTCGACCTGACCCGCGGCGATCGCCTCTTCCGGTCGACGACCGTGGTCGCCTTCGACGCGCAGCAGGACGCATCGACGTTCATCGACGCCGTGACGGAGACCGTCCACCGCGTCGAGCTCAACGGTGTGAGCCTCGACCCCGCCGAGGTGGCCGACGGCGTCCGCATCCAGTTGCCGTCGCTGTCCGCGAGCAACCGGCTTGTCGTCGAGGCCGACATGCCCTACATGAACACGGGCGAGGGACTCCACCGCTTCACCGACCCGGTGGACGGGGAGGTGTACCTCTACACGCAGTTCGAGGTCCCCGATTCCCGCCGGGTCTTCGCCGTCTTCGAGCAGCCGGACCTCAAGTCCACCTTCCGTTTCTCGGTCACGGCGCCGTCGCACTGGGACGTCATCTCGAACTCCACCACCCCGGAGCCTGTCCAGGCGGTGTCCGCCGCCGACGGCGGGGCGGCGTCCACCTGGTATTTCGAACCGACCCCGGTCATGTCCTCGTACGTGACGGCCCTGATCGCCGGCCCCTACCAGTCCGTGCGCAGCGAGCTGACGAGTTCCGACGGCCGCACCATCCCGCTCGGCGTCTTCGCCCGCAAGTCCCTCATGCAGTACATGGACGCGGAGAACATCTTCGCGCTGACACGGCAGGGCTTCGCGTTCTACGAGGAGCAGTTCGGCGCTCCCTATCCGTTCGAGAAGTATGACCAGCTGTTCGTCCCCGAGTTCAACGCGGGCGCCATGGAGAATGCCGGAGCCGTCACCTTCGTCGAGACCTATGTGTTCCGCTCCCGTGTGCCCGACGCCACCGTCGAGCGCCGCGCCATCACGATCCTCCACGAACTGGCCCACATGTGGTTCGGTGATCTGGTCACGATGCGATGGTGGAACGACCTCTGGCTCAATGAATCCTTCGCCGAGTTCATGTCCACGCTGGCCGCCGCGGAGGCCACCGAGTTCACGCAGTCGTGGACCACCTTCGCCATCCTCGAGAAGGGCTGGGCGTACCGGCAGGACCAGTTGCCGAGCACCCACCCGATCGTGGCGCAGATCAACGACCTCGAGGACGTGCAGGTCAACTTCGACGGCATCACCTACGCGAAGGGCGCCTCGGTGCTCAAGCAGCTCGTCGCCTGGGTGGGCCAGGAGGAGTTCATGCAGGGTGTCCGCCAGTACTTCGCGAAGCACTCCTGGAGGAACACGGAACTGGCGGATCTCCTCTCCGAGCTCGAGGCCGCCAGCGGCCGGGACCTGAAGGAGTGGTCCGCCCTCTGGCTCGAGACTGCGGGCGTCAACACCCTGCGTCCCGAGTTCGAGACGGACGGGAACGGCGCCTTCAGCTCGTTCGCCGTCGTGCAGAGTGCCATCGAGGCCTTCCCCACCATCCGACCGCACCGCCTCGCCGTCGGCCTCTACGATCACGATGACGACGGTGCGCTCGTGCGGGTGCACCGGGTGGAGCTCGACGTCGACGGCGAGCGCACGGAGGTACCCGAGCTCGTCGGACAGCGGCAGCCGGCGCTTGTCCTGCTGAACGACGACGACCTGGCCTACGCCAAGATCCGCCTCGACCCGGCATCGCTGCGCACCTCGGTCCGCCACGTCAAGGACTTCAGGGACTCGCTCCCCCGGACCCTGGTGCTGGCCTCCGCCTGGGATGCCGCCCGTGACGGCGAGACCCCCGCCCGCGACTACGTGGAGCTCGTGCTGCAGAACATCGGTGCGGAATCGGACTCGTCGGTGGTGCTCGTCCTGCTGCGCCAGCTCGCCTCGACCCTGACCTTCTACGTCACGCCTGAGGACAGGGAGGCGATGGGCGATGCCGCGGCGGACAGCCTCCTCGAGCTCGCCCTGGCCGCCGATCCGGGGTCCGATGCCCAGCTGCAGTTCACCCGCGCGTTCTCCTCCCACGCCCGAACGTCGGCGCACCTCGACACCGTCGAGGCGATGCTGACGGGAGACACCGTGCCCGAGGGCATCACCGTCGACCAGGACCTCCGCTGGGAACTGGTGACGAGCCTCGTGGTCGGCGGCCGCTACGGGACCGCGGAGATCGAGGCCGAACTCGGACGTGATTCGACGGCGACGGGCGAGCTGGCCGCTGCAGCGGCCACGGCGGCTCTCCCTACCGCAGCCGCGAAGGACGCCGCGTGGTCGGCCCTCGTGGAGTCGACCGACCTGCCGAACGCCACGCAGCGCTCGATGATCTCCGGCTTCACCCGGGTGCACGACCGCTCGCTGCTCGAGCCGTTCGCCGACCGGTACTTCGCCTCGATCCAGGACGTGTGGGCAACCCGCACGCACGAGATCGCCCAGCAGATCGTCGTCGGGCTCTATCCGTCGCTGCTGACCACCCAGGACACCCTCGACCGGACCGACGCCTTCCTCGCCGAGCTCGGCGACGCATCACCCTCGCTGCGGCGACTCGTGCTCGAGAGCCGTGACGGCGTGGTCCGGGCGCTGAATGCTCAGGCGGCCGACAGGTAGTCACGACGCGGGTCGCGTTCCCTCGTGGCCGTGTATCCCGTGAACGGGGAGGACCGGACCGGTCCTCCCCGTTCACGTGTGAGGCCCGGTGACGCAGGGCAGGCGTCCCCCGTACCGCGGGCAGGGGCGCAGGTGGGCGGGCGCGAGGACGGCGGACTAGGGTCGGACCATGAACCTGCAGGAACACCGCTATTCCGCCCGCCTCCGCTGGACGGGCAACCTCGGTCCGGGTACCTCCGGCTACCGCTCCTACAGCCGGGACCACCAGGTGGAGGTGGACGGACCGGGCCTGCTGCTCGGCACGGCCGATCCCACCTTCCACGGGTCCCGGGACCGCTGGAACCCGGAGCAGCTCCTGCTGACCGCCGTCGCGCAGTGCCACATGCTCTCCTACCTCCATGTGGCGGTGAAGGCAGGAGTGGTGGTCACCGCCTACTCGGACACTCCCGAAGGAACCATGCGGCTCAACCGCGACGGCAGCGGGGAATTCACCGCGATCATCCTCCGACCGCATGTGGAACTCGCCGATGCCGACCACACCCCACTGGCGGACTCCCTGCACGCCGAGGCGAACCGCCTGTGCTTCATCGCGCGGTCGGTCTCGTTCCCCGTCCATCACGAACCGACCTCCTCAGGACCGGCTGGTGCGGTGTAGGAGCGGGCGACCGCCGACCGGGCCGCCGTCGCGGATGGGCCGTGGCGCGGCTGTAGCCTGTTAAGGCACCCCGCGCCTACCCCTCCGGGCGGACCACGCGCCGCCTGCTCGAAAGCGATTCCATGACCTTCCTCCCCTCCCTCGGCTACGGCGGCCAGATCCTCGGCGCCCTGATCGTCCTGATCGGCGCGCTGCTGCTCTGGCTCGTGGTCCGCTACCTGATCACCCGGGCCGTCACCCGGGTGCAGAACGGGTACAGCGTCTTCAAGAAGCCGCACTTCAAATGGGCCCAGCCGGCCCTCAGACCCTTCGACAGTGCGCGCCGCGTGCAGCGGGCCGAGACGATCGGCGGCCTCCTCTCCAGCGTCACCGCCGGCACCATCGCGATCGTGGCGATCCTCATGGCCATCGACACGCTGGGCTTCAACATCGGCCCGATCCTCGCGAGCGTGGGGATCGTGGGGATCGCGATCGGCTTCGGCGCCCGCGAAGTCATCCGCGACGCCTTCCTGGGGTTCTTCATCACCATCGAGGACCAATACGGGATCGGTGACACGATCGAGGTGGGCGACACCGTCGGTGTCGTCCAGTCGCTCGGTCTGCGCATCACCCGCATGATCGACGAGGACGGGGCCATCTGGTACGTCCGCAACGGCGACATCACCAAAGTGGGCAACCGCTCGCAGGGCGACTACGTGGCACCTCCCGCCGATCCCCCGGTCTCCCCTGCCGCCGACGCGGCGCCTGCCCCTGCTCCCGCCACGGCTTCCCCCGGTACCGCCCCTGCGTCCTCGCCGGCCGCCGTTGCTGCCGCTCCTGCGGCTTCCTCACCCGCAACCCTCGCCGCCCCTCCGGCGGCCTCCTCACCGGAGGGTCGGGCATGAGCGGCCCGACGCCCGACGGCGTCGCCGAGCCGCCGGCAGGTGCGGAGCCGGCCGGTCCGGACCCCGCGTCGCCTCCGCCGGAGCCGAACGGGCAGGAGCCGCGCCGACCAGGCCTACCGGAGCCGGAAGGACGCCAGTCGGACGGGCGCCCGCAGGGATCCCCGACGTCCGTGCCTCTCTCTCCGTCGGCCGGCGGTCGGGCCGCCCTCCCGGTCGAGCGGCTGGTCGCAGCCGGGCAGACCTTCAGCCAGCCCGAGTACACGGAGAACTTCTACGACGCCATCGGTGGCCATCCGACGTTCGTGCGCCTCGTCGACGCGTTCTACGACGGCGTGGCCGAGGACGAGGTCCTCCGTCCGATGTACCCGGAGCAGGACCTCGGACCCGCCAAGGAGCGGCTCCTGTTGTTCCTCGAGCAGTACTGGGGCGGTCCGAAAACCTACGGCGAGCAACGCGGCCACCCGCGGCTGCGCATGCGGCACATGCCGTTCCGCGTCGGGCCCGAGGCACGGGACCACTGGCTCCAGCACATGCGGTCGGCGGTCGACTCGCTCGACCTCGCTCCGCTGCACGAGGCCACCCTGTGGGACTACCTCGACCGGGCCGCCCACTCGATGGTCAACGCAGCCGACTGACAGTACCCCCCCTCCCCACACACAGCGGCCGAGAAGCGCCTTTCGTCGTCGCGCCCGGCGGCGGCCCCCGAAGGACCCGGTCCGGCACTACGTCGCGTCGCCTGACACTGCGTGACAGCGCCTGGGCCGGTTATGACGCGGGCCGCCGCTTGCCACGGGTGCATGTTGTGCCGGAGGTGCCCCCTTGTGAGCGGCGCCTACGCAGGCGCGCGCCCCTGCAGCCTGGCTCCCGCTCCCGACGCCCGGTCAGAAGAGCGCTGCGGCCCGGACCAGGATGTGGCCGCGGGTCGTGCTCACGCGGGACCAACGACCGTTCGTGTGTACCGTCGCGTCGCCCGCAGGATCGAGGAAGCCGAGGCTGAACGCACCGAACGCCGCTCCCGCGGCGACCGATCCCGGTACACCGTCGAGCTCCCGGCCCCACACCGCGGCGCGGACGCTGCTCACGACGGGTGCCCCTGCCCGGTCGGGAAGGCTTCTGGCCACCTCGCCGATACCGTCACGTGCAGCCTGCTCCAGGAAGCTGTTGGGGACCGAGCCGACGAGCGTCCAGCCCGATCGCGGAGGCAGGACGCCCGCCCAGGCCTCCGTGACCGTCACCGTGGGAAGGGTGAACGCCAGGTCGCCGTCCTGCATCCGGGCGAGGCGGTCGAGCACCGACCCGAGCGCGACGGTCGTGTCCACCGGACCGACCGGAGGCTCGGCGGCATCGAGCGCCATGGTCCTCAGGCCGAGGACCGTGGGTAACGCCTCGCCGAGGACGGTCGGGCCGAGGGTGCGGACGTACGCGGCGAGGACAGGACCCGAGACGACCAGGCGCATGCCGCCGTCGTCGTTCGCCCTGGCCCGTGCGGTGAATGTGCGGAAATCGGCAACCGTCGGGATGTCGGCGAATCGGAGCACGGGATCGGACACGACGTCGCTACCTGGTCCGCGCACGGCGGAAGGGGACGGGCTCGCCCTGCCACGATCCGAGGATGTCCTTCTGGGTCCCGGACAGGCGGACCGACCGGCCCGTGCTGCGACTCACGAGAACCATGGTGGTTGCTGCGATGGCACTGGTGACACTCCCCGCCGACTCGATGCGGTCCCGCACCGCGTAGCCGAGGTCGAAGCTGGACACCCCGACCGCTGTGGTCCAGAGATCCACGGCCGCCGGGACCGTGCTGAAGTTGAGGGGCGCGAGGTATTCGATCTCCTGCCGGCCCACGAGTGTGTAGTGGTCCGGGTCGATGGTGTCCATGAAGGAGAGCCCGCCGGCCGGACGGCTCATGAGCTGCACGCGGGCGTCCTCGAGGAACTGGAAGTAGCGCACGTTGTTGACGTGGCCGTAGGAGTCCTCGTCGCCGAAGCGCAGGTGGAGGGGAAGGGTGTGGACCGTGGACATGACCTCATCCTCGCAAAGGCAGCCACACCGAATCCAATCCGCGGGCGTCGGCCACGGCGACGGCCGGAGGGCAAGCAGCCGTGTTGAGCGCTGCAGGGTCGGCGTCTACTGTCAGAAGACGTCAGGGAGCCTTCGCTCCCACAGCACCCGTCCCCGAGGAGACCCCGAACCATGGCAGAACACCGGCCTCGCGCGACCGCACCGCGAGCGGCAGGACCGTCCGGCGCGTCGGAGTCGCCCGGAGAGGACAACCCAGCGGGGTCGTCGGACTCCGTGACGGATCCCACGGCGGCTCTCCTCGATCTGCTCGACCTGAGCCCGGCCGAGGGTGCCCAGACGGACGAGGAGATCTTCGTCGGCACCTCGGCACGGCAGCCCAGCCGCAGGGTGTTCGGCGGCCAGGTCCTCGCGCAGTCCCTGGTCGCCGCCATGCGCACCGTCGAACCGACGCGCGACGTCCACTCGATGCACGGGTACTTCCTGCGTGCCGGGGACGCCGACAAGCCCATCACCTTCGGGGTCCAGCGCCTGAGGGACGGACGCTCCTTCTCCGCCCGTCGCACCCACGCCTACCAGAACGGCGTCCCCATCCTGTCCATGATCGCGTCCTTCCAGGAGCCCGACGACGGCGTGGTGCACCAGGATCCCATGCCGGCCGGCGTACCCGATCCGGAGGACCTGCCCACAACGGCGGACCTCCTCGGCGGGTTCGACCATCCGGTCGCGCGGGCTTGGGCCTACGAGCGCCCCTTCGACATCCGGCATATCGACGCGCCCCTCTATCTCACCAATGAGGGCTCGAAGGAGCCGCGGAACGCTGTCTGGATGCGCAGCCTCGGACCGATGCCGGACGATCCCGACCTGCACCGCGCCGCCCTCGCCTACGCGAGCGACTACACCCTGCTCGAATCGATCCTGCGGCCGCACGGGCTCAGCTGGATCCAGCCCGGCATGAGCGTGGCGAGCCTCGACCATGCCATGTGGTGGCACCGACCGGTGAGGGTCGACGACTGGCTCCTCTACGTGCAGAGTTCGCCGAGTGCGTCCGGTGCGCGGGGGCTGGCCGCCGGCCGCATCTACAACCGGGGCGGCGAACTCGTGGCCAGTGTGGCGCAGGAGGGCATGGTCCGCATCCCGCGGGACTGACCACCCGGCCAGGTCGTGGTGGGTCAGCCGTCCGGACCGGCGCGTCGCCCGGGGACGGAAGAGGGGCCCGGTCATCGGCCGGGCCCCTCGTCGTCAGCGATCGTCCACGCGCGACGCCGTCCGAGCTGTGTACACGCCCGACCGCAGTCGGGGATGTCCGTCAGTCGCGCGTCAGGCGGCGGTGCGTGACCCGGTGCGGCTTCGCCGCATCGGCGCCCAGACGCTCCACCTTGTTCTGCTCGTACGCGTCGAAGTTGCCCTCGAACCAGTACCAGTTGTCGGGGTCCTCCTCCGTGCCCTCGTAGGACAGGATGTGCGTCGCCACGCGGTCGAGGAACCAGCGATCGTGCGAGACCACGACGGCACAACCGGGGAACTCCAGCAGGGCGTTCTCGAGGCTCGAGAGCGTCTCGACATCGAGGTCGTTGGTCGGTTCGTCGAGGAGCAGGAGGTTTCCGCCCTGCTTCAGGGTCATGGCGAGGTTCAGCCGGTTGCGCTCACCACCGGAGAGGACGCCCGCCTTCTTCTGCTGGTCGGGCCCCTTGAAGCCGAATGCCGAGACGTAGGCCCGCGACGGCATCTCGACCTGCCCGACCTGGATGAAGTCGAGTCCGTCGGACACTACCTCCCAGAGCGACTTGTTCGGATCGAGGCCGCCACGCGACTGGTCGACGTAGGAGATCTTCACGGAATCACCGATGCGCAGCTCTCCGCCGTCGAGCTCCTCGAGCCCCACGATGGTCTTGAACAGCGTGGTCTTGCCGACGCCGTTGGGGCCGATGACTCCCACGATGCCGTTGCGCGGGAGGGAGAAGGACAGCCCGTCGATGAGGACGCGGTCGTCGTACCCCTTCTTCAGGTTGTGCGCCTCGATGACCTGGCTCCCGAGACGTGGGCCCATCGGGATCTGGATCTCCTCGAAATCGAGCTTCCTGGTGCGGTCGGCCTCCGCGGCCATCTCCTCGTAGCGGTTGAGACGCGCCTTCGACTTCGTCTGGCGTCCCTTGGCGTTCGAGCGGACCCACTCGAGTTCCTCGGAGAGGCGCTTCGACAGCTTCTGGTCCTTCTTGCCCTGGACCTCGAGACGCGCACGCTTCTTCTCGAGGTAGGTCGAGTAGTTGCCTTCGTAGGGGTAGAGGTGGCCGCGGTCCACCTCGGCGATCCACTCGGCCACGTGGTCGAGGAAGTAGCGATCGTGGGTCACGGCCAGGACGGCACCGGCATAGGACTTCAGGTGCTGCTCGAGCCACAGCACGCTCTCGGCGTCCAGGTGGTTGGTCGGCTCGTCGAGCAGGAGAAGATCGGGCTTCTGGAGCAGCAGCTTGCACAGCGCTACGCGTCGACGTTCACCACCGGAGAGGACGGTGACATCCGCGTCCGGCGGCGGGCAGCGAAGAGCGTCCATGGCCTGCTCGAGCTGGGAGTCGAGGTCCCATGCGTCCGCGGCGTCGATGGCCTCCTGCAGCTTGCCCATCTCGTCCAGCAGTGTGTCGTAGTCCGCGTCCGGGTTCGCCATCTCGTCGGAGATCTCGTTGAAGCGCTGGATCTTGCCGTAGATCTCGCCCACGCCCTCCTGGACGTTGCCGAGGACGGTCTTCTCCTCGTTGAGCGGAGGCTCCTGCAGGAGGATCCCCACGCTGTAGCCCGGTGACAGGCGGGCTTCACCGTTCGAGGGGGTGTCCATGCCGGCCATGATCTTCAGGATGGTGGACTTACCGGCACCGTTCGGGCCCACGACGCCGATCTTCGCACCAGGGAAGAAGGACATGCTGACATCGTCGAGGATTACTTTGTCGCCAACGGCCTTGCGGGCCTTGGTCATTGTGTAGATAAATTCCGCCATGGTCCTAAGGCTAGTGCGTGCCGGGCGAGTTCTCCCACTCGACGGGACCTCTCCGCGCCATGGCCGGTCCACCATGACCTGCAGAGGGCCTCAGCAGGTCAGCGCTGATCCCCGACGAAGCAGAGGCCCGTGGCGAGGACCGGCAGCACGACCGCCGAGACGGCGCCCTCGCGCACCTCCCCCACGACGCATCGGTCCCCGATGAGACCGGCCGCCTGGATGGCGTCGACGTCGAGACCTGTGGGGGTCCGGTCGACCGACACCTCGATCCGCTCCGGGACGGCCCCCTCGTCGGCGAAGCCCCGCTCGATCGCCGCGCGTACCTGGTCCCGCGTCACCGAGTCCTGGCCGTCGGCGAGTGCCTGCAGGGAGGACCTGACGGCTTCCGCGACACCCATGGCGTCCCCGCCCTCCGTCGCCGTGGGGCTCGTCCCCTCCGGCGAAGGCACCGCGGATGTGGAACCGTCGGACGTGGAACTGTCGGAGGTGGAACCGTCGGACGGCGCACTCGCCGGAGCGCCGGGCGTCGGCGTGCCCTCCGCTGCGTCCGATGCCGGGCTGCTGATCGGCCCGGCGTCCGGATCGGGCGAGGCGGTGCAGGAGGTGACACCTACGGAGAGTGCCGCCGACACCGTGAGAATGCGCCACAGCGCGGACGGCGGTCTGATCGGGAGGCGGCGGCTCACGCCCTCATCCTGCCATGCGCCGGACCGACGGCCGCTCTCCCGCAGCGGAGACGGTCCCTAGAACGGCACGGACGTCGCGTCGACGAGGTCGTCGCTCGCTGTGCGGCTGTCCGTGGGCGCCGCACCATCCCCCGCACCGTCCGTCGCATCGGGTTCCGTCGCCGGGTCGAACAGCTCCCCCGTCACGGGATCGACGCCGTCCGGCAGCGCCCCGGCGCCGTCCTGGTCCGCGGTGTCCTCCGTCCGCGGGTCCTCGACCCCGGCGGGGGAATCGCTCCGGTCGGCGCTGGTCCGCCTGAAGTTCGCCGTACCCCACATGAGGTCGTGGCCTGCCGTATCGGCATCGATCTCGACCGACATTCCCGTGCGGCCGTCGGCGTTGATCCAGGGACGGACCTTGAGGCGACCGCTGACGATGACGCGGTCGCCCTTCTTGATACTCGCGCCGGCGTTGGTGGCGAGCTGGCGGAACATCGAGACGTAGTACCAGTTCGTGTGGCCGTCCACCCAGGCGCCCGTCTCCCTGTCGAAGCGTCGTTCCGTGGAGCAGATCCGGAAGCCCGTGATGGGCAGCCCGCTCTGCGCCAGGGTCAGACGGACCTCGGTAGCGACGTAGCCCCGCACGGTGATGATGTCGGTCATGGTGTTCCCTTCGGTTGAGGTGAAGTGCCGGGCACCCGGCCCGGGTTCAGTGTGGGACGATCTGCCATGCCGTCGGGGAGCGGCGAGCGCTATGTTGATAACCGGGGCGGTCAACAGTCGCCGATGCTTCCTAGCCCATCGATCCACGCCGTGGAAGTCATTCTGGGGTCGGAGCGACGTGTTGAACGGCCGGCGACCGGCTTCCTACCGTGGAGGCATGAACACCGCAGCATCCGTGGACAGCACCCACCCTCCTGCACCTGACGCCGCCCACGCCGGCTCCGACGCCAGGACGGAGGAGAGGGTCGTCGACAGCCTCGAGCATCTCGGCAGGGTGGTCGAGGACTCGGGTCCCGTCTATCTCCGCTACTCGTGCGGTTTCGCCGCGGACAGGACATCCACGAGCAGGGACGGGGAGAGCGGCCTGACGCTGCCCGGGCTCTCGGTCAACCCGCTCACCCCGGAGGACTGGTGGACGCGCCCCCTGGAGGACTGGCTCGCACGGCAGATCTGCCAGTACCGGCATCTCGCCGAGCAGGAGGAGCGGTACGCCTGGATCCTCACCGGGACGCCGATCGGGCGCGGACCGGACTGCGAGCCGCTGCTGACGGACGTGGTGCCCCTCGGGCGCATCAGCGATCAGCTGCTGCGCGAGGCGGGAAGGGTGTACGACGAGCGCTTCGACGCCGGGAACCGGCCGTAGCCCACGATCCATCCGGTCGGAGGGACCCGGCCGGCAGCGAAGGCGTCCCCACCAGGACATGGCAAGGGCCGGACGCGCGCGCCCGGCCCCGAAGTGCCCCCGGCAGGATTCGAACCTGCGACCAGAGGATTAGAAGGCCCCTGCTCTATCCCCTGAGCTACGGAGGCAGTACCCCGAGTTTACTATGGCTGCCCCGGGCCGCTCGGGGTCCATGGTCATGGGCCTGCCGCGACCGGGCTGCAACGACATCATTCGTCGTCGACGGCGGCCGCGAAGGTCACGCGCAGTTCGAGGCGGTGCTGGCCGTCAGGGTCCTGCGAGTAGACGGCCTTCCCGGAGATGCCCCGCAGCCCGTCCGTACCGGATCCCGGGATGATGTGGCCGGAGCTCGCAGCGTCGGCACCCTCAGCGACCCCCCAGTGCTGCACGGTCATCGCGCCCGTCCGCTCGCCGATCGAGCCGATGAACTGCTCGGAGGCCACGTAGCCGGCTCCGACGTCGTTCCCGGCCATCAGCAGCTCGGCCGTGCTCGTTCCGCTGATTTCACCCTCGAACACTTTCGCGGCCCGCACGCGGGAGAGCTCGCCGGTGCTTCCGGGTTCGGAGTACGGCTCCGCGACCCACTCGCTGATCTCGTACTCGCCGCTGTACGCCGTCGTTCCTGTATCGGTCATCGGTCCAGTATCGCCGTTCCGCGCCTCCCCCGCTTGCGCACCCCCGGATCCATCCCGCCTCGACACGCCGGCCGACGTCGGATCAGTGCAGCTGACCCGGGGCAAGGGGGCTGTACCGCCGTCGGAAGAGCACCTTGGTGCTGCGGTCCAGGAACACGAGGTACAGCGCGAACCCGAGAGCGACGACCGCCGCCACCTGCCGCGCCACCGTCAAGCTGAGGTCGAAGTAGGGGAAGATGTCGAGCTGGTCCGAGATGGCGTACACCATGAAGAACGCCACCGTGAAGTAGAGGAACTTGACCTGCCAGTCGTCCCGGATGCCGGTCACGGCGAACAGAGGAATCAGCCACACGACGTACCAGGACTGGATCATGGGGGCCAGCAGCACGATGGCGGCGAAGGCGAACGCGAGTCGCCGGACGAGCCGGCTGTGGTCCCCGCGGAACACCTGTATCGCGATGATCACGAGCGAGGCGATGCGCGCAAGGGTGTGGAAGGCGTTGGCGAGGTCCCACCCGTTGAGGCCGACGGCGTTGCCGAGGGTGGCGATCACCAGCCCGATGAAACCGACGGGTGCGTACCAGATCCAGACGCTTCCCGGAGTGCTGAGCGCGCCGACCCAGCCGAAGCCGAACGTGTTGATGAGCCCCATGATCCAGAGGATGCCGAGACACAGTCCGGCCGTCATGAACCAGTAGAGGAACTTCCGCGGCCAGGAGGCACCCTTGCCTGCCCACATGAGCCCGACGAAGGGCAGGAAGATGAGGGTGATCGGCTTGACGCCGACGGACAGCGTGATGAGGAGGATCCCGAGCAGGGGTCGCTTCGTCGCGCACAAGTACAGCCCGGCCAGCGCCAGTCCGATCATCAGGGAGTCGTTGTGGATGGCGGCGACGAAATTGATGAGGAAGAGCGGATTGGCGACGGTGAGCCACAGGGCGCGGGTCGCGTTGATGGAGTGGAGTGCCGCGAGCTTCGGGACGAAATAGATGCACAGCGCGACGCCGAACAGCGCCACCACCCTGAACAGGATGATCGACGTGTCCGGATAGCCGCCCGTGACCCGGACGATGCCCTCCTCGATCCACAGGAACACCGGACCGTAGGGGGTCGGACTCTGCGCCCACAGGTCGTCCGCACCGATCTGCAGATAGTTGGAGATCTGGGAGTAGCCGTCCCGGTAGGGATTCAGCTTGGCGATCATGACCTGGCCCTGGGCGATGTAGGCGAAGACGTCGCGGCTGAAGAGGGGCAGAGACGCCGCGAGCGGGACGGTCCAGGCGACGATCGCCTTGAGCACGTACGGACGCGTCTCCTCGGACCACCCGTTCAATCGCTGCCCCAGGCGCAGCCAGGCGCGGATCAGCAGCATCCCGCCGAGCGCGAGGAGCAGGACCGAGAGCACCGCACCCACCGGTTCGAAGCGCAGCCAGATGATGACGGGGTTGCGCCGGAGTTCCACCGACGCGAGGGACAGCCATCCGACGCCGAGGGAGCCCATCCACATCAGCAGCGACCCGACGAACCCCTGCACGATCGCGACGTTCGGCCGGTTGGGACCCGGCTGCGTCTCGACCTGCAGTGCGGGGAGCTGGGCGGGCATCTGGGGGATCCAATCGTCGGCAGGCATGAGTCGGCGTCGAACGCCCATGTCCTCAGGCGGCCGGCCGGCGACGGCCTGGCGCGGGGCACATCGGTGCCCGTACCGGAAGCAGCAGGGTTACCCAGATCTCCCCGCAGCCCTGAGCGAACTGTTCGAATATTAGCATCGGGTGACGCCCCGGGTCCGGTAGCCGCCGTCCACGGCGGCGCGGCGACAGGGGGCCTCGTCCTGTGCCCGACGGCCAAAAGCGGTCTGGTCCGCTGCCACTCCGGCTGCCCGTCACGGGGCGTGCCTTGCCTCTCCCGCGGACCGACCCGCGCCTCTGCGAAGCGCGTGGGCGGCGGACGGTACATTGGTCGGATGCCGATATCGAATGAACACATCGTCTGGATCGACTGCGAGATGACGGGCCTGGACCTCATGAACGACGCGCTGATCGAGGTCGCCGTGCTCGTCACGGACGCCGAGCTCAACATCCTCGGCGATGGTGTGGACGTCGTGATCAAGCCGGCGCCGGAGGCGCTCGCGCAGATGGGCGACTTCGTGCGCACCATGCACACCACCTCCGGTCTCCTCGAGGAGCTCGACGGCGGCATCAGCATGGAGGACGCGCAGCAGCAGGTCCTCGACTACATCCGGACCCACGTCCCCGAGCCCCGCAAGGCCCAGCTCGCGGGCAACTCGGTCGGCACGGACAGGAACTTCCTCCTGCGCGACATGCCCCTCGTGACCGATCATCTGCACTACCGGATCATCGACGTGTCCACGATCAAGGAGCTGGCCCGCCGCTGGTACACCCGCGCGTACTTCCAGTCGCCGGCCAAGACAGGCGGCCACCGCGCCCTGGGGGACATCGAGGATTCCATCCGGGAGCTGCGCTACTACCGGGCGGCCGTCTTCGTTCCCGCACCCGGACCCGACTCGGCCACCAGCAAGGCGATCGCCCGCAGCATCGTGTCCTGACCCCGCCAACCGGCGTCGACCCGGCGTCGGCAGGCACTGTCCGGAGCACTCCGAAAAGTGTGTAAACTTGTATCCGCTGCCTTTCGCAGACAGCCCGGACGGAGGTTCTCGCCGGGCCGGACAGCGAAGCACATGGTGGGTATAGCTCAGTTGGCAGAGCGCCTGGTTGTGGTCCAGGAGGTCGCGGGTTCAACCCCCGTTACTCACCCTCAGTCGTCAGGATGACTCCTGACCACGAATGCCGTCCCGGAGATCATCCGGGGCGGCATCCGCATTTTTCGGACCCCGTACGCCCACGCCTTCCGGACGCAGCCTGCACAGGCCTGCGGTTCCGGCGGCCGAGAGCACCGAAGGACCCACCATGGAACGCACAGTGTTCGACGAGGATCACGAGCTCTTCCGCGACGTCGCCCGCGAGTTCAACGAGCGCGCCGTCGCTCCGCACTACGCGGACTGGGACAGGCAGCACATGATGGACCGGTCGGTATGGACGGCCGCCGGGGAGCAGGGCCTCCTCGGGTTGGCGGTTCCCGAGGAGTTCGGCGGTGCCGGCATGCCCGACTACCGCTTCCGATCCGTCCTCGACGAGGAATTCGCCCGCAGCAACCATCTGTCGGTGGGCCTGGCGTTCCACCTCCACGACGACCTGGTCCTCCCCCACCTGCTGGCGCACGGCTCCGACGACCTCAAGGAACGCTGGCTCCCCGGGATGGTATCGGGGGAGATCGTGACCTCCTGTGCATGGACGGAACCCGGAGCCGGCAGCGACCTGCGCGGGATCCGCACCAAGGCGGTGCGCGACGGCGACGACTGGCTCATCAGCGGCCAGAAGGTCTTCATCGGCAACGGGATCAGCGGGGACGCGTCACTCGTCCTCGCGCGGACCGATGGCGGTTCCGGTCGGGGCGCCAGCGACTCGTTCTCCCTGTTCATGGTGCGGAAGGGCGAGGGATACACGCCGGGCCGGCAGCTCGACAAGATGGGCTTCCACGCCTCCGACACGGCCGAGCTGTTCTTCGACAACGTGCGGGTCCCCGGCACGGACCTCGTGGGCGAGGTGGGGCAGGGCCTCCGCTACAGCCTCGAGCAGATCCCCCAGGGCCGGCTGGGCATCGCCGTGGCGGCAGCCGCCCTCGCCCGGGCGACGTACGAGCAGACCGTGCGCTACGTGACGGACCGGAGCGCCTTCGGTGAGCGCGTGCTCGATTTCCAGAACACCCGCCACGTCCTCGCCGACATCCTCACCGAGGTCGAGGTGACGGAGACGTTCGTGGACCGCGCAGTCCTCGCCTTCAACGCCGGCAGCCTGACCCCCACTGCTGCCGCGCAGGCGAAGCTGTGGGCCGGCGAACGGGCGAAGTCGATCACGGACCGCTGCCTGCAGCTGCACGGCGGGTACGGCTACATCCTGGAGTACCCCGTGGCGCAGGCCTTCCTCGCCGCAAGGCTGCTGACGATCTTCGGCGGTACCAGCGAGATCATGCGCGAGTCCATCGGCCGCACGATCGCGGACCGCGCCGCACGGAAGAGGTAGTCCCCATGACCGTCCACCCCATAACGATCACCGGTGAGCCGGTCCTGCATCAGCGCGCCCGGCCCGTCGAGGAGTTCGACGACGCCATGCGCACCCTGATCGCCGACATGTTCGAGACGATGGACACCGCCAACGGGGTCGGTCTCGCGGCGCCGCAGATCGGCGTGGGCCTGCGGATCTTCGTCTACGGCATGGAGAACGACGACGACGTGCCCGCACGGGGAGTCATCGTCAATCCCACGCTCGTCACATCGAAGATCCCGGGCTCGGAGCCCGACCCCGACGAGGAGTCGGAAGGATGCCTCTCCGTCCCGGGTGAGGCGTTCCCGCTCAAACGCGCCGACTGGGTGCGGGTCTCCGGCTTCGACGGCGACGGGGGTCCCGTGGAGTTCGAGGCGACGGGGTGGTTCGCCCGGTGCATGCAGCACGAGAACGACCACCTGGACGGGAAACTGTACGTGGACCGGCTCAACGCCAAGCACACCCGCCGCGCCAGAAAGGCCGTGAAGGCGAACGGATGGGGTATCGCGGGGCTGACCTGGATGCCCGGAGTGGATCCGGACCCCTTCGGTCACTGATCGCGCCACCGACTGAGCCGCTCCCCTCGGTGGCACCGGTCGCTCACGTGGCGAGCGTCAGGACGAGGGCTTCGGGATGTGCTCCTGACCCACCGGCGCGGGCGCTTCGACGAGGTCCTCGAGGCGCGTGACACCCCGCAGCGGACCCAGCAGGGCGACGAGCGGAGCCGAGCAGGCGATCACGACGCCGACGAGGATCGCCTCCCTGATCCCGATCGACTCCGCGAGCAGACCCGCCAGGAGACTGGCGAGGGCGAGCATGCCCCAGCTGACCGTCCGGGACGCGGCGCCCAGCCGGCCCATCATGCCCGGCGGGCACACGCGCTGGCGGAAGCTGGATCCCACCACGATGTTCCACGAGACGCTCGCTCCCATGACGAACATGCCGAGCAGGCCCCAGAGCATGCCCCAGCCGGGCGAGAGCACCAGCAGGGATGCGTACCCGAGGACCCCCGGCACCATGGACCACCGCCAGAGAGGACCGGAGCCGATGCGCTCCCCCAGGGCGTTCGCGGTGACCCCTCCGACGGCTCCCCCGACCGACGCTGCGGCCAGGAGCAGACCGAGCCAGACCTCGGACTCGCCCAGCGTGCGGAGGACCAGGAGCACGAGGAGGGACGCCGCGATGTTCCCGCCGAGGTTCCACAGCGCGGCGTTGAGGAGGAGCGCACGCAGGGGTGCGGTGCTGAACGTGTAGCGCAGCCCGTCCGCCATCTCCCTGAGGATGGGGCGCTTGGCCGGTGGCTGCACCACCTCCTCGACGTCGAGCCGCTGCACCGCGAGGAGCGAGACGATCGATGCCGTCAACTGCACCAGGAGGGTGTTGGAGGCGCCGGCGAACGTGGTCAGCCACCCTGCCATCGCGCGACCGGCTGCATCCGCTGCCGCCCCCGTTCCGGTGATGAGTCCGTTGCCCTCCATGAGCTCGTCCGGCGTCACCGCCTGCTGGACCAGGGCTGCATCAGCCAGCTGGAAGAAGACGGAGGCGATGCCCGCCACGAAGGCGACGACGAAGAGGAGGGGCGTGGACAGGAAACCGAGCCAGTACCCGATCGGCAGCAGGCCGAGCACGAGCACGCGCACGACGAGCGCGGCCATCATCACGGGCTTCCGCGGCAGCCGATCCACCCAGACACCGATGAGGAGTCCGAGCACCAGCCAGGGGAGGAAGGTCATGCCCGCCAGCGCTGCGACCTCGAAGTTGCTGGCCTGCAGCTCGACGGCCGCGATGATCGGGAGGGCCACGGCGGCCACCGCGTTACCCAGGACGCCGGACGTGCTCGAGACGAGGAGGGCACGGAAGTTGCGGTTGCGCGCGACGAGTCGTCGCTCCTGCATACCCCCAGCGCTCATTCGAACACCATAACCGAGCCGCTGTAGGCCTCCCGTCGAGGCACCGCCATTCGGAGCGAGGACTTCAGCCGCCCTTGACGG
This sequence comes from Arthrobacter bussei, assembly GCF_009377195.2. GTDB lineage: Bacteria > Actinomycetota > Actinomycetes > Actinomycetales > Micrococcaceae > Arthrobacter_D > Arthrobacter_D bussei. The sequence continues at coordinate 131,869 of NZ_VJXX01000001.1, forward strand.
GCGAGCACGTTCCACCGATAATCATTCGCCTCGGCAATCAAACTGTGCCGCCTGGTAGAAGTTCCCGGTTTCTCCCCTGGCGAAGAGCGGCGTCTCGCGATTGCCGTGACCGGGTCGGAGGCGGACCATTGAGGTGGAGGGTCATCCCGCGGTCGTTCCCCCAGCAGCATCGCGGTCGATGCCCCTTCGAGGCGGCTATAGACGCCGGACGGTCCCCCTACCTCTTGAGACCGGGTACGGGGGGCCGTTTCATGCGCGGTCCGGATTCTGCCGGCGTCGCGTGGTGAGCCGAGCCGAGGCGAACGGACCGGCCCCGAAGCCCCAGCAGTAAGCCGGCCCGTTCATACCGTCGCGCTTGCGTACGAGACCCGCGGCGGTCCTCACACAGTAGGCCGCTCGGCGGGCGCGTACAACGGGCGACGCGCCGACCCCGCGGCGGAAAGACATCATTGACGTGATTCGGCCGGTCGAGGGATGGGTCGACCGATACGCCGGGTTCTGTCATCGCACACCGTTGCCGCCGTGCGAGTGGCGACCATCCATCTACGGACGCCGTTGCCGACGCCCTCCAGCGGCCTACCCGTGCACTCGGGCGGGCAGCCCTCGAACGCGCACTGTCTGGCCTTGCTCCGGGTGGGGTTTACCGAGCCGCACCGGTCACCCGGCACGCTGGTGGTCTCTTACACCGCCTTTTCACCCTTACTCCCCTTCACGCCGGAGCGTGGTGGGGAGCGGTCTCTTTTCTGTGGCACTGGCCTGCGGGTCACCCCGAGTGGGCGTTACCCACCACCCTGCCCTAGGGAGCCCGGACGTTCCTCGGTGGCCCGCGCAAGCGGGCTCAACGCGGCCGCCTGGTCGACCCATCCGTCATCCATTCTAGGGGTTCGGTCCCGCTCCTCCGGTCGGCAGGCAGGCGGGTGTCCGCGCGTGCGGCCGGCCCGTCGAGATCCGATACGGTTGATCGGTGCTGATCCTCCTCCCGCCCTCCGAAGGCAAAGCCGCAGCGCGGAAGGGGGACCCCCTCGTCCTCGAGGATCTCGCGTTCCCCGAACTCACGAAGGCCCGCAGGACCGTCCTCACGGCGCTGAAGGCAGCAAGCGGTCACGACGACGCCCACGCGCTGCTCGGCGTCGGAGCATCGCTGGCGGAGGACGTGCGACGGAACCTGGTCCTCGAGGCCGCCGCTGCCGCCCCCGCCCACGACGTGTACTCCGGGGTCCTCTACGACGCGCTCGGGTACGCCACGATGACCGCGGTGCAGAAGCGGCGGGCACGCGAGCAGTGCGTCGTCGTCTCCGGCCTGTGGGGAGCCATCGGGTTCGGCGACAGGATCCCGGCCTATCGCCTGTCCATGGCCGTGGACCTACCCGGCACCGGACGGCTGGCGAGCTTCTGGAAGCAGCACCTCGCCGCACCCCTGACCGGGCGCGCCGGCACGGACCTGATCGTCGACTGCCGTTCCAGTACCTACACCCCGGCATGGGCCCCGCCTCCGCAGCAGACGGCCGCCGTCAGTGTCTTCCAGCTCCGCAACGGGAGGCGAACCGTCGTCTCGCACTTCGCCAAGCACACGCGAGGCGAACTCGCGCGCCACCTCCTGACGCGGCGAGGCACGGCACCCACCTCCGCGGAGGCGCTGCTGCGCGCCACTCAGGAGCGGTGGCCGGCGGAGCTCACTCCGGCGACGGCACGGAAGCCGGCCCAGCTCGCCATCCTCATCGACTGACCACCGTCCACCCGCCGTGCCACGCGGAAAACGATCCTGACGCACCGCATGCGCCGCGTGCAGGGTCCCCGACCCCAGGAGTATTCAGCGGGCGACGAGCTCCACCTCGAAACCCTCGGCGTTCTCGAGGTAGGCGGCGTAATGGCCGGCACCACCTGCATAGGGGTGCTTGTCGGGGAAGAGCAGCGACCAGCCGTGACTCGCCGCGCGGCGCACCAGGAGGTCGACGTCCGCCCGCGAGCCGGCGTGGAACGCGAGGTGGTTCACGCCCGGGCAGCGGCGTTCGTGGTGTCCCGCCGCGAGGTCGGGACCGCTCTCGAGCACGACATAGAAGTCGTCGGATCCGTAGCTGGTGCCGTCCCGCCATGACTCGCGCTGCGGGAAACCCAACCGCTCGAGCAGCCAGCCGAGGCTCTCCCGCGACCCGGCGAGATCACCGGTCCACACCTCGACGTGGTGCAGCCTGCCCGCAGGTCGTGGCGCGGTGGGCGCGGGATCCGGCTCGATGGCGGCCATGGGAGCTGCCTGGGCGCGGGGCTTCCACTCGACTCCGGCCATGCCCGCATCCATGGCCTCGTTCGACAGCCGGTCGGCATCCTTGTTGCGCTCACGCGGGATCCACTCGTAGCTCACGCGCCGCGGATCGAGCACCTTCCGCGCCTTCGCAGCCAGGATCCGCATGTCGGCGTGCTTGATCTGCCACCGACCGGACATCTGCTCGACGACGAGCTTCGAGTCCATCTTCACGTGGACGGACGCGGTCGGGTTGATCTCCCGCGCGAGTTCGAGACCGGACACGAGACCGGAGTACTCCGCGACATTGTTGGACGCCTTGCCGATGTAGGCGGCTTTCTCGACGAGGATCCGGCCCGTGTCCGGGTCCCTGACGAGCGCGCCGTAGCCGGCGTGGCCCGGGTTGCCGCGGGACCCGCCATCGGCCTCGACGACGAGCCGTGCCGGGGCGTCCGTCACCGCCTCCCCGCTCTGCTGGTCCTGCTCGTAGGGGTCGAACAACTGCTCATCCGTCACGGCTGCTGGATCCCCCACTCGCTCGACCGCACGAGGATGCAGCCGGAGTCGGGACACAGCACGATGTCGTCCGGGGCGGCTCCGGAGATATCGGCCAGGTCGCCGGGGCTGAGCTGCATGCCCGAGCCCTCGGACTTGCCGTGGAACAGGCGCGCGGCGCCGACCCCGCGCCGCGCGAGGATCCGCTCGTACATGGTCAGGAGCGGCGCGTCGAAGGTCGCGGCGAGCTCGTCCCGCCGGGCCTGGACGGAACTGCGCTGTTCTTCGATGGCCGCCACCTCGGCGTCGCGCGCCTCCTCCAGGCCGCGCAGCTCGGCGCGCACGCCGTTGGTCCTGCCCTGTACCTCGAGCTGGGCGGACCGCGCGGCCTCCACGCGCTCCATGACGTCGAGTTCCACGTCCTCGAGATCGGAGCGCCGCTTCGTCAGGGAGGCCACCTCGTGCTGCAGCGCCGTCAGGTCCTTCGACGTCCCGGTTCCGCTGTTGAGCCGCTTGTCGTCGCGCTCCAGCCGGTTCACCACCGACTGCACCTCGTCCTCCGCACGCGTCAGTTCCCGCTCGAGGTCGCCGAGCTCCGTGGTGGCACGGACCAGTTCCCCGTCCACCTCGGCGACGCGCGCGCCGACGATCCCCAGTTCGGGATTGCTGCGCGCGGCGGCCGCCTGTCGTGTCAGCTTGTTGAGGGTCGAGTCGAGGGCCTGCAGATCGAGCAGGCGTAATTGTTCCTCGGGAGCAGCCTTGGCCACGGAAAACCTCCAGGATGGGGACGGGTGGTGCACGACGGGCGGGCGGGGGCGTCGTCCAAGCCTAGGCCACGGTGCGGGCGAGCACGGCGCGGGCGGACCGACGGGCGGCGTGCCGCGAGCCTCGACCGCGCGACGGACGACGACGGACTGCGGCGGCTCAGCGGCGGCTCAGCGGCCCGGGGTCAGGACGAAGTCCCACGGATCGGTGTTCACGCCGCTGACACGGATGTCGGTGCCGAAGCCCTGGTCCGACAGCACGTTGCCGAGGGCCTCGGCCGCGGGGGTGAGCCACAGCCATTCGCTGCCGAAGTGGGAGACGTCGATCAGGTACGGTGCGGCGCCTGCGGCCGCCTCCCGCACCTCGGACGCCGGATGGTGGCGCAGGTCCGCCGTGACGTAGACGTCGGCGCGGCTGGCCCGGACGCTGTCGAACAGCGAATCCCCTGCGCCGCCGCAGACGGCGATGCGCCGGACCATCGCGTCCTTGTCCCCTGCCACCCGGACGCCACCGGCGACCGCGGGGAGGATCGAGAACACCGAGGCGGCGAAATCTCCGAGGGTCGCCGGCGCGGCGAGGTCGCCCACCCTCCCGATGCCCTCCTCGGGCAGACCCTCGGCGGCGCGGGTGAGCGGCTCCACGTCCTGAAGGCCGAGCGCGTCGGCGAGGACGTCGGAGACGCCCCCGACGGCGCTGTCCCCGTTGGTGTGCACCGTGACGAGAGCGCAACCGGCTTCGATGAGCCGGTGGATGGCCTCGCCCTTGAAGCCCGCGGCAGCCACCGAGGAGACGGGCTTCAGGAGGAGGGGATGGTGGGAGATGATCATCGTGGCGCCCCAGTCGAGCGCCTCGTCGAGCACTGCGGCGGTCGGGTCGACGGTGAAGAGGATCTTCCCCACGCGGTTGCCGGACCGCCCGGCCACGAGGCCGACGGCGTCCCACCCCTCCGCCAGGCTCTCCGGCCACAACTCCTCGATGGCGACGAGGACATCTCCGACGGTCGGCGTGGCCGTCTCGTCGGACTCCGGCGCGGCGTCGGAGCCGGGTACCTCGCGCGCCGTGGGGTCGCCCTGGAGAGTCTGCCCGGTCGGCTCCTCAGTCGAGGGGGCGACGCCGGCGTCGTGCTCGTTGTTGTCCATGCCACCAGTAATACCCGCCCGTCGCACGGCCTCCAACTCGCACCCGGACCCGCCTCGGAGCTCACGCCGGACGCCGTCCGCTTTCACTGCGGGCTGATCCGCCGCGGGAATCTTCGGTGCGCGCCGCGCATTGACACAGTCATGAAGACATTTGTGCTTGGAGGGGGCTGTTTCTGGTGCCTCGATGCCCTTTACCAGAAGACCCGCGGCGTAACCGACGTCGTCTCGGGCTACACCGGCGGCCACACGAAGCATCCCGACTACGACTCCGTCTGCTCCGGCATGACCGGCCACGCCGAGGTCGTCGCGGTGAGCTTCGACGAGACCGTCATCCCCGAGGACGTCGTCCTCGACATGTTCTTCGTCTCCCATGACCCCACGACGCTCAACCGTCAGGGCTACGACGTCGGTACGCAGTACCGCAGCGTCATGTACTACCAGGACGCCGAGCAGAAGGCGCTCTACGAGGACGCGATCGAGAGGAACCAGGAGAACTGGAAGAACCCGATCGTCACCGAGGTCAGCAGGCTGCCCGAGTTCCACGTCGCCGAGGACTGGCACCAGAACTACTACGCCAAGCACCCCGAGCAGGGGTACTGCCAGGTGATCATCAATCCGAAGCTGTCCAAGGCGCGGAAATATTACTCCCAGTGGCTCGCCGCATAGGCGGTAGGGTCTCCAGCCGTTAGGCTGACCGCCGTCGTCACGGCGGATGGCTCGACGGTCCCCGCCGTGACGACGACTCCCCTCCCGACTCCAGAACAGGCAGGCCCCGCATGGCAAAGATCTACGACGACGTCACCCAGTTGGTCGGACGCACTCCCCTCGTGCGCCTGAACCGCCTCACCGAGGGACTCGATGCGCAGGTCGCCGTCAAGCTGGAGTTCTACAACCCCGCGAACAGCGTGAAGGACCGCATCGGCGTCGCCATCATCGACGCCGCCGAGCAGGCCGGCGCGCTGCGGCCGGGTGGCACCATCGTGGAAGGGACCTCGGGGAACACCGGGATCGCCCTCGCGATGGTCGGCGCCGCCCGGGGCTACAAGGTGATCCTGACCATGCCCGAGACCATGTCCACCGAGCGCCGGGTCATGCTGCGCGCGTACGGCGCGGAGATCGTCCTGACGCCGGGTTCCGAGGGAATGCGCGGCGCCGTCGAGCGGGCCAAGGACATCGTCGCCTCGACCGAGAACGCCATCTGGGCCCAGCAGTTCGCCAACGCGGCCAACCCGGCCATCCACCGTGCCACCACGGCCGAGGAGGTCTGGGAGGACACGGATGGCGCAGTCGACATCTTCGTCGCAGGCGTGGGCACCGGCGGGACCATCACCGGCGTCGGCCAGGTGCTGAAGGAACGCAAGCCCGGAGTGCAGATCGTCGCCGTCGAGCCCGCAGACTCGCCCATCCTCAACGGCGGAGCTCCCGGACCGCACAAGATCCAGGGCCTCGGCGCCAACTTCATCCCGGAGAACCTGGACCGCGACGCCTACGACGAGGTGCTGGACGCCACCGTCGAGGATTCCGTCCGCGTGGCACGCGCGCTCGGCACGCAGGAGGGCATCCTCGGGGGGATCTCGTCCGGCGCGATCGTATGGGCAGCACTCGAACTCGCCAAGCGGCCCGAGAACGCCGGTAAGCTCATCGTGGCGATCGTCTGCGACTTCGGCGAGCGCTACATCTCCACGGTGCTCTTCGACGACATCCGCGGCTGACCCGGCCGCGAATCACCCCTGACAGCCGCTCCGATCCGCTGACATCACGTCCGGTCGATGCAGCACCACCACCCCATGCGAAGGTAGCCGGTGAGTTTTCTAGAACGATTGCGCGAGGATCTCGAGACGGCGCGCACTCATGATCCGGCCGCACGTGGAGACGTGGAGAACACCATCGTGTACTCGGGCCTCCACGCGATCTGGGTCCACCGCCTCACGCACCGCATGTGGCGTACCGAGGGCCTGCGCTTCCCCGCACGGGTACTCTCGCAACTCGCCCGGGTGCTCACCGGCGTCGAGATCCATCCGGCGGCGACGATCGGCCGCAGGTTCTTCATCGACCACGGCATGGGTATCGTCATCGGCGGCACGGCCGAGATCGGCGACGACGTCATGCTGTACCAGGGCGTCACGCTGGGCGGCCGATCGCTCGAGAAGGTCAAGCGCCACCCCACGATCGGTGACCGCGTGACGATCGGGGCGGGCGCCAAGGTGCTCGGTCCCATCACGATCGGCGCCGGGAGCGCGGTGGGCGCGAACGCCGTCGTCGTCAAGGACACCCCGCCGGACTCGATCGTGACGGGGATCCCGGCGACGTTCCGCCACCGCGACTCGCGGCGCGAGACACAGCCCGCGGTGGATCCGGCCGAGTACGTGGACCCCGCGATCTACATCTGAGCCTCGAACGCAGGGAGACCCCGGACCACGGTCCGGGGTCTCTGCGTTCAGCGTGCCGTCAGTGGGTGTCAACGGCCTCGATCTCGGACTTGTCCTCGCCCCACAGCGTATGGAAGGTGCCCTCGGTGTCCACGCGGTTGTAGGTGTGCGCGCCGAAGAGGTCCCGCAGTCCCTGGGTGAGCGCGGCCGGCAGGCGGGGGCGGCGCAGTCCGTCGTAGTACGCGAGCGACGCCGAGAAGACCGGCACGGGGATGCCGAGCTGGACGGCGGTCGAGACGACGCGGCGCCAGGCGGGGACCGCACCGGCGATGGCCTCGGTGAAGGCCGGTGCGAGCAGCAGGTTCGCCGGACGCTCGTCGGCCACGGCGTAGGCCTTCATGATGTCGTCCAGCAGTTCCGCCCGGATGATGCAGCCCGCGCGCCACAGCGAGGCGATCTCGTCGAGCTTCAGGTCCCAGCCGTACTCCTTCGCGGCCGCCGTGAGCATGTCGATGCCCTGCGCGTAGCTGACGAGCTTGGAGGCGTAGAGGGCGAGCCGCACGTCCTCGACGAAACTCTCGGGGAGCTCCACCGCCGCCTCGTGGCCCTGCAGCATCTCCTGGGCGGGCACCCGCTGGTCCTTCTGCGAGGACAGCGCCCGGGCGAACACCGACTCGGCGATACCCGACGTGGGGCTCCCGAGCTCGAGGGCTGACACGACCGTCCAGCGGCCGGTGCCCTTCTGGCCCGCCGAGTCGACGACGACGTCCACGAAGGGCTTGCCCGTGCGCCCGTCGACGTGGCCGAGGACCTCTGCGGTGATCTCGATCAGGAAGGAGGACAGGGTGCCCGAGTTCCAGTCGGTGAAGATCTTCGCCTGCTCGGCGGGCTCGATGCCCGCACCGGAACGCAGGAGATCGAAGGCCTCGCCGATGACCTGCATGTCGGCGTACTCGATCCCGTTGTGCACCATCTTCACGAAGTGGCCGGCGCCGTCCGTGCCGATCCAGCGGCAGCAGGGCTCCCCGTTGTACTTGGCGGAGATCTTCTCCAGCATCGGGCCCAGGGAGTCGTAGGACTCGCGGGAGCCGCCGGGCATGATCGACGGACCGAGGAGTGCGCCCTCCTCACCGCCCGAGACGCCGACGCCCACGAAGTGCAGGTCCTGCTGCGACAGGGCCGCCTCGCGACGGCGCGTGTCCTCGTAGTGGGAGTTGCCGCCGTCGATCACGATATCGCCGGGCTCCAGGAGCGGCGTGAGCTGGTCGATGACGGAATCCACGGGCTTGCCCGCCTTAACCATGATGAGCACCCGGCGGGGCTTCTCGAGGGAGTCGACGAGCTCCTGCAGTGTCTCGGTCCGGATGAAATCGCCGTCTCCGCCGTGCTTCTCCAGCAGGGTGTCGGTCTTCTCGATGGACCTGTTGTGCAGGGCCACGGTGTACCCGTTGCGGGCCAGGTTCCGGGCCAGGTTCGCTCCCATGACTGCCAGGCCTGTGACGCCGATCTGTGCGCTCAATGTGTTCTCCGTCGTTTGTCAGCTGCATGCATGTGCGCTGCAGGTGCCGGTGCTCGGCGCGTCTCCGCGCGGGCCGTCCGGTCGCTTTCACACTATTACCGTCGCGACGCCTGCCGCTACACCGCCGGCCTGCGGGGACGCTTTGTTTCGTCGGGGAGCGATTCCCGGGACCGCCGGCATGTGTCCCGATCGACAGCTGCTCCGGCTGGGTCGCTGGCGCCATCCATGAAAGAATGATAAGGATGTCCGACGTTACCGTTACCCCCACTGCCCCCGCCCCCGCCACGGCGCGCCCTCAGGTGCGCCCCGAAGTGGAAGGTGCGCAGCCCATCGTGGCGAGCGACGGCCGGCCGCTGCTGCAGTTCAAGTCGCCGCGTGTCAGCCAGCCGCCGGTGCACCTGGCGGATCTCACGCTCACGGAGCGGCAGGACCGCCTGAAGGAGCTGGGGCACCAGGGCTTCCGCGCCAAGCAGCTCTCCACCCACTACTTCTCGCACTACACGACGGATCCCGCCGCGATGAGCGATCTTCCGAAGGCCGGTCGCGAGGACCTGGTGGCAGCGATGTTCCCGCCGCTGCTCACCGAGGTGAAGCGCCTGACGACGGACAACGGCGACACCATCAAGTTCCTCTGGCGCCTGTTCGACGGGGCCCTCGTCGAATCGGTGCTCATGCGGTACCCGGGCCGCGTCACGCTCTGCGTGTCCTCGCAGGCCGGCTGCGGCATGAACTGCCCGTTCTGCGCCACCGGCCAGGCCGGCCTCACCCGCAACATGTCGACGGCGGAGATCGTGGACCAGGTCGTCGCGGCGAACCGGGCCCTCGCCGAAGGTGCGTTGGGTGATCTGCGGACGGACGGCGGGCACGACGCCGACCGCGTCACCAACATCGTGTTCATGGGGATGGGTGAGCCGCTCGCCAACTACAAGCGCGTGATGGCGGCCCTGCACCGCTTCGTCGACGACTCCCCCGAGGGCCTCGGCATGTCCGCACGCAACATCACCGTGTCGACGGTGGGCCTCGTGCCCGCGATCGACAAGCTGGCCGCGGAAAACCTCCCGGTGACCTTCGCGCTGTCCCTGCACGCACCCGACGACGAACTGCGCGACGAGCTGATCCCGGTCAACACGAAGTGGAAGGTCGACGAGGCCCTGGACGCCGCGTACAACTACTACCGGACCACCGGGCGCCGGGTGAGTATCGAGTACGCGCTCATCAAGGACATGAACGACCACGCCTGGCGCGCGGACCTGCTGGCCAAGAAGCTCAACCAGCGCGGGCGCGGCTGGGTGCACGTCAATCCGATCCCGCTCAACCCGACACCGGGATCCATCTGGACGGCTTCGGAGAAGAGCGTCTCCACCGAGTTCATCAACCGCCTCCGTGCTGCCGGCATCCCCACCACGCTGCGGGACACCCGCGGCAAGGAGATCGACGGCGCCTGCGGCCAGCTCGCGGCGGGCGAATAGCGACCTCCTGATTGGCGCGATCACTCGGCGTGCCGGTATAGTCGACCCTCGTGATGCAGCCGGTCCGTCAGGATCGGCCGGCTGCACCAGGTGCCACGGGTCTTTAGCTCAGCTGGTAGAGCGCCACGTTTACACCGTGGATGTCATCGGTTCGATCCCGGTAGGACCCACCACAGGCTGTACAACCAGAAGGAGCCCCGCCACGGCGGGGCTCCTTCTGTCGTCGAGGGGGACGGCCGGGCCGGCCGGCGGGATCAGTATGTGGATGCGGCTATCGCCGGGTCGCGACGACGAGCGCGGCATCGGCCGGAGCAGCGTCGGTGGAGTGTGTCCCGTCGTCGACAGAACCCGCCAGGCCCTCGACCTCCTCGACGATCGGTTCCAGGAGCTCCGGATCGATGCCCGGCGGCGTCGGCTCGTGCCACCCTACGGATCCCTCAGGGACCTCGGCCTCGACGATCGGCTCGAGGAGCTCTGGATCGATACCCGGCGGAGTCGGCTCGTGGAAGGGGACCGATGCCGGCGGGAGGCATGTGTAGGGGTCGGCCGGGTCGGTCCACCAGGCGCCGGCCGCGGTGATGGGGCACTGCGGGTAGGGCGGTGTGGGCAGGTACCCGGGCGGCAGGTCGCCGCCCATTCCGCTGCCGATCCCCGTATCAGGCCGTACCGTCCCGCCGGCGTCAACGAGGACGACTGTCACCTCCACTGCCGGCGGAGCGCCGACGTGGACCTCGGCCCTCTCGACCATCACCGGAACCACCGGGGTGGCAGGAGGACCAGCGGGTGATGCCGGCGTGTCGACCGCGTCGGGAAGGCGAGGCCCGGACAGGACCGCCGCACTGGGGTCGGCGCCTCCCATCCCGATGCTGCGGACTTCGTCGTCGCCCGAAGGAACGGCCGAGGTGGGCACCGACCCGACGCCCGGTTCGTCCGGAGGACCGGACACACCGGCACTGCGTCCCGGGGAGCCGTCGACGACTCCTACGGCCGTCACCTCCCCGACCTCCGCCGGATCATCGCCCCCCGCTCCACTGCGGAGATCGACGGCGAGCGGCACGACGACGACGGCCGCGACAGTGCTGAGAACGATGGCGAGAGACCTGATCGACGAACGCATTTTCCACCCCGGGTGAGAGACCTATGGGTAGACCGTAGGACGCCCGGGGCTGGGCCGGAACAGTAGCCGATACTCGAATCGTTCGGTGACTACTTGCTTCCGGGAGCAGGCAGCACGTGTCAGTCCGGGAGGTCCGGCAATTCGTCGGCGAGATAGGTGAGGGCCTCCGAGACGCCCGCCTCGATCTTCAGCGAGGCGAATTCGTCCCCCCTGGTCCACCCGCGGTTGATGATCACCACGGGCTTTCCCGCCTTGAAGGCGTGCCGCACGAACCTCAGTCCGCTCATCACCGTGAGGGAGGAACCCGCGACCAGCAGGCCCTCGGCGCCGTCCACCAGGGCATACGCCTCCGCGACGCGGTCCTTCGGCACGTTCTCCCCGAAGTAGACGAAGTCCGGCTTGAGCATGCCACCGCACACCGGACACGGTGCCATGACGAAGTCGCCCGTGTCATCGACATCGGCGTCCGCGTCGGGAGCCACGTCGCCCGCATCCGACTCCCGCTCCAGGTAGCCGGGATTCAGGCCCTCGAGGATCTCCGCGATCCGCGATCTCGGGAACGTCGACGAGCACTGCAGGCACACCACGCGGTCGAAGGTCCCGTGCAGGTCGATGACCCTCGTGCTGCCTGCTGCGGAGTGCAGCTTGTCGACGTTCTGCGTGATGAGCCCGGACAGCAGCCCGCGCTGCTCGAGCCGCGCCACGGCCGCGTGGCCGGCATTGGGATCGGCCCGGCGCAGGTGCCGCCAGCCCACGTGGTTCCGGGCCCAGTAGCGCCGCCGCAGCACCTCGTCACCGACGAACTGCTGGTAGGTCATGGGATTGCGGGGAACGGATGTGGGCCCCCGGTAGTCGGGGATGCCCGAGTCGGTGCTCAGGCCCGCTCCGGTGAGGACTGCGAGGCGTCGGCCGGCGAGGAGGGACACCGCGCGCTCCAGCGCTGCGCGTTCCTCCGGCCCCAGCGGTGCCAGGGCTGCGGCCGGGGTCTCGCTCACGAACCCGGTCAGACCGAGCCTCGGGTTGGACTCCGGTCCCGGGAGATCGTCCTGCCGGAGGGGACGATCCTCCGCCGAGCTCATCGTCACGTCCGGGCCGGGCGGGTCACGGCGTCACAGGGCTGCTTCGACCGAGGACAATGCGTGGGCGTAGTCGGCGATCGGGCGTCCCTGTCCGTGGTCGGAGGACACGACGGCGCGGACCGTGCCGGAACCGTCGAGGACATAGCTCACACGATCGGCGTAGCCCTTGGTGTCGTCGAACGCGCCATAGCTCCGCGTGACGGTGCCGTGCGGCCAGAAGTCGGCGAGGAGATCGAAGGAGATGTCGTTGGCGTCCGCGAACGCACGGAGCGTGTACTTGTGGTCGACCGACACGGCGACGAGTGTGACGCCTGCCGCGTCGAACAGCTCCAGGTTGTCGCGCAACTGGCCGAGTTCGTCCGTGCAGACGCGCGAGAACGCGAAGGGGAAGAAGACGACCACGGCGCCGCCCACCAGGGACGAGCTCTCGACGACCTCGCCGAACTGGTTGGCAAGCGTGAAGAAGGGTGTGGCGGAACCGATCTCGAGGGGCACCGCTACTGCTTCCGTCGGCTGACGAGCCGGGTGGCGGACCATTCCCTGGACACGCCAGCCGAGGAGGTCGAGTGGAGGCCGGCAGTAGGGGCCGCCTCCTGGACGTCAGCGGGCGGGACATATCCGGGACGGCCGGACTTCGGCGTGAGGAGCCAGACGACTCCCCCGGCCCCGAGCGAGGTCAGTGCGTCCACCAGGGCATCAACGAGATCGCCGTCGCCGCTCCGCCACCACAGGATCACGCCGTCGACGACGTCCTGGTCGTCCTCCGTGAGCACTTCGGACCCGAGGCCGTCCTCCAGTTCCTCACGGAACTCGAAGTCGACGTCGTCGTCGTAACCGAGCTCCTGAACGAGGTCTCCGTTCTTGAAACCCAACTTGCCTGCCACGTTGACCGCAGTGGCGGCTTCAGCCTCGCTCACTTAGCTCCTCCTGGAAAGACGGGCCTGACGAGCCCTCGTATGGTTGTACATTGCTACCAGCCAACACCTTTATACGCCAAGCATCAAGCCGGAGGGCGCTTTTGGCCGCCGTCGTCCGCGGGCACGCGGGGGCCGGCCCCCGGACGTGGCGTGCGCAAGCCCTCGGCGTAATCTGCCCGGCGACCCCCATCCCGCTACGCACGGACCGTACGGCGGCGATAGAGTGAACCGATATATGGCCACGGTGCTCACACCGTCCGGCCGAGCATGCATCTCTGCGCGGGCCAACGAGCCGTGCGCAGGCATAAAACGACACAGACAGAATCTGTGGAAGTGGAGAGATATCGCGTGGCTGTAGAACAAGGTACGGCGGATATTCTGAGCGGTCTGACCGTCGGCAAGCCCGACGGGGATCCCGAGGAGACCGCTGAGTGGATCGAATCCCTCGACCAGCTGATCCGCACCCAGGGCACCGAGCGCGCGCAGTACATCATGCGTTCGCTCCTCCAGCGTGCCGGTGCGCAGTCCGTGGGCGTGCCCATGGTCACGACGACGGACTACGTCAACACGATCCCCGCGGACCAGGAACCCGAGTTCCCGGGTGACGAGGAGATCGAGCGGAAGTTCCGCGCATGGCTGCGCTGGAACGCAGCCGTCATGGTGCACCGTGCCCAGCGCCCCGAGATCGGGGTCGGCGGCCACATCTCCACCTACGCCGGCGCCGCGACCCTGTACGAGGTGGGCTTCAACCACTTCTTCAAGGGCAAGGACCACCCGAGCGGCGGGGACCAGATCTTCTTCCAGGGCCACGCCTCCCCCGGCATGTACGCCCGCGCCTACCTCGAGGGACGGCTCACCGAGGAGGACCTCGACGGCTTCCGCCAGGAGAAGTCCAAGGAGGGCCATGCGCTGTCCTCCTACCCGCACCCGCGCCTCATGCCGGAGTTCTGGGAGTTCCCCACGGTCTCCATGGGCATCGGCCCCATGAACGCCATCTACCAGGCGCAGTCGAACCGCTATCTCCACAACCGCGGGCTGAAGGACACCTCCGACCAGCAGGTCTGGGCCTTCCTCGGGGACGGTGAGATGGACGAGCCGGAATCGCGTGGGCTGCTGCAGCTCGCCGCCAACGAGAACCTGGATAACCTGAACTTCGTCATCAACTGCAACCTGCAGCGCCTCGACGGACCCGTCCGCGGCAACGGCAAGATCATGCAGGAGCTCGAGGCGTTCTTCCGCGGCGCGGGCTGGAACGTCATCAAGGTGGTCTGGGGCAGGGAGTGGGACTCGCTGCTCTCCAAGGACGACGACGGCGCCCTGGTCGACATCATGAACCAGACGCCCGACGGCGACTACCAGACGTACAAGGCCGAGTCCGGCGGATTCGTCCGCGACCACTTCTTCGGCAAGTCCCCCGAGACCAAGGCCATGGTGGAGGACCTGACCGACGCCGAAATCTGGAACCTCAAGCGCGGCGGGCACGACTACCGCAAGGTCTACGCGGCGTACAAGGCCGCGACGGAGTTCAAGGGCAAGCCGACCGTCATCCTCGCGAAGACCGTCAAGGGCTACGGCCTGGGCTCGCACTTCGAGGGACGCAACGCGACCCACCAGATGAAGAAGCTGACCAACGCCGACCTCAAGGCGTTCCGCGACCACCTCCGCATCCCGGTCACCGACGAGCAGATCGACGACGACCTCTACAACGCCCCGTACTACCACCCGGGCGCCGATGCTCCCGAGATCAAGTACCTCCTCGAGCGTCGCCGTGAGCTCGGCGGCTTCATCCCCGAGCGCCGCACCAAGCACGCCGACATCGTCCTGCCGGGCGACAAGGCGTACGAGATGGCCAAGCGCGGTTCCGGCAAGCAGATGGCCGCGACCACCATGGCGTTCGTGCGCATCCTCAAGGACCTGATGCGGGACAAGGAGTTCGGCAAGCGGATCGCGCCGATCATCCCCGACGAGGCGCGCACCTTCGGCATGGATTCGTTCTTCCCGACCGCGAAGATCTACAACCCCAAGGGCCAGAACTACCTGTCCGTGGACCGTGACCTGGTCCTCGCGTACAAGGAGTCGATCGAGGGGCAGATCCTGCACGCGGGTATCAACGAGGCAGGATCGATGGCCGCCTTCACCGCGGCCGGCACGGCATACGCCACACAGGGCCAGCCGCTCATCCCCATCTACGTCTTCTACTCGATGTTCGGCTTCCAGCGCACGGGCGACTCCATCTGGGCCGCAGCCGACCAGATGGCCCGCGGCTTCATCATCGGAGCCACGGCCGGCCGCACCACGCTGACCGGCGAGGGCCTCCAGCATGCGGACGGTCATTCACCTATCCTCGCGTCGACGAATCCGGCCGTCGTCACCTACGACCCCGCCTTCGGCTACGAGATCGGGCACATCGTCCGTGACGGCCTGAACCGGATGTACGGCGACATCGGCGACAAGCCGGAGTCCTTCCGCAACGTCATGTACTACATCACCGTGTACAACGAGCCGTTCGTGCAGCCGGCCGAGCCGGAGGAACTGGATGTCGAGGGCCTGCTCAAGGGCATCTACCTGCTGAAGCCCGCCAAGGTCGACGGCCCCCGCACGCAGCTGCTGGCCTCCGGCGTCGCCGTGCCGTGGGCGCTCGAGGCGCAGAAGATACTCGCGAAGGACTGGGGTGTCTCCGCCGACGTCTGGTCGGTCACGTCCTGGAACGAGCTCCGCCGCGACGGCCTCGATGCCGAGGAGGACGCCTTCCTCAACCCTGGCGCCGAAGCCCGTAAGCCGTTCGTGACGCAGCAGCTCGAGGGGGCGACGGGTCCGATCGTCGCGGTCTCGGACTTCATGAAGGCGGTTCCCGACCAAATCCGCCAGTTCCTGCCGAACGAGTTCGCGACGCTCGGCGCCGACGGCTTCGGCTTCTCGGACACCCGCGCAGCGGCACGCCGGTTCTTCAAGATCGACAGCCACTCCGTCGTCGTCCGCGCCCTGGAGATGCTCGCCCGCCGCGGCGAGGTCGACGCGAACGCGCCGAGGGAGGCCATCGAGAAGTACAGCCTTCTCGACGTGAACGCCGGGACCACGGGCAACGCAGGCGGCGACGCCTGATCCACCCACCGAGCCGACGGGCGACGGCGGGACGCAGCGTTGGCTGCTTCCCGCCGTCGCCTTTTTTGTAGCCTTCTCACAAATGGGGCCCGGCGTCGTCCAGACCGTATGCTCGAAGCATGCGGCAGCCCGACCATGTCCCCGCCACCTCCTCCGGCACCAGGCCCGGTGCCTCCGGTGCCTCCGGTGCCTCCGGTGCCTCCGGTGCCTCCGGTGCCTCCGGTGCCTCCGGTGCCTCCGGTGCCTCCGGTGCCTCCGGTGCCTCCGGTGCCTCCGGTGCCTCCGGTGCCTCCGGTGCGACGAACGCGGGAGCCGCGCCTCCCGATCCCGCCACCGTCGAGAAGCTGCGCGCCACCATCGGTTCCCTCTCGACGGCGACGCTCAAGCAACTCGACACGGATCTGCCGTGGTACCGGGGACTCCGCCCTGATGAGCGTTCCGCGCTCGGGATGGTCGCGCAGAAAGGCATCGCGTCCTTCGTCAACTGGTACCAGAAGCCCGTCTCCCCCGCCTGGGTGCTCAGCGATGTCTTCGGGACGGCACCCACCGAACTCACCCGCTCCATCAGTCTGCAGAAGGCCCTCCAGCTCATCCGCGTGGTGGTGCAGGTCGTCGAGGACCACGTCCCGTTCCTCGCGCCCGTGGCCGACCAGGCCCCGCTCCGAGAAGCCGTGCTCAGGTACTCCAGAGAGGTCGCCTTCGCCGCGGCGGACGTCTATGCACGCGCCGCCGAGACCCGTGGCTCCTGGGACACGCGCCTGGAGGCCCTCGTGGTCGACGCGATCCTGCGCGGGGAGAGCTCGGACGCACTGCGCTCACGGATCGCCGCGGTGGGCTGGACCTCCCAGGCGCCGATCACCGTCATGGTCGGCAGCGCCCCAGCCGAACCCAACGCCGGCTTCCTCAACGAACTGCGCAGGATCACGGGGCGTCTCGCCGAGGACGTCCTCGTCGGGATCCAGGGCGAACGGCTGATCCTCGTCCTGGGCGGCGTCCGGGACGCGGACAAGGCCTATCCCAGGATCAGTGAACTCTTCGGCGACGGTGCCGTTGTCTTCGGGCCGGAAGCGGAGTCGCTCGTCGCGGCGAGCACGTCCGCGCAAGCCGCATTCGCGGGGCTCACCGCTGCCCGCGCGTGGCCCTCCGCCCCCCGGCCCGTGTCCTCGGAGGACCTGTGGCCGGAGCGGGTCATCTCCGGCGACGACACCGCGCGCCGTGCCCTCGTCCGCAGCATCTACCGCCCCCTCCTCGCAGCCTCCAACGGTCTCGAGCAGACGCTGTCCGCGTACCTCACCCTGGGACACTCCCTCGAAGCGACATCGAGGTCCCTCTTCGTCCATGCCAACACCGTGCGGTACCGCCTCCGACGCGTCTGCGACGTCACGGGGTGGGACCCGCTCATCCCGCGGGAGGCCTACGTCCTGCAGACCGCACTCGTGGTGGGGCGGCTGGCCGCGGCCACGGCGCCTGCCGGCCCCGGCTCCGCCGCGGCCGGGGCGACCGCCCGGACCTCCCGCCCGGGCATCGGCGACAAAGGCGTTGCAGCCGCGGGGAGAGCCGCAGCCTTGTAGACTTCCTACAACGGGACACAGCCAGCTTGGTTCTGCCGAACACCCGATATTGCCCCTCCCCTTTGGAAAGCTGGAAGAGTGCTTGCAATCGCCTGCCCCGGACAGGGCTCACAGACTCCCGGCTTCCTCGCCCCCTGGCTCGAGCTCCCCGGAGTCCGCGATCACCTCGAGCAGCTGAGCGACCGCGCAGGCACCGACCTCGTCCGCCATGGCACCACCTCCGACGAGGAGACCATCAAGGACACCGCCGTTGCGCAGCCGCTCATCGTCGCCGCCGGACTCGTCACGGCCCGCCTGCTCCTGACCGGTCACACGATGACCGCAGCGACGGTCGTCGCCGGTCACTCCGTCGGTGAACTCACCGCCTCGGGTATCGCCGGGGCCCTGACGGAGGACGACGCCGTCGCGTTCGTCCGCGTGCGGGCGAACGCGATGGCCGGAGCGGCAGCAGCCACGCCCACCGGCATGAGTGCGGTGCTCGGCGGCGATCCCGAGGAGGTCGCCGCGCGGCTCGCCGATCTCGGCCTCACGGCGGCGAACGCCAACGGCGGAGGACAGGTGGTGGCGGCGGGCACCCTGGAACAGCTGGCCGGCCTCGCCGAGAACCCACCCTCGAAAGCCCGCGTGATCGCCCTCAAGGTCGCCGGCGCCTTCCACACCGCGCACATGGCTCCGGCGGTGACGGCGCTGGAAGAGCTCCGGCCCACGCTCACACCGGCCGATCCGACCGCGACCCTCATGTCCAACTACGACGGGAAGCCCATCGCCACCGGCCAGGGCAACCTCGACAGCCTGATCGCGCAGGTCTCCCGCCCTGTGCGCTGGGATCTGTGCATGGGATCGATGCAGGCCATGGGGGTCACGGGGATGGTCGAGCTCTCTCCCGCGGGCACACTGACCGGCCTGGCCAGGCGCGGAATGCGCGGTACGGCCACTCTCGCCGTAAAATCCCCTGAGGACCTGGACGCCGCGCGCAGCTTCATCGAGGAACACTCGCGGACCACGGACCCGGTCACCGCACCCATCTCCGAAGGACCTCAGTGAGCATCAGCGCCATCAAGCAAGCACCCCTGCGTGAGCACACGCGCATCCTCGGCGTCGGCGCCTACCGGCCCGAGATCATCGTCACCAACGAGGACGTCTGCCAGTGGATCGACTCGTCCGACGAGTGGATCCGCCAGCGTACCGGCATCGTCACCCGGCACCGGGCACCGCGCGACGTCAGCGTCATCGACATGGCCGAGGCAGCAGCACGGGAAGCCCTCGTCGCCGCCGGGATCGAGGCGTCGCAGCTCGGCGCCGTCCTCGTGTCCACCGTCACCCACCCGCACGCGACACCCTCCGCGGCCGCGCAACTCACCGATCGCCTGGGAGCCACCCCCGCACCGGCTTTCGACATCTCGGCGGCATGCGCCGGTTACTGCTACGGCATCGCCCAGGCTGACGCGCTGGTGCACGCCGGGACGGCCGAGTACGTGCTCGTCGTGGGTGTCGAGAAGCTCTCGGACTTCATCGACAACTCCGACCGCACCATTTCCTTCCTCCTCGGTGACGGCGCCGGCGCCGTGATCGTGGGTCCCGCTGATTCGGCCGGGATCGGCCCCTCGGTCTGGGGATCCGACGGCAGCAAGCACCAGGCGATCCGCATGACGCGGTCGCTGCTCGACACGCGGGACTTCTCGCTCGGGACCGTCTCCACCAAGGGCGAGGCCGAACAGGACGCCGACGCCGCACGTGAGAGTCTCTGGCCCACCATGCGCCAGGACGGGCCGACCGTCTTCCGCTGGGCCGTCTGGGAGATGGCGAAGGTGGCGCAGCGCGCGCTCGACGCCGCAGGAGTGACTGCGGACGACCTGGCCGTCTTCCTGCCGCATCAGGCCAACATCCGTATCATCGATGAGATGGTGAAGCAGCTGAAGCTCCCCGACCACGTGTACGTGGCGCGGGACATCGTGGATGCAGGCAACACCTCGGCAGCGTCCATCCCCCTGGCCATGCACCGCACGCTCAAGGAACAGCCTGAACTCAGCGGCACGCTCGCGCTGCAGATCGGGTTCGGGGCCGGCCTCGTCTTCGGGGCGCAGGTCGTGGTTCTTCCCTAGTTTTCAAGCCCAGACCGTGACAGCGCGGTTTGACCATCCCCGCCGGTGTACCGGCAGCAACAGAAAAGGAGCCACCATGGCTAGCAACGAAGAAATCCTGGCCGGTCTGGCCGAGATCGTCAACGAGGAGACCGGCCTCGCGCCCGAGTCCGTCGAGATGGACAAGTCCTTCACCGACGACCTCGACATCGACTCCATCTCGATGATGACGATCGTCGTCAACGCCGAGGAGAAGTTCGGTGTGCGGATCCCCGACGAAGAGGTCAAGAACCTGAAGACCGTCGGCGACGCCGTCACCTTCATCTCCGGCGCTCAGGCCTAGTCCTGCAGCTCCCGGCGCTACGGCCGCTCCCGGTGTCACCTGCCGGGGGCGGCCGTCTCCGTCATCCCTGCGCCCGATTCCACCGGCGCACGCCCTAGCTTCGAAAGAGTGACCATGCCACGCAAAGTCGTCATCACCGGACTCGGTGCAACCACCCCGATCGGCGGGGACGTCCCCACCATGTGGGCCAACTCCCTCAAGGGAGTATCGGGCGCCCGGACCATCGAAGCCGACTGGGTGCAGCAGTACGAACTGCCGGTCACCTTCGCCGCGCAGATCACGGTGCCGGCGTCGGAGGTGCTGTCCCGCGTGGAGGCCAAGCGCATGGACCCGTCCACGCAGTTCGCCGTCGTCGCCTCCCGCGAAGCCTGGCGGGACTCCGGGATCGAGGACATCGACAAGGACCGTCTCGCGGTCGCCTTCGCAACGGGCATCGGCGGCGTCTGGACCCTCCTCGACGCCTGGGACACCCTTCGCGAGAAGGGACCGCGGCGCGTCCTGCCCATGACGGTACCGATGCTCATGCCGAACGGCCCCGCAGCAGCGGTGAGCCTTGACCTGGGAGCCCGCGCCGGCGCCCACACTCCCGTCTCCGCCTGCGCCTCGGGGACCGAAGCCCTGCATCAGGGACTCGAACTCATCAGGTCCGGCAAGGCCGACGTCGTCGTCTGCGGCGGTGCGGAGGCCGCGATCCACCCGATGCCGATCGCTGCCTTCGCATCCATGCATGCGCTGTCCAGGCGGAACGACGATCCCGAGTCGGCCTCCAGGCCCTATGACACGAACCGCGACGGCTTCGTCATGGGCGAGGGCGCCGGGGCGATCGTCCTCGAGGCCGAGGAGCACGCCCGCGCCCGTGGTGCCCGTGTCTACGCCGAGCTGGCCGGGACGTCCGTCACCGCCGACGCCTACCACATCACCGCCCCTGATCCCGAGGGCCTCGGGGCCACGCGGGCGCTCAAGGCGGCGCTGTTCGACGCGCGAGCGCAGGCCGAGGACGTGGTGCACGTCAACGCGCACGCGACCTCCACGCCGGTCGGCGACAAGCCGGAGTACACGGCGTTGAAAGCTGCTCTCGGCTCCCACCTCGACCAGGTCGCGGTCTCTGCGACCAAGTCGCAGACGGGTCACCTGCTCGGGGCCTCCGGTGCCGTCGAAGCCGTCATGACGGTCCTCGCCCTGCACGAACGCAAGATGCCGATCACGATCAACCTGGACAACCAGGATCCGGAGATCCCCCTCGACGTCGTCACCGCCCCGCGCGACCTGCCGTCCGGCGACATCGTCGCACTGAGCAACTCCTTCGGTTTCGGCGGGCACAATGCCGTGATCGTCCTCCGCAGCGTCTGACAGCTGCTACGCGAGAAGGCGCCGCCCCGGAGGGGGCGGCGCCTTCGTCGTTCCGCCGCGGGCCCGACGCTATGGACGAGGGGACGCGGGCGGTGATCACACACTGCGGAGTACTGGGATCACGCTGCGCGGGTGGGCGCAGACGGACGGCGTGCGGTGGCTCAGCCGACCTGGTGCAACCAGCGTACGGGTGCGCCCTCGGCTGCATGGCGGAAGGGCTCGAGCTCCTCGTCCCAGGACTCGCCGAGGGCGAGGGACAACTCGTGGTACACCGCCGCGGGATCGCCTGCCCCGGCCTCGTAGGCGTACCGGATGCGGTCCTCGGTCACCATGATGTTTCCGTGGACGTCCGTCGTGGCATGGAAGATCCCGAGCTCTGGAGTGTGAGACCACCGCCCGCCGTCGGCGCCGGCGCTCTGCTCCTCGGTCACCTCGTAGCGGAGATGCGCCCAGCCGCGGAGAGCGGATGCGAGCTGCGCACCGGCTCCCTGGGGGCCGACCCAGGACAGCTCTGCCCGGAGCATTCCGGGCGCGGCAGGCTGAGCTGTCCACTCCATGTCGATGCGCTTGTCCAGCACCGAGCCGATGGCCCATTCGACATGAGGGCACAGCGCAGTAGGGGCTGAGTGCACGTACAGGACACCGCGCGCCATCACAACAGACATTCCATCCTCCATAGCTGTAGGTACGTCTTCCCCAACGACCTGCACTGGCTGATGAAACTGCGAACGAGCGTGCTGCTACCTTACGAGACCCACCCGCACCGGAGTGCAGGCTCTGTGTTGCCACTGCTCATTGTGCCCGACGAATCTAAATTTCGCCACTGTAACTACCGCGGTGCTATTCCGGTGGTAGCGCCGCGCCGGAGTTGGGCCACACTCCCTCTGCATCAGGCGCGCGGGTGCGCCTGCTCATAACTTCGCCGGAGCCGATCGACCGACACGTGGGTGTAGAGCTGCGTGGTGGCGAGGCTGGAGTGGCCGAGCAGCTCCTGCACGGCACGGAGGTCGGCTCCGCCGTCGAGCAGGTGGGTCGCCGCGGTGTGCCTCAGGGCGTGGGGGCCTCGTGCTGCCGTGTCACCGAGCGCATCGAGGGCCTCCTTCACCTGGGTTCGGACCGTCCGCTGGTCGATCCGCCCTCCCCGCCTGCCGAGGAACAGGGCAGGTCCGCTCCTCGGGGTGGACCATCGAGGACGGCCGTGGCGCAGCCACGCCTCGATGGCGTCGCCGGCAGGCTCGCCGTACGGGACGGTCCTCTGCTTGTCACCCTTGCCGGTGACGACGAGCGTGCGGCGCCCCGTGTCCACGTCATCGATGTCGATCCCGACCAGCTCGCCGACGCGGACCCCCGTGGCGTACAGCACCTCGAGGATGGCGCGGCGCTGCAGGAGACCGGCATCGGTACCGGCGTCCGAGACCGGCCCCTCGAACAGGGTCTGTGCCTGAGTGTGACTGAGCACCGCGGGCAACGCGCTGCTGCGCTTGGGCGCACGGAGCCGCAGAGCCGGATTGGCCGGGACCAGTTCTTCACGCACCGCCCAGTCCATGAGGGTCCGGACGGATGCCGCACGACGAGCGAGGGTCGAGCGAGCCAACCCTGCATCGTCGAGCACGCCGAGCCAGCTCCGGAAGTGGCGGAGCTCGAGCTGTCCGAGGCTCGTGACGCCGGCCTTCTGCGCATGCATGAGAAAGAGGCGGGCATCCTTCAGGTACGCCCGGATCGTGTGAACGGACCGGTTGCGCTCGAGCGTCAGGTAGTCCTCGAACGCCCGCAGCGCGGCGGTGAAGGCGAACTGATGCGCGGCGTCGCCCGAAGCCTCGACGGCAGCTCGGTGCCCCGCAGTGTCGTCCGCGACTGCGCCGGCCACGACTGTGCCGGCCACGACCGCGCTCGTCGACATTGCGCGGTCCGCGACGGCATCGGCCACGCGTCTCCCGTTCATGTCACCTCTGTCCACGTCACCAGTATCTCCTCGGATCAAGGTTCCGCCTGGAAGGAGCGCCCTGCCGTCCACCAGGCACCCCCGCAGGACTGCACCTCTCCGGATTCGGCCGGCGCAGTCGCACGGAGGGGATTCCTTGGATGAACGGCCGTTTCGTGCTCCAGGAGCGCTGTCTTCACGCCGATGCCTGCTGCGTAGCCCACGACGGCGCCCGTACTGGCGACGATGCGGTGTCCGGGCACGATGATGGACACGGGATTGGCTCTCACCGCGGCTCCGACGGCCCTGCCCATGCTCGCATTGCCCAGCTGCTCGGCGATGTCGCGATAGCTGCGACGTTCGCCGAAGGGGATGTCCCTCAGGGCGGCCCACACCGAGCACTGGAACGCGGTGCCCTGCAGGACGACGGTGACGTCGAACCGTCGCCGGCTTCCTGCAAAGTACTCCCGAAGCTCACCGGCCGTCCGCACCAGGAGTCGACGTGACGTGTCCGGAGCCTCGACGACGCTCTCCCCCGCTGCTGCGATCGGACGGATCCGCTCGCCGCCTGCGTCATCGCCCGTCCTCGGAGCCGCATGAGGCATCACGTGCCCGCGCGGCACACCTGCTGGTGGGTCGGACGGCACGGACACCGGGTGTCCGAGGACCTCCGCGGTGGGAGGCGGCACGTGCTCTCCGTGGTAGAGACCGATGACAGCTTCACTGTCGACCACGATGCGCAGCGTGCCGACGGGACTGTCGACGTCGCAGTACCAGCGAACGTCCCGTGGCCCCGCACGTTTCCGCGGACCGGTGGACTGGACTTCGGACATCAGGATCTCCTTCAGGTACGTTCATGCGTCTGTCTGCAGGTTCATACGATCTACGCCTGGTTTCCGCTCACCACCGCCGCCGAGACAGCGGTACGGACGGATCAGGCCTTCAGTCGGCGCCATCCCTCCGGCGTCCTCATGGCGAGCCCTGCGAGTTCGAGCCGACCGAGTCCGCCCATCACCTCCCGCGCGGACAGCCCGGCCACGACGGCTAGCTTGTCGACCGTCGTCGAGGCCCGAACCGGAAGACCGTCCAGGACCAGCAGATCGGGGATGGCGAGCCCGTCCTGCTCCTTGGCGGGCGTCGCCGCCTCACGAGCACGATCCCCCGTCGGAAAGGTGCCGAGGGGCCCTGCGAGCTCGGCGACGTCCGCCGCATCGGTCACGCAGACTGCCGTACCGTCCCTCAGCAGCCGGTGGCAACCCGCCGAATTGGCCGAGTGCACCGATCCTGGCACTGCCCCGACAGGGCGTCCGAGACCGGCCGCATGATGGGCTGTGTTCAGGGCGCCGGACCTCCAGCGGGCTTCGACGACGACGGTCACCCCGCTCAGCGCAGCGATCAGCCTGTTGCGTTGCAGGAACCGCCACCTCGTCGGCGAGCTCCCCGGAGGTACCTCCGAGATGAGCAGTCCCCGTTCTGCGATGACACGCAGAAGCTCCTCATTCCCTGCTGGATAGTAGCGGTCGATGCCGCAGGCGAGGACGGCGACGGTCGGCGGAAGCCCGCCATCCTCCCCCGAGGCGAGAGCGGCGCGGTGAGCCTGGGCATCGATTCCGTAGGCACCACCGGACACCACCGAGTACCCGCGGGTGCTGAGACCGGCGGCGAGGTCCGCCGTCACGGACGCTCCGTAGGAGGTGCTGTCCCTCGATCCGACGACGGCCGCGAGCCGGCTGCGGTCGGGGATCTCAGGCCGACCACGCACCCACAGGCACAGAGGAGCAGCCGACTGCAGATCCTCCAGCGCGCCGGGCCACTCCCTCGAGTCCGGGGTCACCAGACGACCACCGAGGCGCGAGAGGGTCGCCAGGTCGCGTTCAGGCGCGAGGTCGGCGACGCGAGGCGCCCACCGGTCCAACCCCTCCTGCAGATGGTCGCGGCTCCCGTGATCCGTCAGGTCCAGGAGGTCGTAGAGCTCCGCACGGATTGCACGCCCGGCCGTGAGCTCCCTCCGGGCGATCCGCAGGGCATCGACAGCACCCACCACAGCGGCCAGCCCGAGCCCGACAGTATCGGACGGCTCGAACAGTCTCGACAGGGCAGCCCGCGCCTGATCCGCGGCGGAAACGGGCGTGCTCATGCTGCACGCTCCTGAAGGCGGAACCCGAGGGCGGTGACGACGTCGTCCGCATCCGGGCTCCCACGGCCACTGAGGTCGCAGATGGTCCATGCCACCCGCAGCACACGATCCCAGCCACGCGCACTGACGAGGCTACGATCGAGTGCCCTGTCCAGCGGCGCCGTCACCCTGCGCGAAAGCGCGAGCTCACCGCGCAGGATGCGGCCCTGCACCTCCGAGTTCGTCGCATAGCTCCATCTGCCCAGCCGCGCGCGCTGGGCAGCGCGTGCCTCTGCGACCCGAGCCGCCACCACGGACGAGGCCTCGGACGACGCCCCGTCCGCATAGTCGGCGAGACTCACGCGCTGCACGACCAGCTGCAGGTCGACACGATCGAGGAGTGGTCCGGACAACCGGTTGAAGTACCGGCGTCGCTGCTGCGCCGTACACATGCAGTCGATCCCCTTCCCGTTGGCCAGTCCGCACGGGCAGGGGTTCAGGGCGAGCACCAATTGGAATCGGGCGGGGTAGGAGGCAGTGCCGGAGGCGCGATGGAGGACGAGGCGACCGCTCTCGAGGGGCTCCCTGAGCGCTTCGAGCACGCGGCGCTCGTACTCCGGCGCCTCATCGAGGAAGAGGATGCCGCGGTGGGCTCTGGACGCCGCGCCCGGCCTGGGGATGCCGCTCCCGCCTCCGATGATCGACGCCGGCGTCGCCGTGTGGTGCGGGCTCTCGAAGGGCGGCTTCCGGACCAGCTCCGCACAGAGCCGCTCACCGCTCAGGCTGTGGATGGCTGTCACCTCCATCGCGTGGTCGTCCTCGAGATCGGGCAGGATGCCCGGCAACCGCTCGGCGAGCATCGTCTTGCCCGCGCCGGGCGGACCCATCATCAGGAGGTGGTGCGCTCCCGCCGCGGCGATCTCCAGGGCGAACCGGGCCTCCACCTGTCCGGCGATGTCGGACAGGTCTTTCGGGGGCACGGGCTGCGTGGCGGGAACGGCCACCAGGGCCCGTGGCACTGCTTCGGCGGGGTCCTCGACCTCGACGTCCGCGCCGAAGCCCGCGGCCACTGCCCTGAGGGTGTGGAAGGACCTGACCTCCGCTGTTGGGACGAGAGCCGCCTCGGCCTCGTTCTCCGCCGCGACCACGATGCTCCGGTAGCCGGCGTCGACGGCGGCCATCACCGCAGGCAGCGTCCCGCGCACAGGACGAAGCTGTCCATCGAGCCCCAGTTCCGCGATGAAGACGGTGGTGCCACAGCCCCGCACGTCTCCTGCTGCAGCGAGTGCAGCCATGACGATCGCCAGATCGAAGGACGATCCCCGCTTCGGCAGCGACGCCGGGATGAGGTTGACGGTGATCTTGCGCCTGCTGAGGGGGACACCGGCGTTGCGGGCTGCCGCCCGGATGCGATCCTTCGCCTCGTTCAGGGACGCATCGGGAAGTCCGAGGAGCACGAACGCCGGAAGAGTCTGCCCGATGTCCGCCTCGACCTCGACGATGTGCCCGTTCATCCCGACCAGGGACACGGCGTAGGTCCGACCGAGCACGGTCAGATCACCGCCCGGACATGCTCGATGCGCGGGTCACCGGCGCCGTCGTCGAGAACTCCCACCGCGTCGATGCGGAAGCCACTGAAGCGCTGGTTGTGCGCCCGGGCCCACTGGGACGCGAGCACGTACAGCCGCTCGAGCTTGCTCGCCGTGATCGATTCGAGCGGTTGCCCGAAATCGTCCGAACTGCGCGTCTTGACCTCGACGATCACGAGCGTGGAACCGTCCACGGCCACGAGATCGATCTCGCCGGCCGGACAACGCCAGTTACGGTCCACGATCCGCAGTCCTGCGCGTTCCAGGTATTGCGCCGCTGTCGCTTCCCCGCGGCGGCCCAACTGATCCTTCGCCAGCATGGCGATCACCTCCTCCCCCAGCTTCGGGGAAGCAGGAGGACGGAGTCCGGGCGGGACGCCCTATGTGGACAACGGAGGAATCACGCCGTACCCGCCCTGGCGGACGTCGATGATACCGGCGTCCACGGGGACGACATCCCGACAGCGGGAAGTACTGGCCCCCGCGTCGCTGCCTCTCGTACGGTGGAGGACAAGCGGCATCCACGGATGCCGACGCACGAGAGCGAAGGAGGCATCGATGTCGGAGTCCAGCGGCATCCTGCCGAGCGGCAGTGACGCAGATCTGCAGGAACAGGGCGTTGCCGGACCGACTGCCGATGCGGCGTCCGCCGCCATCGCGGACGCCGGAACCGGAGGGTCCGAGGCGGATCGCCTGGAGCAGGGAACGCCGGCACACCCGGACGACGCGACGGCCCGAGGGGTCGTCGACGGCGAAGGGACGGGCGGATCGGAGGCAGACCGGCTCGAGCAGGCCGTATTCCTCCCGGACGACCACGAGGACGCCTTCTCCCGCGGTGGCGAGGAGGCGGGACCTACCCTCTGACCCGACCGCCGTGCCGAGTCACCGACGCGACGGACGAGCCGCCGGAGATCAGGGCGGAGGTACCACGCAGCGGAGATCGGGACTCCAACAGCCGGCGTCCGGGGCCAAGCGCCGCGCTGGCGGGGAAGGGCAGGAAGGAACCAGAAGCGGTCAGTTGCCGAGCGTCCCGTCCTTGGGCAGCGCGATGTCGTCCGACTTCGTCAGCTCCTCGACGTTGACGTCCTTGAAGGTGATGACGCGGACGTTCTTCACAAATCGGGCGGAACGGTACACGTCCCACACCCACGCGTCCTGCAGCGTGAGGTCGAAGTAGACCTCGCCGTCGGCCGACCGCGCCTGGAGGTCCACGTTGTTCGCCAGGTAGAACCGGCGCTCCGTCTCCACGACGTAGCTGAAGAGCCCCACGACGTCCCGGTACTCGCGGTAGAGCTGGAGCTCCATGTCGGTTTCGTAGTTCTCAAGATCCTCGGCACTCATCGGACCATCATCCCCCATTCTCCGTGGTCGACGCGCCAACCCGGTCCAGGTTGCCCAGCCGCCAGGTCCTGCGGTGGAACCCGGTGGGCCCGACGGTGTCGATCGCCGCACGGTGTACCTCGGTGGCGTAGCCCTTGTTGACATCCCAGCCGAAGGCAGCATGATCGCCGGCCAGCGACACCATGTATGCGTCCCGCTCGACCTTCGCCAGGACACTGGCCGCCGCGACGCTGAGGCAGGTCAGGTCCGCCTTGATCTTCGTGTGCACGGGGGCAGCGCATCCGACGGTCTCCACGGGAGGGGCGCCGTCGTCCGTCCGGAACAGGAGTTCCTGCTGCCGCGCGGACAGCCAGTCGTGGTTGCCGTCGAGCACGACGACGTCGGGGGGCACCGTCCGGAGCACCACCTCCCATGCCCGGCTACCCGCGGTGCGCAGCGCGGCCATCAACCCGAGGCCGTCGATCTCGGCGGCGGAGGCGTGACCGACGGCGGAAGCGACCGCCCAGCGCCGGATGCGGGGCACGAGCGCCTCGCGCTCGGCTGCAGCGAGCAGTTTGCTGTCCCGGACGCCCCTCAGACCGGCGGCGGAGTGCAGGTCCACGACGACGATGCCGACGGACACCGGCCCGGCCAACGCTCCCCTGCCCACCTCGTCGCAGCCGGCGACGAAGCGGTGCCCCTGCTCACCGAGGGCCCGTTCGAAGGTGAGGTTCGGGGCCTTGGTGCTCTTCCTGCGCGCTGCGGTCATGGTCCCGAGGGCGTGGGTGCTGCGGGAGTGGGCCGGGCCGCGGCCTCCGGCTCGGGGATGCCGTCGAAGACCTCGGGGTGGTTTCCCAGGAAGCCGATCCTGTTGAGCGGCCACGCGATGACCGCGGCCTTGCCCTCGATCTCGTCCACGCT
The DNA here is from genome assembly GCF_009377195.2 of Arthrobacter bussei. Classification (GTDB taxonomy): domain Bacteria; phylum Actinomycetota; class Actinomycetes; order Actinomycetales; family Micrococcaceae; genus Arthrobacter_D; species Arthrobacter_D bussei. The sequence goes on from NZ_VJXX01000001.1 coordinate 161,291, forward strand.
CACGAAACCCTCGCCCGGCTTGTCCCGGTTCGCCCGGGAATCGGCCGAGGCGTTGCGGTGGTCCCCCATGACCCAGACCTTGCCCTCGGGCACGACGACGTCGAACGGCACGTCCGACGGGTTGGCTCCCGGGAAGAGGTAGGGCTCGTCGAGCGGCTCGCCGTTGACGGTGATGCGGCCCTGGGCATCGCAGCAGATGACGTGGTCGCCGGCGAGGCCGATGACGCGCTTGACGAGGTGCTGCTGGGACTCGTCCGGGGCGAGCCCGACGAAGATGAGGGCCTCCTTGAACCAGCTCACCTGTGTCTGGGTCTGCGGAGGCAGCCATCCCTCGGCATCACGGAAGACGACGATGTCCCCGCGCTGGAGATCGAACGGCTGCGGGACGAGCTGGTTCACGAAGATGCGGTCGTCGATCTCCAGGGTCTCCTCCATGGAGCCCGACGGGATGAAGAACGCACGGAAGAGGAAGGTCTTGATGAGGAAGGAGAGCACCAGGGCGATGACGACGATCGTCGCGATCTCCTTCAGCCAGGCACCGAATCCGCGATCGGCCTCCTTCTTCGCCCGTGGGCGCCCGGCGCCGTCCTCGGACGTCTGCGGTGCGTCCGGGTCGAAGGGGTGTGCTGCGGGTGCCTCGGCCCCCGAAGCCGACTTCCTGCGGAAGCTCCGTGCCATGTGCTGATGTCCTTCGTGGTCGTGATTCCGGCGGCTGCGCGCCCGGATGCGTTACTGCCTGGGCGGCGTCAGCGCCGCGGTGCTGCCCATCTCAGCCGACGTGGCGCTCGATCGGCGCGAACCGGTCGAGTGGCCAGACTAGCTGAAAGGCCCTGCCGATGATCCGATCCTCGGAGACGAGGCCACCGCCGGGCGCGCCGAGCAGGGACCTCGAGTCCATGGACGCGGAGCGGTGGTCACCGAGGAGCCAGACGCGCCCCTCAGGGACGACGACGTCGAACGGCTGCTCACTCGCCGCATCCCCCGGATAGACGTACGGCTCGTCGATCCCGTTCCCGTCCACGCTGATCCGGCCGTCGGCCGCGCAGCACACCACGTGGTCCCCCGCGACCCCGACGACCCGCTTCACGTACACCGTGTCGCTGCCGGAGAGTCCCAGCCACTGGCCGGCACCGGCCACGACGCGTTCCGGGAGGGACCGTGGGTCCGTGATCGGGTCGAAGGACCCCCGGCCGTCGAAGACGACGACGTCGCCCCGGCGGAGTTCCCCGCGCGTGTCGTCGAGCTTGCCGACGAGGACCCGGTCCCCCTCCGTGAGCAGCGGCTCCATGGAGGCCGACGGGATGAAGTAGACGTCGATCAGGAAGGCGCGGACCAGTCCGGTGATCAGGGCGGCGACGACGACGGCGGAGAACACGAAACGCCAGCCCACACGATGGGGCCGGCGTTCCGGGTGCTCTCCGACCGGGGGTCGGAAGGCGGGGTCTTCATGCACCGTCAGGGAGTTACTTGACCGTCTTCGGGTCGCGCTTCTCCTTGATCTTGGCTGCCTTGCCGCGCAGTTCGCGCATGTAGTAGAGCTTGGCGCGGCGGACGTCGCCCTTGGACACGACCTCGATCTTGTCGAGGACGGGGCTGTGGACGGGGAACGTACGCTCCACGCCGACGCCGAAGCTCACCTTGCGGACCGTGAAGGTCTCGCGGATGCCATCACCCTGGCGGCCGAGGACGAAGCCCTTGAAGATCTGAACACGGGTGTTCTTGCCTTCGATGATGTTGACGTGGACGTTGACGGTGTCACCGGCGCGGAAGTCGGGGACGTTGTCGCGGAAGGATCCGGCGTCGACGGAATCGAGAATGTGCATTGTCGTACTCCTGGTGAACGCCACAGGTCACTCACGTGGGTTACGGCGGTCAAGGACGGGACGGAGTCCGGGCAATGCCGCCGAAGAGGTTGTCCCGGCCGATCCGATGCTTCGGCAGCCGGTGTGCGACTGTTGGCCGGACGCCCCCTGTGGCAGGGTCCGGCCCAGTGGACACAAAGGTCCATTCTTCCACAGCCCGCCCGCCAACCACTAATGCGTGGGGCGCGTGAGCCGGCCTCCGACGACGTCGAACCCTGCCTCCCGCAGTGCCTTCAGGTCCGCCGCCGGCAACGACGTCGCGTCGATGTCCCCGAGGAGGTCCGGTCGCCTGTCGGCGGTCCGCCGGAACTGCTCCATCCGGCGCCACCGCGCGATCCTCGCGTGGTTGCCGCTGAGCAGCACCTCCGGGATGTCCCGGCCCCGCCACGACGACGGCTTCGTGTAGACGGGGTACTCGAGCAGACCGTCGGCATGGGACTCCTCGACGAGGGACTCGGGGTTGCCGACCACACCCGGGATGAGCCGACCGACGGCCTCGACCATCGCGAGGACGGCGACTTCCCCGCCGTTGAGCACGTAGTCGCCGAGGGAGACCGGACGGACGTCGAAGCCGTCCCGGGCCCAGTCGATCGCGCGCTCGTCGATGCCCTCGTACCGGCCGCACGCGAAGACGAGGTGCTCCAGACCGGCCAGTTCGTGCGCCATGGCCTGGTCGAAGACGGCCCCGGCGGGCGACGGGACGATCAGGGTGGGCCTGTGCTGCGACGCCGGTGCTTCCGTCAGCACGGACTCCAGCGCCTGCGCCCAGGGTTCTGCCTTCATCACCATGCCGGCGCCACCGCCGTAGGGCGTGTCATCGACCGTCCGGTGCCGGTCGGTCGTGAAGGTGCGCAGGTCGTGGACGCGCACGTCGAGGACGCCGTCCTGCCGGGCCTTGCCGATCAGCGAGAGATCGAGTGCGGCCAGGTACTCCGGGAAGATGGAGACGACGTCGATGCGCACTAGTCGCGCGCCTCGCCGGTGTCGCTGACGGTCGCACCGTCCGCGACGTCGTCGCCGTCGTCGGGTGCCTGGTTGGATCCCGGCGTGTTCAGGTCGAAGAGACCAACCGGCGGGACGATGACGATGAAGCCCTGCTCGGTGTTCACCTCGGGGACGATGTCACCGACGAACGGCACGAACGCCTCGTGACCGTCGGCGAGCTCCACGACGAGGAGGTCCTGGACCGCCAGGGTGCGCAGGGCGGTCACCCTGCCCACCGAGGCACCGTCGACGCGGGCGTCGAGCCCCACGAGTTCGTGCTCGTACCAGGCGTCGTCGTCCTCGTCCTCGGCGCCGGTGGTGTCGATGAACAGCTGGGCGCCGCGCAGGGTCTCGGCCTGGTTACGGTCGGCCACCTGCTCGAAGGCGACGATCAGGATGTCCTTGTTCCAGCGTGCCTTCGCCACCGTCAGTTCGGCGACGGCGGCACCCTCGACCCGGAAGGTCTCGCCGGCATCGAACCGGTCCTCGGGGGCATCGGTGAAGAGCTGGACCGTGACCTCGCCCCTGATGCCGTGCGGCTTCCCGATCCTCGCGACGAGTACGTCCATGGTGGTGCTCCTGCTCTCGTGCCGGTAGCGGCGTGAAAAGGGTGTGACATGAGACCGGCCCCACCACCATGTCCTGGTGGTGGGGCCGGTCGTGACGCTGTGAAGCTCCGGGTCAGCCCCGGCGGCGGTCCGTGTCGACGACGTCGACACGGACCGGCTCGCCGTCGGCAAGCGCTGCGACCACCGTGCGCAGGGCACGGGCGGTGCGGCCCTGACGGCCGATCACACGGCCCAGGTCCTCCTGGTGCACGCGGACCTCCAGGGTCTCGCCGCGACGGTTGTTCTTCGCGGAGACCCTGACGTCGTCAGGGTTGTCGACGATGCCGCGGACGAGGTGCTCCAGAGCGTCGGCCAGCAACTTACTCTGCCTCGGTCGCTTCCGCGGCGGCGTCGTCGTTCTTCTTCGCCTTCGGCGTGATGGCCTCGGGGACGATCACGGAGCCCTTCTCGGGAGCGACGAAGGTCTCCTTCGGTGCCTTGGTCCGCAGGGTGCCTTCCTGGCCCTTGAGTCCCTTGAACTTCTGCCAGTCACCCGTGATCTTGAGGAGCACGGAGACCTGCTCGGTCGGCTGCGCACCGACGCCGAGCCAGTACTGCGCACGGTCGGAGTTGATCTCGATGAACGAGGGCTCCTCGGTGGGGTTGTACTTGCCGATCTCTTCGAGGGCACGGCCATCACGCTTGGAGCGTGCATCCATGACGACGACACGGTAGAACGGTGCGCGGATCTTGCCCATGCGCTTGAGGCGAATCTTTACGGCCACTTGTGTGGTCACTCCTTGTTAACGAAAAGGGGCGAACCCGTCATCCTGCTCCCGTGGGGCGGGCCATTCATGGGGGTTCAGAGGACACAATGCGCACAGAGAGAGGGGCTGCACGGATCGAGTACGGCTCCATTGTGCCAGATGCGCCGTGCTTTAGGCGATTCCGGCAGGGTCCGCGCCGGCGGCCACGCGCAACTGGTTCCGCCAGGGATCCTCGAAGCGCAACTCCTCCCCCGTATGCCGGCTCGTGATGCCCGCGTGCACGAGGCGGTCGGCCAGCGCGGCGACCTCGTCGGCACCGGGGACGCGGAGGAGCACCTCGCCCAGTCCGAGCGTGTCCCGGCGGGGACCTGCGCCCCTGCTGTTCCAGACGTTCATGGCCATGTGGTGGTGGTAGCCGCCCGCGGAGACGAACAGCGCCTGGTCGTGCCACCCTGCGGTCCGCTCGAAACCCAGCACGTCGACGTAGAAGTGCTCTGCCGTCCCGACGTCCCCCACCTGCAGGTGCACATGCCCGACGGCGGCATTCCTCGAGGCGACCTCCGACACGGCGTCCTCGGTCAGATGCTGCTCGAGATAGGCACGCGGTGCGAGCGGAAGGCTGTCCATGACCACCGTCCGGTGTCCCGTCCCGTCCTGCGTCCAGGCCCAGGCCTCCCGCGGGCGGTCGACGTACAGTTCGATCCCGTTGCCCTCCGGATCGGTGAAGTAGAAGGCCTCGCTGACGAGGTGGTCCGCGCTGCCCACGTAGGAGCTGTGCGGGTGCCGTGCCGCCGACTCGACCGCGGCGGCGAGGTCCGCGCGGTCGTCGAAGAGGAGCGCGGTGTGGAAGAGCCCGGCCTGCCCGGGCGGCGGGAGGCGCAGGTGTCCCGCGTGTTCGAGCTTGATGACGGCCCGTCCCGCGCGACCGAGCACGACGGCGTCGCTACCGTCCTCGATCACGGCGAGCCCGAGGGCGACGCTGTAGTAGGCGGACATCGCGGCGAGGTCGCCGACCCTGAGGGTCAGCGTGCCCATGGTGGTGTCGGTGGGTAGCAGGTCCGGCATCGGTCACTCCTTCGTCTGGCTGTACCCCCTACAGCTACTTGAAGGTTCAACTTATTCCCGGGGGCGCCGGTCGACCACGCGGCCGCGCAGCACCACCGCGCGGAGCGCTGCCAGTGTCCCGACGTCGACCCGCGGATCGGCGGCACAGATCACGGCGTCGGCGGCCGCACCTTCCTCGATCCCGGGGAAGCCCAGCCACGTCCGCGCCGACCAGCAGGCGGCATCGAGCGCGGCCACGGGTCCGAGGCCCGCGGCGGCGAGTGCCGCGACCTCGTCCGGCAGGCGTCCGTGGGCGATGACGCTTCCCGCATCCGTCCCCGCGAAGACCGGGACCCCGGCGTCGAAGGCCCGCTGCACCATGGCGTGACGACCACCCCACAGCGTGCGCATGTGCGCGGCGTAGTCGGGGTACTTGCCGGCGGCCCCGTCGGCGATCGCCGGGAAGGTGTCGATGTTGATCAGGGTGGGCACGATCGCGACCCGCTGCTCGACGAAGCGGGGCACGTGCCGGGGCAGCATGCCGGTCGCGTGCTCGATGCAGTCGATCCCCGCATCCAGCATGGCGTCGAGGGTCTCCGCCGCGAAGCAGTGGGCCGTGACCCGCGCGCCCTCGGCGTGGGCGGCGTCGACCGCCTCGCGGATCGCCCGCGGCGGGAAGGCGGGGGCGAGGTCACCCAGACCGCGGTCGATCCAGTCCCCCACGATCTTGACCCAGCCGTCCCCGCGCCGGGCCTGCTCCGCCACCGCGGCGGCCAGGTGCTCCGGCTCCACCTCGACGGCGTAGTCGCGGAAGTAGCGCCGCGTCCGCGCCACGTGCCGGCCTGCGCGGACCAGGCGCGGCAGGTCCTCGCGCTGCTGGATCCACCGAGTGTCGTTCACCACGCCGGCGTCGCGGATCAGGAGCGTCCCCGCATCGCGGTCCTCCAGTGCCTGGCGTTCGGCGACGTCGTCGGGCACCAGGCCGCGACCGTCGAGGCCCACGTGGCAGTGCGCGTCGACGAGACCGGGCAGCACCCACCCCTCGAGCACACGCGCCGGCGGGCCGGACGGACGCGCGAAGGTGAACCGGCCGTCGCGGACGTAGACGTCGCGGACCGTCCGGGTGGGTGAGAGCAGTACGGTCCCGGTGAGGTGGAGGTAGCCGCCGTCGTCCGGACTCATACCGCCGCGTCCCGGCCCGTCCGCAGGAAGGACCGGACGAGCGCGGCTCCCTCCTCGGAATCGTGGGGGCGGTGACCGCCCGGAGCCTGGCGGTGGATCGCGCCGGTCCCGGCGAGATAGTCCGCGACCTCCTCGTAGAGCGGTTCCCAGCCGCCGGTGAGGACGAACGTCGGAACACCCGGCACGATCGACAGCGGCGCCTCCCACGGCGGGCTCTGCAGCCGCAGGCGTGCCGCGCCCCGCCGTCCCTCGGCGGTGTTGGGCATTCCCGCCTCGGCCGAGAAGGTTCGGCGGACGAAGCTCCTGAGGAACTCCTCGTCCGACACGGCGTGCCGGACGGCGAACAGCGGCGCCATCAGGGCGATGTGGGCGGACGTGGCCGGGAGATCCGCGGTCAGCGAGAAGCACGCGGGTTCCACGAGCGTCAGCGTCCGGACGAGATCGGGCCGCTCGACCGCCAGCATCATCGCGGCCACGGCGCCCTGCGAGTGGGCGACGACGTGTCCGCCCGCGCCGAGGGCGTCCGCGATGATGGCCTGGTCACGGGCGTGGTCGGTCGGTAGCGGCTCCTCCGTCGCCGAGAAGCCGTGCCGCCGGACGTACAGGCAGTCGAAGTCCAGCGACAGACCGTGCTGCCGGGGCCACGCCGCAGCGCCGAAGGACCCGGCGCCGTGCACGAACACCACGCGCTCACCGCCCGTCACGCCGCGACCCCACCGCTCGGGCACCGGCCTGCCAGCACCGCAGCGGCTACTTCCCGAGGAACTTCTCGAAGCCCTTCGGGAGATTCATCGCCGACGGATCGAAGTCCGGCTGGCCGCCTCCGAAGGCCGCCCCGGTCGGCGCAGCGGCGCGCGCGGCAGCTCGTCGCTGCTCCGCCTCCTGCGCCTCGAGCGCTGCCTTGGCCGGGTTGCCCGAGCGGGGCTTCTTCTTCCCCTTGGCAGCCGCGGCCTTGGTCTTCCGCGGGCCACCGAATCCGCCCGGCCCTGCCATGCCCGGCATCCCCGGGATACCGCCGCCGGAGGCCATCTTCTTCATCATCTTCTGGGCCTGCGTGAAACGTTCGAGCAGACCGTTGACCTCGGACACGTGCACGCCGGAGCCGCGGGCGATCCTCGCGCGGCGCGAGCCGTTGATGATCTTCGGGGCCACGCGCTCGTGCGGGGTCATCGAACGGACGATCGCCTCGACGCGGTCGATCTCGCGCTCGTCGAAGTTCTCGAGCTGCTCGCGCATGTTCGCCGCACCGGGCATCATCATGAGCATCTTCTTCATGGAGCCCATGTTGCGGATCTGCTGCATCTGCGCGAGGAAGTCGTCGAGCGTGAAGTCCTCCTGGTCGGAGAACTTCTTCGCCATCCGGGCGGCTTCGTCCTTGTCCCAGGACCGCTCCGCCTGCTCGATGAGCGTGAGGATGTCGCCCATGTCGAGGATGCGCGAGGCCATGCGGTCCGGGTGGAACAGCTCGAAGTCGTCGAGGCCCTCGCCCGTGGAGGCGAACATGACCGGCTTGCCGGTGACCGAGGCGACGGAGAGTGCGGCACCACCGCGGGCGTCGCCATCGAGCTTGGTCAGGACGACACCGGTGAAGTCCACGCCCTCGTTGAAGGCGAGCGCGGTGTTGACGGCGTCCTGGCCGATCATCGCGTCGATGACGAAGAGGACCTCGTCCGGCGTGATGGCCTCGCGGATGTCCGCGGCCTGCTGCATCAGTTCGGCATCGACGCCGAGGCGGCCCGCGGTGTCCACGATCACGACGTCGTGCAGGCGTGCTCGAGCCTCGGCAATGCCCTGGCGAGCGACGGCGACGGGATCGCCCGTGGCGGACTCGAACTCGGAGCTGACGCCGGGATGCGGTGCGTACACCGGGACACCGGCACGCTCACCGTTGACCTGGAGCTGGCGGACCGCGTTGGGCCGCTGGAGGTCGCACGCCACGAGGAGGGGACTGTGCCCCTGGCCCTTGAGCCACTTCGAGAGCTTGCCGGCGAGGGTCGTCTTACCCGCACCCTGCAGCCCCGCGAGCATGATGACCGTCGGCGGGTTCTTCGCGAGACGGATGCGGCGCGTCTCGCCACCGAGGATCCCCACGAGCTCCTCATTGACGATCTTGACGATCTGCTGGCCGGGATTGAGTGCCTGCGAGACCTCGAGCCCGAGGGCGCGTCCCTTGATGGCCGAGGTGAACGCCCGGACCACCGGGACGGCGACGTCGGCGTCCAGCAGGGCCCGCCTGATCTCGCGCACCGTCGCGTCAATGTCCGCCTCGGTGAGGCGGCCCTTGCCGCGCAGGTTCTTGAAGGTCGCAGTCAGCCGGTCGGAGAGTGAATTGAACACGTGCCGTGAACTACTTTCATCGGGGGTCAGGGAGACTCAACTCCCTAGGGTATCAACTGGGGACACGGCAGCACCGCCCGTCCACGGCCGCGGCCCGGCCCGGCGCGCAAGTCCCGGCGCCCCGTCGGAGAGCGGGACACCGGCAGGGATAAGTGGCACAGTGAAGGCGTGGACACTCACTCGCTCGCAGAACACGATTCCATCCCCGCAGAAGCCGACACCCGCGTGCGGACACTGCTGATCCTCGGAGCGTCCGGCGACCTCACCGGGCGTCTCCTGCTCCCCGGCCTCGCGCGGCTCATCCGCATGCGGCGCGGCGACGGCCTCACCCTGGTGGGGGCGGGATCGGACGACTGGACGGACGCGCACTGGCGCGAGCGGATCGACGGTGCCTTCGCGAGTGCGATGGAGAAAGCCGACGACGCCGGCCGCGCGGCGCTCCAGGACGTGCGGGACCGCAGCTCCTACCACTTCCTCGACGTCACGAAGGACGGCCTGGCCGACCTCGTCCACACGCTCGAGGGCCCGGTTGCCGTCTACTTCGCCCTTCCTCCGGCGGTCAGCCAGCTGGCGTGCAGCGCGCTCGGCCCCAACTCGCTGCCCAAGAGCACCCGCCTCGTCATGGAGAAGCCCTTCGGCACCGACCAGGCCAGCGCGCACCGACTCAACGAGAAGCTCGCCCGGCTGGTCCCCGAGCAGAACATCCACCGCGTGGACCACTTCCTCGGCAAGGCGACGGTCTTCAACATCCTGGGCCTGCGTTTCGCGAACCGGATCCTCGAGCCGGTGTGGAACAACCTGCACATCGAGAAGGTCGAGGTGATCTTCGACGAGGACCTCGCCCTGGAGAACCGGGCGCGCTACTACGACGGCGCCGGCGCACTCCGTGACATGATCCAGAGCCACCTCGTCCACGTGATGGCCCTCCTCGCGCTCAATGCGCCGTCCACCCTGCACGAGCGCGACCTGCGCGACCACATCGGATCCATCCTGCGGGCCAGCACCGTGGACCTCGACAGCCCGGCCAGCAGCAGGCGCGCCCGCTACACCGCCGGCACGATCGGGGACCGCCCCATCCCGGACTACACGGCGGAGCCGGGGGTGGATCCCTCGAAGAACACGGAGACACTCGCCGAGGTCACGGTGTCCATCAACAACGAGCGGTGGTCGGGCGTTCCGTTCATCCTGCGGTCCGGGAAGGCGCTCGGCGCCAAGCGCAAGGAAGCCGTGATCACGTTCCGGCCGGTCAGCCACCTGCCGCTCGGTTTCACCGGGCAGGACGCACCCACCAAACTGAGGATCGGCTTCGGTCCTGACACGCTGCAGCTGGAGCTCGACGTCAATGGCCCGGGTGACATCTTCTCGCTGGACCGCGCCACGCTCAGCGCCGACCTCAACGAAACCGACCTGCTCCCCTACGGTGAGGTGCTCGACGGCGTGCTGGCGGGCGATCCGACACTCTCGGTCCGCGGCGACACCGCCGAGGACTGCTGGCGGATCGTCGAGCCCGTCCTGAAGGCCTGGGCCGAGGACCGCGTACCGCTCGAGGAGTACCCGGCAGGATCGGCAGGGCCCGAGGACTGGCCGTCGTCGCACGGTCGGGTCTGACCGACGCCCAGCCGGACGCAGCAGACTGAGAGCCCACAGAGCCGACATAGCCCACAGAGCCCACAGAGCCCACAGGGAGCACACGCAGAAGGAGGGCCACCCCATCGGGGGTGGCCCTCCTTCTGTCCCTCGGTACGGGGGCCGGGCTCCCGGGACTGTCTACAGGGCTGCGTCCCCCCGCTCACCCGTGCGGACCCGGACTGCTTCCTCGACGGGGATCACCCACACCTTGCCGTCACCGGCACGGCCCGTGTTGGCCGTGGAGACCAGCACGTCGACGATGTCGGTGACCCAGGCGTCCGCCACCAGGACCTCGACGCGTGCCTTCTGCAGGAGGTCGACGGTGTACTCCGCACCGCGGTAGACCTCGGTATGGCCGCGCTGGCGGCCGTAGCCGCTGGCCTGGCTGACGGTGAGACCCTGCACACCGTAGTTCTCGAGAGCACCCCGGACGCCGTCGAGCTTGTCCGGACGGACGATCGCTGTCACCAGTTTCATGAATGGACGCCTTCCGTGACGTTCTGCTGCGTGGACTGCCGGTCGGGCTGGGCATCGGCCGCCTGCTGCGCGGGCCGGGCGAACATCTGGTCTGCGAACGGGTGGAAGGACCCGCCGACCCCCAGGCCGCCGAACTCGTAGGCGGTCTCCGCGTGCTCCGACAGATCCACGCCGGAGACCTCGTTCTCCCCGCTGATGCGGAAGCCGATCGTCTTGTGGATCGCGAGACCGATGATCGCGGTCATGACCGCCGAGAGGGCGATCGCGATGGCAGCAGCGACGACCTGCGCGAGGAGCTGGGCTGCGCCACCGCCGTAGAACAGGCCACCACCCTCGCCGTCGACGGGAAGCATGATGAAGCCGATGGCCAGCGTGCCGAGGATACCGGCGACGAGGTGGACGGCCACGACGTCGAGCGAGTCGTCGAAGCCGAGGCGGTACTTGAGACCGACGGCGAGGGCGCAGACGGCACCGGCGACGAGACCGAGGCCGACGGCACCGATCGGGCTGACGTTCGCGCAGGCCGGCGTGATGGCCACGAGGCCGGCGACGATACCCGACGCGGCCCCGAGGGAGGTGGGGCGTCCGTCACGGATGCGCTCCGTCATCAGCCAGCCGACCATCGCCGCTGCGGGAGCCGCCATCGTGTTGATCCAGATGAGGCCGGCCTCCTCGGCCGAGCCCGCCGCTCCGCCGTTGAACCCGAACCAGCCGAACCAGAGGAGCGCTGCGCCGAGCATGACGAAGGGGATGTTGTGGGGGCGCTGCGCGGGGTCCTTGCCGAAGCCCTGGCGCTTGCCGAGGATCAGGGCGAGGACGAGCGCGGCGACGCCGGCGCTGATGTGCACCACGGTCCCACCGGCGAAGTCGACAGCCTCACCCACGGCTCCGCCGACGGCTCCGTCCGCACTGAGGAGGCCTCCGCCCCACACCATGAAGGCGAGCGGGCAGTAGACGGCCGTGACCCAGATGGGGACGAAGATCGTCCAGGCACCGAACTTCGCGCGGTCGGCGATGGCACCGCTGATCAGCGCGACGGTGATGATGGCGAAGGTGGCGCCGTAGCCGGCGCCGATGAGGTCCTCGGTGCCGAGGAGGCTGGTGAGGCCGAAGGACGCGAACGGGTTGCCGAAGAGCTGGGCGACACCGTCACCGCCGGTCATCGAGTAGCCCCAGAGGACCCAGACGACACCCACGAGTCCGACGGCGATGAAGCTCATCATCATCATGTTCAGGGCGGCCTTGGCGCGCGTCATCCCGCCGTAGAAGAAGGCGAGGCCGGGGGTCATGAGGAGAACGAGGGCGGCGGAGACCATCACCCAGACGTGGCCTGCTGTCAGATCCATCAAACACGATCCTTCCAAAGGGGCGGGTACTTCCCGCCCCTCAAGAATGGGGTGGCCGTGTTTCCGTCCCTGGGGCCGCGCATTGCGGGCAGGTTACATCAGTCTCACGCACGTAAAAGACGCGTGACGCGCATGTTTCAGGGAGATTTCAGCCCTGCCGGCTGCTGCCGGCGGGGCGGTCGTCCCGGGGCCCGCGGCCTCAGTTCAGAAGCGCGTCGACGAAGGCCTCGGCGTCGAAGGGTGCGAGGTCGTCCGCGCCTTCCCCGAGGCCGATCAGCTTGACCGGGACACCCAGGCTCCGCTGGATGGCGACGACGATGCCGCCCTTCGCGGTGCCGTCGAGCTTGGTGAGGACGATCCCGGTGATGTTCACGACCTCCGCGAAGACCCGGGCCTGGCTCAGGCCGTTCTGGCCTGTCGTCGCGTCGAGCACCAGCAGGACCTCGTCCACCGTGCCCTGCTTCTCGATCACGCGTTTGACCTTGCCGAGCTCGTCCATGAGGCCCACCTTGTTCTGCAGGCGCCCGGCGGTGTCGATCAGGACGACGTCGACCTCCTGGTCGATCCCGGCCTTGACCGCCTCGAAGGCGACCGACGCGGGGTCGGCGCCGTCGACGTCGGACTTGACGGTCGGCACGCCGACCCGCGAACCCCAGGTGGCCAGCTGTTCCGCAGCGGCGGCGCGGAAGGTGTCCGCCGCTCCGAGGAGCACGTCCTTGTCGTCGGCCACGAGGACGCGGGCGAGCTTGCCGACGGTCGTCGTCTTCCCGACGCCGTTCACACCGACCACCATCACGATGGCAGGACGGTCGGCGTGGCGCTGCGTGGCGAGGGACCGATCCATCGACGGATCGACCAGCTTTACCAGCTCCTCCCGGAGCATGTCCTTGACCTCGGCGGGGTTCCTGCTGCCGGCGACCTTCACGCGCTCGCGGAGGGCGTCGACGAGTTCCATGGTGGGCTCGGTGCCGAGGTCGGCCATGAGGAGGGTCTCCTCGACCTCGTCCCACACGTCCTCGTCGATCCTGTCCCTCGACAGCAGTGCCAGCAGTCCCTTGCCGAGCGCGTTGTTGGAGCGCACCAGCCGGGCGCGGAGGCGGGCGAGGCGACCCTGCACCGGGTCGACGGTGTCGAGGCTCGGGCCGGCGGGGGTGTCCTCGAGGCCGCTGAGGTCATCGGGGACGAGGACGTCCGTGGTGACGCCGTCGGGGCGGTCGAGCACGTCGGTCGACGTCGAGCCGTGCGCACCGGCAAGGGGCCGGTCATCGGGATCGCGCGGCGAGGAGTACAGGCCGGGAGGCGTGCGACGGCCGCGGACCAGGACGGCGGCGACCGACCCGATCACGGCGAGCGCGAGGACGACGAAGATGACAGGCAGGAGGATCTCGTTCACTGATCCACCTTCTCACACGGTCCCGGAGCCCGCAGGGGAGGCCTCAGCGGCCGATTGAGCATCAGGCGACGGGCGGTGACAGAATGCGAGGACCATGGCCGGATCCCCTCGCGCGCGCAAGCACCCCTCGTTCAGCATCGTCCCCCGGGGCAGGAAGAAGGGGGACGACGGCGGCCCCCCTCGCGAGCGCATCCCGCGGGAGATCCGGGTGCTCATCGCCGCAGCCTTCGTGATCGCCATCGGCTTCGGCCTGGTGGCGCCGATCCTGCCGCAGTTCGCCCGCAGCTTCGACGTCGGGGTGACGGCCGCAGCGGTGATCGTCAGTGCCTTCGCCTTCACGCGGCTGCTCTTCGCACCGGCCGGCGGGTGGCTCGTGGAACGCCTCGGCGAGCGGCCCGTGTACATCGTCGGACTGTTGATCGTCGCCCTCTCGACGGCCGCCTGCGCCTTCGCCGGCGACTACTGGCAGCTCCTGGTCTTCCGTGGCCTCGGCGGCATCGGCTCCACCCTGTTCACGGTGTCGGCGATGGGTCTGATCGTCCGGCTCGCACCGCCCTCCATCCGCGGCCGTGTCTCCGGCGCCTACGCGACGGCCTTCCTGCTCGGCAGCATCGGCGGCCCGATCCTCGGCGGGGTCCTCGCGAGGTTCGGACTCCGGGTGCCCTTCCTCGTCTACGCGGGGGCGCTGCTCGTCGCCTCGGCGGTGGTCTTCTTCCAGTTGAAGGGGACGTCGCTGGCCGAGCGCAGGGCGGCCCGGGACCAGGCGCCCCTCACCGTCCGCGAGGCCCTCGCGCACTCGGGGTACCGGGCCGCCCTCGTCTCGAGCTTCGCCAACGGATGGTCGTCCTTCGGCATCAGGATGGCCCTCGTGCCGCTCTTCGCGTCCGCGGTGCTGAACGCCGGGCCGGAGATCGCCGGGACCTCCCTCGCTTTCTTCGCCGCCGGCACGGCGCTCTCGCTCACCGTCTCGGGACGCCTCGCCGACAGCATCGGCCGCAGGCCGCTGGTGATCACCGGGCTGATCGTCAACGGCGCCGCGATGGCCGCCCTCGGCCTGTCCGGGAACGTCGTCGTCTTCCTGGCCATCTGCGTGGTGGGCGGGATCGGGACCGGGCTGCTCAATCCGGCGCAGCAGGCGGCGGTCGCGGACGTGATCGGCAACGGGCGCAGCGGTGGCAAGGTCCTGGCCGCGTTCCAGATGAGCTCGGACCTCGGTGCCATCGTCGGCCCGATCGTCGCCGGGGTGATCATCGACCGGCTCCTCGTCGGCTCCTACGAGGCGGCCTTCCTCGTGACCGGCGTGCTGGCGTTCGTGGCGGCAGCGGTGTGGGTCGTGTCCCGCGAGACGCTGCCCCGGCCGAGCGCTGCCGGTCCGGACGCACCCGCGCAGGCGGGCGGTGACGTGCGGTAGTGGAGGACCCCGCGGTCAGTCGAGGACCCGCTCCACCTCCGCCGCGATCCGCTGGCTGATGACGGTGGACACGCCGTCGCCGCGCATCGTCACCCCGTAGAGCGCGTCCGCCACCTCCATGGTGCGCTTCTGGTGCGTGATGATGATCAACTGGCTCGATTCCCGGAGCTCACGGAAGATCATGATCAGCCGGCCGAGGTTCGTGTCGTCCAGGGCTGCCTCCACCTCGTCCATCACGTAGAACGGCGAGGGCCTGGCCTTGAAGATCGCGACGAGGAGCGCGACGGCGGTCAGTGACCGCTCACCACCCGAGAGTAGGGACAGGCGCTTGATCTTCTTGCCGGCGGGCCTCGCCTCGACCTCGATCCCGGTCGTGAGCATGTCCGCGGGATCCGTGAGGACGAGGCGGCCCTCGCCGCCGGGGAACAGGGTCGCGAAGACGCGCTCGAACTGCTCGGCGGTGTCCCGGTACGCGGCCGTGAACACCTGCTCCACGCGCTCGTCGACCTCGCGGATGATGTCCAGCAGGTCCTTGCGCGTCGCCTTGAGGTCGGCCAGCTGCGTACTGAGGAACTGGTGGCGCTCCTCCAGCGCCGCGAACTCCTCGAGGGCCAGCGGGTTGACCTTGCCGAGCGCCGCGAGATCGCGTTCGGCACGCCTGAGCCTCTTCTCCTGCTGCTCGCGCACGTACGGGACGCCTGCGGGGACGGTGTTGCCGTCGTCGTCGACCGGGGCCCGGAGGGCCGCCCACTTGTCGGCGGGCGGGGTGGTGTCCGCGGGTACGGGCAGGTGGGGCCCGAACTCGTCCACCAGGTGGTCCGGCGTCAGCCCGAGCTCCTCGATGGAGCGGTTCTCGAGTGCCTCGATCCGGAGCCGCTGCTGCGTGCGCGCGAGTTCGTCGCGGTGCACGGAATCGGTGAGGCGGGCGAGCTCGACGGCGAGCCCGGCGTTCCTCTCCCGCACCTCCTGCAGCTCGGTGTCCTGCTGCTCGCGCAGCCGCTCGGCGGCGTCGCGCTGCTCGGCGGCGACGGCGATGGACGCCACGGCGTGGTGCTCGGCCCGCCGGGCTGCCCGGGAGACGGCGACGGCCCTGAGTGCCTGAGCCCTCCGGATCCTCGCCTTCTCCGCCGCCTGCTCGCGGGCCCGGCGCTCCGACTGCGCCGCGCGCTCGAGCGACGCTGCCCGGCCTGCCAGGGCGGAGAGCTGCTCCTCCCGGCTCCGGAGGGCCAGCCGTGCCTCCAGCTCGCCCTGGCGGGCGGTGACGGCGGCGCGTTGCAGGGCGTCGCGCTGCGCGGTCGAGGGCTCGGCCTCCACCGGCTGCCGCTGCAGGTCCTGGAGCCGCTGCGCCGCCTCCCGGAGCCGGGACTCCTCGCGCTCGAGGTCGGCCTCGGCCGCACGGACGAGCGCGGTCAGGCGGTCCCCCTCACCGGAGGCGGAGCGGACGGCAGCGTTCAGCTGACCCAGCTTCTCCGCGACGGCGGCCATCCGGGCGTCCGACTCGTGCAGACGCTCGAGAGCGGCGTCGACGCGCTGCTGGGCCTCCTGGCGCGTCGTCCGCGCCGCGGACAGGCGGAAGCGCAGCCTCTCGGCCTCGGCGACGACCCGTGCAAGCCCCTGCTCGGTCTCCTCGGCGGCAGCGCGCAGTTCCACATAGCCCGCGGCTCCCGGCGTCCCTCCCCGGGCCGTGTGCTCGGAGAAGACGTCACCCTCCAGGGTCACGGCGACGTCGGCGAGCCCCTCCCTGACAGCGGCCCCCGCCGCCTCGAGATCCTGCACCACGAGCACGCCGTGCAGCAGGTGACCCAGTGCGGGGTGGAGGGCCGGCGGCACATCGACGACGTCGAGGGCCGCGACACCGCCTGCAGGCACCTCCGGGCCCGTCGTCGCGTCCTGTCGCGGCGGGCGCTCTCCCGACCGGACGGCGCCCCCGGATCCGGGCGCGACGACGAGCGACACCTGGCCGGCGTCGTCGTCCTTCATCAGGGCGAGCGCACGCAGTGCCGCTTCGAGGCTCCCGACCGTGACCGCGTCCGCCGCGCCGGAGAGGGCCGCGACCACCGCCTTCTCGAAGCCGGGCGCCACCTGGAGGAATTCGCCGAGCGGCCGGTGCACGCCGTCGAGGCCGGCCGCGAGGAGCGCGCCCGACCCGTCGCGCTGCCGCAGACCCTCGTGCTGCGCCTCGAGGCGCGCAGCGAGAGCCCCGCGTTCGCGCTCCGCGGCACGCTCCTGCTCGATCAGCACCTCGAGCTCGCGGGCAGCGGTGTCGAGGACGGCGGAGGCCTCCTCGTACTCGGCGTCGAGCCCCTCCTCCCCCTCCTCCTCGCCGGCAACCTGGCTCTCCAGGGCGGTGAAGTCGCGTTCGGCGGTGCGGCGGCGTTCCTCCGCCCCGGCGATGGACGCCCGCAGGCGTCCGAGTTCCGCGACGGCCGACTCGACCCGGGACCGCGCCGCTCCGACCGTTCCCGCGAGCCGGGCATCGCCTTCCCGGCGATCGGCGGCGGCCCTCAGGAGCCGCGCGAGCCGCGCGTCCTCCGCGGCCGAGGCCTCCTCGGCCGCGCGCCGGGCAGCGAGCGTCTGCTCGAGCGCGCGCCCCAGGTCGCCCACCTCTGCCTCCAGGCCGGACACCTCCGCGCGGAGGCGTTCGGCCTGCCGGTCGAGCTGGTCCGGATCGCGCCCGTTGTCCGAGTCCGCCCCGCCCTGGCCCAGCAGATGGCCGCGGTCCTCGGCGCGTGCGGCGAGCGCGGCGAGCTTCTCGCGCGCACTCGAGAGTGCGTACCAGGTCTCGCGCGCCCGGTTGAGGGCGGGCACCGCGGCGGCGGCCGCCTGCTCGAGGGTGGCCTGGCGCTGCCGACCGGCTGCGAGCTGCACCTCGACCTCCTCGCGGCGTGCCTGCAGGGCCGCCTCGGCGGCGACGTCGCGCTGGAAGCCGGACCGCAGGGTCACGAGCTGGTCCGCGAGCAGGCGGGACCGTGCATCGCGGACGGCGAACTGCACCTGCTGGGCCCGCCTGGCCACCTCCGCCTGCTTGCCGAGGGGGGTCAGCTGACGCCGGAGCTCGCCCGTGAGGTCCGTCAGCCGAGCGAGATTGGCCTGCATGGCGTCCAGCTTGCGCACGGTCTTCTCGCGACGGCGCCGGTGCTTGAGGATCCCGGCAGCCTCCTCGATGAAGCCGCGCCGGTCCTCCGGGGTGGCGTGCAGCACGCGGTCCAGCTGCCCCTGCCCCACGATCACATGCATCTCGCGGCCCAACCCGGAGTCGGAGAGGAGCTCCTGGATGTCGAGGAGACGGCAGTTCTTGCCGTTGATCGCGTACTCGGAACCGCCGGCACGGAAGAGCGTGCGGGAGATCGTGACCTCGGCGTACTCGATGGGCAGGGCGCCGTCGGCGTTGTCGATCGTGAGCGAGACCTGGGCCCGACCGAGGGGCGCCCGCCCCGAGGTGCCGGCGAAGATGACGTCCTCCATCTTGCCGCCGCGCAGGGTCTTGGCCCCCTGCTCCCCCATCACCCAGGCCAGCGCGTCGACGACGTTCGACTTGCCGGAACCGTTCGGCCCGACGACGGCGGTGACGCCCGGCTCGAAGTCGAAGGTGGTCGCCGAAGCGAAAGACTTGAACCCTCGCACGGTTAGACTCTTCAGATGCACGGTGTCAGGATCTCCAGGTGGGGTAGGACTTCCCCAATCTACTGGACCACACCGACCGTGCGCGGTATTGGGCGGACCAGGGGCACGGCATCGGGTGGACAAGAGTGCGCGCTCCCGGAATCCCGAGTGACCCGCCCAGGTATCAAGAAGTAGGCTTACAAAAGTTTCAGCAGTATCCAGAGGCGTCCAGGCCGATCCACCCGTGGGTCCTTCACGGCCATCCACCGGCGCTGACCAGTTGACGAGGCAGGAAATTTGACCGGTAACGCGACGTTTCGACATGAAAACACGGCCTTGCTCGCCGTCACGAGTGTGGAGGCGCCGGTAGTCGTCAGTTCCGCAGAGTTCGACGAACGGCTGGCACCCAGCCTCAAGAGGCTCCGGCTCTCCAAGCGGCTCCTCGAGCGCGTGGCAGGTGTCACCGAGCGGCGCTGGTGGTCCCCGGGGTCCGACTTCGACGATGCCGCCATCGAGGCCGGCGCCAAGGCCATGGCCGAGGCGGGGATCGAGCCGGGCGACGTCGGGCTCCTCATCAACACCTCGGTGACCCGCCGGAACCTCGAGCCCTCGGTGGCCGTGAAGATCCACCACTCCCTCGGCCTGCCGTCCTCCGCCATGAACTTCGACCTGGCGAACGCCTGCCTCGGCTTCGTCAACGGCATGACGCTGGCGGCCAACATGATCGACTCCGGCCAGATCAAGTACGCCCTGATCGTCGCCGGCGAGGACGCCCAGCGGACCCAGGAGGCGACCTTCAACCGCCTCAACCGCGAGGACTCCACCCGTGAGGACTTCCTCGCCGAGTTCGCCACGCTCACCCTCGGCTCCGGCGCCGCCGCCGCGGTGATCGGCCCGGCGGATCTCCACCCGGGCTCGCACCGGATCCTCGGCGGGGTGTCCCGCGCGGGGACACAGCACCACGAGCTCTGCATCGGCGGCATCGACGGCATGTACACCGACACCAAGGGACTGCTCGACGGCGGCCTGGAGCTCGTCGTCACGGCGTGGCACGAAGCCCAGACGGACGGGTGGAACTGGGACGGCATGGACCGCTACGTCACGCACCAGGTCTCCAACTCCTACACCAACGCCATCATCAAGGCCGTCGACCTGGAGCGCGAACGGGTGCCCATCACCTTCCCGCACTGGGGCAACGTGGGCCCGGCGTCGCTGCCGATGACCCTCGCCCAGGAGGCGCAGTCGCTGAGTCCCGGTGACCGCGTGCTGTGCCTCGGCGTGGGCTCCGGCCTCAACACGTCGATGATGGAGATTGCGTGGTAGCACTCCCCGGCGTCGATCCCTCGTGGTCGGCGTACCTCGACGTGCCCTCGACCAGCGGGGCGGACGCCCCCGGGACGCACCACCGCTGGCACTACCTCGACAACGGCGCGGGTGCCGACGGCGCTCCCGTCCGCGGGACCCTGCTCTGCGTCCACGGCAACCCCACGTGGTCCTACCTCTGGCGCACCTACCTGGCGGCAGGGCTCGCGGAGGGCTGGCGCGTCGTCGCCGTCGACCAGCTCGACATGGGGTACTCCGCCCGCACCGGCGTCTTCCGCCGGCTCGAGCACCGCATCACCGATCTGGAGGACTTCGTCGCGGCGCTCGGCCTGCACGGTCCCGTCGTGACGGTGGGGCACGACTGGGGTGGCGTCGTGAGCCTCGGCTACGCCGAGCGCAACCGCGCGGACCTCGTCGGCGTGATCCTGACCAACACCGCCATCCACCAGGATCCGGCCCGCTCCATCCCCGCGCCCCTGCGGCTGGCTCTGGCGCCGGGCGTCCACGGCATGGGCACGCGGACCACCACCGCCTTCCTCGACGTGACCCTGGCCCTGGCCCGGCCGGCCCTGGACCCGTCGGTGCGCCGCGCGTTCCGCGCGCCCTACCGCACGCCGCAGGACCGCCGGGGCATCGCGAATTTCGTGTCCGACATACCGGCCGATCCCTCGCATCCGAGCCACGCGGCACTGACCACCACCGCCGAGGGCATCCGTACGCTCGACGTCCCGGTGCTGATGATGTGGGGCCCGCACGATCCCGTCTTCTCCGACACGTACCTCGAGGATCTCGCCCAGCGGCTGCCCCACGCGGACATCCACCGCTTCGAGCACGCGAGCCACCTCGTGCAGGAGGACGCGGACACAGCAGCCACCGCCATGGAGTGGCTCGCCGCGCGTTCCGTCGCAGTGCCGACCGGCGACGCGGGGACCACCGCATCCGCCCCCACCGCAGGCTCTGACGAAGGCTCCGACGAAGGCCCTGACGAAGGCCCGGCCTTCTCGCCACTCGGCCGGCGGCTCCGGGATCTCGCGTCGGGCCCGGACAGCGGGACGACGGCCGTGGCGGAGATCACCCCGAGCGGCGCCAGGACGCTGTCGTGGAAGGACCTCGACGACGACGTCGCCGCCGTGGCGGCCGGGCTCACGGCGCTGGGCTACGGCCCGGGCAGCCGCGTCAGCCTTCTGGTCCCGCCGGGGATCGACCTCACGGTCCTCATCTATGCGTGCCTGCGGATCGGGGCGATCATCGTCGTCGCCGACGCCGGCCTCGGTGCGCGCGGGCTGAGCCGCGCCGTGCGCAGTTCCGCGCCCGACGTCGTCATCGGGATCGAACGCGCCCTGCTCGCCGCGCGGGCCTTCCGCTGGCCGGGCCGCAGGATCAGTGCCACGTCCCTGACCGCGGCACGACGGCGGGCCCTGCGGGTCGACGCGTCGCTGGGCGACCTCAGGGCCGCGCGTGCGACCGCCGACGCAGAGGTCCAGCCCGATGCCGATGCCGCCATCCTCTTCACCTCGGGATCCACCGGACCGGCGAAGGGTGTCGTCTACACTCACCGGCAGCTCTCGGCGATGCGGGACACCGTCGGTGCCACGCTCGGGCTCGGCCCCGGAACATCCCTCGTCGCGGGATTCGCACCGTTCGCCCTCCTCGGCCCGGCTCTCGGAGCTACCTCCGTGACACCGGACATGGACGTCACCGCTCCCCGGACGCTGACGGCGCAGGCGCTCGCCGACGCAGCAGCAGCGATCGATGCGACGGTCGTGTTCGCCTCCCCCGCAGCGCTCAGGAATGTCATCGCGACCTCGGGTGCCCTGTCGGAGGACGGCCGGACCGCGCTCGGGCGCATCTCGCTGCTCCTCTCGGCGGGAGCCCCCATCCCCGTCCCGCTGCTGGAGGAGGTGCAGGCCCTGGTTCCGGCGGCGGCCCTCCACACGCCCTACGGCATGACGGAGTCCCTCCTCGTCGCCGACACCGACCTCGACGGCATCCGGCGGGCCGCCGCTGCGGGCGCCGGCGGGCTCGACGGCGCAGGCAACGGTGTCTGCGTGGGCCGCCCCGTGCATGGAGCGGCCGTCGCCATCAGTCCGCTGGCCGCGGCCGACCCGGACGTCCAGGACCACGGGGACGGTCCCCGGCCACCGGGGTCCGCTCCGGGTGCGGCGACCGGCGAGCCCACCACGGCCCCCGGTGTCACCGGGGAGATCCTCGTCGATGCGCCCCATGTGAAGGACCGCTACTTCCGGTTGTGGAGGACGCAGCAGGAATCCGTCCGGACGCACCCGTGGCACCGCACGGGCGACGTGGGCCACCTCGACGCGGAGGGCAGGCTCTGGGTCGAAGGCCGCCTGGGCCATGTCATCACCTCCGCTGCGGGGATCCTCACGCCCGTCGGCCTGGAACAGGCGCTGGAGATCCTCGGCGACGTCCGCCTCGCCGCCGTCGTCGGCGTCGGGCCGGCCGGCACGCAGGCCGTCGTCGCCGTCCTCGAGACGGCAGCGTCCGGAAGCGTGGCAGCAGCCGCCGGCCGGCCGGTCCGACGCAGGGCCGGAGCGGCGGCTGCGTCCCTGCTGCGGAGGCCGGAACAGCGGGCCCGCCTGGCCGCCCCGGCTCTGGCGGCCGCCGCGCGCGAGGTGGCTCGGCAGCGCGGGGTGGACCTCGCCGCCGTCGTCGAGGTCCCCGCCCTGCCGGTGGACATCCGCCACAACGCCAAGATCGATCGCGCACGCGTGGCTGCCTGGAGCAGCCGGTTCCTCTCGGGCGGCCGGGCGGGACCGCTGTGACGGTCCTCGTCACCGGGGCCAGCGGCATGCTCGGCCGCGCCGTGGCGCAGCAGATGCAGTCCACCGGACGGGAGGTGCGCTGCTTCCAGCGGCGCCCGGCGGGCATCGCCGGGGCCGACGAGGTCCTCGGGTCCGTCGACGATCCCGCAGCGGTCTCCCGCGCAGTGGCCGGGTGCTCGTCGGTCATCCACCTCGCGGCCAAGGTCTCCTTCGCCGGTCCCGCTGCCGAGTTCCAGCGGATCAACGTCGAGGGGACGCGCCTCCTCCTGGACGCGGCGGAGCAGGCCGGCGTCACCGACGTCGTCCAGGTCTCCTCCCCCTCGGTGGCGCATGACGGCACGTCGCTGGTCGGCGCACCGGCAGGTCCGGCCGATCCTGCGCATGCGCGGGGTCACTACGCCCGGACGAAGGCCGCCGCGGAACTGCTGGCGCTCGGTCGCAGCACCCGGGACTTCCGGGTCGCGGCGGTCCGCCCGCACATCGTCTGGGGCCCCGGGGACACGCAGCTCGTGGAGCGCGTGATCGAGCGTGCGCGCGCCGGCCGCCTCCCGCTGCTCGACGACGGCACCGCCCTCATCGACACGACCTACGTGGACAACGCGGCGGCCGCGATCGTGGCGTGCCTGGTCCGGATGGACCGCGCCGCGGGGCTGTCACTCGTGGTCACGAACGGAGAACCCCGGCCCATCGCCGAGCTCCTGGCCGGTATCTGCCGCGCGGGAGGCGTGACCCCGCCCACCCGGAGCGTGCCAGGATCGCTCGCCCGGGGAGCGGGGGCCGTGATCGAACGCTTCTGGGCCGCCCTCGATCGGTCCGGAGAGCCGCCCATGACGCGCTTCCTGGCGGAACAGCTCTCGACCGCGCACTGGTTCGACCAGCGGCACACGAGGGCGGTCCTCGACTGGCATCCGGCAGTCGGCATCGACGAGGGGTTCGAGCGGCTCACCCGCCACTACTCGATCTGACACCGGCCCGCAGACCGCCCGCCCCGGCAGGCAGCACACGATCCCGTCCGACCCCATCCGGTCGTTCGCGACGCCTCGACGAACCGCCATCACGCCGAGCGCGCGCCGTCGTCCGCGGGCGGCGCCTCCGGACCCTGCGCCGAGCTCGAGGTCCACGGCGCTTGCCGACCCGCTCGGACAGCAGGGTGCCGGACGGCGTCGGAGAGGGGGTACGACGAAGGGCGGGATGCTGTGCATCCCGCCCTTCGTCATGCGTCACCGCTGGAGATCCGCCACTCCTTCGGTCCGCGGCATGGCCGCTGACCCCCGGATGGGCCGACCGATCGATCAGCGGGTGTAGTAGCCGTCCACCGACATGACGGAGACGGGGTGCACCTGCGTACCCTGCGACGGGTTCAGCGCGCTGATCATCTGGCCGTTGCCGAGGTAGATGCCGACGTGGCTCCCGCCGTTCTGGCTCACGAGGTCGCCCGGCTGGGGGTTGCTGGTGGGGCGCAGGGCAGCGAACTGGGACCACGTGGTGCGCGGGAGGTTGATGCCGTTCTGCGCGTAGACCCACTGCACGAAGCCCGAGCAGTCCCAGCCGCCGAAGGACGTGCCGCCGTAGACGTACCCGGACCCCTCACCCTGCATGGCCGTTCCGACGATGCCCGGGGCACCGATCGACGAGGACTGGAGGCTGTAGGTGGGCGCTGCATCGACAGGGGCGGCGACGGCCGCTGCTGCGGGTGCTGCGACGACCGATGCGGACTGCACCGAGAACTGCTGCTGGGGAGCGGCAGATCCGCCGAG
Source organism: Arthrobacter bussei (assembly GCF_009377195.2). GTDB lineage: Bacteria > Actinomycetota > Actinomycetes > Actinomycetales > Micrococcaceae > Arthrobacter_D > Arthrobacter_D bussei. The sequence continues at coordinate 185,737 of NZ_VJXX01000001.1, forward strand.
CGAGATGGACTGGCCCGGGTAGATGACCGAGGCGTAGCCCAGACCGTTCGCGGAGAACAGGGTGTCCAGGCCGACTCCGTGGGCCGCGGCGATGCTGCCGAGGGTGTCACCGGACTGGACGGTGTAGGTGCCGGCTGCGGCGGGGGTGGCCACCACCTGCTGGACGGGAACCGACTGGACGCTGATCTCGCCGGCTGCACTGGCGGGCAGTGCCGCACCGAGCATGAGGCCGGAGGCCGCGACGACGACGGCGGCAGGCTTGCCGGCGACCGAGGCGCTCGCAGAGACGGCCCGTGAGGCGGTGACGAGGGGGTTGACGCGCGTGGGGACTGCCCGGTGGCGTGCGATATGGCTCTTCTTGGACATGCTGATGCCTTTCCCAATGCCTACGAAGTTAGCTGTCGGGTTCGGATGGGACATCCGGACGTGTTGTTCGAGCACCACCGCCCCAGAGCTGGTGCACGCGCGTCTTTACCCCTAGGACCCGTGAGTGGGTCCGCTATCGGTTCCCCCGCCCCTGTCGATGTGTGTAGCGAACGGTCCGTCCTCATCGACAGGGTTAGGCAGAGAGAGGAGGGGCGCCCCTCCGTGGTGGAGCGGGCGCGGGTTCAACGGTACGCGGTGATTCCCGAGTTGTCACGTTTGCATCACGGGCGGCCGGTGCCGCCGGCCCGGCGCTGTTCAGGGTCTCGCGTTCCGCGGCCTGGGCTGGCAGACGGGGCAGAAGGAGGAGGACCTGTTCATGAACTGCTCCCGCCGGATCAGCGTGGTCCGTCCCTCTGCGGCGCACCTGCGGCACGGCCGGCCCGAACGCCCGTAGGCCTCGAGATCGCGGGCGAAGTAGCCGGACGCACCGTTGACGTTGACATAGAGGGCGTCGAAGCTCGTCCCTCCAGCAGCGAGCGCACGCGTCATCACCTGGGTGGCGGCGTCCACGATGCGTCGGGTGTCGGGTCGGCGCATCGTCTCCGTCGGCCGCGCGTAGTGGAGGCGCGCCGCCCACAGCGCCTCGTCGGCGTAGATGTTCCCGATCCCCGAGACGAGCCCCTGATCCAGCAGGGCCCGCTTCAAGCCTGTGCGTCGGCGGCGGAGACGCTGGTGGAAGTCCTCGAGGGAGAATGCAGGGTCAAGGGGGTCACGGGCGATGTGCGCGGCCTGGTGGGGCACGAGCGCAGCGTCGCTTCCTCCCAGCCCACCGGGGCGACCGTCCGGTGTCGGCTCGAGGCCCGTGACGAACATCCCGCCGAAGATCCGCTGGTCGACGAAACGCAGATCCGTGGGGAGGGCGGAGCCGTCCTCCCCTGTCGCCCGGGAAAGGGCCAGGCGGACCTTCAGATGCTTCTCGCGGGGCGCCGCGGCATCCTCGATGAGCAGCTGCCCGCTCATGCCGAGGTGGGCCATCAGCGCCAGCGGCGGGGCGTCGTCGGCCGCCTCCGGATCCTCGAGGACCATCCAGAGGAACTTCCCGCGCCGCACCACATCGGTGACGCGCGCGCCGGTGACCTCACCGACGAAGTCCTCCACTCCGTTGACGTGACGGCGCAGTGATCGTGGATCGACGACATCGACCCCCTCCACCGTCCGCCCGATGACCCAGCGGGACAGTCCCCGCCGTACCACCTCCACCTCGGGAAGTTCAGGCACTCATGCTCCGTCAGCGGATTCCGGGCGCTGGGAGTGCCCGGGCGCGCCTCCGGCGCTACCCGTCACGATGCCCTCGGGCCGGACACCGACGTCGCCGGCTCCCGTGACGGTCGCCGGTACATCCTCGACATCCGTGAGGAGCTTCCACGAGGCAGCAGCAGCCGCCTGCTCGGCCTCCTTCTTCGAATGCCCGCCACCCGCGCCGTACTCCACGCCGCCGATGACGAGACGCGCGGTGAAAGTGCGTGCGTGGTCGGGACCCGTCCCGTCGACCTGGTAGTCGATGGCGCCGAGCCGTCTGCCCGCCGCCGTCTCCTGGATCCGGGTCTTCCAGTCCGTTCCCTCACCGAGCACGGCGGAGTCCCGGAGCAGGGGACCGATGAGGCGCATGACCATGGCGCGGGCAGTCTCGATGCCGTGGCTGAGGTACGCGGCGCCGATCACGGCCTCCATGGTGTCGGCGAGGATGGAGGCCTTGTCCCGCCCGTTGGTCAGCTTCTCCCCCTGCCCGAGCAGGACGTAGCTGCCGAGGTCCAGTGTCCGGGCCACGCCGGCGAGCGCCCTGGTGCTGACGACGGCGGACCGCCGCTTCGCCAGTTCACCCTCGGACAGATCCGGGTTGTCCCTGTACAGCGCGTCCGTCACGGAGAGGCCGAGCACCGAATCCCCGAGGAACTCGAGGCGCTCGTTGGTGGGGATCCCACCCTTCTCGTACGCGTAGGACCGGTGCGTCAGGGCAAGACGAAGCGTCTCGGTGTCGATAGTGACACCGAGACGCTTCGAGAGTTCTTCTGTATTCTTCACGACCGCATCAGCTGATCACGCGTCGGACCGGCGTTCCCCGCTGCTGCGCGGAGCACTGCAGCGGAAGGTGCACCGATGTCAGACGTCGGCTACCTTGCGGCCCTTGTACTCGAGGAACAGCGGGGTGCCGGCCGAGTCGGTGACAACCTTGGCCTGGTGGGCGAGGCTGTAGGTGACGCGGCCGTTCTCGAGGGTCTTGACCAGCCTGGGGGCGGTTGCCTTCCACTGGGACCGGCGTGCACGGGTATTCGCGCGGGACATCTTCCGCTTCGGGACAGCCACGGCTAACTCTCTTCCTTCTCGTCTGACTCTGACTTGGGTGCCGCATCGTTCTCGGCGGCGGTGCCCGCCAGCCCGGCGAGGGCTGACCAGCGGGGATCCAAAACTTCGTGGTGGTGGTCCGGATCATCGTTCAGCCGTGCTCCGCACTCGGAGCACAGGCCCTGACAATCTTCCCGGCACACCGGCTGGAATGGCAGTGATGTGACCACCGCATCCCTCAGCACGGGCTCCAGATCGACGGAATCGCTCTCCACCCGGTGCTGTTCTTCGTCCTCTTCCACCGACAGCGACGCGGAGTCGCTGTAGAAGAAGAGTTCCTGGAGGTCCACGTCGCGGTCGAACCGCAATGGCTCCAGGCAGCGGCCACACTCGCCGGTCACCTCGACGTTCGCCGTCCCCGACACCAGGATTCCCTCGTGGACCGATTCGAACCGCAGGTCCAGCTCCATGTCGGAGCCCTCCTGCACGCCGATCAGCGCCACCCCGAAATCCTTCGGTGCCGGAACATGTTCTTCGATTGTCCGCATGCTCCCCGGACTGCGTCCGAGATCCTTGACACTGAATGTCAGGGGCGAACTGAGATCGCTGCTAATGGTGACTCCTGTAGAACATATGACCGACGTACCATCCTAGCCTGACGGGACCGGCAGGCCCAAAACGCGGTGGTCCGGGCGGATGCCCGTCCGACGGGTGGGTCCGGAAGAGGGACGACGCCGCTCGGCCCCGGCGGCCGCTCATGCTCCGTGCCGCACCCCGCCATCAGGCTGCCGCGACCCGCCGAGTCCGGTCGCCCGACGATCAGGGCGTACCCCCTGCCGTGCCGTCGACGTCCGTGGCGGCCTCCTCGACGTCCGCATCCGCGCTTCCATCACCGGCGGAGGGGTTCAGGCGCCGGAGGACGGCGTCGGGCACGAACGGACGGATGTCACCGCCCAGGGCGGCCACCTCCTTGAGCAGGGTGGAGGAGACGTGCGCGAAGTCCGTACCCGTCGGCAGGAAGACGGTCTCGACGGCTGCGAGGTGGCGGTTCATCGTCGCCATGGGCAGCTCGTAGTCGAAGTCGAGGCTGGAGCGCAGGCCCTTCACGAGCGCCGTTGCGCCGTTCTCGCGGCAGAAGTCCGCGAGGAGGCCGGCGCCCATGGGGACCACGCGGATGTTCGGCAGGTGCGCGAGGCCGTCGACGCAGAACGCGATGCGCTCCTCGCCGGAGAAGCGGTAGTTCTTGGCGTAGTTGGTCGACACGGCGACGAGCACCTCGTCGAACAGGCGCGCTGCACGCCCGATGACCTCGATGTGTCCGTTGTGGAGTGGGTCGAAGGATCCGGGGCAGACGGCGCGGTTCATGCCTCCACGGTACCCAGTCCCGCTCCCGGGTCCACTCCCAGCAGCCGTCACCGGGATACTGGTGGCATGAGCACCGATGCCGAGCGAACCTCTCCGCACGTCCCCACCACCGGCCCGGCTTCCCCGTGGGCGAGAACCGCCGCCGGCGCGAACCTGCTCGGCAAGGACGGCGGGCTCGGGATCACCATCTTCGAGGAGGTCACCGCCCTCGCGCAGAAGCACGCGGCGATCAACCTCGGGCAGGGCTTCCCCGACGAGGACGGGCCGCGGGAGATCCTCGACGCCGCGAGATCGGCCATCGCCGACGGGGCCAACCAGTATGCGCCCGGACAGGGCCTCCCGGTGCTGCGTGACGCCATCGCCGCCCACCAGGAGCGCTTCTACGGGCTCGCCGTCGATCCCGGGACCGAGGTGATCGTGAGCACCGGCGCCACGGAATCCATCGCCGCGGCCATTCTCGCCTTCGCGGGGCCGGGCGACGAGGTGCTGACCTTCGAGCCCTTCTACGATTCCTACGGCGCCGTGATCGGCCTCTCCGGAGCCACCCATACGACAGCTCCCCTGCTGGCGCCGGACTTCCAGCCGGACTCCGCCTCACTGGCGGCGGCCTTCACCGACCGCACGAGGATCGTCGTCGTCAACAACCCCCACAACCCCACCGGCAGCGTCTTCCGGCGCGAGGCACTCGAGACGATCGTCCGGCTGGCGGAGCGGCACGGCACCATCATCGTCACGGACGAGGTGTACGAGCACCTCCACTTCGGCGCCGAGCACGTCCCGATCGCCACTCTCCCCGGCGCTGCGTCACGCACCCTGACCATCTCCTCGGCAGGCAAGACCTTCTCCGTGACGGGATGGAAGGTCGGGTGGCTCAGTGGACCGGCGGAACTCGTGGCGCAGGTGCGCACCGTCAAGACGTTCCTCACCTATACCTCCGGCACCCCCTTCCAGAGTGCGGTGGCTCTGGGCCTCGGCCTGCCCGACGAGTTCTTCGACTCCGCGGCGGCCACCCTCCGGAGGAAGCGCGACCTCCTGGGCGAGGGGCTTCGCGCCGCAGGATTCGAGGTGTTCGAGCCGGAAGGCACGTTCTTCACGATGGTCGACGCGTCCCCCCTCGGCATCGACGACGCGACGGCCCTCGCCCGCCGGCTGCCCTCGCTCATCGGCGTGGCCGCCATACCGGTGGCGATGTTCTGCCACGAGGACGGCGCCGCCCGGACGAGGTCGCTGCTCCGCTTCGCCTTCTGCAAGCGCTTCGACGTGATCGAGGAGGGCGCCCGGCGCCTGGCCACCCTCCGGGACCGTGTGTGAACGCCCCGGACGCCACTGCCGGCGACGACGGCCCGAAGGCCACCGCCGGCGACGACGGCCCGAAGGCCGCTGCCGACGACGACGGATTCGACGTGCCGACGCGCTGGCTCCCCGTCTCGGGCGCGTACGCGGAGATCGACGAGGACGCCTACATCGACGGTGCGCTGATCCTCAGCATCGGCGGCGCCCAGCAGTCCCACGTCGACATCGCCCACCCGGGCCGCGTCTTCTACGAGTACCTCCAGCGCATCGCGCACGTGATCGACCTGCTCGGAGCACCGGGCGCGCCGTTGCGGGTGCTCCACCTCGGCGCCGGGGCGCTCACCCTGGTCCGCTACGTCCACGCGACGCGACCCGGATCCGCGCAGGTCGCCGTCGACCTCGATGCCGAGCTGATGGACTTCGTCCTCGCGGAGATGCCCCTCGCGGACGGTACCGACTGCGGAATCGTGATCGGCGACGCCGCCGATGTGGTGCTGGAGGAGGCCGACGGATCCTTCGACGCCGTCGTCCTGGACATCTTCGCCGGATCGGACGCCCCGGCCCATCTCACCTCGCCGGACTTCGCAGCCCACCTCCTGCGCGTCTGCGCACGGGACGGCGTGGTGCTCGTCAACGTGGGCGACGATCCGCCCCTCGCCTTCGCCCGGGCGCAGAGCCGGCAGCTGTCCTCCCTCGCGGGATCGACGGCGGTCCTCACCGAGGCCGGGATGGTGGACGGCAGCTCGGCGGGGAATGTCGTCGTGGCCGCCCGTCCCGCTGCCTGGCCCGCGTCGTGGACCGGCGCGCTGCTCGCGTCCGGCCCGCACCCCGCCGCGGTGCTGACCGGACCGGCGAGGGAGGCGTTCGACGCCGGGGAGCCGCTTCCCGGGCGGTAGCCCTCGATCAGCGGATGCGGGACCGGGCGCACGCCCTCCTGTCAAGAAAGATCCGGCCCGGCACCGACACCATGCCGTCACTAGCCTGAAAGAGCTTGAGCAGCCGGGCGCGAAGGACCGTCCCACCCTGGGGAGACCGGAGCCATGCGGCACACGCTGAGCATCACCGTCAAGCTGGACATCGACTTCCGATGGGCGCGTATCGACGTCCGCGGCTGCCTCACGCGGGGCAGCTGCCGCGCGCTCGTACCGATCGTCGACCGCAGCTTCCGCATCCTGCAGGAGCCGAACGTCGTCATCGACCTGACGGGCGCCACGCACATCGATCGTGAGGGGGTGGACACGCTGCAGAACCTCGGCATCGTCGGGCCCACCGCGCATCCCCTGCTCACGGAGCGGACCGGCACCTGCTCGCTCATCGTGCCGGACGACCTCCCGGAATGCCCCTCGCTGCGGGCCCGCCCGGGCGGCTTCCACCGGTCGGCGGTGTGAACGACCACCGGGGGGCCGGCATGCCGCGCCTCCCCCACCCCCACGGCTCACCTGCACAGAAGAGGACCGGCCCATGACCGCTGAATACGCCGACTCGACCCTCGCCGCGAGACCCGCTGCGGCCGCCTCCACGAGGGGGCGCGGCCGGATCATCGTCGAATGGCTGACCACCACCGACCACAAGACCATCGGCTACCTGTACATCATCACGTCCTTCGTGTGGTTCTGCCTGAGCGGGGTCGAGGCGCTCCTGATCCGCGCGGAGCTCTTCGCGCCGGGCATGCAGATCCTGCAGACGAAGGAGCAGTACAACCAGCTCTTCACGATGCACGGCACCATCATGCTGCTCCTCTTCGCCACCCCGCTGTTCGCCGGGTTCGCCAACGTCATCATGCCGCTGCAGATCGGCGCGCCCGACGTCGCCTTCCCGCGCCTGAACGCCCTGGCCTACTACTTCTATCTCTTCGGGGGGATCATCGTCGGTCTCGGCATCTTCACCCCGCAGGGCAGCGCCGCGTTCGGCTGGACGTCCTATCCGCCGCTGGCCAACGTGAGCTTCTCCCCGAGCATCGGCGGGGATCTGTGGGTCTTCGGTCTTGCCCTGGCCGGATTCGGCACCATCCTCGGGTCGGTCAATTTCGTCACGACGATCATCTGCATGCGCGTCCCCGGCATGACGATGTGGCGGATGCCGATCTTCACCTGGAACACGCTGATCACCTCGATCCTGGTCCTCATGGCCTTCCCCGTCCTGGCTGCCGCGCTGTTCGCCCTGGGCGCGGACCGTCGCTTCGGCGCGCACGTCTTCGACCCGGAGAACGGCGGTGCCATCATGTGGCAGCACCTGTTCTGGTTCTTCGGCCACCCAGAGGTCTACATTATCGCGCTGCCGTTCTTCGGCATCGTGTCCGAGATCTTCCCCGTCTTCAGCCGCAAGCCGATCTTCGGGTACAAGGGCCTGGTGTACGCGACGATCTCCATCGCCGGGCTGTCCGTGACGGTCTGGGCGCATCACATGTACGTGACCGGGGCCGTGCTCCTGCCGTTCTTCGCCTTCACGACGATGCTCATCGCGGTGCCGACGGGCGTGAAGTTCTTCAACTGGATCGGCACCCTGTGGAGGGGCTCGCTGACCTTCGAGACCCCGATGCTGTGGAGCCTCGGCTTCCTCGTGACCTTCCTCTTCGGTGGCCTCACCGGGATCATCCTCGCGTCGCCGCCCCTGGACTTCCACACGTCGGACACCTACTTCGTGGTGGCTCACTTCCACTACGTGGTCTTCGGGACCGTGGTCTTCGCGATGTTCGCGGGTTTCTACTTCTGGTGGCCCAAATTCACCGGGACCATGCTCAACGAGCGGTGGGGCAAGGTCCACTTCTGGATGCTGTTCCTGGGATTCCACGCGACGTTCCTGATCCAGCACTGGCTCGGGGTGAAGGGTATGCCGCGGCGCTACGCGGACTATCTGCCCGAGGACGGCTTCACGGGGATGCACCAGTTCTCCACGATCGGCTCCTTCCTCCTCGGGGCGTCCATGATCCCCTTCTTCTGGAACGTCTACATCACGTGGCGCGCGGGCAGGAAGGTCGACGTCGACGATCCCTGGGGCTTCGGTGCCTCGCTGGAATGGGCGACCTCCTGCCCGCCCCCGCGGCACAACTTCGCGTCCATCCCCCGGATCCGGTCCGAGCGCCCGGCCCTCGACCTGCACCATCCCGAGCTCATGGCGCGCTTCAACGAGACGAGCCACTCTCCTGCAGCCGGGGCCCTGGGAGCAGCGGACATGGGGACCAGGAACCCTCGCCAGCCGGATCCGGAGAACTAGGAGCGACCATGCGAGCTCCTGTGGATGTCGTCTCCGCCGTCGTCCTCGCCTGCACTGCCCTCGCCTGCCTGACGGCCGGCCTGGGGATGCTCGTGACCGTTCACGGACTGCCTCCCTGGAACGGTATCGCCGTCTGCCTGATCGTCACGGGATCAGCCCTGGGGTGGCGCGTCCGGTCGTCCGTGCGCGGACACAGGGTGAGGGACCACCGCTGACGCCCGGTCCTGGGGCGCTGCATGCATCGGGCGCCCATCCGTGGCGCACAGCTGACCGAATCATGTGCAGATCATCGGGGTGGTCGACCGCTGTACGCTGAAGGAGATCGTCACCTGACGGTCGATGCCGAGGCCGACGCACGGGAATGACAGGGGAAGGAACAGCCATGACTGCACCTGCCCTTCCGTATATCCGGTCGCTGGTGCTGGTCTCCCTGATCCTCTCGGTCTCCTCCGCGTCGCACGTGCTCGCCGCCGGTCACCTGCCGGCGCCCGGGGTCATCCTGCTGCTCGGCGTGCTCCTGCTCCTGCCGATGATGGCGCTCGCACGGCGCACCGTGTCCTTCCGCGCCGCCCTTCTCGTGATGGGTGCGGGGCAGGCCCTGCTGCACAGCCTGTTCTCCCTGACCGCGGTGCCCGCTGTCTGCCAGAGCTCCTCAGCGATGCCCGGTCACCACGCCGCCTTCGAGTTGGCCTGTTCGCCCGTCACGCAGGACGGGATGGCGGGAGCTACCGGTGGCGCCCTGATGCTGCTCCTGCACGCTGCAGCGACGATCGTCCTCGCGGCGGCCGTCTCGAAGAGCGATCACGCCGCCACCCTGCTCCGAGCCTGGCTCCGGCCTCTTCTCACCGGACCCGGTGTCATCCCCTTGCCCGCGACCCCGCACCGCTCCGACGTCGTCCTCGTTCCGACGCCCGTCGCTCCATCGACCGTGTACGGCGCAGTCCCCCCGCTCCGCGGGCCGCCGTCTCCGGCTATCACGACCGCCTGAGCCGCGTCCTCCACAGGGACGGGGGCTGCGGGCGGTCCCCGACCCGTCACCCCCATCACCCGCTGCCCGGGACCAGACCGCCTTCGCGGTGGATCGGGCGCACCTCTGGAAGGCTTCACCATGTCGAACACATCCCTGCGGAATCGCCGCACCCTCTCCACCTCCGCCGTCGCGCTCACCACCGCCGGTCTCATGGCGCTGGGCCTCGGCGCGGCGAGCGCGCACGTGACCGTCGCACCCGCCTCGACCACCGAGGACGGCTACTCGCAGCTCACGTTCAGCGTCCCCAACGAGTCCGAGACAGCCGCGACGAACAAGCTCGAGGTCCAGCTGCCCACCGAGCAGCCGTTCACCTCCGTGCGGGTCAGGCCCGTGGAGGGTTGGACGGCGGAGGTGGTCACCGGGACGCTGCCCGAGCCCGTTACCACCGCCGACGGCGCGACGCTCACGGAGGCCCCCCTCTCCGTCGTATGGACGGCGGAACCGGGCGCCGAGATCTCGCAGCAGGAGTACCAGACCTTCTCGATCTCCGTGGGCCGGCTCCCCGAGGCGGGCACCACGGTCGTGCTGCCTGCCACGCAGTCCTACACGGACGGTGATGTGGTGGAGTGGGACGACGAGGTCGTCGAGGGCGCAGAGGAGCCCGAGAAGCCGGCGCCGTCGTTCCTGACCACCGCGGCGGTCGAGGGCGAGGACGGACACGGCGCGCACGGCGCAGCGGCCGAGACTCCCGAGGCGATCGACGCCGAGCCCGCCGCAGCGAGCACGGACACCGGCTCGGCCTCCGCCGTCGGCTGGATCGGCCTCGTCGCCGGTCTGCTCGGCCTCGCCGCCGGCGCCACCGCTCTCGTCCGTACGCGCCGCCAGGCCTGACACCCCCGATACCGGCGCGGTGCCGGCGTGCGAACCGGTACCGCGCCCTCGGGATCCCGAACGCCCCCTTCACGACGGGAGGCCGTGCCCCTGCCCGATCCGCGGTGACGGGTCAGGATGCTGCCGGCTCGAGGAACCAGAGGCGGGTCTCGCCGTACTTCTTCTCCGAGAAACGCTCCAGCCCGCCCGGCCAGGACGGCTCCGGTGATCGGGCCGAACGCTCGACGACGACCACGGCTCCCTTCGCAAGGCGTGACTCGAGGGCCGCGAGCACGGCGATCACGCCGTCGGCGTCCACCGTGTAGGGCGGATCCATCAGGACGAGGTCCCACGTCAGTTCCGGCGCCACCCGGTCGAGGTACGTCTCCACCTTCGACCGGTGCACCCGGACGGCGGTCCAGCCGAGGACGCGGTTCACGAGATCGGCGTTCTTCTGCGCCACCAGCGCCGCGCGGTCGGCCGATTCGACCAGGTCCACGGTCGCCGCCCCGCGGCTGGCACTCTCGACCCCGAGCGAGCCCGATCCGGCGTACAGGTCGAGGACGTGCGCGCCGTGCAGGACGCCGTAGGACTCCAGCCGGGAGAAGAGCGCCTCCTTCACGCGGTCCGTGGTGGGCCGGGTGCCGTTCCCCTCCACGCTGGCAAGGGTCGAACCGCCCGCGGCTCCGGCGATGATGCGCGTCATCCTCCGACTCTATCGCCCGTCGCCGGTCCGGCCGCCCGCCGGCCCGGCGTCCGTTGCAGCGGGAAGGGCATAGACGATGGCGTCCTCATGGCGTAGCGACACCTCCACGGCGCAGCCGGGGAGAACACCCATCGCGACGGCGTCCGCAGGAGCCAGGTCAGCGGTCATCCCGGCCGCATGGACCCGGATCACATCACCGCGATGCTCGATGTCGTCGACGGTGGCCGTGACGCGGCTAGTTCCCGGTGCAGCCCCGCATACCGTCCCGGCGGGAGGACCTCCGGGTCGTGCAACCGAGACTGCGGCGGGACGGATCGCGAGCGCGAACTCCTCCCCCTCGCGTCCCGCGCCCTCCCACGGCACCACCAGCCCGTTGGAACCCGTGAATCCCGTTTCCGTCCGCCGGCCGAGGAGGAGGTTCAGGCCGGCCAGCCGCGCACCGAACGCGGTCACGGGCCGCGTCAGGACCTCCGTGGTCCGCCCGGTCTCGACGACGCGGCCGCCGTCGAGGATCAGCACGCGGTCGGCGAGCAGGAAGGCATCGAGCGCATCGTGCGTCACGATGACGGCGGACCGCCCCTGCAGGACCTCACGGAGCAGCGTGCGGATCGCAGGGGCGACGGTGACGTCGAGGGCGGCGAGCGGTTCATCGAGCAGCAGCAGCGCCGGGTCCGTGGCCAAGGCCCGGGCGATCGCGACCCTCTGGGCCTGACCGCCGGACAGCCGCCCCGGGCTGCGCCCGGCCAGTTCGGGTGTACCGACCCGCTCGAGCCAGGCGGACGCGGTGGCGCGTGACTCGGCCCGCGACAGGCCACGGCTGCGCGGACCGAAGGCCACGTTCTCGAGGACGGAGAGGTGCGGGAACAGGAGCGCCTCCTGCGCGAGGAGGGAGACGCCCCGGCGCCGCGGCTCGACGAGCACGCGCCGCCCGGGCCCGACGTCGAACAGGACATCCCCACCCAGGGTCGCCCGGCCCTCGGACGGTGCCAGGAGACCTGCGAGCAGGCCGAGGAGGGTCGACTTCCCGGCCCCGTTCGGGCCGAGCACCGCGACGGTCTCACCCTCGGCGAGGTCGAACGCGACGTCGAAGCCGCGTTCGGGCAGTGCCCCGGCGAAGGTCAGCCGCATCAGTGCGCCCGCCCCGGCGCGGCGGGCGGCGTCGTCGGCGACGCCGTGCGCCGCGGATCGAGGCTGCCGAGCGGGCGGACGCGATGGGCGACGCCGACCACGACGACGGCGACGACCACGAGGACGAGGGACAGGGCCACGGCCGCATCGGGATCTGTCTCGCGCTGCAGGTAGATCTCGAGCGGGAGCGTCCGCGTGGTGCCCTGGAGGCTCCCCGCGAACGTCAGGGTGGCGCCGAATTCGCCGAGCGCCCGGGCGAACGAGAGGACCGCGCCGGAGACGAGTGCGGGGAGCACCAGCGGCAGGGTGATCCGCCGGAGGACCGTCCAGCGACCGGCCCCGAGCGTTGCACCGACCGCCTCGTAGCGCGTCCCGATGGTCCGCAGGGCTCCCTCGAGGCTGAGCACCAGGAACGGCAGGGCGACGAACGCCTGGGCCAGCACGACGGCCGTCGTGGAGAAGGCGACGTCGACCCCCAGGGACGCGAGGCCGCTCCCGATCAGACCGCGCCGACCGAAGGTGTAGAGCAGGGCGATACCCCCGACCACCGGCGGCAGCACGAGGGGCAGCAGGACGAGGGACCGCACGAGCCGCCGACCGGGGAAGGAGGTCCTCGCGAGGACGAGCGCCAGCGGCACACCGAACAGCACACAGAGGATCGTGGCGGACACCGAGGTGCGCAGGCTGAGCAGGAGGGCGGCCCGGGCCCCCTCGGACGTCACGAGCGGGACGAACCGCGGCCAGTCGATGCGCAGCGTCATGGCCGCCAGGGGGAGGACCACGAAGACAGCGCCGACGACGGCGGCAGCGACCACCCAGCGCGGCAGGGCAGCCGTGTTCACGCGCCGGGCCGTCCGGGCGGCCCCGGAGGGAACCGTCACCGGCCGGGCCGTCCGCGGCCGGCCCGCTCGTCCGCCTGCGGCCTCAGGGCGCACCGAAACCAGCCGCCGTCAGGACGGCTCGACCCTCGGGACCCGTGACGAAGTCGACGAACGCCTGCGCCGTGGCCCCCTCCGGGCTCTCCGCGAGAGCGGTGATGGGGTAGGTGGTGACTCCCGCCCCCGCCTCGGCCAGGTCGATGCCGAGCACCGAGCCCCCCGCAGCGCGGACGTCCGTCCCGTAGACCAAGCCGGCGTCCGCTTCCCCCGACGTCACCTTGCCCAGCACGTCGGTGACGGAGGACTCCTCACTGACCGGATCGAGGTCCACGCCCTCGGCACCGGTCACGGCCGCCGCGGCGACCCCGCAGGGCACCTGTTCGGCACAGACCACGGTCTTCACGCCGGGGCGCGCGGCATCGGCGAGGGACGAGATACCGGCAGGGTTGTCGGGCGGGACCGCGAGCTGGAGCGTGTTCGTGGCGAAATCGACCGCGGTCCCGGCGAGTAGCCCCTCGTCGGACACCTGCTGCATCGTGCGGGTATCGGCGGAGGCGAAGACATCGGCCGGTGCCCCCTCGATGATCTGGGTCACGAGGTCGGAGGACCCCGCGAACGTGAGCCGAACCTCTGCGCCCGGGTGCCCGTCCTCGAACCGGCGGGCGAGGTCGGTGAAGGTGCCGGTGAGGGAGGCCGCCGCGAACACCGTGATGCTCCCGTCGATCGCCGCGCCGTCCGCCGCAGCGGACCCTCCGGTGCCCGTGGCATCCCGGGCTCCGCCGCAACCCGTCAGGAGGAGCATGGCGCAGGCGACGGCGGTGGGGGCCGCACGCCGCTGCCACCCCGGGGTCCGTCCGGGCCGGACGCGGCGGGCGTCCCGCCCGTGACTCCTGACCCCCGACGCGAGGCGAGCGACGATCACGCCTTCCCTCCCGGGGTCTCGATGATGACGGTCGTGGCCTTGATGACGGCGATGGCGATCGACCCCTTCTTCAGGCCGAGATCCCGTACGGCCTCGCTGCTCATCAGGGACACGACGCGATGCGGTCCGCACTGCAGTTCGACCTGCGCCATGACCGTGTCCTGCAGGACGTCCGTGACGATCCCGACGAACCTGTTGCGCGCGGACCGCCCGATGTCGGAGGGGTCGCCCGGCAGCACGGCGTTGCGGTGCGCGAGCGTCGCCAGCTCGTACGCATCCACCACGAGCCGCCCCGCCGGGTCCTTCGTGCTGGCGAGAATGCCGCCGTCGATCCAGCGGCGCACGGTGTCGTCACTGACGCCGAGATAGCGGGCTGCGTCTCCGATCCGTATCTGCGTCATGGACAGAACCTTACATCCTCGGATGCGGAGCGAAGACCGACTCAGCCCTTCTCGAGGAAGGCTTCCTTCTCGGGGTTCAGGTACAGCTCGATGGCCAGTGCCAGGCCGGGATACCTCTCGAGGTCCGGATCCTCCCCGACGATCTCCTGGGCGTCCGTCCGCGCCTTCTCGATCACCGTCCCGTGCTGGGTGATCTTCAGGAACCGCAGGGCCGACCGGCCGCCCGACTGGGACGCGCCGAGGATGTTTCCCTCCCGGCGCAGTTCGAGGTCCTTCTGCGAGAGCTCGAAGCCGTCGGTCGTGGACGCCACGGCGGAGAGCCGCTCGCGGCTGGGGTGCTCGGGCTCGAGCTTGGTGACGAGGAGGCACGTCCCGGCGTGCCCGCCCCGGCCGATCCGCCCGCGCAGCTGATGCAGCTGAGAGATGCCGAAGCGGTCGGCATCCATGATCACCATGAGGGTCGCGTTGGGGACGTCGACGCCCACCTCGATGACCGTCGTGGCGACGAGGAGCTGTACGCTGCCGTCGGCGAAGCGCGCCATGACGGCGGCCTTGTCCTGCGGATCCATCCGCCCGTGCAGCATCCCCCGCGTCACGCCCTGCAGCTGCGCGACCGCGCCGAGGTCGTCGGACAGGCCGACGACGCTCGTGAGCTCCTGCTGACCGCCGGTGGCCTTCTCCGGCCCCGGGTCCCCGTAGAGCGGGGCGGGGACGTCCTCCTCGGACCTGCCGTCGTCACCGATCTTCGGGCACACCACGTACACCTGGCGGCCCGCATCGATCTCCTCGCGGGCCCTGGCCCAGATCCTGTCGATCCATGCGGGGTGCTCGGTCAGCCCGACCTCGTGCGTGGCGATCGGGCTCCTGCCCGCGGGAAGCTCGGAGAGCGTGGACGTCTCCAGGTCCCCGAACACCGTCATCGCCACGGTCCGCGGGATCGGGGTGGCCGTCATCACGAGGACATGGGGGGACGTGCGGGCCTTGGTGCGCAGGGAGTCCCGCTGCTCCACGCCGAACCGGTGCTGCTCGTCCACCACGATCAGGCCGAGGTCGAAGAACTGCACGTTGTCCGAGAGCAGCGCATGCGTGCCGATGATGATCCCCGCGTCACCGGATGCAGCCTCCAGGAGGGACTTCCGACGCTGGGCCGTGCTCATCGACCCGGTCAGGAGGACCACGCGCGTGCCGTCCGTGGACCCGCCGAGCATTCCGCCCTCGGCCAGCGGCCCGAGGGTACGCGTGATCGACTGGAGGTGCTGGGCGGCGAGCACCTCGGTCGGCGCGAGCAGCGCGGCCTGTCCGCCGGCGTCGATGACCTGCAGCATGGCCCGGAGCGCCACCAGGGTCTTGCCCGAGCCCACCTCACCCTGCAGCAGCCGGTTCATCGGGTGGTCGCGGGCGAGGTCGTCCGCGAGCGTCCGTCCGACGTCGCGCTGACCCTGCGTCAGGGTGAACGGCAGGCGCGCGTCGAACTGGTCGAGCAGTCCGCCCGCTCGCGGGGGCCTGGCGGTCGCGTCCTCCCTCGCCGCCAGCGCCCTCCGCCGCGCGAGAGCCGCCTGCAGCACGAACGCCTCCTGGTAACGGAAGCGGTGCTGCGCCCTGTAGGCGTCCTCGACCTGCTGCGGCCGGTGCACCAGCTCGTAGGCGGTCGAGAGGCTCATCAGCTTGTCGCGGCGGGCGATCGACGCGGGGACGGGATCATCCAGGTCCGTGAGCCGCAGCGTGTCCAGGATGGTCCCGACCGCTAGGGCGATGCGCTCGCTGCCGAGCTTCTCCACCGCGGGATAGACCGGGATCGGGCGGTTCACGTACGCGGGGTCGCCGTCGCCCTCGTCCAGCAGTACGTAGGCCGGGTTGGTCAGGGACAGCTTCCCGCGGTAGACCGTCACCTTGCCGGAGAACATGGCCCGGACACCGGGCCTGAGATCTCGCTCGGCCCCGTAGCCGTTGAAGAAGGTGAGGCTCATGGCACCGATGCCACCCTCGGCGTCGTCCGTGATCACGACCTCCAGCAGCATGCCCTTGCGCGTGCGCATCCGCCGCGAGTTCGCGGACTGGACGCGGGCGATCAGCGTCACCTCCTCGTCCACCGGCACCTCCGCGATGGGGGTCAGCTCGCCACGCTTGAGGTAGGTGCGGGGGAAGTGGTTCAGCAGCTCCCCCACCGTGGTGATGGAGAAGTGCTTGGCCAGCAGTTTCGCGACGGGACCCAGATGGCGGTCCAGAGGTGCATCGAGCTCCGAGGCGGCCGTGGACCGCGCCGCATCAGGACTCACCGGCCTCGGCTCCCGGAACCGGTACCGCGAGCTGCGTCACGGAGATGTTGACGGGGTGACCTGCCTCGTGGATGAGGGCCAGGGCCGGCGCGGCATCCGGCACGTGCACGTGGATCCTCCAGCGATAGCCTTCCTCGACCTCCGTGACCGCGCTCATGATCACCGAGTCGCCGAGTTCGTCCAGGTGGAGCCTGAGTGTTGCGGCATCGAGGGGACTGAGGTTGATGGTGCACATGACCTCGACGCCGTCCGCGTCTCCCCCGTTGTGGATGTGGGGTGCCTGGATGTCGTAGCCGTGCAGGCCGTCGATCAGCTCGTCCTGCAGTTCCTCGCCGAGGGCCGCTGCCCGGAGGGCGTCGAGGATGAGCAGGAAGCCCACGCCGCCGGCGTCGACCACTTCCGCGTCCGTCAGTGGTCCGAGTTGGCTCTCGGTGTGCACCACGGCCTGCAGGGCGTGCTGGACCGAGGCCCGGAGCGTGAGCGCCAGCGTCGAGTTGCTGTCGTCCGACGCGTGTCCCGCGGCCGTCTCGGCGGCACCCCGCGCACTCGCCTCGAGGACGGAGAGCATGGTGCCCGGCACGGGGTCGCTGAGCGCGGACCAGCTGCGGATCTGGGCGCGGTGCAGGGAGGAGGCGAGGAGGGTGCAGGTCAGCCGGCTGGTGCCGTGGAGCGGCTCGGCGAACGCGGAGAGGAAGACGGCGAACAGGGTGCCCGAGTTGCCGCGGGCATCCTCCATGGCGGCACGTCCTGCCAGGGTGAGGAGCTCGCCGAGGTCGGAGGTGTCCGCCTCGTGCGCCGCCCGGGCAGCGGCCCGCACCGTCTGGTACAGATTGGTGCCGGTGTCCCCGTCCGCGACAGGGAAGATGTTGATGGCGTTCAGGCGGTCGCTGTGGTTCCCGAGCGACTCCTCGGCCTTGCTCAACCAACGCTTCATCGCCACTGCGTTGGCGGTGATCTTAGTGTGCAAAGTGGTCCCATCCCCTGAGAGCTGTCGCCTGTGACGCCAGTGTCACCAGCGGCTTGCCCGGCCTCACCGAGCCTACCGCAGTGAAGCCGGGAGGAAGCAGGGAGTCCTGCGGGAAGGTGGCGAGCAGACCGTGGTCCTCGCCGCCGCCGAGGATCCACTCCATCGGATCGAGATCGAGCACCAGGGCCACCTCACGGAGTGGATCGGCGTACGTCCCGAGGACCACGGGGTCGAGGTCCAGGTGCACCCCGCTGGCGGCGGCGATCCGCCCTGCGTCGCGGACGAGGCCGTCGGAGATGTCGAGCATCGCGCTCGCGCCGCCGGCAGCGGCGGCCGGGCCGGCGGTGAGCGGCGGGCGGGGACGCAGCTGGGCTGCGATGAGGTCAGCCGCCGACGCGCCGAACTCCGTCACCGGCCGCCCGTCCTCCAGGATGGCCAGTCCGGCCGCTGCCCGGCCCAGGGTTCCGGCCACCGCGAGGACGTGGCCCGGCCTGGCTCCGGAACGGAGCACCGGCGCGAGCCCGTGCAGGGCCCCCGTCACGGCTGCCGTGATGACGAGCTCGGAACCGCGGCCGAGGTCCCCGCCGACCACGGAGCAGCCCACTGCGCGGAGCTCCCGGATCGCTGCGGCGAGGCCCCGCGCGCAGTCCTCGACCCAGGCGACGGGGGTGATCGGGGGCAGGGTGAGGCTGACGACGAGCGACGTCGGCGTGCCGCCCATCGCGTTGATGTCGCTGAGATTCTGCGCCGCGGACTTCCAGCCGACGTCGAAGCCCGAGGTCCTGAAGCCGTTGGGGCGTACGGTCCTGAAGTCGTGGCCCTCCACGAGGGTGTCCATCGACAGCACGAGCGGTCCGGCCTCCGACAGCACGGCGGCATCGTCACCGGGCCCTACGAGGACTCCCTGCGGAGCACCCAGCATCGCGATGATCCGTGCCAGGAGTTCACCTTCACCCAGCCCGCCGACCGACGCCTCGGCGGTGGACCCGCGATCGACGCCCGGAGCCGCGTCCTCCGGCAGCGCCACCGGCCGAGGAGCACCACCTGCCGGACGGGAGGACCCGGTCGTCGCGTCCGGGACTGCAGCTGCGCCCGGTTCGGAAGGAATGTCGTGCCGCATACTCCTACCGTAGGCCCCGGGGCCGACACGCGCGCCGGGCTGCCGGGTCCGCCGTCACGCCCTCGGGAGTGCGTGCACGTAGGCGGACAGCCGCTCGGACGCCGGCGCCGGCGCGAACCCGGTGGCCTTGATCTTCGCGAGGTCGAGCGTGCTCCTCAGCGGGCGGGGAGCCGCGGCCTTGCCCGCGAAGTACTCCTCGGTACTGACGCCGGTGACGTCACCACGCTCCCGTCCGACGAGGTCGAACACGTCGGCGGCGATCTCTGCCCAGCTCTGCGGCGCGCCGTCGTTGGTGACGTTGTAGGTGCCGTACGGTGCGCCGGTGCCGACCAGGTGCAGGATGGCGCCGGCGATGTCCTCCGTGAAGGTGAGCCGTCCCACCTGGTCGTCGACCACACTGGGCGAGATCCCGCGGCCGGCAAGGCTCGCCATGGTGCGCACGAAGTTCCCGCCCTCACCGATCACCCAGCTGGTGCGCAGGATGTAGTGCCGCGGCACGGTCGCCACGATGGCGTCGCCGGCGGCCTTGGTCTGCCCGTACACCCCGAGCGGGGTGAAGGCCTCGTCCTCGCCGTGCACGTCCCGGGACCCGTCGAAGACGTAGTCGCTGGAGACGTGCACCAGGGTGATGCGGTGGGCGGTGGCCACGCGGGCGAGGGCCGCGACGCCCGAGACGTTGACCGCCCAGGCTGCCGCGCGGCCCTCCGGGCTCTCCGCGGTGTCGACGGCGGTGTAGGCCGCCGCGTTGATGATGGTGTCGTAGGCCGTCCACGGGCGGGCGTCGTCGAGCCCACCGCCGAGCAGGTCCAGCTCCGCACGGCCGGCGAACTCCACCGACGGGTGCCCCGCGAGGGCCGCGCGCAGCGCCCGTCCCAGCTGTCCGTCGGCGCCGACGACGAGCGTGCGGCGCGGCGCGAGCGGTGTGACCTCGGCGAGCCGGGGGTGCTGTCGGTCCTTGTCGGACAGCTCGGCGTCGGCGAGCGGGATGGGCCAGTCGATCGCCGACGTCTCGTCGGCCAGGTTGAGGAACACGTACTGGTCCTGCGCGTCGGCCGACCAGTGGTCGTTGACGAGGTAGGTGTAGGCCGTGCCGTCCTCGAGAGTCTGGAAGGCATTGCCCACGCCACGGGGGATGAAGATGGCGGTGGAGGGGTCCAGCTCGGCGGTGAAGACCGCGCCGAACGAGGGTCCCTCGCGCAGATCCACCCAGGCACCGAAGACGCGCCCGGTCGCCACCGAGATGAACTTGTCCCAGGGTTCGGCGTGGATGCCGCGGGTCGTGCCGGCCGTCTCGTTGAAGGAGATGTTGTTCTGCACGGGTCCGAAGTCGGCGAGGCCGGCGGCCGTCATCTTGGCCCGCTGCCAGTTCTCCTTGAACCAGCCGCGGTTGTCACCGTGGACCGGGAGGTCGAACAGCACGACGCCGGGGATGGGCGTCTCGCGCGAGCCGAGGGGCTTCGAGAAGGTGGGGCCCACGGGCTACTGCCCCAGTTCGATGTACTTGGACTCGGTCACGGCCTTCTGCGGCCGCCACCAGGCCTCGTTGTCGCGGTACCAGGCGATCGTGTCGCGCAGGCCCTGCTCGAAGTGGTGGAACTCGGGCTCCCAGCCGAGCTCGGTCCGGAGCTTGGTGGAGTCGATCGCATAGCGCAGGTCGTGGCCCGCACGGTCTACCACGTGGTCGTAGGCATCGGCAGCCTGTCCCATCTCGGTGAGGATGAGTTCGACGACGTCCTTGTTGTTCCGCTCGCCGTCGGCGCCGATCAGGTAGGTCTGGCCGATCTCGCCCTTGTTGAGGATGGTCCAGACCGCGGAGGAGTGGTCGTTGGCGTGGATCCAGTCGCGGACGTTCAGGCCCTCACCGTAGAGCTTGGGCCGGACGCCGTCGATGACGTTGGTGATCTGGCGCGGGATGAACTTCTCGACGTGCTGGTAGGGGCCGTAGTTGTTCGAGCAGTTGCTGATGGTCGCCCCGACGCCGAAAGACCGGACCCACGCGCGCACGAGCAGGTCGGAGCCGGCCTTCGTCGACGAGTAGGGACTCGACGGGTTGTAGGGCGTCTCCTCGGTGAACCGTGCTGGATCGTCGAGTTCCAGATCGCCGTAGACTTCGTCGGTGCTGATGTGGTGGAAGCGCGTGCCGTGACGGCGGGCGGCCTCGAGCAGGGTGTAGGTCCCGATGATGTTGGTGTCCAGGAACGGACGGGGATCGTGCAGGGAGTTGTCGTTGTGCGACTCCGCGGCGTAGTGCACCACCGCGTCGGCGCGCTGCACGAGCGGATCGACGACGGCGGCGTCGGCGATGTCACCGACCACCAGGTCGAAGCGGTCGGCGGGCAGCCCCTCGAGGGAGGCATGGTTGCCCGCGTACGTCATCTTGTCGAGGACCGTGACGGAGACGTCCGTCTGCTCCATCAGGTAGTGCACGAAATTGGACCCTATAAAGCCGGCTCCGCCGGTCACCAGGAGATTCTTCACGTCCTGCACTTTACCCGGTGCACCCCGGCCTCCCCGGGCGCACCGCTCCCGTTGCGTCACTCACGACTGGTGGCGGCCCCTCCTGCGGACGGCGACGACCACCACGACGGCCACGAGTGCGGCGACGAGACCCGCGCCGATCCAGGCCGCGGGCGCGAGCGAGGAGGTGCGCTCCGCCTCGACCGCGACCGTGCTGCCGCTCGGCGAGGGAGTCGGCACGCTGCTCGTGCGCGGCGTCGCGGTGACCGTCGCGTCCGGGGTGGCGGAGGGCAGGGTCGCAGGCGGGACGACGGCAGGAGGCGCGGACGACGGCGGGGCTGCCGTCACGGGGGCGGAGGCCGTCGCACTCGGGGTGGCCGTCGCCGTGGGTTGCGCGGCAGTCGGCGACGGCACGGGCCCCTCGTCCTCGATCGGTACCACCTGGTCGGTTGCGGCGTCGTACCGCTCGTTGGTGTAGATCAGCGTGTCCGCGAAGAGCAGGTACCCGGTGCCGGGTTCGATCAGGTGGCCGGTCCCCGGATGCACGAGGAAGCCTGTCCGGGCGTTGATCGCGAATCCCGTCGCGGGGTCGATCCCCGACGTGGCGGTGGGATCCGGCACGGGCGGTGCGGGTTCGCCGAACGTCGCTCCCGGCTGGGGCTGCTCGACGACGTTCGGCCGCTGCTGCTCGACGACGTCGGGCTGCTGCTGGGCGACGACCGCAGGACGGGGCGCGACGGCGACGGCCGGCGCGGGAAGGACGGCCACCGCGGCCACCGCGGCCACGGCGAGGAGTGCGCCCGCGGCGGCGACCCGCGGTCGGACGATGGGATGGGGGGCGGGGAGGTGGGGCGCTGTCATTCGTCCTCGGCTCGATCTGCGCCGGGATGCTGGGGAAGCGCACCGGTCACGCGTGGGACCGTCAGCCTGAGCGCTGCGGCTCTCGAATCCTACTGGCGGCCGGCTCCACGGCGCGGTCGGCCGGGTCCGGCGGCGGCCGCGTGTCGCAGCAGGCCGCCCGGGCGTCGACGGGACGCTCCGGCCGCAAGCGGAAGAAGCCCGCGACCGCGTGTCGAGGGAAGGCCGGGGCCACGCACTAGGCTGGCTCCATGCGTGCTCTCCCCCGTGCCGTGGCCCTCGTCGCGGCCGCCGCGACCCTGCTGGTCGTGCTGCCCGGCTGCACGTCCGTCGTCGACGTCGATCCGGCAGCGGACGCCGCGAATGCCGACTGCGCGGATGTGATGATCGCCCTGCCGCCGCTGGTCGCCGAGAACGAACAGCGGGACACCAACAGTCAGGCGACGTCCGCCTGGGGCGATCCGTCCAGGGTGGTGCTGCGGTGCGGCGTCGTCGTGCCCGGGCCCACCACCGATCCCTGCGTGACCGTGAACGACGTCGACTGGGTGGTCCGCGAGGGTGATCCCGCGTGGACCGCGACCACCTACGGGCGGGATCCCGCCGTCGAGGTCCTGTTCGATCCCGAGGAGGTGGCCTCCAGCACTGTCCTCGTGGAGCTGGGCGACGCCGTCTCGCGCGTCGAGCAGACCCGGGCCTGCGTGGGACTGTCCGAGGCCACCCCCGTACCCACCGGCGGCTGACGCCGGACCGACCGCACCAGCCGCGACCCGCCAGGAGGCACAGTGAAAGCCGAACAGATCTCCGACGTCTGCACCTTCCACGGAGAAGGCCCCTACTGGGATCCGCGGCGGGGTGAACTGCTCCTCGTCGACATGATGGAGGGCGACGTCCTCGTGCGCCACGAGGACGGGGGCATCGACCGGCATGACGTGCACCCCCGCCTGGCCGGTGTGATCCGCGGGCGCGCCTCGGGCGGCTACGTCATCGGCGTGGAGCGTGGTTTCGTGTTCGCGGACGAGTCGCTCGCCGACCTCTCACAGGGGCCGGAGGCCTTCGACGACCCCGCCGTCCGCATGAACGACGGCGGCTGCGACACGGCCGGCAGGTTCCTCTGCGGCTCGATGGGCTGGGAGGGCGGCTTCGGCGCCGGCACGCTGTACTCGCTGGACGGCGACCACTCGGTCTCGACGCTGCTCACCGGGATCACGGTGTCCAACGGCCTGCACTTCTCCCCCGACGGCGGCACCGCCTTCTTCAGCGACACCCCGACGGGCCGGATCGACGCGCTCGGGTACGACGTCGAGGCGGGGAGCTTCACGGACCGCCGCACCTTCGCCGTCGTCGAGCCCGCGCTGGGGATGCCGGACGGCATGGCGATCGACGCGGAGGGCGGTGTCTGGACCGCGCTGTACGGCGGGGGCGCCGTGGCGCGCTTCGATGCGTCGGGCAGGTTGTCGGAGCACATCCCCCTGCCCGTCACCAACGTGACGGCGTGCGCCTTCGGAGGAGCGGACCTCTCGACGCTGTTCATCACGACCACGCAGGAGAACATCCCGGAGGGGTCGGAGCCACTGGCGGGAGCTCTTTTCTCGGTGCGGACAGGTGTGGCCGGAGCCCCGCTGCCGATGTTCCGTGGCTGAGTCCCGGGGCTGAGTCCCTGGGCTGAGTCCCTGGGCTGAGTCCCTGGGCTGAGTCCCTGGGATGTCCCTGCACGATCACCGGCCCAGCGCTGCCTCCGGCGAGCGGAGGCGAAGAGGAGGGACATCCTCCCGCGAACGACCACTGTTATGCGTCCGCGGGAGGCTTGTCCCCCACATGTTCGTGTCCGCTCCGGCCGTGGATGGGTGCGTTCCGAACGGAGCGGAGGGGCACTACAGGATGGGTTGCCCGCCCGTCACGGCGATGCGTGCGCCGGAGACGTAGCTCGCTTCATCCGAGGCCAGCAGCACGTACACCGGGGCGAGCTCCGCCGGCTGGCCTGCGCGTTGCATCGGGACCTGCTGCCCGAAGCTCTCCACCTGCTCCTCGGGCATGGTAGCCGGGATGAGCGGCGTCCAGATCGGTCCGGGGGCCACCGAGTTGGCGCGGATGCCGCGTTCGGCGAGCAGCTGAGCCATGGCGGCCGTCATGTTCGCGATGCCGGCCTTGGTGGCCGAGTACGGCATGAGGGTGGGGACGGGGTTGTCCGAGTTGACCGAACTGGACCCGATGATCGAGCCTCCGGGGCCCATGTGCGGGAGGACCGCCTTGGTCAGGTGGAAGAACGCGCTGAGGTTGATGGCGAGCGTGCGGTCCCACTCCTCGTCGGGAATCTCCTCGATGGTCTCGTGCGTCATCTGGAAGGCCGCGTTGCTGACGAGGATGTCGACGCGCCCGAACTCCTGCACCGCCGTGTCGATCACGCCCCTGCACGTCGCCGGATCAGCCAGATCGCCGGGGAAGAGGACAGCGGTCCTGCCTGCCTCCTCGACCCAGCGCGCGGTCTCGCGGGCGTCGTCGTCCTCGTCCAGAGAGCTGATGAGGACGTCCGCGCCCTCCCTCGCGTACGCGATGGCGACCGCGCGCCCGATGCCGCTGTCGCCGCCGGTGATGACCGCCTTCTTGCCGGCGAGGCGGCCCGAGCCGCGGTAGGACTGTTCGCCGTGATCGGGCGCTGGGTCCATCGCGTCGGTGGTTCCGGGCGGGTCCTGCTGCTGCACTGGCTGGCTCACTGTTCCTCCTGGTGTCTGCTGGGTCTCTCCTGCAGGCGCTCCGTGTCCACCGGGGATCGGTGCCGCAGGTTCCTTGCCTCCTCACCATAAGCAGCCTTAGTAGTTGAGGAGAAGCGGACATCCGGTCCGGGAACCCGTTGCGCAGGAGGACCCGTAGCAGCCATGCAGCAGCCAGCCGAGTACATCCTCCCGCTGAGGTGGACCGATCGGGGACCCCTCGACGAGCTGGCCCGCTACCTGGCCAGGCTGGTCCGGTGGGTCGACGTCACGGTGGTCGACGGGTCCCCCGACGCGTCCTTCCGGCGTCACGCCCGGGCGTTCCCTCCCGCCGTCCGCCACGTCAGGCCCGCGCAGCAGCAGGTCAGCCGGGGCGGGAACGGCAAGGTGCAGGGCGTCCTGACCGGGATCGCCCTCGCCCGGCACGAACGGCTCGTCATCGCGGACGACGACGTCCGGTACACCGAGGAAGGCCTGTCGCGGGTCCTGCGGCTCCTCGACGGCGCGGATCTCGTCCGGCCGCAGAACTACTTCGCACCCCTCACCTGGCACGCACGCTGGGACACCGGCCGGACCCTGCTGAACCGGGCCTTCGCCTCCGACTACCCGGGAACCCTCGCCCTCCGGCGCAGCACGGTCCTGGCGGCCGGCGGATACAGCACCGAGGCCCTGTTCGAGAACCTGGAACTGATCAGGACCATCCGCGCTGCGGGCGGACGGGAGGTCCGGGCGGACGATCTCTTCGTGCGTCGCCTGCCCTGTACCACGCGGCACTTCCTGCGGCAGCGCGTGCGGCAGGCCTATGACAGCTTCGGTCAGCCGCCACGTCTTCTGGCGGAACTCGGCGTCCTTCCCGCCCTGGTCCTCATCCGTCCCGACGGGTTACGGCTCGCCGGGCTGGCCTGCGGTGTCGCCGCCCTGGCGGAGCTGGGCCGACGACGGCGGGGCGGGCGGGCGGTGTATCCACCCGCTGCTGCCCTGTGGGTACCGCTGTGGCTCGCGGAGCGGGCCGTGTGCAGCTGGCTCGCCGTGCTGAGCAGGGCACGCGGTGGGGTGCGGTACAGCGGCGGGCGGATGCGGCTGGCAGCGCACTCCGAGCGCCAGTTGCGGAGACGCGTCGCAGCGATCCGCCCGCGGGACGGATCGCGGGGACCCGCACCCGTCGGGATCAGCGCGCGGCGCTAGCCCGCCAGGCTGTCGAGCTTCCCCTTCATCCCGTTCAACGCCGGGTCACGCAGCGCGTCGAACGCCGGCCGCAGGACCGGCTGTGCGATCTTCAGCACCCCATTCAGGTCGAATTCCGCGGTGTAGGTGACATCGCTGCCGCCCGGGATGGACGTCGAGGGGACCACGTCCATCGAGTCGAAGGCGACGAGGGTCTTGTTCTCCCCGCGCAATCGGATGTGGCCGGGCCGTAACTCCTCGATCTCGTACTCGATGGGACGGCGCTTGCCGCGGAACTCGGCCTCCGCGTGGTAGCGGTGCCCCACCGCGGCCGGTCCCTCGGACCGCTTCTCGACGACGGGCGTCCCAGGATCCCAGGTGCTCGTGTTCTCGAACTCGGAGAGGAAGGCGAAGGCCCGCTCGGGAGGAAGGACGGTGCTGATGGATCCTCTGACGGTGATCATGGCCCCACCCTACAAGGGTGTCGGTGACGGTAAGTAGACTGATGGAACACGCCCCACGACGAAGAGGAACACACATGGCAGACACACTGGGAAGCCCGACCTCCGAGCCCGAGGGCGGTTTCGAGCGCGATCCCTCCGACTGGGTCACCGGCGACGAGCCCATGACCGCAGCGCAGCGCAGCTACCTCGACACCCTCGCCCGCGAGGCCGGCGAGGAGATCCCCGCAGACATCAACAAGGCCGAGGCGTCCGAGCACATCGACAGGCTCCAGGGCAAGAGCAAGAGGCTCGACGAGGGATCCTGATCCCCCGGCACGCCTCGGTACCGATCGGGTCCCACGGTGCAGCGGCTTCCAGCCGCGGCGCCGTGGGATTCGTCGGTCCGGCGTCCGTCACCCTCGTCAGCGCACCGCGGCGAAGTTGAACTCCGTGCAGATGTCCTGTCCGAACACGAAGCGCCGCACCGGGGCGCTTCGGGCCTCGTCGAGAGCATCCGAGCCGCTGAAGCGGATGCCCGGCACGCCGTCGCCCACGAGGACGGGCGCGGTGGTGAGGTAGAGCCTGTCGAGCACCCCGGCGTCGAGGAATCGGGACACCGTCTTCCCGCCCCCCTCGATCAGCACCTTCCACAGCCCCCGTGCCTGCAGGATGTCGAGGACGCGCCGGGGAGCGAAGTCGCCCTCCGCGAGCCGGACCACCTCGACGGACGCGGGCAGGCCCGTCGGGACCACCGCTCCGAGTCCCGTGATCCACAGGGTCGGGACGCCGTCGTCGGCGAGGACGCGTGCCTGCACGCCGACCTTCGCGCCGGCGTCGAGCACCACCCGCACCGGGCTGCTGCCGGGGACCTCCTCGACCGCGAGGGAGCAGTCCTCCGTGAGGACCGTCGACGCCCCGACCACGACGGCGTCCACGAGTGCGCGCAGGCGCTGCAGGTGGCCCTGATCGCCGCGGTCCTCGTGCAGCCCGGCGTCACCCGTCCGTGAGGCGATGAATCCGTCGAGGCTCTGCCGCAGCTGCCCGATGACGAGCTGCCCGGTGGCAGCCGCCACGTAGCCGTAGCGGTGGGCCAGCTCCTCGGCCTCACCCGGCGCCGGTGCTGCGGGCACGACGCCGTCCAGCAGCAGGTCCCAGGCGTCGGCGACCGGCGCGGCGTCATGGCGCATGCGGGCCCGCTTCGTCGCCAGGTAGCGCGCGTTCTCCGAGCGCTCGGACACCACGAGCCCTCGCCGCTCGACGACGCGGATACCCAGGTCCTCCAGGGCCTCCTCCTTGGCCGGATTCCCGGAGAGGAGGCGCACGGCCCCGATCCCGAGGTCCTGCAGGATCTCGGCGGCCTGGTCGTACCGGCGGGCGTCGACCGGCAGACCGAGCGCGGTGTTGGCATCCACGGTGTCGATCCCCTGGTCCTGGAGTGCGTACGCCTTCAGCTTCGCGAGCAGGCCGATCCCGCGGCCCTCGTGTCCCCGGACGTACACCACGGCACCACGACCCTCGCGGGCGATCTCCGCGAGCGCAGCGTCGAGCTGCTCCCCGCAGTCGCAACGCCATGAGCCGAGGGCATCTCCGGTCAGGCACTCGCTGTGCACCCGCACGAGCGGCGGCGGACCCGTCGTGTCGGGCGCGTCGTCGTCGATCCCCTGCGCCAGCACCACGTGCTCCGTCCCGCCGCCGTCGCGGTACCCGACCAGCCGGAAGGTCCCGTGCCGCGTGGGCAGCACCGTCTCCGCGACCCGCTCCACGCTGGCGGGGACGGACGAGGACTCGGACGGGAGGGAGCGGACGGACTGGGCGGGCATGCAACAACCTTAGGAGCGGGGCGGAACAGGGCGAAAACGTGCGTCATCCTTTGAACGGGATCGGCGGACGGTTTATTGCTCCTGGGCGGGGCGCAGCACGCTCGCCGCGGCACGTCCCAGGACGTCGCGGAGGGCGAGCACGGCGGGTCTGAGCGCGCCGGCCCGGCGTGCCGAGGTGAAGATCGATCGTCGCGGGTCCTCGTCGAGGTCGAGGAGCCGGACGGGGACGCTCCGCCCGGTCCACACGAGGTCGGGCATGAGCGCGACGGCGTTACCGGACTCGATGAGCCGGATCTGCGCCTGGAGGTCGGCGGTCTCGTACCGCACGTCCGGTTCGAACCCGGCACGGCGGCACGCCTGCTCCGCCCAGTGGCGGGACGCCGCACCCCTCGGTTCCATCACCCAGGCCGCGTCCGCGGCGTCCGCCACCGTGGTGATGTCCGTGACAGCGCGTTCCCCCGCCTGCGGGACCGCGAGGCGGATCGCGTCCTGGGTGAGCGGTACGTGGTCCAGTTCCGCGTGGCGCGGGGCCGCGTGACCGGGGTACTGCTCGGCGATGACGAGATCGAAGTCGCGGGCGAAGGTCTCGTACAGCGCCCTCTCCGGTTCGCGCTGCACCATCTCCACCCGCACCTCCGGGTAGTCCCGGTTCATGGCCGTCAGGGCGTCGGGCATCAGCGCGAGCGCCGCGGACTGGAACACGGCGACCCGAACGGTCCCCGACACCGTGGTCAGCGAGGCGGCGAGGTCGGCCTCGGCCCGCTCCAGGGTCTCCAGCAGTTCCGCCGTGTGCGCGACGAGCACCTCGGCCTGCGGCGTCAGGACCACGCGCCGGCCGGTCTTCCGCAGGAGTTCGACGCCCACTTCCTTCTCCAGCAGGGCCAGTTGCTGCGACACGGAGGACGGGCTGTAGCTGAGGGCGGCAGCGACGTCGGCGAGGGTCCCGCGGATCTTGAGCTCCCTGAGCAGGCGCAGTCTCCGCAGGTCCAGCACTGTGCCTCCAGGGGTCGTCCCGGCGGTCCCGCTTCTTCGGTTCCGCTGATGAATACCCTTCGGTATTCATCGCTTTTCCTCATCCTACGGCCGGTCGATACTGGGACGTGAAGTAGCTGCTTCATCCTGTGCCCGGCGAGAGCCGACCGACCGAGAGCCGTTGCCATGACAACCCAGATACCGCCCCTCGAGGGCTTCGCCGCCACAGCGGCCACCCCCGGCCCGTCCGTCGACACCCACCCGGTGAACGACGGCGGCTCGACCCGCTTCCTCGCCGTGCCCGGCGGGACCACCGAGATCCCGGCGACGCTGCCGGAGGAATCCGTCGCACTCGTGCGGCGCTGGCTCACCGAGGCGTCGAAGGTGCCCGTGGACGCCTCCGCACAGCAACTGGCAGGGGTCCTGAAGGATCCGGACGGACTGGCCTTCACGGTCGGTTTCGTGGACGGCGTCATCCGCCCGGAGGACCTCTCGGTCGCCGCGCGCAACCTCGGCGCCATCGCGCCCATGGTGCCCGGCTTCCTCCCCTGGTACATGCGCGCCGCCGTGAAGGTCGGCGCCGGCGTCGCCCCCGTCCTCCCCCGGGTGGTCATCCCGATCGCGCGGCGCGTGCTGCGCGAGATGGTCGGACACCTCATCATCGACGCCTCGGAGGCGAAGCTCGGCCGCTCGATCGCGAAGATCAGGCGCGAGGGGATCCGCCTGAACGTCAATCTCCTCGGTGAGGCCGTGCTCGGCGACCGGGAGGCCGAGCGCCGCCTCGAGGGGACCGTCCGCCTGCTCGAGCGCCCGGACGTCGACTACGTGTCCATCAAGGTGTCCTCCACCGTGGCGCCGCACCCCGCGTGGGCGTTCGAGGAGGCCGTGGAGCACGTGGCCGAGAAGCTGACGCCCCTCTACACCCTGGCCGCGCGG
Organism: Arthrobacter bussei; assembly: GCF_009377195.2. GTDB lineage: Bacteria > Actinomycetota > Actinomycetes > Actinomycetales > Micrococcaceae > Arthrobacter_D > Arthrobacter_D bussei. The sequence continues at coordinate 215,913 of NZ_VJXX01000001.1, forward strand.
TCCGGGTCGAGAAAATTCATCAACCTCGACATGGAGGAGTACAAGGACCTCGACCTGACGATCGCGGTCTTCATGAAGATCCTGGACCGTCCCGAGTTCCTCGACCTGGAAGCCGGGATCGTCCTGCAGGCCTACCTGCCGGATTCCCTCGCAGCGATGATCCGCCTCCAGGAGTGGTCTGCCGCCCGGCGGGCGCGCGGTGGAGCGGGCATCAAGGTGCGCGTCGTCAAGGGCGCGAACCTGCCCATGGAGACCGTGGAGGCCTCCCTGCACGACTGGCCGCTCGCCACCTGGGGATCCAAGCAGCAGTCCGACACCCACTACAAGCGCGTCCTCAACTACGCCCTGCAGCCCGGCCGAGTGGAGAACGTCCGGATCGGTGTGGCCAGCCACAACCTGTTCGACCTCGCCTTCGCCTGGCTCCTCGCCGGCGACCGCGGCGTGCGGCACGGGATCGAGTTCGAGATGCTCCTCGGGATGGCCCAGGGTCAGGCCGAGGCGGTCAAGCGCGACGTCGGCTCCCTGCTGCTCTACACGCCCGTGGTGCACCCCAGCGAGTTCGACGTCGCCATCGCCTACCTGATCCGACGTCTGGAGGAGGGCGCGAGCCAGGACAACTTCATGTCCGCCGTCTTCGAGCTCACCGAGAACGAGGCTTTGTTCGAGCGCGAGAAGAACCGGTTCCTCGCCTCGCTGGACGACCTCGACGACACCGTGCCGCAGCCGAACCGCCTGCAGGACCGCTTCCTCCCCGAGCCGGTCCACCCGGGCTCCGGCTTCGTGAACACCCCGGACACCGATCCCTCACTGCCCGCGAACCGCACCTGGGGCCGGGCCATCCTGGATCGCGTCCCCACCTCGCAGCTCGGGAACGACCTCGTGGCAGCGACGACCCTCTCCAGCACCGAGGACCTCGAGGACGCCGTCGCCGGTGCCGTCGCCGCGTCGGGTGACTGGGGCTCCCTGACCGGCGCCGAGCGGGCCGTGATCCTGCACCGGGCCGGCGACGCCCTCGAGGCCCGGCGCGCCGAGCTCATGGAGGTGATGGCCGCCGAGACCGGCAAGACGCTGGACCAGGCGGACCCGGAGACCTCCGAGGCCGTCGACTTCGCCCACTACTACGCGGAGCGTGCCCGCGACCTCGACGACGTCGACGGTGCTGCCTTCTCCCCGGTACGGCTCACGGTCGTGACCCCGCCGTGGAACTTCCCCGTCGCGATCCCGGCCGGCTCCACCCTCGCCGCCCTGGCCGCCGGCTCGGCGGTCATCATCAAGCCCGCCTCCCAGGCGCGCCGTTCCGGTTCGGTCATGGTGGACGCCCTGTGGGCGGCCGGCGTGCCGCGCGAGGTCCTGCGCCTCGTGCAGCTCGAGGAGAACGAGCTCGGCCGTCAGCTCATCGCCGACCCGCGCGTGGACCGGGTGATCCTGACCGGTGGATACGAGACCGCGGAGCTCTTCCGGTCCTTCCGGACGGACCTTCCGCTGCTCGCCGAGACCTCGGGGAAGAACGCGGTGATCGTGACGCCGAGCGCCGATCTCGACCTCGCGGCGAAGGACGTGGCGCAGTCGGCCTTCGGCCACGCGGGGCAGAAGTGCTCGGCGGCGTCGCTCGTGATCCTCGTGGGCAGCGCCGCCACGTCGCACCGCTTCCGCAACCAACTGCTCGATGCCGTCGCCTCCCTCACCGTGGGCTACCCGGAGGACCCCGCCACGCAGATGGGGCCCGTCATCGAACCGGCCGAGGGCAAGCTCCTCGACGGCCTGACGACCCTCGGCGAGGGTGAGTCCTGGCTGATCGAGCCGCGGAAGCTCGATGCCGGCGGTCGGCTCTGGAGCCCCGGCGTCCGTGACGGGGTGAAGCGGGGCTCCATCTACCACCTCACCGAGTACTTCGGGCCGATCCTCGGCATCATGACGGCCTCCACGCTCGAGGAGGCCATCGCGCTGCAGAACGACATCGACTACGGCCTGACCTCGGGCATCCACTCCCTCGACAGCAGGGAGATCGCCACCTGGATCGACGGCGTCAAGGCCGGGAACCTGTACGTCAACCGCGGGATCACCGGCGCGATCGTGCAGCGCCAGCCGTTCGGCGGGTGGAAGAAGTCGGCGGTCGGCGCAGGGACGAAGGCCGGAGGCCCGAACTACCTCGTGGGCCTCGGCTCCTGGTCGGCCAGGGAGTCCACCGCGGGCGCTGCACCGCTGGCCGGCGTCGCTCCCCTGCTCGCGGCGGCCCGGTCCGTGGGCCTGCCGGAGGCGGACACTGCCCGGCTGGCGCGCGCAGCGGCGTCGGATGCCGAGGCGTGGGCCGGCGAGTTCGGCGTGGTGCGGGACGTCTCCGCGCTCTCGGCCGAGCGCAACCTCTTCCGGTACCTCACCCACCCGGTCACCGTCCGGCTCGCAGAGGGTGCCCCGGTCGCCGATCTCGTCCGCGTGCTGCTGGCCGCTCGCGCCGCCGGGGCCCCGGTCAGGGTCTCGAGCGCCGTCGAGCTGCCTGCCGCGCTCCGCTCCGTCGTCGCGGCGCAGGCCGAGAGCCTCACGACGGAGGACGATGCGGGCTGGCTCGCCGCTGCGGCGACCTCCGCGGCACGCCGCGTCCGACTCATCGGAGGCGGCGTGTCCGAGCTTGCTGCAGCGACCGGCGGGCGCCCGGACCTCGCGGTCTACGCGCAGCCGGTGACGGAGTCGGGTCGCGTGGAGATCCTGCCGTTCCTGCAGGAACAGTCGATCAGCATCACGGCTCACCGCTTCGGTACGCCGAACGCGCTGACGGAGGGAATCCTCTAGTCCCACCGCGGTCGTCCGGCGAGGCCCGGCCACCCGACCGGCCGCCCGTTCGGAGCGGCCGGTCCCCCGTATGGTGGGCCGGGCTACTGCTGGACGAGGAGGTCGTCGAACCGAGCGGTCAGCGGTGCCATGGTCGCCGAACTGGAGAGGTAGGCATCCACCGCCACGGACCCCGCCTTCTGCAGGGCCGGATCGGCGTCGGTACTCGTGACCTGCCATACTGTCGGTTCCGTGGTCCCGGCTTTCCAGACCTTCGCCTGGACCGTGGCCGGAGCAGTACCCGAGACGCGCACCCGGACGGTGTAGGTGTCGGCCACGGCGAAGGTCATCGGCGACAGGGCGGCACTGCCGAGGGGTGTCGTGGTCCCGGTGACGACCTTCTCGGTGAACAGGGACAGGGCGCCCGCGGCGGAGATCCACAGCTTCGCCCGGTAGCCTCCGGTCCCGGCAACATTCCGGCCGATGACCGTCAGGTAGGCGCCGCCCCCGTTCGGCGCCTTGTCCAGTCGTGTGGTGAACCGTGTGTCGGTCGTCAGGGACGAGACACCGTCGAGCCGGGACGTGCTGCTCGTCCCCGGAGCCGCGATGCTCATCAGGCCTGCGCTCCCGTCGACGGAGTACCTGGCGGTGGACCCGCCGACCGCCCAGCTCCCACCGACGTCGGCCGTGCCCCACCCACCGGTGACGGTGCGGCTGAAGGCGTCCCGCGCCAGCGCGGGGGGTTGCCCTGTCGACGTCACGGTGACCACGCGGGAGACCGAGCTGGTTGACCCGGCGTTGTCGGTCACCGTCAGCCGCACGGTGTAGGTGCCCGCTGCGGCGTAGGTCTTCGCCGGTCCCACGCCGCTACCGGCGGTCCCGTCCCCGAAGGCCCACGCGTAGGAGGCGATGGTGCCATCGGCGTCGGTCGACGTCGATGCGTCGAAGGATGCGGTCAGGCCGCTGACCGTCTCCGTGAACCGGGCCACGGGTGCCGTGTTCGGGGCGGACCCGGCCATGACGGTGACGCTCGAATCGGCCGACCGCACCTCGTTGCCGAAGGGATCCGTGACGAGGATCCGGTAGCTGTGCGTGGAGGACGGGGCAAGCCCGGAATCCTCGAACGTGAGCACGGGCCGCTGCCAGAAGGTCGACAGCTGGGAGACCTGACGGACCGGGGTGGCGATCTGGCCGTCGCGGATGACCCTGTACGTGAGCTTCTGGTTGTCGTAGTCCTAGTTGGCGGTCCACCGCACGGTGACCCGGCCGGCCGCCGGAGAGGTCAGGGTCGGGCTGGCCGAGGCGTCGGTGACGACGGGACCCGACGTGTTCGGCGCGATGCTGCGGACCGCGAAGCGGACGAGGCCCTGCTGTGCCTTGCCGTTCACCCTCGGGAATTCGCCGCCCAGCACCACGTAGTCGGCATTGCCGGTCACGGTCCAGGGTCCCTGGCTCTGGCCGGTGAACGTGCCGGCGTCCAGGCGGGGGAACCAGGTGAGGATCGACGGTGCGGGATTGCCCTGGAAGTTGAAGTACGAACCGGAACCGTTGCGGGCGACGGTCCCGGTTGCACTCCGGCTGAAGGCCAGCGCCCGTTGCCAGCTCCTCGGGTTCGTCTCGGGGAATCCGCCGATGTTCCCGCAGTAGTGGGCATGCCCCACGGTGTAGATAGCCTCTCCGACGGGGCTGACGCCGTAGGTGTCGCCGTGGCAGTCCTCGACCCATCTGAGCGATCCGTCCGCCCAGTTCGCCGAGAACGTCCCCTCGAAGTTCCCGCCCGAGCCGAAGACGTACCCCGTGCCGTAGACGTTGGCCGCATCGGCCGACAGCCCGGTGATGGCAGCATTCGGACCGCCGTTGCGGATGAGCCCGTTGACGGACCACGGCCTCAGTGCTCCTGATGTTGCATCGACGGCCCCGAGACCGTAACCCGGGTTCGAGGATCCGTTGAGCGTCGTGAAACTGCCGCCCACGACGATCTTCGTCCGGTCGGGTGAGATGACCATCGCGGTCACATCCCCGCCCGCGGCCGAAGGGTTCCAGCCGCGCAGTGCTCCGGTACCCGCATCGACGGCGGCCAGCTTCGCCCGCGGGCTCGAACCCACGGCGGAGAACCAGCCGCCCAGGTAGACCGCATCGGCCGTCGCCACGATCGTCTCGACCCTCGAGTTCGGCGCCGGCCTGAAGGAGCTGATCATCGCCCCGGTCGTCGGGTCGAGCGCGGCGACCCGGTAGGCGGGCGTCCCGTTGACCGCGGTGAAGGCGCCGCCGACGTAGATGCGGGAGCCGTCCGGAGAGGCGGTGATCGTCCTGGCCTGCGCGTTGAGGCTCGGGGCGAAGGACTGGCGGAGCACCCCGGTCGTGAGGTCGTAGGCCAGGATGTGGTTGCGTGGCACGGTGTTCGTCCCCGGGGCGGCCCCGGCCGGCCTCGCCGTCGAGAAGTTACCCGCCACGTAGACGGTGTTCCCCACGATCACCTGCTGCCAGACCACGCCATCGACCTGCACGGTGGGCAACGGGTCCGCCGACACCGTGGGCGGGTTCGCGGCGGTCACCGGATCCGGCGCCGTGTCGGCGGAGGCGACCGGGCCGGTGATCACCGTCGCCACGACCGCGAGGACAGTGCCCGCTGCCATGGTCCCGGTCCTCCGGAAACCGCTCCAGAGCCCCCGAGGGATCCGGGACCGCCGTTCCGGGGCGATCCCCGCTTCCGGCCCGCTGGTGCTTCTCATGGTGCTTCTCCTTGCACTGGCACGGAACCCTCGAAGACCGCGACCGTCGAGACGGCCCGGTAGTGGAAGAGGACGCGGACGGCGTCACGGTGTTCCGCTGAGATCCTGAACACGACGACTCCGGAGACCGTCTGTCCCGGGCCCACCTGGACAGGAAACGGGATGGCTCCCGGGCCACTGAGCTGTTCCGCCGGCGCCCGGTCTGCTACCGTCTCGGCGTTCACGACTGCTTCGGCCAGGGAGATGGGCTCACCGGTGCTGTTCGTCACCTCGAGGGTGACGCGGACCGCGGGCCCGCCCACCTCGCCGATACCTCGCGCTTCTCCCTCGACGGACTGCAGCGCCGTCACCTCGGCGGACACACCACGCGCGAGGTCCGCCGCTTCCCCGAAGCCCTTCGCCGCGGCGACGGGCGGGGGTTCGTCGATCGCCCCCACGGCGCGAGGCGGTGCGAACGCGTCCGGGCCCGGAGGCGCTGAAGCGGGCGTCCCGGGCGCGGCAGGGGTCGGATTCCCCGGGCTCGGGGTCGCGGGGCCGGGGATCGCGGGACCGGGAATTTTTGGCGGCGTCGCCGCTTCGGCTCCCTCGACGGGCCTGATCGAGGGCGCCGGAGCGGGCGTCGATCCGGGCTTGGCGGGTGCGGGCTTGGCGGGTGCGGGGCGGGTCGGTTGCGGCGAAGCGTACGCGGACCCGGCCAGCGGAGCACCCGGTGAAACGCCGATCTGCGCCGAAGGGGGCATTTGCTCCGACCCGGGATTCAGGGCCTCGGCCGCGGCCCACCCGGTCAGGCCGAGCACAGGGACAAGCGCCGCGATGGTCCGGATCCGTCCCCGGCGGCCTGTCCGCTCCGAGGTGCCGGGCCGGTCGGAGGTCACGACGCCCGCATCCTGCGGCGCTGCCACGCTGCACCACCGAGGGGACCGTCGCAGCGGGGGCGGGCCTCCGGCCCGTCATCAGCGGCGGGGCGGCCGAGCCGCCGCGCGACGCGGCTGCGGTCACCACCGCGGTCGACACCAGTGCCCATTATGGGACCTGCTTCTCGAAAGTCCTGCCGAGTCCTTCACCTGTACGCACAGCCAGCTTACGAACGGGCGCGTGCGACCGCACGAGTAGGGCGTACGCGTTGTCGGCCTCCGGACTACGCAGGTCGGCGCTGCCGGCCGCTGGCGGCCACTGGCGGCCACTCCGTGGCACGTAGACTTGCGCGCGGAGAACCCGTGGCCCGCTCCCGACGCCACGACGCGCGGCCCGCCAGTGGTCGGAAGGATCGAAGCCCATGAGCAGCCGCAGCACCACCCGGAGGTCCCGCCGTGCCAGGGTCCGGGCATGGACTCCGGGGCTTGCCGTGATGGCGGGTGGAGTAGGGGTCTCGATGCTCCTCGCGCACCTGCAGACACTCCTCGGGGCCCTCGTCATCGCGCTCGTCCTCGGGATTCTCCTCGGGAACTCCGGTCTGTACAGGGCCACCCTGCGCACGGGGATCGGCGGAGGGACCAAGCGCCTCCTGCGCGCGGGCGTGGTGCTGCTCGGACTGCAACTGGCCCTGCCCGACATCCTCGCGCTCGGGCCGCAGGTCATCCTGCTGATCGTCGCGTGCGTCGTCCTCAGCTTCTACGGCACCCTCTGGCTGGGCCGGCGCTTCGGATTGAGCCGCTCCGGTTCCCTGCTCATGGCGGCAGGCTTCTCGATCTGCGGGGCGTCGGCCGTCGCCGGGATGCAGGGCATCGTCGATGCGGACGACGACGAGGTGGCCTCCGCCGTCGCCATGGTCACCCTCTACGGCTCCCTCATGATCATCGCCCTGCCCCTGGCGAACGCGGCGATCGGCCTCGATGCGACCCGCTTCGGGGTCTGGTCCGGGCTGGCGGTCCACGAGGTCGCGCAGGTCGTGGCGGTGGCGAGCACGGCGGGTACGGTGGCGCTGGCGTCCGCCACGGTGGTGAAGCTCGGTCGCGTCCTCATGCTCGCGCCGGTGGCCGCCATCACGAGCATCGGTGAACGACGTCGCTCATCCGCAGGCCCGCAGGCCGCGACGACCGAAGCCGGCACCGGGTGGCCGACCGCCTCGACGACCGGTTCGACGACCGGTTCGACGACCGGTTCGACGACCGGCGGCAGGATGATGACGGATGCCGCGGACACGGGTACGGCTGAGGTCCGTCGCTCCACACCCGTGGTTCCGCTCTTCGTCGTCGGTTTCCTCGCGATGGTGGTCCTGCGATCGCTCGGCATCCTGCCGCAACCCGTCCTCGACGTCGGCCGGACCATCACGACCATCCTGCTCGCTGCGGGCATGTTCGGCCTGGGCGCGGGCATCGACCTGCGGAGACTGCTCCGCACGGGCGGCCGCTTCGCCGCCGTCGGTGCAGCGGCGACCACCCTCCTGGCAGGGCTGTCACTCCTGGGCGTCGTCGTCCTGACCTGACGAACAGACCGACCCCGACAGACCGACCCCGACAGTCGGGCTGGACCCGGGGGACTGACCGGGGCGAATCGGATCCGGCAGGGCCGGACGGCACGATGCCGCGCTTCGGGCTGACCGCGTACACCGCGCCAACCGCGTCGAGCACCGCAACGAGCACCGCGATGTCAGCGCAGCCCGGTACTCCGCTCCAGCGCCAGCCCGATCAGTTCGTCGATGAGTTCGGTGTAGCCGAGACCGGATTTCGCCCACATCTGCGGATACATGCTGATCGGCGTGAAGCCCGGCATGGTGTTGATCTCGTTGATGACCAGCCGACCGTCCGGCGTGTAGAAGAAGTCGACGCGTGAGAGCCCCTCACCGCCGATCGCGTCGAACGCCTCCCCGGCGAGGACCCGGACGCAGTCGAGGACGTCGTCGGGGAGATCAGCCGGGCAGGACAGCTCCGCGGCTGCACCGTCCACGTACTTGGCCTCGAAGTCGTACCACGCGTGATCGCCCGGCTGCATGGCGATCTCGCCGGGCAGGGACGTCCGCGGGCCGTCGAGGCCCCGGCCCTGCAGCACGGCGACCTCGATCTCACGGCCCTCGATACCGGCCTCGATCACCACCTTGGGATCGAATGCCCGCGCCTTCTCGATCGCGGCGCGGAGCCCGTCGGGGTCCTCGACCCGGCTGATGCCCATCGAGGAGCCCGCACGCGCCGGCTTGACGAACAGGGGGAAGCCGAGGGCCGCGGCCCGCTCGCAGGAGTCCTCGGGCTCCGTGCGCCACTGCCGGTCCGAGATCACGGTATAGGGACCCACCTCGAGGCCCGCGGCGGCGAACACGACCTTCATGAAGTGCTTGTCCATCCCGACCGCGGAGGCCAGCACACCTGCGCCGACGTACCGCATGTCGGCCATCTCGAGCAGGCCCTGCAGGGTGCCGTCCTCGCCGAACGGGCCGTGCAGCAGGGGCAGCACCACGTCCACCCCGCCGAGGCTCTCGGGCACTGACCCGGGCGCGGCCACGAGGAGTTCCTGTCCCGCACCACCGTCTGCGGTACCCATCACCACGGCCTGCGCGGTCGCGGTCACCTCGGGCAGGACGTCGGAACGGAGCGACCAGGCCGCAGGATCGGCCGAGACGAGCGACCACTGGCCGCTCTTCGCGATGCCCACCGGGATGACGTCGTAGCGCGAGCGGTCGATGGCCTCGAGGACACCCGCCGCGGTCACGCAGCTGACCGCGTGCTCGCTGGATCGGCCGCCGAACAGGACGAGGACGCGGGGCTTGGACGGGGCTGGAGTCTCGGTGGTCACGGTGCGTGATCGCCTTCCGGCTTGAGGTTGCGGGCCAGCAGGCGCGGCCCGAGGTCGTTGACGGAGAGGCGTCCCTGCAGCACGGCCACCACACTCGCGGTGATGGGCATGTCGACGCCGAGCTTCGTCGCGGAGTCGAGGACGGCCTGCGCCGACTTGATGCCCTCCGCGGTCTGGTTCATGCGCACCGTCACCTGGTCGAGGGTCAGCCCCTGACCGAGCAGGTGCCCGGCGGTGTGGTTGCGCGAGAGGGCGGAGGAGCACGTGGCGATGAGGTCGCCCATGCCCGCCAGTCCCGCCATGGTCTCGGGGCGCCCACCCAGGGCCACGGCGAGGCGCGTGGTCTCCGCGAGGCCGCGCGTGATGACGGAGGCCTTGGTGTTGTCACCCATGCGGCGGCCCTCGCAGATGCCGACCGCCAGCGCGATCACGTTCTTGACGATGCCGCCGATCTCGACCCCGATCACGTCCGTCGAGGTGTACGGGCGGAAGTAGGAGGCCGTGCACGCGGCGGCGATCCAGGTCGCCGTGTCGTGGTCGGGACACGCGACGACCGACGCCGTCGGCTCCTCCCGGGCGATCTCCATGGCCAGGTTCGGCCCGGACAGCACAGCGATCCGTTCGGGCGGCAGCGCGAGCTCCTCTGCGATCACCTCGCTCATGCGCGCGTCCGTGCCGACCTCGAGGCCCTTCATGAGGGACACGACGACGGCGTGGGGCGGGATGAGGGGCCGCCAGGCGGGCAGTTGGGCGCGCAGCGTCTGCGCGGGGACGGCGAGGACCACGAGGTCGCTGTCCGCGAGGACGGCGTCGATGACCGCCGAGGCGGAGACGTTGCCCGGCAGGAGGGTGTCCCCGAGGTATCGCGAGTTACGGTGGTGCACCGAGATCTCCTCCGCCACCTCCGGGCGTCGGGACCAGAGCATGACATCGGTGTCCGGAGCAGCATCGGCCAGGACCTTCGCGAAGGTGGTCCCCCAGCTCCCGGAGCCGAGGACGGCGATCTTTCGGGGTGCACCGTCGGGTCGTGTCCGCTGCCCGCCGGGGCGCTCCGCGACGGCGTGGTGGGCAGTGCCGGGCGCGCCGGTCTCCGGACCGCTCACGATGCAGCTCCCGACTCTTCCGCGGACGGCGGATCCCCGGCGTTCCCGCCCGTCGCACCGAAATCACGGCCGGTCGACTTCTGCTGCTTCGCGGCCGGATCCCAGCGCTCCGTGGGCGACGGCTCACCGCGCAGCTCGGCGAGCAGCTCCGTGATCGCATCGAGGATGCGCTCCGTCGCGGCGTCGAGGGTGGTGCGGGTCAGCGGGGCACCACGGAACTCGCTGAGGTCCACGGGGTCGCCGACGAGCACGCGGGCACGCTTGCGCGGGATCAGGTGGAAGCGCTTGGCGTAGCGGGGGAAGACCTCGTGGGCCCCCCACTGCGCGATCGGTACCACGGGCGCCCCCGTCTGCAGGGCGAGCCGCGCCGCACCCGTCCGCCCCTTCATCGGCCACATGTCGGGATCCCGCGTGAGCGTGCCCTCGGGGTAGATGATGATGCCGCCGTTGTCCGCGAGCACCTCGCGCGCGGCCTCCAGTGAGCGGTTGGCTCCGGCGGAGCTGCGCTCCACCGGCACCTGGCGGATGACGCGCAGGATGGATCCGATGACGGGCACCGAGAAGAGCGACGCCTTCGCCATGAAGTGCGGCATGACGCCCTGGTTGTACAGGAAGTGGCCCACCACGATCGGATCGATCTCGGTCACGTGGTTCGGGCAGACGATCATGCCGGTTCCCTGCGGAAGCCGCTCCTGGCCCCGCCACTCCTTGGCCATCATGGCGTTCATGACGGGCCTCACCCAGGAGGCGAGGAAGGTGAACATGGCGCGCGAACCCCGTGGTTCCCCCATGTGCCGGAACCGCCTAGGAGACTGCCACGGCGTCAGCCGGGGCATCCTCCGTGACGTCGAAGTCGGCGCCGAGGCCCTCGAGCTTGTCCTGGAAGCGCTCGTACCCGCGGTTGATCAGCTCGATCCCGGTGACCCGGGAGACGCCGTCGGCCGCGAGCGCGGCGATGAGGTGGCTGAAGCCGCCGCGCAGGTCGGGGACGTCGATGTCGGCCCCGCGGAGCTGGGTGGGTCCGGAGATGACGGCGGAGTGGAGGAAATTGCGCTGCCCGAACCGGCACGGCACGCTGCCGAGGCATTCACGGTGCACCTGGATGTTCGCGCCCATGCGGATGAGGGCCTCCGTGAAGCCGAAGCGGTTCTCGTACACCGTCTCGTGCACGATCGACACGCCCGCCGCCTGGGTCAGCGCGACGACGAGCGGCTGCTGCCAGTCGGTCATGAAGCCGGGGTGCACATCGGTCTCGAGGACCAGCGGCGAGAGCGGACCGCCCGGGTGGTAAAAGCGGATGCCGTCGTCGTCGACGTCGAACGCGCCGCCGATCTTCCGGTAGGTGTTGAGGAAGGCCGTGAGGTCCAGCTGGCGGGCGCCCTCGACGTAGATGTCACCCTGGGTCACGAGGGCTGCGGACGCCCAGGATGCGGTCTCGTTGCGGTCCGAGATGGCCTTGTGGTTGTAGCCGGTGAGCTCCTTCACCCCCTCGATGCGGATCACGCGGTCCGTCTGCACCGTGATGATCGCGCCCATCTTCTGCAGGACGGCGATGAGATCCATGATCTCGGGCTCGACGGCGGCACCGGAGAGCTCGGTGATGCCGTCGGCGCGGATGGCGGTGAGGAGCACCTGCTCGGTCGCGCCGACGCTGGGGTACGGGAGCGTCAGCTTCGCGCCGTGGAGGCCCTTGGGAGCGGAGATGGAGATGCCACCGGGTCGCTTGTCGACGACGGCGCCGAAGTTGCGGAGCACCTCGAGGTGGTAGTCGATGGGGCGGTCACCGATCTTGCAGCCGCCGAGATCGGGGATGAATGCCTCACCGATGCTGTGCATCAGTGGACCGCAGAAGAGGATGGGGATGCGCGAGTCGCCGGCGTGGGCGTCGATGTCCTTGGAGCGGGCCATCTTCGCGTCGCTGGGGTCCATGGTGAGGTCCCCGGTCACGGGATCCTTCGTCACCTTCACGCCGTGCAGCTGCAGGAGGCTGGTGACGACGTCGACGTCCTTGATCTCCGGCACGTTCCGGAGGACCGACGGCGTGTTGCCGAGGAGTGACGCGACCATGGCCTTCGGGACGAGGTTCTTCGCACCGCGAACCGATACCTTGCCCCTCAACGGAATGCCGCCGCGAATGGTCAGAACGCTACCCATGGATACCTAGTTTCCTCATACGTTGAACCCCCGCGGACTCGAAAATGCTCGTTACAAGCATAGGAGCACCACGGAGCAGACAGAAATACAAGGGTACTGGGTGCACTCCCTGTTCGGTGAGAGCAACCGGTGAGGGTGCGTCGGCATTCCTGTCCGTCGTCCGTCGGCCCGTGATGTGCCCGACACCCCGGCTGATACCCAGCCGACACCCCGAGCCGGCGCAGCAGCCGACGCCGCAGCCGACGCCGCAGCCGCTGCCTCCGGGGTGCGCCGCTCAGGAGCGCGCGGGCAGCGTCACAGGCTTGTGGGACGGGCGCCGGGCCTCGAAGGACGTGATGTGCTCCTCCTGCCGCAGCGTGAGCCCGATGTCGTCGAGGCCCTCGAGGAGCCGCCAGCGCGTGTAGTCGTCCAGCTGGAAGGGTGCGCTGACCGCGCCGCACTGGACGGTGCGGGCCTCGAGGTCCACGGTCACCGTGGTGCCCGGCTCGTTCTCGAGCACCTTCCAGATCAGTTCGATGTCGTCCTGGGCGACCTGCGCCGCGACGAGCCCCTGCTTCCCCGAGTTGCCCCGGAAGATGTCCGCGAACCGGGAGGAGAGCACGGCACGGAACCCGTAGTCCTTCAGCGCCCAGACGGCGTGCTCGCGGGAGGACCCGGTGCCGAAGTCCGGGCCGGCGACGAGCACCGAGCCGCGGGTGTAGGGCTCGCGGTTCAGGATGAACTCCCTGTCCTTGCGCCACTCGGCGAAGAGCGCATCCTCGAAGCCCGTGCGGGTGATCCGCTTGAGGTAGACCGCGGGGATGATCTGGTCGGTGTCGATGTTGCTCTGGCGCAGCGGCACGCCGATCCCGGTGTGCGTGGTGATCTTCTCCATGGAACGGCTCCTAGGCGGCAGGGACGGAGGACGGGATCATGTGGTGGACACCGGTGCCACCGGGTAGCGGGCCGAGGTCCGACGGCGAACTCAGGGTGCCGCGGACGGCCGTCGCAGCGGCGACGACGGGCGAGACGAGGTGCGTGCGCCCACCCTTGCCCTGGCGTCCTTCGAAGTTGCGGTTCGAGGTCGAGGCGCAGCGCTCCCCCGGGGCGAGCTGGTCCGGGTTCATCCCCAGGCACATGGAGCACCCGGCGAAGCGCCATTCGGCGCCGAAGTCCTTGAAGACGCGGTCCAGCCCCTCGGCCTCCGCCTGCAGGCGGACACGGGCCGAGCCCGGCACCACCATCATCCGGATCGCGGGATCCTTCTCACGTCCGCGGATGATGTCCGCGGCAATGCGGAGATCCTCGATCCGGCTGTTGGTGCAGGAGCCGAGGAACACGGTGTCCACGCGGATGTCCTTCATGGCCGTTCCGGGCTCGAGGGCCATGTACTCCAGCGCCCTGCTGCAGGCGGCCCTGTCGTTCTCGTCGGCGAAGTCCTCCGGTGCCGGGACGGACTGCGAGAGCGAGACGCCCTGACCCGGGTTGGTACCCCAGGTGACGAAGGGCTCGAGTTCGTTCGCGTCGAGGAACACCTCGGCGTCGAAGACGGCGTCGTCGTCCGTGCGCAGTTCGCGCCAGTCGGCGACGGCGGCGTCCCAGTCCGCGCCCTGCGGTGCGTGCGGCCGCCCCTTCAGGTAGTCGAAGGTGATCTCGTCCGGCGCCACCATGCCGGCGCGGGCTCCCGCCTCGATGGACATGTTGCAGATGGTCATGCGGGCTTCCATGGACAGCGACCGGATGGCCGACCCGCGGTACTCGAGCACGTAGCCCTGGCCGCCGCCCGTGCCGATCTTCGCGATGACCGCGAGGATGATGTCCTTCGAGGTGACACCCGGCTTGAGCGTCCCCTCGACCGTGATGCCCATCGTCCGGAACGGCTTCAGGGAGAGCGTCTGTGTGGCCATGACGTGCTCCACCTCCGAGGTGCCGATGCCCATGGCGAGGGCACCGAAGGCCCCGTGCGTCGAGGTGTGCGAATCACCGCAGACGACGGTGAGGCCCGGTTGGGTCAGACCGAGCTGCGGACCCACCACGTGGACGATGCCCTGCTCGGCGTCGCCCAGCGAGTGCAGCCGGACGCCGAACTCCCGGCAGTTGGCCCGCAGGGTGTCGATCTGGGTACGGCTCGTGAGGTCGGCGATCGGCTTGTCGATGTCGAGCGTTGGCGTGTTGTGGTCCTCGGTGGCGATCGTCAGGTCGGGACGGCGCAGCGGTCGCCCGGCGAGGCGGAGGCCCTCGAAGGCCTGCGGGGAGGTCACCTCGTGCACGAGGTGCAGGTCGATGTAGAGGAGGTCGGGCTGGGCCTCGGCGCCGACGACGTCGCCCTTGCGGACCACGTGTGCGTCCCAGACCTTCTCTGCCAGTGTCTTACCCATGACGGTCGTCCTCACTCTATTCCTCGATGTCTCCCCGGGCTGTTCCCCGAACGTGTTAGTCGCAAGGGCTCCCCGGTGCCTCCCACTCAACCAGCGGCAGCGGGCCGGAGCCAGCCGGACGGCTTGCGTCTCAGATAATGAGACGGCAATATCATCCTATGGACAATTCTAGCGGCGTCGGTGTCATCGACAAGGCCGCGCTCGTACTCGATGCGCTCGAAGCCGGACCCACGACGCTCGCCCAGCTGGTCTCCTCGACGGGCCTCGCGCGGCCGACGGTCCACCGCCTCGCGCTGGCCCTCACCCACCACCGGCTCGTGGGCCGCGACATGCAGGGCCGCTTCGTCCTCGGCAGCAGGCTCGTCGAGCTGGCGTCGGCAGCCGGCGAGGACCGCCTGATCGCCGCCGCGGGGCCGGTCCTGCTGGGCCTCCGCGACGCGACCGGGGAGAGCGCGCAGCTCTTCCGGCGGCAGGGCGACTGGCGCGTCTGCGTCGCCTCCGCCGAGCGGCCGGTGGGCCTGCGGGACACCATCCCCGTCGGGACACAGCTGTCCATGCGCGCCGGGTCGGCGGCTCAGTGCCTGCTGGCCTGGGAGGACCACGACCGCCTCCTGAAGGGCCTGCAGAACGCCCGCTTCACGCCGACGGTCCTGGCCGGCGTACGACGCCGGGGCTGGGCCCAGAGCCTCGGCGAGCGGGAGGCCGGTGTCGCCTCGGTGTCCGCACCGGTCAGGGGACCGTCCGGGCGGGTCATCGCTGCCGTCTCGATCTCGGGACCCATGGAACGGCTGACGCGGCAGCCCGGCCGGATCCATGCGGAAGTCGTCTCCGGCGCCGCCCGCCAACTCACCCTGGCCGTCGGCAAGGCCGCCGACTGACATGGCCTCCGGAGCACCAGCGGACTCCCCGCGGCGAGACACGGCCCCTCCTGCGCCGGCCCCCGGCCTCGGGAGCGACGGCCCGGCGCCGGCCTCCGGGACGGACCTACGGGGTGACACGGCGCCGTCCCGCCGTTACGCCGTCTTCCTGCGGGGCGTCAACGTCGGCGGGATCACCCTGCGGATGGCGGATTTGCGGGAACTCCTCGCCGGGCTGCCCCTCCGGGACGTGGCGACGGTCCTCGCGAGCGGCAATGCCACCTGTACCTCGGATCTCGACCCGCAGGCGTTGAGGACGGCCGTCCAGGACGCCCTGCGCCGCCGCTTCGCGTACGAGGCGTGGGTCGTCGTCGTCGAGCACGGCGACCTGGTGAACCTGGCAGCATCCGTGCCGGTGGGGGCCGCCGACCCCGGAGGCGATCGGACGGCTCCTGCCGCGCCCCCGGATCAGCACACGTACGTGACCTTCTTCACCGAGCCTGCCGAGCGCGACGCACTCCTCGCGGAGGCACGCGACCTCGCCGACCGACCCGTCCTCCTCGAGGGCGCTCCCGCGGTCGCCTGGCGCTCACCGAAGGGCAGCTCCACCGATATGCCCCTCGCCAAGATCCTGGCGCGGTCCCGCTACGCCGCCGTCTCGACCACCCGCAACATCAACACCGTGCACAGGGTCCTCCGGCTGCTCGACGCGTGACGGGACGACCGGACGCACCGGATCGACGAGGAGCGGCACAATGGGACCTGTCGCCGGAGGGCCGAGCGGCGCCCGGATGCATGAGCCGGCGAGCGGATCCCTCCGCTCGCGCCGACCCCGGAGAACCAGCAGAAGGACAGACATGCGCCTCATCGCCCAGGATTGCTACCGCCTCGAACACCAGAAGGGGTCGCACGGTTTCGTCGTGGCCGGGGCGGGACGCGCTGCCGTCATCGACCCGGGGATGACGTCGGGGTTCGACGGCGTCCTCGCGGAGCTGCGCGCCAACGAGGAGACGACGGGCCGCATCACCGATATCGTCCTGACCCACTACGACGTCGACCACGCACAGGTGGCCGCCAGGCTCCAGGCGGCCCTGGGAGCGACCGTGTGGATCGGCGCGGCGGACGCCGACGTGCTCCGCGGACGGCTGACGCCGAAGACCCTGTTCCGGAAGCTCCTGCAGCGGGTTGCGCGCGTGACCCTCCCCGAGGGTGCCCGGGAGCTCGACGGCTCCGGCGAGATCTTCTCGGGCCTGGAGTACCTGCCGGCGCCGGGTCACACACCCGGCCACTACGCCTACCAGTGGCGTGGCGTCCTGTTCACCGGTGATGCCGCGCTGGTCGGAGCGGACGGCACGCTCCGCGACTTCTACGCTCCGCTGATCAACGACCGGGCGGTCGCTGCACGCACCGTGCAGCTCCTCGCCGAACGGATCCGCACCGGGTCGGTCGAGTGGGTCTGCTCCGGCCACAGCCCGATCGCCCGTACCGCGGCCTCCTGATACCGGGGCGCGCCCGTCCTCAGCGCCGGTCCACAGCGCCCGTCCTCAGCACCCGTCCTCGGTGGTCGTCCTCACCGGTCGTCCGCGCCGGGCATCCTCACCGGCCGGACGAGGCGGCTTGCACGGCGGATCCGAAGGCATTGCACCGTCCTACCTCACGGGCGACAGGGAGCAGCACGGCGTCGTCGGCCACGCGTGAACAGGCTGCGAGGAGTCGCCGGCGCACGCGGGAAGCGCGCCGGGCCGCGCCCCAGCGCGCGAGGAGTGCGGCCAGGACCCCGAGCAGGAGCCCCGCGGCGAGCCCCCCGAGGATGAGCAGCGTGGGGACGGGGAAGCCCTCGACGCGCGGGACGTCGATGGCGGGCAGCTGGAGGAACCCCAGGACCGCGAGCACGCCGAGCCAGGCCAGGCCGGCGACGAGGGCCGCGAAGGCCACCCACTGGAGGACCCCGAAGCCGCTCCACCAGGCTCGCCCGCCGGTCTCCAGATCCGTGCCGGTGACAGCGGAATCGAGGTCGTCGGTGACGTGGTCCGCGGTGCCGCGGGCCACGTCACGGATGGATGTCCGCCACGGCTCGACGGCGTCCCCCGCCGCTGCATCCCCGAAGACCCGCAGTGCGTGATCGACACGCGCGCGCTGCGCCGGCTGCGCGAGCGGCAGTGATGACGTCCGCAGCTCGGGCGCGAGGTCGCGGGACCGGAGGTTCAGGCGGCGCAGCGGATCGGGGCGGAGCCCGGCGACCCAGCGGGTCACGGGCCAGCCGGCAGTGGCGTGGGCGTCACGGCGATAGGAGCTGCGCACGGCGTCCACCACCACGCGGACGCCGGCCGCCGTTCCGAGTTCGTCCGCCAGCGCCTCCCGGGCGGCGTCCGACGGCGGCCGGACCGGGTGATCCGGGGCGAAGGGCAGGAGTTCGGCGGCGGAACGGGCGGCATCAGCGGCCATCCTGCGCGTCGCAGCGGCGCGGGTCTGCGCGAGCGCGCGGATCTGATCCGCCAGGACATCGATGCCGAGCCCTGTCCTGGCCGAGACCGGCACCACCACGACGTTCCGCAGGCCCTCACCGGCGAGGATGGCCGAGAGGGACGCGGTGACGGCCGGGACATCCTGCGGCTCGAGGCGGTCCGCCTGGTTGAGCGCCACCAGGGTCACCGCTTCATGGGTGGCGAGGCCGCGGAGGAAGTCGTGATGCAGGGCGGCGTCCGCGTACTTCTGCGGATCCACGACCCACAGCAGGACGTCCACCTGCCCGGTCAGGCGGTCCACGACTCCTCGGTGCGCGAGGGCGGTGGAGTCGAAGTCCGGCAGGTCGAGCAGGATCAGCCCCGGACCCTCGTGCAACGGCTCAGCAGGTGCCGCGGGTGGCGCGGGTGGCGCGGTGTGGACGGTCGACGGCGCAGCCGGACGGCGCCGCAGCCTGCGCAGGAAGCCTGTGCGGCGGGCACCACCGGCGCCGCCGGAATCCCCTATCGCGCCCGCGCCACTACCCGCGCCACTACCCGCGCCACTCCCCGCGACACTCCCCGTACCAGTGCCTGCATCGGAAGAGGACTGAGCGGCCTCGCCGTGATTCCGGACAGCAGGGCCGGCCTCGCCCCCGCCGTCGTCGTCGTCGAGCCCGTCGTCGTGCCCGTCGTTGATCGCGACCCCCGGGACGAGAGGCGTGCCATCGGGTAGTTCCACCCGCTGGCGCACATCGAGCCAGTCGAGCAGCTCGTCGCTCCCCTGCCTCCCCCAGACGAGGGCCAGGGGTTCCGACGTCGTCGGACGACGGGCGGCCACGCGAGCCGCAGCCGTGCCGCTCAGCGCGTTCACCAGGGAGGACTTCCCGCTGCCGGTCGGACCGAACACGCCGACGACGGTGTGGTCGGCGGACAGCGAGCGGCGCGCGCCGGCCCGGTCCAGGGCCACGGCGAGCCGGTCGAGGTGATCCCCCGGCAACCGGTCCAGCCCGAGCTCGTACGCATCCTGAAGGTGGTCGAGGACGACGGTGAGCCTCGTTGCGAGCGGCGCCTCCACCACGGCTTCCCGGCGTCGGCTCACGCCTCACCCTCCGCCGACATGTGCTGCCCTGCGGGCAGCGCCGTGCGCAGCCTGCGCGTGAGCACCCGGAGCGACTCCGCCGGGGTCTGGTGCGTGAGGGGCGCCAGCGACGCCTCGAAGGGAGCGCGCTCCTCGCGGAACAATCCTTCGACACGGGCGGAGAGGTTCGTGCGTGCCGTCGCCGTGAGCCGCCGGACGGCGTCGTCGCCGAAGACGGCTTCGAGCAGCTTCTGGCCCGCGATGGCCGAGGCACCGGCGATCCCGAGCTCACCGCCGGTCAATCCACCGGTCGAGGCGAAGACCACCACCATGAGGGCCACGGCGATCCCGTTGACGCCGAAGGAGAGCATCCTCGCGGTGAAGCGCTTGTCCGCGCCTTCCGCCTGGACCAGGCGGAGGAGGTCCTGCTGCCAGGCGCGGATCTCGCGCGCCACCTGCACGCCGACGTCGTCCGCACGCCACGGAGGGACATCCCGCAGCAGTGTGGCACCGGCCTGGTCCGAGCGCCACCGCCGTCGCGTCGCCTCGTCCGCCCGGGCCGCCTGCTCCGTGATGACGGTCTGCAGACCGCTGCCGATCGCCTCTGCGACCGTCGAGGCGGGCGCGGGCCTGCCGGTGAAGAAGGCCGTCACGCGGTCGCGTGCGCGACCGATCCTCGTCTCCAGGCCACGCATGAACTCGCCGGTCCCCACGAAGTCCTGCCAGCGGGCCAGGACCTCCCCGCGGAGCAGCCTGCCGTCCTTGGTCGCGGCGAGGACATCGGCGAGCGCGTCGCGGTACGCGGAATCCAGGGACGCCCGGAGGGAGTCCCCCACCGCCTGTTCCTGCAGGACCGCGTCCGCGATGGCATCGATGCGTCCGGCGAGGGCGCGCATGGCTCCCCCGACGGTCCTTCGGGCGATATCGCGGCGGCCCTCCGCGTCGGCCGCCAGGGCCTGCAGCCAGCGGGAAATCGGCTCGACCGTCTCCGGCGGGAGCATCCGTGTCGCGTCCAGCCGCACCTCGGGCACCACGAAAATCGGGGCATGACCGAGGTTCTCGGCTGCGAGCAGGGTGAGGAGGTCGCCGCGGATCTCCTCCTCCACGCCGGTCGGCACGCGGTCGAGCACGACGGCGACGAGCACGTCCCGCCGTCCCGCCTCCGCCAGGAGCTTCCACGGCACCGCATCCGCGTAGCGGTTGGCCGTCGTGACGAAGATCCACAGATCCGCCGCGGCGAGCAACTGCCCCGCGAGCCGGCGATTCTCATCGGCGATGGAATCGACGTCGGGCGCGTCGAGCAGCGCGAGTCCTGCGGGGAGGCCAGTCATGGGCCGCAGGAGCAGGGTGTCCGCGCCCGTGGCCCGGTGGAGCTGTGGGCGGCCCGGATCGATGGCCGTGCCGCCTTCCTCCACTCCGTCATCGGCGGCCAACCGTACCCGGCTCAGGGTGGGCAGGATCCGTGCGTCGTCGAACCACGCTCCGTCGTCGGGATGGTGGAGGAGCAGTGGCTGCCGCGTGGTCGGCCGGACGGCGCCCGCGACGGAGACCGGTCGACCCACGAGCGCGTTGACCAGCGTGGACTTCCCCGCGCCCGTCGATCCCCCGACCACGGCGACCAGGGGTGCGTCGAGGCTGGCGAGCCTCGGCAGGATGTAGTCGTTCAGCTGGGCACGGGCGGCCGCGGCGGAGGACCGAGCCTCGACCGAGGTCGGCAGGTCCAGGGGGAAGGTGAGCTCCTCCAGTGCACCACGGACCTCCCGGAGGAGGGGAGGGAGCCCGCGTGCGTCGCCGGCGAGGGAGGGTGCGCTCATGGACCCATCATGCCAGCCGACCCCGGACCGGCCGGGAATCTCCATCCCGTCACCGCGCCACCGCACGCTGTTTCCCCCCGGCCCGCCGACCTGCTTAACGCAGAACGTCCCGGACATCGTGATGATGTCCGGGACGTTCTTCGGTGTCCGTGAGGACTGCTGTGACCCCAGCGGGATTCGAACCCGCGTTACCGCCGTGAGAGGGCAGCGTACTAGGCCGCTATACGATGGGGCCAGTACTTTTCCATCTTACTCGAACTTCTGACTGCTTGTGCCATCCCGCCCGCGAGGGCCGGAGTGCGCTGGGGTACCAGGACTCGAACCTAGAATGTTGGTACCAGAAACCAGTGTGTTGCCAATTACACCATACCCCAATGGCACATTTCGAAGCCCTGATCTTGCCGGGTTTCGTTCGCGTAACCGCTCCGCGCCGAGAAACAACTTTACCGGACGGAGGGCAGGAACTGCAAAACGGACGCCAGCCCCCTGATCCGTGGCACGTGCAGGTCGGGTCCCTCGGGCGCATCGGGGACGTCCGTACCGGTGCCGGAGCGGTCCAGCCAGACCCCGCGCAGCCCGGCCTGCTGCGCGCCGACGGCGTCGATGAGCCGATTATCACCGACGTAGAGCGTCCGTGCGGGATCCGTGCCCAGCAGTCGCGCACCTTCGAGGTAGATCGCCGGATCCGGCTTCGCGACGCCAACCGTGTCGATGCCGACGAGGATCCGGATCCGCTCGAGCCCGGCGCGGTCCAGCTTCGCCCGCTGGTAGTCATGCACGTTGTTGCTCACGGCGCCGTAGGGGACGGTCCGGGCGTCCAGGGCGTCGAGGAGGGGCGCCACGTCGTCGTACTGCCTGAAGTGCAGCGGGAGGGTCTGCTCGTAGGCACGTACCCACGCGTCGGCCATCTGCCCGAGGAAGGGCTCCGGCGTGAAACCGGACCGGGCATGGCGCACGCGGTGCACGCGCTGCTCCTCGAAGGTCAGCTCACCGGCGAGGAAGCGGTCGTAATGGCGCTGCGGATCCGTGGTGTACAGGGCCTTGTAGCGGACCCAGTCATCGTCGCCGAGGTGGTCGAGCGCGGGATCGGGAATGGCCTGCAGGGTGTGCCCCATGGCCCGCTCGAGATCGACCAGGGTGTCGTCGATGTCGAAGAGGACGCCGTGCACGGGCGCAGGCCCGGGATCCTGCCCGCCCAGGCGATCGGACGTCGTCACGCCTGCGGGACCGTCGCCTGCAGAGCGCGCACGCGGGCGATCGAGGACTCGCGACCGAGGATCACCATCGACTCGAACAGCGGCGGCGAGATCCTGCGCCCCGAGATCGCGGTGCGCACCGGGCCGAAGGCGACCCGCGGCTTCAGCCCCAGGGTGTCGACGAGGGCGGCCCGCAATGCGGCCTGCAGGGGCTCCGCCTGCCACTCCGCGCACCCTTCGAGCGCATCGAGCGTCGCGCCGAGCACCTCGCCCAGGTTCTCCGGCAGCCCCTTCCGTGCATCGTCGGCGATGTCGATCGCGTCGTCGGCCTTGAAGAGGAAGGCGAGCATCTCGGGCGCCTCGCCGAGCAGCGTGATGCGTTCCTGGATGAGGGGTCCGGCGGCCGCGATGATCCTCAGCTCCTGATCCGTCGGTTCGCTACCGATGACGCCGGCCGCTGCCAGGTACGGCAGGAGACGGCTGCGGAACTCGGCGGGATCGAGCAGGCGGACGTGGGTCCCGTTGATGGCCTCGGCCTTCTTCAGGTCGAAGCGCGCCGGGTTGGCGAGCACGTCGCGTACATCGAACTTCTCGACGAGCTGCTCGACGGAGAAGATGTCCTCGTCCGCGGACAGGCTCCAGCCGAGCAGCGAGAGGTAGTTGAGGAGCCCTTCGCGGATGAAGCCGCGCTCACGGTGCAGGAACAGGTTGGACTCGGGGTCGCGCTTGGAGAGCTTCTTGTTGCCCTGGCCCATCACGTAGGGAAGATGTCCGAACAGCGGCATGTACTGCGCCACGCCGACGTCGATCAGGGCACGGTACAGGGCGACCTGGCGTGGGGTCGAGGACAGCAGGTCCTCGCCGCGCAGAACGTGGGTGATGCCCATGAGGGCGTCATCCACGGGATTCACCAGCGTGTAGAGGGGTGCGCCGTTGGCGCGGACGACGGCGAAGTCCGGGACACTGCCGGAGCGGAAGGTGATCTCCCCGCGCACGAGGTCGGTGAAGGTGATGTCCTCGTCCGGCATGCGTAGCCGGAGGACCGCGGGACGGCCCGCCGCACGGAAGCCGTCCTTCTGCTCCTCGGTGAGGTCGCGGTCGTGGTTGTCGTACCCGAGCTTCACGTCGCGGCCGGCGGCGCGATGGCGCTCCTCGACCTCCTCCGGGGTGGAGAAGGATTCGTAGAGGTGCCCTGCCGCGGTGAGCCGCTCGATGACATCGCGGTAGAGGTCGCCGCGCTGCGACTGGCGGTAGGGACCGTGCGGACCGCCGACCTCGACGCCCTCGTCCCAGTCGATGCCGAGCCAGGTCATGGCCTCCAGCAGCTGCTGGTAGCTCTCCTCGCTGTCACGCGCGGCGTCGGTGTCCTCGATGCGGAAGACGAGCTTGCCGCCCGTGTGCCGCGCGTAGGCCCAGTTGAAGAGGGCCGTCCGGATGAGGCCCACGTGGGGCGTCCCCGTGGGCGACGGGCAGAATCGGACCCTGACGGGCGTGGCATCGGTGACGGTGGGAAGGTCTGCGGCAGTAGTCATGATGGTCCCAGTCTAGGTGCGACCTCTCACCGCGGATGCGTCGTCGGGCCACCCGGGCACGACGCCGCGGCGCGTCAGCGGCGTGCCGGGTTGGACAGCCGGCCGATGCCCTCGATGTCGACGTCGAATCTCTGGCCGTCGGTGATCATGCCGACGCCGGCGGGGGTTCCGGTGAGGATGATGTCACCGGGAAGGAGGGTGAAGGCCTGGGAGACGTAGGCCACGAGCTCGCGTGCCCCCCAGATCATGTCGCTCGTGGAACCGTCCTGGCGGAGGTCGCCGTCGAGGGTGCCGCGCACCGTGAGGTTCTCGGGATCGAGCTCGGTCTCGATCCAGGGACCGATGGGGCACGAGGTGTCGAAGCCCTTGGCCCGCGCCCACTGGTCGTCGGTCTTCTGCACGTCGCGCGCTGTCAGGTCGTTGGCGCAGGTGTAGCCGAAGACGACGTCGTCGACGCGTTCGAGCGGGACGTCCTTGCAGATGCGGCCGATGACGACCGCGAGCTCGGCCTCGTAGGAGATCTGGTCCGAGAACGACGGCAGCATGATCGGATCGCCGGGGCCGATCACGGAGGTGTTCGGCTTGAGGAACATCAGCGGCGCGGCCGGTGTCTCGCTCCCCATCTCCTGGATGTGGTCGGCGTAGTTCCGTCCGATGCCCACGACCTTGCTGCGCGGGATCACCGGTGCCAGCAGCCGGACGTCCTCGAGCGCATGGCGGGCACCCGTGAGCTGGACGCCGCTGTAGAAGGGATCACCCTGGATGACGGCGACCTCCTCGTTACCGGCGGAACCGTCCACCACACCGAACATGGGATCGTCGTCGACGACAAAGCGTGCAATTCGCATGCCGTCAGCCTAGCCTGAGCCATCGCCACCGGGCAGTGCGGCGGGTACCGCTGAACTCGCTCCACGATCCATCGACGGTTCATCCTCGATTTGTGCGCGGTCCATAGACGTCCTGTGCGCGTTGTCGACGAAGCCTTAAAAGGGGATACCGCGGGCACTCCCTCCCCACAAGAGGGTGCCCGCGGTATCAGGTCTACTCTGCAGACTCGCTCCGCTGTCCGGTGAGGATCAGGGAAAGAGGAAGTGTGCTCAGTAGGGCCAGTTGTTGACGCGGTCGGTCGACGAGACAGGGGCAACGGCGCCCGACTTGGCGGGGGCCGCCGTGGCGACCGCCGCGGTGCCGGAGACGAGGAACACGGAGAGCATGAGGGCGGAGACGAGGCGCTTCATAGTAGACATCCTTCGGGGTGATCACAGTGGTTGAAGCAGGTGCCTGTGCATACCACAGCCTGCTCTGAAAACATCGTAAGCCACTCCAGTCACTTTAGTAACAGTTTCTGCGACAAAACTGCCCATTTCCTTGGTTTCGCCGGTTTCGATCGAATGAGGGACCAATATGGTGGAAACAAAGAGTTGGAATCGATGGCGGGAGTCGATCGTGGCGTTGCAGGACGACCGAGGCGAACAGCTCATGATCGAGCTCCAGGCACGCGACGCCTGGAACCAGCGCGACTTCGTACGCGCCCAGGAATTGGCCGAGCGGGGTGCGGATCTGGCAGTGGCCTGCAATGACGAGGCCGCCTGGTGGAACGCCACGTTCCTCGTGTCCGAGGCGCTGCGGAAGCAGGGCCGGATGCAGGACTCGCTGGAAACTGCCGCGACGCTCGAGGAGCACCCCCTGACTCATGCGTCGATCGCCCTGAGCGCGAGGGTCGCCACACTCAAGTCCTTCGCCCTCCAGGGCACCGGCGCCCTGGGTCCTGCTGTCGCGGCCGCTCGCACGGCGGTGCAGCTGGCCGGTGACGAGCCGGGGCAGAAGTCGATCAGGATGGAGGCCCAGAATGCCCTCATCGCGTCCCTCGCGGACAGCGACCAGCTCGACGGCGCGTGGCAGGAGAGTCAGGTGCTTGCAGACCTCCTCGCGACCGAGCCCCCCACCCAGACCACGGGTCTCGGCTACTGGGCCATCGGCAATGTGGCGTTCCTCCTCAAGCACATCGACGAGGCGGTGGCCTACCACCGCCTCGCTGCAGAGCACCTCTCCCCCAGCAACGACCTGGCCCTGTGGGCCCGATTCAATCGTGCCTCGGCTGCCTTGAGACTCACCGCCGCTGTGACCGGTCCCGAGACGCTGGAGTGCATCGAGCGGGCCGAGCTCGCCAGTTCGATCGTCGGTGGCTCAGAGCGGGACCGGCTGGAACTGAAGCTCACCCGCGCGCAGTGGCTCGTGCTCACCGGTCAGTACGACCTTGCGGTCGATCAGCTGGCATCCATCATCGAGCATCAGCATCTCCTCGCGTCACACACCGCGGCCCAGGCGCATTTCCTGCTCGGCGAGGCTCTGCTGTCCAACCGCGAGGTCGAGCCGGCGCGCGAGCACCTGACGATCAGTGAGGGGTTGTTCCTGCAGTCCGGCGCCGAGGATCGCGCGGCGAAGGCCCGCGGTCTACTCCAGGGCATGGACGCTGCCTTGGGCTGACCGGGCGCTTCCGCCGTGGCCGGCGGACGTCAAGGACGGATTGCCGGCGCCGTCGGTGGCTGGTCATGCGGACCGTGCCGTACAGTTTTTCTCAGGCCCCGGTCGGGCTGGGCGTTTTCCCCCATTACTCCCACCCCGACCGGGGCTCCTGCGTGTGCAGGCATCGCTGCCGCACGGCGGGGTGGGAACGCCGCTCCCGGCAGGGACGCAATCGGTCGGTCCGAGGCCCGGGTCTGCCGGTGATGTCCTTCCCCCGGTGCTAGGGTTTCCCCGTCGGCCCGTCCTCTGCTGGGCGCCGATGTCGGTCGCCGATCGCCGCTCCGGGCGGTGCGGCTCCACAGAGTGATTCCACACGGATCCGCGATCCGTTCGACGGCGACAACTTCGGGGGTAGGGCGCCATGCACCAGGCTTCATCGCTCCGCATCCCGGCCTCATGGACCGCCGGGACGACGGCGGGTTCCGCGTCAGGGCGTCGTCGTCCTGCTGAGCCGTTCCAGGCCCCCCGGAATGTACGCTGGTCCCGATGAATGCCGACCACAAGGACCCCCGGCTCGCCATGCTGGTCGAGAGCATCGTCCGGCTCTCGCGGGGTGAGCTCAGCAGCCGTATCGAACCCTCGAGCGCTCGTGACGAGGTCGACGCCGTCATCACCGGGGTGAACCTCCTCGCCGAGGAGCTCGAGCAGGTGTACGAGCAGTTCGAGAAGCGCGTGGAGAGCCGCACCGCGATGCTGCGCCAGGCACATCTCGACATGATGAAGATGGCCATGTCGGACGCCCTCACGGGTCTGGCCAACCGGGTGGCCCTCATGGACGCCATCGAGGAAGCGCTCGGCCAGGCGGCGAACGGCGCGCCCCCTCCGGCCCTCCTCCTGCTGGACCTCGACAGCTTCAAGAACGTCAACGACCGCTTCGGCCATGACGCGGGTGACCGCGTACTCCAGGAGGTCGCCACGCGGCTCAACGGCGTGGTGCGCGAGAGCGACCTGGTCGCCAGGCTCGGCGGCGACGAGTTCGCCGTCCTGCTGCCCGCGGCCACCATGGACATCGCCATGCAGGTGGCCCGCAGGGCGCTCGAAGTACTCGGCGAGCAGATCCGGCTCGACTCCCTCTACGTGCACTCCCGCGCCAGCATCGGGGTGCGGCTCGGGACGGCTGGGCAGACCGCCGAGGAACTCCTCCTGGACGCCGATACCGCCATGTACGCCGCGAAGCGGGAGGGCAGGAGCATCATCAAGGTGTTCGAGCCCGTCATGCTCTACTCCCGGCAGCTCCGCAGCCAGATGGCGACGGAGCTGCGCGGGGCGATCAGCGCCGACGAGCTCGTGCTCCACTACCAGCCCGTCGTCGAACTCGCGACGAACCGCATCCTCGGCGTCGAGGTCCTCGTGCGCTGGCAGCATCCGCTGCGGGGGCTGATCCCGCCCGACACCTTCATCCCCCTCGCCGAGGAGATCGGCGTCATCCATGATCTCGACCGCTGGGTCATGTCGGCGTCCCTGCGGCAGCTCGCACGATGGCGTGAGGACTTCGACCTCGACCCCGATTTCCAGCTGCGGGTCAACCTGTCCGCCGTCGAACTCAAGCAGCTGGACCTCGTGGACCACATCCGCACCCTGCTCCGCGAGCTGCACCTGCCGGCGCGCAACCTGGTCGTCGAGATCACCGAGACGGCGATCGTCACGCGCGGAGAGGTGGAGATGTACTCGCTGCTGAGCCTCCAGCAGCTCGGCGTCGGCATCGAGATCGACGATTTCGGTACGGGCTACTCGTCCATCAGCTATCTGCGGGAGCTACCGGTCAGCATGGTCAAGGTGGATCGTTCCCTGCTCGTCGGGCTGAACACCAGGGCGGGCCAGCTGGAGTTCGTCGCCGCGATCCTGCAGCTCATCCGTGCGGCCGGGCTCGAGGCCGTGTTCGAGGGCATCGAGACGAGGGAACAGGCGGATCAGCTGCGGGCCATGGGCTGTGCCAGCGGCCAGGGCTACTACTTCAGCCGGCCCCTCCCCGCGGACGAGACCGGAACACTGCTCGCCACGACCCATTACCTGCGCATCGGCGAAGGGGTCGAGGGCGCCGGGAGCACGCCCGCGCGCTGACGGGACGGGTGCCCGTCCGCCCCTCCCTGATCGGAGGGCGGACGGGCGGAACGGGCATCAGACCAGGCGGGTCAGCCAGCCGTGGGTGTCCTCGACGGCGCCGGTCTGGATGCCGAGGAGCTGGCTCCGGATGGCCATGGTCACCTCGCCCGGCTGTGCGTTCTCGGCCCCGATGAACTCGTCGCCGTCGCGCAGGCGCCCGATCGGTGTGATGACGGCGGCCGTGCCGCACGCGAAGACCTCCGTGATCTCGCCGCTCTCCACACCCGTGCGCCACTCGTCCAGCGTGATGGTTCGCTCGGTGACCTCGGCCCCGCGGTCACGGCCGAGCTGGATCACCGAGGACCGGGTGACACCCTCGAGGATGGTGCCGGAGAGTGCCGGGGTCACCATGGAGCCGTCCCGGTAGACGAAGAAGACATTCATCCCGCCCAGTTCCTCGACGGCGTTGTCGTTGAACTGGTCGAGGAAGAGGACCTGCTTGCAGCCGTGGGCCTCGGCCTCGAGCTGCGCCGCGAGCGAGGAGGCGTAGTTGCCACCGGCCTTCGCCGCACCGGTGCCGCCGCGGCCCGCCCGCGCGTAGTTGCGGGAGACCCAGATGTCCACGGGCTTCACCTCGCCGCCGAAGTAGTTGCCGGCGGGGGACGCGATGACGCGGTAGGAGACCTCGCGGGCGGGCCGCACGCCGAGGAACGCCTCGGTGGCGATCATGAAGGGACGCAGGTAGAGGCTCTCCCCGTCGCCGGAGGGAATCCAGTCCTGGTCGGCGGCGACGAGCTGTCGCAGCGACTCCAGAAAGAGCTCCTCCGGCAGCTGCGGCAGGGCCAGTCGGATGGCGGACCGGTTGAGGCGAGCGGCGTTGGCGTCCGCACGAAAGGTCCAGATGGAGCCGTCCGCGTGGCGGTAGGCCTTCATGCCCTCGAAGATCTCCTGGCCGTAGTGCAGCACGGCCGCCGCAGGATCCAGGGCGATCGGCCCGTACGGCTCGAGCCGTGCGTCACGCCAACCGCCCACACCGGCCTCGTCGGTGCGGAAGTCGACGATCGCCGTGTGGTCGGTGAAGAAGTTCCCGAAGCCGGGATCGGCCAGGATCGCCGCCCGCTCCTCGGCGGGGACACGCTGCGTGGACAGGTGCTGGGCGAACTGGGTATCGGTGGCTGTCATGGTTCCTCCGCGCTCACGCGGGCTGCTCGCGGCAGGGCCGCCGTCGCCCGTCGGTGGTCAGTGCTCCGGCACTGGGTTAATGATGTCTAACCACCTTAGGACACGGCGGCGGCAATGGCATCGCCGACGGTGGCGGTGCTGCGGGCGCCGGTGCGGGCGGCGATGTCGGCCTCGACGGCCGCCTCGACCCTCGCCGCGTGTGCATTCAGGCCGAGATGCCGGAGCAGCAGGGCGGCCGAGAGGATCGCCGCCGTGGGATCGGCGATCTGGCGCCCTGCGATGTCGGGCGCCGAGCCGTGGACCGGTTCGAACATCGAGGGCGCGGTCCGGTCCATGTTCAGGTTCGCGGAGGCCGCCAGCCCGATACCGCCGGACACCGCCGCGGCGAGGTCGGTGACGATGTCGCCGAATAGGTTGTCCGTGACGATCACGTCGAAGCGTGCGGGATCGGTGACGAGGAAGATCATCGCCGCGTCCACGTGGAGGTAGTCGTGGGCCACCTCGGGGAACTCCGCGGCCACGGCCTCGACGGTGCGCTTCCACAGGTGGCCCGCATACACGAGCACGTTGTGCTTGTGGACGAGGGTGAGTTTCCCGCGGCGGACGGATGCGCGGGCGAAGGCGTCCCGCACCACACGCTCGACCCCGTGGGCGGTGTTGAGCGACACCTCGGTGGCGACCTCCTGCGGGGTCCCGCCCCGCAGTGTTCCCCCGTTACCGGTGTAGGGACCCTCGGTCCCCTCACGGACGACGACGAAATCGATGGTCCCGGGATCGGCCAGCGGACTCGGGACGCCCGGGTACAGGCGGGAGTGCCTTAGGTTGACGAAGTGGTCGAGCGAGAAGCGGAGCTTCAGCAGGAACTCGCGCTCGATGAGTCCAGAGGGGATGCGGGTGTCGCCGGGAGCCGCCCCCACGGCGCCGAAGAGGATGGCGTCGTGCGTCCGGAGCCGCTCGAGCGTGCCGTCGGGAAGGGTCTCCCCCGTCGCGAGCCAGTGCTCCGCGCCGAGCGAGTACTCGGTGAGTGCGAGGTCGACGTCGTCGCCCGTCACGGCGCGCAGCACCTTGACGGCCTCGGCGGTCACTTCGGGGCCGATCCCGTCGCCGGGGATCACGGCGAGGTCGATACGGCGCGGTGCATCAGTCATGGCTCCAGCGTAGGAAGGCACCGGGAAGGGTCACAATCCGTCCGCAGGATGAGACGGCTCCACCCGTGGTCGGATGTGCGGCGCGGGGCGCTCACCTAGAGTTGGTCACCATGGACATCCACCTGAGGCTCGCGCGCTGGGTGCGATCGCACCCGGGGACGATCGATGCGGGCCTGGCCCTGGCGATCTTCGTGGGCCTGGTGCTCCCCTTCGCGGCCGGGGGTGTCGAGGGTTACGGCGGGATCGTCGTCGTGTCCGCAGCCCTGGTGGTCCCGCTGGCCTGGCGCCGCGCGTTCGTGGTTCCCTCGGCGTCGGTCATAGCCGGCGTCTCCGTGCTCCAGCTCGTGGCGGGGATCGAGCCCGTACCGGCGCAGTTCGTCATCCTGATCACGCTGTACACGCTCGCGGCCCACGGCCCGCGGTGGTCGAGCCTCGCCGGGCTGGGAGTCGCGGTCGCCGGGTGCGCCGTCGGACTCGTCCGGTTCGGGGATCTCCTCGGCGTGAGCGGCGGGAGTTCGGTGCTGACCACCGTCCCCCTGTTCCTCATCCTGCTGTTCTTCGTCGAGTCGCTCGTGCTCCTGGCATGGACGACCGGCGACCTCGCGCGGTCACGCCGCCTCACCTTCCGGGCGCTCGAGGACAGGACGCGGAGGCTGGAGGTCGAGCGCCAGCAGGAGCGCGATCTCGCCGCGGCGGACGAACGGACGCACATCGCCCGCGAGATGCACGACATCGTGGCGCATTCGCTGTCCGTGATCATCACGCAGGCCGACGGCGCCCGGTACGCGAGCGCGCACGCACCGGAACTCGCGGTGCAGACGCTGGGCACCATCGCCGACACGGGCCGTGGATCCCTTCGGGAGATGAGGCGCCTGCTCGGGGTGCTGCGTGGTGACGAGAGCGCCTCGACCCGGCCCCTGCCCACCCTGAACGACATCGATGCGCTCATCCAGTCGGTCCGCCGGGCGGGCGTCCGCGTCTCCTGCCGCCGGATCGGCACGCCGCGCCGGGAACTCCCCCTCGGTGCCGAACTGACGGCCTACCGCGTGGTGCAGGAGGCCCTGACGAACGTGCTGAAGCATGCCGGGGCGGACACCAGCACGGAGGTCGCGCTCGAGTACGGGCCGAAGGGCCTGACCGTCACGGTCGACGACGACGGTCGCGGTGCCGCAGCGGACCCCGGCACGGCAGGAGCGGGTCAGGGCATCACGGGGATGACGGAGCGGGTGCGCCTCTACGACGGCACGGTCGTGGCCGCTCCGCGCACCGGGGGCGGCTACCGCGTCGAGGCCTTCATTCCCTACACACAGTCATAGGTCTTCCTTCACCCATGGACCCGAGGAGTACCGGCATGGACAGCAGGCACGCACCGGCGGACGCGGACGTTCCCGCGCCGATCCGCATCGTGATCGTCGACGACCAGCACCTGGTCCGCAGCGGCTTCGCGATGCTCATCAACTCGCAGCCCGACCTGACCGTGGTCAGCCAGGCCGCCAACGGCGAGGAGGCCGTGCGCGCGCTCGCGGCCACGAGGGCCGACGTCGTCATGATGGATGTCCGGATGCCCGGCATGGACGGGATCGAGGCGACGCGCCGCATCCTCGCGGCGCATGCCGGCGGGACCCCGGACGGACACGGGCGGGACGCCGGGCCACGCATCGTCGTGCTGACGACGTTCGATCTCGACGAGTACGCGCTGTCCGCGATCCATGCCGGAGCCAGCGGGTTCCTGCTGAAGGACGCGCCACCCGAGGAGCTCCTCGAAGCCATCCGGACCGTGCACCGCGGCGACGCCGTGATCGCGCCGTCGACCACCCGGCGCCTCCTCGACCACGTGGCACCGCTGCTGCGCCGACCCTCCCCCGAGCAGTCCGCCCATGCCGCCGCCGTCGCCCGCCTCACGGCCCGCGAGCGCGAGGTCTTCGAGCTGATCGCGCAGGGACTCTCGAATCCGGAGATCGCGGCCCGGCTGTTCCTCTCCGAGGCCACCGTCAAGACCCATGTGGGGCACATCCTCGCGAAGCTCGAGGCACGCGACCGTGTGCAGGCCGTCGTCATGGCCTACGAGACCGGCATCGTCCGTCCCTGATGCCGCCCCCTGCCGCCGCCGCACGCGCGAGCCGGAGGGGCGTCCTGCTGCGGCGGCGGCACGATCCACCCCCCGCGCTCCGCGGTCCCCTTCGGGGGGCCGGCCGGTCGATCTCCCGGCACCCGCGCGCGCCGCCTATATTGGGGGGATTGCAGCGGACGCCGGAGAGGACATCGTGGCGCAGGACGAAGCACAGGGGAATCGCGACGCCGCCCTGGCGGTCGTCGCGTCGTCGTCCCCGGAGGACTGCGACCGGCTGCAGGGACTGCTCGACGCGGGCGGCCTCCGCGCCAGGACGGTGACCACGGCCGCATCCCTCCTCGATGACATCCTCGCGCACCGCCCGGACATCCTGCTGGTCGATCTCGACATCGCGCTCGACTACGCCGGCGCCCTGCCCGACGTCGTCGCCCGGCATCCCCAGCTCGCGGGGCTCCCGGTGATCCTGCTCCTGCCCGACGGCGGCGTGGCCCAGCTCCCGGACGGCCTGGCGCCCTATGTCTCCGACGTCGTCTTCCGGCCTGTGGCGGCCGAGGAGGTCCTGCACCGGTCGCGGTCGGCCATCGCGCGGCGCCGCCGCCACCAGGCGCAGCGCGCCTCCTCCGCGCGCCTTCGGGAGGACATGCGCAGGATCTCGGCGCGCATCCGGTCGACCAATGACCCCGTCGCCATGGTCGACCAGTTCCTGCCGGCGCTCGGCCGGTCACTGGGCGCGGATCGCGTGACGCTCCAGATGTTCGACGACGACCGCGTGGCCGCACGGAGCAGCACGTGGAACCGGGGTCAGGGCACGGACGGCATCGACACCGCGGATGACGCGCCCGCCATGCACGACGTCGACGCCACGGAGGGCAGGGCGGCCGACGTCGCCGGCCCGCTGCGGTCCGACCAGGAGGCCGCGCTCGCCCTCGCCCTGGGTCTGTGGGAGGACACGGCGGCCGCATCGTTCAGCGCCGGTCCTGCGGCGACACCCCGCCCCGGGGACATCCCGGCTCCCGGCTGGCTCCTGCAGGGTTCCGGCGAGCACACCGCACCAGGCCCTCCCGCCGCCCGGACGGCTGATCGGACGCTCCACGGTGTCGTCGCAGCGCTCGGCGAGGGTGACACCCCGTTCGGCCTGCTCTGGGTGGTCCGCGCCGAGACCCCGCTCGCATGGACCGGCGTCGAGGCCGCCCTCACCCAGCACGTCCTCGGCAATCTGGCCCACGGGCTCATCCAGGCGCAGCTCATCAGCCGCCAGCAGGAGGCCGTCCGGAAGCTCCGAGCCCTCAACCAGGCGAAGAGCGATTTCGTGGGTACCGTCAACCACGAGCTCCGTACGCCGCTCGCCTCGATCGCCGGCTACCTCGAGATGATCATCGACGGCGTAGGAGGGGAGTTGCCGTCCGAGGCGCAGACGATGCTGCAGGCCGTCGAACGCAACACCACCCGACTGAGCCTCCTCATCGAGAACATCTCGGCGCTCAACGCGCGCGAGGCGGACGCGTCGGAGCACGGTCCGGTCGACATCGTGCACCTGGTCTCGGAGCTGACGAGCCGGCTGGTGCTGGAGGCGGCGAACGGCGGCATCACGGTGGACTGCGTCCTCCCCGAGACCTCGGTGACGGTGTCCGGGCACCGCGACCAGCTGTCCGAGGCACTCACGATCGTGCTGTCCAATGCCCTGAAGTTCACGCAGACGGGGGGCAGCGTCACCGTGCGTCTGCTGGACGAGCGTGATCACGGGCGCGCCGTCGTCACGGTGCAGGACACCGGGATCGGGATCCCCGCCGATGACCTCCCGCGCCTCTTCGACTCGTTCCACCGGGCGTCGAACGCCACGCTGGCCCTTCCCGGGGCGGGAGTGGGACTCAGCCTCGCCAAGCGGACGCTCGAGGACCACCACGGGAGTATCACGATCGAGTCCCAGCTCGGCGTCGGCACGTCGGTCGTCGTCACGCTACCCCTCCTGGGCCACGCTGCCGTAGGCTGATGAGCCGGAATACAGCCCGGAAGGAACGCTCATGACCGCCGCCGCGAACCGCTCACCGGTCCGCCAGCTGGATCTGGACACCCTCCTGCCCTACCTCGATCTCCACCTGGTCGGCGCCACCAACGGGGTCAGACTCTTCGGCGCGGCGGAGACGGCCTGGGCAGGCTCGCCCCATGCGGAGGATTTCGCGCGGCTGCGGCGGGAGATCAGCGAGGAACGCGTGTTCCTGAAGCGGCTGATCAAGGCACTCGGTCACCGTCCGGGCGTGGTCAAGATGACGCTCGCCCGGATCCTCTCGGCGGTCGCCCGCGTCGATCCGCTCAATCCCGCCCGTCGGAAGGACACCGCCGGCGCGCAGCTCGAACTCGAAGCACTGCAGTCGCTGCTCAAGGGCAAGGAGGCGCTGTGGTCCACGCTGCTGGCGGTCTCCCCCGTCTTCCAGGACCGTCCGGGCGGAGCCGTCGTCGATCGTCCGGTCCTGGAACGGCTGCTGGACTCGTCCAGGCGTCAGCAGGAGACCGTGGCACGCATCATGACCGCGACGGCGCCGGACCGCTTCCTCCGCTGAGCCGACCGTGCGGGGCGGTCCTACTCCCCCGCGGGCTCCTCGTACTTGGGGAAGACGGGCGAGGGTGCCGGCAGGGCGGTGCCGGGCTCGATCCGCCGGTGGAGGGCCGCGAAGAGGCGGCGGTCGTCGTCCGCCCCGGTCCCCTGCCCGAGCGCCGTGAGGATCTGCCCCGCGCTCGTGGGCATGACGGGCTGCGCGAGGATCGCGACGACCCGCAGCACCTCCAGGGTCACGTGCAGCACCGTGTTCATGCGCTCCGGGTCGGTCTTCCGGAGCACCCAGGGCTGCTGGTCCGCGAAGTAGGCGTTCGTGTCGCCGAGGACGGCCCAGATCCCCTCGAGGGCCCGGGAGAACTCCTGTCGGTCGTAGGCGGCGCGGCTCGCGTCGAGCAGGGCGTGCGCCTGGTCGAGGATCGCCGTGTCGGCCGCGGCGTACTCCCCCGGTTCCGGCACGGCTCCACCGCAGTTCTTGGCCACCATGGCGAGCGAGCGCTGGGCCAGGTTGCCGAAGTTGTTCGCCAGGTCGGAGTTCATGCGGCCGACCACGGCCTCGTGGCTGTACGAGCCGTCCGCCCCGAACGGCACCTCGCGCAGCAGGAAGAAGCGCACCTGGTCCAGGCCGTACTGCTCCACCCAGTCCGCGGGTGCCACGGTGTTGCCGAGCGACTTCGACATCTTCACGCCACGGTTGTGGAGGAAGCCGTGGATCATCACGCGCCTGGGCAGGTCGAGCCCTGCTGACATGAGGAAGGCCGGCCAGTAGATCGCGTGGAAACGCGAGATATCCTTCCCGATCACGTGCACGTCGGCGGGCCAGAATCTCGTGAACGCCTCCGACCGGGTGTCGGGGAAGCCCACACCGGTCAGGTAGTTGGTGAGGGCATCGACCCAGACATACATCACATGGCGGTCGTTCCCCGGGACGGGCACACCCCAGTCGAAGGTGGTGCGGCTGATGGACAGGTCCTCGAGCCCCCGGCGCACGAACGAGATGACCTCGTTGAAGCGGGATTGGGGAGCGCCGAATTCCGGCTGTGACGCGTAGTGGTCCAGGAGCTTCTGCTGGTATGCGGAGAGGCGGAAGAAGTAGCTCTCCTCCTCGGTCCAGGTGACCTCGGTGTCGGTCTGGGTCGCATACCGGACGCCGTCGTCGCGCACCTCGGTCTCGTCCTCGCCCCAGAACGCCTCGTCGCGCACCGAGTACCAGCCCGCGTAGGTGTCGAGGTAGATGTCCCCATTGGCCTCCATGCGCTTCCAGATCTCCGTCGCGGCGGCGTAGTGGTCCTCGTCGGTGGTGCGGATGAAGCGGTCGTAGGACGTCCCGACGACGTCGTTCATCTCCTGGAATGCCAGCGCGTTGCGGGTGGCCAGGTCGCGCACGGGGATGCCCTCGCGGTCGGCCGCCTGCTGCATCTTCAGGCCGTGCTCGTCCGTACCCGTCAGGTACATGACGTCGTACCCGTCGAGCCGCTTGAAGCGCGCCATCGCGTCGACGGCGATCGTCTCGTAGGCGTGCCCGATGTGCGGGACGCCGTTCGGATAGGAGATGGCGGTGGTGATGTAGAACGGGGGCTTTGCGCCGGCTGCGGGAGTCACCCTACGAAATTACCCCGCCCGGTGCGCATTTACCCAAGCGCGGGCGTCACGGCGTACGGACGGCGTCGATCCCCAGCACCGCATGCACGCCCCACGTCCGGTTCGCGATCTGCGTGACGCGGAGGTCGACGACGGAACTCGCCAGGGCGAGGGCGGTCTTCCGTTCCAGTCCGTACAACCGCTGCAGCCACGTCAGCATGGCACCGAGGGCTTCCGCCGTCGCCCGGTTGAGATCGGCATCGAAGCCGAAGGTGATGCGGGAGGTCGGGGTGATCGCGTGGACGCCCTCCACCGGAGCGTCACGGAGGACGTCCACCGTGAGCGTCGTCGTCATGCCGCACTCGATCGCGGTGCCGCCCACCTCGCCGTCGCCCTGCGCAGCGTGGCCGTCACCCAGGTGCAGGAGCGCCCCGGGAACCGTCACGGGCAGGAAGAGCGTCGCTCCCGCGGTGAGCTCGCGGCAGTCGATGTTCCCGCCCCCGGCGGCACGCGGCGGCGTGGTGGAGTGCTCACCGTGCTCCGCGGGCGGCAGGCCCACGACGCCGAGGAAGGGTGCCAGGCGCACCGACTGGCCGTACTGGTTGGTCCCCGTCATGGCGTCTCGGTCCAGGTCCCACAGGAGCCAGGCGGGGTCGGTGCCCGCGAGGCCGAGGCTGGAGGTGAACGCGTCGTCCCGTCGACCGGCCGCCGTCCAGCCCCAGTCGGCCGTCTCGAACCGCTCGAACCGGAGCGCCAGCACGTCGCCGGGCACCGTACCGGCAACCTCGACGGGACCGGTGAGCGCATGCCCCCGGCGGTCCGGGAAGCGGTAGGGCGTCACCGCGCCCGGCGACTCCTGCCGTTCGAGGTGCCCCCAGGCGTCGAGGGAGCCGACGACCAGCCGGTCCCCCGGAGCGATCCGCAGCACGGGCGGAGTGTCCCGGGAGAGGACCTGGGTCGCTGTCGATTCCTCGGCGGGCAGGTGGTGCGTGGTCATCGGCGTCCTTCGCTCGGGTGCGCCCGTCCGGGCAGGTCCTGGCGGCTCATCGCGGGTCAGTCCTGCAGGTCGACCTCCCGCGCGACCGTCGCGCCGATCTCCGCGCGGATCGCGTCGAGGACGTCCTGCGGGACCGAGCTGTCCACCGTGAGGAGGGACAGGGCCTGGCCGCCCTCCTTGTTGCGGGCCACCTGCATGCCGGCGATGTTGATGCCGCGCTCGCCGAGGAGGCGGCCTAGCGTGCCGATCACACCCGGCCGATCGGTGTAGAGCAGGACCAGGAGGTGGTCGCTGATGGGGATCTCGAGTTCGTAGCCGTTGACGCCCACGAGCTTCTCGACCTGCTTCGGTCCGGTGAGGGTTCCCGCGACGGAGATCTGCGATCCGTCCGAGAGCGCCCCGCGCAGGCGCAGCACGTTCCGGTACTCCTCGGACTCCGGAGTGGTGATGAGCCGCGAGGTGATGCCGCGCTGCTCCGCGAGGACAGGGGCGTTCACATAGGAGACCTGTTCCGACACGACGTCGGTGAACACGCCCTTCAGCGCGGCGAGCTCGAGCGCCTTCACGTCCAGCGACGCGATCTCGCCGGCCACCTCGATGTCGATCTGCGTGAGGGAGTCGTGCGTGAGCGCGGTGAAGATGCGCCCCAGCTTCTCCATCAGCGGGATGCCCGGGCGGACCGCGGGGTCGATGACGCCGCCGGCCACGTTGACGGCATCGGGGACGAGTTCGCCGGCGAGGGCCAGCCGGACGGACTTGGCGACCGAGATGCCGGCCTTCTCCTGGGCCTCGTCGGTCGAGGCGCCGAGGTGTGGGGTCACCACGACGCTGTCGTGGGCGAAGAAGGGCAGGTCGGTGCTGGGTTCCTGGACGAAGACGTCGACCCCCGCGCCGGCGATCTGGCCCTGCTCGAGGGCCGTGTGCAGCGCGGCCTCGTCGACGAGCCCGCCGCGCGCCACGTTCACCACGTAGGCGGTGTCCTTCATGAGGGCGAACGCCTCGGCGCCGAGCATCCCCACCGTCTCGGGGGTCTTGGGCATGTGGATGGTGACGAAGTCCGATTCCCGGAGCAGCTCGTCGAGGGTCACGAGCCGGACGTTGAGCTGCGCCGCGCGGGCAGAGGTCACATAGGGGTCGTAGGCGAGGATCTGCGTCCCGAAGCCCTGGAGTCGTGCCGCGACCAGGGCACCGATACGGCCGAGGCCGATGATGCCGATGTTCTTCTCGTAGAGCTCCGAACCGGAGTACTTCGACCGCTTCCACTCCCCCGCCTTCAGGGCTGCGCTCGCCTGGGGGATGTTCCTGGCGAGGCTCAGGATGTGCCCGACCGTGAGTTCCGCGGCGGAGATGATGTTCGACGTCGGGGCATTGACGACCATCACGCCGGCCTGCGTCGCGGCCTTGATGTCGACGTTGTCCAGGCCCACTCCCGCACGCGCGATCACCTTGAGCCTCGGTGCCGCGGCGATGGCCTCCGCGTCCAGCTGCGTCGCCGAGCGCACCAGCACGGCGTCGACATCGGCCAGTGCTGCCAGGAGCAGGCCGCGGTCGGCGCCGTCCGTGGTGCGGATCTCGAAGTCGGGACCGAGCGCCTCGACGGTGGCGGGGGAGAGTTCCTCGGCGAGGAGGACGACTGGCTTGCTGGTCACGGTGTTCCTTCGGGTGGCAGGTGGATCGGGCGGGCCGGACATGGGTCCGGCAGGGCACCTGCTCGTCACTGAGCGTCGAACACGTGCCCTGCCGGAGAGGGGGGTGCGCTAGCGCGCGACGGAACCCTCGGTGTAGTCGTCGTTCGTCTTGATCCACGAGAAGAGCTTGCGGAGCTCGCGGCCCGTGCTCTCGATCGGG
Source organism: Arthrobacter bussei (assembly GCF_009377195.2). Classification (GTDB taxonomy): domain Bacteria; phylum Actinomycetota; class Actinomycetes; order Actinomycetales; family Micrococcaceae; genus Arthrobacter_D; species Arthrobacter_D bussei. Next base: position 255,619 of record NZ_VJXX01000001.1, read on the forward strand.
TGGTCCTCGCCCTTCTTCCGGAGTTCCGTGAATTCCGGCGCTCCGGCGTCCTGGTCGTCGATGAAGCGCTGCGCGAAGGCCCCGTTCTGGATGTCGGCGAGGACGGCCTTCATGTTCTCCTTGACCTCGGGCGTGATGACGCGCGGGCCGGAGACGTAGTCCCCGTACTCCGCGGTGTCGGACACGCTCCAGCGCTGCTTCGCGATCCCGCCCTCGACCATGAGGTCGACGATCAGCTTGAGCTCGTGCAGCACCTCGAAGTAGGCGACCTCGGGCTTGTAGCCGGCCTCGGTGAGGGTCTCGAAGCCGTACTGGATCAGCTGGGAGGCGCCACCGCAGAGCACGGCCTGCTCGCCGAACAGGTCCGTCTCGGTCTCCTCGGTGAAGGTGGTCTCGATGACGCCCGCCCGGGTGCCGCCGATCGCCTTCGCGTAGGACAGGGCGAGGTCGCGGGCCTTGCCCGAGGCGTCCTGCTCGACGGCGATCAGGTCCGGCACGCCGCGGCCGGCCTCGAACTCGCGGCGCACGATGTGCCCCGGGCCCTTGGGTGCGACGAGGGCGACGTCCACGTCGGCCGGCGGCTGGATGTAGCCGTAGCGGATGTTGAAGCCGTGCCCGAAGAACAGGGCGTCACCGGCCTGCAGGTTCGGCGCGATGTCGTCCTTGTACACGTGGCGCTGCACCTGGTCCGGCGTCAGGACCATGATGAGGTCCGCCTCAGCCGTGGCGTCCGCCACGGAGAGGACGCGGAGTCCCTCGGCCTCTGCCTTGGCGCGCGACGCCGAGCCCTCCTTCAGTCCGACGCGCACGTCGACGCCGGAGTCACGGAGGCTGAGGGCGTGGGCGTGGCCCTGGCTGCCGTAGCCGATGACGGCCACGGTACGGCCCTGGATGATCGAAAGGTCTGCATCGTCGTCATAGAACAGCTCGGTCACGGGTGGTTCTCCTTGATAGGGGTGGAGTGGTACGGGAAGGGGGGCGCCTCCGGCCGGCCGGAGGCGCGGTCAGGCGCTGCGCAGAGCGCGGTCGCTCATCGACTTGGCGCCACGGCCGATCGCGAGCGTGCCGGACTGCACGATCTCGCGGATACCGAACGGCTCGAGCACGGACAGGAGCGCCGAGAGCTTCTCCGGCGTGCCGGTCGCCTCGATGATGAGCGAGTCCGTCGCCACGTCGACGACGGATGCACGGAAGAGATCCGCGGCCTGCGTCACCTGCAGCCGGGTGGCGGCGTCGGCCCTGACCTTGATCAGGATGTGGTCGCGCTGGACCGACAGCTCGGTGGTCAGTTCGACGATCTTTATCACGTTGATCAGCTTGTTGAGCTGCTTCGTGACCTGCTCGAGGAGGTCTCCCTCGGCTTCGACGACGACCGTGATGCGGGACATCCCCGCGACCTCGGTCGGTCCCACCGCGAGCGAGTTGATGTTGAAGGCGCGCCGGGCGAAGAGACTGGCGACGCGGGTCAGGACGCCGGGAACGTCCTCGACGAGGACGGAGAGTGTGTGCCGTGCCATGGTCAGTCCTCCTGCTCCCAGGTAGGGGTCATGTTGCGGGCGATCTGGATGAGGTCGTTGCTGACGCCGGACGGGACCATGGGCCAGACCATCGAGTCGCGGCTGACCACGAAGTCGATCACGACGGGGCGGTCGTTGATCGCCAGGGCCTGCTCGATCGTGGCGTCGATGTCCTCGTCACGCTCGCAGCGCAGGCCCACGCAGCCGTAGGCGTCGGCGAGCTTCACGAAGTCGGGCACGCGCACGGTGTCGTGGCCCGTGTTGAGATCGGTGTTGGAGTAGCGGCCCTCGTAGAAGAGGGTCTGCCACTGCCGCACCATCCCGAGCGAGGAGTTGTTGATGACGGCGACCTTGATGGGGATGTTGTTGATGACGCAGGTCGCGAGTTCCTGGTTGGTCATCTGGAAGCAGCCGTCGCCGTCGATCGCCCAGACCACCCGGTCCGGGTTGCCGACCTTGGCGCCCATCGCCGCAGGCACGGAGTAGCCCATGGTGCCGAGCCCGCCCGAGTTCAGCCAGGCGTGCGGGCGCTCGTACTGGATGAACTGCGCCGCCCACATCTGGTGCTGGCCGACACCCGAGACGAAGACGCCCTCGGGACCGGTCAGCTCGCCGATGCGCTTGATGACCTGCTGGGGCGCCGAGAGGCCGTCCTCCGGCTGGCTGAAGCCCACGGGGTAGGTGTCGCGCAGGTGGTTGATCGTCTTCCACCAGGCGGAGATGTCCGGGCGTTCCTGCGTCGCGAAGCTCTCCCGCACGGCGGCGGTGAGTTCGGGGATGATCTCCTTCACGGACCCGACGATCGGCACGTCCGCTGCACGGTTCTTCGAGATCTCGGCGGGATCGATGTCCGCGTGGATGACCCGCGCGTTCGGGGCGAAGCTCGAGAGCACGCCCGTCACGCGGTCGTCGAAGCGGGCGCCGAGCGTGATGAGCAGGTCCGCCTGCTGCAGGGCGGTCACCGCGGAGACGGAGCCGTGCATCCCCGGCATGCCCACGTGCTGCTCGTGGGAGTCGGGGAAGACGCCGCGGGCCATGAGGGTGGTGACGACAGGGGCGCCCACGAGCTCGGCGAGTTCCTTCAGCTCCACCGAGGCGTGGCCCTTGACCACGCCACCGCCCACATAGAAGACGGGGCGCTGGGATCCGCTGATGAGGCGGGCCGCCTCGCGGACCTGCTTGGCGTGTCCGCGCAGCACGGGCCGGTATCCGGGGATGTCCACCCGGGGAGGCCAGGAGAAGGTCATCGAGGCCTGCTGGGCGTCCTTGGCGATGTCCACCAGCACGGGCCCGGGGCGGCCCGTCGTCGCGATGTGGAAGGCCTCGGCCAGGACGCGCGGGATATCCTGCGCATCGGTGACGAGGTAAGAGTGCTTGGTGATCGGCATGGTGATGCCGACGATGTCCGCCTCCTGGAAGGCGTCCGAGCCGATGAAGGCGCTCGAGACCTGCCCGGTGATGGCCACCATCGGCACGGAGTCCATGTGGGCATCGGCGATGGCGGTCACGAGGTTCGTGGCGCCCGGGCCGGACGTCACGATGCAGACGCCGGGACGACCGGTGACCATGGCGTAGCCCTGCGCGGCGTGACCGGCGCCCTGCTCGTGGCGCACCAGGACGTGGCGGAGCTTCGTGGACGCCATGAGGGGATCGTAGGTCGGGAGGATGGCTCCGCCGGGAAGGCCGAAGACGTCGTCGACGCCGAGTTCCTCGAGGGACCGCACGATCGCGGCCGACCCGAGCATGCGGGTGGGCGCGACGACGGCGTTGGGTCCGCGGACGGCGCTCGCCTGGACGACGGGCACGGTCTCGCGTGCAGGTGCTGCGGGAGGTGCTGGCCTTGCTGCCAACAGCGCGGGGCTGATGGGCGATCCCTTGGACATCTCAGACTTCCTTCGGAACGTTCGCTGCACTGCTGCAGCTGTGACTGCGGATGGACATCCGCGGGCTTCTTCGTCGACAGGTCGTGTCAACAAAAAAACCCCTCAGCCTGGTCGGGCTCTGCGAGGGGTTGCGCGTGACTGCAGTCGTCGGGTGGACGGGCTTCAGGCCACGCGCTGTGTAAGGACGACGACTACGGGTTCGAGCTGCATACCTGTAGTTTCCACGCCCCCTCGAAAGGGTGTCAACCACACCCCCTGCTGTCTCACATGATGGACACCATGTCCAGTTAGTGGACATTAACCAGGGGTGCCGGCCGCGCGGTCCACCGCGCGGCCGGCCGTCCGCTCAGCCGCAGTAGGCGCCGGTTGACGCCGAGTGAACGAGCTTCGCGTACTTGCCCAGCACGCCCTTGGTGTAGCGGGCGGGCAGCGGCGCCCAGCCCACCTTCCGCTCCTCGAGCTCGGCCTCATCGACCAGCAGATCGAAGCTCTTCGCCGCGATGTCGACGCGGATGCGGTCACCGTCCCGCACGAAGGCGATGGGACCGCCGTCGACCGCTTCCGGGGCGACGTGCCCGATGCACAGGCCCGTGGTGCCGCCCGAGAAGCGGCCGTCCGTGAGCAGGAGCACGTCCTTGCCGAGTCCGGCCCCCTTGATGGCCCCGGTGATCGCGAGCATCTCGCGCATGCCCGGCCCGCCCTTCGGTCCCTCGTAGCGGATCACCACGACATCACCCGCGTGGATGGCTCCGGCGTCCAGGGCGTCCAGGGCCCCCTGCTCACGCTCGAAGACGCGGGCAGTGCCCTCGAAGACGTCGGCGTCGAACCCGGCGCTCTTGACCACGGCACCCTCGGGCGCCAAAGACCCGTGCAGGATGGTGATCCCGCCGGTCCTGTGCATCGGGTTGTCGAGCGCGCGCAGGATCTTACCGTCGAGGTCCGGCGGGTTGATGTCCGCGAGGTTCTCCGCGAGCGTCTTGCCGGTGACGGTGAGGCAGTCGCCGTGCAGCAGGCCGGCGTCGAGCAGGGCCTTCATGATGACCGGCACGCCGCCCACCTTGTCGACGTCGAACATCACGTAGCGGCCGAAGGGCTTGAGATCGCCCAGGTGCGGGATCGTGTCACCGATGCGGCTGAAGTCGTCGAGCGTGAGGTCCACCTCTGCTTCGCGGGCGATGGCCAGCAGGTGCAGGACGGCGTTCGTCGAACCGCCGAAGGCCATGGTGACCGCGATGGCGTTCTCGAAGGCCTTCTTGGTCATGATGTCGCGCGCCGTAATGCCGAGGCGCAGGAGGTTCACGACGGCCTCGCCGGACTTCTGGGCGAACGCGTCGCGCCGCCGGTCGACGGAGGGAGGAGCCGCGGATCCGGGCAGGGACATCCCGAGGGCCTCGCCGATGCAGGCCATGGTGTTGGCGGTGTACATCCCGCCACAGGCACCCTCGCCGGGACAGACGGCGCGCTCGATGCTGTCGAGGTCCTTGAGGCTCATGGTGCCTGCCGCACAGGCTCCGACGGCCTCGAAGGCGTCGATCAGGGTGACCTCCTTCTCGGTCCCGTCCTCGAGCTTCGCGAAGCCCGGCATGATGGTGCCCGCGTAGAGGAAGACGGAGGCGAGATCGAGGCGGGCCGCCGCCATGAGCATGCCCGGCAGGGACTTGTCGCAGCCGGCCAGGAGGACGGACCCGTCGATGCGCTCGGCCTGCATGACGGTCTCGACCGAGTCGGCGATCACCTCACGCGAGACGAGGGAGAAGTGCATCCCCTCGTGGCCCATCGAGATGCCGTCGGAGACGGAGATGGTGCCGAACTGCATCGGGAACCCGCCCGCGTCCCGGACACCCTCCTTCGCGCCCTCCGCCAGGCGGTTGAGGGACAGGTTGCAGGGTGTGATCTCGTTCCACGAACTCGCGACGCCGACCTGGGGCTTGGCGAAGTCGTCGTCGCCCATCCCCACCGCACGGAGCATTCCGCGGGAGGGGGCCGCGTGGATGCCGTCCGTGACGACGCGGCTCCGGGGTTTGATGTCTGGCGTTGTCTGAGGCGTTTCTTCCGGCGTTGTTTCCACGGTCATGGTGGAAGTCTAGGCCGGTGTTGCAGGCACGTTTCGCCATGTGACCCTCCTGTTACAGCCCGCGGCGGCCTGCACGGAAGGCATGTCCCGGGCCCGGCCGGCCCCTCGTGCAGGCCCTCGACGCTCCGGTACAGTGTGGTCTTCGCGGGCGAACCGACCCACCTGCGGGCCGGGCGTTCCGCTCAGGGTCCCGCCGTCGGGACCGGTCCGACAGCCTCCTACCGCAACGGCCTGATATGACTCCCGAAGAGCCCCACGAGACAGCCCTCCCGTTCGACGGGGGCCAGGGTCTGAAGAACGCCCTCCGCCGCGTCTTCGACGGCCAGATCCCGAACTACGGCGACTATAACCTGGTGTTCGCGGCCCGCCGCACGTCCGCTGGGAGCCGGCGCTCGACGAGGGCGCCGGCCACGCAGCCCCCCGCGCCGTCCGCCTTCGTGGTCGGCTACCGCTGGAAGCCCATGGAACTCATGATCGCCCCCGTGGATCTGGCGGCCATCACCTGTGCGGGCGTCCCCGTCGAGGTGAACATGACGAACCTCGCGCACGCCCTGCAGTGGGACGACGACGACAGCTTCGAGGTGGGCACCAGCACGGGCCGGATCTTCCGGTTCGACGTCGCTGCGGAACCCGTACTCGACGTCGGACCGGGCACGCCCCTGCTCCTCGACCAGGAGGACGACTGCCTCGACTTCACGGCGTTCATGGACCCCTTCATCGCGATGGCCTGACCTCCCGGGGATCGGGGGGGGGGGGCGGGCCATCTCCGGCGGCCGTCAGGCCCAGGGGCCCCCGGCCACCAGGTTCTCCGGAGCCTGGCCCTCGCCGAGGAGCGCCACCTGGCGCTCGAGCAGGGCGAGGATCCGGGGCGGGAAAGCCTCGGTGTTGCCACCGACGTGCGGAGTGATGATGACCCCTGGCGCACGCCACAGCGGATGGTCCGTCGGCAGCGGTTCGGGGTCGACGACGTCGAGGGCGGCCCTCAGGCGGCCCGTCCGGACCTCGGCCGTGAGGGCGTCGGTGTCCACGACGGCGCCGCGCGCCACGTTGACCACCAGGGCGCCGTCCGGCAGTGCTGCGAGGACCTCGCGCCCGATCAGACCGCGCGTCGCGTCGCTGAGGGGCGTGATGACGACCACGACGTCGTGGTCCGGAGCGAGCGCGACCAGTTCGTCGCTGCCGTGCACGTGCCCGATCCCGTCCTCGCGAGCCGTGCTGCCGACCCTCGTCACGGTGGCCTCGAAGGTCACGAGCCGGCGCCGGATCTCCTCGCCGATCCCGCCGACGCCGACGAGCAGCACGCGCCGGTCGGCGAGGCCCGGGTGGCGCGCGGGTGACCACCGGCCCTCGGCCTGCTGCCGCACGGCGTCGTCGATCCCCCGGAGCGACGCGAGGGCCAGCCCGACGGCGAGTTCGGCGGTGGCCGCGGCGTGCACGCCCGACGCCGTGGCGATCGCCACCCCGTCACCCACGAGGTCGGCCACGCCGTCGTACCCCGTGGACTGCGTCTGGACGAGGACGAGGTTCGGCGCGGCATCGAGCGCGCCGTCGAGATGTGCGCGGCCCGTGTACGGGAGGACCGCGGCCTGGATCCCTGCAGGATCGGCGCCGACGGGCGCGCCGGTGAAGTCCCAGAGCACCACCTCGACGTTCGGCGAGATGTCCGCGAGGGCATCGCGCAGCTCGGCGGACGGCACGCTCAGCGTGCTGACGACGCGGTTGCGTGCGGAGGGCGACGACGAGGCGGATGCGGCTGAGGGGGTCATGGCGCCAGCCTAGCGCCGGCCGGCTCGGGCGCCCGGTCGTCGACGGGGACACCGGTGGTGTGGACACGTCACGGGCCCGGACCTAGGGTCGGACCATGCCAGCCACCGCTCGCCGGAGGGACGCCCGCATCTTCGCGCCGGCCCTTCTTCCGGTCTGTGCGCTTCTGGTCCTGGTCGGCTGCTCGGCGGATTCCCGCGGGCCCCGGCCGCTCTTCGCCGGAGCCTCGGCCTCCCCCACCCCCGTCGCCGCCGCTCTTCCCTCGCTCTCCTACGAGGGGGACGCTGCCACGGGGCTCGGCGTGCCGTGGTCCGTCGTCGCCCTCGACGACGGCTCGCTGCTCGTCTCCGACCGCGAGACCGGGGAGATCCGACGGATCAGCGGTACCACGGACGAGGTGATCGGCAGCATCCCGGAAGCCGCGGCGGCCGGCGGCGAGGGCGGGCTGCTCGGGCTCGCGGTCGACCCGGTGGGTGCGCCGGACGCCGTCTTCGCCTACTACACGGCCGCGGCCGACAACCGTGTGGTCAGGCTGCCGTACGACGGCGGCGCCCTCGGTGAGCCCGAACCGATCCTGACCGGGATCCCGAAGGGGGACATCCACAACGGCGGGAGGATCGCCGTCGGCCCGGACGGCGCCCTCTGGATCGGCACCGGCGACGCCGGTCGACGTCAGGACGCCCAGGACCCCGGCAGCCTCGCCGGCAAGATCCTCCGCACCGGGCGGGACGGCGCGGTCCCGCCCGACAATCCGACGCCCGGCTCCCCCGTCTACAGTCTCGGCCACCGCAACGTGCAGGGTCTTGCGTGGGACACCGACGGCGCCCTGTGGGCCACCGAGTTCGGCCCCGAAGTCGACGACGAACTCAACGTGATCCGGGCAGGCGGCAACTACGGCTGGCCCGAGGTGACCGGAGCGCCGGGGGATGCCCGCTTCGTCGACGCCCAGGTGGTGTGGCCGTCGACGGCGTCGTCGTCGCCCAGCGGCATGGCGATCGTCGACGACGTCGCGTACATCGGCGGGCTGCGCGGACAGCGCCTGTGGCAGGTACCCCTGCGGGGAGGGACGGCGGGTGAGCCGGTCAGCCACCTGGACGGTGATCACGGGCGGCTCCGGGATGTGGCGGCGGCAGCGGACGGGTCACTGCTCGTCGCGACCAACGAGGCGGGCGGAGCGCGCCTGCTGCGGGTGGCCGTCGAGCAGGCGGACTGAGCGCCCCGGTTTCATGTTTGGGCAGAAGTGCTGGTAGAGTTTCATGCTGTTGCGGTTGACCCGACCGAGTGAAATCGGACGGCGAAGCGCCTCGCACCTCTAGCTCAATTGGCAGAGCAATTGACTCTTAATCAATGGGTTTCGGGTTCAAGTCCCGAGGGGTGCACCTCGTTACCCCGTCGTTCAGGTCTCGCCGCCTGGACGGCGGGGTTTCGTTATCTCCGGGCCCTTCCGTCCGCCGCCCGCATACCGCTGCACCGGTCAAGAGCCGTCGCGCAGCCCGCCCGCCATTGCGTGGGCGAGCCCCGCCGCAGCACCATGGCAGGAGCGCCGCAGGCGCAGGTCCGAACGCCGGAAGGACGACCATGGCCCGTGAAACCGCGGATGACGCGCCCGCCTTCGACTACCACCCCTGGCCTCGTCCCATCCCGCGAGAGTTCCTCCCCTTCACGCGGACGGCCGTCCTCCTCGTCCTGGTCACGCTCCTGCTCCTGACGGTCCTCCCGTCGCTCTCGATCCTCCACCTCCTCGTGAGCACGCTGATCCTCGTGTCGGCCTTCCGCCGCACGCGCAGGTCCCGGCAGCAGCGCGAGGACACAACGGGCTGAGCCGTCGCCACTGCAGCCGGTATCACCCCTGATGGCGACGGCGCCGCAAACGTCGGCGGCGAGGAGTCCGGGCCTACCATGGAGCCGTGAACGAAATCCTGTCCTTCGCCGGGAACTACTGGTGGCTGGTCTTCCCCCTCTCGGGTGTCTTCGCCGTCTGGGGCAGGTCCTGGTCCGAGGCCGGCGAACGGCGCCACCAGCGCAGGATGGAGCTGTACCGCCTCAAGAACCCGGCCGTGCTGCCAGCCCCGGCGGCACCACCGGAGCCCGCCGGTACGCCGTCGGGTCAGGCACCCTCGGGACGGGCGCGGGACGTCCTGCATATCGGGCGCATGCACGACGACGTGGACCGGCGCTGGCTCTCCTACGAGCTGGACGCGGCGAAGCTGATCGACTACCCGACCATGACGGACGTCAGGGAGCCCCTCACGGTCGCCTTCCTCCGCGCCAAGCGTGAGGCGGACGCTCTGCGGCCCCAGGACCCGTCCGACGTCCTGCCCGACGAGCTCGCCGCGTACCGCTCGGCCGTCACGTCCTACGACGTCGCCTTCCAGGTCGCCGAGACCGAGGCGCGTCGCGTGCGGGCGAGTGGTTTCACGGCGGGCGAGCGCGCGCGCCTCGAGACGGCCCGGAAGCTCGTCACCGTCGCAGTGGACGACGCCGCGACGGCCGCCGAACGCCAGACGGCCTACCGGCGGGCGCGCCGGGAGCTCGACGGGCTGATCGTGCTGCCGGACGCCACCATCACGTCGCTCGAGAAAAGTGTGGCCGGCGCGATCGGCCCACGCCCCGGGCCGTCGCCCTCCTGAGCGTGCCCGCGCCCCTTCCCTGCTGCGGCGTCCTCGGCCATAATCGCTCCCACAGGCAGCGTCGGAGGGCGCGGACGACGGGAGAGCACCATGGCAGCAACGATCAACACCTATCTCAGCTTCAAGGACACCGCCGCCGAGGCGATGGACTTCTACCGGTCGGTGTTCGGCGGTGACCTGCAGCGCAGCACGTTCGCCGAGTACCAGGTGAGTGAGGATCCGGCCGAGCAGGACAAGATCATGCACTCGATGCTCACCACCCCGTCGGGTCAGGTACTCATGGCTGCGGATACACCGAACAGCATGGAGTACCGAGCCCCGGCCGGCCACTCGCTGTCCCTGAGCGGGGATGACGAGGCAGAGCTCCGCGGCTACTGGGAGGCTCTGGCCGGCAGCGGTACGGAGGTGATGCCGCTCGCCGCCTCGCCGTGGGGCGACAGCTTCGGCATGTGCGTCGACCGCTTCGGGGTCTCCTGGATGGTGAACATCGCGGGTCCGGGCGGGGAGTCCGCCACCGCCGTGGAGGACGCGGAGGTGGGCGGCTAGCCGGTCGGGCCAGGGGAAACCGGGAAGCGGAACCGGAAAGCGGAACCGGGAAGCGGAACCGGGAAGCGGAACCGGGAAGCGGAATCGGAGGACGAAGCGGCGCGGACGCGGCTCAGGGGCCGTGCGCTGCTCAGGGTCCGTTCGCTGATCAGGGGCCGTGCGCTGCGAACGTCAGGGCCGGCTCGTCCGGCGTCGAGAGGGTCAGCACGGCCTCCTCGATGCGCTCGTGGTCCTCGATGTCGCGCTCGACGGCGCGAAGCGCGACCGCCACCTCGTGTTCCGCCCGATCGCCGACCAGGTCCACCGCCGCCACCAGGTAGAGCCTGTCGGGCCCCACGTACTCGAGGTGCAGGTAGGTGACGCGCTCGATGCTCCGATGCGCATCCAGGCGCCCGGCGACCGATGCGCGGAGCTCCGGCGACACGGCCTGGCCGACGAGGAAGCGGCGGTTCCGGTCGATGAGGATGACGGCGATCACCCCGAGCAGCACACCGACGAGGATGGATCCGACGGCGTCCGGGACCGGGGACCCGGTGAGTTGGTGCAGGAGGATGCCCGCGAACGCGATGACGAGCCCGATCAGCGCGGCGGAGTCCTCCGCGAAGACGGCTCGGAGCGTGGGGTTGGACGTGGTCGAGACGCTCCTCAGCGTGGACGTGCCGGTTCTCCGTCCGGCCGTGCGAGCCTGGCGGAACGCCTGGGCGAACGAGATCCCCTCCAGCACGAACGCGACGGCGAGGACGGCGTAGGCGATCCCGTAGTCGGCGGCGGGCTCGGGCTCGAGGAGCTGCTGGATGCCGTGCGTGATGGACACGACGGCACCTGCGGTGAAGAGCCCGAAGGCGGCGAACATCGACCACACGTAGGCTTCGCGGCCGTAGCCGAGGGGATGCGCGGCGTCCCTGCGGCGTTTCGACTTCCGCTCGGCGACCAGAAGGAACACCTGGTTGCCCGTATCGGCCCACGAATGGGCGGACTCCGCAGTCATCGACGCGGAACCGGTGATCATCGCGGCGACGGTCTTCGCCACCGCGACGAGCAGGTTCGCGATGAACGCGATGATGACCGTCACGGGTCGCTCCCCGCCGGACGCGCCCCCGGCCTTCTCCTCCACCGTCGACCTGCCCGTCGACCTGGCCGTCGTCTCTCTGTCCTGCTTCATGCCGTCCCCTCCGGACGCCGGACGCCGGCGGCGGCACCCTGGACGGGCACCGCCGCCGGTGCTGTCCTCAGGCTGACGCTTCCTTGTTCACATCCGTCGGCGAGTCGAACTCGCGGTCCGGCAGGTTCTTCAGTGTGTCGAGGACCGACGCGTCCGCGCCCTTGTCCTCGGCGTGCTTCACGAGGTCGTCCCTGGAGGCGGGGTAGTCCATGCCGCCCAGTGCCTTCTGGATGTCGATCGGGCTCGGATCTGCCATGTGGTGCTCCTTCGTGTCGGTTCGATGCTCTGCAGGTGCGTCCCCGGGCGGGGGCACCGTCACTGGCCCAGGATCACGTGGGCAGCGTCTGTGTCACGGTCGGTCACCGTGGTGGGCGCCTCCAGGTGCACCGCGCCGGACGGGATGATGCCTGCGCCGCCGTAGCGCTCCATCACCCGCCACTGCGCGGCGACGTCCTCGCCCGCATGTCCGGGCGGGAGCCGGTCCCAGAAGTCGAACCCGCCGCATTCCACGAGCGCGTCGCGATCGAACAGGACGCACCCGCCCACCCAGGCCACGCGGTAGAGGCGCCACTCCCCGGGCGGGATCGCGAGTTCGACGGCGGCGTGCGCCAGGTTGGCCGCGTTGTGCAGCGGCCATCGGGCGAAGCCCTCCGTGCCGCGGCGGATGCGCTCGGGCAGGACCTCATTGTCCGGCCACAGCCGGAGCTCGGTGCGCTCGTGCGGCCGCCGGTCGCCGAGGTAGGACAGGCCCTGCACCGCGGATCCCACGAAGCCGCACCCGGCGGCGCGGAGCGCCCTGCTCATCCGGTCCAGGGAACCCGGCTCGAGCCAGACGTCGTTGTCGAGGAAGAGCACGAAGGGCGCCGTCGCGAGACCGAGGAGGTAGTTCCTGTGCTCGGCCAGGCCCCGGCGCGGCAGGTGCCGCTCCAGCCGGACCGGGTGCCCCTGCGCCTCGAGCACCCGCAGCATGGCCCGGACCGCCGGCTGCACGAAGGACGCGGCCTCACCCTCCGTCTGGTCGCTCACGATCACGCGGAAGGGCACGCCCTCCTGGGCGGCAAGCCCCGAGAGGGTGACCGCCAGTTCCGCCGGACGCCCGAAGGACGGGATCAGCACGTCGACGGCGGGCTCCTCCCCGGGGACCTCGAGCGCCCACTCCCCCGACCAGCGCGGTGTCACGGCGCGTCACCCGCGAGGGGCGCCGAGCGGATGCGCCGGACGACGGCCGCGGTGGAGCGCTCCGGCACGTAGTCGAGGATGCTGACCCGCCCGCCGCACGCCTCGACGGCCGGGGTCTCCTCCAGCATCTGGGCCGTGTAGTCGCCGCCCTTCGCGTAGACGTCGGGTCGCACGAGCTCGATCAGCGGCACCAGGGTGTCGGTGTCGAAGACGGTGACGTAGTCCACGCAGCTCAGCGAGGCGATGATCGCGGCGCGGTCGGCGATGGGATTGATCGGACGGTCCGGGCCCTTCAGCCGCCGCACGCCGGCGTCGTCGTTGAGGGCCACCACGAGGACGTCACCGAGCTGCTTGGCCTGGTTCAGGTAGCGCGTGTGGCCGCGGTGCAGCACGTCGAAGCAGCCGTTCGTCAGCACGACCCGGCGGCCGGCCGCCCGGTCCTCCTCGAGTCGGCGCAGCAGGTCGCCGGTGGCGAGGGCCGTGTCCGCGAACTGCTGCAGGTGGCCCGTGAGGTCCGACGTCGTGCAGACGGAGGTGCCGGGCCGGTGGACCACGACGTCCGCGGCGGCCTGGGCGAGGTCCAGGCTCGTGGTCAGCGGCAGTCCCGCTGCGCGGGCCGCGGTGAGGCCTGCGACGAAGGTGTCCCCGGCGCCCGAGGCCTGCTTCTCGGTCACGGGATCGGCCCACGTGCGGTGTGCCTCCCCGTCCGCGGTCAGCAGGACGGTCCCGTCGCGGTCGAGCGTCACGACGACGGCTGCGGCGCTGGTCGCGGCCAGCAGCTCGTTCCGCCGCGCCGCCACCACCGAGGCGCGGTCGGAGCGCGGATCGAGTCGCATGCCGAGGACCTGCGCCGCTTCGCCCGCGTTCGGTGTCACGATGTGCGGCTGCACCTCGGCCCAGGCGGCGGTGTCATGGGCGTCCACGACGACGAGGGTGTCCGGGTGCAGGTTCGCCGCGGGCCGGAGCGCTGCCCGGACCTCGTCACCGAGGGCACCCGATCCGTAGTCGCACACGATGACGGCCTCGACGCCGGCCACGGCGTCCGGGACCCGGGCCGCGAGGGCCGTGATCGCGGACGCGGGCAGGCCGTCGTGGGTGTCGTCGAGGCGGAGCATGACCTGGTCCCCGCCGAGGATGCGGTACTTCGTCGTGGTGCCCACCCGGGCGTCCTGCACGAGGTCGGTGGTGTCCACGCCCGCGCCGTCCAGGATCCCGCGGAGTCGGCGGCCGGCGTCGTCGTCGCCGATCAGGCCGCACATCCGCACCCGCGCGCCGAGGGCGGCGAGGTTCATCGCCGTGTTCGCCGCTCCCCCCGCGGCGTAGTCGCGGCGCGTGATGTCGACGACCGGGGCGGGCGCCTCCCGGCAGAACCGCTCGATCGTGCCGCTCCACCAGCCGTCGAGCATCGCGTCCCCCACCACCGTGATCCGCGGTGCCCGGTCGGCGATGGCGGCCGGGAGCCAGGCCGCGAGGCCCCGGACGTCGGACAGCTCGCCGTCCGGGACCCCGACGGGCCCGTCCGTGCCGGCCATCAGGCGTCCCCCTGCGGTGGTGAGCTGATGTGGACCACCTTGACGAGGGCGAACTCGTCGAGCAGCTCCGGGCCGTAGCCGAACCCGGCGCCGCTGATGCCGCGCGGCTGGGCTGCCCCACCGGGTGCCCCGCCGAAGACGGCGTTGACCTTGACGGTTCCGACGGCGAGCGCCGCGATGGCCTGCTGGGCGTGGGCGATGCTCCCGGTCAGCACCGAGGCGGCGAGCCCGTACGGTCCGGACGCGGCGAGGTGGAGGCCGTCGTGAAAGCTGTCCACGACGGTGACGGGAGCCACAGGCCCGAAGGTCTCCTCCGTCATCACGGTCATCGATCCCGTGCAGTCCGCCAGGACCGTCACCGGGTAGTGGGCGCCGGGTCCGTCCGGCACCGAGCCCCCGGCCAGGCAGCGCGCCCCGAGCTGGAGGGCCTCAGCGACCTGCGCCTCCACGGCGTCGCGCATGCGTTCGTCGACCAGCGGCGGGAAGCCGCTGCTGCCGGTCCACGCCCGCGCCTCCTCGGTGAGCGCGGCGAGGAAGGGCTCGGCGATGTCGCGGTGGACGTAGATCCGCTCCACCGAGGTGCAGATCTGGCCGGCGTTGGCGAAGGCGCCGAGCGCCGCCTGACCTGCGGCCCACACCGGATCGACGTCGGCGTCGATCAGGAGGGGATCGTTGCCGCCGTTCTCGCGGATCACGTGTGCACCGGTGAGGGAGGCCGCGCGGGCGATCCGCCCGCCCGTCGCGCTCGATCCCACATGCGCGACGACGTCGACATCGGTCTCGGTGGTGAGCAGCCGGCCCACTTCGCCGTCCCCGGTCAGGGTGGTGAACACGCCGTCGGGGAAGGCCGGCTGCAGGAGCCGCCCGAGCATCTCGCCCACGTGCGGGCAGCGCTCGCTCGGCTTGTGGATGACGGTGTTGCCGGTGACGAGGGCTGCGCCGATGAGGCCCGCTGCGACCGCCACGGGGTCGTTCCAGGGTGTGAGGAGCACGGCGATGCCGCGCGGCTCGGCGACGGTGTAGTCGCTGGCGGTCGCCGCGCCCCGGAGGCTCAGTCCTCGGTGTACGGGGCCGAGTTCCGCGTACTGCTCGAGGGTGGAGATGCCGGCCTCGATCCCGCCGAGAGCGTCCGCGGGGGGTTTGCCCGTCTCCCGCGTATTGAGCGCCGCGAGTTCTTCGGCACCGGCGCGCAGTGCTGCTGCTGCCCGGCGCAGGGCGGCTCCGCGATCGGCCGGGCTCGTGGCGGCCCATTCGGGCTGGACGGCGCGGGCGAGGGACACGGCGAGGCCGATCTGCTCGCGCGTGGTGCAGGGTAGGGACCCGACCTCCGACCCGTCGAGGGGACTCATGATCGTGATGGACGCGTCGTCCTGCGCATCAAGCAGGGAGGGTGCCTGGGACTGGATGGACATTGCGCTCCTTGGCGTTCGGCGTGCTGCAGGTCTGCTGCGGCTGTTCTGCCCTGATCGCGGACGGGATCCGGGCACGACAGCCGCCGCTGGTGGTTCCATACCCCGCTCCCGCGGCTTCACACAGGACAGGGGCCGATTTCTACGCCGCTCCCCGTGACCATCAGCACGCTTAGCATATGGTTGCGGCAGCAGGTCCGATCGCTGGATCGGATCGGGGAAAGACATGGACAGCACCCCTGCTGCTGTGTACAGCTGGAGGGAAGCACGTCCGTCGTCGGACCGGGTCAGGATTACGACGCACGACGCACGACGCACGACGCACGGTGCCGACGACACGACACGGCACGACACGACACGACACGACACGACACGACACGCCATGACACGACACGAACGGGGAACACACGCATGGGGCAGGGACAGACGACGGCGGACTTCGGCGGCAGGCAGGACACGGCACGGGCCGTGGGTCCGGTGCTCCCGCCCTTCGAGGACGTCCGGCGCATCGCCGTCCTGCGCGGCGGCGGGCTGGGCGATCTCATGTTCGCGCTGCCGGCCATCGCCGCGCTGAAGTCCCGCTACCCCGACGCGGAGATCACCCTGCTGGGCATGCCGGGGCATGCTGCACTGCTCGAGGGCAGGCCGGGACCGGTCTCGCGGATCGTCGAGCTGCCCTTCTCCCCGGGCGTCCGCCCCGGGGGCGAGGTGGACGGCGCGGTGGACACGGCCGCCGTCGACCGGTTCTTCGACGAGCTGTCCGGCTCCTTCGACCTCGCGGTGCAGCTGCACGGCGGCGGACGCAACTCCAACCCGTTCGTGCTGCGACTCGGTGCCCGCCACACCATCGGCACGCGCACGCCCGACGCCGCCGCACTCGAACGCACCATCCCCTACGTCTACTACCAGCACGAGGTCTTCCGGGCTCTCGAGGTCGTGGGACTGGGCGGTGCCGTGCCGGTGGATCTCGAGCCGCGTGTGCAGGTCACCGCGGCGGAGGCCGACCGCGCCCGGCGGCTCACCGGCGACGGCGCGGTGATCGCCCTGCATCCGGGTGCGACCGATCCGCGGCGGCGGTGGCCCTCGTCGTCGTTCGCGGAGGTGGCCGTGCGCGCAGCCGCGGACGGCTGCGAGGTGGTGGTGGTCGGTGATGCGGGCGACGCCGGCACGGCGGAGGAGATCGTCGGGCTCGCCCGCGCGGCGGCGCCTGCCGCGAACGTCCGGTCCCTCGCGGGGCAGCTCACGCTGGGTGAGCTCACGGGTGTCCTCGACCGGAGCGCGGTGATGGTGGGCAACGACAGCGGCCCGCGGCACCTCGCACAGGCGGTGGGCACCCCGACCGTCGGCGTCTACTGGATCGGCAACGTGATAAACGCGGGCGCGATCGGCCGCACGCTCCACCGCGTCCACTTCTCCTGGGTGTCGCAGTGCCCCGTGTGCGGAGTGGACGTCACGCAGGTGGGCTGGACGGCGGAGCGCTGCGAGCACGATGACTCGTTCGTCGCGACCGTCCAGCCCGATGCCGTCTACGCGGACGTGGCCGAACTCAGGGCCACGAGCCTTCTTCTGCGTGGGCGATGACCATCTCGCGGATCTCGCAGCTCCTGGGCTGCGAGAGCGCGAACAGGATGGCCTCGGCCACGCGCTCGGGGTCGTTGAGCCGTGAGTCGTCCTGCGGCTTGTACTGCTCGTCGCGGTCGTCGAAGAAGCGGGTCTTCATGCCGCCGGGGATGATCGTCGTGACGCCGATCTGCCCTGCTGTCTCCGCGGCGAGCGCCTGCGAGAACCCCATGACCCCGAACTTCGAGGCGCAGTAGGCCGTCGCATCCCCCACGGCCTTGATGCCGAGGGTCGAGGCGATGGTGACCACGCGCCCGTGCGTCTGCTTGAGGTACGGCAGGGCGGCTCGGGCCGTCGACGCCGTCCCCATCAGATTGACGCCGATCACCTTCTCCCACTCCCCTGCGGGCACCGTGTCGAGGGCGCCGCAGCGGTCGATCCCCGCCGCGGTCACGACGGCGTCGAGCCCGTCCATCGTCTCCGCCGCCTCGCGCACGGCCTTCTCGACCGCCTCGCGGTCGGCGACGTCCACCTCGAAGGCCTTGACGCCCGTGACGCGGCTGATGTCGCGGTCCAGGACCACCGGGGTGCCTCCCGCGGCCAGGACGCCCTGCACGATGGCCGCGCCCAGACCGGAGCCTCCCCCGGTCACCAGGACCCGGCCGGGGTTGAAGCCGGTGCCGCTCGTGGTCCGGCTGCTGGTCCCGCTCATGTTCTCGCTCATGTTCTCGCTCATGCTGTTCCTTTCGTCGCGTGCACGCGGGCCATCGGATCGGACCGCGTGCGGATGTGCAGCTCGTCAGCCCACGCGTGCGAGCGCGGCTGCAAGTTTCGTGGTGGAGCGGGCCGGGATGTAGGGAACGGTGACCGTCCGTCCACCCCAGCTGCTCACGAGGGCGGCCTCCGGGAGGTCCTCGGCCGCGTAGTCGCCGCCCTTGACCCAGATGTCGGGCTGCAGGCGGGAGATGGCGTTCTCCGGCGTCGGTTCGCCGAACACGAGCACGGCATCGACGCACTCGAGGGCGGACAGCAGCTCGGCGCGGTCCTCCTGCTTGATGATGGGCCGGTGCTCGCCCTTCAGTCCGCGGACCGACTCGTCGGAGTTCAGGCACACGATCAGGCAGTCGCCGAGCCGCCGGGCAGCCGCGAGGGTCCGGGCATGGCCGGCGTGGAGGAGGTCGAAGCATCCGCCGGTCGCCACCACCGTGCCCCCCGCGTCCCGCGTGCGCTGGGCGACGGTCAGGGCGTCGAGGCCGTCCACGGGCAGCTGCCGGGGCGCGTCCTCCCGTCGCCCTCCCATCGCGCCGACACCGCCGGCGGCGAGGAATTGCGCGGCAGCCTCTGTCGCCTGCTGGGCGGCGGAGTCGGTCGTCATCCCCGCGGCGAGACCGACGGCGAGCGCCGACGCGAAACGGTCACCGGCACCGCAGGGATCGGTGGCGGTGACGCGCGGCGCAGGAACCACCTGGGGCAGGAGCCCCGACGCCGCGACGAGGGCACCGTGCTCGCCCATCGTGACGATGACGGCGCGGCTCCCCCAGTCCGCGAGCAGGACCTCGGCGGCCGATGCCGCACCCGTGGTACCGGTACCTGCCAGGCCGGCGAAGCGCAGCGCCTCCCCGAGGTTCGGCGTGACCGCGGCGACGCCCGGGACCGGACGCGCACCGGCGGGATGCGGATCCCACACCACCGGCGTGGAGGCCGTCAGGGCCTCCAGGCGGACGCGGAGCTCCTCGTCGGCGAGCAGCCCGCGGCCGTAGTCCGCCGCGATGACCGCATCCGCGTCCTCCAGAGCCGCGAGCATGTCGGCGGTGCATCCGGGGACGGGCGGCGTGGCGCAGCCCTCGTCGAAGCGCACCACCGGCTGGCCCGAGGCCCGCACGCGGGTCTTCACCGGCGTGGGCGCCCCCGAAGGACCGGCGATCACGGTGATGCCCTCCAGCTCCGCGCGCAGCAGGCCGGCGGCGGCGTCATCCCCGAGGACCGTCACCAGGACGGCCTCGTGGCCGTCGGCCTGCAGCATGCGTGCCACGAGCCCGGCACCACCGGCGCGGCGCCGGACCGCGTCGACGTCGACGACCGGCACCGGAGCGTCGGGGGACAGGCGGCCCGCGCCGCCGGACAGGTCCGTGTCGAGCAGCACGTCGCCGACCACCACGATCCTCATCGCTGCTCCTCCTGGCGACGTCGGCGGACCTCGGCGTCGAAGGCGCGGCAGATGGCGTGCAGCGCGATCAGATGGCCCTCCTGCGCGTTGGCGGACTGCGCCTCGACGGCGATGAAGTCGTCCACGCACTCGGTCAGCGGGTTGGGCCCCGCTCCCGTGAGCGCCCAGGTGGTGATGCCCGCCTCACGGGCTGCCGTGACGGCACCGAGGAGGTTCGGGCTCTTGCCGCTGGTGCTGAGCAGCACCAGGATGTCGCCGCGACGGCCGTGGGCGCGCACCTGGCGCGCGAACAGCTGGTCGAAGCCGTAGTCGTTGGCGATCGCGGTGACCGCGGAGCTCTCCGCATGCAGGGAGATGGCCGAGAAAGGCTCGCGTTCCCCGTCGAAGCGGCCCACCAGTTCGGCCGTCAGGTGCTGGGCCTCGGCGGCGGAGCCGCCATTGCCGGCGGCGAGGAGCCGCTGGCCCGCGATGAGCCGGGTCGCCATCTCGATGCCCCACCCGGCGAGGGTCCCGGCGTTCTGCGCGAGGGACTCGACGGCCGGGCTGACGGCGCGGAGGTGCTCCATGACGATCCGGCGCGCGTCCTGCTGGACGGCGTCCTGCGAACGCCGCTCCTGGTCCCGGTGCGCCGGGGCGAGTGATACCCCCTCCCGTGCCGGGGCGGCCGGTGCCGCACGATCGGTGTAGGTGTCGGAAAGGTGCGTGGTCACAGTGCCCTGCCTCCTGTGCTCTCGAGTCGACGCGCGGCGCTCCGCCGCGCTGTTGCCGGCGCTGCGGGGACTGCCGCCCCGAGCGCCAGCTGGTAGGCCTTCTCCGTGTCGGCCGCGATGCGGCTCCAGGAGTAGCGTGCCCGGACGCGCCGGTAGCCGTTGTCCCCGAGTTCCCTCGCCCAGGCGGGATCAGCCAGCACCTCGGCGACGGCGGCAGCGATCGCCGCAGGATCCTGGGGCGGAACGTGGAGGCCGGTCTTGCCGTCCACCACCGTGTCCACGAGTCCGCCGACGGCGGCCGCGACCACCGGGACCCCACACCCCATGGCCTCGAGCGGGACGATCCCGAACGGCTCGTACCAGGGGGCGCAGACGACGGCGTCTGCGCTGCGGAGGAGGGCGGGCATCTCGGCGCGGGAGACCTGGCCCCGGAGCACCACGCGGTCGGCGACGCCGAGCTCCGTGGCGAGCGCGACGAGACGCTGCGCCTCCGGATCGTCCTCGAGGACGGACGTGTTGCCGCCACCTCCGACGATCAGGAGTTCGACGTCGTCGTGTCCGGTGTCGGCGAGTTCGCGGAGCGCCCGGATCACGAGATCCATGCCCTTCCGCGGCACGAGGCGGCCCACGCTGACGATCCGGTGCGGCCGCTCCCGCTCCTCCACGGGTCCGTGGGGACCGAAGAGTTCGAGATCCACGCCGCACGGCGCGATCGAGACGCGGTTCGCGGGCACGCCCATGGCCTTAAGCTCGAACACCTCGTCCGAGCAGGTGGCCACCACGCGGTCGGCGCTGCGCCCCACCATGGCCTCGAGCATGAGCCGCTCGGACGGGCTGGTGTCCTCGACGCCCTGGTGGCGCCGCTTGACGGTGCCGAGGGCGTGGAAGGTCTGGAGCACCTGGACGTCCCGGCCCCCGCTGCGCGATTGGCGGGCGGCATCGAGCGCCGCGAGCCCGGACATCCAGAAGTGGCCGTGGACGATGTCCGCCGGCTCCTGTCCCCAGTCCTCGACGATCCCGTCGGCCAGCTCACCCATGAAAGGCAGCAGCATGTCCTTGGGGACATGCCGGGCGGGACCGGCGTCGATGTGGACGACCTCCAGCCGCGCGTCGGTCCGCACGCGAACCGGGAGGGCGGGGTCGTCGCGTCGCGTGTACACGGTGACGTCGTGCCCTCGCCGGGCGAGTGCCAGGGACAGCTCGGCGACGTGGACGTTCTGTCCCCCGGCGTCGACGCCCCCCAGTGCCGCGAGTGGACTTGCATGCTCAGACACCATCGATATCCTCACTGCGCTCTCCTTTCTGTAACCGCCAGGACGCGGTGCCGGGTGGGCTCCTGTCCCAGGACGTCGTCCCAATCGGCCAGGAACCGGGCGAGCCCGTGGCGTTCCAGGGCTGCTTCCCGTGCCACGAGGCCGCGCGCGCGGGCCTCGTCCGGGTCGTCGATGAGTGCGGCTGCCACGCGGACGAGATCGTCGACGCGCGTGGAGACGGCCCCGGCTCCCGGCGGCACCGCGCGTGCCGCCTCCGTCGTCGCCAGGGCCAGGACCGGGAGGCCCACGTGCATGGCCTCGAGGAGCGAGAGGCCGAGCGAGGTCCAGCGCAGGGGGTGCACGTAGGCCCTGGAGCGCCCGAGCCGCGCGTGCAGCTCGGCCGTCGGCAGGTCGCCGCCGATCCGCAGTTCGCCGGGCCCGAGGTCCAGGGAGTCGCCGAGCCCGTCGGTGCCCATGCCGAACACCTCGAGCGGTGCGATGCCCGCGAAGCGGGGCAGCAGGTCGGTACCCGTGATGCGGCCGCGCCGGACCGGCTCGTTGATCACCGCGGCGAGCTGCTGCAGCTCACCCGTGTAGAGATAGCCCGGGTCCACGATGCCGTGCTCGATCACCGTGGTGGGCGCGCCCCCGTTGTCCCAGAACAGCTCGTTGAAGTGCGTCACGTGGACGATCGGGATGTCGTCCTGCCCGGCGAGGGGATGGACGGTGCCCACGATGTCACGGCGGGGGGTGTTGTGCTCGAGGAAGACGGCGGGAAGGTCGCGTCCCGGTGTCCTGCCGAGCAGGCGCTCGCATTCGGCGATCTCCTCGGTGCGCTGCAGCACGACGATGTCGATGCCGGCGTCCGCGAGATCGGCGGGAGCCACCTCGATCACGGAGGACGGCCAGTCGCGGCCCGCCCGGCCGAGCCCCCAGGGACCGCCGTCGGGCGTCGTGGGCAGCACGTAGGTGTGCTCGCCCCGCACGAAGGCGTCGGTCCACCCGCCGTGGACGTGCCATACCAGGATCCTCATCGGTTTCCCCTCGTTTTGCGGCCGTCGGTGCGGCCGATGCTGCGGCGCGAGCCGAGTGACGATATTCCGGAACTGAGGCGCAGGACAGCATCCACGACGTCCTCCGGCGAGACGTTGGACAGGCAGGGGTGCCCCTGGACGGGGCAGATGCGGGCACGGCTGAGCGCGCAGGCCGCATCCTGGTCGCCGAGCAGTTCCACCGGCACCCGGTAGGGCGCCCACCGTATGGCCGGGACCACGGGCGAGAACAGGCAGACGACGGGCGTGCCCACCGCTGCGGCCAGGTGGGCCGGGCCCGTGTTCCCCGTGATCACCACGGTCGCTCCGGCGAGGACCGCACCCAGGACCGGCAGGTCGGTCCGGCCGCCGAGGTCCAGGGCCTCCGGTCCTGCGACCGTCGAGGTCAGCTCCGTCTCGTCGGGGCCACCGGTGACGACCACCCGGAACCCGGCGGCCGTCAGGAGCTCGACGGCGGCCGCGTGGTGCAGCGGCGGCCAGGCCCGGGCGGGCACGGACGCGCCGGGATGGACGACCACGTACGGCCCCCGCCCGACGAGCTCGGCGGCGTCGGCGAGGTGGGTGACCCGGAGGCGCCCGTCGTCGCCCGGGGGCAGTGCGTACCCCGCCGCCTCGGCGATGCCGAGCGCACGCTCGGCCTCCGGCTGGTCCTCCGGGAAGTCCTCGCCCGGCTTCAGCCGGACATCGAGCAGGGATCCGGCGTAGTCGACGGACGCCCCGGCGATCCGCCGCACTCCCGCGAGGCGGAGCAGCAGGGCGAGCGGCAGCGGCGACTGGTGGAAGGAGGTGAGGATCACGGCCTCGTCGACGTCCGCGGCCACCACGGCGTCGTGCAGCTCCTGCACGAGCTCCGGCGTGGGCTCGGGTGCGGGATCGATGATCCACGGCGCACGCCAGACGACGACGTCGACCACACCCGGCAGCAGGCGTGCCGCCGAGGCCCCCTGCGGTCCGCAGAGCATGACGACGTCGTTGGGCGAGTCCCCGTGGTCACCGGCGGCGATGGCTCGGACGGCGGGGCCGGCGAGCAGCACGTCCCCCGCGCTGTCCAGGCGTGCCACCAGCACCGTGCGCCTCATGTGGTGCCCGCCCAGAGGAGGTCCACGGCCCCGGCGAGCGTCCCGGCCACCGCGGGGGCGTCACGGATCTCGTCCTGCAGCGTGATGTCCGTCGGCACCAGGACCCCCCGGGCTCCCGCAGCGGCTGCGGCGCCCATGTCCGCCCCGATGTCACCGATCAGGGCCACCTCGCCGGGCTCGAGCCCGAGGCGTGCGGTGGCCGACAGCACCATGCCCGGTCCGGGCTTGCGGCAGGCGCAGCCGTCCCCACTGCCGTGGGGGCAGACCTCCCAGACATCGAACGGTCCGAGCAGTTCCTCGACGCGGGCGTTGACGGCGTCGACCTGCCCGCGCGTGACGAGGCCGCGGGCGATGCCCGACTGGTTCGTGACGACGCCGACGGGGATACCGCGCGAGCGCAGGCCGTCGAGGACCTCCTTGGCGCCGGCCATGGGCTGGACCAGGGACGGATCACCGTTGTACGGGACGTCCACGACGATCGTCCCGTCGCGGTCGAACAGGACGGCGCTGGGGGCGGTCCGGGGTCGCTCGGCCGAAGTATGCATACAGGCTTAGTTCCCGGGAAGCAGCAGGACTAAACACTTCTCGCCGAACTTCTTCTCCTCCTCCTGCTTCTCCTCCCGTTCGCCGCTGCTCCACGGGGGATCCCTCCGCCGCTGCCGGTGGGCCCCCGGCGGCGACGGGCCCGGCCGGGCCCACCCCGCTTCCTCTGGCAGGATGATTCGCATGACTTCCGAGGGCACCAGCACCGCGAGCGCGCAGCAGCCGATCCCCCACGCACGTCCGGGCGCCGCGTCCTCCTCGACGCCGGCGCCGGACGGCCGGCCCGAGATCCTCGCGCTGCGTGCACTGAAACTGGGTGACCTCCTCGTCGCCGTGCCCGCCCTCAAGGGCCTCCGGCGGGCCTTCCCCGAGCACCGCATCCTCTACGCGGCCCAGGAGTGGCTCCGTCCCGTCGTCGGGCTGACGGATGCGATCGACGACCTCCTGCCCACCCACGGACTGGACGATCCGCTGCCCATCGAGTACGGGCGGATCGACCTCGCGGTCAACCTGCACGGCAACGGCGAGGAGAGCCGCGGGCGCCTGGAGGAGATCGGTGCGCAGCGCCGGATGGGTCACCGCTCACCCGGCTGGGAGGGTCCGGAGTGGGAGGACGGCGTGCTGGAGCGTGAGCGCTGGGCGCGCCTCGTCAGCTGGCACGGCGTACCCGCCGACCCCCTGGACTGCAGCCTGCGCGTGCCCGACGGCGAGAGCCCCGCGCCCGACGCCGTCGTCATCCATGTGGGCGCCGCCTATGGAAGCCGCCTGTGGCCCGTCGAACGGTTCGCGGCGGTGGCCCGCGTGCTGGCGGCATCGGGCCACCGGGTGGTCTTCACCGGCAGCGGGAAGGA
Organism: Arthrobacter bussei; assembly: GCF_009377195.2. GTDB lineage: Bacteria > Actinomycetota > Actinomycetes > Actinomycetales > Micrococcaceae > Arthrobacter_D > Arthrobacter_D bussei. The sequence goes on from NZ_VJXX01000001.1 coordinate 280,530, forward strand.
GCGGCCCCGGGCACTCGCCGTGGCCGACGCCGCGGGACTGCCCGAGGACACGGTCGCGGCCGGCAACCTCCCCCTCGACCGCTTCGCCCGCCTCGTCGCGGGTGCGTCCCTCGTCATCTCGGCAGACACCGGCGCCGCGCATCTCGCCTCCGCGTACGCGAGGCCCTCGGTGGTGCTCTTCGGGCCCGCGCCGGCCTCGGAGTGGGGGCCACCCCCCGGTCCTCACACGGTCCTCACCGACGAGACGCTGCGGGTCGGCGAGACGTTCTCGCCCACACCCGACCCCGCACTGATGGCGGTGACCGTCGATCAGGTCCTGGCGGCGGCAGCGGAGCACGGCGTCTCCTAGCCCGTTCGGCGCGGGCTCCGGCGGCGGTCCGGGGCGTGGATGGCCGGCGGAGTGTCCGGCGGACGACGACGCTGCGGACTCAGGCGATGCTCGTCCGCACCCCGCGCGCGTTCTCGGGCGCAGGTGCACCCAGCAGGCGCTTCTGCAGTTTCACGAGGATGCGGGCGAGTGTCCGGGAGACCTGCATCTGCGACATCCCCAGTTCGTCGCCGATGACCTGCTGCGTCTGCTCCATGAAGTAGCGCCGGTAGAGCAGCTCCTTCTCGCTGCCGTCGAGCTCGTTGACCGCTCCACGCAGGGAGATCATGTCGTCGCTGCGGCCCATGCCGTCGGAGTCTGCGGCGAGTGTGTCCGCCCAGCTGCGGCCCTCGAACGGAGCGTCGAGGGAATCGGGGCGGAGGCTGGAATGGGAGGCCTGCGCCTCCAGCACCTTGTGCTCCGGCCAGCCGAGTTCGACCCCGAGTTCGCGTGCGGTCGCCTCCCGGCCCAGGCGCTGCGCCATGGCGGGCGCCGTCCGCGCGATCTCCGTGCGGAGGTCCTGGACCTCCCGCGGAGGCCTGATGACCCAGCAGGAGTCACGGAGGTAGCGCTTGATCTCGCCCGCGATGGTCGGGACCGCGAAGGAGGCGAACGGGACGCCGCGCCCCGGGTTGAAGCGCTGGACGGCCTTGATCAGGCCGAGGTAGGCCACCTGCCGGATGTCGGAGGCCTCGGGGCCGGTCGTCGCGAAGGAGCGGGCCACGGATTCCGCGATGTCCATGTGCCGCAGCGCGATGTCGTCCTGCAGAGCGGCTTTGAGGGGTTGTTCCGTGGCGCTGCAGCCACCCGGCCGGTCGCCGACGTCGCGCGTCCCGGCGGGCGGGCGCACGGGGCCTCCGTCGGTCGACCTGGATGTGGCGGTACTCTGCATGCTGATCTCCGTCGGGCGGTGGACACGTACGTCCCCAACAAAACATCAGCCTGCTTAGTACGCAACCACCTTCTCCTCCTCGACCCTTTTCCTCGGAGGTCTTCCCTTGCCCGCTTCTGTCAGGTATACCGTCGGCGTCGCTGCGCGGGCTCCTGGCGCACGAAAAACCCCCTGCCGGACAGGCAGGGGGTGGGTGAGCAGGGGGTGCGGAGCTTTCAGCCGCTCAGGCGCAGGTCAGCTGTGGACCGTAGCAGCCGGATCGGTGGCGTCCGGTGTCTCGACGGGAGCACCTGCCGGAGCGGCCGCGGCCGCCCAGTTCCACCGCGGGGCACCCAGCTCCCTGATGACGACCTGCAGGTGGGCCCTCAATTCGTCCGAGACGAGCCCGCCGCCCGCGACGAGGGTGCGTTCGATGTCATCCGCGGCGTCCAGGACCTGCCTGCCCGCGGGAGAGATGGAGACGAGGTGCGATCGGCGGTCGAGATCGTTCCGGACGCGGGTGACGTGCCCCCGCGACTCGAGTCTGGACAGGGTCTTCCCCATGGTCTGCGCCTGCACCCGGACGATCTGCGCCAGGCTCGCCTGCGTCATGGCTCCCTGATCGGCCAGGACGCCGAGCGCGATCACACCCGCGTGCGTCACCCCGATGTCCACGAGACGCTCGTTCCATGCGTGCTCGACGAGACGCGCCGCCGTCGTCAGCAGTCGACCGGTGGGCCATTGCTCCAGATCGGGCATAGAACTGTGCACTTCCTCTCGCTTGCGCAACCGGCAGCCGCCGTCGGCGTCGGATCTTCCACCTATGATAGCTAGGCTGGCTAGTGAATCATCGCCGGCCGGCCGAACAGGGCCTGCTCCCGCAGGGATCCGCCCGGCCACCCGACCGATCCTCAGGAGTATGCATGTCGCAACGACTCGTCACCGGTGATAGTGCCCCCGACTTCACGCTCAGCGACGCCGAGGGCAACGGCGTCACGCTGTCCTCCCTGCGGGGGCGGAAGGTCGTCGTCTACTTCTACCCCGCAGCGGCGACTCCGGGCTGTACCACCGAGGCCTGCGACTTCCGCGACAATCTCGCCTCCCTCGACGCAGCCGGCTACTCCGTCCTCGGCATCTCACCGGACCCCGTCGGCAAGCTCGCCTCCTTCGTCGAGAAGGAATCCCTGACGTTCCCCCTCCTCTCCGACGAGGACCACGGCGTCGCCGAGGCCTACGGCGCCTGGGGGGAGAAGAAGAACTACGGGAAGACGTACGAGGGCCTCATCCGGTCCACCGTCGTCGTCGACGAGGCTGGCGACGTGGCGCTGGCCCAGTACAACGTGCGCGCCACGGGTCACGTCGCGAAGCTGCGACGCGACCTGGGCATCGACGAGTAGCACCCGCCGCGGCCGGTCCGCACCCGGTTCCGGACCGGTAGAGTAGGGCGACGACGATGCCCTCGTGCCGGCATCGGCGCGCGAGTGGCGGAATTGGCAGACGCGCTGGATTTAGGTTCCAGTGTCTTCGGACGTAGGGGTTCAAGTCCCCTCTTGCGCACGGTGAAGGCCCCTGACGGAAGAGTCCGTCCGGGGCCTTCGTGCTCTGCGCCGGCCTTCCTTCCGCATGGTCGGGGCCGCGGGGTGAAGCGCGTCGACGGCCGCGGTCCGGGGTCGCTCCGGTGGCCACCGCACAGCCCCATCTGCACCTCCTGCATCAGCCCGTCACACCGCCCAGGGCGGGAGCCGCGACCCTGCCCGGCTCACGGTCGAGCATGCGCCGCACGCCTGATGCGACATCGCCGCAGGTCACGGGCAGGTAACAACCAGCGGGCGGATCAGGCCCGCCGAGATTTTCTTTGGTGATCCCACCCATCCACCCTCCGAGGGCGCCCGAAGTACCTCCGAGACATCGACACGATGTGTTTCACCCAATACCCCAGACCGCAGGCACCCGCCGGGTCATATCTATGGAGGAAATTCTCATGGGAATCACCAAGCGCAGGAACCTCTCGATCCTCGGGATCGCAGCAGTCTCGATGTTCGGTCTCGCAGCCTGCGGCGGCGGCGACGAAGCAGCGTCGGAGTCCGCTCCGAGCAGCGAGGCCACCATGGCCAGCGAAGCCCCCATGGAGAGCGAGTCGCCGTCGGCAGAGGCCAGCATGGCCCCCTCCGCCTCGGCCGACGCCATGATGGACCCCGCCGCGAACCTCGTCGGCCCCGGCTGCGCCGGCTACGCCGAGCAGGTCCCCTCCGGCGACGGCTCCGTCGAAGGCATGTCCCTGCTCCCCGTCGCCAACGCCGCAGGCGCCAACCCCATCCTCACCCAGCTCACCGCAGCCGTCTCCGGCGGCATCAACCCCGACGTCAACCTCGTCGACACCCTCAACGGCGACGAATTCACCGTCTTCGCACCCGTCGACGACGCATTCGCAGCCCTCCCCGCCGAGACCGTCGAAGGCCTCAAGACCGACACCGAGGGCCTCACCAGCATCCTCACCTACCACGTCGTCCCCGGCAAGATCCAGCCCACCGAACTCGAAGGCACCACCCAGACCACCGTCCAGGGCGCCGACCTCGAGATCACCGGATCCGGCCAGGAACTGAAGGTCAACGACGCCAACGTCATCTGCGGCGGCGTCCAGACCGCCAACGCCGTCGTCTACCTCATCGACGCCGTCCTCACGCCCCCCGCCGCCGGCTAAGGACGCGCACTGCCTCCCTGGTGCAAACCTCTAACGTGTTCCAGGGACAACGGACGGACATCCTCACTTCCGGTGAGGGGGTCCGTTCTTTCGTGCGACGGGGCAGCCCGACGGGAAGCGACGGTACCCGGTCTCCCCGTTCGCCCTGCACGGCGCGGACAGGAGCATCACCTAGACTGAGGGCTTCCGACCGCCGCGTCCCCAGGACCGGGTCACCCCTGCCTTCCGGAGAGCCTGCTCGTGAACAACGCCGCCGCGTGCCCCCGCCACCCGCGGGCCAGCCGCGCATCGGTGATCCGCATCCTGCGCGACGCCGTCGTCGTCGCCTCCGTCGCGTCGCTCGTGGCCTGCACATCCGGCGAGGTGGTGCCGCCCGAGCCTGTCCCCGCCACGAGCGCTCCCGCCGTCGACGCCTCCACCTTCACCTTCGGGAGCGCCGCCGATCCTCGCACCCTCGATCCGGCCCTCGCCAACGACACCGAGTCCTACCGCGTCACCCGGCAGATCCTCCAGGGCCTCGTGGGCATCGATCCCCTCACCTCTGAACCGACGGAACTGCTGGCGGAGTCGTGGGAGGAGCAGGACAGCGGGCGCTCCTACGAGTTCACGCTCCGGGACGACGTCGTCTTCCATGACGGCCGGCCCCTGGACGCCGCGGCCGTCTGCGCCAACTTCGACCGCTGGTACACCCTCCCCGCCTCGGCCCGCGCCGGAGCCGGGCGGCTGCCCTTCGAGCACGTGTTCAAGGGCTACTCGGACCAGCCCGAGATCAGCCTCTACAAGGGCTGCACCGCGACGACGCCGTCCACCGTGGATCTGCAGCTCACCAGCCGGATCACGGGACTGATCGCCGCGCTGGCCGCCCCGGCCTTCGCCATCTCCTCACCGGCCGCCCTCGACGCGGGTTCCGCCGACGATCTGACGGAGCCCGTCGACGGCTCGCTGATCTCGCGCTACGGACGCGCACCCGTGGGCACCGGGCCCTTCCGGTTCGTCTCCTGGGAGCCGGGCGAGGTGGACCTCGTCTCCTTCGAGGACTACTGGGGTGATCGCGGCGAGGTGGACCGCGTCCTCTTCACCACCATCTCCAATCCCGACTCCCGTGCCCGCGCCCTGACCGCCGGTCGGATCGACGGCTACGACTTCGTGTCCGTGGACAGCGCCGTGGACCTCGCACGCAACGGTCAGCAGTTCCTCCAGCGCGACCCCTACTCCGTGCTGTACCTCGGCCTCAACCAGGGCTTCCCGGGTGTCGACGACGTCCTGTTCCGGCAGGCCGTGGCCCACGCGATCGACAAGGACGCACTCATCGACGGCCGGTTCCTCAGCGGCACCAAGCCGGCGCGCCAGTTCGTCCCGGAGAAGCTCGGGGTGAGCGGAGAGGCGGTCGAGGACTACGGCTACGACGTCGACCTCGCCAAGGACCTCCTCGACCGGTCCGGCTACGACGGCCGCCCGCTGCCCTTCTACTACCCGCGCAACGTCTCCAGGGCGTACCTCCCCTCGCCCGAGAAGGCCTACGCGGAGCTGAGCCGCCAGCTGACCGAGGCCGGCTTCACCATCAAGCCCGTGCCGATCGACTGGAGCGAGGGCTACATCGAAGCGGTGCAGCAGACGGGTGACCGGGCGTTCCATCTCCTGGGCTGGAGCGGCAGCTACGAGGACCCGGACAACTTCGTGGGTGCGCTGTTCGGCTCCTACACCGAGGAGTTCGGGTACGAGGACCCCCAGTTGTTCAGCAAGATCAACCGCGCCCGCGGCCTGCCCGACGGCGAGGACCGATCGGCCGCGTACGCGGACATCAGCGGCCAGATCTCCACACGCGTCCCGGCCGTCCCGCTCGCCTTTCCGATCTCAGCCCTCGCCATGAGTCCCCGCGTGAGCAGCTACCCCGTCAGCCCGGTGATGAACGAGGTGTTCAACCGGATCGACCTCGCCGACGTGGAGCCCCGGCCCGAGCCGTCGGAGTGACAGCGCGCGGCGCCACGGCCGCTGCTGCGGGTACCCCTGACGGGGCTCCACCGGATTTAGATAAGGTCACTGCCAGACGCTAGGCTTTCCCTGCTACGACCTCGCGACTGGAGACCACGTTGACCACCATGAATCAGGGCACGCCCGCCAAGACCACAGACGTCGTCCTGATCGGTGGCGGCATCATGAGCGCCACGCTCGGCGCATTCCTCCGCCAGCTCCAGCCCGACTGGGACATCTCGCTCTTCGAGAGGCTCGACGTCGCCGGTCTGGAGAGCTCCGACCCCTGGAACAACGCCGGGACAGGCCACTCCGCGCTGTGCGAGCTCAACTACTCGCCGGCCGGCAAGGACGGGTCCGTGGACCCGGCGAAGGCCATCGCCATCAACGAGCAGTTCCAGACGTCCCGCCAGTTCTGGTCCCACATGGTCACCGAGGGGCACATCGGAGATCCGCGCAGCTTCGTGAACGCGGTCCCCCACATGAGCTTCGTCTGGGGCCAGGCCAACGCGGAGTACCTTCGGAAGCGGTACGAGGCGCTGAGCCCGCAGCCCCTGTTCGACACCATGGAGTTCAGCGAGGACCACGCGACCATCGCGGGTTGGACCCCGCTCATCATGAAGGGCCGCAATCCTTCCCAGCCGGTCGCTGCCTCCCGTGTCGCCGGGGGTACGGACGTCGATTTCGGCTCCCTGACCCGCCAGCTCAACGCCTACCTCGAGGGCACGGGTGTCGGACTCCACTACGGCTTCGACGTGCTCGACGTCGCGCGGGCGTCCGACGGCCGGTGGGACGTGAAGGTCAAGAACCGGGCGACGGGCGAGGCGACGACGGTCACCTCCAAGTTCGTGTTCATCGGCGCGGGTGGCGGGTCCCTCCACCTCCTGCAGCGGACCGGCATCCCCGAAGGACGCGGCTTCGCCGGATTCCCCGTGTCCGGCCAGTTCCTGCGCTGCACGGACCCGACGCTCGTGGACCAGCACAACGCGAAGGTGTACGGCCAGGCGTCCGTCGGCGCACCCCCCATGTCGGTCCCACACCTCGATACGCGGTACGTCAAGGGCGAGCGCTCCCTGCTCTTCGGGCCCTATGCCGGGTTCTCCACCAAGTTCCTCAAGCGGGGCTCCTACCTCGACCTCCCGACGTCCATCCGTCCGTCGAACCTCGTACCCATGCTGGCCGTGGCCAAGGACAACATGTCGCTCACGAAGTACCTGGTGACCGAGGTCCTCAAGAACCGTGACGCGAAGAACGAGGCGCTCAACGACTTCCTCCCGTCCGCCGACGGCGGCGACTGGGAACTCATCTCCGCCGGGCAGCGTGTACAGGTCATCAAGAAGGCTCCGAAGAAGGGCGGCGTGCTGCAGTTCGGCACCGAGGTCATCACCTCCTCGGACGGCTCCATCGGCGCCCTGCTCGGGGCCTCGCCCGGAGCGTCGACCGCCGCGCCGATCATGGTGGAACTCCTCAAGCGCTGCTTCCCGGTCAAGATGTCCGACTGGGAGCCGAAGCTCAAGGAGATGCTGCCGGGCTACGGCGTCAAGCTGAACGAGAATCCGTCGCTCGCGGCCGAGATCCAGACGCTCACCGACAGGGCCCTCAAGCTCGTCTAACCACGGCGGAGCCAGCCAGCCGGGCGGCCGTCAGCACCCGAAGGCAGGTTCCGTGTTCCGTCTCGCCCATCTCTCCCTCGGCAACCGTGCGCTCATCGCGCTCATCACCATCCTCGCGTCCGTCTTCGGCGTCATCACCCTCGGCTCGCTCCGGCAGGAGCTCATCCCGTCGCTCGAGTTCCCCCAGATCACCGTCCTCTCGACGGTCCCGGGAGCCTCACCGGAGTACCTCGACCAGCAGGTGAGCGAACCGCTCGAAGCGGCGCTGAGTGGTGTCGAGGGCCTGGAATCCTCCGCGAGCACGTCCCGGTCCGGCATCTCCACCGTCAGCCTCGTCTTCGTCTACGGGACGGACCTCGACCGGGCGAGGGCCCAGGTGGACCGCGCCATCTCCACCGTGCGCCCGCTGCTCCCCGAGGACGTGGAACCACAGGCTTTGGCCGGGAGCATCAGCGACCTGCCCATCGTGTTCATGGCCGTCTCGTCCGACCAGTCCCTCAGCGAACTCAACGGTGACCTCGAGCGGCTCACGGTTCCTCGGCTGCAGAAGATCGACGGCGTCCGCACGGCGGACATCTCGGGCGGGACCAGCCAGCACGTCGCCCTCCTCCCCCGTGACGGCGCGCTCGAGGCGGCGGGCCTGACCGTGGGCGACCTCGCGGCCACGCTCGAGGACAACGGGGCCCTGTTCCCGGTCGGCACCCTCGATGAGGATCAGCGCTCGCTGACCATCCAGGCCGGCAGCCAGATCGCTTCGCTCGACGACCTGAGGGCGTTGCCCGTCCTGCCCGCCGGCTCGTCGGACCCGGCCGCCTCCTCCGACCCGACCGGTTCACCGGATGCGCCGGGCGGTTCCGGCCTTCCCGGGGGCACCGAGCAACCGGCCGCCTCTGGCGCCCCGGACACCGGGACGGACGCCCCGTCCGACGCCCCGGCGCAGCAACCCGCCGCGCCGTCGACGCCGGCCGCCGCCCCGGGTCCCGCGGTGACGATCGGAGAGGTGGCCGACGTCGACCTCGCCGATGACGCGGCCACGTCCGTCACCCGCACCAACGGGGTGGAGACGCTCGCCCTCACCGTGACGAAGGTGCCGGACGGCGACACCGTGGAGATCTCGCACCAGATCGTCGCGCTGGTCCCCGAGCTGGAGGCGGAACTCGGCAACGCCGCCGACATCACGGTGGTCTTCGATCAGGCGCCCTTCATCGAACGCAGCATCGACGACCTCACGACCGAGGGCATCCTGGGCCTCGGTTTCGCGGTGCTGATCATCCTCGTGTTCCTGCTGTCCGTGCGCTCCACGCTGGTGACGGCCATCTCCATCCCCCTGTCGCTGCTCGTGACCTTCATCGGGCTGTACGCAGCCGGATACTCGCTGAACCTCCTCACTCTCGGAGCGCTCACCATCGCCATCGGTCGGGTGGTCGACGACTCGATCGTCGTCATCGAGAACATCAAGCGGCATCTCGGCTACGGCGAGGAGAAGCGCGAGGCCATCCTGACCGCCGTCCGCGAGGTCGCCGGGGCGATCACCGCCTCGACCCTCACCACGGTCGCGGTCTTCGCCCCGATCGGCTTCGTCGGCGGTCTCGCCGGCGAGCTCTTCAGGCCTTTCGCCGTCACCACGGGGATCGCGCTCCTCGCATCGCTCGCCGTGTCCCTGACGATCATCCCCGTCCTGGCCTACTGGTTCCTTCCGAGGAGGGCGGCGTCGTCCGGCACGGCACGCAGCAGGACAGCCGGACCGGAAGAGCCGGCATCGTCGGTCGCCGCGCATACGGCATCACCCGCCGACACCCGACCGACCACCCCGACCGGGAGCGTGCCTGCGGTGAGGCCCGCGGACGGCGCGGTCCGCACCACCGCCCCTGATCCGGACCGCCGTGGCGCCCGCCATGTCGCCGTCAACGAGGCCGATCCTGTCGATCCTGTCGATCCTGTCGATCCTGTCGATCCTGTCGATCCTGTCGATCCTGTCGCTACGACTCCGCAGCGAGACCGTCCGTCCCTGCTCCAGCGGGCGTATCTGCCCATCCTGACGGGGACCCAGCGTCACCCGGTCGTCACCCTCGTCAGCGGGCTGATCGTCCTCGGGGCAACCGCGGCGATGATCCCGTTCCTCCCCACCAACCTCCTGAGCGGCTCGGGCCAGAACAGCTTCTCCATCACGCAGACGCTCACTCCCGGGTCCAGTCTCGCCACCACCACCGAGGCAGCCGGCCGCACCGAGGAGGTCCTCGCCGACACCGCCGGGATCAGGGATGTGCAGCTCACGGTCGGGAACGCCGACGGCGCCTTCGCCGCACAGTTCTCCGGCGGCGCATCGGTGGCGACCTTCACCGTCATCACGGACGAGGACGCCGATCAGGAAGCCCTGCAGGAATCGGTGCGTGAGGAACTCGCCCGCCTGCAGGACGCCGGGAGCTTCTCGCTCTCCAGCCAGCAGGGCGGGTTCGGGACCTCGAGCACCATCGACATCGACATCACGGCCCCGGTCAGCGAGGACCTCGAGGCGGCCAACGCCGCCGTGCTGGACGGCATGCAGGGGCTCGACGGCGCCGGCGAGGTCAGCAGCAACCTGTCCGCCGCGCAGCCCCAGGTCCAGGTCGACGTCGATCGGGCCGCCGCCGTCGAAGCAGGCCTGACGGAGGGCCAGATCGCGGGTCTGCTCGGCGGCAGCATCAGTCCCGTCCCGGCCGGGACGGTCCGCTTCGGTGCGGACGACTTCCCGGTGCTGATCGGGGAGGGGACCGCGATCACCAGCCTCGAGCAGCTGCGGACGCTCCAGGTCCCGACCGTGCAGGGCGCCGTCCCGCTGACCGACGTGGCGTCCGTCGAGGAGGTCCAGGTGCCGCTGTCGGTCACCAGTTCCAACGGTGAGCGCACCGCCCGTATCTCCATCACACCGTCGGACGACGACCTCGGGACCCTCTCCGGGACGGTGACCGAGCGCCTCGCAGGTATCGAGCTGCCGTCCGGCGCCTCCGCGACGGTGGGTGGAGCGTCCACCCAGCAGGTCGAGTCCTTCGACCAGCTGTTCCTTGCACTGTGGGCCGCCGTCGCGATCGTCTACGTGATCATGGTGGCCACCTTCAAGAGCCTGGTCCAGCCCCTGATCCTGCTCGTGTCGATCCCCTTCGCCGCGACCGGGGCGATCGCCCTGCTGCTCATCACCCGGATCCCCCTGGGGCTCCCGTCCCTGATCGGCATGCTGATGCTCGTCGGCATCGTGGTGACCAACGCCATCGTCCTGATCGACCTCATCAACCAGTACCGGCTCCCGCGCAACGGCTCCCCCGGGCTCCGCGTCGCCGACGCGATCCGCGAGGGAGCCCGCCAGCGGCTCCGCCCCATCCTGATGACGGCCCTCGCCACCATCTTCGCGCTGACGCCCATGGCACTCGGCCTCACCGGACAGGGCGGCTTCATCTCGCAGCCGCTCGCCGTCGTCGTCATCGGCGGACTCGTCTCCTCCACGGCGCTGACGCTGGTGCTCGTGCCCGTCCTCTACCGACTCGTCGAGGGGCGGCGCGAGGAGCGCGCTCTGCGGCGTGCCGCAAACGTTCCCGCCTAACCGGGAGACCGGGAGACCGGATCCCGGACGGCGCCTATACTAGATGCATATGTATCTAGTTGCCGTTGGAACGGCGCAGGATGGGATGGAGCGATGACGGAACGGGCGGAGATGCCGACGGGCGGCGAGAGCGGGCCGGTGCCGGTGACCACGGGTGCTTCGGTCCGGCAGTCGTCGGAGACCTGGGAGTCGCTGTTCCGTGCCCAGGTCGGCGTCATGCGTCGCATCCGCCAGGATCCGGTGTTCAGGGAACTGCCCATCGGTGAGTACGACGTCCTGTTCAACCTGAGCCGCTGCCCCACGGGCTGGACGCGCCTCAACGAGCTGAACCAGCACCTGCTCATCAGCCAACCGAGCCTGAGCCGCATGGTCGACCGCCTGGAGGCGAAGAAGCTGCTGCAGAAGCGACCTGCCGTGGCTGATCATCGAGGCGTCGAACTGGCCCTGACGGATGAGGGCCGTGCACTGCAGCGCCAGATCGGCTCCACGCACGTGCACCGCATCCAGGAGGTCCTCGCGCCGATGCTCAGCCCGGCGGAGATGGACCAGCTCAAGGCGCTGACGGACCGCATCAACGCCCACCTCGACGACTGACCTGCCCGCGAGGGAACCGGGTCACCACCAGCCACCCGGCCGGCCTCCGCCGCAGCGCTCACCGTACGGTGAGGCGTTCACTGCTCCGCTCGACGGGCAGTTCGTCGACGGTCGCGGTGACCTCGAGCCGGGAGAGCTGGAGGGAGCCTCCGACGGTCGAGAGGAACGCGGTGTCCGTGGCGTCCCGTCCCGTCGCGATGCGCAGCATCGATGCCCGCGGCGCCAGGCCCGTCGCGTCGAGCAGGAGCCACGAGCCGCCCACCCAGGCCTCGACGACGGCATGGAAGTCCATGGGCGCCAGGCCCGGCGCGTAGACGGACGCCAGCCGCGCGGGCACGTCGCGCGCCCGCAGGAGGGCGATCACGAGGTGCGCGTAGTCCCTGCAGACACCGCGCCGCGCGAGGAGGGTCTCCACGGCGCCGTCCGTGAAACGGGATGATCCCGGGACGTAGGCCAGCTCGGCGCCGACCCAGTCCCGCACGGCCTGGACCAGGTCCACTCCCCCGACATCCGGGAACTGCGCGTAGGCGGTCGGCAGGATGACATCCGATGCGCAGTACCGGCTGGGCCGCACGTACCGCACGAGGTCGACGTCGTCGTGCGGCGCCGGCTCTGCCCGGCCCGTGACCACCGCGCGGTACCGCACGTCGAGCGAGGACGCCCGAGGCGTCGTGAGGAGGTGGAGGCGCGTGCCGTCGCGCTCCTGGTACTCGCGGACCTCGGCCGGTTCGCCGTCGACCAGCACCGTCAGCTCCTCCTCCACGGACGCATACGCGGCGGGAGCAGCGACGGCGAGGGACAGCACCACCTGGGTCCCCGCGATCGTCGTGGCGCCCAGGTCGGCCGAGACAGTACGCTGCATGGTTCGTTGCTCCCGGTAGGCGGTTCGTTCGGCTCCAACTCTATGCTGGGACGGAGGGCACCGGTCGACACCGGACGCCCGACCGGACGGCGGACACGCCGCAGGAGAGGAACATCATGAGCGACTTCACGGCCGATGCCATCGGTGACCTGACGGGCCGGCGCGCGGTCATCACCGGGGCGAACAGCGGGCTCGGCCTGCAGACCGCCGTCGGCCTCGCGCGGAAGGGAGCGCACGTGGTGCTCGCCTGCCGGAACGAGCAGCGTGGACGTGAGGCCGAGCAGAAGGTCCGTTCACTCACCGGCAGCGAGCGCGTCGGGATGCGCGTGCTCGATCTCGCCGACCTCGCCTCGGTGCGTGCGTTCGCCGCCGGGACCGACGGCCCGGTCGACCTGCTCGTGAACAACGCGGGCGTGATGGCGACGCCGAAGTCGACCACGGCGGACGGCTTCGAGCTGCAGTTCGGCACGAACCACCTGGGACACTTCGCGTTGACCGGGTTGCTCCTGCAGAACCTGCACGCGTCGGTGTCACCGCGCGTCGTCACCCTCTCGAGCCTCGCCCACAAGCGCGGACGGATCGACTTCGGTGACCTGCAGTCGGAACACGGATACCGGCGGTGGGGCGCCTACGGACAGAGCAAGATCGCCAACCTCTATTTCATGGTCGAACTCGACCGGAGGGCGCGTGCCGCCGGCTGGGACCTCGCCTCCGTGGCCGCGCATCCAGGGCTCGCCAACACCAACCTGACCGCCGGGATGCGGAACCCGGCCGTCCTCGACCTGCTCGCCGGTGCCTTCCGGTTCATGAGCCAGTCCGACGCCGCGGGCGCCCTTCCCACGCTGTATGCCGCGACCGCTCCCGAGGTGAAGGGCGGCGACTACTACGGTCCCTCCGGTCCCGGCGAGACCAGGGGTGCTCCCCGGCTCGTCGCTCCCGTGCCGCGGGTCCTGGACCCGGACATCGCCGTGCGCCTGTGGAACCGCAGCGTCGAACTCACCGGGGTGGACTACGGAGCGTTGCGCCCCGCCGGCTGATCGAACGAAAAGGGCCACGTCCTCACGCGGCCGGGGGCTCCGCGACCCTGACCGACAGGATCATCTCGCGGATGGTCGCGAACCCGGGCTCGGCGTAGTACGCCTCGGCCTCGCCGATCGTCCCGAAGGAGACGGTCTGCGGCCCCGTGTTCGCCGGGGCCTTGGGAGCGAGCACCTCGAGGTCGCCGAAGCTGAAGCGCCCGAGGGCCTCGCTGCCCTGGACGGTGTTGGCCAGCGAGCAGGCGAGACCGTCCGCGCCGCCGACCTCGTCGGTCACGCCGTAGGCGCCGAAGAAGCGGAAACCGGTGATCAGCCGGACGACGAACCGCGGTTCGATGGCGGTCGACGCGGCAGGCTGGTCGGTCAGTGCCAGCGGCTCGCTGCCGATCACGGCGTAGGGCGTTCGCTCCGCGTCGGGGCAGGGCGCCTCGGGGGTGATGATGCCGGAGTGGAACTCCGCCGCGGTGGTCCCCTCGGGGGTCCTGACCGCGTAGTGCAGGGAGTCCGCGGCATAGGTGCCCGGCGCGGGATCGAGCGGCTGGACCACCCAGTCCTGCGGCAGTTCGAAGCTCACGAGCCTCGACGGATCGGTGAAGACCTTCCACCCCTCGCGCGCCTCCCGGAGCGGCGCCACCGTCGGTTCCGCCGGTGCACCCGGCGTCGCAGCGGACGACGACGGAGCCGGGCCGGCGTCCCCCTCCCCGGCTGCGGTGCAGGCGGTGAGCAGGGCGCCCAACAGCGCGGCGGCCGCGACGGCGCGCGTCGTCCGCCGCACGGTGTCACCGATGGTTGCTTCGGTCATGGCGTCCCTCCCAGGGCGTCTGTTCGTGCCGCCAGTCTAGGCGGGCGCGAGGTCCGGGGCGGGCCGTGCCGCGCCGAGGGCCAGGACGGCGTGGACCGACGCCACGACCGCCCGGGCTGCCTCCTCGAGGTCCGTGCGGGCCGTGCCCTGCATCCAGGACAGGCGCACGGCGCTGAGAGCCGTCCCTGCGTCGAGCCCGAGCGCCAGCAGGACGGCCGACGGCTCGTTCGAGCCCGCCGCGCACGCGGATCCGCTGGAGCAGGTCACTCCCCTGCGCTCGATCTCCAGCAGCACGGCTTCCCCGCTCACCCCCGGGAAGCAGAACGAGGCAAGATTCGGCAACCGCGCCGCGGCGTCACCCGTGAGGACCGCGCCCGGGACACCGGCCAGGATCCGGGCGATGAAGGCGTCCCGTGCCCACGACGACGCGTCGGCCGCCGCGGGCAGGGCCTGCTGCGCGAGTTCCAGCGCTCTCGCGAGCCCGACGGCGCCGGCCACGTTCTCCGTCCCGGAGCGCCGCCCGCGTTCCTGCCCGCCCCCGTGCAGCACGGGCTCGCACCGCGTGCCCGACCGGAGGTAGAGCAGCCCGACCCCCTTCGGGGTGCCGAGCTTGTGGCCGGAGAGGCTCAGCGCCGTGACGCCGAGGCGGCCGACGTCCACCGGAAGCCAGCCCGCGGCCTGCACGGCGTCCGTGTGGAAGGGGACGTTCCTGTTCCTGCAGACGTCCGCGAGCGCGGCGACGTCCTGCACCGTGCCCACCTCGTTGTTCGCGTACATCACGGTGCAGAGCGTGGTGTCCGCCTGCAGTGCCGCCTCGAGGTCCGCGACGGCCACGAGACCGGTCGGGGACACCGGCAGCTCGGTGATGCGGAAGCCGTGCGCGTCCTGCAGGTAGCGGAGCACCTCCGCCACGGCCGCGTGCTCGATCGCGCTCGTCACGATGTGGCGGCCGCGCGGGGACGCGAGCGCGATGCCCTTCAGGGCCAGGTTGTTCGCCTCGGTGCCGCCCGACGTGATGACGATCTCCGACGGCCTGCAGCCCAGTACCGCGGCGAGCCGGGCGCGAGCGGAGGAGAAGGCTGCCGCAGCGGCCTCCCCGTACGTGTGGTGGCTCGAGGGGTTGCCGAACGTCGTCGTCAGCAGCGGCCACATCTCCTCGAGGACCTCCCGCCGGGCCGGCGCCGTCGCCGCGGCGTCAAGATAGATCATGACGGACCCCTGCCTGCCGGTCGTCCGCGGCACGGCCGGTGCCGCCTCCGGGCGCAGGTGATTGGTCGGCCGGTCCGTCGTCCGCCGTGAAATCCAGGCCGAGATCCAGCGCGCGGACACTGTGGGTCAGGGCGCCGGCCGAGATGATGTCGACGCCCGTGGCGGCGATCGCCGCCACGGTGTCCAGGCGGACGTTCCCACTCGCCTCGACGAGCGCCCGGCCGGCGACGAGGCGGACACCGGCGGCCAGGTCGGCGAGGCCGAAGTTGTCGAGCATGATGGAGTCCACCCCCGCCGCGAGCACCGGCTCGATCTGGTCGAGCCGGTCCACCTCCACCTCGAGGTGCACCGTGTGGGGCAGCCGCGTGCGGGCTGCGAGGAGCGCCGCGGTCAGGGCTTCGGGCCCCTGAGCCGCGAGCAGGGCCAAGTGGTTGTCCTTCACCATCACCGCCTCCGAGAGGCTGGACCGATGGTTGGATCCGCCGCCGCAGCGCACGGCCCACCGCTCCAGGATCCGCAGCCCCGGCGTCGTCTTCCGGGTGTCGACGACGCGCGCGCCCGTCCCCGCCGCCGCCTCCACGAAGGCGCGCGTCATGGTCGCGATGCCGCTGAGGCGTTGGGCGATGTTCAGCGCGGTCCGCTCCGCTGTGAGGATCCCTGCGGCCGGCCCGGACAGCCGGGCGAGGACGTCCCCCGCCTCGAAGCGGGCACCGTCCGCCAGCATGGACGTCACGGTGATCCGCGGATCGGTCAGCCGCATCGCCGCCTCGATGGCGGACGTCCCGCAGAAGATGCCGGGCTCGCGTGCAGCGATGGACGCGGTCGCCCGGAGGTCGGGATCGATCAGCGCCTGGACGGTGATGTCACCCGCCGGGGCGTCCTCCGCGAGCGCGGCGGCGACGATCGCGTCGATGTGGCGCTGGGGCGGCGGGAAGGGTCGGTGCCCGCCGGCCCTCGCCGTCGTGCCGGTGGTCGATGCGACGCCCGCGGTCGCTGCCGGGGCCGGCCCCGGACCAGGGGGCGTGCCGGGGGTCGTGGGTGGGGTCGTGGGTGGGGTCGTGGGTGGGGTCGTGGTGGTGGTCATCGGACGGCTCCTTCGATGGCTCGGACGTAGGATCGGCTCGGTGCCGGCGGCTCATCCTCCGGGTGATGCTCCACCTCGCCCGAGCGCTGGCCGGGGTCCTGGTCAACCCCGTCCACGCGGTAGTGGGCTCCGCAGGATGCCGGCCTCCGGGAGGCTGCGTGGACGAGCAGGCGGGCGCAGAGCAGCAGGTTGTCGGTCTCGGGATCCTCGGGCGTGCGATAGCCGGCCAGGTGCTTGCCGGCGAGTTCGAGGCCGGCACCGGTGCGCAGGACACCGGCGTGGTCGGACATGACCTCCTGCAGCTCGCGACGGGTGACGGGGTGGGTGGCGGAGCGCCCGGCGTCGGTGTCGAGGGGTTCCGCGTCGACGCGCGGAGCGGTTCCGCCGCCGTCGACGATGGCCCTGGCACAGCGCGTCGCGAACACCACTCCCTCGAGGAGGCTGTTCGACGCGAGCCGATTGGCCCCGTGCACACCCGTGCGCGCCACCTCACCGACGGCGAACAGGCCGGGGACGGAGGTCCGCCCCTCGGTGTCGGTGCGAACGCCGCCCATCCAGTAGTGCGCAGCGGGCACCACGGGGACGGGCTCGGAGGACCAGTCGAAGCCGTGACGCAGCGTGAGTGCCGTGAGGGCGGGAAAGCGGCGCGACAGGAAGGCCGCGCCCAACGCCGTCGCATCGAGGTACACGCGCTCCGCTGGACCGGTGGCCACCGGACCGGTCGTCCGTCCCGGACGTCCTGCGCCGGAGCGCCGGGCGAGGTGCCGGGCGATGCTCCGCGAGACGACGTCGCGGGGTGCGAGGTCGCCGTCGGGGTGGTAGGCGTGCATGAAGGCCCTGCCGTCGGCGTCGATGAGCCGTGCACCCTCGCCCCGCACGGCCTCGGAGATCAGCGGGTTACCCGGGACGTCGAGCGAGGTCGGGTGGAACTGGAAGAACTCCAGGTCGGTGACGGCCGCTCCCGCCCGCCACGCGAGGGCCACGCCGTCGCCCGTCGCGATCGAGGGGTTCGTGGTGTGGGCGAAGAGCTGGCCGGCTCCGCCCGTGGCGAGCACGACGGCGTCGGCCGGGAGGTCCCTGGATTGACCGTCGACGACGGTGGTGACGCCTGCTGCCCGCCGCCCGGCCTCTCCTGGGCCGGTGACCAGCACACGGGTGACCGCGGCGCCCTCGAGCACGACGATGCCCGGGTCCCGGCCGACCGCGGCGGACAGCGCCCCGACGATCCCCGCGCCGGTCGAGTCCCCACCGAGGTGGAGGATGCGCGCGGCGGAGTGGGCGGCCTCCCGACCACGGGCGAGGTCAGGCGTCGTCGTCGCCGACAGCCCCCTCTCCCCCGCGTCGCGGCCCGGCTCTCCCGCGCCCCCTGGTCCGGCCCCGGCACCCGCACTGTCCGCCGCGACGGCGTCGAAGACGACGCCCGCACGCTGCAGGGACCGGACGGCGTCGGCCCCGCCGTGGCACAGCACCGAGACCGCGTGCGGATCGGCCAGACCCGCGCCGGCGATCAGGGTGTCGGCGATGTGCGCCTCCACCGAATCGGCGTGCACGGGGCCGCCCTCACTGCCGTCGCGCGTCCCCCGCAGGGCCGACGCGACCCTGCCGGATGGGACGACGGCGGCGATCCCACCCTGCGCGTACCGTGTGTTGCTCTCGGTGAGGGTCCCCTTGGACACCAGGATGACCGCATTCGAGGGGTCGAGCCGGCGGAGCTCCAGGGCCGTCTGCATCCCGGCGATCCCCGACCCGACCACGATGACCCTCGATCCTCCACGAGGAGTCGGAGCCGCGCCACGCGCCGCGGTGCCGCGGGTCATGGCCGGACCGCGAGCATCCGGTTGAGCGCCACCCGCGCGGGAGCGGCCACGCTCTCCGGCACCGTGATGGGGTTCAGGACCCGACCCCCGACGAGCCCCTCGAGGACCCACGCCAGGTAGCCGGGGTGGATGCGGTACATCGTGGAGCACGGGCAGATCACGGGGTCGAGGCAGAAGATGGTGTGCTGCGGGTACTGGGCCGCCAGCCGGTTGACCATGTTGATCTCGGTGCCGATCGCGAAGGTGGTGCCCGGCGCGGCGGCGTCGATGGCCTTCCTGATGTAGTCGGTGGACCCCGCCTCGTCGGCGGCGTCGACCACGGGCATCGGGCACTCGGGGTGCACGATCACCCGAACCCCCGGGAACTCCGCCCTGGCCTTCTCGATCTGCCCGACCGTGAAGCGCTTGTGCACGGAGCAGAACCCGTGCCACAGGATGACGCGTGAGTCCTGCAGGACCTGCTCGTCGGTCCCGCCCCACGGCTTGCGCGGGTTCCACAGGGGCATCTGCTCGAGCGGCACCCCCATCGCCTTGGCCGTGTTCCGGCCCAGGTGCTGGTCCGGGAAGAACAGCACGCGACGGCCCCGCTCGAAGGCCCATTCGAGCACGGCGGCGGCGTTCGACGACGTGCACACGATCCCCCCGTGGTCCCCGCAGAAACCCTTGAGGGCGGCGGAGGAGTTCATGTAGGTGACCGGGATGACGGGGACGCGCCCGTCGGCGTCGGGCTCGGTCCCGAAGAGTTCCGTCAGCTGGTCCCAGCACTCGGTCACGGAGTCGATGTCGGCCATGTCCGCCATGGAGCAGCCCGCGGCGAGATTCGGGAGGATCACGGACTGCCCGGCGGCCGAGAGCATGTCCGCGGTCTCGGCCATGAAGTGGACGCCGCAGAAGACGATCGCCTCGGCCTCGGGGCGTTCCGTCGCCGCACGCGCGAGCTGGTAGCTGTCTCCCACGAAGTCGGCGTACTGCACCACCTCGTCGCGCTGGTAGAAGTGCCCGAGGATGACCACCGACTCCCCCAGCGTCTCCTTCGCCGCGCGGATACGCCGGTCGAGGTCCTCCGCCGACGCCGTCCTGTACTCCTCGGGAAGTTCTCCCTGCCGGGGCGTCGCAGGCGGTGCGGGGTCGGCCATCGACGCCCCGGGACCATACTGCGGCATCGGGAGGGCATCGATGGTCCAGGGATCACGCACGAGGTCCGGAGAGCAGGTCGACGCCGGGACGGCTCCGTCAGCTGCTTCCCTCGAGATCAGTTCGATGGCGGTTGACACGGACATGGGGTGCTCCCTGCGGTGGGGCCTTCCGCCGCCGGGCGGAAGGCAGGGTGAGTGGGATGACGTGGGGTTCGACGGCTCCGGACAGGGCCGTCCGGGACCGGCAGTGGTGCCGATGACGGGCTCAGGAGGGACCGGGGCCCGCCGCGACGGACGGCGGCCGGGACGCCGTGCCGTCCGCCGTCGCACGGTCGGCGTCGAGGGAGTCGTCCCGGCCCGGATGCTCCCGCCCGCCCGCCGGTGCGGGCCGAGGCAGCACCTGCGGACCCGTGTACCGATAGAGCCGCGGCGGCCGGTTCCGCCCGCCCTGCAGGACCTCTTCCGTCGGCGCGATGTCCTTCGCGGACCGGAACTGGCGTCGGAAATTGGCGGGGTCGAGGTCCCGTCCGAGCACCGCCTCGTACACGCCGCGGAGCTGCGCGAGCGTGAACCGCTCACCGAGGAAGTGGTAGGCCACCGAGCCGTACTCGATCTTTCCGCGCAGGCGGCCGAGCGCATACGCCACGATCTCGTCGTGGTCGAAGGCGAGCCCCTCGACGTCGTCGGCGCGGAACCACTGCACGTTCCGGGACGCCCTGGTGAGGTCGGCCTGGTCCGGTCGGACGAGCGCCCAGTAGACGATCGACACCAGTCGCTGAGTCGCCGCCCGGTCCAGCCCGCCGAAGGCGTAGAGCTGTTCGAGGTAGGTGGGCTCGAGGTCGGTCGTGTCCCGCAGGTTCCGGGCTGCCGCGTCCTGCAGCGACTCCGTCCCGCCGAGGGGACCGCCTGGGAGGGCCCACTTGCCGAGGTGCGGCTGGCGGATGCGGCGTACCAGGGGCAGCCAGATCTCGGGTCGCTGCGACTCGCCCCCGGGCCGGAGCGCGAAGATCACCGTCGAGATCGCGACCGATGGCGCCTGGGACTGCCGTTCCGACACGTTCGCCGAGCTGTGCATGGGCCTCCTTCGCCGGGCTCCGATGGATCAGAAGTTAAGGTCAGAATGACTATAACTCATTTACCCGCGATGGGAGGGCTGCCGTGCGCGCCGCTTCCTGCGGCGCGGCGCGCCCGGTTGCCCTGGCCGGGAGAAGTGTCTAAAGTCACAGTCGTCGGCCTTTCGGGGCCGCGCGGCGGGGATGTGTTCAAGGACGCACATATCTCTGCCGCCCTTACGATGAACTGATGGATCACCACTCAGTACACGCCGTCGAAGGTATCGACCCGCGCCTGTCCATCACCCGCAGCGACGCTCCGCACCCCCTGCCCCTGCCGCCCGTCGTCCTGCTGCACGGCTTCGGGTCGTCGTCGCAGCGGAACTGGGTGGACACGGGATGGGTGCGTGTCCTGAACGATGCCGGCCGCTCGGCGATCATGATCGACCTCCCCGCGCACGGCGACAGTGCCGCTCCCGGGGATGCGGGCGCGTACGCGCCGAGCCGCATGCGCGCGGACATCCTGCAGGCACTCTTCGACGAACGCATCCTCCCGCTCGAGCCGGACTCCGCGACATCGGGCGTGGACGTGATCGGCTACTCCCTCGGCTCCCGTCTGGCCTGGGAACTCGGCGCCACCCAGCCCGAGATGATCCGCCGCATGGTCCTTGGCGGACCGGGCACGGCGGATCCGCTCGCCGACTTCGATCTGCCCGGAGCGGAACGGTCCCTGGCCGGCGGCCCTCCCTCCGCGGATCCGACGACGGCGGACCTCCTCCGCATGGCCCACGCCGTACCGCACCACGATCTGCCCTCCCTGCTCGCGATGGTGTCCGCCATCAAGACCGAGCCCTTCACGCCGGACTCGGCCGTGCCGAGAATGCCCGTGCTCCTGGTGGCCGGGGACCAGGACGACTACGCCGCCGGCATCGCCGACCTCGAACGGTGGGCGCCCGACGCCCGGACCGTGCGCGTCGCGGGCAGGAACCACACCAGCACCATCACCGCCCGGCAGTTCAAGGACGCTGCGGTCGACTTCCTCTCCTGAGGTCCCCCGGTGACGGTTCGGTAAAGCCGCGCCGTCCCCGGGTCCGGCACGTTGCCCCGCCGCTATACTGTGAACTGGTCAGCAGCCTTACTGTGAGGCACGGCGCGGACCGATCACCACAATCTGTCGCGGGAGGACACCCATGGATGTGCTCCTTGCCGACCGCTACCAGACCACCGATCTTCTCGGAGTCGGCGGGGCGGCCTCCGTCTACCGGGCGGTGGACAGGAACCTCGGCCGCGATGTGGCCGTCAAGATCTTCAACCCGACGACGTCGGACGACGACAGCTACCGCCGCCAGCACACCGAGACCATGCTGCTCTCGACGCTGAACCATCCCGGTCTCGTGACCCTGCACGACGCCGGCATCCACGAGGACGAGGACGGCCGGGCGACGGGCTTCCTCGTCATGGAGCTCGTCGACGGCGAGGACCTGCGACACCTGCTCAGGCGGGGTCCGATCCCCGCCGTCGACGTCGCGCAGTTGGGCGCCGACCTGGCCGATGCGCTGGCGTACATCCACTCGGAGGGCGTCGTGCACCGGGACGTGAAGCCGGCGAACATCCTCATGTTCCACAGCGGTGACAACAGCACGCGCCTGTACGCGAAGCTGACGGACTTCGGGATCGCGCGCATGGTCGAGGCGACCATGGCGACGGCCGTGGGCGCCACGATCGGCACGGCGAACTACCTCAGTCCCGAGCAGGCGAAGGGTGACGCACTCGACGAACGGAGCGACATCTACTCCCTCGGGCTCGTGCTGCTCGAGTGCCTCACCGGGGAGAAGGCGTTCCCCGGGCCCGTGGTGGAGGCCGCGCTGGCCCGGCTCCTCCGTGACCCCGACGTGCCCGCAGCCCTCGGCCCTGAGTGGGGCGATCTGCTGCGCAGCATGACGGCGCGGGATCCGGGGCTGCGGCCGTACGCCCATGACGTCGCCCTGCAGCTACGCGTGTTCGCGGACGACCATGTCGAGCCGGCGGCGGATGCGCAGCGGCGGGGCGCCCTCGCCGGGGGTGTACAGGATCACCTGCTGCAGGACGTGCTACCCCACGACAGCGGATCGTCGGACGTCTCCACGGGAGGCGTCAGCACGGGTGGCCTCATCACCGGGGGCATCCTCACCGGCAACATCAGGATTCCCGAGCCGCCCGGTAGGGCACCCAGCATCAGCTGAACCGTTCGAGGTCCCGCACATGACGAACACCCCGCCGAATGCTCGGTGGGGTGTTCGTCGTAAATGATCGGGGAACCGGGCCGACATTCCGTCGTCAGGCCTGGAGCGGGCCCCGCGCCGTCACGGCGGTGTCAGGCTCCGTCGCCCTCGTCCTCCTCGGGCTCGAAGTGGCTGGCCTCCTCCGTGGCCCCGGCCGCCACGCCGTCCTCGCCCGAGGGGATGGTGCCCTCCGGGCCCTCGCCGCCGGTGTCGGCCTGATCGTGGTCCTGGTGCTCGGTACCGTCGGTACTCATGCGTCCTCCTGCATCTCGGGTGTCCTTCGATCCTAGGGGTGGCGGGAGCCGATGGACAGCCGATTGATGATCCGGGCGGGTGGACCGCGGTGATGACCCTGCTGTCAGGCGCCGCGGACGCGACGGAGGGTGATGGCCGAGGCGATGCCGAGCAGCAGCAGGACGGCAGCGGCGAGCGCCGGGACGAGCGCCGCGCCGGCAGCTCCGCCGGCTTCGGCGAGAGTGCCGGCCAGCGCTGATCCGAGGGCGGTCCCCGCCACGATGCCGCTCGCCAGGAAGGTCATGACCGTTCCCAGGCGGTGCGCTGGAGCCACGGCCGATCCGATCGAGAAGATGGTCACCATGGTCGGCCCGACGAAAAGGCCGAGGACCAGGAGGACCAGGACCATCGCGCCGATCGAGGCGGGGACGACGAGCGCGGCTGCGGCTGCGGTCATGGCGAGTGCGGCGGCGGTCCAGCGGGCGGTGTGGCGGAACCGTCGGGACCAGTAGGCCACGGACAGGGCGGCCACGGCGGAGCTCAGCCCCATGACCGCGTACAGCAGGCCGGACGATTCTGCAGCCCCGAACTGGCCGGTGAACGCCGTGAGGAACGTCTGGGTGGAGCCGAAGAACGTCCCCATGGCGATCATGCCCGCGACGGGGATCAGCACGAGCCACGCGCCGGCGGGCGCACGGTCGGTCTCCTCCCGCGCGTCGGACCCGTGAGACCGGACGGGATCCTGCCCCACGGCGACCGTGCCCGTGGACGGTCCAGTCTCTGTCGCCTGCTGTCCGTCGACGCTCCGTGGGGCGTCCCTCCGGGCATCGCTGAAGGCTACCGTCCGGTGCACGGCGAAGGCGCTGACCAGGGTGAGCGTCAGGACCGCCGCAAGAGCGAGCGGTAGCCAGGGTGCGATGAGGGACGCGAGCAGCCCCACGAGTGCCGGCCCGAGGACGAAGGTGAGTTCGTCGGCCGTGCCCTCGTAGGACAGAGCGGTGTCCAGCGACGAGCGGGGACCGCGCCGGGTCATGGCCATCCACCGGACGCGCGCGAGCGGACCGATCTGCGGGCAGGTGAAGCCCATCGCCAAGGAGGAGAGGAGCACGAGGACGAGTCCCGAGCCGGTGAAGCCGGAACTGGTCATCGTCACCACCAGCAGACCGATGATGGCCAGGGTGTTCAGCACCGCCGAGGCGAGCAGGACCGTCCGCTGCCCACGACGGTCGGCGAGGTACCCCAGGAGGGGCGCACCCGTCGCGGATCCGAGACCCACGGCCCCGGCCGCGAAGCCTCCGGCTGCGTAGGAACCGCTGGCCGTGGTCACGAGCGTCAGTGCGCCGACCGTGAGCATCGCGAGCGGGAGTCGCGCGAACAGGCCGATGACGAGGAAGGACGAGCCCGCGAGCTGCGGGAGGACACCGAAGCGGCCGAGTCTGGACCGGTGGCCCGGTGTGACCTCAGGTGGCGTGCTCGGGGTCGGCGAAGGGGTCGGCGATGCCGGGGTGGGGTTCTTGTACATCTGCTTTCCGGGGTGCGTGAAGTGCGCATCGTCCCCCCTCCCGATGCGCCCGACCCGGTAACAGCTCGATTTTACACGCTGACGGGCTGCTCCACGAAGCGGAGGCTCGACCCCTGCCGACCCTTCACCACCTGCAGCTGGGCGCTCACGCGCTGCTTCAACTCGGGCACGTGGCTGACGAGCCCGACGACGCGGCCACCGCTGCGCAGCCCTTCCAGGGCGTCCATCACCTGCTCCAGGGCCTGGTCGTCGAGCGAGCCGAACCCCTCGTCGACGAACAGCGTCTCGATGTCGAGTCCTCCGGCTTCCTGCTGCACCACGTCGGCGAGGCCGAGCGCGAGGGCGAGGGACGCCATGAAGGATTCTCCGCCCGAGAGGGTCGAGGTGTCCCGCCTGTTCCCCGTCCAGCCGTCGATGACGTTCAGCCCGAGTCCTGACCGCTTGTTCCCGGCCGTCGCGTCGCTGTGGACGAGCTGGTAGCGGCCGTCCGACATCTCGAGCAACCGTTCGGTGGCCGCTGCCGCTACCTGCTCCAGGCGCGACGCGAGCACGTAGGTGGCGAGCGACATCTTGTACAGATTGTCCCCGCCCCCTCGGGCGGTCTCGGCGATCGAGGAGGTGAGCTGCGCCCGCTCGCGCAGCGGGGAGATCCGCTCCTCGATCCGGGCCAGCTGCCGCGCGTACGCTTCGAGCTGCGCGACGGAGTGGCCGAGGACCTCTGCCGTGATACCCGCCCGGTGGGTCCGGGTCCGGAGTTCCACCGCGGCGGAGTGGGCCGCCCGTTCGTCCTCCTCGGTGGGGGCCGAAAGGCCGTCCGTCTCGTCCCGGAGGCCCTGCCTGATCTCGTCGTCCTCCCACGCAGCGTCGAGCCGGTGACCCTGCACCTCGTGATCCGCGACCGACGTACGGGTGCGAGCGAGCAGCGCGTCCGGCATCAGTGCCGCCCGAGCCTCCCCCGCATCGTCGAAGGCCGTACCGGACAGCGCGGCGAGGAGCCGCGCCAGGCTGTCCTCGAGCATCGCGCCGGCACGGTCGAAGCCCTCGGCGGCACGAAGGACCTCGTCGAGGTCGCGTGCGGCGCTCTCCACCTCCGCGATCCGGTCCGCGAGCGACGCCGCCCCGGCCCGGAGTTCGTCGATCCGGCGCGAGAGCAGGAGGTCCTGGTCCGCCAGCGAGCCCTGCCGGGCCTCGGCATCACTGCGTTCGGCACGCCCCACGTCCTGGCGGACCCGGAGCCGCTCCTCCTCCTCGGCCGCGAGCGCCACGCGCTCCTCGACCGATGCGCATTCGGCATGCGCCGTCTCCGCCTCCTGCAGCCTGACGCGCGCGGCGAGGACGGCGGCCTCGACGTCGTCCGCACTCCGATCGCCTCCACGCGCGGCGAGGTCCGCGATCTCGAGTCGGACGGCGTCCCGTACGCCCCTCGCGTCGTGCAGCGCACCCTCGGCCTCCGCCTGCCTGCGGCGGGCTTCCTGCTCCTGTCCGAGGGTGACCCGGTCACCGCCGGGTGAGGCGACGGGCGCGGGATGCTCCGGGCTCCCGCAGACCGGGCACGGTTCGCCGTCCTCCAGGCGCTCCGCGAGCTCCTCTGCCGACTGTTCGAGCCGCAGGCGCAGCAGGTCGAGCCACTGCTCCTTGAGGTCGAGGAAGGACTCGGACGCGTGCAGGTACGCACTGTCGGCCCGTCTGCCCCGCTCCTCCGCCGCTCCGAACTGCTCGACCACCCGTCCCACTGCTTCCACCGCGACCAGTTCCGCGCGGAGGTGCGCGAGGCCGTCGGCAGCCCTGCGCAGCGGTCCCAGGCGTTCGATGTCCTCCGCCCGCCGACGCCGGAGGGCATCGAGCTCCCTGTCGACGGCGTCCAGCTTCGCGTCGAGGTCGGCCATCTTGTTCTGCAGGCCGACGAGATCGCGACGCACCTCCTGGCGTCGCCGCTCGTCCGGCAGCGCCGCCTTCAGGACGGCGGACGCGGCCGACGCCACCTCGAACGCCGCCGACACCCGGGCGCGGTCCTCCTCGGACGCGGCCCCGCCGAGCACCACGTCGGCGTCCAGATAATCGGCCACCACGGCATTGGCGCGGGCTCGTTCGATTGCCGCGTCCTGTCCCAGGCGGGCCAGGTCCGCTGCGGACGCGGCGTCATCGGCGAGGTCGAGGACGCTGCCGAGCCCGCGGGCCTCGTCGTGGCGTCGCAGGGCGTCGACGGACTGTGCGACCTCCTCGGCCCTCCCCTCGTGCTCC
Source organism: Arthrobacter bussei (assembly GCF_009377195.2). Lineage (GTDB taxonomy): Bacteria > Actinomycetota > Actinomycetes > Actinomycetales > Micrococcaceae > Arthrobacter_D > Arthrobacter_D bussei. The sequence continues at coordinate 307,478 of NZ_VJXX01000001.1, forward strand.
GTCCGCTGGGCACGGAGCCGCGCGAGTGCCGCCGAGCGGCTCCGCCGCCGGGATACGGCCGCGAGGGCACCGTCGGCCAGCGCACTGCCCTCCGCCAGCTCCGTGCTCTCGGCCGCGGCTTCCTCCCACCGCGCCCGCACGGCCTCGGTGAGTCCATGGATCCCCGTGGCGGGATCAGGAGCAGGGGGCGACGCCCCGGCGGGCACCGTCACGGTCTCCTCGATCCCGATCCCGTGCCGCTGGGCCTCGTCCACGGCTCTCAGGTAGACGTGCCGCTGGTTCGCCTGTTCCTCCTCGAGCGCCCGGGCGGAGCGTTGGCTCTCCTCGAGGAACAACCGTTCGAGGTCCTCGAACCGCGTGGTGGAGAACAGGCGCTGCAGGAGCTCTCGTCGGGGCTTCGCGTCAGCGCGGAGGAACGCCGCGAATTCCCCCTGGGGCAGCATCACCACCTTCGTGAACTGCTCCTTGTCCATGCCGAGGAGCTGATGCAGCTCGAGCCCCGCCTCGTCGTTGCGCGCGGACTTCTGGACCCAGTCGCCGCCGACGCGCTCGCTGAGCAGCGTCCTCGCCTGCTCGGTCGTGGTGCCGCTCCCACGGCGCGCGGGCCGCTCCCAGGACGGTGACCGCACCACCCGGAAGCGTCGGTCGCCGACCGAGAACTCGAGGCACACCTCGGGCGCCACCGACTCCGCGGCGTGGTCGCTCCGGAGCCGCTTGGCTGCCTGCCTGGCGCCGGGCACGGACCCGTACAGCGCGAAGCACACCGCGTCCAGGACGCTGGACTTGCCGGCGCCGGTCGGTCCGTTGAGCAGGAACAGGCCCTGATCCGACAGGGCGTCGAAATCGACGTACTGACGGTCGGCGAACGGCCCGAACGCCTGGATCTCGAGGAGATGGAGCCTCATGGCACGCCCCTACTTCTCGTACGCGCCGCTGAGGGCGGCGTCGACGGTGGTGCGGACCAGGGTGCGCTCCTCTGCCGACACCGACCGGCCCCGGACATGGTCGAGGAAACCGCAGCAGACCTCGGCGTCGTCCCGAGCCTCGGCGATCCGCTGGCTGTAGGTGCGGTGGTCCGTCCTCTCGCCGCCCTCGGGCTCGAAGGCCAGGACGAGCGTGTCCGGGAAACGTGTGCGCAGGCGCTCCATGGCGCGGGCGGGCCGCTCGGCATCGGTGAGCGTCACGTGGCAGTAGGCCGCTTCGGCCCACTCGAGGCCGTCTCGGCCCAGCAGGTCGTCGAGGGTGCCGCGCAGCACCGCCAGGTCGCGGGGTGCCGGCCACTGGACCGCGCGGACCTCGCCGACGCCGTCCCGTGTCACGTCGATCAGCCACGCGCCCTTCGCCTGATGCGCCTCCGAGAAGGAGTAGGCGAGCGGTGAGCCCGAATAGCGGACCGTCTCCGAGAGCTTCTGCCGGCCATGCAGGTGCCCGAGTGCGGCATAACCGAACCCGTCGAACAGCGCCAGGGGCACCGAGCCGAGGCCGCCGATGGCGAGGTCCCTCTCGCTGTCGGATCCCGCACCCCCTGCGGCGAAGGTGTGCGCCATGACGACGGAGACGATGCGCCGGCCCTCCGACCGCTGGGCGATGTCCGCGCGGATGCGGTCCAGGGCCGCCGTGGTGACAGCCGTGTGGGTGCTGGACCCTGCTCCGAGGGCGTCGGCGACGACGCGCGGTTCGAGATACGGAACGCCGTAGACGGCGAGGTCGGTGTCCTCCCCGAGCCGCCGCAGCACCGGGACGGCGACGTCGTCGATCCGCGTGCGGAGGTGCACGCCGCCGCGTGCCAGGATGCGGCCGCCGAAGCCGAGGCGGGTCGCCGAATCGTGGTTGCCGCTGCTGACCACGACCTCCGCGCCCGCGACCGTCAGCCGATCCAGGGCGTCGTCGAAGAGCGCGACGACGTCGACGGCGGGCAGCGCGCGGTCGTACACGTCCCCGGCGACGAGGACCATCTCCACGCCTTCCTCGCGCACCGTCTTCTCGAGGTTGTCGATGAAGATCCGCTGCGCGTCGAGGGTCCCGGTGCCGTGGAACGAACGCCCGAGATGCCAGTCCGAGGTGTGGAGGATCTTCATGATTTTCACGCTACCGCTGCTCGCCGACATTCACCGGATCGTGCGCGGCGGGCCGCCGTGAACCGCTCAGCGCGTAGGCCCGGAGGAGCGTGGCGAGGCACTGTCCGGGCCCTCGTCCGCGGCGTCGAAGAAGGTCGCGGCGTCGTTTCGGCCGGAGTGGTTGTCCTGTGCCGGGATCGCGGCGGCGTCGGCCGGCCTGGCAGTCTCGGTCGTCCCTGCAGTCTCGGTAGTCTCGGCGGCCTCGGTCGTCCCGGCAGTCCCGGAGGTCCCGGCGGGCCCGGCGGTCCCGGCAGTCCCGGCGGTCCCGGCGGTGGCAGGGATAGCAGCGGCATCAGGGGTATCAACGGCATCGCGGGCATCAGCGGTACCAGCTGATCCGGGGGACCTGCCTGCGGTGATCGATGGGGAGCCCCAGGCGTCGGTACTCCGGATGACCAGCCCGGCGATCACTCCGCCGATGACCGGCGCCGCCCAGAACAGCCAGAGCTGCTCGAGCGCCCACGGGTCCGCGAAGATCGCCGACGCCGTGGCACGGACGGGATTCAGGGCGCCGTTGGTCACGGGCAGGAGGAACGAGAGCAGCCCGGCGACGGTGAGTCCGACGGCGAACGGCGCGAGGTCGCGACGTGCGCGGCGGGAGCCCGCCCCGAGGAAGACGGCGACGAGCAGTGCGGTGGCCACGACCTCCAGCAGGAAGGCACTCGTCAGCGGGAACTGCGCCGGCGAGTGCTCCCCGAAACCGTTGGACGCCGAGCTGAAGAAGGTCCGGATGCCGGTGAGCTGTGCGTTCGCGCCGAGGGCGAGCCACACCAGGCCCGAGGCAGCCACGGCGCCGATCACCTGCGCGAGGACGTAGGGGGCGACCGATCCCCACCTCAGGCGACCGGCGATCGCCGAGCCGAAGGTGATCGCCGGGTTGAAGTGCCCGCCGGAGACATGGCCGAAGGCGATCATGGCCGCGACGACGGCGAAGCCGAACACGAGCGACGGCTGGATGGAGGTCTCGGTCGCCAGCATGGTGGCCCCGAGGCCTGCGAGGATCACGAAGAACGAGCCGATGCCCTCGGCCACGGACCGGGCGAGGAGGCCGGGCGCCCGGAGCTCGCCGTCACGCCACGAGCCACCCTCCGAGCCGTTCCCCCTGCCCTGCGCCGAGCTGTCCCCGATGCCCTGCTCGGTGCTCTGAGCGGAGGCGCGCGACTCCGGGTCGGGCGCGATGCTGTGCTGCGTCATGGGGTCGTCATCCTTCGGTCGGACGTGCTGGGAGACCACCCGGGAGGAGGACCGGGCCGCCGACGAGCTTTCCATCCTAGTCTGGGCGGCTGCTGGGAGCAGGTCCGCCTGCCGGGTGCCGGGCCCTCGCCGGTCTCCCTAGACTGATCAGGTGACCACAGATGACGCCGCTTCAGCCACCCCGACCGATCTCACGCCGGAGGTGGCGGGCGCCGGAGGCCCGGCCGCCACGTACGAGGACCGCGTCCTCGGGTGCCTGCTGGGCATCATGGCCGGTGACGCCTACGGTGTGCTGGCAACGGTCGGCGACGACCCGACCGGGGCGCTGGGTGATCCGGCTGATCTCGCGGTCTCCGACGCCACGCAGCTGACCCTGTACACGGTGGACGGTCTCGTGGACGCACTCGAGTGGGCGAACGACGGCGTCGCAGCCGACGAGACGGCATGCCTCTGGCTCGCGTACCTGCGCTGGCTCACGTGCCAGGGCGAACACCTGCCCGCCAACGCGCCCGCGCCGCCCGGCCGATGGATCGACGCGCAGGAGGACCTCCTTCCCGTCCACGAGCCCGACGGCGACACGGTGCGTGCCCTGCTCACGGGCGAGATGGGCACGCGGTCACGACCGGTCAACCCCCAGGCGGAAGGGGCCGGAGCGCTGATGCGTTCGGCACCGTTCGGCCTCGTCCCGCGCATCCCCGAGAGCATGGTGGAACGGCTGACGGTGGATGCCGCGGCGCTCACGCACGGGTCCGCCGCGGCCCGGGGCACGGCGGCCCTCTTCAGCGGGATCATCCGGGCGCTCGCCATCGACGGGCTCTCCCTGGCCGAGGCACTCCGTCTCGTCCGGGGTGAGGAGCAGGATCTCGCGCGCGGAGCGGCGCACGACGCCGGCGCGACCGGAGTGCCGAGCGGTTCGACGGCGCCGGTCCCCCTGACTGGTGAGGCCGACCGGCCCGGCGCCCGGCGCGGGGCCGCGGGAGACGCGGCGACCACCGGGGACGCGGGAGACGGCAGGGTCGCCGCCGCAGCCGTGGCAGCCACGACGGCGGACGCGACGACGACGGGTAGCCGCGCGGAGAGCACGACGGCGGCCGGCACGTTCGAGGCGGCGCTCCAGGCGGTTCTCGAAGGGGTGGACGAGGCGGCATCCCCGCGCGACCAGCTCGCGGCTGCGCTGGCGCATGCAGCGGCGGCGGGACGACCCGACGCCTCCTCGACGATCGCCGCGTCCCTCGCGGGCGGGATGATCGGCGCACTCCACGGGACGGCCGCCCTGCCCACCGGCTACCTCGACGCCCCGGGCGTGGCCGCCGTCGTTCGCGGCATGGCCCGGGCACTGCTCTCCGCGACCACGGGCTCCTGACTCACAGGGGTCCACCACACCGGACGATCCGCGGCATGGCCCGGGCACTGCCCTCCGCGACCACGGCCCCTGACTCGCAGGGGTCCACACCGGACGGTCCCGCGGTATGGCCGCGGGCACTGCCCTCCGCCACCACGGGCTCCTGACTCACAGGGGTCCACGCCGGAGGAGGCGCCGCGTGGCCCGGGCACTGCCCTCCGCCACCACGGGCTCCTGACTCACAGGGGCCACACCGGAGGAGGAGCCGCGGGACCCACGCCGGAGGAAGAGCCGCGGGCCCGGACCGGCAAAGGGCGGACCGCCTAGGCTGGCCTCATGTGGAACCCCCTCGCCCTCCCCTCCCTCACGGGCCGCCGCATCCTCGTCACGGGCGGCAATGCCGGGCTCGGGTACTTCGCCTGCGAGCAGCTCGCCGGGGCCGGCGCGAGCGTGGTCATGGCGTCGCGCGACGAGACGAAGGCCCGAGCCGCGATCCAGGCCATCCGGGACCGGCACCCCGATGCCGATGTCTCCTTCCAGCAGCTCGACCTCGCCGACCTCGCGTCGGTGCGGTCGGCCGCCGGCGTCCTGTCCGCGGGGCCGCCCCTGGCGGGCCTGCTCGCGAACGCGGGGGTGGTCGGCTCACCGGAGCGGCGGACGACGGCGGACGGTTTCGAGCTGCAGTTCGGCACCAACCACCTCGGGCACTACGCCCTCGTCGCACTGCTTCTTCCCGCGCTGTCGGCTGCCGGGACGAGGATCGTGCACCTCGGGAGCATCAGCCACCGCTGGGCGCGCCTGACGCCGTCGACCCTGGCGCCCTCCACGTACCGGAACGCGAGTGCCTATGCCACCTCGAAGCTCGCGGTGACGGCCTTCGGGTTCGAGCTGGCGCGCCGTCTCGACCTCACCCGCAGCGCGGCCACCAGCGTCGTGGCACACCCGGGCTTCGCGCTCGGGATGTTGACGCCGGACCGGCCGGGCATCGCCGCGCACCGCGACGCCCCGGTGTGGCGGCGCGCCGTGATGCGGCAGGTGGCGCAGGGCAAGGACGACGGCGCGTGGCCGCTCGTGCGGGCGACCGTGGACCGCTCCATCCCCAACGGCGCCTACTGCGGGCCGGACGGCTGGTTCCAGCTGAAGGGCCTTCCCGCGATCGTCCCGGCGCAGCGGCACGCACGGGAGAGCAACGCCGCGTCCCGACTGATCGACCTGTCCGCGGACCTGACGGGGATCGAGCTGCGCTTCTGACGGAGATCGGCCTCCGGCACCGCCTCGGCAGGGCGCTACTGGCTCTCCACGGGCCAGCGACCGCCCGTCATCTGGAGGAATTCCGCCTCGGACAGCACCTCGATCGCCTGACCCCGCTCGTGCAGTTCGAGGACCCGCCGGGCCTTGCCCGTGACCCGGCCGTTCCGCAGGTCCGACGCGACGAAACCGTCACCGACCACGAGGACGGTGGTGCGCCGGGTGACCGCACTCGCGGGCTGGGCGCCGAGCCGCGCTGCCCGTTCCTTCGCCTGCGGCCGGGAGATGCCGAGGCTGCCCGTGAAGACGACCGTCTGTCCGTACAGCGGATGACGGGGATCGGCCTGGGCGTTGGCGTGCGGGTTCTCGCCCTCCTCGGGCCACCCCGACCACCCCGTGGCCGAAGTACTGCGCCCGAGCGCGGTGCGGGTCGCCTTGGACAATTCGTCGACACCCGGCGCATACGGTTCGGCGCGCGACAGGGCAAGACTGTGGGATCCGAGCACGTCCTCGACCGTATGGGCGTCGTACCGACGGGCGATGTCGATCATGATTCCCGCGCAGGCACGCGCGTCCTCGACGGCGTCGTGGTGGTTGAGCAGGGGCACGCCCGCCGCTTCGGCGACGAAGGGAAGGGAGTAGGACGGGAGCGAGTAGCTCTTCCGGGAGAGCACCACCGTGCACGCGTAATCCCAGGCGGGACCCGCGAGCGCGGAGACCTCGAGGGCTGACCGGATCACGCCGAGGTCGAACGCCGCGTTGTGCGCGACGATCACATCCGAACCGATGAAGCCACCGATCTCGGGGAACAGGTCACCGAAGCGCGGGGAGTCCGCGACCATGCCGGAGGTGATCCCGTGGATCGCGATGTTGCGGGAGTCGAAGTGGTCGTGGCCCTGCGGCGGGCGCATGAGCCAGGAGGCTTCCTCGACGATCCGGCCGTCGCGGACCTTCGTCAGTCCGACGGCACACGGGGAACCGCGGAAGCCATTCGCCGTCTCGAAGTCGATGGCCGTGAACGCGATTCCCACGTCCTCCACTTTACTGCCGCGCACCCCCACGTCCGTTCATCCGCCGTCACCGAGGGCTCGGCGCGTCCCTCCTTGGTTCAACTCTGTGGACGACGCCCCGCGAACACCGCAGCGGCGGTCGCCCTCGGCGTCGAGGCGCTGCACTGCGAGCCGTCCTCCGATCTCCCGAGGATGCCGGAACGGAACGGAACGGGACGTCACGGGCCGGCCCTGACCGACTGCACGACGTCGAACCCGGCACGTCAGGTCGGGTCAGCGCGGTGGTCCGGGCGTGAGCAGGGCGAGGGCGGCGGCGGCGCCCTGCACCTCCGCCGTCCAGGCCGGACGCACGAAGTCCGCCCGCGCGAGCAGGAGGTTCTGCAGACGCTGGACCTGACCCGCGCGGCCTTCCACCAGTGCGGTGCCGTTGTCCCGGTAGCCGAGGCGGTGGGACACACCGAGGGAGGCGGCGTTCCAGTCGGCGGCCTCCGACGTGGCCGTCGTCGCTCCCAGATGGTCGAACGCGAACTGCAGCATGCCGGCACGCATCTCCGTGCCGAGGCCCTGACCCTGGGCCGTGCGGGTCAGCCACGATCCCGACGCCACCTGACCGAGGAGCGGGAAGGACCGCGCGGCCAGGTCCTGCACACCGATGACGCGCCCCTCGCGCAGCACGGCGAAGTTGATGGTCCAGCTCCCCACGGACACGCCGGCGCGCAGCCGCCACTGGTGCCTGGCCGTCTCCGGGATGAGCACATCGCGCGGGGCGTCCGTCCAGGGGACACCGAACGGCATCTCACCGGGGTCGTGGATCCCCGCGAGCACGGCATCGACCAGTTCCGGCAGGTGCTCGTCGCGCACCGGGGTCAGGACGAGGCGCGGAGTCCGGATGACCAGCCCGAACAGCGGCCAGACCGCGACGAGCGGGTCGACTGCCCGCCCCGTGCCGCCGGACACCGTCACACGCGCTTCGCCCGGTGCTTGCGCACCTTGGAGACGACGAACCAGATCGCGAACAGCACGACGGCGACGATCACGATCTTCTGGAACGTGTTCGCGTACTGCTCGACGATGTGCCAGTTCTCGCCCAGGTAGAAGCCGGCGAGGACGAAGATCGAGTTCCAGATGAGACTGCCGGCGGTCGTGAGCAGCAGGAACACGGGGACCGGCATCCGTTCGATACCGGCCGGTATGGAGACGAGGCTCCGGAACAGCGGGATCATCCGCCCGAAGAACACCGCCCGGTAGCCGTGCCGGTTGAACCAGTCCTCCACCTTGTCGACATCCTCGATGTCGATCAGCGGCACCCTGGACACGAGGCGCCGCATGCGGTCCCGGCCGAGCCAGGCGCCGAGGGCGTAGAGCGCGAAGGCGCCGACGACGGAACCGAGGGTGGTCCACAGGATGGCCTCGAACAGGGAGAAGTTGCCCCTGCTGGCGGTGAACCCCGCCAGCGGCAGGATCACCTCGCTGGGCAGCGGTGGGAAGAGGTTCTCCAGCGCGATGGCCAGTCCCGCGCCGGGGGCGCCGATGGTCTCCATCAGGTTGACCGCCCAGTCGGTGACCGCGCCGAGTGCCGAGCCGTCCGACGATGGCGTGGTCGCTGCTGCGACATGGACCGCCTGGGCTGCCTGGATGATGCTCACGGTGGTGTCCGTCCCTCTCGAGGTCCGCCCTGCGGGACGGCCGGTGCTGGCCGGCGTCGGTGACGCCGTTCTTCGTCGGTCAGTACTGCTGGTTGCTCGGGTGTCGCTGCGTGCTGTTCGGGGGTGTGTCGGTCCGGCTCAGGACAGCGCGTCGACAAGGTGCGGCAGGAGGGCCCGGAAGGCGATGCCCCGGTGGCTGATGGCGTTCTTCTCGTCACGTGTCAGTTCGGCGCAGCTGCGGTCGAGGCCGGCCGGGACGAGGATCGGATCGTATCCGAACCCACCCTCGCCGCGGGGGGCCACCAGTAGCGACCCGCGCAGTTCGCCGCGCTCGGTGTGCCCGCCCGCAACCCGCGGGCGCGCGAGGGCTGCAGCGCAGACGAAGGCTGCGCCCCTGCGGTCCTCCGGGATGTCGGCGAGCTGCGCCAGGAGCAGGTCGAGATTGGCGGCGTCGTCCCCGTGACGTCCTGCCCAGCGCGCCGAGAAGATACCGGGAGCGCCCCCGAGGACATCAACGGCCAGGCCGGAGTCGTCCGCGACGGCGATCAGGCCGGTTGCGGCGGCCGTCTGCTCGGCTTTCAGCAGGGCGTTCTCCTCGAAGGTCACGCCGCTCTCGACGACGTCCGGCGCACCGGCGGCGGCGGCATCGACGACCTGCGTGTCGACGTCGAGTCCGGGGACCTGGCCCCGCAGCAGGTCCCTCAGCTCCCGGAGCTTGCCCGCGTTGCGTGTCGCGAGGACGAGGCGGGGCTCGGGTCGGTCAGCCACCGTGGGTGTCCCGCAGCGTGTCGATCTGGATCTGTGCGAGCTGGGCCGTACCGAGCAGGGCCAGGTCGAGGAGGGCGTCGAGTTCGGTGCGGTCGAAGGGTGCCCCCTCGGCCGTGCCCTGCACCTCGACGAACGTCCCGGAACCCGTGACGACGACGTTCATGTCCGTCTCCGCGCGCACGTCCTCGACGTAGGGCAGATCGAGCATGGGGACACCATCGATGATGCCCACGCTGATGGCGGCGACGGTGTCGGTCAGCGGGGACGCCGACGCCGGGATGAGCTTCTTGTCCTTGGCGTAGCGGATGGCGTCGGCGAGCGCCACGTAGGCCCCGGTGATCGCTGCGGTGCGGGTGCCCCCGTCCGCCTGGAGCACGTCGCAGTCGAGCACGATGGTGTTCTCCCCGAGCGCCTTCGTGTCGATGATGGAGCGCAGCGAGCGTCCGATCAGGCGCGAGATCTCGTGCGTTCGGCCACCGATCTTGCCCTTCACGGACTCGCGGTCGGACCGCGTGTTCGTGGCGCGCGGCAGCATCGCGTACTCCGCCGTGACCCAGCCCTTGCCCTCGCCCTTCAGCCAGCGCGGCACGCCACTGGTCAGCGAAGCGGTGCAGAGCACCCGCGTGTTGCCGAATTCGATGAGTGCGGAGCCCTCGGCCTGCTTGGACCACCCGCGCGTGATGCTGATGTTGCGCAGCTGGTCGGGAGTCCGGCCGTCCGCCCGCACCACGGGTGCTGCGGCGGAAGCGGAGGCGGAGGCGGGCGTGGCGTTCGCGGAGGTCATGATTTCCAGTCTAGACGGGCGGTCATGGGAGGTAGCCCGGAGCACGCTGGGCCTGCGGTGATCCGGCCGCCCCTCTCCCCCGATCCGCGGGCAGGAGCGCCCGGGCGGTGACCGGGCCGGACAGGACTTCTCAGACCGTGTAGGACACGCCCGCGACGGCGACGGCGAGATGGCCGTCGTAACTCTCACGCGCCTCGCTCACCGCGAGGTTGGCGTCGTTCCATACCGGCAGGTGGGTGAGCAGCAGGCGCTTCGCCGAGGCCCGGGTGGCGACGTCCCCCGCCCGCTTGCCCGTGAGGTGGACGCCCGTGATGGCGTCGTCCCGCCCCTCGTGGAAGGCAGCCTCGCACAGGAAGATGTCCGCGTCGCGCGCGGCGTCGACGAGGCCCTCGCAGGCGTCGGTGTCCCCGGAGTAGGTGAGGACGTGCGCCTTCGGGCTGCCCTCGGCGTCGGTCTCCGCGACCTCCACCCGCAGCGCGTAGGCCTCGTCGATGGGGTGCAGCACCTGGAACGGTGTCACGGTGAACGGACCCACCGTGACGGGCGCCCGGTCGGTCCAGGAACGGAAGTCGAAGTCCTCGTGCATGCCGGGATCGGGGTCGAGCCCGTACGCGCTGGCCATGCGGTCGGCCGTCGCCGCCGGACCCCAGACGGGGATGCGCGGCATGCCCCAGCCCGAGGGATCCCAGTGCACGGCGACGTGCAGTCCGCAGAGGTCCATGCAGTGGTCGGGGTGCAGGTGGGAGAGGAACACGCCGTCGATCTCGCGGAGGTCCATGTACCGCTGGAGGGCGCCGAGGGATCCGTTGCCGAGATCGAGCAGGATCCGCCACGTACGGCCCTGCCACTCGGCGCTCAGCAGGTAGCAGGAGGCCGGTGACTGCGGACCGGGGAAGGAACCACTGCACCCGACGATGGTGAGCTTCATGCGCGCGGGAAGCCGGCGGCGGCGATCATCTCGGGGGTGATGCGCGCCAGGCTGCCGGTCGGGTACTGGGCTGCGACGTGGTCCACGTGCTGCACCGACAGCACCTCGGGACCGAGGAAACGCCGGGCCAGGACCTCGAAGCTCGCAGCATCACCCGTCGCGATGAACCGGTGGACGGCGGTGTCCGTGCTGTCGCGTTCCAGCCCGTGGGACACGAGCGCCCGGTAGACGTCCTTCGCCGTCTCCTCGGCACTGGAGACGAGCGTGACGTCGTCGCCCATGACGTAGGAGATGACGCCCGTCAGGAGGGGATAGTGGGTGCAGCCGAGCACGAGGGTGTCGATCCCGACATCCTTCAGCGGCGCGAGGTACTCCTCGGCCGTGCGCAGCAGCGCGGGCCCACCGGTGATGCCCGCCTCGACGAACTCGACGAACGAGGGGCAGGCCACGGAGGTGACCTCGAGGTGTGGAGCGGCGGCGAAGGTGTCGTCGTAGGCGCGGGAGCCGACGGTGGCCGACGTGCCGATCACGCCGATCCGGCCCGATCTCGTCGATGCGACCGCGCGCCGGACGGCGGGCTGGATGACCTCGATGACGGGGATGCCGTACCGCTCGGTGTAGCGTTCCCTGGCGTCGCGCAGCACGGCCGCGGACGCCGAGTTGCAGGCGATGATCAGCAGCTTGACCCCGGAGTCCACGAGCTCGTCCATGACGCCGAGGGCGTGGGCGCGGACCCGCGCGATGGGCAGCGGACCGTACGGACCGTTCGCCGTGTCACCGACGTACATGATGGATTCGTGGGGAAGCTGGTCGATGACCGCTCTCGCGACGGTCAGTCCGCCGACGCCGGAGTCGAAGATGCCGATGGGCGCTTCGCTGCGGTCGGTGTTCGCTCGATCTGGACTCATGATCCTCCGAGAGTATGGCGTCCCGCCCGTGAACACCACGCGCCGATCCGTGGGGTTTGTCACAGGCGGACCATCGCCCCTGGCTCAGCGATCGAGCCGCGCGGCCTTCAGCATGGCCCGGACGAGGGACTCCTGCAGCCAGGTGACGAAGTTGTACACGAGTGCCAGGTAGGACTCGACGTCGTCCACGTCCTTGGAGTCGGCGATGTCGTGGAGGCGCTCGGCGTCCTCCTCCGACTCGATGGAGAGCCGGTCCGCGAGGACCAGGCGCACGTCGTTCAGTGCCTGCGCCAGAAGCCTCGCCTGATCGTCGTTCAGGGTCATGGGGCTGGACTCGATGAGCAGCGCGCTCCCCCTGAGGGCTCCGATCTTCTGCTCGCGCAACGAGCGTTCGGTCAGGCGGCGGAAGGCGAGGGCCTCGTCGTCGTCACCCCGGACGGCGTCGGGCAGGAGGCGGCGGACGGCGGAGTCGTCGGGCGCCGTCGCCTGGGCGTCGGCGCCGGACATGCCCACCAGGGCGGCCAGCGGATCCTCGCTCGGTGCCGTGTCGGGCTCGAGCATGGTCACGACGTCGTCGAGCAGGGCACCGAGGAGGCGAGCCTCCCCGGGCTCCAGCGCACCCGTGATGCCGCGGCGCGTCGATTTGAAGGGTTTCGCCATGGGGTGGGCCTACTCGCTTCCGGCTTTTTCGAAGGTGGCCCAGAGGCCGTAGGAGTGGAGGGCCACGGTGTCCTGCTCCACCTTCTCCCGGGTACCGGACACGACGGCGGAGCGCCCCTCCTCGTGCACCTCGAGCATGAGCGTGCGGGCCTTGGCCTCCGAGTAGCCGAAGTAGGACTGGAACACGTAGCTCACATAGCTCATCAGGTTCACGGGATCATTCCAGACCACGACGACCCAGGGCTGGTCCAGATCGGTCTTCTCGTCCGTCCGAACCTTCTCCTCGGTATCGGTACCGGTGGCAAAGCCTACTGTCATAGCGTTCATTCTAGGTCGCGGCACCGACGCCCGGTGGCCGGGTACTCCCACAGCGGACGCACGGCTATCGTTCTGAGGGTGACTGACGCCCTAACCACCGATCCGCCCGCCGCCCCGCCGGCACACGCCCTGGTGAATGCGCCGAACAGCGCCCTGTTCACCGACCAGTACGAACTCACCATGCTGCAGGCCTCCCTGCACTCCGGAGCCGCACACCGCCGGTCCGTCTTCGAGGCCTTCGCGCGGCGTCTCCCGGCGGGACGCCGCTACGGCGTGGTCGCCGGTACCGGGCGGCTCCTGGAGGCGCTGTCCACGTTCCGGTTCGACGACGCCCAGCTGGCCTTCCTCTCGGACCGCGGGATCGTCGACGACACCACGCTCGCGTGGCTGGCGGACTTCCGCTTCACGGGCTCCATCTCGGGCTACGCGGAGGGAGAGGCCTTCTTCCCCAACTCCCCCATCCTCACGGTGGAGTCGACGTTCGCCGAGGCCTGCATCCTCGAGACGCTCGTCCTGTCCATCCTCAACCACGACAGCGCCATCGCCTCGGCCGCCTCCCGCATGACGGGTGCGTCAGCCGGACGTCCGTGCATCGAGATGGGCTCTCGGCGCACGCACGAGGAGTCCGCGGTAGCCGCGGCCCGGGCAGCCATCATCGGCGGATTCGCCAGCACGTCCAACCTCGAGGCCGGACGGCGCTACGGCCTCCCGACAGTCGGTACCGCCGCCCACTCCTTCACGCTGCTGCACGATTCGGAGCGCGCGGCGTTCGAGGCGCAGGTCGCCTCGCTCGGCAGGAGCACCTCGCTGCTGGTGGACACGTACGACGTCGAGCAGGGTGTGCGCACCGCCGTCGAGGTGGCCGGACCGGAGCTCGGAGCCGTCCGGCTCGACTCCGGTGACCTCGTGGCCCAGGCACGCTGGGTCCGCCAGCTGCTCGACGACCTCGGTAACCATTCGACCCGGATCGTCGTAACCTCGGATCTCGACGAGTTCGCCATCGGCCTCCTCGCCTCCGCGCCCGTGGACTCCTACGGTGTCGGGACGTCGCTCGTCACGGGCTCCGGCGCTCCGACCGCGGGCATGGTCTACAAGCTGGTCAGCCGCCAGGACGACGACGGCAGGTTCGTCCCGGTGGCGAAAGCCGCCAAGAACAAGGTCTCCGTGGGCGGGATCAAGCACGCGCTCCGCCGCCTCGACGAGCACGGCACCGCGCAGGTCGAGGTGGTCGGCATCGGCCTGACACCGGCCGACGACGGCAACGACCGCCCGCTCATCCAGCAGTTCGTCAGGGACGGCGTCGTCCTCCCCGGCTGGACCGGCCCGGAGGCGGTCACGCGCGCAGCCGATCGCCATGCGCACTCGATCGCCGAGCTGCCCGGAGCAGTGCTGCGCCTGCAGCGCGGCGAACCCGTCATCCCCACCGAGTACGAGGAGGCATCAGCATGACACGCGCACTGATCATCGTGGACGTGCAGAACGACTTCTGCGAGGGCGGCACGCTCGCCGTGCAGGGCGGCGCCCAGGTGGCGGCCGACATCAGCGACCACATCGACGAGCAGGCCGGCTCCTACGACTACATCGTGGCGACGCAGGACTGGCACATCGATCCCGGCGCGCACTTCTCGGAGGCCCCGGACTTCGTCGACTCCTGGCCGGTCCACTGCGTCGCGGACACCAAGGGCTCCGACTTCCATCGCGACCTCGACACTGAGAGCATCGACGCCGTGTTCCGAAAGGGCCAGTTTGAGGCGGCCTACTCGGGCTTCGAGGGCGTCAAGGCCCCCGACGACGAAGTGCCGACCGGCGAGCAGAAGCTGGGCGGCGGGGCCGCCGAGAGCGACGACGACCCGATGACGCTGGACGACTGGCTGCGTGACCACGAGGTCGACGAGGTCGCCGTCGCAGGACTCGCGACCGACTACTGCGTGCGGGCGACGGCTCTCGACGCGCTCCAGGCCGGTTACGCCGTCACCCTGCTGACCGGGCTCACGAAGGGCGTGCATGCCGAGCGGACCGACGACGTCCTCGACGAACTGGAATCAGCCGGTGTCGAACTGGCGCGCTGACTACTGAGAACGCAGGAAGGCCGGGCTGCGGCAGCCCGGCCTTCCGTCGTTTCGCGGGCCTGCCTGGGCGGCCGGCCTCTTTCCCCTGATAGCGCTGCTTGTGCGACCCACCTCCCACCGGCGGCTGCCCTGCCCCCGCGGCCGGCCTGCCTGGGCGGCCGGCCTCTCTTCGGTGAAGGCGCTGCCTCAGCCGGCGAGCCGTCTCCTGACGGCCCTACTTCTTGCCGATGAACCAGTCCTGCAGTTTCTGCAGGCGCCGCTGCAGCTGGTCCTCATTCGCCTGGGCGACGGCGGGTCCGCCGCACTGCCGTCGCAGCTCCGTGTGGACCTGGCCGTGGGGCATACCCGTGCGGGCAGCCCAAGCCGAGACGTTCTTCGCCAGCTGACCCCGTAGTTCGGTGAGCTGCCGGTGGTCGACGACGAGCGGTTCCGCAGCCGCCGCAGCAGGCCCTCTGGCCTTCCGGCGCGACTGCTGCTCGTGCTGGCGCTGGCGCAGCAACTGCCCCACCTGGTCGGCGTCGAGGAGCCCCGGGATGCCCAGGAAGTCCTGTTCGTCCTCGCTCCCCATCTCGCCGCCCGTGCCGAACTCTCCGCCGTCGAACAGGACGCGGTCGAAGGAGGCCTGCGACTCCAACGCCTCGAACTTCTGCTTCATCAGCGAGTCGGAGGCCTTGTCCTCGCGGTTCGCCGCCTCCATGAGGCCGTCCTCGAGGCCGAAGCCCTCGTCGTCCTTCTCCGGACGGTCGAGCGCGTGGTCACGCTCCAGTTCGAGCTGGTTGGCGAGGGCCATCAGGTTGGGCACCGACGGAAGGAAGATCGACGCGGTCTCGCCCCGCCGTCGGGCACGGACGTAGCGCCCCACCGCCTGCGCGAAGAACAGCGGCGTCGCGGTGGACGTGGCGTAGACGCCGACGGCGAGCCGGGGGACGTCCACGCCCTCGGACACCATGCGGACGGCGACCATCCACCGCTTGTCGCCCTCGGAGAACTCCTCGATCTTCGACGACGCCTTCGCGTCGTCGGACAGGATGACCGTCGGGGATTCGCCGGTGATGCGCTTGAGCTGCCCCGCGTACGCGCGGGCGTCGTCGTGGTCCGTCGCGATGACCAGCCCGCCGGCGTCGTGCACCGTGCGCCGCACCTCGGTGAGCCGTTTGTCCGCGGCGGCGAGGACCGCGGGGATCCACTCGCCGGCCGGGTTGAGTGCCGTCCGCCACGCCTGCGCCGTAATGTCCTTCGTGACCGCGGCCTCCCCCAGGGAGGCCGCCATCTCCTCGCCGGCGCTGGTGCGCCAGCGCATCTGGCCCGAGTACGCCATGAACATGACCGGGCGCACCACGTGGTCCCTCAGCGCCTGGCCGTACCCATAGGTGTAGTCGGCCTTCGAGCGGCGGATGCCGTCGCGGTCCTCGACGTACTCGACGAACGGGATGGCTGCCGTGTCGGATCGGAAGGGCGTCCCGGTGAGGGCGAGCCGGCGCGCTGCCGGTTCGAAGGCCTCCCGGATGCCGTCGCCCCACGAGAGGGCGTCGCCGCCGTGGTGGATCTCGTCGAGGATGACGAGCGTGCGGGCGGCCTCGGTCTTGGCGCGGTGGAGCATCGGTTTGCTCGCCACCTGCGCGTAGGTCACGGCGACGCCGATGAAGGCTCCGCCGTGGCGGCCGTCGGCGTTCTTGAAGTTCGGGTCGATCGCGAGACCCACGCGTGCGGCGGCGTCGGCCCACTGGCGCTTGAGGTGGTCGGTCGGGGCGACGACGGTGATCCGGTTGACGATCCCGCGGTCCACGAGTTCGGTGGCCACGCGGAGAGCGAAGGTCGTCTTGCCCGCGCCGGGAGTCGCCACGGCGAGGAAATCGCTCGGCGAATCGGTGAAGTACTTCTCCAGCGCTTCGCTCTGCCACTGGCGCAGCTTGGGGGCCGTACCCCAGGCCGCACGTTCCGGGTAGGCGGGGGGCAGGGCTGCGCCGGCACCGAACAGGGTGTCATTACTCACGCCGGGACAGTACCTTCCATTGACTTGCTGGGGGTCGAGGTGGGGGCGGCATCCGATGCCCTGGCCCCTCTCAG
Source organism: Arthrobacter bussei (assembly GCF_009377195.2). Classification (GTDB taxonomy): domain Bacteria; phylum Actinomycetota; class Actinomycetes; order Actinomycetales; family Micrococcaceae; genus Arthrobacter_D; species Arthrobacter_D bussei. Next base: position 324,537 of record NZ_VJXX01000001.1, read on the forward strand.
ACCCGAAACTATACCTGCTGCCGTGGACACCCACAGAGCCAGCCAGATCGCAACGAACGTGGGCACGTGTCCCGGATTCCCGTCGTCGTGCAGGAGGGCGAACAGTGCCCCTGCACCCGCCGTGCCGATCACTCCCCCGAGCTGGTCGGAGATCTGGAGGGCAGCGGAGTTCCGGCCCTGCTCGGTGGTCGGCGAGAGTTTCAGGACCAGGACGGAGGTGCTGGAGAGCGTCATGCCCATCGCGAATCCGGAGAGACCCCAGACGACGGCGAGCACCCAGAGCGGCGCTTCGACGGCCGTCGCGAGTGCGAAGCCGCCCAGGCTCAGCGACAGGATCGAGGAGCCCGCGACGAGGAGCCAGCCGCGCTCGAAGGTCACGCGGGCCTGGACGAAGGAGCCCGCACTCCACCCGAGCGCCCCGGCACTCAGCGTCAGACCCGCGGTGCCGGCACTGATGTCCCGCGAGCTCACCAGCATCAGCGGGATGAACGCCTCGGTGCCGAAGAACGCCACGTTCACGAGCCCGCGCGTGGCGATGACACTCGGCAGGCCGCGTGCGAGGACGAGGGTGCCCGGCGGCAGGAGCGCAGGGAGGACCAGGAGAACGACGACGATGCCCGCCAGAGCGAGCGACGCCAGTCCGGCGACCAGCCCGGCGCCGGGAGCTTCCGTGTCGGCAAGACGGACCACGGCCCACTGCGCGGCGAAGACCCCGCCGGCGAGCGCCAGGCCGCGCAGGGTTTGCGCCCTCGCGGAACCGGCCTCGGGCGCCCCGATGGGTCCGAGCTGCCTCGTCTTCGGCCAGACGATGACCACTGCGGCGAGGACCACGGGAGCCACCCCGAGGAACACCCAGCGCCAGCCGAACTTCTCGGTCACGAAACCGGAGACCACGGGTCCGATCAGCGCCGGAAGTACCCAGGCCGCGGCCAGCCAGCCGAACACCACGGGTTGTGCCTGCTGCGGGAAGGACCTGCCGATCACCACGTAGACGGCGACGATCATGAACCCGCCGCCGAGGCCGGAGATCGCGCGGCCCACCGTCACGAGCCAGAACACGGGGGCGGCTCCCGCTGCCAGGAGTCCGAGGATCATGAGGGCCATGCCCACGGCCAACGCCGGACGCGGTCCCCTGCGGTCACACCAGGAGCCCGCGACCACGGTGCCGAGCAGGGATGCCGTGAGGTACATCGAGAAGGCCAGGCCGTAGCTCGACTCCCCGGAGAGCTCGCGCGCTACCGACGGCATGGCGGTGACCACCGCCATCGCCTCGAAGGCGGCGCAGGTGATGATCGCGAGGATGCCGATGGTGAGCGGGCGCAGCTCGGGGGACATCGCTCCTGGTTGCTTGCCCTTGCCGTCGCCCGGGGTCTTGCCGCTGGCCTTGCTCATGGCACCTGTTCTGCTGATTGTGGATTTGTGCTGTCTCCCTGCTGGGCGCAGATCCTCACCGGATGCAGCCCGGTCCAGGTTCGGAAGACCCTGCGACAGGTCATTCCCGGCATCACGGATCGTGGCGGTGCGCCGTCCTCAATAGAGCCGTGGAGGTACGGATCGGCCCTGAACCCCGGCGGGTGAACTGTCGTCGATCTGCGGTCCGAGGCGACGTGTCGTTCTGCCACGACGGTCACCGGCGCGTGGTCGACCGTCACCCGCTGACTCACCGGACCATGTCCGATGGTTCGCCAGGGAGTCTGCCCTGCTGCACGAGCTGACCACAGCGCACCGACTCGGCGACCGGGAGCTATCGCACACGGTCGCGAGCGCCGGCCCTACTTCTTGGGCTTGTCGTCCCCACCGGGTCGGAGCCCGTTGTAGATCTCCTTGCACTCGGGGCAGACCGGAAACTTCTCGGGATCGCGACCGGGCGTCCACACCTTCCCGCACAGAGCGATCACGGGCTCGCCGGTGAAGGCGGATTCCATGATCTTCTCCTTGCGGACATAGTGGGCGAACCGCTCGGCATCTCCGGGTTCGACTTCCTGCTGAAGTTCCTCGCGTTCGAGCGTGGCGGTCGAACCGCCCACACCCGCGTCGGAGGGATCATTTGCGAAGGGGTCGGGAGGCATCGTCATGGCCCCAGTCTATCGCTCGGTCTCTCAGCGGTCAGGTGGACGAACGCGGGTCCGAGCGCCGTTCGGCGGTGCCGGGCGGCTCCGATCGACTCCGGGCGGCGCACCTCTTCAGGCGTCCGCTGTCCCACCCTTCCGGCGGCGTCGCATTGAGCGACCGCTCCTGAACGAAGGTAGCGAACAACGAGTGGGACCCCTGAATGAGCACGGTCTCAATGGCAGGAATGCCGATGGGAGGAAGGGGCAGGAATGTCCGTGGGAGGAGAGAAAATGAGACATGAACACGAATTCGGAGGACCTGAAGGAACTTGAGCAGATATCCGCTCTTCTCCTCGCCCTGAATTCCGAGAAAGCCCGTGTCGACGCCGAAATCGCCTGCTCGGTCGAACGGATGCGAGCTGTGTTCGAACATCGCGCTCTACGCCGGTCCTTCGCAGCAACACCACACAGTAGAGCCGCGTCGAGGACCACGTTCGACGGCGCGACTTCTGCGCTCGGCTCAGCAGAGCCGGATACGTCGTCCAGGACAGACGGTGCGAGCGGCCCCGCGGACAGCGGAACTGTCGACGGTCCCGTGGTCATCGAACGACGGAGTAATTTGGCGGACACGACAACCACCACCGAGATCGCGTGCCTGCTTCGCATCTCCGAACGCACGGCACACCGACTCGTCCACCATGCGGCCGTCCTGACGAATCATCATCCCGATACTCTCCGCGCGCTCCGCTCAGGTACTATCTCGTGGTCCCACACCACAGCCCTGCTGCACGAATACGCCGGCCTGCCCCACGCCACCGCCATGGAGATGGAACGCTCCCTCCTCCCCGTCGCGGAAGCCACCACGGTTTCCCGCCTCGCCTACCGTGCCCGGCGCCTGCGCACCCGTTTGCACCCGGAACACCTCGATGACCGCGCCCGCGCGGCTGCCCAGTACCGTCGTGTCGACTTCGAGCCTGCGGACGACGCCATGGCCTGGCTCCACGCCTACCTCCCGGCGGCCGATGCTTCCGCCATCGACGCGCAGCTCACTCGCCTTGCCCGGCAGCAACAGGCACCGCAGGAGTCGCGCACCCTTCCGCACCTGCGTGCAGACACCCTCACTCACCTGCTTCTCGTCACACCTCATCACCGCTTTGCGACTGGCACCTGCACACCCGGAGGGGTGCGTGCCCGAGATGGAGCAGGGACACCAGGGCCCGGTCATTCCGACAGCCCTACCGGCACCGTCTGCGGGGCTTCCTCCGAGTTGACGCCGAGTGCCGTGCTCGAATGGGATGAGCTTTGCGACGACGCCGTACAGACTCAGGGGCAACCCCGTGTCCGCGCCCACATCAACGTGACCGTGCCGGTCCTGACACTTCTGGGTGTCGACGACACTCCGGCCGATCTTGAGGGCTACGGGCCCATCCCGGCGGCTGTCGCCCGGCGACTGGCCGCACATGCCCCCTCCTTCACCCGTCTTCTGACGCACCCTGAATCAGGAGCCGTCCTGAGCGTCGGTCGTAGCAGCTATGCGGTTCCCGCCGACCTCAAGCGATGGCTGCGTGTGCGCGACCAGACGTGCAGACATCCGGGCTGCACCACGCCTGCTTCCCGCTGCGAGCTCGACCACACCACGCCCTGGTCCCAGACGGGGCGCACGGACCACACGAATCTCGCTCATCTGTGCCGCAAGCACCATCACCTGAAGTCCGAAGGTGTCTGGCGCTACACGCAGGACGAGGCAGGAAGATTGACGGCGCACTCGCCCGCCAACAACACGTACGTCGACGCGGTCGATCCTCTTCTCACCTGAGACCGTCAGCCGAGATCAGCGGGTCGGGGCCTCGCAGCCGATCCCACTGGGGTTCTCAATGCAGTTCTCGCTCACGCTGTTGCCCTGTGTGCGCCAGATGCTCATCAGGTGCGGGTCCGAGACCACGGCAGCTTCGCCGGCCACGGGCTGGAAAGGGCCGCCGTCCACCGAGTAGTCCCCCGCGAACAGTGTGGTCAGCGTGAGTTGGAAGTCGCCGGTGTCCGCATACTGGTGACTCGTCGGGGTCTGGGTATCGAAAGTATTGCCTGCAACCGGCCCGCCGGGAACTGACGTGGTCAGGCGTGTTCCATCGCCGTAGGACCATTGGTAGGCGATGGGCCGGGCTTTGAGCACGATGGTCGCATCCCGGAAGTCGAAGGTGAACTCCTGCTCAGCGGCTTCGGCATAGACGTTGGAATGGGCGTTCTTCAGCCCGAAGTTCAAGGGCTGCGAGATGATCGTCGCAGCGAGGACGGGCTGCTTCTGGAACTCCTCGAGCGTGATGACGATCGGTGCCTCCTCAGCGGCGGGAGCCGCTGGTCCCTCGATCGGAGGCTCAGGCGGCGCGCCGGGATACATGCACGACGAGCGTCCGGTCGGGGTCTGCGACGCCGGCTGCACGTTGCTGTTGACCTCGATCCAGTTCACGAGGACGCCGCCCTCCTGAGCGTCGCATCGAGCGTCGATACGAGGACATTGGGCAGGATCCAGATCGTTACCGGCACCCGATGTGCAGGCACGAACGTAGGTGTACTCGATACCGTCATCCGGGAGTGGAAGAGCCTCAACCGAGGTGTATTGAGCGGCTGGTTGAGTTAGCTTGGCTTCGCCAGAACGCAGCTTGAGCGTCTGTTTACTTGATACGGCCGAAAACGATCCTTCTGACACGAAAGCACTTGGCGGTTCATCATCAAAAGCAAAGCTGCTCGAGTTACCGAGTGATTGTAAGCTTGGAAGCACAAATATCAGAGCAGCTAATTTGAGTACCCGCATTAGGTGCCCTCGGGCTTCCCATAGTCAAGTAGTACCCAAGCATCATCAGTGAAGACAGCGAAGATTACGTCAACTACAGGCGCTGGAGCAGTGTCAGTTCTAATTGCCTCACCGCTTGCACTGTAGAACGTGATGTTGGACTGGCCGTTTGAAACAAACGCTTGAACTGAGCCCTGGGTATTTAATATAAAATCAGTGTCAAAGTCGCCAACTTGAAATTCTCCGCCTTCAATATACTGACTTTTCTCGTATACGCTCTGAACTATGTCCACGTACTTAGCACATGTTCTACATCCAGGATCAGTGACCGCCTCGAAGGGCGCCCAGTCGTTCGTCTCGTACCCATAGGAGAACAACTCGAACCAGTACTTCGTGAAGGCCTCGAGGCCCTCTGCCGTGTTCTCACCGGCGAGGGCCGGCTTGACCGGAACCGGCAGATTGGTGGCGGGGCCGGCGGACGAGGCAGGAGAAGGCTGAAGAGTCGCCGCGGCGGTCGGTGAAGCCGAGGGCCCTTCACCGACCGTGGTTGCCGAGGCGGAGGGCTGACCACCGGAGGCCGTCGCCATGGGGGCTGGCTCGGCGTCGCCCTGGCAACCGGACAGCAACATGACCGCCACTGCACCGCCTGCGAGCGCCGCAGCTACACGCCCGTGTCCCTGGCCGTCCGTACGAACAAAGACCACGGGACTCCTCCATCGCACTCGCCCGGCACTCGAATGCCCAACAGCATAGCGTGGCGCTTTTTCCGCCCCTCCGTTATGCACAACCGGCACCAGCGGAGAGGGGGAAGCCCCAGGAGCCGCATGCCAACAGCAACGTCACCAACAGCAACGTCGTCAACACCGGCGACGAGCACTCAGCGGTTCGCCGACACCGCCAGCAGCAGCTCGGGAGCACGCCGGTCGTACCAGCGGCCACCCACCCGTAGACCGACCACGAGCAGCACACCGCCCAGCACCACCCCTACCGCCAGCGCGAGCCACCCGAACAGGGCATCGCCGCTGACGAGGTACACGATCGCGAGGACGATCTCCGGCAGCGCCAGCACCAGCATCACGAACCAGCCGATGAACTGCACCGCGAACATCATGAAGTTGGTTCCGGGCGGCGTCTTGAAAGCGCTCTCCCCCGGCAACGGCACGTTGTAGGTGTACCTCGCGGAGACGATGCTGGACAGTCCCGCTCCCGTGAGGAGCAGGCCCAGCGAAAGTCCGAGCATCGCCGGCAGATCGCCGATCCGTCCCGCGATCACGAGCGGGACGACCGTGAAGACCAGCGTGATCGGCACCGCGAACACCAGCAGCGCCACCGCCCGGCCCAGGCGGTCGTCCCGCCCGCGGACACCGGTGGAGAGATGCAGGCTGAACGCCGTGTTGTCGTAGGAGATGTCGGCGGAGATGGACCAGGCCATCAGGAACGCCGTGATGGGCCCGAGGAAAGCGAAGGCACCGCCGGTCGTGCCGCCCGAGAAGAACAGCAGAACGGCGATGAACGGGATCACCACCAGTGACGCGAAGTACCGGGGATCCCTGAACCAGTAGGTCAGCGCCCGCGCGGCGATGGCGCCCGCCGGTGTTGCCGGGAATCGCCCGAGGAAACCGAGGTTGCCGCCCGCCCGCTTGGCGACCGCGTTGTACGGCGGCGTCACCAGGGCGTGGCTGAGGCTGCGTCTCCACAGGAGGACGAACAACGCCAGCGTGCCGGCTCCGATGAGGAGCCGGACGACGCCGAGTCCCGGAGCGCCGGCGGCGACGTCGGCCGGAGCTGCCCATAGGGCACCGAGCGGGGTCCAGGCCAGCACATCCGCGAGCTTCGCGGCGAAGCCGGGCGAGTTCTGAAACCCTGCTGTCACGCCACCGATGATGGGCCCGAGGAAGAGCAGCGGGATGAAGGCGACGATCCCGTTGACGTCCTTGAAGCGCCGGGACCCGGTCATCGAGGACACCGCCGTCGTGACGAGTCGGGACGCCACCACGCAGAGCAGGACGGCGATCATCGCGCAGACCAGCGCCATGGCCGCCGCAGCGGGATAGCGGATCCAGGTCAGCACCTGCGCGAGGCTCGCGACGAGCGTGATGATGCCGGGGATCCCGGCCACGCCCCCGAGCACCAGTCCGGCGAGGAGCTGTCGCATCGGGATGGCGAACGTGACGAATCGGGCGGGGTCCAGTGTCATGTCGATGCCGGTCGCGGCGATCGGGATGATGATCCAGCCGAGAACCGTCGCCGAACCGCCGATCACCAGGATGGTGCGGATGAGCTCGAGGTCGGCCGAGCCGAGGACCACCAGGCCGACGACGATGAAGCCGAGGATACCGAGGCCGTACAGTCCTCCGAGGATCACCCCGACGAGCTGCGCGGTGCTGCGTCGGAAGGAGTTGCGCAGCAGGAGGAGCTTCAGTCTCAGGAGGTCCGCAACCATGACAGGCCTTCCGACGTCGTACGCCCGCCGACGAGTTCCACGAAACGGTCCTCGAGCGAGCCGTTCCCCCGGACCTCGTCGATCGTCCCGGCCGCGAGCACGGTCCCGGCGGCGATGACCGCGACGTGGTCGCACATGCGCTGCACCAGATCCATCACGTGGCTGGAGACGATCACGGACCCGCCGGATCGCACGTACCCGCTGAGGATGTCGCGGATGTTCGCCGCAGACACCGGATCGACGGATTCAAAGGGTTCGTCGAGGACGAGGAGCTTCGGCGCGTGGATCAGCGCGGAGGCGAGGGCGATCTTCTTCGTCATGCCGGCGGAGTAGTCGACCACCAGCGTCCCGGCATCCTGTGTGAGGTCGAGCGCCCGCAGGAGGTCACCCGTGCGCTCGACCACGGTGTCCCGGTCCATCCCCCGCAGGAGGCCGGCGTAGGTCACGAGCTGTTCTCCCGTGAGCCGGTCGAACAGGCGGACGCCGTCGGGCAGGATGCCCATCAGCTTCTTCGCCTCGAGCGGCTGCCCCCAGACGTCCACGCCGTGGACGAGCGCCTGCCCGTAGTCCGGACGGAGGAGACCTGTCGCCATCGAGAGCGTCGTGGTCTTGCCGGCCCCGTTGGGCCCCACCAGCCCGTAGAAGGAACCGGACGGGACCTCGAGGTCGACACCGTTGACGGCGATCTTCTCGCCGAACCGCTTGGCGAGACCGCGGATGCTCAGCGCCGCTGTACCGGCCTTCGCCTCGGGGTTGTTCTCATCGGACGGAGGAGGCACGAGGGAGCTCATGGATCCACGCTAGCAACGCGTGCGCGGCCCACTCGTCATCCCAAAGGAGGAGAAGCCGACCCGGTTCCTCTATCGCGGCGCCCGGTCAGAACGCTCCGGCCCGCTCGTACTGCGGCGCGGGCACGAGCTCGTGGCCCAGCTCGTGGGCCGCACGCATCCACCAGTGCGGATCACGCAGCGCCGCACGCGCGATCAGGACGACGTCGGCACGGTCCTCGCGCACGACGGCGTCCGCCTGACGTGCGTCGCTGATGAGCCCGACGGCGCCGGTAGGTACCCCGGAAGCGCGCACCTCCTCGGCGAGCGCGACCTGGTAGCCCGGCCCGACGGGGATCGTGGCTGCCGGGACCGCGCCGCCCGAGGAGACGTCGACGAAGTCCACGCCCTCCTCCGCCGCACGCTTCGCGAGCCTCGCCGAGACCGCACCGTCGATCCCGCCGTCGGTCCAGTCGGAGGCCGAGATGCGCAGGAGCAGCGGCATGGTCTCCGGGATGACCCGCCGCACCTCGCGGACCACCTCGAGTGTCAGACGGAAGCGTGCCTCCTCCGAGCCACCCCACCCGTCCGTCCGGGTGTTGACCAGGGGCGAGAGGAACTGGTGCAGCAGGTAGCCGTGGGCCGCGTGGATCTCCATGGTGTCGAAACCGGCACCCACGGCCAGCGCCGCAGCGGCGCGGAAGTCGGCGATGACCTTCGCGATGTCCTCCTCGGTCATCGCCCGGGGCGCGGCGTACGAGCCGAACGCCTCGTCGGTCGGGCCGACGGTCTCCCAGCCGCCCTCGGCCGCGGGAACCGAGTTGCGCCTGCCGCTGAAGGGCCAGTAGGTGGACGCCTTGCGCCCCGCGTGGGCCAGCTGGATGGCCGTCTTCGTCCCCACGGCGCTGTGCTCGTGGACGAAGTCGTTGATCCTGCGCCACGCATCGGCCTGCTCCTGCGTCCAGATCCCGGCGTCTCGCGGGCTGATCATGCCCTCATGGCTGACGGCGGCCGCCTCCGTGATGATCAGGGCGGCGCCTCCGGTGGCGAACTGGCCGAGGTGGACGAGGTGCCAGTCGGTGGGGACGCCGGGGGCGACCGCAGGGTCGCACGAGTACTGGCACATGGCCGCCACCCAGCCGCGATGCGGAAGCTCGAGCGATCGGAGGGTGATGGGGTCGAAGAGGCCGGCGGTGCCGGTCGGCGGGGCGGCGTGGGTCATGGTGTCCTTCGCGGGAGGTCTCGTCCAGGGGTGGGGCAGGGGCTAGAACAGGGCGCGCGCGAGGGCACCACGCGCCTTCACGACGCGGGGGTCGGTCACGCCGACGACGTCGAACAGGTCGAGGAGCCGCTTGCGTGCCGTCTCCCTGTCCTCCCCGGCGGTGCGGCCGATGAAGGTGATCACGCGCTGGAACGCGTCCTCGACGTGCCCGCCCGTCAGGTCCAGGTCGGCGACCGCGAGCTGGGCCTGCACGTCGTCGGGACCGTCCGCCCCGCGCCGTCGCACGTCCGCGGCGTCGAGATCCTGCACGCGCTGCATCAGCTCCACCTGCGCGAGCCCGGCCTTGGCATCGGCGTCGGCCGGCTGCTCCGCGAGCGCACGGCGGTAGGCGGCTGCCGCCGTCGGGTAGTCGCCCTCCTCGATCGCGTCGAAGGCTTCCTGGTGCAGTGGTGGCAGCGGCGGCTTTTCGGCCTCGGCCGGTGCGGGCTGCGAGCCGTCATTGAGGCTCCCGGTCACTCCGTTGGCTTCGGCGACCTTCATCAGCTCGTCGAGGTAGGCGAGGATCTGCTGCTCGGGCAGTGCGCCCTCGAACAGCGGGACCGGCTGGCCCTTGACCACGGCGACGACGGTCGGTGCGCCCTGCGCCTGGAAGGCCTGGGCGATCTGAGGCTGCGCCTGCAGGTCGACGTTCGCGAGCAGCATGCTGCCGTCCGCCGCCACTGTTGCCGCCTCGAGCACCGCGGTGACCTGGTTGGACTGGTCACTCCAGATGGCGCGCAGGTTCACGACGACGGGCACCTGGGACGAGAGCTGCACGAGCTGCGGGAAGGTCTGCTCGGTCACCTCGACCACGTAGGGACTCGGGGCGGCGGAAGCCGGACGTGCCGGGGCGGGTCGTGCCGCCGCATCCGCGCGCGCCTTCAGGGCGGACAGGTCCACCGCTCCCCGCAGGTTCATGCTCGACGGCGGCATTCCGCCCCGCTGTGCTGGTGTGGACAATGCTCTGCCTCTCTCTGGCGGACTGCTGGTGGTGGATGGCTCTACGGGCTCGGGGTGCGTCAGCGCAGGGTGGCGGATACCAGCTGCTGCGCGGCACCGATGACACGGATCCTGTCATCGCTGCCGGCCGGGGGTACGTACATCATGACCGCCTCGCCGTAGTTGACGTCGATCCCCTTGGTGCTGACGCCCTTCCCGGTGAGCGCCTGGTACACGGTCCCCTTGAGGTCGATCGTGTCACCCTCGCCCTTCGGAAGGCTGGTGTAGGTGTGGGTGAGATATCCGAAGACCATCGCACCGCCGTCTCCGGTCAGGAGCGCATGGGTCCCGTCTTCCTCCGCGGCGTGCGTGAAGGTGATCTTGGCGGCCTTGTTGCCCGGGTCCGCGACGACGCCGGACTGGAACTCCGTGATGGCCTCGGCGAAGGAGTTCTCCTCGAACGTCTCGGCGTTGGCCCCCGAGGGCTTCGTGAGGAAATCGGCGATGGAATCGACGGCGGCCTGCGGAGCCGTGGCGAGCGCCCCTGCAGTGTCCAGGGGGACGGGCCCGGTGGCTCCGGAAGCGGGTGCCGAGGGGAAGGTGCTGCCCGGGAGCATCTGTACGGCGGACATCAGCCGGTAGTTGTCCCGGGGTGTCTCCTGCACCAGCAGGAGCGCCTGCGGCACCGGGTTGTCGTCGCCCTGCGTCAGCGCGACGACGGTCCGCGGCCATTCCGTGCCCGTCGGGATCATCTGGAGCAGCAGCGGTGCGTCGGCGACCGGGACGGGCGCCGTCGCCTTGGCGTCCTTTGCTGCCACTGCATAGGAAGCAGTGCGGAGCTCCAGCGCGGCTCCTGCGACACGGGGCTCCAGGCGGTCGGCATCGGATGCGGCGTCGGCGTCCGCGACGGTCGAGGCGACCGAGCCGAGGATGCGCTCCAGCTGGCTCTCGAGCACGACCGGCGGTCCGCTCGCGTCGCTTCCGGCCGAGGGTGCGCCGCCCTGGACGGACGTCGGCTCGGCGGAGGCGGAGGGATCGGCAGAGACGGAGGGATCGGCAGAGACGGAGGGACTGCTCGACGCGCCGGACGAGGCCGATGGTGACGGCGATGTGGTCGCCATGCCCGGAGCGATCCCCAGGAACGATCCGGCGCCGACAAGACCCGCGACGACGACGGCGGCGGGTGCGGCGACGGACGACGCTGCACCCTTCACCCCGGCCTGCCGGTGGCGTCGCGCATACGCCCTCGTTCCCTCGACGGGCTCGCGGCCGTTGCCTCGCGGGCCTCCGCTCCCGGGGGAGCGCGGCGCGATGAAGAGCAGGGCGATACCGAGGACGACGACGAGCGCGCCACCGATGATCAGGGGCAGGGCGAAGGGGGTGGATCGGTCATTCGGTCGCGTGACGGACACCTCGGTGGGTGCAGGCGCCTCACCGTCCGCCGCGAGGAGGATCGACCAGTCACCCTCGAGGGGCTCGGTCCAGCGGTAGGTCAGGCTCCCATCCCCGGGCTCCTCGCTGATCCACAGGTCGCTCCCGCTCGGATCGGGCACCGTCTCCTCGCCGTCGATCCGCTCGCTGGACAGGGTGTCCTCACTGACACCGGTGACATCCAGGTGGGCCGCCTCCCCCACCCACGCCTCGATATCGGACGTCCTGCCGACCGCGAGCGTGAACGGCCCGTCCGCGGTCACCGTCACCTCGACGGCTCCGTCGGCGCTTCCGCGTGCACCCGGCTCGATCACCGTGACCGGGGCGGCCTGCGCATCCTGCGCGACGCTTGCCGTCACCGTCTCCGCGGGTGCCCACACCGTCCGCTGCCCGATGCCCAGGAGCATCAGCAGGAGCCCTGCCACGATGATCGGAACTGCTGTCTTCACGCGCACTGATTGCCTATCGTCGTCCGTTACGGCGGACCACGTGGCCCCCTCCGCTCTGGCGGTCCGGCATGCAGCCCGTGACCTGCTCAGGAATGATCACCCAATGGTAACGAAGTTCTGCACGGGTCCGCGGGGCATGTGCGGTGCCTCACCCCGGGAGATGCTCGCCCAGCCCGGCCTCGGCGTCCGCGTCAAGCACCTCCGCGGCGAGGCCCGACTGTTAGGGTTTCGCTAGACCGCGGTGGAGGCACCGCTCACGTGAAAGCAGAGCTCTTCGTTGACAGACCACCAGGACGTCCCACTCGATCAGCCGCTTCCACGGCCCGAGTCCGTCGCCACCGGCGAGGATGCATCGCCCGCCGCCGAGCGGCCCGCCACCCCGACCGCCCAGCCGTCCACCCTGCGCTCGCTGTTCTCCCTCGCCCGCCGGTCACTGCCTTCGGCGCAGCCCCGTCCGCGCTTCGAGTTCCCGCCGGAGATCGACCGCGGCCCCGTCGCCGTCGACCCCGACGTCAGCCTGACCGACGAGCGGCTCAAGTTCGGCGGTGCCTACTCACGCAGCATGCGCACCCACCCCATCCACTTCGGCTTCATGATGAGCGTCGGCGTCGGTCTGGCCCTGTTGGCCTTCTTCATCATCACCAACGTGGGTGAACTGCTGGTCTGGATCGGCGCCGCGCTGTTCATCGCCCTCGGGCTGGACCCGATCGTCCGCTGGCTCGAGACGAAGCACGTCCCCCGTCCCGCGGGAATCGCGGTGGCCCTCTCCATCCTCGTGGGGATCGTCGCCGGGTTCTTCGCGCTCCTGATTCCGACGATCGTCAGCCAGACCTCGCAGATCGTGGACCGCGCTCCCGGCTACGCCGACGACTTCCTCAGCTCGGAGTTCTTCACCACCCTGGACACCCAGTTCCAGCTGCGCGACCGCGTCAGCTCCGAGATCGACCGGTTCTTCGCGAACAGCGAGGCCGTCGGCGGGATCTTCGGTGGGGTGCTGGGCGTCGGGTCGGTCATCCTCAACGGACTCTTCGGCACCCTCGTGGTCCTGGTCCTCGCGCTCTACTTCCTCGCCTCGCTGCCCGGGATGAAGAAGTGGGCGTACCGGCTGGCTCCGCGGTCGCGCAGGCCGCGGGTCGAGGTCCTGTCCGAGGAGATCACGCGCAGCGTCGGCATGTACGTGATCGGACAGGCGTGCGTCGCCCTCCTCAACGGGACCTTCGCCTTCATCGTGATGTCCATCGCGGACGTCCCCTTCTCGGTCCTCCTGGCCTTCGTCGTCGCGCTCCTGGCCTTCATCCCGCTGGTCGGCGGGACGATCGCCGCGGTTCTCGTGAGCCTGATCGCCCTCACCGTCGGCTGGCACACAGCCCTGCTGTTCGCCATCCCCTACGTCGCCTACCTCCAGTTCGAGGCCTACTTCATCTCGCCCCGCATCATGCAGCGCGCGGTGGCGGTCCCGGGTGCCGTCGCGGTCATCGCGGTCATCGCCGGCGGAAGCCTCCTGGGCGTGCTCGGCGCCCTGATCGCCATCCCGACCGCCGCGGCCGTCATGCTGCTCCTCAAGGAGGTCTTCATCGCACGGCAGGACAGCCAGTAGCGCCGACGGATCGGCCGGCGGATCGGCCGGCGGATCGGCCGGCGGGTCGGTCCGAGGGTGGTCAGCGGGAGGTGAGGGGCGAGGGCGCGACGGCGGCAGGCCCCGTCCACCGGGTCGGCAGCGGAACGGCCACCTCGGGACGCACGACGGCGACGATCTCGTCGAGCGCGCGGGCCGCGTACTTCTCACCCACCCACAGGTGCTTGGCGCCGTCGATACCCGTCACGTCCGCCTGCGGTACCCGCGCGAACCGTGCCGCGGCGTCCTCGGGCACGAGGTAGTCGTCGAACTCGGGGACGAGGACCTTCAGCGGCAACCCGCTCGCGCCCCAGGCGTCGAGATCGGCGTCGCCGGCGCGGTGCAGCGGAGGGGAGAGCAGGATGGCGCCCTCGATGAGCTCCGCCACGGGATCCTGCGCCCCGTACTTGAGGCACAGTTCCGTGCCGAAGGACCAGCCGACGAGCCAGATATCGTGGAGGCCTTCGGCGACGGCCCACTCGACGGCGGCCTGGAGATCGAGCCGCTCGCCGTCCCCGCCGTCGAACGCTCCCTCGCTGCAGCCCCTCGGCGAGCAGGTTCCGCGGGTGTTGAACCGCAGGACGGCGATGTCCGCGAGGGCCGGGAGGCGGAAGGACGCCTTCCTGTAGACGTGCGAGTCCATGAAGCCGCCGTGCGTCGGCAGGGGGTGCAGGGTGACGAGCGTGGCCTTCGGTGACCGGCCCCCGGCAGGGGCGGCGTACTCCCCCACCAGCGTGAGTCCGTCGGCCGTCCGCAGCTCGATGTTCCGGCGATCCGCAGGCAGGACCGTCGAGGCCCGGATCTCGATCGCCTCACCGCTGGACGTGAAGGTGTACTCGGGAGTCTCGCTGCTGGCCATCCGTCCAGTCTAGGCGGGCGCGGACCGTCGCGGCCCGTCGCGGGTTCGGCCCTCGGCGGCGCCTCAGTACCGGAAGCTGCGCGTCTGCCAGCACCGGACGTGCCAGTGGCGGCGATCGGCCAGGGCGGACTCGGTCCCGAAGAACGAGTCCTCCCGCCAGACCACGAGGTGCGCGATCCCGGGCAGGATGAACGAGTTGCAGCCCGGGCAGGTGTAGGTCTTCGCGGCGTTCCGCTCGGTGATCCGCCGGACGGACCAGTCGCCGTCGGGCGCCGACTCGCGCTGGGGCAGGCCTGCCCGGGCACGTTCGAGGTCCAGCTCCGGCGGGGCGGCCCACTTGGGCCGGGAGGACCCGCGCGGGCGGTTCGGTCGGTTGGAACGGGGCACCCTCCCAGTCTGCCATCCGGACCGTACCCGTCCGCTCCGGCCCTGCGGGGGCCACGGCGCTCCGGACGGTAGAGTCTTCGTCGTGCGTCTTGTCATAGCCCGCTGCTCCGTCGACTACGTCGGCCGCCTCCGCGCCCATCTCCCCCTCGCCACGCGACTCCTCATGGTGAAGTCCGACGGCTCCGTCCTGGTGCACTCGGACGGCGGCTCCTACAAGCCGCTGAACTGGATGAGCCCGCCCGCGACGCTTCGCGTGACGGCTCCCGACGACGCCGACCGCGCCGAGGGCATCACGGAGGTCTGGACGGTCCAGCACGGCAAGAGCGACGACAGGCTCGTCATCAGCATCCGTGAGCAGCTCCACGACTCCTCCCACGACCTCGGCGTGGATCCCGGCCTCGTCAAGGACGGCGTCGAGGCCGATCTCCAGCGCCTCCTCGCCGAGCAGATCG
The DNA here is from genome assembly GCF_009377195.2 of Arthrobacter bussei. Lineage (GTDB taxonomy): Bacteria > Actinomycetota > Actinomycetes > Actinomycetales > Micrococcaceae > Arthrobacter_D > Arthrobacter_D bussei. Next base: position 339,979 of record NZ_VJXX01000001.1, read on the forward strand.
AACTCCTCGGTGCCGGGTTCACGCTGATCCGTCGCGAGTACATGACGGCCATCGGCCCCGTCGACATCCTCGCGCGCGATTCCGCGGGGCGGACCGTCGCCATCGAGCTCAAGCGGCGCGGCGACATCGACGGCGTCGAGCAGCTCACGCGGTACCTCGAACTCCTGAACCGGGATCCCATCATGGCGCCTGTCCGCGGCGTCTTCGCGGCGCAGCAGATCAAACCGCAGGCACGCGTGCTCGCCACCGACCGCGGTATCGACTGCCTCACGCTGGACTACGACGCCATGCGCGGCGTGGACGACAGCGCCTCACGCCTGTTCTAGCCGCCCGGCGGTTCCGGAGCAGCGTCGCCCCATGCGGGCCCGCCCGGCCCCGGGTATCAGGAAGGGTGACCGCCTAGAATCGGATCATGGCCCTTCCCCACGGAACCTCCGATGCCCTGTCCGGACGACTGGTGACGGACGCGGGGATCATCGACGACGGTGTGCTGCGCTGGGACGGCTCGCGCATCACGCAGGCGGGTCCGTCGGACGGGAACCACGCAGGATCGCGCCTGCCGGACGATCACCTCATCCTTCCGGGACTCATCGACCTGCACTGCCACGGCGCGGGCGGCGGGGACTTCACGTCGGGATCGGCGGCAGACATCGAGGCGGCCGCCGCCCACCTGCACCGCAGCGGCTCGACGACGATCCTGGCCAGCACGTGCGCCGCACCGCTCGACGAGCTCGAGGCCGCCTTCGCCCGCCTCGCGGATGCGGCCGAGGCCGGCCTCGTCGCCGGTATCCACGCCGAGGGCCCCTTCCTCTCGAAGGAGCGCAACGGAGCGCACGATCCGGCATTCCTCCTCCTGCCCACGCAGGAGGACGTCGCCCGGCTCGTCACCGCGGGGCGGGGCAGGCTGGCGTCCATGACCTACGCCCCGGAGCTGCCGGGCAGCGACGTGCTCGTCTACGAACTCGTGATGCACGGCGTGATCCCGTCGATCGGGCACACCGACAGCTCGACCGAGGAGACCGCGGCCGCGCTGGACCTCATCAACGAGGAACTCGCCTCGACTGGCTTCGCCGGCTTCAGCGGGAGGCCGACGGCAACCCACCTGTTCAACGCGATGCCGGGCATCCATCACCGGTCTCCCGGCCCGGTTCCGCTCCTCCTGCAGCGCGCCCGTGCCGGGGAGATCGCCGTCGAACTGATCGCGGACAACGTGCACCTGCACGCAGAGACCGTCCGCATGGCCTTCACCATCGCGGGCTGCGAGAACATCTGCCTCGTCAGCGACTCGACGTCGGCCGCCGGCCGCACCTCGGGCTCCTACCGCCTGGGCCGCAGCGAGGTGAGTGTGATCGGCGGATCAGCGGTGCTGACGGCGACGGGGGCGCTGGCCGGGGGCGCGGGCAGCCTCCTCGACGTCCTGCGCTGCACGGTGCAGGCCGGTGTCGGCCTCGCGGACGCGGTCCGCTCGGCGACGGCCGTGCCGGCGGGAGTACTGGGTCTCGCCGACGAGGTCGGGAGCCTTCGAAGTGGCCTGCGCGCCGACGCGCTGGTGGTCACCGAGGACCTGGAACTGAAGGGTGTCCTGCGGAACGGGACCTGGATCAGGCCGCTCGGGGTCTGACGGACACGCCCTTCGCGCCTTGATCGACGCCGCCGGCGGCGTCGAGCCGCTGGGTCAGCGCCAGGTGCCGATACCGATGACCGGGCCGGCCTCGATCCAGGAGGAGAGACCGGCATACACGTCGTACTTCATCGCCAGATCGAAGGACTCCCCCTCGTAGGCCAGGTGCACGATGATCGCGCCGGGCTGAACCCGCACGCGCTCAGCCTCGGTGGGCGGGCGCCAGCCCTCTACCTCGAGGGAGCTGCGCAGGAACCGGAAGCGGGGCAGGGGGCTCAGCGACAGGAGGCTGAGCCACTCCAGGTGTTTGTCCGTGTAACGACAAACCCCCACCCGCCAACCCTGGGGAGGGAGGCGGATGGAGGCGTCGAAGGTGCCGAGAGCACGGTTGAGCTGGTAGCGGCGGAGGAGGAACGCGCCGATCACGAGCACGAGCAGGCCGAACAGGACCGCAAGGCAGATGAACGTCACACCCAGAGCCTCCACGCTCGGGATCCTAGGCGGATTCCGGGGTCACCGAACCGCCGACCCTGGCGTTGTCCGCCACGATCACGACCCGGTTGGAGTCGACCGAGAAGAAGCCGCCGTCGACCCCGACCACGAGGCGCTCACCGTTGACCGGCTCCACGGACAGTTCGCCTGCCTCGAGGATCGCCAGGATGGGCGCATGACCCGGCAGGATGCCGATCTGGCCGTTCGCGGTGCGGGCATTGACCGTTCGCGCCGCACCCGACCACACGAAGTGGTCGGCCGCGACGATTTCGACCTCGAGTTCGCCGTGTGTCGCCATCGGTGCTACTTACCGGTCTGCTCTTGGATCTTGGCCCACTGGCGCTCGACGTCATCGAGGCCGCCGACGTTGAAGAACGCCTGCTCCGCGATGTGGTCGAGGTCGCCGTTGCAGATGGCCGAGAAGCCTTCGATGGTGTCCTTGATGGAGACGGTCGAACCCTCGACACCGGTGAACTGCTTGGCGGTGTAGGTGTTCTGCGAGAGGAACTGCTGGATGCGGCGCGCACGCGCGACGATCACCTTGTCCTCCTCGCTGAGCTCGTCGATACCGAGGATCGCGATGATGTCCTGCAGTTCCTTGTTCTTCTGGAGGATCTGCTTCACGCGGACGGCCGTGTTGTAGTGGTCGTGACCGATGTACTGCGGGTCCAGGATGCGCGAGGTCGATGCGAGCGGGTCCACGGCCGGGTAGAGGCCACGGGACGCGATCTCGCGGGAGAGCTCGGTGGTCGCATCGAGGTGCGCGAAGGTGGTTGCCGGAGCCGGGTCGGTGTAGTCGTCCGCAGGCACGTAGATGGCCTGCATGGACGTGATCGAGTGGCCCTTCGTCGAGGTGATGCGCTCCTGCAGGAGGCCCATCTCGTCGGCGAGGTTCGGCTGGTAGCCCACGGCCGACGGCATGCGACCCAGCAGGGTCGAGACCTCGGAGCCGGCCTGGGTGAAGCGGAAGATGTTGTCGATGAAGAGCAGCACGTCCTGGTTCTGCACATCGCGGAAGTACTCCGCCATGGTCAGCGCGGACAGTGCCACGCGCAGGCGCGTTCCGGGCGGCTCGTCCATCTGGCCGAACACGAGGGCGGTGTCCTTGAGGACGCCCGCCTCCTCCATCTCGACCCAGAGGTCGTTGCCCTCACGGGTGCGCTCACCGACACCGGCGAAGACCGAGGTGCCACCGAAGTTACGGGCGACACGCGTGATCATCTCCTGGATGAGGACGGTCTTGCCGACACCGGCACCGCCGAAGAGGCCGATCTTGCCACCCTTGATGTACGGGGTGAGCAGGTCGATGACCTTGATGCCCGTCTCGAGCATCTCGGTGGAGCCCTCGAGGGACGCGAAGCTCGGCGCCTTGCGGTGGATGGGCCAGCGCTCGGTGATCTCGAGCGCCGATTCCTCGACGTCGAGCGGCTTGCCCAGGACGTTGAAGATGTGGCCCTTGACGCCGTCGCCGACAGGCACGGAGATCGCCGCGCCGGTGTCCTGCACCACGGTGCCGCGGACGAGTCCGTCGGTCGCCTGCAGCGAGATGGCACGCACGAGGTTGTCGCCGAGGTGCTGCGACGTCTCGAAGGTGATCAGGCGGGTCTCACCGTTGAGAGTGATCTCGGTGGTGAGGGCGTTGTACATTGCGGGGATTGCGTCGGCCGGGAACTCGACGTCGACAACCGGGCCGATGACACGTGCAATACGGCCGGTGGCGCCGGGGGCAACTGAGTCCGTACCGTGTTCAACAGTCTGGGCAGTCATCTCTCTCACTTCATTTACGTAGATGGCGTGGAACTAAGTCTAGCTGTGCCGCCCGGCGCCCCTGCGGGGCCCGGGCGGGGAGGATGTCAGGAGGCGTTCAGCGCGTCCGCGCCGGCCACGATCTCCGAGAGCTCCTGCGTGATCTCGGCCTGGCGTGCGGTGTTCCGCAACCGGGTGTACTTCTTGATCAGCTCGGTGGCGTTGTCACCCGCGGACTTCATCGCCCGCTGGCGGGCGGCGAGCTCGCTGGCTGCCGCCTGCAGCATCGCCGCGAAGATCCGCGACTCGATGTAGCGCGGCAGCAGGGCATCGAGCACCTGCTCGGGCTCGGGCTCGTACTCGTAGAGGGGCAGGAGGTCGCCCTCGTGGGTGACCTGCTCGTCCACCACTTCGAGCGGCAGCAGGCGCATGACCGACGGCTCCTGCACCACCATCGAGCGGAACTTCGTGTAGACCACGTGGATCTCCTCCACGCCGCCGTCCTCGTAGTCCTCCAGGAAGCAGGACAGCAGCGCCGCTCCGACCTCTCGGGCGGTCTCGAACTCGGGAGCATCGGTGTTCCCCGTCCAGACCTGCTCGTAGCCGCGGCCACGGAAGTCGAAGTAGGACTGGGCCTTGCGTCCGATCAGGTAGGCCTTGACGTCCTTGCCTTCGCTCCGCAGTGTCTCGAACAGGCCCTCGGCCTGCTTGAGCGCACTTGCGGAGTAAGAACCCGCCAGGCCGCGGTCGGATGTGAGGACCAGGACTGCTGCACGCCTGACCTCGCCGCGCTCGGTGGTCAGGGGGTGGTCGATTTCCGACTGCGACGACACGGCCGACACGGCGCGGGTGATCGCATTGGCGTACGGCAGGGCCGCGGCGACACGCGTACGTGCCTTGCCGATGCGAGAAGTCGCGATCAGCTCCATCGCCTTGAAGATCTTCCGCGTGGACGTCGTCGACGCGATCTTCTGGCGGTAGACCCGGATCTGGGCTCCCATTCTTGTCCTTTCCTCCGCTCCCCCCGAGGGAAGCGTTCAGGCCAGGGTCCTGCAGGCCGGGAGGGGCGGTGCCCCTCCCGGCAGCAGATCCTCTAGCGCTTCTGCCTGACGATCTTTTCCTGCTCGACCGAATCGGCGTCGATCGCTTCGTGCTGCTCGCTGCCGGCCCCGAAGCCATTGGCCCCGGCACCGAAGAAGCCCTGCTTGAAGTCCGTGATCTGCGTCTTCAGTTCCTCCGCCGTCGAATCCTCGAGCTTGCCCGTCTGGGCGAGCGTCGTGAGGACCTGCGACTTGTGGCCGAGGTGCTCCAGGAACTCCGTCTCGAAGCGGTTGATGTCCTCCACGGGGACGTCATCCAGGTAGCCGTTGGTACCGGCCCAGATGGACACGACCTGCTGCTCGACCGGCATCGGCGAGTACTGGCCCTGCTTCAGCAGTTCCATCAGGCGTGCACCACGCGTCAGCTGCTGGCGCGATGCGGCATCGAGGTCCGACGCGAACATCGCGAAGGCCTGCATGTCGCGGTACTGGGCGAGGTCCAGCTTCAAGGTGCCCGAGACCTTCTTCATCGACTTCACCTGGGCGGCACCGCCCACGCGGGACACCGACACGCCGACGTCCACGGCGGGACGCTGGTTGGCGTTGAAGAGGTCCGACTGCAGGAAGATCTGGCCGTCGGTGATCGAGATGACGTTGGTCGGGATGTACGCCGAGACGTCGTTCGCCTTCGTCTCGATGAGCGGGAGACCCGTCATCGAACCGGCACCGAGCTCGTCGGAGAGCTTGGCACAGCGCTCGAGCAGACGGGAGTGCAGGTAGAACACGTCGCCCGGGTAGGCTTCGCGTCCCGGCGGGCGGCGCAGCAGCAGCGACACGGCACGGTAGGCCTCGGCCTGCTTGGAGAGGTCGTCGAACACGATGAGGACGTGCTTGCCGCCGTACATCCAGTGCTGCCCGATGGCGGAACCGGCGTAGGGCGCGAGGTACTTGAAGCCCGCGGGATCGGACGCAGGGGACGCGACGATGGTCGTGTACTCCAGGGCGCCCTTGTCCTCGAGGGTCTGGCGGACGGCGGCGATGGTGGACGCCTTCTGGCCGATCGCGACGTAGATGCAGCGGACCTGCTTGTTCACGTCACCGGAGGCCCAGTTGGCCTTCTGGTTGATGATGGTGTCCACCGCGATCGCGGTCTTGCCGGTCTGACGGTCACCGATGATCAGCTGGCGCTGTCCGCGACCGATGGGGATCATGGCGTCGATGGCCTTGAGCCCGGTCTGCATGGGCTCGTGCACCGACTTGCGCTGTGTCACGCCGGGAGCCTGGGTCTCCAGGGCGCGGCGTCCCTCGGCGACGATCTCGCCGAGGTCGTCGATGGGCTGACCCAGCGGGTCGACGACGCGACCGAGGAAGGCATCGCCGACGGGAACCGAGAGGATCTCGCCCGTGCGGTGCACTTCCTGGCCTTCTTCGATGCCGTTGTAGTCACCGAGGACGACGACACCGATCTCGCGGGTGTCGAGGTTCTGGGCGAGTCCGAGCGTGCCGTCCTCGAACCGCAGCAGCTCGTTGGCCATGACCGAGGGAAGTCCCTCGACACGGGCAATGCCGTCGCTGGCGGTGGTCACGCGGCCGACTTCGACGCGCTCCGCGTTCCCGGGCTCGTAGGACGCCGCAAAGTCGTTCAACGCACTACGGACGTCTTCGGCGTTGATGGTCAATTCGGCCATCTCAGTCCCTGCTCTCCTGTGTTGTGGTCACCGTAGGATGCGTGGCGACCGATGGGTGATTCAGTGTGTGTGACACGGAACGGGGCGCGAACGCCTATCCCGCCAGCTTCCGGCGGAGCTCCGACAGCCTCGTGACGACGGTCGAATCGACCATCTCGTCACCGACGCTCACGCGGACGCCACCGATGAGGGCCGGATCGACCTTCACATTGACTTTCAACTGGCGGCCGTACATGGCGTTCAGGCCTGCCTCGAGGCGCTCGAACTGGCTCGCCGTCAGCGGACGGGTGACGCTGACGTCGGCGATCCAGCGCTGCTGACGCGCCGCGACCAGTTCCAGGAACCGCCCGACCAGCGCAGCGGGCTTGAGTCCGCGCGGCGACCGGACGGCCTGCGTGATGAGCAGGCGGCTCGCAGGACCTGCGTTCGGCACGAGCTTGAGGCCGAGGGTGACCTTCGACTCCGGCGACGCCTGCGCCTCGGAGAGCGCCCTCTGCAGGGCGTGGTCGGATCCGACGACCTGGATGAAGGAGTACAGCTCGTTCTCGAGCTGCTCCAGACCCTCCACGCCGCTGCCCTGCTCGGCGACCGAGATCACCACGGTGGCCGCCAGGGTCTCCAGCGCGTCACCGATGTCACGGGCGTTGGCCCAGCGCTCACCGACGAGGTCACGCACGACTCCGGCCGCCTCCGGGGACACGCGTCCGGCGATCAGTTGATCGACGAGCACGGCCTTGTCCTTCCCGGTGCGGGACGGGTCCGTCAGCGCGCGGCGGAGGCCTGCGTTGCTGTCGAGGATCGCCAGGACGCCGAACAGGTCCTCGGCCAGCGCGAGGTTCGCGCCGGCCAGGCGTGACTCGAGTCCTTCACGGACCGTTGCCAGGGAGACGCTCGATACTCCGGCCATTACTTCGATGCACCTGCGCTCGACGAGGTCTCGAGATCGGCGAGGAAGCGATCGACGACGCGCCCGGACCGGGCGTCGTCGGCGAGGGATTCACCGACGATGCGGCTCGCCAGATCGGTCGCCAGCGTGCCGACCTCGGCGCGGAGCGAGACCACGGCGGCCTGACGCTCGGCCTCGATCTGGACGTGGGCCTGCTCGGTGATGCGAGCCGACTCCGCAGCCGCCTTCTCCTTGAGGTCCGCGAGGATCTGCGCACCCTCGGCACGTGCTTCCTCACGGATGCGGTTGGCCTCGGTGCGTGCGTCGACAAGCTGCTGCTTGTACTCGTCGAGGGCCGCGTTGGCTTCGGCCTGTGCGGCTTCCGCCTTGGCGATACCGCCTTCGATCGCCTCGGTGCGCTCTGCGAACGTCTTCTCGAACGCCGGCATGACGTACTTGAAGACGATGAACAGCAGGACGGCGAAGCCGACAACGGTCACCAGCAGTTCCCATAGGTTCGGGATCAGAGGATTGGAGCCCTCTTCCGCCGCCATAATCGCTGCGTTAAGCATTTTTCACCCGTCTTTCTTCAACTGGTCTTCGGTCGGTCAGGACGGCTGTGTCAGGCGCCGATGACGAAGGCGAAGACGAGGCCCAGGATCGCGAGGGCTTCGGTCAGCGCCAGGCCGAGGAAGGCGATGGGCTGGAGGACACGCTGTGCCTCAGGCTGGCGAGCCACGCCATTGATGTAGGCCGCGAAGACGAGACCCACACCGATACCACCGCCGATTGCGGAGAGACCGTATCCAACGAGGTTGAGGCTACCCTGTACTTCCATTGTGTTCCTTTCAAGATGCCGCCTTGGTGCGACAGGTTGTTTGGGATCATCCCCGACGGGGAAGACATGTGTGAATCAGTGGGCGTCGGCGTGCAGTGCGCCTTCGATGTAGATCGCGGCCAGCAGCGTGAAGACGTAGGCCTGCAGGATCATGATCAGGGCCTCGAGCATGTACATCGCGACGGATCCGACGAGGACCAGGACGCTGGTTCCCTGCAGCAGGATGTTGCCCGTCATAACCATGTACTCGATGGCCGATCCCGCGAGGGTCACGATCAGGTGGCCTGCGAGCATGGTGGCGAAGAGTCGGAGCGAGTGCGTGACCGGCCGGACGATGAAGTTCGAGATGATCTCGATCGGCACCACGATGAGCAGGATGTACCAGGGGACGCCCGAGGGGACCACGGCCAGCTTGAAGTAGCGGATGCCGTGCCTCTTCAGGCCGATGCCGACCCAGAGGAAGAAGAAGATGGCGGCGATGCCGTAGGCGCTGCCGGGGTGCGAGAACGTCGGCAGCTGCAGGAAGGGAACCGCACCGAAGATGTTGTTCACCAGCACGAAGAAGAAGGCGGTGAAGAGCCACGGCACGTACTTCAGGAATTCCTTGCCGCCGATGATGTCCTTGCCGATGGAGTTCCGGACGAATCCGTAGGCGGACTCCCCCAGGAACTGCAGCTTGCCGGGTACCAGTTGGTTCCGCCTGGAGGCGACGAGGAAGAAGGCGGCGATGAGGACCACCGAGAGGATGGTCAGCAGCATCTGCTTCCCGAACCCGCCCTCGAGGAGGACGCCGTACTCCCCGCCCCAGGGCAGGATGTCCCGGTAGTGGGTGTCATCGATAGTCGGGGCTACGAATCCCTCTTCGGTAGTTGCGGCCGGGAGCGCAAGCGCGATCAACGCGTTTCCTCTCTGCAGTGTCCATCGTTGGGCAAGATCTGTTCGGCCGCGTGACTGGTCCGACTCGTTGAGTTATGGGGAGTCACTCGGGTCCTGTACCGGCACCGGGCGTCGGCCGGGATCCGCTCTGCGGATTCGGCGTGTGGTCCCGGGTGAGGTTGTGCATGTGGGAGAGGTAGAAACCGCCCGCTGCACCTAAGAACGCTCCCGCCAGCACCAACCAGCGCGTGTCGAGGAGATTATCCAGCCACCAGCCTATCAAACTCCACACCAGGATCCCGCCAATGATGTAGCTGAAGACGGCCATCCCGGCGTTGTAGCCGCCGTTGGAATAGCGGGCGTCGCCGCTTCCTGACGGTGTGTCGGGACCCTCGGTCGGTTCCTGTCCTGTCGTCGGCATGTCAGTGTCCCTCCGGTCCGTGCGGGGTGGGCAGGGCATCGGCCGGTCCTTGCCCGGAGCGCTGTGCGGGTACGTGCCCGACCCGCGACCCGGGCTCCTCGCCGTCGCCGTACAGGGGGGTGCGGAGGCGCGAGAACGCGACGACCTCGGCAACCTGCCAGGCGATGACGGTGGCGAGTGCGCCGCTGAAGAACCAGGTGCGGTCCAGCCAGCCCGGTGTCCCCAGGAAGAACAGCACGGCGGCGAAACCCACGACCTTGATGGCGTAGGTGACGGCGAAGAGGCCGAGTGCCCCGGACGGGTTCGTGCGGCCCGCGTAGTGGCCGATGAGGAGGCTGATCCCGAAGAACGCGATCACGAGTGCCGCTCCGGAGAGGACGCTGAGCCCGGCTGCGGGCGACGTCGCCACGGTCGCGACGACGGCCAGGACGACGGCGATCGCTCCCCCGGCCGCGGCGCTCCGTGCCAGGATCCCCAGCCAGGGTGACGCCGTCGCCCCCGATGCGGGCACGATGTTCGCCTGGTCGGGTCCTGTGGCCGGCTCGTCCGGTCGTGGCACGTCGTGTCCGCTCTGTCGGCTGCGCCGTCCGGCGCCCTGCTGGTCCTCCACCGACGGCGTCGGGAGGCCTGTACCGGATCGACGGGACGAAGGATCACCGCGCCCGGCGCATGGAATTCTACCGTACCGGCGCTGCGACGCCTGTGCCGTCCGCTGTCCGGTGCGCGTTCCGGACGCTCCGCCGGCCGTCCACGGCGATCCACCGCCCCCGGCGGCACACGGGTCCAGGGGTTCCCGCCGCCCGTGCCACGGTGGCCGCTAACAGGCGCCGGCGGCGACCCGTCGGCGGGCCGCCGCGCGGAAGATCCGCGGCGAGTAGAGGTACAGGGCGACGACGACCGCGGCGAACAGGGACGCGGACACCGCGAGCGGCGCGGGCGCCGTGGCGAGCACGAAGCCCGCTGCACCGGTCAGGGCGGACAGCACGGAGACGAGGACCGAGACCTGCACGTGGGAGAGGCCCGTGTCCGTGAGGCGCTGGTACACGTGCTGGCGGTGCGCCGTCGAGAGGCGTTCGCCGCGCCGCGCGCGCCGGAGGAATGTGGTGAACGTGTCGGCGAGGTAGATGAGGACCGGCGAGAGGAGGTACTCCAGGTACACCCCTGCGAGCAGGCCCGTGACGGCGATCGCCGCGATGGAGGCGCCGAGCAGATAGCTGCCGACGTCGCCGAGGAAGACGAATCCGCGGCCGAGGTTCCAGGGCAGGAAACCCGCGAAGGCCGCCGCCACCACGAGGCCGGCGACGGTGAGCCAGAGCTGGTCGGCCAGCACACCGGCCCACGCGTAGAAGAGGCCGACCACCGAGCCGTGCATGCCGGAGATGCCGTTGATGCCGTCCATGAAGTTGGCTGCGTTGATGTAGGTGGCGACCGCGATGGCGCCGACCGGGATCCACCAGTAGCTGCTGTCGTCGATCGTCGTCGCCAGGGCGGCGGTGCCGACCGCACCGATGAGCAGCTGCGTCGCCAGCCTGACCCGGACGGAGAGTCCGCGGAAGTCCTCGATCCACCCCAGGGCGGACGCCGCGGCCACCAGCACGAGGATCACGAGGATCAGCGACCGGTCGACGGCGACGAGGCCCGTCGCGAGCGAGAGGACGAGTGCCACGAGGATGGCGAGCGAGACCGCGAGGCCCATGCCGCGAAGGACGACCGTGCTGTGCGACGAGCGGGTGTTCGGGATGTCGATCACGCCGAGCCGCCGGAGCAGCGGCTTGACGGCGAAGGGCAGCAGGAGCGAGAGGACCAGCGCGGTCAGGCCGATCACGACCAGCAGCGTGGTCATGGCGTCGTCCTGCCGGAACCCGAGGTAGAGGACGCGGACGGACGGGACGCCGCGGAACGCGCGTCCTGATCCTGATCCTGATCCTGATCGTGATCCTGATCCTCCGAGCGGGCGTGGCCGCGGGAGGTCGATCCGGCGGTGGCCTGCAGCTCCGTCGCCGCATCGAGGGAGGCGATGCTCCGGTGATCGTGGCCGAAGCCGCCCTCGGCCTTCCACGCCTGGAGGTCCAGCTGCTGCGGATCGAGGGCCACGACGGAGGTGTGCGAGATCTTGGGATGCAGCGGGCGCGAGTCGTCCTCCCCGACGCCCATGAGGTCCTCGTGCATCTTCTCGCCGGGGCGCAACCCGGTGAAGACGATGTCGATGTCCTTGCCGGACATCGCGATCATCCGCTGGGCGACGTCGAGGATCCGGACCGCCTCCCCCATGTCGAGGATCAGGACCTCCCCGCCCCGGCCGATGGCACCCGCCTGCACCACGAGCTGGCACGCCTCGGGGATGGTCATGAAGAAGCGCGTCACCTCGGGGTCGGTCACCGTGATGGGGCCGCCGGTACGGATCTGCTCCGTGAACAGCGGCAGCATGGAGCCGCGGCTGCCGATCACGTTGCCGAACCTGACGGAGACGTACTGCTGCCCGGTCCGCTGGGCATGGTGGGACGTGAGCTTCTCGGCGACGCGCTTGGAGTGGCCGAGGACGCTGGTCGGGTCCGCCGCCTTGTCCGTCGAGATGTTCACGAAGTTCGTCACCCCCACCGCGGCCGAGGCCCGCAGCACGTTCAGTGAGCCCTGGACGTTGGTCTTCCAGGCCTCCTCCGGGTACTGCTCGAGGAGGGAGACGTGCTTGAGCGCAGCGGCGTGGAACACGACCTGCGGCTTGCGGTCCTCGAAGATGTCCAGCAGCGCGTCAGCGTCCCGGATGTCCGCGAGGACGGTGTCCCGGCCGGTCAGCAGTCCGCGTCCTGTGAGGGAGATCTGCGTGGACTGCAGGCCCGTCTCGTCGCGGTCCAGCATGATCAGCTCGGCCGGGGCGAACGCGGACAGCTGGCGGCACAGCTCGGAGCCGATCGAGCCGCCCGCTCCCGTCACCAGCACGCGCTTGCCGGTGATGTAGCCGGCCACCTCGTCCGGATGGATGTCCACCGGACGGCGTCCGATGAGGTCCTCGACCGCGACCTCACGGAAGTCGGCGATGGCCGGGCCCGAGGCTCCCAGCATGTCGCGCAGTGGCGGGAGGACGAGCACCTTGATGCCGAGGCCCGCGACGAGGTCGGAGACGCGACGGACCTGGGCGGCCTCGACCCCGGCGAAGGCGATGACCAGCAGCGAGGCCTGCGTCCTCGCCACGACCTCGCGCAGATCGTCGATCCGTCCGAGGACAGGCACCGAGGACAGGCGGAGGTGCTTCTTGGCGGGGTCGTCGTCGATCAGGCCGACGGGGAAGTAGGGCGATCCGGGATCCTGCATCATGCGGACCACCAGGGAGTTGCCGAGGAAACCGGCGCCGTAGATGAGCGTCCGCTGCGCGTCCTCGCCCGGTTTGGCCTTGCTCTCCACGTACATCCGCTTGAGGTAGCGGGTCGCCGCGAGGAACATGCAGGCGAACGGGAAGGCGATGATGCCGATGCTGCGCGGGACCTCGATCACCGTGAAGAAGGCGACGCTGACGAGGACGAGGATGACGCCGACCAGCACCGCGACGATGACGAGGAGTTTCGCCTCGTGGAAGCTGCCGAAGCTGTACCTGCCCCGGTAGAGCGCGAAACTCAGTCCGACGACCAGCTGCGCCACCACCGCGACCGTGCAGAAGGCCGCGATGCCGGGGACGTTGACCTCCTTCACGAGGAGCTCGTACCTCAGGATGAGGGCCAGGAGGATCGCGACGATCCAGGCGGCGGCGTCCAGCAGGTACTGCGACCACAGCCAGATGGCCGGTTTGTCGCCGCTCGACCCGACGGCGGTGGAGCCGGATGTCCGGGCCGCGGCCCGTCCTTCGTTGAGTCCCATGATTCCTAACGGTGTCTTGCAGGCCGGGACCGCGTTCCCACCGTCGGACCTGCCGTCTCCGGGCCCGACGGTGGTGACGCGGGCCGGTCCGGCAGCAGCTGGAACACGGTGTAATAGACTGCTACTACCCGAGAATACTAACTGCACGGCCTGTACCAGGCCCGTCGCGCACCGCCCTGGCGCGGCCCGGAAGGACCAGTTTGCACGCCCCTGACGCCGGCTCTCCCCGCGTGTTCATCGTCATCACGACGTACAACCGGGCGTCCTTCCTGAAGGATCTCCTCGACTCCGTCGCTACCCTGGATCCCGCCCCGGCCGGGGTCGTCGTCGTCGACAACGCCAGCACCGACGACACCGCGGACGTGCTCGCGGGCCTCGACCTCCCCGTGCCCGTCGTCGTGCTGCGGCTGCCGGCGAATGTCGGTGGTGCGGGCGGCTTCGCGGCCGGCGTGGCCCGCGGGCTCGAGGAGGGCGCCGACTGGCTCTGGCTGATGGACGACGACGTCGTCGTCCTCCCGGACGCCCTCGCCTCCTTCCGGCCCTGGATGGCGCGCTACTCCTGCATCCACGGTCGTCGCCTCGACCACGCCGGGCGGCCCTTCTTCTGGCAGCACCAGCTCCACGAGCGGCTCGGCGTCCATCTGCCCGTGCGCGGGGACGTCTTCGCCACCTCGCCGGTCTTCCACACGAACGTGGGCTGCTTCGAGGGGATGCTCGTCGCGGCCGACACCGTGCGGGAGACCGGCCTGCCCGACGCCCGGTTCTTCCTCAACGGCGACGACACCGCCTACGGGTGGCTGATCTCCCGGCACCACCCGGTGGCCTACGTCGACGCCTTCGTCCTCCGGAAGACCCGGGCGCAGCGGCAGATCGACCTCGGCGTGCGCCACCTCAACGACTCGAGCGACCTGTCACGGTTCTGCGGCATGCGCAACCGTGGACACCTCGCGCGCTACCTGCAGCTCCACGGCCGGTACTCCCGCCTCGGCTTCGGACTGGGTACCGTCCTCTCCGCCGGCAAGGAGATCGTCCGCCTGCTGGCGGTCGAGCACTCCGTGTCCGGGATGTCCGCCGTGTGGCGGGGCTGGCGGGCCGCGCGCGTGATCCTGCGGGACCGGGGCTGGCGTCCCGAGCCTCCGCTGGCGGGTCCCACCGGCACAGGCAGCACAGGCGGCACAGACAGCACAGGCAGCACAGGCGGCACACGATGAACTGGCTGGTCATCGGCGGCTCCGGCTTCGTCGGCCAGGAGATCCTCGGCGCGGCCCGCGCGGCGGGCATCGAGGCCCACACCGCGCCTGCACCACGGCTCAGGACGACGGCGGACACCCCGGAGACGGTCCTCGCAGACGCGCGCCGCAGCGACGTCGCTGTGCTGACCGGGCTCATGGCGGGTCACGACGTCGTCGTCAACGCGGCGGGACTCGCGACGCCGTCCGCCGACGACAGTGCCGGGCTGAGGGGTGCGAACGCACTGCTTCCGGCCGTGCTCGCCAGGGCCGCCGGCGCCGCGGGTGTCCGCCGATTCGTCCACCTCAGCAGCGCTGCGGTCCAGGGACGCACGCCGATGCTGGACGAATCCGGCGCCGTGCAGCCCTTCTCCGCCTACTCCCGCAGCAAGGCCCTCGGCGAGCAGACCCTGGCGCTCCTGGACCAGGACGGCCTGGCGGTCGCCACGGTCCGCGCCACCTCCGTCCAGGGAGCAGGGCGGCCCACGACGGCGGCTCTTGCGCGACTCGCCCGCTCGCCGCTGGCGTCGGTGGCGGCGCCCGGCACGGCCGCCTCCCCGATCACCTCGGTGGGCGCCCTCGCGGACCTCGTGGTCGCCGTGGGGCGTCACTCCGGCGAGGTGCCCGCCGTCGTCCTGCAACCGTGGGAGGGACTGTCCGTGCGGTCCGTCCTCGAGGCCGCGGGCGGAAGACCGCGTGTCCTGCCGGCGTGGCTGTGCAGGACGGCCATCAGCGGTGGCTTCGCCACGTCGCGGCTCCTCGGCGGGAGGCTCGACGGCCATGTCCGTCGTGTCGAGCTCATGTGGTTCGGGCAGGACCAGGTTGCCGGCTGGGCAGCTGCCGAAGGGCTGGTGCCGGCGCCCCGGGTGCGGGAAGTCCTCGGAGCGGCAGCCCTGCCCGACCGGCGGTAGTCGTCGGAGCAGCGCCCCTGCGCGCCCCGGCGCGCGGACGGTCGATGTGGGCTCAGCTGTCGGCGTCAAGCACGTCGTCCGTATCGTCGTCCTCGTCCGGACGGTCCGCGCCGGGACCGGCGTCGCCGTCGACGCCGATGATCCCCGGGACGACCTCCCTGAGTCGCTGCAGCGGAAGGGTCCCCTGGCGGACCACGCGCAGGACGTCCCCCGTGGCGTCGACGATGGTCGAGCCCGTGCCGTCGCCCTCGCTCCTCGGACCTCCGTCGAGGTACACCGCGACCGAGGCGGCCAACTGCTCGGCCGCCTCCGCCGCCGTCGTCGCCGCCGGCTGCCCGGTCCTGTTGGCGGAGGACACGGCGAGCGGACCGGTGAGCATCAGCAGCTCGAGGGCGATCTCGTCGTCGGGTACCCTCAGCGCCACCGTACCGAGGGTGTCCCCGAGGTCCCACGTCAGCGAGGGCTGGGCATGGCAGATGATGGTGAGTCCGCCGGGCCAGAACTCCTCGGCGAGCTTCCGGGCCTCCGGGTGGACGTCCGTCGCGAGGCCGTCGAGTGTCTGGATGCGGGGGATGAGGACCGGCGGCGGCATGGTCCGCCCGCGCCCCTTCGAGGCCAGCAGCGTCGCGACGGCCTGGGGCGAGAAGGCGTCCGCCCCGATGCCGTACACGGTGTCGGTGGGCAGGACGACGCACTGCTTCAGCGAGACGGCGCGCTGTGCGGCGGCGACGCCTTCCCGGCGCTGGACGGGATCGGAGCAGTCGTAGCTGGTGGTCACCGGGTCATCTCTCCATTCGCGGCGGTGCACGCCGGAGTCGGGGTATCGGGGTGGGGTGGGATCGATCGGGTAGAGGCGTCGACCTTGCGGGCACGAGCCTCGTCGATCAGGCCGACGGCGGGGGCCCGAAGCCCCGGCCACGGAAGCCGGCCGAGTAGGCGGCGAACCATGACCTCAGCCCCTTGAGGTCACGCTGCGTGAGGAAGTAGTAGGGGAAACCGATCACGTCGGCGCCGAACCACCGCAGGTTCCGGTACTTCCGTGCCAGGTAGGCCCGGTTGCGGAAGTAGGAGGCACGCTTGAACTCTCCCACCGGGATCACGGGGGTGATGAAACCGCCGAAGATGGGCTTCATCTCCGACCAGGTGGCCGGGTGCCGGACCGCGACGGTGGCGAGGGTGCCGTACTTCAGGCCTGCCTTCCGCACGCGGGCCAGGAAGTCGACCTCGTCCCCGCGGATGAAGAACTTCATGTCCGGCAGGCCGATGGTCGAGAAGACCTCGGTGCGGATCAGGGCCCCGTTGAAGAAGTGCACCATGTCGGGCAGGAAACCGAGCGGCTCGAGGGTTGCACGGTCATTGGTCAGCAGGCCGTTGATGCGGAAGTTGAAGGACAGCCGCGTCGGATCGTCGGTCGCGGCGACCAGCGGGCTCACGATGTCGAGGCCGTGCTCGTGGGCCGCGCGCAGCAGTTCGGCGAGGCAGCGCTCGTCCTCCGGATGCCCATCGTCGTCCATGAGCCATACCCACCGGGCGCCGCTCGCAATGGCCGCGAGGATCGCGAAGGCGAAACCGCCGGCCCCGCCGAGGTTCGCCTCCGAACGCAGGTAGTGGATGGAGCCGCCCGCAGCCTCCACGATGTCGGTGGCAGGACGCGTGCCGGAATCGACGAGGGCGACCGTCCTGATCGGTGCGGTCTGCCGGGCGAGCGCCTGCAGGAGCTCGGCGAGCTCCTCGTGGCGGTCGTAGGTGACTGCTGCGACGGCGACGGTGTCGGCGAGCTGCCCGGTGTCCGGGGTTCGATCCCTGGCCTCCGTGGCACCCACGGGTCCTGCGTGCACCGGCTGCTCCGTCATCGTCCGTCTCCTGTGGCTGTGTCCGCGACGCCGGCTCCCGACGTCGATGTCCCGTCCGGGCGGACCTGCCGCAGGACGGCGCTGGTCGCCCGGTCGCGCCCGCCGAGGTCCTGGTGCGTGGTGATGGACGACCACACGCCGGCCTCCCCGAGGAACGCGGCGACCCAGGGCGCCTGCACCTCGGCGTGCTCCATGACGAAGTACCCGCCCTCCCTGAGCAGTCGGGCGGCCGAAGCTGCGGCGGCGCGTGGCAGCCGGAGCCCGTCGGCTCCCCCGCCGTACAGCGCCATCTGCGGATCGTGCTCGGCCACCTCGGGTTCGGTGGGTACGGCGTCGGCCGGGATGTACGGCGGATTCGACACGACGATGTCGAAGGTGCCGTTCTCCTCGGGCAGCGCCGTCGCGAGGTCACCGTGGACGAGGCGGACCCCGTAGGGCTCGAGGTTCGCTCCGGCCCAGGCGATAGCGAGGTCGCTCAGTTCCACGGCGTAGACCTCTGCGCCGGGCACCTCGTCCGCGACCGACGCGGCGATCGCGCCGGAGCCGGTGCCCAGGTCCACGATCCTCGGTGCCGCCAGCGTGCCTGCCCGGTCGATCACGAGCTGCGCCACCGATTCGGTCTCGGGACGCGGGATGAACACTCCCGGGCCTACCGACAGGTCGATCCGCCGGAAGGATGCACTGCCGGTGAGGTGCTGCAGCGGGACCCGGCGCGCGCGCTCGTCGACGAGGGCATCCAGCCCCTCCGGCGCCGGAGCGCCGGTGATGGCCATCGATCGGAGGCGGCCCCGGGACACCCCGAGCAGGTGGGCTGCCAGGAGCTCGGCGTCGACCCGGGGACTCGGCACGCCTGCCGCGCGCAGCCGCTCCTCCGCCGCACGCAGGGCCTCCTCCACGCCTACTCTTCCGTGCCGATGGCGTCCAGGCGGGCCTGCTCGTCCATCTCGATGGCCGACTGCACCACGGGCTCGAGGTCACCGTTCATGACGGCGTCCAGGTTGTAGGCCTTGTAGCCCGTGCGGTGGTCCGCGATCCGGTTCTCCGGGTAGTTGTAGGTGCGGATGCGCTCGGAGCGGTCCATGGTGCGGATCTGGGACTTCCGGATGTCCGAGTTCGCGGCGTCGATCTTCTCCTGCTCGTGCGCGAGGATGCGGGAGCGCAGCACGCGCATCGCCGCCTCGCGGTTCTGCAGCTGCGACTTCTCGTTCTGCATCGCCACGACGATCCCCGTGGGCAGGTGGGTGATCCGGACCGCCGAGTCGGTCGTGTTGACGGACTGGCCACCCGGGCCCGAGGAACGGTAGACGTCGATCTTCAGGTCGTTCTGGCTGATCTCGACCTCCTCCGGCTCGTCGACCTCGGGCAGCACGAGCACGCCCGCCGCTGAGGTGTGGATGCGGCCCTGCGACTCGGTGACGGGGACGCGCTGGACGCGGTGCACACCGCCCTCGAACTTCAGGCGCGCGTAGACGCCCTCCGCCGGGTCGTTGGAGGATCCCTTGATCGCCATCTGGACGTCCTTGTAGCCGCCGAGGTCGGACTCGTTGGCGGAGAGGAGCTCCGTCTTCCAGCCACGGGACTCCGCGTACCGCGCGTACATGCGCAGCAGGTCCCCGGCGAACAGCGCGGCCTCGTCGCCACCCTCGCCGCCCTTGACCTCGATGATGACGTTGCGGCCGTCGTTCGGGTCCCGCGGGATGAGCAGGCGGCGCAGGCGCTCCTGCGCCACGGCGAGCTGTTCCTCGAGCACGGGGACCTCGGCGGCGAACTCGGGGTCCTCGGACGCCATCTCGCGCGCGGCCTCGAGGTCGTCGTTCAGGGCGGTCCACCGGTTGTGGGCGTCGACGATCCTGCCGAGCTCGGCATACCGGCGGCCGAGCCTGCGGGCCAGCGCCTGGTCGGCGTGGACGGCGGGGTCTGCGAGCTGGTTCTGCAGTTCGGAGTGTTCGTCGAGCAGTCCCTGGATGGACTCAAACATCTGGTGTACCTCTTTCGGCGTCTACCGCCAGTCTACGAAGCTCGGGACGGCCCGGTTGACCACGCTCCGGCCGGGCGAGCGGCTTAACAGGCGAAGCCGCTCGCCCTGCCGGCCCGGGGAGGGCGGCAGGACGAACGGCGTCGTGGCGTGCGCTAGTCGGAGTCCTTGGAGCCCAGGGTGGTCTTCTGGACCTGCATGAGGAACTCGACGTTGGACTGCGTCTCCCGGATCTTGTTGGTCAGCAGCTCGAGTGCCTGCTGGGTCTCGAGACCCGACAGCACGCGGCGGAGCTTCCACATGATCTTGACCTCGTCCGGCGAGAGCAGGTTCTCCTCGCGGCGCGTACCGGACGCGTTGACGTCCACGGCCGGGAAGATGCGCTTGTCGGCGAGGCTGCGCGAAAGGCGGAGCTCCATGTTGCCGGTGCCCTTGAACTCCTCGAAGATGACCTCGTCCATCTTGGAACCGGTCTCGACGAGCGCGGTCGCGAGGATGGTGAGCGAGCCACCGTTCTCGATGTTGCGGGCAGCACCGAAGAAGCGCTTCGGCGGGTACAGCGCTGCGGAATCGACACCACCGGAGAGGATACGGCCCGAGGCCGGTGCGGCCAGGTTGTAGGCACGGCCGAGACGCGTCATCGAGTCGAGGAGCACGACGACGTCCATGCCCATCTCCACGAGGCGCTTGGCGCGCTCGATCGAGAGTTCGGCGACCGTGGTGTGGTCGTCCGCGGGGCGGTCGAAGGTGGAGGCGATGACCTCACCCTTCACCGTGCGCTGCATGTCGGTGACTTCCTCGGGACGCTCGTCCACGAGGACCATCATGAGGTGCACCTCGGGGTTGTTGATCGTGATGGCGTTCGCGATCGCCTGCAGGATGAGCGTCTTGCCGGCCTTGGGCGGCGAGACGATCAGGCCGCGCTGGCCCTTGCCGATCGGCGCAACGAGATCGATGACGCGGGGACCGATCTTCTTCGGGTCCGTCTCGAGGCGCAGGCGGTCCGACGGGTAGAGCGGAACGAGCTTCGCGAACTCGACGCGGTCCTTGAGGTCCTCGGCCGGCTTGCCGTTCACCGTGGTGACGCGGACGAGGGCGTTGAACTTCTGGCGGGCGCTGGCCTGCGTCTCGCCCTCGCGGGGAGCGCGGATGGCACCGACGACGGCGTCGCCCTTGCGCAGGTTGTGCTTCTTGACCTGGGCGAGGGAGACGTAGACGTCGTTCGGACCCGGCAGGTAGCCGGAGGTGCGCACGAAGGCGTAGTTCTCGAGGACGTCGAGGATGCCCGCGACGGGCAGCAGGACGTCGTCCTCGGTGACCTCGACGTCGTCGACGTCGGGCTGGTTGCGTCCGCGGCGGCGGTCGTTGCGCTCGTTGCGGTCACGGAAGCGGCTGCTGCGGTCCTCGACGGGGTTCCCGCCGTTGCGGTTGGCCCGGTTGCGGCGGTTACGGCCGCGACCCTCGTCGTCGTTCGATGCGTTGGAGCCGTTGCCCCCGTTGTTCCGGTTGTCGCTGCGCTCGCTGCCGTTGCGGCCGCCGTCGTTCTGGCCGTCACTGTTCGAGCCGCTGTTGGAGCCGCTGTTCGAGCCGTTGGACGACCCGTTGTTCGAGCGGTCGTCGTCGCGACCGTTGCGTGAGCGGTTGCGGCGCTCGTTGCGGTCGCCGCGTCCCTCGCCCTGCTGGCCGAAGCCCGAGTCGCCCTGCTGGCCGGACTCGTTCTGTCCGTCGCTCTGGGTCTCGGTGCGGGTCTCGTTGCGGGAGTCGGCCGCGGTCTCGGTCTGGCCCGACTGCGCGTCGCTGCGGTCCTCGCCGCGACGGTTGCGGCGGTTGCGCTGGTTGCGGCCACCGTTCTCGCGGTCACCGCGATCCTGCTGGTCTCCGGCGGACGGGGCGTCGGCGGTCTCGCGTGACGGGGCTTCGACCTGCTCGCCGGTGACGACGGCAGCGTCCGACGCAGGTGCGGAGACGACGCCGTCGCTTCCCGCGCGGCGATTCCGGTTCCGGGTGCGGGGCTGGCGCTCGGGCGCCTCCTGCCCGTCCTGCGACGGAGCTGCCGGTGCTTCGGCGGCGTCCGGGGTGCCGGCGACGACGGGGCGCTCGGCGTCCGCGTTCCGCTCGCTGCGGACGGCGGGGGCCTTCTGGCGGTCGGCCACCGCGCCTCCGCGCTGGTGGTCCGAGATGGCGGAGACGAGGTCGCTCTTGCGCATCCTCGATCCCCCGGTGATGCCGAGCTGACCGGCGAGTGCCTGCAGCTGGGCGAGCTTCAGGCCGGCGAGGCCGCTGCTCTTGGAAGTTGTTGCGCCGGTTGCTTCAGCGTCTTGGGTGGCCACACCTGGTAACAGGTCAGTGGTTTCAGTCACGAAGGATCCTTCCCCCTCGTCGGGCGGCCACCTGATCAGTGGTCCGCGGTGGTTTGCCCCGTGCCGCATGTGAAGCAGGCGGGGTTCAGCCGGGCCGGGAACTGTCCGGCGTCGACTGGGCGTGCTGGAGCCTGAGGATGTCTTCGCAGGCAGGACGGGCCCGCGCACGAAGATCAGGTCGGAGGCTACACCGGAGGATGCGCTACTGCTGATGAAACCTGCAGTTTTCGCGGCGGTCCGAAGAAGAGGACGGCCGACTCAACAGAAGCACACGATGTCTGGAGAGACACAGTGACACGCAGTGCGCACAGCGTACGCGGAGCGGTCACTACCCTTGGTGCACTCCTACTTTAGCACCTGAACGCTCCACCGTGAGTCGGAGGACACGCCAGGGTTCCGGCGTGTCGAGGGTGGGAAGGAGCGCCCGCAGCGTCTCCTCGGCTGCCTCCGCGCCGTCCGTGCCGACGGCCAGCGTCATGATGCTGGGTCCCGCTCCGGAGATGGTGCTCGCGAAACCCGCAGCGCGCAGTCCTCGCAGGAGCGTGGCACTCGGGAGCATGGCCTGGGCACGGTAGTCCTGGTGCAGCGAGTCCTGCGTCGCGGGGAAGAGGAGTGACGGATCCTCCGCCAGGGCGTGCACCAGCAGCGCCGCGCGCCCGGCGTTGGCGGCCGCGGTGTGGTGGGAGACCGACGCCGGCAGCAGCGCCCGGGCGCTCTCCGTCGACAGCACGCTTCCGGGGACGGCGACCACGGGGACGATGTCGGGATGAACCTCCACCCGCGTGCTGTGGTAGGCGTGCCCGCTCTCCCAGGAGATGGCGAGGGAACCCATGAGGGCGGGGGCCACGTTGTCCGGGTGGCCCTCGAGCTGTGCCGCCCACTGCAGGAGGTGGGCGTCGTCGAGCCTGCGGTCGGCGGGCAGGAGCGCATTGCCCGCGAGGACACCCGCGACGATCGCGGCCGCGGAGGAGCCGAGGCCCCTGCCGTGCGGGATCACGTTGGTGGTGTCCAGCTCCAGGCCGGGTGCTGCGAACCCGGCGCGCTCCAGCGTGCTGAGGAGCGAACGCGCCACGAGGTGCGTCCCGTCCGTCGGGAGGACGGCGGAGCCCTCCCCCGTCGCCCGCACCAGGGTCGTCCCGGCGGTGACCGTGCGGACGCGGACCGTGTCGTAGAGGGAGAGCGCCAGGCCGAGCGTGTCGAAGCCCGGCCCGAGGTTCGCACTCGTCGCGGGGACGCGCACCTCGACGGACTGGCCGGTCGCTACGGCGGGGAGTCCGGCGGTCCTGTCCGGATCCGCGGCGGGAACCGGCACTGCATCCAGGCCCGGCACCTCAGCCCTCGAGCCCGAGGGCCGCGGCGACGCTGACGACGTCGAACTCCACCTTGGTGGGCTCGACATCCGCGCCGTCGGCGGTGCGGAGCGCCCACTGCGGGTCCTTCAGGCCATGGCCCGTGACCGTGATGACGATCGTCTTGCCCGTCGGTGCGAGCCCTTCGGCGTGCTTCTTGATGAGTCCTGCGACGCCGGCAGCCGAGGCGGGTTCCACGAAGACGCCCTCACGGGAGGACAGCCAGCGGTGCGCGTCGAGGATCTCCTCGTCCGTCACGGCCTCGATCAGTCCGCCGGACTCGTCACGGGCGGCCACGGCGAAGTCCCAGGACGCGGGGTTGCCGATCCGGATGGCGGTCGCGATGGTATCCGGTTCGGTGATGGGGTGACCCTTGACCAGCGGGGATGCGCCCTCTGCCTGGAAGCCCCACATGATCGGCGTCCGGGTCGCCACGGCGGGCAGCTCACCGTGGTGCATCGAGGCGTACGGTGCCGCGTACTCCTTGTAGCCCTTCCAGTAGGCGCTGATGTTGCCCGCGTTCCCGACCGGCATCAGATGGTAGTCCGGGGCATCGCCGAGGGTGTCGACCACCTCGAAGGCTGCGGTCTTCTGCCCCTCCAGCCGCGCGGGGTTGACGGAGTTCACCAGGAACACGGGATAGGCCTCGGCGAGCTTCCGCGCCACGTCGAGGCAGTTGTCGAAGTTGCCGTTGACCTGCAGGAGCTGCGCGCCGTGGGCGATCGCCTGGCTCAGCTTGCCCATGGAGATCTTTCCGTCGGGCACGAGCACGGCGCAGGTGATACCGGCCTGCGTGGCGTAGGCCGCCGCGGAGGCGGAGGTGTTGCCCGTCGATGCACAGACCACGGCCTTGGCCCCGGCGGCGACCGCTGCCGTCATGGCCATGGTCATGCCGCGGTCCTTGAAGGAGCCGGTGGGATTCATGCCCTCGACCTTGAGGTAGACGGTGTTGCCCGTCAGCTCGGACAGGTGGCGGGCGTGCACGAGGGGCGTACCGCCCTCGCCGAGGGTGACCACCTCGGTGGCCTCGGTGACAGGTAGGCGTTCTGCGTATTCGCGGATGACTCCGCGCCACTGGTGGGCCACTTAGATTCCCTCTACTCGGAGCACGGATGAGACGGCGGTGATGACGTCGAGCGCACCGACCTGCTTGACGGTCGCCGCGAGGGACGCCTCGGGCGCACGATGGGTGACGATGCGCAGCTCGGCGGTGGTACCGCCGTCGGGCCCGCGCTGATGGATGCGCTGGCGCATCGTCTCGATGGAGACGCCGTTCTCGGCGAAGATGTGGGCGATCCGGGCGAGGACACCGGGCTGGTCCGCGACCTGCAGACCGATGCAGTAGCTCGTGCGGACGGTGTCGATGCTCAGCGGCGGCACGTGGCCCGTGGTGGTCTCGGTGCGGCCGGGACCGCCGAGGACCATGCGGCGGGCCGCGCTGACGACGTCGCCGAGGACGGCCGACGCCGTTGGCGTCCCGCCTGCACCCTGGCCGTAGAACATGAGCTCGCCCGCGTTCTCGGCCTCGATGAAGACGGCGTTGAAGGCGCCGTGGACGGCCGCGAGCGGGTGCGAGCGCGGCAGCAGGGTGGGGTGGACGCGGACGCCCACGCCCGCCGCGCCGGCCTCGTCGGTCAGGATCTCGGCGATGGCGAGCAGCTTGATGACGTAGCCGTCCTCGGCGGCGGCCGCGATGTCGTCCGCGGTGACCGCGGTGATGCCCTCGCAGTACACGTTCTCGAGCGCGAACCGGGTGTGGAAGGACAGCGAGGCGAGGATCGCGGCCTTGGCGGCGGCGTCGTGCCCCTCGACGTCCGCCGTCGGGTCGGCCTCCGCGTACCCGAGGTCCTGCGCCGCCTTCAGCGCGTCGGCGAACTGCGCCCCCGTGGAGTCCATCTGGTCCAGGATGTAGTTCGTGGTGCCGTTGACGATGCCCAGCACGCGGGTGATGCGGTCCCCCGACAGGCTGTCGCGGATGGGTCGCAGGATCGGGATGGCTCCGGCGACGGCGGCCTCGTAGGACAGCTGCACGCCGGCCTTGTCGGCCTGCTCGTAGAGCTCCGGTCCGTCCTGCGCCAGAAGGGCCTTGTTCCCGCTGACCACCGTGGCACCGTGCTCGATGGCGCGCAGGATCAGCGTCTTGGCCGGCTCGATGCCGCCCATGAGCTCGATGACGATGTCCGCCCGCTCGACGAGCGACTCGGCGTCCTGTGTCAGCAGCCCGGCCGGGAGGTCGACGTCTCGCTCCGCCTCGAGGGAGCGGACCGCCACCCCGATGAGTTCGAGGGGGGCACCTGCCCGGAGCCCGAGGTCCGCGGCATCCTCGAGGAGGATCCGGGCCACCTGGGAGCCGACGTTGCCGCAGCCCAGCAGGGCGACGCGGAGGGGTGCGGGAGAGGGTGCTGGTGCATTCATGCGGTCTGTGAAGCTCCTGGATCCGGGGCGGCTACTGCTGGTTCGGGCTAGGTGGTCTCTCGCTGGACGTCCCTGCGGAACAGGTCCTCCTCGGTCTCGCCGCGGACGATCAGCCGGGCCGCGCCGTCGACGACCGCCACGACCGGAGGCCGCGCCAGGTAGTTGTAGTTGCTCGAGAGCACCCAGCAGTAAGCACCCGTTCCCGGCACGGCGAGGAGGTCACCGGCTCCGGTGTCCTCCGGGAGATAGACGTCCCGCACCACAATGTCACCGCTCTCGCAGTGTTTTCCAACCACGCGGGACAGGACGGGCTGCCCCTCGGGGGTCCGCGAGGCGAGGACGGCCGAGTAATCCGCGCCGTAGAGCACCGGACGGGCGTTGTCGCTCATCCCGCCGTCCACCGACACATAGCGCCGCGGGTGCGTAACGGAGGTGTCCTGCACCACCTCGGAGCCGTTGGCCGCCGCGTCCACGCGCACGGTCTTCGTGGTGCCCGCGGTGTAGAGGGTGAAGGTCGTCGGCCCCACGATGGCACGACCGGGCTCGATCGAGATCCGGGGTACGCGCAGGCCGAGTTCACGGCAGGTGGAACCGACGACGGCGGCCATCGCACGGGCGATCTCCGCCGCGGGCCGCGGCTGGTCGGCCTCGGTGTAGGCGATGCCGTAGCCGCCGCCGAGGTCCAGCTCGGGCAGCTCGACGCCGTGCCGGTCACGGACCCCGGCGAGGAAACCGAGCAGCCGTCGGGCCGCGAGCTCGAAGCCCTCCGGTTCGAAGATCTGCGAGCCGATGTGGCAGTGCACACCGAGGAGGTTGATGCCCGGATGGGCCAGGGCGTCGGCGACGGCCCGCGCGGCCGGGGAGGAACCGCCGTCGTCCTGTCCGTCCTGCTGCCCGGGCCCCTGCTCCGTGGTGAGCGAGAGCCCGAACTTCTGGTCCTCGTGGGCGGTGGCGATGAACTCGTGCGTGTGGGCGTGGACGCCGGGCGTCAGGCGGATCATCACATTGGCACGGCGACCGCGCTCGACGGCGAGGTCACCCACCAGGGCGACCTCCTGCAGGCTGTCGACGACGATCCGGCCGAGGTCCGCGTCGATGGCCCGCGTGATCTCCGCGGCAGACTTGTTGTTCCCGTGGAGACCCAGGCGGTTCCCGGGCATGCCGGCGCGCAGGCCGACGGCGAGTTCGCCACCGGAGCAGGTGTCGAGGCCGAGCCCCTCCTCCCGCACCCAGTGGGCCACCTCGGTGCAGATGAAGGATTTGCCCGCGTAGAAGACGTCGACTCCCCCGCACAGATCGCGGAAGGCGTCGTCGAACGCGTCGCGGAAGGTGGCGGCCCGGGTGCGGAAGTCCCGCTCGGACATCACGAACAGCGGGGTGCCGAACTCGGCGGCGAGGTCGGCGACGGAGACGCCGTCGATCCGCAGGACGCCGTCGCTCCCGCGCTCGACGTCCTCGGCCCACAGCTTCGCGTCCAGCCGGGCAGGTTCCACCGGGACGGACAACCAGTCGGGCGCGAGGGGCGAGGGGCGGGTGGGGTCCACGACGGTCATGGTCACATCCTCTCCGGTGCCGATACCCCGAGGAGGCCGAGGCCGTTCGCGAGGACCTGCTGCGTGGCGTTGTTCAGCCAGAGGCGCGAGCGGTGGACGTCCTCGACCGGCGCATCGCCCAGCGGGGACACGCGGCAGGCGTCGTACCAGCGGTGGTAGGTGCCGGCGATCACCTCGAGGTGGCGGGCCACGCGGTGCGGTTCGCGGAAGGTCGCGGACTGGGCGACGACGCCGGGGAACTGCCCGAGGGCCGCGAGCAGCGCCCCTTCCGTCGGGTGTGCCAGTGCTGCGGCGTCGAAGGAGCTGGTGTCCACACCGGCGGAGACGGCGTTGCGCGCCACGGCGTGCGTCCTGGCGTGGGCGTACTGCACGTAGAACACCGGGTTCTCGTTGGTGTGCCGGGTCAGGAGGTCCAGGTCGATGTCGATGTTCGAATCGGCGGAGAAACGGGCCAGCGTGTAGCGCGCGGCGTCCACGCCGACCGCGTCCACGAGGTCTTCGAGCGTGACGACCGTGCCTGCGCGCTTCGACATGCGCACCGGTGCGCCGTCCTTCACGAGGTTCACCAGCTGGCCGATGAGGACCTCCACGGCGTCGGGATCATCACCCAGCGCAGCCGCCGCAGCTTTCAGGCGCGCCACGTACCCGTGGTGGTCCGCCCCGAGCATGATGATGTTGAGGTCGAATCCACGGTTCCGCTTGTTGACGAAGTACCCGATGTCACCGGCGATGTAGGCGGGCGCGCCGTTCGACTTGATCACCACGCGGTCCCGGTCGTCGCCGTAGTCGGTGGACCTCAGCCACCAGGCGCCGTCCTCGAGGAAGAGATTGCCGGACGCCTTGAGCTTGTCGAGGAGATCCTCGACGAAGTTGTTCTCGAACAGCGAGTGCTCGTGGAAGTACACGTCGAAGTCCACGCCGAAATCATGCAGGGACGCCTTGATGTCCGAGAACATGAGGTCCACGCCGATCTCCCTGAACCGCTCGACGGACGCTGGTCCGTCGAGGGCCAGCGCGTCGGGATCGGCGGCGAGGACACGCTGGGCTATGTCGACGATGTACTGGCCGCTGTAGCCGTCCTCCGGGGCCGGGTCCCCGGTGGCGGAGGCGTGGAGCGAGCGGGCGAAGCGGTCGATCTGCGCGCCGTGGTCGTTGAAGTAGTACTCGCGGGTGACCTCCGCACCCTGCGACAGCAGGATCCGTGCGAGTGCGTCACCGACGGCCGCCCACCGGGTCCCTCCGATGTGAATGGGACCGGTGGGGTTGGCGGAGACGAATTCGAGGTTGATCTTCCGTCCCGCGAGCGCATCGTTGGTGCCGTAGGCCGGGCCCGCCTCGACGATGGTGCGGGCGAGCTCACCGGCGGCACCGGCGTCGAGCGTGATGTTGAGGAAGCCGGGACCGGCGATGTCGACGCTCTTGACACCCTCGATGCCCGCGAGGCGGTCGCTGAGCAGCTGTGCGAACTCCCGCGGGTTCATCCCGGCCTTCTTGCCGAGCTGCAGCGCGATGTTCGTGGCCCAGTCCCCGTGCTCCCGGTTCTTCGGTCGCTCCACCCGCACCTCGGACGGGAGGTCGATGGTGAGGTCACCGGCGTCGACGGCGGCCCTGAGGCAGGCGGAAATAGCGGAGGAGAGTTCTTCGGGAGTCACCCGTCAAGCATAGCCGCGGCACCCCGTCCGCCCTGATTCGCGTGACGCGGCGGACACCCCGGCGCAGGCGGGAATCCGCGCCACGGGTCTCCCGACCGGTACGGCGCCGGTACAGTCCGGAAGGCCGGGAGAAACGAATGGATTCATGGGACGTTGGAATGCATCAGTGGCTTTCCTCGACGTCCACGCCTACCTCGGTGCGGAGCCCTTCCGCCCGGTCCCGCCACCGCGATCCACCAGGAGCACCCAGTGACCATGACAGGCCAGACCGAAACACCCCTGATGACGGCGCCGGCGCGGGCCGCATTCCCCCTCCGCAAGCGGGTCCTGACGGCGCTCGCCGCCGTGTCCATCCTCGGTGCGGCCGGCTGCGCGGGCGCCGAGGCCGAGACCCCGGCCGCTGATGCTCCCGCGGCCGAAGCACCCGCTGCGGAATCGCCTGCAGCCGCCGCCACGGAGGCACCCGCAGCGGGGCCGACCGCGGAGGCTGCCGCCGGGGATCAGACCTACGAGGACGGCACCTACACCCAGACGGGCGGCTACCAGTCCCCCGCCGGCCCCGAGGAGGTCGGCGTGACCCTCACGCTTGCGGCCGACGTCGTGACGGCCGTCGAGGTGGAACCGATGCCGGACAACCCCACCACCACCATGTACCAGGAGCGTTTCGCCGGTGGTATCTCGGAGGCGATCGTCGGGAAGAAGCTCGACGAGCTCGCCGTGGACAAGGTCGCCGGGTCCTCCCTGACCAGCGGCGGCTTCAACGAAGCGGCCGACAAGATCAAGAGCGAAGCACAGCTGTAGGGCGCAGCGGCGTGGAGTACTCCTTCAGCTTCGAGGCGATCGGCACGGGCTGGCGCGTGGACAGTGCCTCACCGCTACCGGCCGGCCAGAAGGCCGGCCTCCTTCGCATCGCCGAGGACTACGACGCGCTGTACTCCCGCTTCCGCGCCGACTCCGGCATCACCGCGCTGGCGGTCTCAGGGGGATCCCTCCCCCTGCCGGGGCACGGCGCCCGGCTCGGGCGCCTCCTGCGCACGCTGCACGACCTCACCGGCGGCGGCATGTCCCCCCTGGTCGGTGAGCGCCTCGCCGATCAGGGGTACGACGCCGGATACAGCTTCGTCCCCACGGTGGCGCCGGCGCCCGCGAGAGCCTGGGACGACCTCCTCGAGTGGACGGACGACGGTGTTAGCCTCTCGGCACCGGCGCTCCTCGATGTCGGCGCCGCAGGCAAGGGGCAACTCGTGGACCTGATGCTCGAGTACCTCCTCGCGGCCGGGCACGGGCACTTGATCGTCGACGCCAGCGGCGACATGCGACGAACCGGCAGCGGATCCATCACGGTTGCCCTCGAACACCCCTACGATCCGTCGTCGGTCATCGGCACGGTCGCACTCACCGAGGGCGCGCTCTGTGCCTCGGCGTCGAACCGCCGGGTCTGGGGTGACGGACTGCACCACGTCCTCGACGCCCGCACGGGGCGCTGCGTCGACACGGTCGTCGCCACGTGGGTCCTCGCAGAGGACGCCATGACCGCCGACGGGCTGTGTACGGCCCTGTTCGTCGCCGACCCCGTGGACCTCGCCGGGTCCTTCGACTTCGACTTCGTCCTGATGTACTCCGACGGACGCGCCCGCTATTCCGCCCCACTCGCAGGAGCACTGTTCTCATGACCGCAGCACTCGACGGCCTGCTGGGCCGCATGACCATGTACCGCCTGACGCTGAGCCTGCTGCTCCTGCTGACCGTCGAGGCCCTCGTGCTCTCGCTGACCGGACTGCTCGCCTACACCCCGGCCGAGATCGGCGGCACCCTCGTGGCCGCCGTGGGAGGGACGATCATCGGGACGCGCCTCATGGCGCTCATCCTGCGCCTGCGCCCGCACGGCGACTCGTCGCTCATCACCGGGCTGATCGTCTTCCTCATCATGTTCCCCTCCAGCACTGCTGCGGGCCTCGGCGGAATCCTCACGGCGGGCGTCGCGGCCGGAGCGTCGAAGTTCCTCCTCGCCTTCCGCGGCCGCCACATCTTCAACCCCGCGGCCACCGGGGCCGTCGTCGCGACCCTGCTGGGTGTCGGCGCGGCGGCCTGGTGGGTGGCGAACGCGTACATGCTGCCCGTCGTCGCGATCGGCGCCGCCCTGCTGCTCTACCGGACGCGGAAGCTGTCCATGGGTGCGGTGTTCCTCGTCGTCGCCCTCGGGATCCTGCTCGTCGGCCTGGTGCAGGGTGGGCTGACCGCCGGCGCCGGCCTGCAGCTGGTCCTGACGTCCTACCCGGTCCTGTTCCTGCTCGGCTTCATGATGACCGAGCCCCTGACGCTCCCCCCGCTGCGCTGGCAGCAATGCCTGTTCGCCGCGATCGTCGCCGCCGTCTTCGCCCTGCAGGTGTCCATCGGACCGGTGTTCCTCGGACCGGAGTTCGCGCTCGTCATCGGTAACGCCGTCGCGTTCCTCATGGGCCAGCGACGCGGTGTCCGGCTCTCCTTCGCCGGGTCGCGGCAGCTGACGCCCACGAGCACCGAGCTCGTCTTCGCACCCGCCCGTCCCGTGCGCTTCACCGCGGGGCAGTACATGGAGCTGTCCATGCCGCACCGCGGAGCTGACAGCCGCGGCAGCCGCCGCGTCTTCAGCATCACGTCCGCACCCCAGCAGGCCGACGCCGTCACCTTCGGGTTGCGCACCACGGAGAAGGGGAGCTCCTTCAAGAAGGCCCTGCTCGACCTGCCGGAGGACGCGCACGTCACCGGGACCCTCGTGGGCGGCGACTTCCGCCTGCCGCGGGACCCGTCCGTCCCGCTCCTGCTGGCCGCCGGCGGCATCGGTGTCACCCCCTTCATCAGCCAGCTCAGGGACATCGCCGAACGCGGGGAGGACCGCGACGTCGTCCTCGTGTACGTGGTGCGCAGCACGGAGGAGATCGCCTTCCGGGACGAACTCGCCGGGCTCGGCACGCGCGTGGTGCTGTTCGTCCCCGCCGACGACGGCGCTCCCGCGGTGCCCGACACCTGGACCGTCGCGGGTAGCGGACTCTCCTCCGAGGAGCTGCTCGCAGCCGTCCCCGACCTCAAGCGACGCCGGGTCCTGGTCTCCGGCTCGCCGGCGTTCATCGGCGACCTCCGCCGGGTGGTCCGGTCGGCGGGTGTGTCACGCGTGCGGACGGACGCTTTCCTCGGCTATTGAGGCGTGGGCGACCGGGGGCCCGCCCACGCGTTTTCCGACGCAGGCGGCACCTGCTAAGCTCGATGAGTCCCGCACGGGCACGGGAAATCCCGTCTCCGCCTTCGTAGCTCAGGGGATAGAGCGTCTGCCTCCGGAGCAGAAGGTCGTAGGTTCGAATCCTATCGAGGGCACCCCGGGCTCCCACGGAGTCAAACCGCCGTCGGCCCACCGGGCCGGGGGCGGTTCTGCTTTTGGTAGGCTCCACTGGACGCGGCCCCGGGGCTGCACCAGCACCGACCGGCGGGGGAATCGTGGGGACGAAGCGCAGGTCGCGGCATCCCCGTCTTCGCGTGGACGCGCCCGCCCTCCTCACCGTCCTCGTCCTCGTCCTCGCCGTGGCTGCCGCCGGCTTCATGGGCCGGCTGACTGCCGAGCCCGTCATCGACGCCCCCGTCGCCACCGCTACGCAGGAGAGCACTGCCGAACCGACGCCGATCGTGAGCGACGTCCCGGAACCCGTCCCGGACGCCGAGCGACTGGTCATCAGCGGCGACACCGCGGCGGGTGCGATCCTCCTCCTCGTCACGATCGGCCTCGCCCTCCTCGTCCGGCTGCTCCTGCGTATCGGGCAGCGCCCGGATCGCGACGGCAGCCCCGAGCCGACCGGCCTTCAGCAGGCCGGATCGCTCGCCCTCGTCGACGACGTGCTCCCTTCATGGACCGAGGACGCCGAACGTGCCCTCACGGGTAGTGCCGACACCTCGGACGCGGTGATCCGCTGCTGGCTCGCCTTCGAGGACCTGTGCGCGGCAGCGGGGGTGGTCCGCACTCCCGCGCAGACGACCTCCGACTTCGCCGCCACCGCCGCGTCCGCCCTCGATCTTCCACCCCGGCCGCTCACCGCCCTGAACCGTCTCTACCAGCGGGCCAGGTTCGGCGTGTCGGGTCCGCCCCTCCACGCCACCGCCCCCGGGACGACGACTCGCAGCGCGGCGGGCGGGCACCTCGACGCCGCGGACCGCGAGATGGCGCTGGCCGGCGTCCGGGCACTGTCCGCCGCCGTCGCAGCTCGCACCGGTACTGCGCAGTGAAGCGCTCGGCCTGGGCGGTCACGGCTGTCCTCGTGGTCCTCGCGGTCGTCTCCGCCTGGTTCTTCGGGCTCGATGCCCGGCACGCCGTGGTGCTGGTCGGCGCGGCCTTCGCGGCAGGCATCGCCAACGGCCTCCTCGAGGCGGTCGACGTCTCCCGGGCCCGGCTGATGCCGCTGCCCGTCCCCGTCCGTGGCCTCGCGGAGATCCAGGCGCTGGAGTTCTCGCTCTCCTCGGCGGACCCCGGGATGCGTGCCGTCCTCGAGGTCCACGGGCTGGCCGTCGACGCCGCCCGTGCCCGCCCCGACGTTCCGCGGAGCCCGTCCTTCGACGCCTTCGTCGCGCAGTCCCAGCCGGCACCCCTCGACCACCGCACCCTGCGCTCCCT
Source organism: Arthrobacter bussei (assembly GCF_009377195.2). Lineage (GTDB taxonomy): Bacteria > Actinomycetota > Actinomycetes > Actinomycetales > Micrococcaceae > Arthrobacter_D > Arthrobacter_D bussei. The sequence continues at coordinate 373,369 of NZ_VJXX01000001.1, forward strand.
CGCCGACGAGCTGGAGCGGATCGTCCTCACGCCGGGTGCCACGGATGCCGCGCCGTCGCCCTCGAACAACTCCCAGGAGACCCGATGACCGCAGCAGACACCGCCCGCAGTTCCGGAGACCACGGAAGCCGCATCGGCGCCGACGAGGCAGCCCGCATCGGCGCGCAGATCATCGAGCGCACGGCCACCGTCGTCGTCGGCGCCGCGGGCGCCCTGCGCCTGGCCCTCGCGGCGGTCCTCGCGGGCGGGCACGTCCTGTTCGAGGACCTGCCCGGACTCGGCAAGACCCTCGCGGCGAAGACCCTCGCGCAGGCGCTCGGCCTCGACTTCCGGCGCCTCCAGTTCACGCCGGACCTGCTGCCCTCGGACGTCACCGGTTCGTCGATCTTCAACCCGGCCACCCGCGAGTTCGAGTTCCGGGCGGGGCCCATCTTCGCGGGGCTGTTCCTCGCCGACGAGATCAATCGGACCTCGCCGAAGACGCAGTCGGCCCTGCTGGAGGCCATGGCGGAGGCACAGGTCTCGGCCGAGGGCACCACCCTCCCGCTGCGACGCCCGTTCCATGTCTTCGCGACGTCCAACCCCATCGAGTTCGAGGGCACCTACCCCCTGCCCGAGGCACAGCTGGACCGCTTCATGGTGCGGTTGCGGTTCGGCTATCCCGGCGCGGGCGGCGAACAGGACATCATCGCGCGTCGCCTGGCACGCCGCCGCGACGAGACCCTCGTGGAGGGCGTGACCACCGCGGAAGGACTGCTGGACCTCCAGGCCGCCGTCGAGTCGGTGCTGGTGGACGACGACGTCATCGACTACGCCGTGCGCCTCACCGCCGCGACGCGCAGCCACCCGGCCGTCGAGGTCGGGGCATCGCCCCGCGGCTCACAGGCGCTCGTGCTGCTCGGCCGGGCCCTGGCCGTGCTCGACGGCCGCGCGTTCGTGCTCCCGGAGGACGTGAAGGAAGGCGCCGTGGCCGTGCTCGCGCACCGTCTCACGCTCACGCCGTCGGCCTGGGCGCAGGGCGTGGCGACGGAGAAGGTGGTGCAGGACGTCCTCGCCGAGGTCGCGACGCCTCCGAGGGTGCACCGTGGGACCGTGGACGAGACCGTGATCAAGGGCGTGATCGAGGGCGGGATCAAGGGCGGGATCAAGGGCGGGCGGGGCGCGCACCGTGGCTGACACCCCGGGCGGCCACTCCCCCGGGTGGGCCCTCGCCGTGATCCTCACCCTGGTGTGCGTGGCGTCCGGACTGGTTTCGGGACGGCCGGACACCGTGGCACTGGGTGCGCCGCTCGCGCTCCTCGCGCTCGCCGGACGCAGGACGCGGATCGGCACCTCCGCGCGTCCGTCCTTCTCGCTCGATCGACGCGGGCAGCAGGAGGGTGGCCGCCTGCGGCTGCTGCTGGCACCGGCCGGCACCGACGCCGCGACACCCCGCCCCGGCCTGGTCGCAGCCGTCCTCGCAGCGCCCGGCTGCCCGCCCGACGTCCTGGTGCTCATGGAGGGCGAGGAATGCCCGGTGCTCGCGGACGGACCGCTGTCCGGCGAGGTCGATGTCCTGTCCTACGGGACCTTCTACCTCAGCCCGGATCTCACGCACGCATCCGCCTTCGATCCGGCGCCACCGGTCCGCGTCAGCATCCTTCCTCCCGTCGGGCCCCTGCTGGCCCGGCCCGTCTCGCGTCGTCTCGTCGGCCTGGCCGGCACGCACGGCTCGAGGCGTCCCGGGGAGGGGTCGGAGCTGAGGACCATCGCGCACCTCCAGCCCGGTGACCAGCTCCGGCGGATCGACTGGCGCTCCACCGCACGCCGCTCGACCGACCAGGACCGGCTGATGGTCCGCCGATCCTTCGCCGACGCCGAGGCCTCGGTCCTGCTCGTGATCGATCAGGGACACGACCTGCCGGCGTCGACGTCCGACTGGTTCGCGGCGGGAGCACCCCGGCTGGTGACGGGATCGCTGCACGGTGCCAGGGCGGCGGCGACGACGATCGCAGCCTCGTACCTGGCTGCCGGCGACCGCGTGGGACTGGATGATCTGGGCGGGACGCGCCGCGCGCTGCGCACGGCCTCGGGCGCCCGGCACCTCGAGCAGGTCCGCGCCCGCCTGGCGGCCACTGCGGTGGTTCCCCGACGACGACGACGGCGCGACCCCGTGCCGCCTCAGGGCGCCGTCGTCGTGGTGCTGTCCGTGTTCCTGGACCCCGAACCGGGACGCCTGCTGAAGCTCTGGCACGCGCGGGGGCACGTGGTGATCGGCGTCGACTGCGTCCCCGTGCTGGAACGGACCGAGGCCACGCCGGCGCAGGAGAGGACCGTGCGGCTGACCCTGCTGCGACGTCGCCTCCTCCTCGAGGACCTGCGCCGGGACGGCATCACCGTGGTGGACGGCTCCGGGGTCGAGGGACTCCTGCCCTTCCGGGACCGACCGGCGCGCCAGGCCGATCCCGCGGTCGGCCCCGACCTGTCCCTCCCGACAGGCTTCCGCCTCCTCGCCCGCCGTGGCCGCCCTCAGGGGGTGCGCTCGTGAGATGGCCCGTGGCCGGGGCACGCCGGGCGACGCACGGCGGCACCCCCGCGGTGCCGGATCGCCGCGGGCTCGTACCCCTGTGGGCCGTGCGTTGCGCCGCGGGTCTCATCGCCGTCCTCCTCGGCGCCCTCGTCTGGAACGGGAGCGGCTGGATCGTCCTGCCCGTCGTGGTGGCCGCGGGCGCGGCCATCCTCCCGTCGATCGGGCTCACGGCGCTCACCCTGCTCCTGCTGATCGTGCCGTACGCCGTGAACATGCCGGCCGGCTCACCGTGGCTCCTGGTCTTCGTCGCCGGCCTCCACGCGGTCTTCGTCCTGAACCTCCTGCTGGTGCACCTGCCGCTGCGCGGCTGGATCAGCCTGTCCGCCCTCCGCCTCCTCGGAGTGTCCTTCCTGCGCCTGCAGGCGGTCGCGCAGCCGGTGGCCGTCCTCGCGCTGCTCGTCGACGACGCCGGGTCCAGCCTCCCGGTCGTCCTCGTCGGCGTCGCCGCTCTGGTCGCCTGGTGCTGCTGGCTCGTCGGACGGCGGCCGCTGCGGTCCCGTCGGTAGGTCTCGGCAGCAGGCGCCCGGGACGGCTGCCCGGGGCACCGCCGACAATGCGGACAGGTCCTGACCGCACGTCGCCGTACCCTTGGAGCATGATCGAGACCTCGGCCCGGTTGCTGCAGCTCCTCTCGCTCCTGCAGCTACGGCGCGAGTGGACCGGACCGGCGCTCGCCCAGCGCATGGACGTCACGGAGCGGACCGTGCGCCGGGACATCGGGAAGCTGCGCACGCTCGGCTACCCGATCAACGCCTCCCCCGGTGTCGCGGGCGGGTACCAGCTGGGCGCCGGCGCGCAACTGCCTCCACTCCTGCTCGACGACGACGAGGCGCTCGCCGTCGCCATCGGCCTGACCGCCGTGACGGCGAGCCCTGTCTCCGGGGTCGGGGAGGCGTCCGTCCGCGCGCTCACGAAACTCGAGCAGGTCCTCCCGCCGCGCCTCCGCCCGCGGTTCTCGGGTCTCCGCTCAGCCGTCACGCGCATGGCCGCCGCGAGCACGCCGGTGAATCCCGAGGTGCTGACGTCACTCTCCGCGGCCATCACGGAGCGGCGCTGCGTCGCCTTCCGCTACGACCGGCACGACGGCGAGTCGTCCCGCCGCGTCGTCGAGCCCTACCGGCTCGTCGACACCGGCAGGCGGTGGTACCTCGTCGCCTACGACCGCTCGCGGGAGGACTGGCGGACGTTCCGCGTGGACCGGTGCCAGAGCGTGCCGGTGGCCCGCGACCGCTTCGTCCCGCGCCCGCTGCCGGCCGCCGATCTCGCCGCTACGTCCAGCAGTCCATCACGCGCTCCCCCTACTCCTACGACGCCGTGATCCGCTTCAGCGCTCCCCTGCGGGAGCTCGAGGCACGGGTGCCCTCGAGCACGGGGACCCTCGAGGCCGACGGCGAGGACCACACCCTCCTGAGGGCCGGCTTCGATTCACTGGATTTTCCGCTGGCCTACCTCGCGAGCTGGGACATCGACTTCGTGGTGCTCGAACCCCCGGAGATGCGCGAGCGCGTGGCCGTCGTCGCGGACCGGCTGCGGCGGTCCGCCGGGGCGGCCACGGAGGCCTGACGGGGACAGTGGGCGCCACGGCCCTCGGTGAACGCCCGGCGCCGGGCGGGTGCGAGGAACTAGACTGGCAGGCAACTATGGCACTGACAATCTCCTACCCCGCGGACCTCCCCGTCTCGGACCGCCGGGCAGACATCATGGCCGCCATCGCGGCCAACCAGGTCACCATCATCGCCGGCGAGACCGGCTCCGGGAAGACGACGCAGATCCCGAAGATGTGCCTCGAGCTCGGCCTCGCCGAGAACGGGCTGATCGGCCACACCCAGCCGCGGCGCCTCGCCGCCCGCACCGTCGCCGAACGCATCGCGGAGGAACTGCAGGTGCCGCTCGGCGAGGAGGTCGGGTACCAGGTCCGCTTCACCGGATCGGTGGGCCGGAAGACGAAGATCAAGCTGATGACGGACGGCATCCTGCTCGCCGAGATCCAGCACGACCGCATGCTGCGCAAGTACAGCACGATCATCATCGACGAGGCCCATGAGCGCAGCCTCAACATCGACTTCATCCTCGGCTACCTCAGGCGCATCCTGCCGGAGCGCCCCGACCTCAAGGTCATCATCACCTCGGCGACCATCGACCCGGAGCGCTTCGCCGCGCACTTCGCCGCCGACGCCGCCGTGGAGAACACCTCGCCCGCCCCGATCATCGAGGTCTCCGGACGCACCTATCCCGTCGAGATCCGGTACAGGCCGCTCGACCAGCCGCCGGGCGGGCTCGACGACGGGGACGGCGGCGCGGACAGCGAGCTCGAGGAGGAGCGCGATCCGCTCGACGCGGTCTGCGACGCCGTCGACGAGCTCTCCCTCGAGGCTCCCGGCGACATCCTCGTGTTCTTCTCCGGCGAGCGCGAGATCCGCGATGCCGCCGATGCTCTCCGCGCCCGGATCCAGGCGACGCAGCGACTCCGCGGGACCGAGGTCCTCCCCCTGTTCGCGCGGCTCTCCCTCGAGGAGCAGCACCGCGTCTTCCGCCCGACGGGCAGCCACCGGAGGATCGTCCTCGCGACGAACGTCGCCGAGACCTCCCTGACGGTGCCCGGCATCAAGTACGTCATCGACACCGGGACCGCGCGCATCTCCCGCTACTCCCACCGCACGAAGGTGCAGAGACTGCCGATCGAGCGCGTCTCGCAGGCGTCGGCGAACCAGCGATCGGGGCGCAGCGGCCGCGTCTCGGACGGTATCGCCATCCGCCTCTACTCGGAGGAGGACTACGCCTCCCGCCGGCCCTTCACCGAGCCGGAGATACTGCGCACGAGCCTCGCCGCCGTCATCCTGCAGATGGCCGCCATGGGGGTCACGCGCAGTCCGAAGGACATCGCGGAGTTCCCGTTCGTGGAGCCGCCCGAGACGAAGGCGATCAATGACGGCGTCGCGCTCCTGCGTGAGCTCGGCGCGCTGAAGGACGACGGCGGTCTGTCCGCCGTCGGCCGCAAGCTCGCCCAGCTCCCCGTGGACCCGCGACTGGGCCGGATGATCGTGGAGGCCGGTGCCCGCGGCGCCGTCAAGGAGGTCATGGTGCTCGCCGCGGCCCTGACCATCCAGGACCCCCGCGAGCGGCCGTCCGCGGACCAGCCCGCCAAGCAGCAGCAGGCTGCCGAGAAGCACAAGCGCTTCGTGGACGAGAACTCGGACTTCACGGCCTACCTCAACCTCTGGCGGTACCTGCAGGAGAAGCAGGACGAGCTGTCCTCGACCCAGTTCCGTAAGCTGTGCCGCGCCGAGTTCATCAACTACCTCCGCGTCCGGGAATGGCAGGACCTGTTCCAGCAGCTGCGCCAGCTGGCCAAGCCCCTCGGCATCACCCTGCCCGCGGGCCCCGTGGACCCCGTGGGGCTGCACGAGCAGATCCACGTCAGCCTGCTGTCGGGACTGCTCAGCAACATCGGCCTGTACGACCAGCGCAAGCGTGAGTACGCAGGAGCCCGCGGGACACGCTTCGCCGTCTTCCCGGGATCCGCCCTGTTCAAGAAGTCACCGGACTGGGTGATGGCCGCCGAACTCGTCGAGACCTCCCGGCTCTGGGCGCGGGTCGTCGCCCGGATCGATCCCCTGTGGGCCGAGCAGGTGGCCCCGCACCTCGTGAAGCGCACCTACAGCGAGCCGCACTGGTCCCGGAAGATGGGCTCGGTCATGGCCTACGAGAAGGTGACGCTGTACGGCGTGCCGATCGTGCCTCAGCGGCGCATCAACTACGGGCGGATCGACCGCGAGGTGGCCCGCGAGCTCTTCATCCGGCATGCCCTCGTCGAAGGCGACTGGAAGACGCACCACACGTTCTTCAGCCGCAACCAGGCCCGTCTCGCCGAGATCGAGGAGCTGGAGAACCGCCTGCGGCGGCGGGACCTGCGGGTCGACGACGAGACGCTCTTCGATTTCTACGACCAGCGCATCGGTGCCGACGTCGTGTCGGAGCGCCACTTCGACGCGTGGTGGAAGAAGACCCGCCACGAGTCACCGGACCTGCTCGACTTCGATCCGGAGCAGCTGCTCGCCGACGACGCCACGGAGCTCGACGAGACGGCGTTCCCGACCGTCTGGCACCAGGCGGGGTTCGAGCTTCCGCTCACCTACGAGTTCTCGCCCCTCACCCCGGGCGCGCACGACGGCGTCACCGTGACCATCCCGGTGCTGTTCCTCAACCAGCTCGATCCGAAGCCCTTCCGCTGGCAGATCCCCGGACAGCGCGTCGAGCTCGTCACGGCCCTCATCAAGTCCCTGCCGAAGCAGGTGCGGAAGAACTTCGTGCCGGCCCCGGACGTCGCCCGGTCCACCGTCGCCGCCCTGGGGTCCGACTTCGACCCGGCCGGGGACGATCTCGAGACGTCACTCGAACTCGCGCTGCGCCGCCTGCGCGGGCACATCATCCCGCCGGGCTCGTGGAACTGGTCGACCGTGCCGGCGCACCTGCTGATGATGTTCCGCATCGTTGACGCCGAGGGACGCGTCCTCGACGAGTCCCGCGATCTCGAGGCACTGAAGGAGTCGCTGGGCCCGGCTGTCAGCCGCGCCATCGCGCAGTCGCTCGGTGCCACACCGGGCAGCACGCGGCGGGACGGACCATCCGGTGGGCCCGGACGCGGCGGCAGGGGCGGCGGCGGCAAGGCGGACGATCGACGGGGCACCGGGAGCACCGGTCCGCTCGGGCGTGACGACGTCCGCCACGGATCCGCGCGCACCGACGGCCGGGATACCCGGACACCCGCATCGCGGGAAGCCTCCGAGGTCGCTACCGGAGCGATGAGGGGCGGGGTCGCCGTCGCGGAGGCACCCGCCGTGGCGGAGCGCACCGGGGAGAAGGCGTGGGTCTTCGGCAGCATCCAGCGCGAGGTCTCGCGGACGGTCGCCGGCCACCGCATCACGGGCTTCCCGGCACTCGTGGACGAAGGCGCCACCGTGGGTCTCCGGGTCTTCCCCACGCCGGGCGAGCAGGCCAGCGTGATGCGCGCCGGGGTAATCCGGCTCCTGTCCCTGCGCATCCCGAGTCCGGCGAAGTACGTGCTGGAGCACCTCAGCAACACCGAGAAGCTCACGTTCAGCCAGAACCCGCACGGGAGCGTCGCGGAACTCATCCGTGACTGCTCGCTGGCCGCGATCGACAAGCTCGTCCCCGAGGACCTGCCCTGGACCGAAGAGGCGTTCGATCGACTGTACGAGGAGGTGCGGGCCGAGCTGATCGACACGGTCTTCACCGTCACGGCCACCGTGGAGAAGATCCTCGCCAGTACGCGACGGATCCAGAAGCAGCTCCGGGGCACCACGAGCCTCGCGCTGATCACGGCCCTGAACGACATCCGCAGCCAACTGGAGCACCTCGTGTATCCGGGGTTCGTCGCGGCGACGGGGTACGCGCAACTCGCGCACCTGCCGCGCTATCTCCGGGCCATCGAGGTCCGTCTGGAGAAGCTGCCCACGAACGTCCAGCGTGACGGCATCGGCCTGGCGACGGTGCAGCGGTTGGAGGACGAGTACGACGACGCCGTCGCGTCCCTCGCGGCCGGGCGGCACCGGCCCGAGAGCCTCCGCCGCGTCCGCTGGATGACCGAGGAGCTACGCGTCAGCCTGTTCGCGCAGGACCTCGGTACCGCGTACTCCGTCTCGGAGAAGCGGATCAGGACGGCCCTGAACGAGGCGATGGCTGCCGCGCGGTAGGCCCGTCAAGCGGGGACCGATGCCCCGTGTCCGGCGTCGCGCAGCGCCTGGCGCAGGGTCTCGGCGTGCTGGTCCATCGCGTCCGGCTTCACCGCGAGGTCCACCTTCTTCACGTCGAAGTCCGCCGGTGACTGCGTGGGCCACACATGGACGTGCAGGTGCGGCACCTCGTAGCCCTCGAGGAGGACGCCGACGCGCTTCGCACCGAAAGCCGCCTGCTGCGCCTTCCCGATCGTCTGGGCGACCGCCATCACCTTCGCGAGCGTGTCGGTGTCCGCTTCCAGCCAGTGCTCGATCTCCTGGCGGGGCACGACCAGCGTGTGGCCCGGCGTGATGGGCGCGATCGTCAGGAAGGCGACGACGTCGTCGTCCTGCCAGACGAAGCGGCCGGGGATCTCGCCGTTGATGATCTTCGTGAAGAGCGTGGTCATGGGGACTCCTGGTGGTGCGGCGGTCGGGGCACTGCCCTGGCGCTCCGGCAGGCGGACGGGACCGCGCAGCGGCGGTGGGGCGGGGCGTCCCGGGTTCATACGGAGGACGCTACCGCGCGGTGCAGCTGCGATCCACCATGCGGGACGCGGCACGGCCGGGGGTCGACCGTGCTGCGGTGTCATGCTCCGGCGTCGTGCTGCGGTGTCATGCTCCGGCGTCGTGCTGCGGTGTCATGCTCCGGCGTCGTGCTGCGCCGTCCCGTCCGTCCCGTCCGTCCCGTCCGTCCCGTCCGTCCCGTCCGTCCCGACGACGCGGGAAGGAACGGGAGGAGTGGGTGCCACCGTCGGCACCCACTCCTCCCGGTCCTCGCTGGCCGCGCTGGTCCGCCCTGCTCCGCCCGCCGTCAGGCGCCCGTGGCGACCGGAAGCCCCTCCGTGGTCGACCACTGCGACCACGAGCCGGGGAACAGTGCGGCGTCGATACCCGCGATCTCGAGCGCGGCGATCTGGTGGGCGGCGGTGATCCCGGATCCGCAGTAGACGGCGACCCTCCCCCGGTCGGCGCCCAGGGCACCGAAGCGGCGGCGGAGCTCCGACACCGGCCGGAAGCGCCGGTCCTCGCCGAGGTTCTCGGTCGTCGGAGCGCTGACGGCACCCGGGATGTGGCCCGCCCGGGGGTCGATCGGTTCCAGCTCGCCCCGGAAGCGCTCCGCGGCGCGGGCATCGAGGAGCACGTCGACCAGTGCCGCATCCACGAGGTCCGGCACGTCGACCACCGGCATCTGCCCCGCGGAGAGATGCACGTTCCCCACGCAGTGGCGCTCCTCCCCGCCCTCGACGTCGAACCCAGCGGCACGCCAGGCGGTCAGACCTCCGTCGAGCAGGCTGACGGAGGTGAAGCCCGCGTCCCGCAGGAGCCACCACAGCCGGGCGGCCGCGAGGTTCCCGGACTCGTCGTAGGCAACCACGGTGTCGCCGTCGTTGAGTCCCCACTGGCGCGCAGCTTCCTGCAGTGCGTCGGCGTCCGGAAGCGGATGGCGGCCGAGGCCGGGCCCGCCGGGTGCGCACAGCTGTGTCTCCAGGTCCACGAACACGGCACCGGGTATGTGGGCTGCGCGGTAGTGCTCGTGTCCATGGGGGTCACCCAGGGACCAGCGCACATCGAGCAGGATCGTCTGCGCGCCGGAGGTCATCCGGTCCTGCAGGTCCTGCACATCCATCAGAGTCTTCATCGAGATCTCCTGTCGGGACGGGCGACCGGACCTGCGGTGGTCACCGCGGCCGGTCCTGATGCAGGCCAGTCCACCACACCGCCGTCCCCGCTCCAAGAACCCCACGCCGGACCATCAGGACGGCCGTGGCACGGCTTGTAGGCTGGCATCATGCCCAGGTTCAGCGCCGCCGACAGATCGTGGTCCGACGACGCCGTGCGCCGCATCGAGGCGGACGGCAACCGCTCCGCGGACACGCATCTGTTCGCCGTCCCCCTCCCCGAGGAATGGGGCGTCCAGGTCTACCTCAAGGACGAGTCGACGCACCGCACGGGCAGCCTCAAGCACCGTCTCGCCCGGTCCCTGTTCCTGTTCGGCCTGGTCAATGGCTGGATCACGGAGGGGACCACCATCGTCGAGGCCTCCAGCGGCTCCACCGCGGTCTCCGAGGCCTACTTCGCGCAGCTCCTCGGCCTCCCGTTCGTCGCCGTGATGACGGCGACCACGAGCCGCGAGAAGATCGCCCTGATCGAGCAGTACGGCGGCACCTGCCGGTTCGTCGAGCACGCCTCGGACGTGTACGCCGTCGCCGAGACGGTCGCCCGCGAGACGGGCGGACACTACATGGACCAGTTCACCTATGCGGAGCGTGCCACCGACTGGCGCGGGAACAACAACATCGCCGAGTCCATCTTCGACCAGCTCTCCCTCGAACCGCACCCGCTGCCCGCGTGGATCGTGGTGGGAGCGGGCACGGGTGGCACGAGCGCCACGATCGGGCGATACCTGCGCTACCACCGCCACCCCACGCGGCTGGCCGTCGTCGACCCGGAGGGGTCGGCGTTCTACCCGGCGTGGGCGCACCCGGGATCGACGCCCGGCGGGCGTCCGTCACGCATCGAGGGGATCGGCAGGCCGCGCCCGGAACCGAGCTTCGTCCCCTCCGTGATCGACGCGATGATCCAGGTACCGGATGCGGCCTCGGTCGCCGCGGCCCGGCATCTGCGGGCGCTCACGGGTCTGCACGCCGGCCCGTCCACCGGGACGAATCTCTGGGGAGTCTGGCAGCTCGTGGCCGACCTCGTGGCCGACGGGCGGACGGGGAGCATCGTGTCCCTGATGTGCGACTCCGGTGACCGGTACGCGGCGACGTACGACGACGACGCCTGGCTCATGCGCAAGGGCCTGGACCCCGCGGCACCGGCAGCCGTGCTGGAATCGTTCTTCGCCACAGGCCGGTGGGCGCACGACGCGCCCTGAGGGACACGCACGGGCCTGCCTCCGTCAGACCTCGACGCTCTCCCGCACGTCGAGGTGGCGGAACTCGGTGCCGTAGGGCGCTCCCAGCCGGGTGACCTGGCCCTCGACCATGCCGAGGCCTGCCTCGTTCAGGAGCCCGTCATGGATCTGGTAGGCACGGGCCGCCCGCACGGACGTCACGAAATCCACCACCTCGGACAGCTTGGACCAGGGCGCATGCACCGGGACGAGGAGCGTCTGGACCCCGATGCCGTCGGGGACGATCAGCGAGTCGCCGGGATGGTAGACGGATTCGCCGATCAAATAGCCGACGTTGGCGATCATCGGGATGACGGGATGGATCAGCGCATGCTGCCCCCCGTAGGTCCTGACGGGGAAGCCGGCCGCAGTGAACTCCTCACCACCACGCACGGCGTGGACGCGCTCCGCCGAGCCCTCCCCCAGCGCCGCGACCACTGCGTCCGCTGCCGACTGCGGCGCCCAGAGCTCGATCCCCTGATCGGCCTGCAGGACCGCCACCACGCGGTCCAGCGCGATGTGGTCGGGGTGCTCGTGGGTGATCAGCACAGCGGTGGCACCCTGCAGCGCCTCCTCGACCTCCGAGAAGGTGCCGGGGTCGACGACGAGGACGGCGCCGTCCTGCTCGAACCGGACGCACGAGTGGGAGTACTTGGTGAGCTTCATGGCCTCAGACTACTCGCGCCCACGCTGATAATCTTGACTCTGGTCCAGGGCACCGGAGTGCCCGCGGGAAGGGTAGGACATGACGCCTGAGGCGACATCCGAGGCAGCGCGGAACGCTGCTCACGAGCAGGGACCGCGCACGGCGCGAAACACCGGGACGGGCACGGGATCGGACGCCGGGACCGCTCCGACCGGCCGAAAGGCCCCCGAGCAACGGGTGACGCGCCAGCGGCGTGCCGTGAGCGCGGCGCTGGACGAGCTCGACGACTTCCTGAGCACGCAGGAGCTCCACCGGCTGCTGCACGACCGCGGCGAGTCGGTCTCCCTGGCCACCACCTACCGCATCCTCCAGTCCATGGCCGACGACGGCGTGGTGGACGTCCTGCGGAACGGTGACAACGAAGCGGTGTACCGGCGCTGCGCCGTCGAGCATCACCATCACCACCTGCTCTGCAGGAACTGCGGCAGGACCGTCGAGATCGAAGCCCCCGCCGTCGAGCAGTGGGCCACGCGGATCGCGGCCGAGCACGGCTTCACGGATGCCGCCCACACGGTGGAGATCTACGGACTCTGCCCCGAGTGCACGGCTGCCGCAGCCGGCGTCCGGTAGGCGTCGGGACGTCAGCGCGACCCGACAGCGCGCCCCGGGGTGTCGGCATCGGGCGGAGATCAGCCCACCGACCGTGTCGGAGCCGTCGATTATCCTTGAACGGTGATGTCCCCCGACACTCCCGGCCCGAGCGGCGACCGCCCGCAGTCCCCCGCGGACAGCGGTCCTGTCGACGCAGGTGAACTCGCGGACCTGATCGAGGCCGTCCGCCGGTACCGCGATGCCGAAGGCTTCATGCGTGGCACGAGCAGGGATTCGATGCATCTCGGGAAGACGGACATGACGGCCCTCCGCCTGATGCTCCGGGCCGGCCGGACCGGCACGCCGCTCAGCGCAGCGGCACTGGCACGTCAGCTCGAGATCTCCACGGCCGCCACCACGGTCCTCGTCGACCGGCTCGAGAAGAGCGGCCACGCCGAACGCCGTCGCAGCGCCACCGATCGTCGGGCCATCGAGATCTGGCCCACGGCGACCACCGACGACGAGGTGCGGTCCACCATGGGCGTGCTCCATGAACGGATGATGGGTGTCGCCGCGGCCCTGCCCGCCCGGGACTGCGCCACGATCCACCGGTTCCTCACCCGGCTCGGCGTCGCCATGTCCGGCATGATCATGGCGGACGGTGTGGTGCCTGCTCTCCCGCGCCAGGACGCCTGAGCGTCGAACGAGCAGCAGGCGGTCCCGGTTCATACCTAGAGAGATTGACTACTAGATGGTCTAAACTGTCACCATGAAACCTTCGGACGCACGGCAGGGAGCAGGATACTGGTACCCGCCGTCGGGAGAAGGAACCACCGCAGAGGCCGCGACGGGCGTCGACGTCCTGAACGCCCTGCGCGCGTACCGCAACGTGGAGAGCGGCCTCCGGCGACGCCTCAGCCAGCGACTCAGCATCAACGAGACGGACCTCGGAGCCCTGCGCTACCTGCTCTCCGTCTGGCACAGGGACCAGGGCGCGAGTCCGAAGGACCTCGCACTCGCGCTGGGAATCTCGAGTGCGTCCACCACGCTCGTGATCGACAGGCTGGAGAAGGCCGGGTTCATCCGTCGTCGCCGGCACCCGGTCGATCGCCGGGCCGTGATCCTCGAGCCCGGCGAGCGCGCCACCGACGAGTTCCGCTCGGCCTTCGACATCGAGAAGCGGGGCGTCCTGGCGGCAGCGGACGGACTGACCAGCGAGGAGACCGAGACGGTCACGCGCTTCCTCCGCAGCATGGAGCAGGCGATCGCGGACGCCGTCAGCCAACCGGAGCGCTCGCAGGACGCCTGACTCCCCTGCCCGGCTCCGTGCCCGCCGGACCCGCCGTGCCCCGCCGGGATCCCCGCCGCGATCTCCTCGACGAGATGACACGGCACGCGAGGTAGATGGCGAAAGAGATCGTCGTGACGTACGGGCTGATGGGGATGCGTCCGCCCAGGGCGAGGAGGATTCCGCCCACCACCGAGACGCAGGCGAAGGTCACGCTGAGCAGCACCACGAGGCCGGGAGCCGAGGTGACCTTGAGGGCGGCGGCTGCAGGCGTGATGAGCAGGGCCAGCACCAGGAGCGCCCCGACCACCTGGATGGACAGGGCCACCGAGACCCCGAGCAGCACCATGAAGAGGATCGACAACCCGCGGACGGGTACGCCGCGTGCCTCGGCGAGATCCGCGTCCGCGCTGGCGAAGGTCAGGGGACGCCAGATGGCGGCCAGTGCGATCATCACGACGACGGCGCAGCCGACCAGGAGATTCAGCTGCACATCGTCGACGGAGACGATCTGACCGGTCAGCAGTCCGAACTTGTTGGCCGCCCTCCCCTCGTAGAGCGCGAGGAAGAGGATGCCGAGCCCCAGACCGAACGGCATCACGACGCCGATGATCGAATTGCGGTCGCGTGCTCGGATGCCCATGAGGCCCAGGGTGAGCGCGGCCAGGACGGACCCGACGAGGGAACCCGCCACCACGTTCGCTCCGACCAGCAGGGCGAAGGCGGCTCCGGCGAAGGACAGCTCGGCGATCCCGTGCACGGCGAACGCGAGGTCACGCATCATCACGAAGGTGCCGATGAGTCCGCCGAGCAGGCCCAGCACGGCTCCCGCGATCAGTGAGTTCCTGACGAGCGGGAGGAGCTGGGCGTAGTTGTCGAAGGTGAAGACGGCGCTGATGACGTCCTGGAGGTCCATGGTCTAGGCGCTTTCGTGGTGGTGCGTGGTGGCGTCCGGAAGGCCGACGACGATGATGCGGCCGTTGCTGCGCAGGACCTCCACGGGGCTGTTGTACAGGTCCGACAGCACCTCGCTCGTCATGACCTCCTCGGGCGTGCCGACCCGGAACTCGCCGTCGGCCAGGTAGAGCACCCGGTCCACGTACTCGATGACGGGGTTGATCTCGTGCGTCACGAAGACCACGGCGCTGTTCTTCTCATGGCTCTGCCGGTTGATGAGGGAGCTGACCGCCTGCTGATGGTGCAGGTCGAGCGAGAGCAGGGGCTCGTCGCACAGGAGGACGGCCGGATCGGTGGCCAGCGCCTGCGCTGCGCGGAGCCGCTGCTGCTCGCCGCCGGACAGCAGTCCGACCGGGGCGTCCGCGTAGGACTCGGCCCCGACGTCGCGCAGGAGTCCGTCGACCCGCGCGTTGTAGGCGCTGCTGCGCAACCGGACACCCCAGCGGTGTCCGTCCACGCCGAGGCCCACGAGGTCCCTGGCCCGCAGCGGCGTGTCCGGCGGGAAGGATTTCTGCTGCGGGATGTACCCGAGGGTCCGGCTGCCGCGGGCGATGGGCCGGCCCTCGATCAGCGCCGTCCCGGTGTCGAGCTGCTGCAGACCGAGAAGCACCTTGAGGAAGCTGGTCTTACCCGAGCCGTTAGGGCCGAGGACGGCGAAGAACTCCCCCGGCATGATGTCGAGGTCCAGTCCCTGCCACAGGGTGCGGCTGCCGAACGAGAGCGCTGCCCCGCGCAGGCTGATGGCCGGCTGATCCCCACCACCCTGCGGGGAGGGGCTCTGCCGGGGCAACGTCGAGATCATGCGGGCGGCTTCCAGTCTGTCGTGGCGGTGGCGGTGGAGGTGGCGGCGGCACGTTCCGGCCGTTCGCTCCGGTTCTCGGCCGGACGGCCTCAGCCCTCGAGGGCGGCCTCGACGGTGTCCGTGTTGGCCGTCATCCAGGACACGTAGTCCTCGCCGTCGGGCAGTGTCTCGGTGAAGTCCAGCACCGGGAGGCCGGCACCGTCAGCGGCCGAGCGGACCGCTTCCGTCTGCGATCCCTCGGTCTGGTCATTGTAGGCAAGGAAGGCCAGCCGGCCACCGCTGACGAGGTCCTTCATCTCGTTCAGTGCAGCCACCGGGACGTCGGTCTCCTCCTCGACCGCCTCGCTGAATCCCTCCGGAGTCACGTTCTCGAGACCCGCCGCCTCGAGCAGGTAGGCGGGAACGGGTTCCGTGACCGCGACCTCCTTGCCTGCCCCCTCGGCGGCCAGCGCGGCCAGGCGGTCCTGCACCGGCTGCAACTCTGCCGCGAAGGCGTCTGCCCGCTCCTGGTAGGCGTCGGCGTTGGCCCCGTCGAGCCGTCCGAGCTCATCCGCGATCGCATCGGCCAGGGTGACCATGGCCGGCAGGTCGTACCAGACGTGCTCGTTGAACGCGCCGTGGCCGTGGCCGTCCTCGTCGGCATGGCCGGCCTCCGAGGACTCCGCCTCCTCGGCGTGTCCAGCCGCCTCGTCGGCGTGCTCCTCGCTCTCGGCGGCATCCTCGAGTCCGGACAGTTCGACGGCGTTCAGCACCGCCCCCACCCCCGTCTCCTCCGCGAGGCGGCCGAGGAAGGTGTCGTACCCTCCCCCGTTCTCGATCACGAGGTCCGCCTCGGAGACGGACAGCTTGTCCTGCACCGTCGCCTCGTACGAATGCGGATCCTGGCTGAGGCTGTCGACGATCGAGGTGACCTCGACGTCCTCGCCGCCGACCACCGAAGCGATGTTCCCGAACACGTTCGTGGACGTCACGACCGAGAGGACCCCGCCCGCTCCGGCGGACCCGGCGTCCGCTCCGCCGTCCGGGGTCCCGCCGCCACAGGCGGCGAGGCCGAGGGCCGAGGCCGCGAGGAGGGCAGTCACGGCGAGAGGACGGGAAGCGGGCATGGAGGACCTCGATCAGACTATTGAGAACTGTTTACGTTAGCGAATCGAGTCTAGCCGAAACGGGAATCATTCGCATACGGCACGCACGGGTAGCGCCTGTCAGCCGACCGTCGTCTCGGCCCCGTTGACGCCCTCTCCCGATCGCCGCGCGCCATGATTCTGCGTCGCATCGCGGATCTCGCCGATCAACTGCTCGATCACGTCCTCGAGGAACAGCACCCCTCGTGTTGCGCCGTCGTGCCCGAGCACGCGCGCCACGTGGGAGCCCGTGCGCTGCATCACGGCCAGCGCGTCCTCGATCTCGTCGTTCAGGGCGAGGTTGGCCAGGGTGCGGACCTTGTTCTCGGTGATCGGTCTGCGGTACATCGCCTGCGGCATGGACATGATGTCCTTCAGGTGCATGTATCCCGTCAGGTTGCCGTGCTCGTCCACCATCACGAATCGCGAGAAACCGGTGCGGCCCACGGCCCGCTCGAAGTCCTCGGGCGTCGCATCGGTCCGGATCGTCACCAGTTCGGTGAGCGGGATCATGGTGGTCTCGGCGGTCTGCCCGGAGAACTCGAGCGCGCTGGTGATCAGTCCGGACTCGTCGTCGACCAGGCCGCTCTTCGTCGACTCCTCGACGATCGACTGCACCTCCTCGAGCGTGTAGGTCGAGGACACCTCGTCCTTCGGTTCCACCTTCATGGCCCGCAGGATGTGGTTCGCGGCCCAGTTGAGCGAGGAGATCACCGGGTTGACGATCCGCGCGATCATGACGAGCGGGGGTGCCAGCAGCAGCGCCGCCTTGTCGGCGACGGACACCGAGATGTTCTTCGGCACCATCTCGCCGAACGTGACGTGCAGGAACGTGACGAGCAGCAGTGCCAGTGCGAACGCCACACCGTCGGCCAGTCCCTCGGGAACACCGACGGCCTCGAACGGCACCACGAACAGGTGGTGGATGGCAGGTTCCGCGACCTGGAGGATGAGCAGCGAGCACACCGTGATGCCGAGCTGGGAACAGGCCAGCATGAGGGACACGTGCTCCATCGCCCAGATGGTGGTGCGGGCACGCTTCGAGCCGGCATCGGCCAGAGGCTCGATCTGGCTGCGGCGTGCCGACATCACCGCGAACTCGGCGCCGACGAAGAAGGCGTTGCCCATCAGGAGGACGACGAGCCAGACGATCCCTGCCCAGTCACTCATCGGTGGTCCTTCCCCACGGCCGTGCTCCCCGCGAGTGCGGGAGTCCCGGCGCGCTGCGGTCGCGTCTCGTCGGTCACCGGTCGGTGCTCAGGGACGACGGCACGGTCCGGGGCAGGGTCGGCAGCATCGTCAGCGGCACTGCCGGACCCGTCCGGCTCGAGCGGCCCCTGGACCGGCGTCGGCCGGAACTGGACGCGGTCGATCCGCCGTCCGTCCATGCGCTCCACCGTGAGCGTCCCCGCCGGGACGCTGACGACGTCGCCCGCCTCGGCGACGCGGCCGAGTTCGGCGAGGATGAACCCCGCGACCGTCTCGTACCCTGCCTCGTCCGGCACCACGAGGTCGGGGATCTGCAGGGTGACCTCGTCAGGACGCATGAGGCCGGGGAAGAACCAATCGCCGGCCGCGCTCTGGAGCACCCCCGGCTTCAGCTTGTCGTGCTCGTCCTTCACCTCGCCCACGATCTCCTCGACGAGGTCCTCGAGCGTCGCGACGCCCGCGGTCCCGCCGTATTCGTCCAGCACGACGGCGAGCTGCAGGTTGGCCTCCCGGAGTTCGCTGAGCAACGAGTCGAGGTGCACGGTCTCCGGCACGCGCAGCACGTCGGTCATGATGGTGCCCGCCGGTAGCTCCGCCCGCTTGTGGCGTGGGACGGAGACGGCCTTCTTCACGTGGACCACGCCACGGATGTCATCGGCGGACTCACCGATGAGGGGGAACCGCGAGTAGCCCGTGCGCCGGGCCGCCTCGACGACGTCGGCGACCGTCTGGTCGGAGTCGATGACCTCCATGCGGATCCGCGGCGTCATGACGTCCGCGGCCGTGCGCTCGGAGAAGCTGAAGGTGCGTGCCAGGAAGGTGGCGGTGGACTGGTCGAGCGTTCCCATCTCGGCCGAACGACGGACCAGGGACGAGAGCTCGGACGGCGTGCGCGCGCCAGAGATCTCCTCCTTCGCCTCGAGTCCGAACACGTTCAGGACCCGGTTCGAGAACCCGTTGAGCACGATAATGGCCGGCTTGAAGACGGCAGTGAAGAGCAGCTGCGGCCGCGCGAGGGCCTTGCCCACCCGGAACGGCAGGGCGATGGAGAGGTTCTTGGGGACGAGCTCACCGATCAGCATCGAGAGCAGGGTGGCGAGCACCATCGCGATGACGATCGAGGAGGACGCCACGAGCGCCTCCGAGAGCCCGAGGGACGTCAGCGGACCCTCGAGGAGCCGCCCGACGGACGGCTCCATCACGTACCCCGTGAGCAGGGTGGTCATCGTGATGCCCAGCTGGCAGCTCGAGAGCTGCGTGGAGAGCGACCTCAGGCAGCGGAGCAGCGGTTCGGCCCCGGTGTCGCCGTCGTCGACCGCCCGCTGGACGTAGGTCTGGTCGAGCGCGACGAGCGCGAACTCGACCGCCACGAAGAACCCCGTCCCGAGGACGAGGAGTACACCGGCGGCGAGATAGATCCATTCCACCGCTGCTACCCCTTCCCGGTCGGGCGGGACAGGGTTCGCAGCGGTCCCCGTCTGAGGGGGTCCGCGGCGTCCGTCGGCAGTGGCACCGGGCCGTGGTCCGCGTCGGCGGGAGGTCCGGCCTGCGGGCCGGACAGCGCATGGGCAAGAGGAGAGGGGATGCCGGCGTCGAGCCGGCCCCTAGAAGGACTGTCCATAAGAAGGCCAGTTTACCGGCTCCGCCCTTCTCCGCCACACGCGATTCCGCTGACCGCGATCGCACCGATCCGTGCAGGGAGCCGGCCCCACGCGCCCTACCAGCTCTGCTGGAGCGGACGGCCCTCCTCGTAGCCGGCCGCCGACTGCACGCCGACGACGGCGCGCTCACGGAACTCGGCGAGGGAGGTGGCGCCCGCATAGGTCATGGAGCTGCGCACGCCGGCGGTGATCATGTCCAGCAGGTCCTCCACGCCCGGGCGGGCAGGGTCGAGGTACATCTTGGAGGTCGAGATGCCTTCCTCGAACAGGCCCTTGCGTGCCCGGGCGAACACGTCGTCGCGCCGTGTCCGGTTCTGGACCGCTCGCGCCGAGGCCATGCCGAAACTCTCCTTGTAGCGCCGGCCGTTGCTGTCGGTCTGCAGGTCGCCGGGGCTCTCGTACGTCCCGGCGAACCAGGAACCGATCATCACCTGGCTGGCTCCCGCGGCGAGCGCGAGGGCGACGTCGCGGGGGTGGCGCACCCCGCCGTCGGCCCACACGTGGGCGCCGAGGTCGGCTGCGGCCCGGGCGCACTCGTGCACCGCGGAGAACTGGGGACGGCCGACGGCCGTCATCATGCGGGTGGTGCACATGGCACCGGGACCCACGCCGACCTTGACGATCGAGGCCCCGGCAGCGACGAGGTCGCGCACCCCCTCGGCGCTGACCACGTTGCCGGCCACGATCGGGACCGTGGGGTGCAGTCCCCGCACGACCGCGAGCGCATCCAGCATCTTCCGCTGGTGGCCGTGCGCGGTGTCGACGACGAGCACGTCGACACCCGCGTCCAGCAGGGCGGCAGTCTTCGCCTCCACGTCCCCGTTGATGCCCACCGCCGCGGCCACCCGCAACCTCCCCGCTCCGTCGAGCGCGGGATCGTAGATGGTGGAGCGGAGCGCGCCGGTGCGGGTGATGACGCCCTGCAGGACGCCGTCGCGCACCACCGGGGCGAGCGAGGCGCGCGCGCCGTCGAGGTCCTCGAACGCCTTCTGCAGGGCGGCCGAGGGGTCGTCGTCGAACAGGGCCGCATCGAACGCCGCCGGGGCGGGGCGCATCACGGACTCGAGGGAGGCGAACCGGTCCACCTCCTCGCAGTCGGCGGCGTTGACCACCCCCACGCAGGTCCCGCCGTCGTCGACGACGAGCACCGCGCCGTGCGCCCGCTTGTACATGAGGTGCAGCGCGTCGATCACGGTGCTGCCCGGCCGGAGCTTCAGCGGCGTCTCGAAGACGGGATGCCGTTCCTTGACCCAGGACGTGACCTCCGCGATCACCTCGGCGGGCACGTCCTGCGGAAGTACGCCGATACCTCCTCGGCGCGCGACGGTCTCGACCATGCGGCGCCCCGTGACCGCGGTCATGTTCGCGACGACGAGGGGGATGCTGGTGCCCGTGCCGTCGTCGGAGGACAGATCGACGTCGAACCGGGAGACCACCTCGGACGCGGAGGGAACGAGGAAGACGTCCGAGTAGGTGAGATCGGTGGTGGGCGGGGTGATGAAGCGCATGGTGTCCCTGTCTCGACGGCGGGGTGAGCGGCGGGCTGAGCGACCGCGTGGACGGCCGCAAAGAGTCTAGTGCGTCGGCCGTGCCGCTCCCACTCCGGGTGCCACTCCCGGGGCGCCCGCGGTACCCGCTCCGGAGGGTACCCGGGCGACGCGGCTGATTGGATTGTTCGTCAGTCCTGTCACTACACTTGGACAGGGTCCAGACACGGCTTCGCGCCGATCCTGCCGACCGCTCCGCGCTCAGGGCAACTTACGGAAGAGGCGTTTACACGTGCCAGAACAGACCAGCCACCGGTTACCTGAAGAATTCGGCGGGAACGAGTGGCTTGTTGACGAACTCTACGAGCAGTTCCAGAAGGACCGCCACTCGGTCGACCGGAAGTGGTGGGAGCTCTTCGATTCGTTCGATGCGGAGTCGGCGCCTGCGGAGAACGGACGCCCCTCGGCGTCGAAGCCAGCCGATCCCGCGACCGCACCCGCGTCGACCAGGCCCCAGGCCCCTGCTGCCGGAAGCCCCACATCGTCGGTGACGGCCCATCCGCCGACCAAGGAACTCCCCGTCGTCACGGCGGAGGCACCCGCACCCAAGGCGTCGGGCGAGAGCCCGGCCAGTACGCAGGAGAGCGGCAAGCCTCCCGTGGCGAAGGAACCGGCCAGGAAGCCCGAGACCTCCCGCGAGGAGAAGTCCGCCGCCAAGCCCATCCCTGCGCAGCTCCCGGCCTCGGACCGGAATGCCGAGATGGACGAGAACAAGGTCAGTGTGCTGCGTGGACCCGCCAAGGCGATCGCCACCAACATGGAGGCCAGCCTCACCGTCCCGACCGCGACCAGCGTCCGCGCCATCCCCGCGAAGCTGCTGATCGACAACCGCGTGGTCATCAACAGCAACCTCGCGCGCGCCCGGGGCGGCAAGGTCTCGTTCACGCACCTCATCGGCTACGCGATCATCCGGGCGCTGGCCCAGTTCCCCTCGCAGAACGTCTACTACGACGTGATCGACGGCAAACCGTCCGCCGTGCAGCCCGCGCACGTGAACTTCGGTCTCGCCATCGACATGCCGAAGCCGGACGGCACGCGCTCGCTCGTGGTGCCGAACATCAAGAAGGCCGAGACCATGAACTTCTCGGAGTTCTGGCACGCCTACGAGGCCCTCGTGAGGAAGGCCCGCGCGGGCAAGCTCGGTGCCGACGACTACGCCGGCACCACGGTGTCCCTCACCAATCCCGGCGGGATCGGGACGGTGCACTCCGTGCCCCGGCTCTCCAGGGGACAGGCCTGCATCATCGGAGCGGGCGCCCTCGAGTACCCTGCCGAGTTCCAGGGTTCGAGCGAGAAGACCCTGGCCAAGCACGCCATCAGCAAGACGATCACGCTGACCTCGACCTACGACCACCGCGTCATCCAGGGCGCGGGCAGCGGCGAGTTCCTGCGGATCATCCACCAGCTCCTGCTGGGTGAGCAGGGCTTCTACGACGAGATCTTCGAGTCGCTGCGGATCCCTTACGAGCCGGTGCGCTGGAGTGCCGACATCCAGGTGGATCCGATGGACCAGATCAACAAGGTCGCCCGGATCCAGCAGCTCATCCACGCCTACCGCGTGCGTGGCCATCTCATGGCGGACACGAACCCCCTCGAGTACGTGCAGCGCAAGCACGCCGATCTCGACATCCGCACGCACGGGCTGACGCTGTGGGACCTCGACCGCGAATGGCCGACCGGTGGGTTCGGCGGCCAGCCGATGCTCAAGTTCCGCGACATGCTCGGCGTCCTCCGTGATGCCTACTGCCGCACCACGGGCATTGAGTACATGCACCTGCAGGACCCCGCCGAGCGGCAGTGGTTCCAGGACGAGCTGGAGCACCCCTACTCCAAGCCGAGCCGCGAGGAGCAGCTGCGCATCCTGCACAAGCTCAATTCGGCGGAGGCCTTCGAGACGTTCCTCCAGACGAAGTTCGTCGGGCAGAAGCGCTTCTCCCTCGAGGGCGGCGAGTCGCTCATCCCGCTGCTCGACGCCGTCATCTCCGGAGCAGCGGACGACGGCCTCGACGAGGTCGCGATCGGTATGGCCCACCGCGGCCGACTGAACGTGCTCACGAACATCGCCGGCAAGACCTACGCGCAGGTGTTCCGCGAGTTCGAGGGTACGCAGGACCCGCGCTCCGTCCAGGGTTCCGGTGACGTGAAGTACCACCTCGGCACCGAGGGGACCTTCACCTCCGACGCCGGCAACGAGACGAAGGTCTACCTGGCTGCCAATCCCTCGCACCTCGAGGCCGTCGACCCCGTGCTCGAGGGCATCGTCCGCGCCAAGCAGGACCTGCTCGACCAGGGCGAGACCTTCCCGGTGCTGCCGATCCTCATCCACGGCGACGCGGCCTTCGCGGGCCAGGGCGTCGTCGCGGAGACCCTGAACCTCTCGCAGCTGCGCGGGTACCGCACGGGCGGCACCATCCATGTGATCGTCAACAACCAGGTCGGCTTCACCACCAGCCCGACGTCGTCGCGCTCGTCGGTGTACTCGACGGACGTCGCGAAGATGGTCCAGGCCCCGATCTTCCACGTGAACGGGGACGATCCCGAGGCCGTGGTGCGCGTGGCGCAGATGGCGTACCAGTTCCGCCAGCGCTTCAACAAGGACGTCGTCATCGACATGGTGTGCTACCGCCGCCGTGGGCACAACGAGGGTGACGACCCCTCGATGACGCAGCCGATGATGTACAACCTCATCGAGGCGAAGCGCTCGGTCCGCAAGCTCTACACCGAGGCGCTCATCGGGCGCGGGGACATCACGCAGGAGGAGGCGGAGCAGGCGCTCCGCGACTACCAGGAACGCCTGGAGCGCGTATTCGCGGAGACGCACGCCGCTCAGACCTCGCCCATCCCCGTGATCACGAAGGATCCCCAGGCGGTGTCCGACCTCGAGCGTCCTTACGCCCAGCAGGCCGACGGCGCCGCGGGCGCTGCACCTCAGACGGCGATCAGCGCGGAGACCCTGGCCCACATCGGTGCCGCGCACACCTCGATCCCCGACGGCTTCACCGTCCATCCCAAGCTGAAGGCCCTCCTGGAGAAGCGTGAGCAGATGGCGCGCGAGGGTGGCATCGACTGGGGCTTCGGCGAGATCGCGGCCTTCGGATCGCTGCTCATGGAGGGCGTGCCCGTGCGGCTCGCCGGCCAGGACTCACGGCGCGGCACCTTCGTGCAGCGCCACGCGGTCTTCCACGACCGCGCGACGGGCCACGAGTGGCTGCCCCTGGACGACCTCGCTCAGGACCAGGCGAAGTTCTGGGTCTACGATTCCCTGCTCAGCGAGTACGCGGCGATGGGCTTCGAGTACGGCTACTCCGTGGAGCGGCCCGATGCCCTGGTGATCTGGGAGGCGCAGTTCGGCGACTTCGTCAACGGCGCGCAGACGATCATCGACGAGTTCATCAGCTCGGCCGAACAGAAGTGGGGCCAGCGGTCCTCGCTGGTCCTCATGCTCCCGCACGGCTACGAGGGGCAGGGGCCGGACCACTCGTCCGCCCGGATCGAACGCTTCCTCCAGATGTGCGCCGAGCAGAACATGGTGGTCGCCAACCCCAGCAGTGCGGCGTCCCACTTCCACCTGCTGCGCCGCCACGCGTACACCCGGCCGAGGAAGCCCCTCGTGATCTTCACGCCGAAGCAGCTGCTCCGTCTCAAGGGTGCGGCGAGCTCGGTCGAGGACTTCACGCAGGGCACGTTCCGCCCGGTCATCCCCGACACGCTCGGGACCTCGGGCAAGGACGTCGAGCGCGTGATCATGGTGTCCGGCAGGCTGTACTACGACCTCCTGGCGTCACGGCAGAAGCTCGACGACGACCGGACGGCCATCGTCCGCGTCGAGCAGCTCTACCCGCTCCCCGTGGAGGAGATCAGGGCCGCCGTCGGTGCGTACCCGAACGCCGAGCTCGTGTGGGCGCAGGACGAGCCGGCGAACCAGGGGCCATGGCCGTTCATCGGCCTGAACCTGCCGCAGGAGCTGGACCGGCCCCTCAGGCTCGCCAGCCGACCGGCCTCGGCCTCGACCGCCACGGGCTCGGCCAAGAACCACGCGATCGAGCAGGAACTGCTCATCAAGAAGGCGTTCGGCCGGCAGAAGTAAGCCATCAGTATGATGTCAGGTGGGGCCCATGGCCCCACCTGATGTCTTTTAAGGGATCGAGGCCGGCAGGCAGCGCCGCCGGACCCACCCGCACACCGACGACCAGCACACCGAGGGACCAGTGGAACAACGCAGAATCCGGCTAGCAGCAGTGGGCGACGAACTCCTCGCGGGGATCGGTGATCCCCGCGCCCTCGGCTGGCTCGGTCGCGTCATGGCCCGCACGCGCCCCGACAACGCCGTGATCGAGGCCTTCAGCCTCCCCGCGCCCGCCGAGGGCACGGAAGCGCTGGCGAACCGCTGGTTGCAGGAGGCGGGCCGCCGCTTCGCGGATGGACACGAGAACCGTCTGGTCATCGGCCTGTCGGACCGCGATCTCGATCTCGACCTCTCCACCGCCCGCAGCCGGCTCAACCTCGCGAACATCCTCGACGGCGCGTCCCAGTCGAGCGTCAAGGTCCTGGTGGTCGGGCCGCCCCCCGGCCTCGACGCCGAGCGGAACAGGCGCCTGGCCGATCTGTCCGCAGCCTTCGGAGACGTCACGACGCGACGCAAGCACGTCTTCGTCGATACGTTCACCCCGCTGCTGGCGCACGAGCAGTGGCGGCACGACCTCGCCGCCAACGGCGGCACCCCCGGGCAGGCCGGATACGGCCTCATGGCGTGGCTGGTGCTGCACCGGGGCTGGTTCCAATGGCTCGACGTGCCCGCGCCAGAGTAGACCCGCTTCGCGCAGGAAGGCCCCGATGACACGCCGTCGTCGGGGCTTTTGCGTTCCTCAGAAACCTTATATTTCACAGAGGTAACGAATGGGTTATCAATGGTTCACTGAGTGTCTAGAGGCAACGATCGTTCGCTATGCTGACCCAGTGTGATTGCCGTCACTGCCGCAATCCGCCTCGAGGGTCATGACTGCGTCCCTCGCGCCAAGCACAGTAAGGACTATCGAATGCGTAATAAGCGCACCTTGACGCTCGCCGCACTGTCCATCGGAGCGCTCATGCTGAGCGCCTGTGGATCGGCGGGCGGAACCGCTGAGACCCCGGCGTCGGAAGGCGCCTCGGAAGACCTGGCGACCACCATCAACATCGCGATCAGCCAGGCTCCCACGGGCTACAACGGCAACACCGCCAGCACCAACTCGGTCTACAACACCTACGTGGACAACCTGACGTCGGCGGGCTTCGCAGCCTTCACGGCCGCAGGCGAACTGGAGCCGAACACCGAGTTCGGTACGTACGAGAAGACCAGCGACGATCCCCTGACCGTCAAATACACCATCAACGAAGATGCTGTGTGGTCCGACGGCACGCCGATCGACTTCGACGACGTGCTGCTGACCTGGGCGGCCCTGTCCGGCACCCACCCGAGCGGCGAGACGGACCCGGAGACGGGCGAGGAAGCCGACATCTTCCAGGCTGCGTCGACCAACGGCTTCGCCCTCATGGAGAAGATCGAGGGCGAGCCCGGAGCCAAGGAGTTCGAGACCGTCTTCTCCGAGCCCTACGCGGACTGGGAAGCGCTGCTCACCCCGGGCACACTGATGCCGGCGCACATCGCCGCTGAACAGGGTGGCATGTCACCCGAGGGCGACGGCGCGGAACTGGTCGAAGCCATCCAGGCAGACGACATCGAGGCCCTCAAGCCGGTCGCCGAGTTCTGGAACGCGGGCTGGAACTACGAGGTGGATCTCCCGACCCTTCCCGACACCGCGCTGCTGCCCTCCTCCGGCCCCTACAAGCTGGACAACGCGGTCAACGGCACCCTGACCCTGGTCAAGAACGACCAGTACTGGGGCGAGGAGCGCGCAGGCAAGACCGACACCATGGTCTTCAAGACCATCGTGGACGAGGAAGCGGTCCAGGCCCTGCAGAACGGTGACGTCGACGTCATCGATCCCTCGAGCCCCACGGTCGATACCAAGGCGGCGCTCGAGCAGATCGGCGAGAACGTCACGGTCGACACCGGGACGTCGCTCACCTTCTCGCACATCGACCTGGACCAGCGTCCCGGAGCCGTCTTCGAGGACGTCAAGGTGCGCCAGGCCTTCCAGGCCTGCGTTCCCCGCGCGGACATGGTCGACAAGTTCGTCACGCCGATCGACCCCGAGGGTACGGTCATGAACCTGCGCGAGTACCAGCCGGGACAGCCCGACTACGACACGGTCCTCGACGGTGCCCCTGCCGCACAGGGCGACGGGACCGCCGACATCGAAGGCGCGAAGGCCCTCCTCGCCGAGGCCGGCAAGACCGAGCCCGTCAAGGTCTCCCTGATGTTCGCCTCGACCAGCCAGCTCCGCGCCGACATGGTCGCTCTCGTCAAGGACTCCTGTGACAAGGCCGGCTTCGAGATCATCCCGCAGCCCGAGGCCGAGTGGAGCGCCAAGCTCTCGCAGCCCGGGTCCTGGGACGCCGTCATCTTCGGCTGGTCCGGTTCGGGCCTGGTGGCCTCGGGTGAGTCCATCTACATCTCCGAGGGTGCACAGAACTTCGGCGGCTACGCCGACGAAGAGGTCGACCGCCTGTGGAGCGAGATCGTCACCAACACCGACGAGGAGCAGGTCGTCCCGCTCAAGACCGAGATGGAACAGCGCCTCGCGGAGACCCAGTACAACGTGGTGCTCTACGCGAACGCGGACATCATCGGGTACTCCTCCAAGCTCCAGGGCGTGGAACTGAACCCGACGCAGACCGGCATCACCTGGAATGCCTACAGCTGGACGAAGCAGAACTGATCGCTCATTCCGGCTGACGCATGAGGACGGGCAGGCTCCCACGGGCCTGCCCGTCCCTGTGCCCGGCCGCCGCGCCAGCCTGCACCGTTTCCTAGGAGCCCCCACGTGTTCTACTTCATCGCCAAGCGGACGATCATCTCGTTCTTCATCATGCTCGCAGCGACCACGCTGATGTACTTCCTCACCATCTCGTCGGGCGACCCCTTCGAGGACCTCGGTGAGACGAGCGGCCCCGAGAAGGCCGCGACGATCGCGGCACGGACTGCAGCCATGAACCTGGACGTCCCGCCCATCCCCCGCTACTTCCTCTGGCTCCAGGACGTCGGCCACTGCCTCGTCCCGGGCGGCATCAGCTGCACGCTCGGCCAGGACCGCACCGGGGCGGCCGTCCTCCCCCAGCTCGAGAACGCCATCGGCTCGACGCTGCGACTCGTCGTCGTCGCCACCGTGCTGGCCCTGGTCCTCGGTGTCGTCGTCGGGATCGTCACGGCGATCCGCCAGTACAGCACCTTCGACTACTCGGTCACCTTCATCTCCTTCCTGCTGTTCTCCCTGCCCCTGTTCTGGCTCTCCACGCTGCTGAAGCAGTACCTGGCGATCGACCTCAACACCTGGCTGGCGAATCCGCAGTTCTCCTACCTCACGATCGCCCTGATAGGGGTGGTCGCCGGCGTGGTCTGGGCGATCGTCGTCGGTGGTGACCGGCGGCGTCGCCTCATGGTGTTCGGCATCGCCGCCGTCGCCACCGCGCTGGCGCTCTACCTGCTCCTCGTCACGGGCTGGTTCGTCGCGCCCGGCTTCGGCGTCGTGGGCATGCTCGTCTCAGCGGCGGGCATCGCCGTCCTGTGGACCGCCCTGCTCGCCGGATTCCGCCGTCGTCGCGTGCTGAACGCCGCCCTCGCCGCTGCGGGCGTGAGCTTCGTCGGCTACCTCGTCTCGATCCCCCTCCTGTCGGATCCCAACTGGTTCCTCGTCATCGTGCTCGTCGTGGCCCTGGCCGTCGTCTCCTACGTCGTGGCCGGGGTGGTCGGCGGTCCGTTCCGCGCGCAGGCCGCCAAGATCGGGGCCGTGATCGCCGTGTCGGTGAGCCTGCTGATCGTGCTCGACCGCCTCCTGCAGGCCTACCCCACCCTGTCCGCCAAGGCGGGTGGGCGCCCGATCCCGACCACCGGATCGCAGTCGGCCAACCTCGAGGGCACGTTCTGGGAGATCAACCTCGACTACGCACTGCACCTGATCCTGCCGACGATCGCCCTCACTCTGATCTCCTTCGCCACCTACACCCGCTACACCCGCGCGAGCCAGCTCGACGTGATGAACCAGGACTACATCCGCACCGCCCGGGCCAAGGGCCTCAGCGAACGGACCGTGCTGGTCAAGCACGCGTTCCGCAACGCGATGATCCCGATCACCACGCTGATGGCGTTCGACTTCGCCGGCGTCCTCGGTGGCGCCGTCATCACCGAGCAGGTCTTCGGCTGGAACGGCATGGGCAAGATGTTCGTCGACGGCATCGCGAACGTGGATCCGGGGCCGGTCATGGCCTTCTTCCTCGTCGTCGGGACGGCCGCCGTGCTGTTCAACATGCTCGCCGACATCGCCTACGCCTTCCTCGACCCGCGCATCACCCTGAGCTAGGACCCCCCATGACTCCACACGACAAGAACCGGGACGACTCCCGAGCATCCGTCGAGCTGTCCGAGATGACCCTGCAGAGCCAGGACACGGACATCTCGACGGCCCGGCCCACCAGGGACCAGACGGACCGCATCCGCACCACGGAGGCCAAGAGCCAGGGCAGGCTGATCCGCGAGCGGTTCTTCCGGCACAAGGGCGCCCTCGCCGGCATAGCCCTGCTGGTCCTCATCTTCATCCTCGCCTTCAGCTCCATCGGTTTCGCCGGCCTCCCGGGCTGGTGGAACAAGGAATACGACGTCCTCGCTCCCCGGTTCAACGAAGGTCGGCCCACGCTCACGCTGTGGCCCTTCAGCCTCGGCGAGCATCCGTTCGGGCAGGACGTCCTGGGCCGCGACTACTTCGCGCTCACGATGCGCGGCACCCAGACCTCGCTGATCATCGCCTTCATCGTCGGGCTCGTCGCCATGGTGATCGGCACCACGGTCGGCGCGCTGGCCGGATACTTCCGCGGCTGGACCGAGGCGTTCCTGATGCGGATCACCGACGTCGTCATCACCATCCCCACCGTCGTCATCGCCGCGGCGGTGGCCGGGATCGTCGCGAAGGCCGGGATCATCCCCTTCGCCGTGTTCCTCGGTGTCGTCACCTGGACAGGCCTCGCGCGGCTCGTGCGCGGCGAGTTTCTGTCGTTGCGGGAGAAGGAGTTCGTCGAATCGGCGAAGTCCGTGGGCGCCAGCTCGTTCCGCATCATCTTCCGCCACATCCTGCCGAACACGGTGGGGGTGATCATCGTCTCGACGACCCTCGCCATCTCCGGAGCCATCCTGCTGGAGACCGCACTGAGCTACCTCGGTCTCGGCGTCGTCGCGCCGGATACCTCGCTCGGCAAGGCCATCAACGACAACCGCTCCGCGCTGACGGTCCGGCCGTGGCTGTTCCTCTGGCCGGGCGCCTTCATCATCGGCATCGCCCTGGCCGTCAACTTCATCGGCGACGGCCTGCGAGACGCGTTCGACCCCAAGCAGACAAGGGTGAAGCAGTAATGGCAGCACACAGTTCCGTCGTCATCTCCGACGAGCAGGTCCCCCTCGGGAACGGCCCCATCCTCGCCGTGAAGGGACTCGGCGTCGACTTCAACGTCGACAACGAGTGGGTCATGGCCGCCGAGGACGTCTCCTACGAGATCCACCCCGGTGAGATCCTCGCGATCGTCGGCGAGTCCGGCTCGGGCAAGAGCATGTCCTCCATGGCACTGCTCGGGCTCCTGCCCCGCAACGGACGCTCGCACGGCAGTGCGAGGATGCTCGGCAAGGAGCTCATCGGCGCCCCGCAGGGGACGCTGCGCCGCGTACGCGGCAATGAGATCGCGATGATCTTCCAGGAGCCCATGACGGCGCTCAACCCGGTCCTCACCGTCGGTGAGCAGATCCGCGAGGCCGTCGAGCAGCACACCGAGCTCTCCCCCGCCCAGGCGAAGAAGCGCGCCATCGAGCTGCTGCGCATGGTCGAGATCCCCGAGGCGGAACGCCGCTACGACTCGTTCCCGCACCAGTTCTCCGGCGGTCAGCGCCAGCGCGCCATGATCGCCATCGCCCTCGCCAACGACCCGATGCTCCTGATCGCGGACGAACCGACGACGGCGCTCGACGTCACGGTGCAGGCGGAGGTGCTGGACCTGCTGCGCAAGCTGAACAAGCGGCTGAACAGCGCGGTCCTGCTCATCACCCACGACATGGGCGTGGTCGCCGATCTCGCGGACCACGTCGTGGTCATGGAGAAGGGCCGGATCGTCGAGGCCGCTCCCACGGCCCGGCTGTTCGCCGCCCCGACGGAGGCGTACACCCAGCAGCTCCTCGGGGCGGTCCCCCACCTGGGCTCGAAGGTCGGCGGGGTGCTCGCCGACGTCGAGGTGGTGGACGGGCATCTCAGCATCCACGAGGAGTACGCCGAGGCCGCCCTCCGCGCCCGGGAGACGCACACCGCGTCGGGCGTCGTCCCGGCCCTGGAACTCACGGATGTGGACATCGAGTACCCGGGGCGCTTCCGTCAGCCTCCCTTCAAGGCGGTCAACGGCGTCTCGCTGACCATCAACCCCGGCGAGGTCATGGGTCTCGTCGGCGAGTCGGGCTCCGGCAAGTCGACGATCGCGCGCGCGGTCACGGGCCTCATCAGGACCTCCGGCGGCAGGGTGAGGATCGGCGGCACCGACATCACGGAGCTGACGGCGCGGCAGCTCCTGCCGCTGCGCAAGAAGTTCGCGATCGTGTTCCAGGATCCCGCGGCGTCGCTGAATCCGAGGTTGTCGATCGGTGACAGCATCGGCGAACCGCTGCTCCTCCACGAGAAGCTGGGCCGCGGCGAACTGGACAAGCGCGTCGCCTCCCTGCTGGAGGACGTGCAGCTGCCGGTGGCGTTCCGCAATCGGTACCCGCACGAGCTCTCCGGTGGCCAGCGCCAGCGCGTCGGGATCGCCCGGGCCCTGTCGCTGCAGCCTGACCTCCTCGTGGCCGACGAACCCACCTCGGCCCTCGACGTGTCCGTGCAGGCGAAGGTCCTCGAGCTCCTGCAGGAGCTGCAGCGCGAGCGGGGCTTCGCCTGCCTGTTCGTCAGTCACGACCTCGCCGTCGTCGAGCTCCTGGCCAGCCACATCGCTGTCCTCAACAAGGGCAACCTCGTGGAGCAGGGCAGCACCGAGCAGGTGCTGAAGTACCCGCGCGACGCCTATACCCGGAGGCTCCTCGCCGCCGCTCCGGTCCCGGACCCCGCGGTGCAGGCCCTGCGGCGGGAGCAGCGCACCGCCATCCTCGCCGCCGGAGCCACCGACCAGGACTGACGCAGCAGGCGAAAGGGACCCTCCATGCCGGAGGGTCCCTTTCGTGTTCCGGCCGGTCCGGACGGAGCCGGAGCGGCTAGTGGCGGAAGACGATCTTCCCGAACACCTCGCCGTCCAGCATGCGCCGGAAGCCCTGTGCGGCGTCCTCGAGCGGCAGCACGCTGTCGATCACCGGCTTGACCCCGGTCGTCACGAGGAAACGCGTCAGCCGGATCAGCTCCTCCCGCGTGCCCATGGTGGAACCGAGCACCCGCAGCTGGAGGAAGAACACCCGGTTGAGATCGGCCGACGGCGCGGGGCCGCTGGTCGCCCCGCAGGTCACGATCGTCCCACCCGGCACGAGGGACTTCAGGGAGTGGCCCCAGGTCGCCTCCCCCACCGAGTCGAAGACCACGTCGACGCGCTCGGGAAGGCGCGCGCCGTCGTCGAACACGCGATCCGCGCCCAGGTCGAGGGCGCGCCGGCGCTTCTCCTCGCTCCGGCTGGTGGCCCACACGCGGAATCCGGCGGCAGCCGCCAGCGCGATGACCGCGGACGCGACCCCTCCGCCGGCGCCCTGCACCAGGACCGTGGAACCCGGCGCGGCCGGCGACACGGTGAACAGCATCCGGTAGGCGGTGAGCCAGGCCGTCGGGAGGCAGGCCGCCTCCTCGAAGGTGAGCTCGGGAGGCTTGGGCACGAGATTGCGCTCGGGCACCCAGACCTCGTCCGCCATGGTGCCTGGGTACTGCTCCGACAGCAGCGAACGTTTCGGGTCCAGCGTCTCGTCGCCCCGCCAGCCCGCGGAGGACACGACGCCGTGCACGATCACCTCGTCGCCGTCGTCGTCGACCCCTGCCGCGTCGCAGCCGAGCACCATCGGGAGCCGCTCCCCGGGCAGGCCCACACCCCGCAGGGACCAGAGGTCGTGATGATTGAGGCAGGACGCGACGACCCTGACGCGGCGGAAACCGGTTGGTGCCTCCGGAAGCTCGAGCTCCCCGACGGTCAGGCCGGCGAGGGGATCCTCCGCGGACTGGGTGGCTACATAGGCAGCACGCATGCACAAGCTCCTTCGGTCGTGGCTGGTCCGACCATCCTAGGGGCCGCCTCCCCGGCGGGCAGGGGACGGTGCCCCGCTGTTTAGGTGACGCCCGTTGCCGTATGGGAGACTGGGGTGCAGTTCTGCACGACTACAGTGCCTGAAGAAGAAGGAGGCAGCCCATGAGCAAGCGAGCACGCAAGCGTCGCGACCGCAAGCGCGGAGGCGCGAACCACGGTAAGCGCCCCAACACCTGAGTCCAGGCGTGAGATGCACAACGACAGAACCTCTGGCCCCGAAGGGTCCGGAGGTTCTGTCGTTCTACGGTCGGATGACGTACCCCGCCGGCAGGGTCAGTGGTCCACCATCTTCAGGTGGCTGATGCGATCGAGGATGCTGGCCTTCAGCGTGGACGGCGCCACCTCGGTGCAGGACCGCTTCACCACGGAGCGGATCACGCACTCGAGATCGTGCTCCTCCGCGCACTGCGGGCACCCGTCCAGGTGGTCCTTGATGTCCACCAGGTCCTGATGCGACAGCGCACCGTCCAGGTACTCGTACAGCCGTTCGATCCTCGAGTCGGCGCAGTCGCCCATGCTCCCGCAATCGCTCATTTCTCCATCTCCTGTTCTGTGCCCGCTGCCTTCGCGCCGCCGGCCGTCACCCGGGCCCTGGCGCCTGTGCCGTCCCCGAGACCCCGCTCGTAGGCGTACTCCGCGAGAAGCTCGCGCAGCAGCTTTCGGCCACGATGCAGCCGGGACATGACGGTCCCGATGGGCGTGTTCATGATTTCCGATATCTCCTTGTACGCGAAGCCCTCGACATCGGAGAAGTAGACGGCAAGCCTGAACTCCTCGGGGATGGCCTGCAGCGCACTCTTGACGTCCGAGTCGGGCAGGTGGTCGAGCGCCTCCGCCTCGGCGGAGCGCAGCCCCATCGACGTGTGCTCGGCGGCCTTCGCGAGCTGCCAGTCCTCGATCGTGTCCGAGTGCGACTGCAGGGGCTCGCGCTGCCTCTTGCGGTACAGGTTGATGTAGGTGTTCGTGAGGATGCGGTACAGCCACGCCTTGAGGTTGGTGCCCGGCTTGTACTGGTGGAAGGCGGAGAACGCCTTGGTGTACGCCTCCTGCACCAGGTCCTCCGCATCGCTGGGATTGCGG
This sequence comes from Arthrobacter bussei, assembly GCF_009377195.2. GTDB lineage: Bacteria > Actinomycetota > Actinomycetes > Actinomycetales > Micrococcaceae > Arthrobacter_D > Arthrobacter_D bussei. The sequence continues at coordinate 407,870 of NZ_VJXX01000001.1, forward strand.
GCCATACGCATGGCGGCCGAGTAGAGCTGGTCGACGTACTGCATCGCGTCACGCTCGAAGCGCGCCTTGCGGTCGGACTCCGACTCCGTCGATACGTCCAGCTGTGCGTCTTCGGCCTGGTTGCTGCCTGCGGGGGCTGTTGTATTCATCGAGTCGAAGTCTACGCGTCCGCCCCGTCGCGACGCCGGGGCGCCGGCGCGCTGCACCGTCGTCGACAGCTGGAAATCCGGCCTGCCGATCGTCGCCGTCTGGAGAACCGTCATCGGTGCATCCCCTTCCGTTCGGGTTCCTGTACACCCTCTCCAACCTCCGGCCGGGACCTTCTATTCCTGCACGTCCGCCCGCAGCCGGTCCGCTGCGGGGCCGCTGCAACCTCGGCACCCGTCGCGGTCACTGATCGCACGGCCCGGCGCGGCATGCAAAACTAGACTCAGCGTGCTTCGTATCCGTCCAAGCAATGCCCGGCAGAAGCCGCCGGGCAACCAGGAGGCAGTTGTGACCCTTGTCCGCGTAATCGCCCGTCCCATGATCGCCGGCAGCTTCGTGTTCTCCGGCGTCGACCGGCTCCGCAACGCCGGAGCCACCGCACCGCAGCTGAAGCCCGTGCTGGCCGGCGTCACGAAGGTGGTCCCCTCGGCCGCCGCCATCACCGGGAACGAGAAGCTCGTGGGCCAGGTGCTCGGCGCAACGCAGGTCGGCGCCGCACTGCTGCTGGGCATCGGCCGGTTCTCCCGCGTCGCCGCGCTGCTGCTCACGGTCACCGCGACGGTCAACGCCCTCGTCGACTACCGCTCGGCCGATTCGGCCACGAAGGAGGGCAAGAAAGCCCGCCGCACCCAGCTGCTGAAGAATCTCTCACTGATCGGCGCCGTCCTGCTCGCCGCCGTGGACACCAACGGCCGCCCGGGCCTCGCCTGGCGGGCCGAGCACCTCGCCATGGACGCGAAGAAGAACGCGACCGGCCTCGGCAAGGACGCGCGGAAGCAGCTGAAGAAGGCCGACAAGGCCGTGCGCAAGACCGCCGCCGACGTCGTCGGTTCCTAGACTCCGTGATGATCTCCCCAGGCGGGGTGCCCGGCCAGACCATGTGGCGGGCGCCCCGCCTGACGCATGCCGTGGACGCAGCCATCTCGGTTCCGGGCTCCAAGTCCCTCACGAATCGCTACCTCGTGCTCGCGGCGCTGGCCGATGGTCCGTGCGTCCTCCGCCGCCCCCTGCACTCCCGTGACTCCGCCCTGATGATCGCCGCGCTGCGCTCGCTCGGTGCCGTGATCGACGAGGTGCCGGGCGACGGCGACTTCGGGCCCGACCTGCGTGTCACGCCCCTTCCCACGGGTGCGCGCGAACCGGCCGCACGAACCGTCGACTGCGGCCTCGCGGGGACGGTCATGCGCTTCGTCCCGGCGCTGGCTGGCCTGGTCACCGGGACCACGGCCTTCGACGGCGATCCCCACGCGCGCCGCCGCCCGATGGGGGCGATCATCGATGCGCTGCGCGGCCTCGGCATCAGCATCGACGACGGCGGCGCGGGTTCGTTGCCCTTCACCATCGAGGGCCGGGGCGGGGTGCGGGGCGGCCGACTCGTTGTCGACGCGTCCGCCTCCTCGCAGTTCGTGTCCGCGCTGCTGCTCGTCGGCGCGCGATTCGACGAGGGACTGCACCTCGAGCACGTCGGCAAGCCCGTGCCGAGCCTCGACCACGTCCGCATGACCGTCGAGACCCTGCGCTCCCTCGGCGTCGCGGTGGACGACTCCGTCCCGGACCACTGGCACGTGTCCCCGGGCCCCATCGCCGCGTTCGACGTCGCGATCGAGCCGGACCTCTCCAACGCCGGACCATTCCTGGCGGCCGCCGTCGTCACGGGCGGCACCATCCGCATCCGCAACTGGCCGTCCGGCACCACGCAGGTCGGCGACGAATGGCGCCGCATCCTGCCCCTGATGGGTGCGACGGCGACGCTCGACGGCGGCACCCTGACCGTGACCGGCGGGCGGTCGATCTCCGGCGGAGTCTTCGCGGACACCTCCGAGCTGGCCCCGACCGTGGCAGCGCTGTGTGCCCTCGCGACGACGCCGTCGACCCTCACCGGGATCGCGCACCTCCGCGGCCACGAGACCGATCGGCTGGCAGCCCTCGCCGCCGAGATCACCGCACTGGGCGGAAGGGTTCAGGAGACGGCCGACGGCCTCGTGATCGAGCCCGCCCCGCTGCACGGCGGCGTCTTCCACACCTACGAGGACCACCGCATGGCGACCGCCGGGGCGATCCTCGGCCTCGCCGTCGAGGGCGTGCAGGTCGAGAACATCGGCACGACGGCGAAGACCATGCCGGAGTTCCCCGAACTCTGGGCGGCCGTCGCGTCCACCGCCACGGCGTCCACCACGATCGAGTCGGGCGCCCGGTCATGAGCGAGGCCGGCAACCGCAGGGGTTCGCGCGCCTGGGACGAGTCGGACGTCCGGATCCGCCCCAACAAGAAGGGCACGCGCCCGCGGACCAAGACACGTCCCGCCTACGACGATGCGGTGATCGGTCGCGTGGTCACGGTGGATCGCGGCCGCTACACCACGGTGGTCGAGGAGGACACACCGGGCGAGCGGATCGTCGTGGCCGCCCGGGCACGGGAGCTGCGGCGCAACGCCGTCGTCGCCGGTGACCTCGTGGCCCTCGTGGGAGACCTGTCCGGCGGACCGGACTCCCTGGCGCGGCTCGTACGGATCGAGGAACGGCGCACCGTGCTGCGGCGCAGCGCCGACGACACGGACCCGGTGGAGCGCGTCGTCGTCGCCAACGCCGACCAGCTGGTCATCGTCGTCGCGGCGGCCAACCCCGAGCCGAGGACCGGCTTCATCGACCGCGCGCTCGTGGCCGCGTACGACGCCGGGATCGAGCCGCTGCTGTGCATCACCAAGACCGATCTCCGGGACCCCGCGGACCTGCTCGCCAACTACGAGCACCTCGACCTGCGGGTCATCATCAGCCGGACGGACGAGGGCGTGGGCATCGAGGCCACGTCCGACGACGGCGAATCCGCACGGCTCTCGCACGGAGCCGTGGACGCCCTGCGGGACGAGCTCGACGGCCAGGTCAGCGTGCTGCTGGGACACTCGGGCGTGGGCAAGTCCACCATGGTGAACGCCCTCACCGGGTCCACCCGCGCGACGGGCGGCGTCAACGCCGTCACCGGGCGCGGGCGCCACACGTCGTCGTCCGCCCTCGCCCTGAAGGCCGCGGACGCATCCCCCGGTACCTGGATCATCGACACCCCCGGCATCCGCTCCTTCGGGCTGGCGCACGTCGACGCGGACCGCATCCTCCAGGCGTTCCCCGACCTCGAGCCCGGGACCGAGCGCTGCGAGCGTGGCTGCCGGCATGATGACAACGCGGTGGACTGCGGCCTGGACGGCTTCGTCGCCGAGGGGCTCGCGGGCGACTCGGGTCCGGTCCGGCTTGCGAGCCTCCGCCGGCTGCTGACGGCCGGGATCGCCGACCCCCGGGGCAACGCGCACGATGCGAAGGAGCTGGGCCAGCAGTAGGCGAGGAACTGCTAGACTGGCATCTGTTGTTGTTTGCGCATTAAATTTCAAGCCTTGACCCTCCACCTGGAGTTCGACAGCTTTTGACGTAAAGCGGTTAACGAACACCACGATGAGCCCCGAACGTCGGGACGCTCTCCCAGGTAAGGATGTACAACATGGCTACTGGCACAGTGAAATGGTTCAACGCCGAAAAGGGCTTCGGCTTCATCGCTCCCGAGGACGGCGGCGCTGACGTGTTCGCCCACTTCTCCGCGATCAACTCGAACGGCTACCGTTCCCTCGAAGAGAACCAGAAGGTCAACTTCGAGACCACCCAGGGCCCCAAGGGTCCCCAGGCCGAGAACATCACCGTTCTCTGATCCTGCTCGGCACCGCTGACGCGGTGCCGGATCGAAAGCCACCGCGCGGCGAGAGCCCGCGGTGGCTTTTCGCTGTCATGACCCGCCGGCCGCGCCCCGGCATGCGCGGGCCCGCCGGGAGGATAGGTTGATCGGTATGAGTTTCATGCAGGGCTACAACGACGACCTCCGGCTCGCGCACATCATGGCCGACTCCGTCGACGACCAGACGATGTCCCGCTTCAAGGCCCTCGACCTCCGGATCGAGACCAAGCCGGACCTCACGCCCGTGACCGACGCCGACAAGGGCGCCGAGGAGGCGATCCGCGGGCAGCTCTCGAGGGCCCGGCCCCGCGACGCCGTGCTCGGCGAGGAGTTCGGCAGCACCGGCTCCGGCTCACGCCGCTGGGTGATCGACCCTATCGACGGCACCAAGAATTTCGTCCGCGGCGTCCCCGTGTGGGCGACGCTCATCTCGCTGGTCGACGACGGCAAGCCCGTCGTCGGTGTCGTCAGTGCTCCCGCCCTGGGCAAGCGGTGGTGGGCCGCGGAGGGCACCGGCGCCTACACCGGCAAGTCCCTCGCCGCGGCCCAGCGCCTCAGGGTCTCCAACGTCTCCCGCCTCGAGGACGCCTCGCTCTCCTACTCCAGCCTGTCCGGCTGGCGCGAGCGTGGGGCACTCGCCGAGTTCGTCAACCTGACGGACCGCGTGTGGCGGACGCGTGCCTACGGCGACTTCTGGTCCTACTGCCTCGTGGCCGAGGGCGCCGTCGACATCGCCTGTGAACCCGAACTGAACCTGTACGACATGGCGGCCCTCGTCCCCATCGTGACCGAGGCCGGCGGCCGCTTCACCTCGCTCGACGGCGAGGACGGACCCCACGGCGGGAACGCACTCGCCACCAACGGGACACTCCACAGCGAGGTCCTCCGCACGCTCAATCCCGATGTGGACGATCTCCTCTAGCAGCCGCCCGGCACCTGGACACACAGCATGAGCATCGGCCCCAGGCTCGACGACGACCGCCGGCGGGAGCTGGCGGGCGCCTACCTCTCGGGCGCCGGGCGCTACGACCGCGTGCGGCCCGGCTATCCCCCTGCCGTGGCCGACTGGATCGTCCCGGCGGACGCGCGCCAGGCGGTCGACGTCGGCGCCGGGACGGGACTGTTCACCCGTGATCTCGTGGAGCGGGGGATCGAGGCCACGGCGATCGATCCCTCCGAGGACATGCTCGCCGTCCTCGCCACGCACCTGCCGGAGGTTCCCGCCGTCGTCGGCACCGCCGAGCACACGGGTCTCCCCCGGTCCTCCGCCGATCTGCTGGTGCTCGCGCAGACCTGGCACTGGTGCGACCACGCAGCCACCGTTCGGGAGGCCGCCCGCGTGCTGAGGCCCGGCGGCAGGCTCGCCGTGGTGTGGAACCAGCTCGATGTCTCCCTGCCCTGGGTCCACAGGCTCTCGAGGATCATGCACGCCGGGGACGTGTTCTCCCCCGAGGACCGCCCGTCCTTCGGCCCGTCCTTCGGCCCGTCCGAGGAGCTGCTCGTGCACTGGACGCAGGAACTCGCCGTCGAGGACGTCGTCGACCTGGCCCGGTCGCGGAGCTACTACCGGCGGGCGAGCCCGGCGCTGCGCTCACGGGTCGAGACCAACCTCTCGTGGTACCTGACGGACTACCTCGCCTTCCGGCCGGGAGCAGTGCTCCGCCTGCCCTACTACACCCATGCGTGGCGCGCGAACCTGCCCCTGCCCTAGATTTCGGCGTGCCTCGACGCTAGATTTAGGCATGCCTCAAAATCGGTCCGTCCTGGCGACGGGGCTGGCCGCCTTCGCTGCCTCCGTCCTGCTCGCCGGCTGTGCGGCGTCGGCCGGGGCAGCACCGGACCAGAGCCGGCAGGACGACCGCGCGCTGGTCCTGACCACCTTCTCCGTCCTGGCGGATCTCGCCGACACGGTGGGCGGGGGCCACGTCCGCGTGGAGTCGATCACGAAGGTCGGCGCGGAGATCCACGGGTACGAACCGACACCCTCGGACCTGGTCCGCGCCCAGGAGGCGGACCTCATCCTCGACAACGGACTCGGGCTGGAGCGATGGTTCGAGCGGTTCCTGAACTCGGTCGACGCGTCCCACGTGGTCCTCTCCGACGGCGTGGAACCGGTGGACATCCGATCCGGCGACTACACGGGGCGCGCGAATCCGCACGCATGGATGTCGCCGGTCGCCGCGCAGAGATACGTGGACAACACCGTCTCCGCCCTCTCGCGCCTCGAACCCGGCCACGCCGCCGATTTCGAGGAGAACGGCCGCGCACTGAAGGCCGAGCTCGACGCCATCCTCGACGACTTCAGGGCGGACATCGCCGGGATCGACGACCCGGCGCTGGTCAGCTGCGAAGGTGCGTTCTCCTACCTGGCGCGGGACGTGGGCCTGCAGGAAGCCTTCCTCTGGCCCGTCAATGCCGATTCGGAGGGCACCCCGCGCCAGATCCGCGGTGTCATCGATTTCGTCGAGGAGAACGACGTCCCGACGCTCTTCTGCGAGTCCACGGTCAATCCGTCCGCCCAGGAGCAGGTGGCCCTCGCCACGGGCGCCCGTCTCGGCGGGACCCTCTACGTCGATTCGCTCTCCACCGCGGACGGCCCGGTGCCGACGTTCGTCGACCTCATCCGCTACGACCTGCGGACCATCGCGGAAGGACTCTCCCGATGAGCAGCATGCCCACCGACCACGTGCCGCCGGGCGACGACCCGGAGGACGGTGCCCCGATCCTCGATGTCCGCGGGGTCAGTGTGACCTACGACGACGTGCAGGCGCTCGACGACGTCTCCGTGTCGCTGCGGGCCGGGAGCATCTGCGGCCTGATCGGCGTCAACGGTTCGGGCAAGTCGACGCTGTTCAAGGCACTGATGGGGCTCGTGGCCCCGCAGCAGGGCACGGTGGAGCTCTTCGGCCGGACGACGGCGGCGGCGCGGAGGGCGGGGCTCGTCGCGTACATGCCCCAGGCCGAAGAGGTGGACTGGACCTTCCCGGTGTCGGTGTCCGACGTCGTCGGCATGGGCGTATACGGGCGCCTCGGCGCCGCGCGCCGGCTCCGCCCGGCGGACCGCGCCGCCGTCGGCGAGGCCCTCGAGCGGGTGGGCCTGACGGACCTCGGGAGGCGCCAGATCGGCCGCCTCTCCGGCGGACAGCGCAAACGCGTGTTCATCGCCCGCAGTATCGCGCAGGACGCACGCCTGCTGCTGCTCGACGAGCCCTTCGCGGGAGTCGACCAGGCGAGCGAGCGCACCATGACCGCACTCCTGAGGGACCTGCGCGAGGAAGGCCGGTCGGTGCTCGTCTCGACGCACGACCTCGCGGGGGTACCGGAGTTCTGCGACGAGGCCGTCCTGCTGCACCGTCGGGTCCTCGCGCACGGACACCCTGCCGCGGTGCTGACCCAGGGCAACCTGGCTCGCGCCTTCGGGGCGGCCCCGTCCGACGACGACCCCCGCCCCCTCCATCCCGCCGCGACCGGAGAATCCTGACATGGACGTGCTCGCCTTTCTCGTCGAACCCCTGCAGTACGGCTTCCTCACCCGGGCACTGGCCGTGACCGTCGCCGCCGCCGTCGTCGCCGCGGTGCTCTCCTGCTGGCTGATCCTCATGGGCTGGTCGCTCATGGGCGACGCCGTGTCCCACGCCGTCCTCCCCGGGGTGGCGCTGGCGTACATCATCGGCATCCCGTTCTCGATCGGCGCCTTCGTCTTCGGCGCCGGCGCGGTGGCGCTCATCGGGATCGTCCGGTCGACGACGAAGCTCAAGGCCGACACGGTGATCGGCGTGGTGTTCACGGCACTGTTCGCCGCGGGGCTCGCGATCGTCTCCGCCACCCCGTCGCAGATCGACCTGATGCACATCCTCTTCGGTAACGTGCTCGGCGTCTCGTCGGGCGACGTCTGGCAGGTCCTCATCCTGGGGGCCGTCACGCTGGCGATCCTGCTGTTCAAGCGCCGGGACCTCACCCTGCTGGCGTTCGACCGCACGCATGCCCACGTGATCGGTCTCAACACCCGCTTCCTCTCGGCGCTCCTGCTGGGGCTCCTCGCCCTCACGGTGGTCGTCGGCCTGCAGGCCGTAGGGATCATCCTCGTCGTGGCGATGCTGATCACGCCCGGCGCCACGGCTTTCCTGCTCTCGCGCAGCTTCGACCGCATGCTGGTGATCGCCGTCGTCCTCACCGTCGCCGCGTCCGTCACGGGCATCTACGCCAGCTACTACCTCGACATCTCCACCGGGGCCGCCGTGGTGCTGAGCCAGGCGATCGTCTTCGCCGTCGTCTACCTCGTCGGTAGACCGGACGGCGTGCTGTGGCAGGCACGACGGCGGCGCCCGGGATCGCCCGTGGGCGGGCGGCGGCGGTCACCGGACGCCGTCGCTGCCGCCGTGGCCCCGCGACGCGGCGCCGACGACGCCGCGACGAGCGGCGCCTGATGGCCGGCCGGAAGGGCTCGGTGCTCAGCATCGAGTCCTCCAGCGTGCAGGACTACGTCAAGGCCGTCTACGCCTTCTCGGAGTGGCAGGGGGGCGACGTCACGGCGTCCCACCTCGCCGCGCGCCTCTCCGTCGCCAACTCCTCCGTCACGGGGATGGTCGCCAAACTGGTGGATCTCGGCCTCGCCGAGCACCGGAAGTACGGGCCCGTGAGCCTCACGCCGTCGGGCCGGGCGCTCGCCCTCGCCATGGTGCGGCGCCATCGCCTCATCGAGACCTTCCTCGTCACCGAGCTCGGTTACGGGTGGGACGAGGTGCACGACGAAGCCGAACTGCTCGAGCACACGGTCTCGGACGCCTTCATCGAGCGACTCGACGCCAAGCTCGGACGTCCCCGGCGTGACCCGCACGGGGACCCCATCCCGGCCGCGGACGGCACCGTCGTCTATCCGGTGGCGCACCGCCTCGACGGGCTGGACGACGGGCACACCGGCCGCCTCGTGCGCGTCAGCGACGACGATCCCGAGGTGCTGCGATATCTGGACATCGAGGGGATCCCGCTCGACGCGGACCTCCGGCTCGGGCGTCGGCAAGGGGGATCGCTGCTCGAACTGCACGTCGGGGTGGACGGCGCGCGGGCGCTCACCGTCGACGCGGTGCTCGCACGCGCCCTGTGGATCGAGAGCACCACGCCCCATCAGGGATGCACCCTTGCCGAACCCCGGTCGCCGCAGCGGTGACGACGCAGCAGTGACGCGCCGGTGAGGACGCAGCGGACCACGCAGCAGCGACGACGCAGCAGTGACGCGCGTGTGACGCGGGGCATGCCGCGATGACGGTCCATCCGCAGCCCCCTCATAGACTGGGCGGGAAGCCCGCTCGTGCACGGCCCCGATGCTCCTGGAGGGAGACCACCGATGACCACTCTCGGACTCGAGGAGGAGTACCTGCTGCTCGAACCGCGGTCGGGCCTGCCGGCGGACCGCGCGCCCGAGGTGCAGGATCTGCTCGAGGCCAGTCCGGAGATCGCTCGTGACGAGATCCAGCGCGAGCTGCTGTCCTGCCAGATCGAGACGGCGACGCCCGTGTGCGACACGCTCACGCAGGCGGAGGAGTCCCTGCTGAACTTCCGCCGGAAGTTCGCCGAGGCCGCACGCCGCACCGGCAGCATCGGCGCCGCGACCGGCACGGCCCCGTGGATCCGGCAGGCCTACCCGGAACTGACGGACAAGCAACGCTACGAGGACCTGAAGGCCACCGCCCCCGGCATCGTCGGCGATCAGTTCGTCAACGGCCTGCACGTCCACGTCGGGATCCCCGACCAGGAACGCGGGGTCCAGGCGCTCAACCGCATCCGGCCATGGATCCCCCTCCTGACGGCCGTCAGCGTCAACTCGCCGTACTGGCTCGGACGCGACAGCGGATTCGGCAGCTGGCGGGTCATCCACTACCGCCGCTGGGCAGTTCAGGGAGTGGCCCCCTACTTCGCCGACGCCGCGGACTACGAGCGGCGCATCAGCAGGCTCGGCGCGTCGGGGGCGATCCTCGACCGCGGCGTCCTGACCTGGGTGGCCCGACTCTCCGACCACTACCCCACGCTCGAGCTGCGTGCCTGCGACGTGCAGCTCGAGGCCCAGGACTCGGTCCTCCTCGGGGCACTCACGCGGGCGCTCGTCGTGACGGCCCTCGGGGATGCCGAGGCCGACACCCCGCCGCTCATCCCCGATCCCGAACTGCTCGACGCCGCGCTCTGGCAGGGTGCCCGGGACGGCCTGGCACACCATCTGGTCGACCTGGCGACGGCCGAGCCGGTGCCGGCCGGTCAGCATCTCGCCGGCTTCCTCGAGTACGTGGGCCCGGCCCTCGAGGCGGAGGGCGACACCGAGTGGGTCCGCGCGGGGCTCGCGCACCTGGCCGCCCGCGGGACGGGAGCCCAGCGTCAGCGCGAGGCCATGGGCGACGGCGGCATGCAGGCCCTCCTCGCACTGTACGACGACACCCTGACGGCCGAACCCTAGGTCACGCTCGGCCCCGCTCCGCCCTCGTCCCTTCTCGCCCGCGCGCACCCGTCCCTCCCCGGCCGCCCCGCCGTTGTTCATTCTCGGCCGCGTACACGCGTGCTACGACCAATGCGCTGCCCGGTCGTGGCCCGCACCGGCCGTGCCGCCGGACCCCGCTACTCACCGGGCGGACCACCGACCCCGCCGGACCCGCTCGCCTCCCTGGCGCCGCCGGACGCACCGGACGGCCTCGCCCCCCTGACGGGCACGCCGTCGTACCCCGCGATCACCGGACGAGACGGCGGAGCCGATTCCGGGACGGACGGACGGACCCATACAGTACGCTCCCGTCCGTCCCCGGCCTCAGTCCTCCTGCCGCAGCTCGATCAGCAGCGTCTGCTCGGGTAGCAGCACCGGCGCCTGAACTCCCGCCCGAGCCAGTGCCCGCCCCGAGAGCCGGAGGGGCGCGCCGTCGAGCGCTGCCTGCAGCCAGGCGAGTGGTGACTGTCCGTTCCCGGGATGCCCCTCTTCCGGTACGGCGAGATCGACAAGGTATTGCGCGTCCGCCGCGAGGCCGGGGAAAGTCAGCGGACCCGGCGGGTAGCTGGCGCTCGACGCCGTCAGGGAGTAGCCGAAGAGGGCCCGACGACGGTCGGCGGACACGATCCCGCGCAGGTCCATGGCGGGGTCCACCAGGTCGGCGTGCACGACCGTGCCGCGGTGCAGGTCCCCTCGCCAGGAGGTGTGGAGGCCGACATAGCGGCCGAGCACGGAGTACTCCGCCTCGGACAGATCCGAGATGTCCCACTCGATGCCGTAGTGGCCGAAGATCGCGGTGGCAGCGCGGAACGGCAGCGTGTGTGCGCGGCCGGTCGAGTGCGACACCGGACCGCCCACATGCATGCCCATCAGTTCGGGCGGAACCACGAGCCCCGTGTACTTCTGGTTGACCAGGCGTTCGATCGGGTCGATGCAGTCACTGGTCCAGATACGGTCGGTCCGCTGCAGGATACCGAGGTCCACGCGGGCACCACCGGAGGCGCAGCTCTCGATCTCCAGACCGGGGTGGCGGCGCCGCAGTTCGTCGAGCAGGGCGTAGAGCGCCTGGACGTGCCGGTGCACGGCGGCCCTGCCCGTGCGGGCGTCGGCCGCTTCGAGCAGGTCCCTGTTGTGGTCCCACTTCACGTAGGCGATCTCGTACTCGGACAGGATGGCGTCGAGCCGCCCGAGGATGTAGGCGTAGGCATCGGGGTTCCCGAGGTCGAGCACCTGCTGCTGCCGACCGGGCAGGGGAAGCCGTCCCTCGGGCTGCAGGATCCACTCGGGGTGGGCCCGGGCGAGATCCGAGTCCGGGTTGACCATCTCGGGCTCGAACCACAGGCCGAACTCCATGCCCAGCGCCCGCACGTGGTCGATGATCGGTGAGAGCCCCTCGGGCCACACCGTCCCGTCCACGTACCAGTCCCCGAGGCTCGAGGTGTCGTCGCGACGTCCGTGGAACCAGCCGTCGTCGAGCACGAAGCGCTCGACGCCGAGGGACGCCGCCCGGTCGGCGAGCGCCTTCAGGCGCTCCAGGTCCATGCTGAAGTAGACGGCCTCCCAGGTGTTCAGGGTGACCGGGCGCGGGCGCCGCGGGTGCGTGTCGCGGGAGCGCAGGTCACGGTGGAAGCGCGCGGAGAGCTCGTTCAGTCCGTCGCCCCAGGAGCCGACGGCCACCGGCGTGGAGTAACTCTGGCCGGGCGCCAGGACGACCTCCCCGGGTGCGAGGACCTCGGATGCCGCCAGGAACGCCGCGCCCGCCGGCGTCTTCTCGGCCAGGACCTGCTGGTTACCGCTCCAGGCGAGGTGCACCCCCTGTACGGTCCCGCGTTCGAAGCCGAACCCGGGCGCTCCGGCGGCGAGCAGCACGGTGGCATCGGCGCCGGGCCTCCCCCGCCGGCTCGTCCGCGCATAGGTCCCCGCCGTGAGGGCGTGCCGCTGCGGCGACCTCTCGCGGAGATGGCGGCCGGTCGTGTCCAGGATCTCGACAGCCGTGGGGTGCAGCGGGAAGAACAGGGCGAGCGAGCGCACCTCGTACTCGTCGTCGCCCGTGTTCGTCAGCGTCAGGCGTTGCGTGAACAGGCCCGAGTGGGTCAGGTGGAGGGTCGCGGTCAATCCGAGCCCGGCGTCGTCGTCGCGGGCCTCCACCACCGCGGTGGCGCCGTCGTCGTGCACGGACGTGGAGGTGACGGTGAAGCGCGGATAGAGGTGGGTGCCGGCGCGGTCCCCGACCAGTCCGGGCGTGCCCTGCCAGCCCGCCGACTCCAGGGGGACGAGGGTCAGCCGCGCGGGGATGTCGATGCCGCCCGACACGCGCTGGGAATGCTGCGCCGTAGCGATCGCCTCGAGCTCCCCGCCGTCCACGGGACCGAGGTCAGCCCCCCAGTAGGCGAGGACAGGCAGCCCGAGGGGATGGGGCTCGAGCACGACGCTGGTGCCACCGCGCGAGAGATGGAGGGGTGTGGGGGTCATGCTTTATTTTTATCGGGTAACTAACCCGTCGGCAACACGCCTACCGCTCGCGGCTGTCCCTGCGCAGCAGACCGATGATGAGGCAGAGCAGACCGAGGAGGAGCGGCACGAGGGTCAGGAGCGTATGCGTCCCGCCGAGGTAGCTCATGATGAAGATGTAGACGAACGTGCCGCCGACGAGGATCCAGCCGAGCACGATCAGAGCACGCCCCTTGTTGGGCGGCGGCAGTGGCGGGAGCCACGACGGCGGCCGGTCTGTCCAGCTCATCCTCCCAGTGTAGTTCGCGGGGCGTCGCCCGCTGCGGGCCGCGGACTCCGGCCAGCGGACTGGAGGAAGGACGGGCGGCGTCAGCGACATCAGTCGCGGATGCCTCTCGACTCCCGAGCCCGCGAACGAGCCCGCGAACGACGAAGCGCCCCGCCGGGTACCGGCGGAGCGCTTCGAGGGTGGTGGAGATGGCGGGAATTGAACCCGCGTCCGATGCAGTGTAGTCAGGGCTTCTCCGGGCGCAGTCTGCGTCGGTTTTTCTCGGCTCCAGCCATCGTGCAGACGAGTGGCTGCCAAGCCCAGTTGTATAAGAGTCCCCCCGATCCCTACAACGAGGATCAGGAGCAGTGGCCCTCTAAATGACGCCAGGATCCGGGGCGAGAGCAAACCCGGGCTGACGGACTAGCTAGGCTGCTTAGGCAGCGAGAGCGAAGTCAGTGCGCTTTTGTTCGGCACTTATTGTTTTACAAGGAGCGTTTACGAGATAACCCTGTATCCTCGGCCCGCTTCCCCTGTCGCGACTAACATCGTCGAAACCTGTCATCCCCATGTTCAGTTATCAAATGATTCCTGCGTCGTCCGTCCCACCGGGCGGGCGACTCCTCGAGTCTACCCCACAGCGGTCCGGGACCGCTGTGGGCCTTCGCTCTGGGAGAACGACGGCGGTCACCCGCCGAGCGTCAGGCCGAGGATCACGATCGGGGCCTGCCACAACCGGACGACGACGAAGGCGAGGGTCACGAAGGCGATGCCGAGTGCCGCGAGCGCCGTCGTCGCGGCCTGCTTGCGCGTGAAGCCCACCAGAAGATCAGGGCGTTCAGGATGAGCAGGACCGGCGAGATCCACACCAGCACCTGCGCGAAGAAGACGTAGACGAGGAACACGAACGGAATGAGGGACAGGATCCCGACCGGTACGACGACCAGCAGCAGGACGAGGTCGACGACGGCTCCCAGGGTCACCCACCAGGGACGCCGGTAGGTCAGCTCGGACGGCTCCGGCTCCTCCTCGTCCTGGGCATCCCAGAAGACATCGCTCACGCGCCCAGGTTCTTCTCGCGCATCGCCCGCAGGGCCTCGCGGTTGTCCTGCTTCTCACGCAGGGTCTGGCGCTTGTCGTAGTCCCGTTTACCCCTCGCGACCGCGATCTCGACCTTCGCCCTGCCGTTGAGGAAATACAGCTGGAGGGGGACGAGCGTGAAGCCGGACTCACGGATCTTCTGCGAGATCTTCGTCAGTTCCTCGCGGTGGAGCAGCAGTTTGCGCCGTCGCCGTGCGGCATGGTTGGTCCAGCTGCCCTGCGAGTACTCGGAGATGTGGATACCTTCGAGCCAGAGCTCGTCGTTGTAGAAGACCGCATAGCCGTCCACGAGCGAGGCCCGGCCGGCGCGCAGGGACTTCACCTCTGTCCCCATCAGGGCGAGGCCCGCCTCATACGTATCGAGGACGGCGTAGTCATGGAGGGCCTTCCGATTGGTGGCCACTACTTTCCGGCCACTTTCCTTCGGCACGGCACAACTCCTTCGAACGACACTGCGGCGGGCGGAGGCCCGCGGATGAACAGTGTCTTCCATCCTACGACCTAGAACAAACCGATCGGATCGACGAGGGTGCCGTTCAGCATGGTCTCGAAGTGGAGGTGGCACCCGTTGGAGTTGCCGGTGGTCCCCGTATAGCCGATGAGTTGCCCGGCGCTCACGCGCTGTCCCACGGAGACCACGTAGCTGGTCAGGTGGTAGTAGTTGGTCGCGAGGGCGTTGCCGCCTATCACGCCGTGGTCGAGGACGATCCTGTTCCCCGCACCCGGCAGGACGTTCGAGTCCGCGTACCAGACCTCACCCGCAGCCGGAGCGTACAGGGGCGTCCCACAGCCCACGCCGTAGTCGATCCCGGTGTGCATGTAGCCCCCGGTCCCGTTGAAGTCGATCGTGCCGACCGGCGTGGGACGCCAGCCGAAACCGGAACTGATCGGGCCGCTGACCGGGGCGTTCAGACCGAAGGCGCCGGGGCCCGACGGCGCCTGCACCGGGGCCTCGGGGATGACCGGCACCACGGGGGCGACCGGGGCGACGGGCGCGGCGACCTGGGGGACCACGGGCGCAGGAGCAGGTCGGTTGGCCGCCTCCGCCTCCGCCGCGCGCCGTGCGGTCTCCTCGGCTGCGCGACGATCCGCCTCCCGCTGCGCCTCGGCCTGGGCCTCTGCCTGCAACCGGGCCTGTTCGGCCGCGGCCGCGGCCTCCGCCGCCTTCTGCGCCTCCGCCGCCTTGCGGGCTTCCTCGGCTTTCCGGGCTTCCTCGGCCTTCCGCGCTTCCTCCAGCTGACGGCGCTGGCGCTCGGCGAGGTCGGCGTTGTTCTGCTGCTGTGCCTTCTCGACGCCCGCGAGCTTCGCCTCGATGACGGGCTTCTGCGCCTGCAGCTTGGCAGACAGCGACGAGGTGTCCGCAACGAGCTTGTCCACCTTGGCCTTCTCGCCTGCCGCGGTGTCCCTCGCCGCCTGCTCGGCGGCGAGTGCGTCGTCGGCCTTCTCCTTGAGGCGCGTGATCTCCGCCTCGACGGCGACGAGCCGTGCCTGGCTGTTCGCGTTGGTGGCGTTCTGCTCGGACAGGCGCTCCATCGCGGCGTTCTGCCCGCGGAGCGCCTGGTCCACCATGTCCATGGACTGCGTGAAGTCCTCCACGCCCTCGGCGCCGAGCAGCAGCGAGACGTTGGTCGGGACTCCCCCGTTCTTGTACGCCTCCGTGGCGATCTGGCCGATCACCTCGCGTGTCTCGTCCATCTCCTGCCGGTCCGCCCGCAGCTCCTCGGTGATCTTGTTCCGGGTCTCCTGCGCCAGGTCGACCCGGACGGCGAGCGCCTCGACCTCCCCCGCCGAGGCCTCGACCCTGCTCTGTGCGTCGGCGAGCGACTGCTGTGCTGCGGGCAGCTGACCCTGGTAGGTCTTGAGCGTGCCGATGGTCTCCGCGATGTCCGAGTCCAGGTACTCCATGGACTGCTGCACCTCGGCGATCTCGTTCTCGAGGGCGCTCTTCCGGTCGTCGAGCTCGTCGGCGACGACCGGCGTACTGAAGCCGAGCGCGAGGGCGACGACGAAGGCGATCGACGTACCCGCCGTCGTACGGACCACGAAGGCCTGTGTGTCGTTCCGGGCCCACCAGGATCTCGGTGAGCGCACGTGTCCCCTGGCGCTGAACGGCATGGTGCTAGACCTTTACGTATCGTCGAAGAGTGAGCAGGGATGAGAGTCCTGCGAGGATGGCTCCGAGCAGTATAAGCGCGGGAACCAGGATCAGGACCTGCTGGGAGGAGATGAACGCGGTCTGCGGGAAGGTGTTCACCAGCCAGCCGTCGATGACGAAGCGCGATGCACCGTACAGGGTGGCCGAAGCCAGCACCGCGCCGATGACCGCGGCGATGACGCCTTCGAGGACGAAGGGCAACTGGATCACGGCCTTGGACGCTCCGACCAGGCGCATGATGCCGGTCTCCCGGCGGCGGCTGAACGCGGACAGGCGGATCGTCGTGGCGATGAGCAGGATGGCGCAGAACGTCATGATGCCGGCGATCACGAGGGCGACGACGGACGCCCAGTTCATGTAGCGGAAGATCGCTTCGAGGAAGTCCCTCTGATCGCTGACGGCCTCGACGCCGGGTTCGGACGAGAACGCCTCGTCGATGACCTCGTACTTCTCGGCGTCGACGAGGCTCACGCGGAACGACTCGGGCAGCTGGTCCGCGGTGACGGAGTCGACGATCGGCGAGTTGGCGAACTGGTCCCGGAAGTGACCGAGCGCCTCCTCCTGCGATTCGTAGGAGACCGTGTCGACGTAGGGGGCGAACTGCTCGGACTCGAGCTTCCCCTCGATGGCCGCGCGCTGGTCCTCAGTCACGGGCCCCGCGGCGCAACTGGTCTCGGAGGAGTTGTCGACGCAGAGGTAGACGGTCACCTGCACGCGGTCGTACCAGTAGCCCTTCATCTGGCCGATCTGCAGCTGGAACAGCCCGGCGGCGCCCACGAAGGTCAGCGAGATGAAGGTCACGAGGATCACGGAGGTGACCATGGACAGGTTGCGACGGATGCCCGAACCGATCTCGGACAGGATGAAGGCCAGCCTCACTCGACCACGACCCCGGTCTCGCCGATGTAGATGCCCTGGGCGTCATCGCGCACCACGGATCCGTGGTGCAGTTCGACGACACGCTTGCGCATCGTGTTGACGATGTCGTCGTCGTGCGTGGCCATGACCACCGTGGTGCCGTTCTGGTTGATCCGGTCGAGGACCTTCATGATGCCCATGGACGTGGTGGGGTCGAGGTTTCCGGTGGGCTCGTCGGCGAGCAGGATCCCGGGTCGGTTCACGATGGCGCGGGCGATCGCGACGCGCTGCTGCTCGCCGCCCGAGAGCTCGTGCGGCATGCGGTTGTTCTTGCCCTCGAGGCCCACCGTCGCCAGGACATCCGGCACGGTCTCGCGGATGACCGCACGACTCCTGCCGATGACCTGCATCGCGAAGGCGACGTTCGAGAAGACCGTCTTGTTCGGCAGGAGCCGGAAGTCCTGGAAGACGACGCCGATGCCGCGGCGGAGGCGCGGCACACGCCAGCTCGGGATGTTGGCGACGTTCTGGCCTGCGACGTAGACCGCACCGCGCGAGGCCCGGTCCTCCTTGAGCACCAGGCGGATGAACGTCGACTTGCCGGACCCGGACGCACCGACGAGGAAGACGAACTCGCCACGGTCGATGTCGAGGGAGACGCCGTCGAGGGCGGGCCTCGACTTCTGGTCGTAGGTCTTCGTGACGCTGTCGAATCTGATCATGACTACTCTGCGCCCATGAGGTGCGCCGGGCACGGGCATTTGATGGGGGAAGGAAGCTCCGGCTCCTCGACTATAACGACGGCGTCACGAAGCGCCCGCTACCCCGGCGGTGTGTCGCACGCGAGGGGCGGCGCGGACACCGCTCATCGATGGTGCTGCCGGGTCGGACACCGTACGTGCTGCCGGGTCGGACCGGCACAGCGGATCAGGCGGCGTCGTTGCGGTTGTTGGTCCGCCAGCGGATGCCCGCGTCGATGAAGTCGTCGATCTCGCCGTCGAACACCGAGGAGGTGTTGCCGACCTCGTGGTTGGTGCGCAGGTCCTTGACCATCTGGTACGGATTGAGCACGTAGGAGCGCATCTGGTCACCCCAGGACGCCTTCACGTCACCGGCGAACGCCTTCTTCTCCGCGTCCTCCTCCTGCTTCTTGAGCAGCAGGAGCCTGGACTGGAGGACCCGCATGGCGGCAGCGCGGTTCTGGATCTGGGACTTCTCGTTCTGCATGGACACGACGGTGCCCGTGGGGAGGTGGGTCAGGCGCACGGCGGAGTCGGTGGTGTTGACCGACTGGCCGCCCGGACCCGACGAGCGGAAGACGTCGACGCGGATCTCGTTGTCCGGCACCTCGATGACATCCGTCTGCTCGATGAGCGGGATGACCTCGACGGCGGCGAAGGACGTCTGGCGGCGGCCCTGGTTGTCGAAGGGACTGATGCGCACCAGACGATGCGTCCCGGCCTCGACGGACAGCGTTCCGAAGGCATAGGGCGCCTTGACTTCGAAGGTCGCGGATTTCAGTCCGGCCTCCTCGGCGTAGGAGGTGTCGAGGACCTGCGTGGGATAGCCGTGGCGCTCCGCCCAGCGGAGGTACATCCTGAGCAGCATCTCGGCGAAGTCCGCGGCGTCCACTCCTCCGGCGCCGGAGCGGATGGTGACCACGGCCTCGCGCTCGTCCCACTCGCCGGCCAGGAGGGTCACGATCTCGAGGTCGTCGAGGGACTTCCCGAGGGAGACGAGTTCCTTCTCGGCCTCGGCGAGCGAGTCCTCGTCCCCTTCGTCCTCCGCGAGTTCGACCAGCACCTCGAGGTCGTCGATGCGGCTGTTCAGGGTCTCGAGGCGCTCGAGCGCGGACTGCCGGTGCGAGAGCTTCGACGTCACCTTCTGCGCCGCCGCGGGGTCGTCCCAGAGATCGGGCGCGCCGGCTTCCTCGCTCAGTTCCTCGATGTCCTTGCGCATCCCCTCGACGTCGGAGACCTGCTCGATGGACTGGTACTTGGCGCGCAGGGCGCGGATCTCAGCGGGAAAATCAGTGGTTGCCATGGTCGTTCCAGCCTACGTCATGGGTCCGGGCGGGCCGGCGTAGGAGCATTGCAGGACGTCTTCGTCACCACCCGTCCGCAGTCGTGCTGTTCGCGCCGTTCCCCTCAGCGCACGAGTTGGGCGCGGGCATCAGCCTGCACGACGATCGGGATCCCCTCGGGCACCAGGAAGTTGACGATGGGCGGCCGAACGACGGCGGTGAGCACCACGCGTGCGGTCCGGCCGTCCGCGGCGCCCGTCGCAGGATCGACCGTCAGCTGATCGAAACGCGTCGCGGCGCCCGTGGCGAGGAGGTAGCCGGAGGCGGACTGCTCCACGCCCGCGTCCTGCAGGGACGGTAACGGCGTCGTCGTCCCACCGCTGCCCGCATCGATGCTGTAGTTGTCCGCGGCCGCGAGTGCCGCACCATCGGCGACCGACAGCAGCTTCTTGTGCCCGATGTAGACGGCGGACACGGCGAGGACCACCGTGATCACCAGCAGCGAGATCAGTACGTACCCGATGATGAGGACCCCGACCTGCCCGTCCTCGCAGGCCTGACCCGGGTGGTCCTGGTCCTTCCCGTCGGGCTGTGTCGGCTCGCTCATCCGAATCGCTCGACGATCTGCGTCGAGGTGGAGTCGACCGTCGCGGCTGACGGATACGCGCCTGCAACGGAGGGGACCAGGGGAAGGGGGACCTCGAGCCGCACCACCACGGTGACGGTGGAGCCCGGGGCGAGGCACTCGTCGCTGCAGGCGATGTCCACGACCGCCTGCTCCGGGGCGAAACCGAAGTCCGAGAGTGCAAGGCGGGCAGCTTCCCGGGCACGGGCGTCGGCCTCCTGGGGTGTCGGAGCGTCGACGAACACCTTCGCGGCCTGATCGGCGGCCCCGACCACCGCGAACGAACCACCCTGCACCTGCCCCACGGTCAGGACGAGGTACACCACCGGTACCAGGAGCAGGACGCCCAGGAAGACGAACTCGACGACCGCGCTGCCGCGCTCCTCCCGGAGGAGGCCGCCCAACACCCGTGCGCGATGTAGTCGCCGTCCCCCCGTGACCGCACCGGGACGTGCTGATCGGACCGGCACTCTTCTTCCGGTGGAGGTGCCGACCGTCGGATCACGACGGAAGGACGGCATGACCGCGTACCTCCATGACACCGGCCGGCCCGATCAGGCCGATCACCGGCAGGGGCGCACGGACGACGACCTCGAGCGTCCGCACGCCCCCGACCGTGCTCTCTCCGACCGTGACGTCCGAGCTGTAGGAGTCGGCCAGCGATCCCCTGATCAACTCTTCCGCCCGTCCGACGGCGTCCTGCGGGCTGCGATCGGCGAGGGTGCCTTACCGGGCTCCCGAGGACGCGGCGTCGATCAGGGTGTTGCGGACGTGCAGGACCAGCGTGAGCTGGATGATCGCGACGAAGATCACCGTCAGGAGTCCGCCGATCAGCGCGAAGTCCACGACCGCGGCGCCGCGTTCCGGCTCCTCGCGGGCCCTGCTGCCCTGCAACCGACGGAGGGTGGCCGTCATCTAGGGTGAGACCTGGTCGATCGCCTGGTTGAAGAGGCCCTCGAGCGCCGGACCCGCGATGGCGAGCAGTGCCGCGACCAGTACGGCGGACATGAGCGTGATCATGACCCAACCGGGCACGTCACCGCGTTCCCGGTCCTCGGCCGGATGCAGCAGGGCGGCTCCCGTCGCCAGCAGGAGCAGGGTGAGGCGCTGTGCAGTTGTCATGATTCTCATGGAATTGCCCCTTGCAGTGGTGATTCGTGGAGTGACGGCCCGTGCAGTGGTGGATCGAGGCATGCGTATCGTGGAGCCCACAGTAGAGGGCGGAGGCGTCTCTGGACATGGGGAGCTCGTCGTCGTCACAGGCCGAGGTTGATCAGCGCTATGCCGGGATAGACGGCGAAGAGCACCGTCAGCGGTAGCACGCCGAACACCAGCGGGACCATCATGGCGATTTCCTTCTTGCCGGCCGATTCCATGAGTTCACGCTTCGCGAGGTCACGGACGTCCTGCGCCTGCGCCCTCAGCACGTCGGCGAGAGGCGTACCCCGCTGCACGGCCACGGTGATCCCGTCGACGAAACGGGCGAGCGGCGCCAGCCGCGTCCTGTTCGAGAAATCCTGGAGTGCCTCCACCAGGGGCCTTCCCGCTCTCGTCGCCGCGAGCACGAGCGCGAACTCTCCTGCAAGCTCGCCCTGTGCCGTGCGGCAGATGCGCTCCAGGGCTCCTGTTGTGCTCTCCCCCGCCGATACGGCGAGAGCCATCAGCTCGGCGAGGCTCGGGAACTCGGCGAGCATGCGGGCCTCCCGCCGCTTGATGTCGGATGAAAGAACGTAGTCCCTGCCGACGAACCCCATGATGGCGCAGCCGAGGACGATCAGCACGGCCAGCGGCAGGTCGGCGGATCCCGATGCGGCGAGGAGAACCATCATCATCGTGGAACCGGCGACTGCGCCCGCCGACCACAGAAGTTGCTGGGCGCGGAAGTCCGCCGGTGTCTGGCCCCGGCCGGCCTGATCGAGCCGCCGTGACAGTGACGCCGTCGCCGGATCGAAGCGGTGCGACCACCGGACGGCATCCGCGAGAATCGGACGCAGGATCCTCTCCAGCGGGCCGAAGGGAGTGACGTTCGACGTGCCATGGACCAGGAGCCGTGACTGCACGTCGACGGCCCGCAACTGGGGGGCGATGCGCTCGGTAAGGGTTGCGGGACGCATCAGGGGAAGGCGGACGAACGTCAGCCACAGTCCCGCTCCGAAAGCCAGACCGCACAGCGCAGCGAGGGCCAGTGGTGGAGTCATCGCAGAACCCTCTCGTCCTCGGGAAGCGCTCCGACGCGCAGCATCACGCGGTAGCAGACGACGGACACCACCAGGCCACCGAGCAGGACTGCAGCACCGGCTGTCGAGTTGTAGGCACGGACGGCTTCGGGGCGGGTCGAGAGCAGCAGGAGCACGAGCCACGGCGCGGCAACCGCCAGCCGGGCGGCATTCACGGTCCACGACTGCCGCGCCTCGAGCTCGCTGCGTGTCCGTGCTGCGTCGCGCAGGAATTCCGACAGCGTGCCGAGCAGTCGGCCGAGGTCGGATCCGCCCACCTCCCGTGTCATCCGGAGGGCTTCGACGATGCGGTCCGCAACGGGATCGGCCAATCGCTCCTTGAGCCGATCGAGGGCGTCCTCGAAGCGGCCTCCTGCGCTGTAATCGGCGGCGAAGGCTCGGAAAGCGGGCCGCAATTCGATGGGCCCCTTCTCGCCGAGTTGCACCAGAGCCTCGGGCAGCGAAAGCCCGGCGCGGATGGCGGACCGCAGGTGGTCGACGGCGTCCGGCCAGAGTTCGCGCAGCGACGCTGTGCGCTTCGCCGCGCGCCATCGAACGATCGCGAAGGGAAGGAAACCCCCGAACAGGGCGAAACACAGCGCGATGGGCATCGATCCGGTCAGCACGAAGCCGAGAAGGAGCACGAAGAAGCCGACTGCGGCACACGAGGCCAGGAGGCCGATCGTCGAAACACGCTCCACCCCTGCCCTGATTAGCAGATCGTCGATCGACCTCCGCCGGGTGCGCCTGCCTCGCGGTGCGACCGGACGCTCCCAGAAGGACCACCAGACGAGGAAGAGCCCGACGCCCAGGCCGACTCCGAGGGCCGTGTTCACGATCGGACCCCGAGAACGGATCCGATGTCGACGCCCGCTGCGCTGAACTTCTCCTCCGCCGGCATGCCGGTGGCCGTGAGCTCCAGGGTTCCGCCGACGCGGCGGAAGATCGACGAGGATTCGATGACGCCGTTCTCGACCCTCCGCCCCAGCGCCATGATCTCCATGACGCGGCGCTGACCGCCGGGAAGCCGCGCGCAGTGGACAACGAGGTCGATGCAGGACGCGACGGTAGGAAGGACGAAGTTGCTCGAGATGTTCTCTCCGGCGAGCAGCGGCAGGGTGCAGATCTTCGTGACGGCGTCGTGAGCGCTGTTGGCGTGCACGCTGCACATCCCCGGCAATCCACTGTTCAGGGCGATCAGCATGTCGAGGCACTCGGCCTCCCTCACCTCGCCGACGATCAGGCGGTCGGGCCTCATGCGCAGAGCCTCCTTCACCAGCCGGCGGAGTGGGATCTCACCGTGGCCCTCGAGGTTCGGCTGGCGGCACTGCAGGCCGACGACGTCCCGCAACGGCAGCTGGAGCTCGAAGATCTCCTCCACCGTGATCACTCGCTCGCGCGGCCCGATGGACGCGCCGAGGCAGTTGAGCATCGTGGTCTTCCCGGCCTGGGTCGCTCCGGAGACGAGGATGTTCAACCCGCTCGCGACCGCGACCCCAAGGAAGCGCGCTGCCTGCGGCGACAGCGTCCCGAGCTCCACCAGGTGCTCGAGCCTCGACGCCCGAACGATGAACTTCCTGATGTTGACGGACCAGTGCTGCCGCGTGACGTCGGGGATCACGACGTGAAGGCGTGATCCGTCAGGAAGAGAGGCATCGACGAACGGGGAGGAGAGGTCGAGGCGCCGCCCCGAGGACTTCAGCATCTTCTCCACGAGGTTGCGCACCTGCCGGTCCGTCAGGGACAGGGCGGTGAGCTCGGACTCACCGTTCCGCGCGATGTACACCTCGGTCGGCGCGTTGATCCAGATCTCCTCGATCGCAGGATCGTCGAGCAGGGGTTGAAGGGCGCCGAACCCTGCCACGGCGTCGTACACCTGCTTCCGGGCCAGATCGAGGCGGCCCAGCGGAGGCAGCACGCCGAGAACCGAGCGCTCCTCGTAGTCGGCCACGGCATCGTGCACGAGGAGTTGGACCTCGGAGCCCTGATGCGCCGGGTCGAGACCACGTCGCCGGATGAGCTCCCGCACCTCATCCTCGACCAGGCGCACACCGTCCATGCCGTTCTCCCTGATTGTCCGGACGCCGGACGGACGCCGAGCCATCCAGGTCCGCTGCCGTGCCTTACCCTACTGAAGGCGACCGGTGCCGAACAGATGCTTCGGAGTATGTGTACAACTCGAGCCGGGTGAATCCCTACAGGACGATGTGGCCCACACCTCGTCGACACGCCGCTGGAAATGCCGTGACACACGCAGGTTTTACCTAAGATTCGCCTTTCACTTCAGAAACGTTAGTCACACCTGTAACAGGAATGTAGTCTGCACGGGATTCACTCAGCTGGCTGACGCCCGGATTCTGCTGGAGAAACCCGTGACCTTGCCCTCCCCCGCCCGGCTTCTGTGCGCCGCCCTACTGTCCTTCGGTCTCGTGGGCAGCGCGGTTCCCGCAGTAGCGAACGACGCAGTACCGGCGGCGCCGCCGTCGACCGCCCCGGCCTCGCCCGCCACGGTCGCCACCCAGCAGCCGCTGGAGCCCGCGACGCTGCCGACCACAGCGCCCGTCGCGCCGGTCCCGGCCGGGACCGTCCCTGCGACCGGGAAAAGCACGGGGGCCGCGGAACCGTCGACGGTGCAGCCGTCGGAGGTCGCCCTTGTGCCGTCGCCGGCCGCCAAGACGCCCGCACAGAACGAGGTGACCTCGTTCGTTCCGGACCTGAACTGGAATCCCCTCGACGACCCTGAGTCCAACGCCCGGTACGGCGAGCACTTCGCTCAGCCGATCACACCGCTGAAGACGGCGTCGCCACTGGGCCTCGACGACGAAGGCGGCAGCGCCGCCATCGCGCCGCGCTCGGGCACCTTCAAGGTCACGCTGGTCACGGTGCAACTGTCGGGGAAGACAGTTGCAGACACCGATGCGATCAACATGACCGCGGCGCGCAACTCCATCACCAGTGCGAACGGTTACTGGAACTCGGCCTCGGCGGGCCGCCTCTCCATCACCAAGGTGAACGAGCTCCGTCACAAGTCGGCGGCGAAGATCACCGACTCCTACGGCACCATCATGGCGACCGTGACCAAGGAGCTGAACTGGCAGTACCGCTCCTACGAATCCCTCGTGATCTTCGTCCCCCACGCTGACCTCAACTACAACGGGTCCTGGGGCATCCTGGGCGGTGGCTTCACGGACAGCGCGACCAGCGGACGCGTCATCATGCCCTACCCGTCGGCCCTGACGAACAACGTCGTGACCCACGAATTCGGCCACGTCCTCGGGCTGCACCACGCCAACTCCCTGTACTGCGGCAACGCCCGCCAGGACGTTCCGCGGGCGGGCTCCTCGTGGGCCGACTCCTCCTGCTACTCCGCGGAGTACAGCGACACCACCGACCTCATGGGCTATGCACAGGTCAGCAGTCCGGCCATCAATGCCTTCATGTGGGAGTACGGAGGATTCGGGCGCGGGGACGAGATCCGCAACCTCGGCACACCGACGGCTTCCCAGTCCCTGACGCTGCGCCCCTGGGCCGGAGGATCGTCAGGCAGGGCGGCGAAGTTCACCGACCCGGCCAGCGGCGAGACCTACTATCTCGAACTGCGGGCCCCTGTCGGGTACGACACGGCCACGGCCGTGGGAGGTAATCGCGGAGTCAAGATCACCAAGAAGGACGTGCTGGGCTGGAGCGGCAACGCGTCGATCGTCCTGACCCCCAACAGCCTCCGCTCGGGCTGGGGCAACACCACGCTCACCTGGCAGCAGGGACAGACCTTCACCACCCATGCCGGCACGCGTATCCGCATCGACTCCGTGACCAATGACGCGGCGAGCGTGAGCATCCTGCTCGCCAACCGGCCCGCGATCGGCTCGTACGACGCCCTCTCGGCTTCCCGCAACGTGGACACCGCCTTCGTCAGGGTGCAGGGCTGGGCCGCCGACCCCAATCAGCCGTCGGCTTCCACCGAGGCGCATGCCTACGTCACCGGTCCGGACGGCGTGAAGCGGGGCTACGTCATCAACGCCACCCGCAGCCGGCCGGACGTCAACGCGGCGATGTCCCTGGGCGGCAACCACGGATTCGTCGGCGACATCGCCGTCAACAGGTCCGGCCGGTACGAGGTGTGCATGTTCGCCATCGGCGGTGTTAACACCGAACTCGGGTGCAAGCAGATCCAGGTCAGTAATGCGGAGCAGCCCATCGGCGCACTCGACGACGTCACGGTGGTGCAGTCCTCGGGGAGGGTGAACCTCAACGTCAGGGGCTGGACCATGGATCCCGCCCGCTCCTCGTCGAGCACTCCGGTCCACGTCTACGTCACCGCACCGAACGGCGTCCGGACGGGGTACGCCTTCACGGCGAACAAGAACCGCGCAGACGTCAACAGCGCCCTGGCGGTGACGGGACTGCACGGATTCCAGGACGACATCAGCATCGACGCACCGGGGCGCTACACCGTCTGCGCCTACGCCATCGGCCTCAACTTCAACACGGCACTCCCGTGCAGGACCCTGCAGATCGGCGCTGCCCTGCCGATCGGGAGCCTGGACGAAGTACGGGTCGAGAAGACGGCGACCACGGCGACCCTGCGGGTCCGGGGCTGGACCATGGAGCGCGAGAACGCTCAGGCCTCCATCCCCGTGCACATCTACGTCACCGATCCTTCCGGTCGCAAGGTCGGCACTGCCTACCTGGCCGACAAGACCCGGAACGACGTCAACAGTGTCCTCGATGTCAGCGGGTCCCACGGATTCGAGCAGGTCATCTCGGCGCCGAGGGCGGGCACGTACACGGTCTGTGCCTACGGCATCGCCGTCAGCCCGTTCTCCAGGGAGAACCCCCTGCTCGGATGCACCACGGTGCGCACCGGGGTCGCCGAGGCGCCCAAGGGTTCCCTCGATGCCGTACGCGTCGACTCGACGAGTAGCGGGGCAGTGATCGAGGCCCGCGGCTGGGCCGTGGACCGCGACATGGCGCCGCAGTCGACGACGGTCCACACCTACATCACCTATCCGAACGGATCGCGCAAGGGATTCGTCTACCCGACCGGCGTCTTGAGGTCCGATGTCAACAGCTACCTCGGCATCTCCGGCCAGCACGGCTATGTGACGCGGACACCGGTCACGCAGCGCGGCTCCTACCAGGTGTGTACCTACGGCATCGGCACATCCCCCTACTCGACCGGCAACAGCCTCCTGGGCTGCATCTCGCTCCGCTACTGATGGCCGATACAACCGAAGGAAGTATGACCATGCACCACGCCCCTGAACCCCGGACTCCGAGCCCGGGACGTCGCCGACGCCTCGTCGCACCGCGTGCGCTCTCCATCGCGGCCCTGAGCTTCGCGCTGATGGTCCCGCTGGTACCGGCCGGCGCCCAGGAACCGGCGCCTTCTCCCGCCGCAACGGCGTCCGCCACTGCGGAACCGTCGTCGACGACCGGTCCCACGACTCCCGCCGACGGCGCGGGCGTCGCTCCTGCCCCTGCAGCGCCGTCGACGGCACCCAGCCCGACGCCGTCACCATCCCGTTCGACCGCCGCGCCCTCCCCGACGGCGTCGGCAACCGCCTCGACCCGGCCCGCTCCGACACTTGAGGAGGAGATCGGCGAGTTGGGAGCGTCCATGGGCCAGGGGCTCAAGCGGCTGCGGGAGTCGGGCGATGTCCAGGCGCCGACGGACCGCGAGCAGACCCTGAACGCCCTCGTGAAGGACATCGGGGTCGATGCAGCATCGGCGCAGGTCGCTGCGGAGCCCCCGGCGAACGCCGCAGCGGCCTCGACATGGAGGCCGCCGGGCATCCAGGGCATCGACGTGTCGAGCCACCAGTTCGAGGTCGACTGGCGTACCGCCTACAACCAGGGAGCCCGGTTCGCCTACGTCAAGGCGACCGAGGGAACGGGATACAAGAACCCCTACTTCGGCCAGCAGTACGGCGGATCGGCCGGCGTCGGCATGGTCCGGGGCGCCTATCACTTCGCGCTTCCCGGCACGACCTCCGGAGCGGCACAGGCGAACTACTTCGTCGACAACGGGGGCGGCTGGAGTGCCGACGGTCGGACACTACCCCCGCTGCTGGATGTCGAGTACAACCCCTACACCTCGCTCGGCAACGACTGCTACAACATGTCGGCGGCTCAGATGGTGTCCTGGATCCGGGACTTCTCCAACACCGTCCGCGCCCGGACGGGCCGCGTACCGATGATCTACACCACGACCGACTGGTGGAACCGTTGCACGGGCAACTCGCGGGCCTTCAACGACCATCCCCTCCACATCGCGGCGTACAACCAGTCCGGACCCGGCGCGATGCCGAGCAGCTGGTCCTTCTACTCCGTCTGGCAGTACAGCGCGAGCGGGCCCTTCGTAGGCGATTCGAACGTGTGGAACGGAAGCGCACAGCAGCTCTCCGCCTTCGTCCGGAACTCCGGGTCGGGGAACGAGCAGCAGGCCCAGCCGGGCGTGAACGAACTGCACTACCGAGGAGCCACTCCGGCCAGCTCCGCGATGGGAATCGCGAGCGACACCGTGCTCTCCTGCGACTGGAACGGGGACGGGATCTCCACCCCCGCCACCTTCTCCGGCGGCATCTGGACGATCCGCAACAGCATGTCGACGAGTGATCCTGGAACGAGGTTCACGTTCGGCAACGGCACGGATCAGCCGATCTGCGGCGACTGGAACGGGGACGGCGTCGAGACGATCGGTGTCTACCGCTCAGGCGTGGCGTACGTCCGGAACGCCAACGCTGCGGGCCCCGCGAACGGCACCATCGTCTACGGTGCCCGCGGGGACGTCGCCATCGTCGGTGATTGGGACAGGGACGGCTACGACACGCTCGGAGTAGCCCGGCCGAACGGCGCAGCCAAGCAATTCATCCTCACGAACAGCAACATCCGGGCCACGGTCGCCCGGACGTTCCTCTTCGGGAACGCATCCGACGTCCCCGTCAGTGGCGACTGGACCAATAGCGGCTACAGCACGGTCGGCGTGAAGCGCGGCGCCCAGTGGTTCCTGGCCCACAGCAACGTGCGCGTCGCCGCTGACAGCGTGTTCGCCTTCGGAAATCGTGGCGACAGGGCGATCACCGGCCGCTGGGCCGCGGGGCGGGGAACCTCCGTGGGAGTAGTCCGGCCCCGCTGACCATCCCCTCGAGTCCGGCCTAGCGTCCGGTTTCGGCCCGTCTGCGACTGCGCAGGCGGGCCGACGCCGTGATGACACAGCGCAGCAGCATGATCCGCGCCCTGAGGATCTGCTTCGGGCCCCGCCAGCCGCGGGGTGTCTCGTTGGCGTCGTGCAGACGCCGGTAGAGCACTGCCGGGCTTTCCACGTGGCTCATCTCTCCCGCCAGATTGGCGACGATCGAGAGCCACAGGTCGTGGGATTCGTAGAGGTACCGTGGCATCGGCAGGACGACGGCAGCGAAGTCCCGCCGGAACCCCATGGCGCACCCGTAGTAGGGGCGATATCCGACGAGCGTACCGATAAGGTTGCGCACGCGATGCGACGAGTCCTGGCTCCGGAGGGACCAGGGCGCAGGATCAGGCGGCCCACCGAACAGAGCCACGTTGCCGGCGACGACCGCACGCACTTCCAGCGACCGGATGAGGCGCTCGGTCCGCCCGGGAATCCAGAGATCGTCCTGATCAGCGAAGAAGATGTACTCTCCTCGAGCCAGTTCGGCAGCCGCATTGAAGGTCCGGACATACCTGCGATTCTCGGGCGAGCGGATGAGCCTGACCCGCGGATCCGTGATGCCGGCGACGATCCCGGCTGTCCCGTCCGTCGACGCGTCGTCGACCACGACGAGTTCGTCGTGCTCCCCGATGTCCGCCAGGATCGACTCGATCTGCTCGCTGATGAACGCCGATCCGTTGTACGAGGCCATGCAGACGCTGGCTCTCACCGGCGGCGTCATCGGTCGTCCCGATCCGGGTCCGCCGAGGGACCAGCTGCGGCCAGACCGGCGACAGTACGCTCGAGCCTCTCGAGGTGGTTACGAAGGATCGCGGCCTCCTCGGCGAGGGCGCGCGTCTCATCCTCCACGACACTGATCTCGAGGGACAGGTGCAGGCACACGCCCAGCAGGAGGACGATGGCCACGACGAACAGGAAGTTCGCGGGCACGACGAATCCGGCCGCGGTGGCGACGGCCGCGAGGAGCCCCGGGAAGCCGGCCAGGAGTAGGGTCGCCACCCCGACGGCGATCCACAGGATCGCGTACTTCTCCCTGAGCTTGCGCTGGCGGAGCAGCCAGACGATGAAGGCGACGATCACCAGGGCGAGAAGGAAAGGCAACAGGGTACTCATCGGCTGAACTCCTCCTCGAGGACCACGGTCCGTTTTCGGGTCAGGGCGATCACCAGCGCGAAACCACTGCGTCCGAGGTAGAGCGCGGCCTTCGCTGGATTGTGGCTCGGCTGACCCCCCTGGCGTGGGCGCATCTCCACCGGCACCTGCGTGACCGTCAGACCGGATCGGATCGCCACGACCAGGGAATCGATCGTGTCACCGAGGTACTCCGCAGGATAGTGCTCGCAGTACTGCGCGATGGCGCGCCGGTTCGCAGCCCTGAATCCGGAGGTCACATCCGTCAGCCGGGTTCTTGCGAGGAGGGAGATCGAGCGGCCGAGGAAGGTCATGGCCCACTTACGCGGTCCTCGAACGGTGTAGTCCCCCTTGTCCGCGAAGCGTGCGCCGATCGAGATGTCCGCATGCCGCAACCCGTCGACGACGGCGATGAGGTCCTTGGGGTCGTGCTGCCCATCGGCGTCCACCTGGATGGCCTGGTCGAAGTCCCAGCGGCGTGCGTACTTGAATCCGGCCCGCATGGCGCCGCCGACCCCGAGGTTGTAGGGCAGCCGGAGCACCGACGCCCCGGCCGCCTCGGCGAATCCGGCGGTGCCGTCGGTGCTCCCGTCGTCGACGACGAGTACCTCGCAACCCGGCACCGCAGCGAGGACCTCGCGGACGGTCGCCCCGACCGATTCGGACTCGTTCCAGGCCGGCATGATGACCAGTAGTCTGGGCGTCGTCCGGTGGATATCGGGTTCGCCTCCCCTATGCATCTCCCGCCACCTTTCCGCCGTTGCCCATGGTCGTCATTCTGCCTCGTCGTCCACGCAATCCGTCGGACAAGCCTCTCGCCGCGTACTGCAGCCTCCTGCGCCGCCCTGTCCCGAATACGAGCACGACTGCGAGATGACGGAGATCGAGAGCGAGCCCCCGCACCATCGGCAGGGGTCTGCTACGTCCGTATCGCCGAACGAGTTCCAGCCTGTTCCGGACGAGGTAGTAGTAGCGGAACGGAGCACTCTGCATGATCATGATGGGCTCACCTCGCCGACGCAACGGTCTCCCGAGAAGGGCGGCCTGACTTCGTGCACCCAACTCATGCGACAGGTCGGCGCGCGAGGCGGCGATCGCCACATAGCCGCGAGCCCGAAGCCTCCAGTACATGTCGGTGTCGACCCCGTCGATGAAGAGTGATTCATCGAGGCCACCGATCTCCTGCATGACGGAGAGCGGCACGAGGGTACCCGACTGGATCGGCTCCGATACGGGGAAGTAGGCTGCTCCCGGTTCGGCGCGTCCGATCAGCGCACCGTTGATCCGGCCGGGACTGACGGACCCTACCAGGAGACCGGCGCTCACGGCTTCTGCCCACGCCTCGCCGAAGACGGCGATGAGGTCCGCCGGTGGCGTCGAGTCCTGATCGAAGGTCACGATGTAGTCGATCCCGGCGTGACCAGCCTTGATCTCCTCCACTGCTCGATTCAGGGCGGCGGCAATACCTTGGTTGGATCCCAGTTCCACCGTCATGGCACCCTCGTCCCGGCACCGCTGCAGGACACCGTGCTCATCCCCACCACCATCGTCTGCGATCACGACGACCTGAAACTGCGCGACGAGCGCGGAGACGCGGTCGACGAGGCCGCGCGGTGGATGATACGCGGAGATCACAGCCGCACAGTTAGACTTCTGGACAGCAGGCAACCCCTGCGCGCGACTGGTGCTGTGCATAATGCCTAAAGCTACGGGACGGCAAATCTTCCCGCCAATCGACGCCACTCCCTGCGTCCGCATGGGACCAGGATCCGTGACGACCAGTCGACGGTGCCCCGGAAAGAAAAGCGAGACTGATTACCATCGAGTCGATCCTGCAAGTCTGGTCTGCCGCCATCCCCGGCATCGTCGCCGCGCTCGGCGTGCTACTGATTCCGGGGACGGTCGCCGGGCTGATACTTCGTCTGCGGACGTTCGACGCTCTCGCCGTCGCTCCACTGCTCTCGATCTCACTCATCGGCGTCGGCGCGATCGGTGCAAGTCTGCTCGGGGTGGCCTGGGGACCGCTGACGTTCGCCGGTGGAACGGCCCTCCTGTGGGCCGTCGCCTGGATCCTCCGCGTCCTGATGGGCTCCCGCGCCAGGAGGAGAGGAATTACTGATGAGTCGCGGACCGGATCGGCGCCGTCCGCACCCCCTGATCGACCCGAGGACAGGACCCCTTCGAGATGGCGCCGCAGCCGATCGGCCGCTGCCGGGCGGGACCTGTACTTCATCGCAGGATTCGTCGTGGCGGCCGCCGTCATCGCTGTCCTACTGTCCCGGGTCTTCGGCAGCCCCGACAACTTCTCCCAGACCTTCGACAACGTCTTCCACCTCAACGCTGTCCGTTGGGTCCTCAATACCGGGGACGCGTCGTCGCTGACGATCATCTCCATGACCGCCGCAGGCCAGCCGCCCTACTTCTATCCTGCAGCGTGGCACGGTTTCGTCGCCCTGGTCATCGAACTCAGCGGCGCCCCGCTCACCGTGGGCGTCACGAGCGCCAATCTCGTCATCGCGGCTGTCATCTGGCCGCTCAGCTGCCTGTTCCTGGTGCGGCAGCTGTGGAGTCTCTCGCGACCCGCGATCGTCGGCGCAGGGGTCCTGGTCTCGGGATTCAGTGCGTTCCCCATCCTGCTGCTCGACTTCGGGGTGCTCTACCCGAACGTCCTCGCCTTCGCGATGGTCCCGGCAGCCCTCGCACTCGTCGCAGCAGCAGTCGGACAGGCTCCCCGCTCGCCGCTGCCGAAGCGCATCGCGGCAGTGCTGTGCGCGTTCGCCCTGCCGGGAATCGCGATCAGTCACCCGAACGGCGCCCTGACCCTCATCGCGCTGGCACTCCCCCTGGTGGTCGCCGTGTACGCGACACTCATGGCCGCGGCCTTCCGCAGCAGGACCTGGTACCTGCTCGGAGTGTGGACCGGCGCCCTGGCCCTGGTGACCTACGCGCTGTCGAGGATCTGGATCACGATCCGGCCACCCGAGGCAGCAGCGTTCTGGGATCGGGTGGAGACATCGTCCCAGGCGCTCGGAGAGGCTCTCCTCAACGCGCCGTTCGGACGGCCGGCAGCATGGACGGTGAGTATGCTCGCCATCGTGGGCCTGGTGTCCTGCGCCCGTGACCGCAGGACTCTCTGGTTCGCGGGGAGTTTCGCCGTGAGTACGGCCGTGTTCATCGTGGCCGCGGGTTTCGAGATCAGTGACCTCCGGAGCTTCGTGACGGGAGGCTGGTACAACGACCCTTACCGTCTCGCCGCCATCGCCCCGCTCGTCGCTGCACCGCTGAGTGTCATCGGCCTCGACACCGCGATCCGGTGGGCCGTCGGCCGCGCGGATGCTCTGGCGCGAGGTCGGGTCGAGCTTTTGAAGCACCGTCCGGTTGCCATCGCCGCATCGACACTCCTGGTCCTCCTCGTCCTGGTGCCCGCGGTGCTCGATACCAGGAGCATGAGGGTCGCGGTCGATTCGGCCCGGGTGTCGTACGAAGTCACACCTGAATCCGCGCTGGTCTCGACGGATGAGCTCGAGCTCATCGGGCAGCTTGACGATCTCGTACCGGAGCAGGCCACCATCGCGGTGAATCCCTGGACCGGGGCGGGCCTCGCGTTCGCATTGGCGAATCGCGACACGACCTACAAGCACGTCCTGTCGAACTCCAGTCCTGATGATGTGCTCATCGACCAGTCGCTGAAGGACTTCGAATCGGTACCCGGGGTGTGTGATGCCATCTCCCGCTCCGACGTGGACTTCGTCCTCGACTTCGGTCTGAAGGAGGTCCACGGTGGGTCCCACCGCTACCCGGGTATCGAGGACATCTCCACCGACCCGGACTTCGAACTGGTCGCGCAGGAGGGTGAGGCACGCCTGTACGAATTCACCGGATGCTGAGGTCTCCGGCACCGGTCGGCCCCTGGTGCGGAGCCGTTCCGCCCGTCAGGTGGTCAGTGCGTGGCGGAGGAGTACCCGCAGTCCGCGAAGATCGCGACGACGGAGCACCTGAGGCAGCAGCGACAGCGCATGCAGGCGCGACGTGAGGTGCAGGCGGGCCGCACGCCGCGTGGCACGCCAGCCCGCTCCGTCGGCAAGGCCCGCAGCCAATGCGAAGAATTGTCGTTCACCCGCGAATCGGGAGCCATCGACGAGCTCGGTCGAGGAGGCGCTCCCCTCGTGCCTGCGGTAGCAGAACACCCTCTCGTCGATCACGAGGAGCTTTCCTCCAGCGATCAGGAGATCCAGCACCAGCGCGAGATCCTGGATCACGGAGAACTGATCGCGGAAGTCCTGCGCCTTCAGGCTCTCCCGCTCGAACGCCAGCGACGGCCAGTAGAGCCAGTTACCCAGCATGAGGCCTGCTGCAAGCCGGTCTCCTTCGAGGATGATCGGCAGCGGCGCCGACGGTCGGAGGAGGCTCTGCTTCACGGAGTCCACGAGTGTTCGCGCGGGTTCCCCCACACCGTCGATCACCGCGACACCCGGCTGGATGATGGTGGCGTCCGGGTTCTCCTCGAATGCCTTCAGCACGGTGGCGACGTACCGAGGACCCACCACGTCGTCGTATCCGAGAACAACCACGAGGGCTTCGACAGCAGCTCGGACGCAGTAGCGGAAGTTGCCCGTGATGCCGATGTTCTCGGGAAGTCGTTCGTAACGCACCTTCGGATGGGCAAGGTCGTGGAAATACCTGTCCACCTCGCGGTCGGGGTGCGCATCGTTGACCACGGTCAGCGTCCAGCGGTCGTCCGTCTGGTTGATAACGCTCTCGACCGCTTCCCTCAGATAGTCCAGATCACCCCAGAACGGGATGTAAAACCCAACCTCGGTACGTCCTTCAGTCATGTCTTCGCCGGCGACCTTCGCATCAGCGCCGTCGGCCCGACGGCGGCAGCGCTTTCGCGCTCCATCCGATCCTACCGTCGTCGGTCACCCGCTCCGGCCCCGTGCCGACCAGCCGCCGTACACGCTGTAGCCTTACATCTGTCCTACCCGTCGCGCACACGAGGCATCAATGAAAACAGTCATCCTGCGCCTCGGTGGATTCGTAGGTTTCCCTCTCCTCGGTATCCTGACACCCCTCCTCCTCCTGCCGGTCATCGCGCGCGTGGCGGGTCCTACGGGATGGGCCAGCATCGTATCGGCGATAGCGATCGGGTCGTTCGGCGCCACCGCCATCCTGTGGGGCTGGAACATCAGGGGCACCGTCCTGGTTGCGAGCACCACCTCCAGCGCCCGCCGGGCCGAACTGTACGGCCAGAGCCTCGTGATCAGATCATCTCTGGCCGTTGTCGTCGTGCCCGTCGTCATCGCGCTCACGGCCGTGATCGCCGCACCCGAGTTGCGGTGGCAAGCTGCAGCCGTTGCGGGTGCGACAGCCGTCTCGGGCCTGTCCCCCGCCTGGTTCTGTGTCGGCATCGGGTCTCCCAGGCTCATGGGCGTCTTCGATACGCTGCCGCGCGTCGCCTCGGCGGTCATCGCGATCCCTCTCGTGGCGTCTACCCAAAACATCTCCTACTACCCCGGGCTGCTCCTCGCCCTCACCTGTGCTGCCCTCGTCGTGTTCCAGAGGACATACTTCCGGCGTGACGTCCCGGCACGTCCGACCGTCAGGGGGAGTTTCAACGAGTGGCGGCGCCAGGTCGGATCAGCGGGTGTCAACATCTCCGGGAGCGCTTATTCCTCGGTCCCGGTTCCGATCGCCACCTTTCGGGGCCCGGAGGCAGCAGCGAGTGTATATTCCTCCGCTGATCAGCTCTACCGATTCGGCCTCTTCACCACTGTCGCTCTGGGCAACACCTTTCAGGGCTGGACCCTTGAGGTGCACGGAGCCGCTCAGGTTCGACGCCACCGTGCAGCGATGCTCTCGCACCTCGTGCTCGGCTTGGTGGGTGCGGTGATTCTCTGGGTCTTCGGACCCCTTGCCTCCTCGATCCTCTTCGGGGTCGACGTCGCTGCGACACCGGAGGCCTGCCTGCTCTACGGACTGGCGTTCCTCTTCATCAACCTTGGCACCCCTCTGATCCGGAACCTTCTCATCCCTGCGGGAAGGGACGTCTTCGTCCTCCTGTCCACCATCACGTCGGCCATCGTGGGCATCGCCCTGATGGTCCTGCGCTCGGACGCCGGCAACTTGACCGGTATTGCCGTCGGGGTTGCGGCCAGCGAGGCGATCCTCTTCGCAGCCGTTCTTCCTGCCGCACTCAGATCGTTGCGACGGCTCAAGCAGTCTCCAGAAGAAAGGGCAGCATGATCAATCCGCATCATGTCCAGGCAGTGATTCCGACCTACAACCCGACCGAACATCTGACGGTGCTCGTGCGCGGGCTGCTCACAGCCGGACTCGACGTCATCGTCGTCGATGACGGGTCCGGACCCGGCAGTGCCGGAGTGTTGGATGTCGCGCATGATCTGGGCGCCCGGGTCCTTCGGCACGACCGCAATCGAGGCATCGCTGCCGCGTTGAACACCGCTCTGCAGGCAGCCGTGTCACAGGGATCCCAGTGGCTCTACACCCTTGACCAGGACTCGCTCCCGGACGTCGGTTTCGTCGGGACCGCCCTCGACTACGTATCCGGTGCACTCCCGGCCGGTGTGCGGATCGGTGTGCTCAGTCCGGCTGCCAACAATGGCGTGGCGATCGCGGGCCGAGAGACGAACGGGCTGCGCCACCCGCATGATCCCATCCAGTCCGGATCGCTCGTGTCCGTCCGGGCCCTCCTCGACGTGGGAGATTTCCGGTCCGACTTCATCATCGACGGAGTCGATTCCGAGATGACGGCGCGCCTGCGGAAGGCCGGCTTCTCCGTCCTGTCCGTCCCCGGGACGGATCTGCACCACTCACTGGGACATCGGGTACCGGCGACATTTGCCGGTGTGCCCCTCATGAGGCGAGGCGTTCCCGTGACGGTCAATCAGCACGCTCCGTTCCGCGTCTACTACATGACGAGGAACGGCCTCGCAATCGCGGCGGCGTACGCAGGTTCGGCGCCCGGGTGGGTGGTGCGGCGTTGCCTCATCGAAGTGCTGGCGCACGTCCTCCGCGTCGCCTTCGGGCGGGATCGCGTGCTTCAGCTGAGGGCACTCGGATGGGGCATCGTCGACGGGATCCGCGGGCGAACGGGGCCGCTCGAACAGGATCGGCTTCGGAGACTGCACCCATCCGCATGACGGCATCGCCCGTAATTTTGCCGCTCCTTGCCTGACGGCAATAATCGATGCATGCGCGGGATTATTCTTGCCGGTGGAACCGGCTCACGACTTCATCCGATCACCCTGGGCATCAGCAAGCAGCTGGTGCCGGTGTACGACAAGCCGATGATCTACTACCCGCTGTCCACCCTGATCCTCGCCGGTATCCGTGACATCCTGATCATCACGACGCCGCACGACGCCGAGCAGTTCTCCCGCCTCCTCGGCGACGGCAGCAAGTTCGGGGTCTCCATCACCTACGCCCAGCAGCCCTCGCCGGACGGCCTCGCGCAGGCTTTCATCCTGGGCGCGGAGCACATCGGCAACGAGACGGTAGCCCTCGTGCTGGGAGACAACATCTTCTACGGCCAGGGCATGGGCACCCAGCTGCGACGCTTCGCCGACATCGACGGCGGAGCCGTCTTCGGCTACCAGGTCGCCGATCCGACGGCCTACGGCGTCGTGGAATTCGATGCGAACGGTAAGGCCATCTCCCTCGAGGAGAAGCCGGCCAAGCCTCGCAGCAACTATGCGGTTCCCGGGCTGTACTTCTACGACTCCACCGTGGTGGAGATCGCAGCGGATCTCGAGCCGTCCCCGCGGGGGGAGCTGGAGATCACGGATGTCAACCGGACCTATCTGGAGCAGGGGAAGCTGCATGTGGAGGTCCTGCCGAGAGGGACCGCCTGGCTCGACACGGGCACCTTCGAGTCACTGAACGACGCGTCCAACTTCATCCGCACGGTGGAGAACCGCCAGGGACTGAAGATCGGCGCACCGGAGGAGATCGCCTGGCGTCAGGGTTTCCTCACCGACCAGGAACTGCAGGCCCGGGCGGAGCCGTTGGTGAAGAGCGGCTACGGATCGTACCTGCTGGGACTTCTGGGCCAGTAGGACGACGGGGCCCGCCACTGGCGGGCCCCGTCTTCTGTATCGCCGCTCCATATATCGCCGTCGCCCTGCGGCTGGGGAGGCGAGCCGACGGAACCCGGCCGTCAGCGGCGCGACAGAGACATCGTCGCTCCGGAGACGTCCCTGCGCGGCATCGGAACCGTCAGGAGCGCAGCCTGGCCACCACGTCCGCGACGTCGCCGTCCATGACCACCTTGCCGTGTTCGAGCAGCACGCCGCGGCTGCAGACACGAGCCACCAGATCCAGGTCGTGACTGACGACCACGAGCGTCTTCCCCGCGTCGCCGAGCTCCTTGATCTTCTCGAGGCACTTCTTCTGGAAGGGCTCGTCACCGACGGCGAGGATCTCGTCGATGAGGAAGATCTCCGGATCGGTGTGGATGGCCACGGAGAAGGCAAGCCGGAGGTACATGCCCGAGGAGTAGAACTTCACCTCCGTGTCGATGAATTGCCCGATCTCGGAGAAGTCCAGAATGCTCTCGAAGCGCTCGTTGATCTGGTCCTCGGTCATCCCGAGGATGGCGCCGTTGAGGTAGACGTTGTCGCGTCCGCTGAGGTCCGGATGGAACCCCGCCCCGACCTCGATCAGGCCGGCGACCCGTCCCCTCGTCCTCACGGCACCGCTGTCGGGGAGCATGACTCCGGAGATGTGCTTCAGCAGCGTCGACTTGCCGGAGCCGTTGAGTCCCAGGAGGGCGACCGACTCCCCCTGTTCGACCTGGAGCGACACCTGGTCGAGGGCATGGAACTTTTGTGAGAGGTCGCCCTTGCGGCCCTTGACGATCCACACGAAGGCCTCCTTGATGGACCGCGTGTGACGGAGGACGAACTGCTTCGAGATCGACTGCACGTCGACGGCAACAACCATGTCACAACTCCTGAGCGAAGCGGCCCTCGAGCCGCCGGAAGGTCAGCTGACCGGCCAGGATCACGACGAGGGCGATCCCCAGTCCGATCGGCGTCCACACGTCGAGCAGGTTCGGCGGGACGGCCAGCAGGGGGTCTGTACGGGGCATGGTCGTCGTCGGCATCCAGAAGGCGAAGTGGAACAGCTCGACGGCGATGGTCAAAGGGTTCGTCTGATAGATCGTATGGAGCACTTCGCCCCGGCCGGTCCCGAAAGCGTCGAACAGCCCGTCCCGGACCATGGTCCAGGAGTAGAGGACCGGTGAGGCCCAGGTGGCGATCATCAGCAGCATGTCGACGAAGTTCTCGGAATCGCGGAAGTAGACGTTGGCCGCACCGAAGAACAGCCCCAGACCGACGGCGAGCATCGTGACGATGGCGAATCCCGCGACGGCAGCGGCGATCTGCACGGGGCCCGGGGACCAGCCACCGATGAAGCAGGCGACCAGCAGGACGAGGAGCTGCGGCACGAAGTGCACGGCGGAGACCCAGACGGAGGCGACCGGGAACAGTTCGCGCGGAAGGTAGATCTTCTTGATCAAGCCGCCGTTGCCCACGATCGAGCGAGCCGCATTACCCAGTGCCTCGTTGAAGTAGTTGATGAGCACGATCCCGGAGAACAGGTAGATGGGGTAGTTCTCCGTGTTCCGATTCATCCCGAGGAAGATCCCGAGGGCGAACCAGAAGACCACGAACTGGACGCCGGGTTTGACGTAGGACCAGAGCAGCCCCAGGACAGACCCGCGGTACCGGACCTTCAGCTCCTTCGCCACCAGGAGGCGCAGGAGATACCTCGACCGGAGGACGTCACGGAGGCCACCCCCCAGGCCCGGCGTCGTCAGCTCAGCGCTCGACACCTCACTGGTCCTTGGCCGAGTGGGACTCAAAGGTCTTCTTCCAGGATTCGAAGGAGGTGATGTCCTCGAGAGCGGCACGGTACTGCTCGCGCAGCGCGGGCCAGCGGCGGAGGATCTCCGCGTTCAAGCGGGCAGCCTCGGCCAGAAGGGCTCGCATCTCCCGCGGGTCGCGCCGGTACCAGGACGCGCCGGTACCTTCCGCGTTCGAGACGACCGCGCTGTCGTACTGCGACATGCGCCACCACTTGTTGTCCTGGTGCGCGATGAACGCCTGGGGCCGCTCCCGGCTGGAAGCGGACACCGGCGAGCCGAGCTGCCGGGCGATCGTCTTCATCGCCCATGGCACCAGCGTAGTGTAGGACGGTGCCCGGAAGCCCTGTCCGTTCCGCGGCGGCTTGTCCATCTTCGGCGTGGGGAAGGTGTCCGGGTCCGACTGGACCTGGGCGTCGGAGTATCCCTTGGCCATGGTCCGGATCTCCGGCAGCTTCGTGGCGAGGATCGCGTGCAGCTGATCCGGACCCTTGAGGACATCGCGCATCGCCATGACCCGTCCGCGGGCCGTGTGGTACTGCATGGACACCAGGTGCTTGATGTCCGAGTAGCCGGACTCGCGCACGACGCGCCCGCCGCGTTCGTACGGACTGTGGAGCAGCGCGGCCACCATGCGGTTGCGGGTGTGGAAGTAGGCCTGCCACCCGACCATGTCGTCCTTGTCGATCCAGGAGACGTGCCAGACGGCCGCTCCCGGCATCGAGACCGTCGGGTAGCCGGCCTTCTTCGCCCGCAGCCCGTACTCGGCGTCGTCCCACTTGATGAAGATGGGCAGGGACAAGCCGATGTCCCGGATCACGGTGGTGGGGATCAGGCACATCCACCAGCCGTTGTAGTCGACGTCGATGCGGCGATGCAGCCACGGCGTGTGCCGGAGGTTGGCCCGCGCGAAGTCGTGCCCGAGGACCTGCTCCGCGACCGGCTGGTCGGGCTGGAACCGGTAGGGGTTGACGATCTCGCCGAAGGTGTGGAGGACCGTCCTGTTGTAGAGGTCGAACATGTGCCCGCCGACGATCGTGGGCGACTTGCAGTGCGTAGCGAAGGAGAGCAGACGCGGGATGCTCTCCGGCTCCATCACGACGTCGTCGTCGAGCAGCAGCGCGAAGTCGCTGCCGTTCTCCACGGCCTCGTACATCCCCCTGGCGAACCCGCCCGAACCACCCAGATTGTCCTGGTCGATGATGCGCAGCTTCTGTCCCAGCTCAGCTGCCACCTGCTCGAAGCCGGGCTGGTCCGCGACCTTCTGCGTGCCCTGGTCGACGATCAGGATCTGCTGCACGTCCTCGATCGCACTCGGGTTGCCCGCGAGGATCCGCAGGTTGTTGAGGCAGAAGTCCGGCTTGTTCAGCGTCGTGATCTCCAGCGTGATGCTCCCGCGCTCGGGCGCATCACCCGCCGCGAGCCAGTCGGCGTCATTGAGCACGAGGCTGTCGCTCCCCGCCACGATGTCGAACCAGTACCAGCCGCCGTCCCCGAAGGGCTGGAGCGACAGGTCGAAGGTGCTGGTGGTCTCCCCCTCAACCCTGGCGGTCTGCACGTGCTGCAGGGATCCCCTGGCGTTCGACTTGTAGACCGTCACGACCCCGGACCCGTCCGTGCGGACCCTGAGCCGGACCTCCCGGAGATGAGTCCATCGGCGCCAGTAGCTGGCAGGGAACGCGTTGAAGTACGAGCCGAACGAGACACGCTCACCCGGTCGCACGGACGTGGACCGGCGGGAGCGGACATCCTCGACGTGCAGCTCCTTCGTGGAGTCCGAGGCCGCTCCGGCGGTCGCGCGGCCGCTGCCGACGGTGCTGCCGTCAGTGGTGTTGAGCTGGATACCGAAGGCGCTGCCGGTGTCCATGTACAGCGCCGCGGTGTCCATCTGGCTCTGCTGCGGCAGGACGACCCGCTGCAGCGTGTGCCAGGTCTGCCCTGTTCCCTGGACATCGTCCGTCAGGACGTCCGTCGCCTTCTCCGTCATGCGTCTACTCCGCCGCTCTCGAGCTTCTGCCCGCTGGTGAAGTGCGGGGCGATCTTGTTGTCGAACATGCTCAGCGCCGAGCCGATGGCCATGTGCATGTCCAGGTACTTGTAGGTGCCGAGCCGGCCGCCGAAGAGCATCGACTTCTCGCCCTTCGCGAGGTCCCGGTAGGCGAGGAGCTTGGCGCGGTCCTCCGCGGTGTTGATCGGGTAGTACGGCTCGTCGTCCTTCTCCGCGAAGCGCGAGTACTCCCGCATGATCACGGTGGCGTCCTTGGTGTAGTCCCGTTCCGGATGGAAGTGGCGGAACTCGTGGATGCGCGTGTAGGCGGCGTCCTCGTCCGGATAGTTCATGACGGAGCAGCCCTGGAAGTCCTCGATGGGCAGGACTTCCTCCTCGAGGTCGATCGTGCGCCAGGAGAGGTCTCCCTCGGCGTAGTCGAAGTACCGGTCCACCGGTCCCGTGTAGATCACGGGGACCTGGCCCAGGGTGGACGAGCGGGAGTACTCGTGGCCCTCGTCGAAGAAGTCGGTGTTCAGGTGGACGTCGATGTTCGGATGGTCCGCCATCCGCTCGATCCACGCCGTGTAGCCGTTGACGGGCAGGCCCTCGTACTTGTCGTTGAAGTATCGGTTGTCGTAGGTGTAGCGCACGGGCAGCCGGGAGATGATCTCTGCGGGCAGGTCCTTGGGGTCCGTCTGCCACTGCTTACCGGTGTAGTACTTGATGAAGGCCTCGTACAGGGGCCGGCCGATCAGCTGGATGCCCTTGTCGTTGAGGTTCTGCGGGTCCGTGCCCGCGAGTTCGCCGGCCTGCTCCTGGATGAGAGCCCGTGCCTCGACAGGACCGAGCGCCGTGCGGAAGAACTGGTTGATGGTGCCGAGGTTGATCGGCATGGGATACACCTCGCCCTTGTGGCGGGTGTACACCTTGTGCACGTACCGGGTGAACTCCGTGAAGTTGTGGACGTAGTCCCAGACCCGTTCGTTCGACGTATGGAACAGGTGGGCACCGTAACGGTGCACCTCGATCCCGGTGCGGGCCTCGTTCTCGCTGTAAGCATTGCCCCCGATGTGGTGACGACGGTCGAGGACGGCGACCTTCAGCCCCAGCTGACTCGCGGCCCTCTCGGCAATGGT
Source organism: Arthrobacter bussei (assembly GCF_009377195.2). Lineage (GTDB taxonomy): Bacteria > Actinomycetota > Actinomycetes > Actinomycetales > Micrococcaceae > Arthrobacter_D > Arthrobacter_D bussei. The sequence continues at coordinate 451,289 of NZ_VJXX01000001.1, forward strand.
CAGGCCGAAGAAGCCTGAGCCGACGACGACTAAATCTGCATTCAAGATATCTCCTGTGGTGGACTCGACTCCCAATTATGCCGCAGCCCGGGCCAGACCCTGACCCGGCGGGCACCGGGCCGGTTCAGCTCGCCCTACGCTCCCTGCGACTCAGCTTCGAGCCCTGCACTTGTCCCGCGACATAGATGTGGCCACCCTACCGTCGGCCGATCTGCGTAGACCTGGGGGTACTTACCATCCTGTTGCCGCCATCATCCGCTCGAAGAAATAGGGACTGAGCGTTCGAGCGTAGGTAGACGTGAGGTGATTGTCGTCGAGGTAGACCCGCATGTTCCCGATGACTGCCGGGCAGGAACCGGAGAAGCACACGTAGTCGTTCAAATCCATGACCTTGAGTCCCGGGGTGATGTCCGCCATCTGCTGGATGGGAGTGACGCCACTCATGTCACGGACCTCCTCCTCCCGAACATTGCATTCTTGCGCCGACTCACCGAAGTCCTCCGCACACTCCATCATGTTCCTTGTGAAACGCGGGTTGTCACGGATGGCCAGCACGGGAATGCCCTGCTCGATCAATTCGCTGGCTCCTCGGCTGAAGCCGCCCGGCAATAGTTCGAACGGGGGTTCGGAAACGGAGTAGGTACCGGTGGTGAAAACCAGATCGGGCCGGAGATCAGCGATGTAGTCCTTGGCCTGCGCATTCCGCTCATTACACTCCGCAGCAACTGCCTCGACGAAGCCGCCGAACTGGCATCCTCCTCTCACCAAGGCCACCAGTGCCCAGCCGTTCTCCTCAGCGAGCGGCTTCATGGTGGCGAGCCATTGCTGGACGTGGCTGTTGCCCACAGCGACGATAGTGCGGGAAGGTTCGGCCTGATCGACGATGATCGAGCAGTTCAAGCCTTGGAGCGCCCCGGCCTCGGTGGCAAAGCGTCCCGTGCAGGGGGTGAGGACGTTCGCATAGTCCCTACCACCGACGTCCGCGGTCGGGACGAGCGGAGCGTCGGGGTCGGTCTGATCGACATAATCCGTGTCGAAGATCCGTGCCCCCGGATTGTTCGTGTCCGCCTGGGCGGCAATCCGTTCCGACTCCAGGCGGATCTCCCGCTGCCATCCTGCCAGGGGCGCCGCGACAAGGGTCAGACACACGGCGAGGACGATGACGGAACGGCGACGGCGCCTGTCCGCCCAGGCCAGGGCCCGCAGAGGCCTCTCGACGAAACGCATGGTCAAGTAGGCGAGGACGAGCGAGACCGCGATCACCACGAGTCCCCCGAGGATCCCCGGGGCGGCCGCATCACGCCAGATCAGGAAGAGCACCAGGACGGGCCAGTGCCACAGGTAGAGCGCGTACGAGAGATCACCCATGCGCACCAGCGGCCTCGATAAGAGGAAACGGTCGGCGCCGACCGCACTTCCAGTCTGGCCCGCGGCGATCACCAGAGCAGCCGCGAGGAGCGGCCAGAGGGCGACGTACCCGGGAAATTGACCCTGCACGTCCAGGAGGAACCCTCCGCTGAGCATCGCGCCGACACCGAGCCAGCCCGCCATGATCCGCAGGACCCGGGGCAGCCGGAGGAAAGGCAGGGCCAGGGCAAGCAGCGTACCGAGGGCGAACTCCCACAGCCGGGCGCGCGTGTCGAAGTAGGCGTACGCCTGGTTCGTGGAGGTCTCCCAGACGGAGAATCCGAGCGAGGCCACGAACAAGGCGCCGAACACGAGAAGGACGACGCCCCGGAACCGCAGACGGAAGCGCCGTGCCACCAGTGCGCTGAGGACGAACAGCAGAGGCCACAGGATGAACACCTGGCCCTGCACCGAGAGCGACCAGAAGTGCTGCAGCGGGCTCGCCAGGCTGTGGTCGTCGGCGTAGTAGTCCACGGCATTCGACGCCAGGACCCAGTTCTGGACGTAGAACAGCGAGGCCCAGGCCTGCTCGAGGATGTCCGTCCAGCGCGACCTCGGAACGAGGAGGTATGTGGCACCCAGCGTACCGAGAATCACGACGACGACGGCGGGCAGCAGGCGCTTGAACTGGTGCAGCCAGTGACGGCCGAGGTCGAGCGGTCTCCCGGATTCGACCTTGCGTAGGAACGACAGCGCCAGCAGGAACGCGGAGATGAGGAGGAACACGTCTACCCCGCCGGATACCCGGCCGAACCAGACGTGGTAGGCGACGACCATCAGGACTGCGAGCGCACGCAGCCCCTGCACCTCAGGTCTGAAGCCGCGGTCGGGGGCCCTGCCGCCACCGCGCGGAGCGACAGTTCGGCTTGATTCAACGACCGTCATCAGAGGCCTTCAGAGTAGACACGTTCACCGAGTGTACCGGCGGGTGCCGATGGGATCCTGTGAGGCCTGCATCCGTGCCCTGATGGAGGGAGCAGCCGGCAGGTCGCGCGCACGTTGTCCACATCCTTCCTCATAGCCACCCGCTCGCAGGCCGGGCAGCCTAGCCTCTGACCTGACGGCGACGGGAGGCATTGTGGATCTGCACGTCACGCTGGTGGCCGCACCACCCCACGATTTCGAGACGGAGGACATCGTCGTCGACACCGCACGCCTTCCTACAGGATCAGCCCTTGCCGGGCGACTGCTCGAAGCGGGCTATCCCGGGCCACTCAGTGTCGGCGGCAGACCCCTGGACTCCCTGAACCTGGCGCCGCCGGAGGGGGTTCCACCCGGTTCCGTGATCGTCGCCGGGCAGTCACCCGATAGGAGCACCGCGACCCTCCCCCCTCTGGCGTTCGTGGTGCACTCGGGCCCCGACGCGGGTCAGGTCTTCCCCCTGGTCCGGGGCAGCTACACGATCGGGCGCGCCCGGGCAGCGATCACCCTGTCGGATCCAGGACTGTCCAGGAACCATGCACTGCTCACGATCGGGCAGCACTCCATCGTCATCGAGGACCTGGGGTCGGCCAACGGTACGTTGGTGGACGGACGCGCCGTGACGAAGGCGGTGATCGATGTCTCGTCGGAACTCCGTTTCGGGTCGAGCCGCTGCAGCATCGACATCGTGGATGGAAAGGGCTGGACGCCGTCGATGGACCCATGCGTCCTCGATCCCCTGCCCGTCGGTCATCGGGTACCGAAACGGCCGTCGAAGGTCCTCGTACTCACCGCGCTGCTTCCACTGGTGCTGGGCGTGGTGTTGGCCCTGACCACGGGCATGTGGTTCTTCCTCGCCTTCAGTGCGCTGTCCGCGGTCACGGGGCTCGTGCCGCTTGCTGCGTATCGCCGGAGCGCCGCCCATTTCGCTTCCGCTCTCCAGGAAGCGGCTGATCGCGACCGACGGCGCCGTGTCGTGGCAGTCCCCGACCCCGGGCGATCGGCCCTGGACGCGCTGCGGCCGGCGCGCAGCGCGATGTCGACATCACCGACGAAGCAGCGGACATCCGCCGTCGTCCTCCTACGCCTCGGGACAGCGCATCAGCGTGCCCACGTCTCGTCGGATGCGTCCGACGCTCTCTTGGTCCCGCCCATGCTCCACGACGTGCCCTTTCTCCTGCCGTGCGGCCGAGAGGACGGAGGAACAACGAGTTTCACCGTCACCGGTGACGCAGAGGCGGTCCGCGGCTTGCGGCGAGCACTGCTGCTCCAGACGGCGCATCCACGGGCGGGCCAACCGGTGACGGTGATCTGGGCTGCTCCGCTGGAATTGGCGCGGCACGCCCGGTTCCTCCCGCATGTCGTCTTGACCCGCGATCCTGCCGCCCTCGCCGATCTCACCCGTAAGCCGGGCCTGCTCGTCGTGCTTCACGAGGCCGAGGACGTCCCGGTCACTTCCGGTGCAGCGACAGTCGTGATCCTCCGCTTCCTCGCGAACCCTCGCAGTGCCCGCCCCGGCGCTGTCGCCGATGTCGCCGCCGGCGATCGATGCGTCCTGCTGAGCGCAGATGACGGCATCGTCCAGCTCGAGGGTGAGCAGGTGAAGATCATCCCGGACGGGGTGTCGGAGAATAGCTTCGAACGGGCGGCACGGGCTCTGGCGCGCTCGGTCACCGCTGATCGGCGGGCCGGAGGCGGCGCCCAGGCGGAACCCGGGGCTCAGCTCGGTGCTCCACCGGCGTCGGCATCGCTGTGGTCGGACGTGCTGAATCCGCTGTCCGTCCGCAAGAACGTAGCCGATCAATGGCGGGTGTCCGATCCGGAACATCCGACGGCGCGCCTTGGTCGATCGTCCTCCGGTCCGCTTCTGCTCGACCTCGTCAGGGACGGACCGCATCTGCTGGTGGCCGGTACCACCGGCTCGGGAAAGTCGGAGCTCCTCCGCACCCTGGTGCTCGGACTGGCCCTGCACCAGCCACCCGAGCACCTGAGCACCTGAGCATGCTCCTGATCGACTACAAGGGCGGTTCAGGGCTCGGGGCGCTCGCCGCTCTGCCGCACTGCGTCGGGAGCATGACGGACCTGTCCTCCGAGTCCACGGCCCGCGCGCTCACGTCGATGCGCGCAGAACTGCGGCGGCGGGAGGCTCTGTGTGCCGACCAGGGCGTGCACGACCTGGACGCGCTCCGGCGAGAGTCTCCCGTGACGTGTCCGCCGAGACTGGTCGTCGTCATCGACGAGTTCCGCATGCTCAGCGACGACGTCCCGACGGCGGTCGCGGATCTCATGAAGATCGCGGCGCTCGGACGATCGCTCGGGGTGCATCTGGTCCTCGCCACGCAGCGCGTTCAGGGCGCGATCACGCCCGACCTGCGCACGAACATCACGTCATCGATCCTGCTGCGCGTCCAGACCGCGATGGAATCACAGGATCTTCTCGGCTCCGGTGCTGCGGCGGAGATCTCCGTCGATCTTCCGGGCCGAGCATTCCTCCGGCGCGGTGCGGAAGAGCCACTCTCCTTCCAGGTGGCATCGTCGTCCACGCTTCCGCGGAGTGCCGACTCACCCGGCTGGCAGTTCCTGACCGACTTTCTCGGCGAACGGGACGTGCGGCAGCCCGACCGGCGACGGAATCATGCCGCCCCCGGGCCGCGAGGAAGGACGTCCGATCGATTGGATCCGTCCCACGTTGCGTTCACCCTCACTGGACAAGACATCGGCCGAGCTCCGGGCCACGCGGATGGCGATGCACGGGGCCGGGCGACGAATCAGGGACTGGACCACGGAAAAAACCACGGAACGGACCACGGACGGGACCAGAGACCGGACCCTCGGCCCGAGACTGCGCAGAAGGACGGCCCTGCATCGTCGGTCGCGAAGCCGTCACTTGCGTCCGAGTCGGTCCTCACGGATGCCGTCAGGGCCGTCGTCGACGCGGCAGGCGGTCCGGGCCGGCGTCGACCGCCCGGGCCCGTGCTGCCGCCCCTCCTGGCCTTCCTGACGCCGGACCTCTGCCGAACCTATCCTCCGGCCGACGATTGGAACGGGACGGCGTACGCCTCGGAGCGTGGCCAGGACCAGTGCGAGGACCAGTGCAAGAACCAGTGCAAAGGCGAGTGCAAGGACCACGGCAAGGACCACGATGCGGCCATGCACTTCGGGGGCGCCCGCGGCGGGCAGGTCGCGCTCGGCCTGATCGACCTGCCGGAACGCCAGGAACAGCGCGCCCTCCTGTGGAGACCCGAGAACCACTCGCACCTTGCGCTGATCGGACTGCCCGCAAGCGGCCTGGAGGACGCAGTCGCCGCAGTCGTCGTCGGACTCCCCCAGGTCGACCACGAGGTCCATCTGTACCTGCTGGACGGCGACGGTTCCCTCGCAGGCCACACGGACAGTGACCACACCGGGGCCTACGTCGGGGCAGCGGAACCCGCCCGGGCGGCCCGCGTCCTCGAACGGCTCGCCGCACTCACGGCGGACGCCCCCCGGCCCCGCTCCCCGATCGTCCTGGCCGTCACCGGCTGGGGCCGCTGGAGCACCCAGTTCCGCCAGGGACGTCTCGCGCGCGCGGAGGATGACCTCCAGGCCCTCGTGCGCGACGGAGCGGCCTGCGGCGTCTCCGTCCTGATCAGCGGGGACCGCGAACTCACGACGGCGCGATTCTTCGCGCTCGTGCCGAACCGCGTCTATCTCCCGCTGGGCGCGCACCAGGAGACGACGATGACGTGGCCGAGGATCCCGCCGATCGACGCCTACAGGGGACGGGGGCTCGTGCAGGGCCGGATCGCCGGGACGACGGGAGACGCCGTGTGCCAGCTGGTGCTGGCAGCCGAGATCCCGCAGGAGCGGCCGCCGGCTCCCACCCGGGCACCGTTCCCCGTCCACGCCCTCCCGAAGGCGGTCACCCTCGAGGAGCTCCACGAAGCGACGCTCGCCATCGAGGCTACCGACCCGACCGGCACCGCGCTGGCCCTCGGCCTGCACGGCGACGATCTCCGGCCGTACCTGCTCCAAATGCGGAGCGCGGAGGTCGTCCTCGTCCTCGGACATGCCGCCTCCGGACGCTCCAACGCGCTCCGGGTCCTCGAGGCATCATCGAGGCTCCTGCAGGCACAGCTCCAGGTGCTCACACCGCGACCGGGAGGGACGGCGGGTGGCGCAGCCGCCTACTGGCGCAGCGTGGCAGGGACCAGCGGCTCGAGCTGCGAGGGATTCCTCCTTCTCGTCGACGACGCCGACCAGCTGCCGGCCGACGTGCAGCAGGCACTCTCCTCGCTCGTCACCCGGGGAGCCGCCGCCGTGCTGACTGCCGCTCCGAGCCCGTCCCTGATGGCCCGGGTCCCCCTGTCGCTGCCCGCCCGCGCATCGGGGCGGGGCATCGTCCTGTCGCCGCGGAATTCCTCGGACGGCGACTTCCTCGGGGTTCGTATCGAGTCGAGTGACTTGTCGGTCCCCGGTCGCGCGTTGGCCTGCGGCCCCTCCGGCGTGCAGGAGCTGCAGATCGCCCACGCCCCTGGACCCTCGGGGCCCGACGCACGAATCGCCGTCACTGGTGGAGGGCCGGTCCCTACAGCGTTCGTTCGGGGGTCGTCGTTCGGACGGTGAAATCCAGCACGCGGCGGGAGAACAGCAGCACGATCACGACGGCGGCGGGCACCATGAGCAGGAATCCTACACGTGGACTCCCCGAGGAGAAGTAGGGGAAGGAGAGGATCACCAGGAAGAGCTGCACGACGAGCGCCGGCGACCGCGACCACCGGAAACCCGCCGTGAGCCTGACGGCGAGAACGGAGAGGCCACCCGCCACCATCAGCAGCAGCACGGCCATGAAGACCGACGCGCCGACGGAGAGGGGGGCTGCTGTGAAGATCGTCAGGATCGAGGCGACGGCCAGGACCCCGAGTGCGACGCTTTCGAGCGCGAGGATCCCGGCGATGACGAGGACGCCCCCTGGCCTCGCGGGCTGCTGGACTGCGGGATCGGTGGACATCCTCGCACCATACCCGACCGGCGCAGGCGCACCCCGAACCGGCGATGACGGCCGTGCTGTGACATACCCCTCACCCGCACCATCAATTAGAGCTGTAAAACCCTTGTTTACCGATTGGTAACGTGACAGCCTTAAAAGCAGAGCAAATCAGGGGGCCGATGTCGGCCCCTTTACTATGAGCCCCCTCGTGAATATTTTCACAAGACGCACGTGTGCGAGGCTGAAGGAGAATGTGATCATCATGGATTGGCGTAGTCGCGCAGCCTGTCTGGACAAGGACCCGGAGCTGTTCTTCCCGGTCGGCAACACCGGACCGGCGCTTCTTCAGATCGAAGAGGCGAAGAGCGTCTGCCGCCGCTGCCAGGTGCAGGACACCTGCCTGCAGTGGGCCATCGAATCCGGGCAGGATGCCGGAGTGTGGGGCGGATTGAGCGAGGACGAGCGCCGGGCGCTGAAGCGCCGGGCGGCTCGGGCACGGCGCGCGTCCTGACGGACGCGATGCACCCGGAGCTCCGGGCACCGACCCGGTGAAGAAGGGCCGCCCGATGGGCGGCCCTTCTTCGTTCCGGCGATGATCCGCTTCACATACCCTGGTTGAGCCGGAGCCCCAGTTCGAGGGTGACGGATGTCCCCCCGCCCGGTCGCGTGCTCCACTCGATCGTACCGCCGAGCTCGCTCGTGACGAGGGTCCGGACGATCTGCAGGCCGAGCCCTTCGGCGTGACCACCCGCCGGCAGCCCGACGCCGTCGTCCGCGATGGTCACCCTGAGCGTGTCCTCGCCGTCGGCTTCGGTCTGCCGGTCCGCCATCAGCCACACCGTCCCGGCTCGTCCGGACAGACCGTGCTCCACCGCGTTGGTGACGAGTTCGTTGATCACAAGGGCGAGCGGGGTCGCCAGGTCGCTCGGCAATTCCCCGAAGTCGCCGCTCCTCTCCGTGCGGACCGCCTGCGACGGTGAGGCGACCTCGGCGGAGAGGCGGAACTGGCGCGAGATGAGTTCGTCGAAGTCCACGCTCTGCGCCAGCCCTTGGGACAGGGTTTCGTGCACGAGCGCGATGGTCGACACCCGCCGCATCGCCTGCTCGAGACCGAGCTTCCCCTCCTCACTCACCATCCTCCTCGACTGCATCCGCAGCAGGGCCGCCACGGTCTGGAGATTGTTCTTCACCCGGTGGTGGATTTCACGGATGGTCGCGTCCTTGGAGACGAGCTCCATCTCCCTGCGCCTCAGCTCGGAGACGTCCCTGCAGAGCACGAGAGCACCGAACCGCTCCTTCTCGTCCCGCAGGGGGATGGCGCGGAGCGAGAGACTGACTCCTCGGGACCCGATCTCGGTGCGCCAGGGCATGCGCCCGGTGACGACAAGCGGCAGTGTCTCGTCCACCATCCGCCGGTCCTTGAGCAGCGCCGTCGTGATCTCCGCCAACGGGCGGCCCTCCAGCGTCTCGACGTCGCCGAGCCGACGGAACGCGGAGACACCGTTCGGGCTGGCGTACTGCACGATGCCGTCGACGTCGAGCCGGATGAGGCCGTCGCCGACCCGGGGGGCGCCCCGTCGCGATCCGGTCGGGGTGGCGAAATCGGGCCAGAGTCCGAGCGTCCCCATGCGGAGCAGGTCGTACGCGCACTGGCGGTACGTCAGCTCGAGCCGCGACGGCATGCGCGAACTCGAGAGATCCATGTGCGTCGTCACGACGGCGAGGGTACGGCCGTTGCGCACCATCGGCACGGCCTCCACGCGCATTGCCATCTCGGTGGTCCAGTTCGTCTCGCCGGACCGCTCGATCTTCTGCGATTCCCACGCGACGTCGACGAGCGGCTGGAGATCCGCACGGATCCTCTCACCGACGAAGTCGCTGTGGAAGACCGTGTGCGACGTCGAGGGCCGGGCGTGGGCAAGAGCGACATAGCCGCCGCCGTCGAGCGGGAACCAGAGGGCGAGGTCGGCGAAGGCGAGGTCCGCGACCATCTGCCAGTCCCCCACCAACAGGTGCAGCCATTCGGCGTCGCCGGGCTCGAATCCCGCGTGTTCGCGGATCGGGTCAGTGAAAATGGCCATGGAGTCCTCTGTCGTTCGGCGTAGCGGTCCGGGTCAGGCTGCGCCGCCCGACTGCTCCGACCGTTGCTCGCACGGCCGGGTCTTCAGTCTGTCACCCCCGGTCGGCTGCTGCCGACCGGGAGTGAGGCCCTCCCGCTACCGGACGATGGACCGCAGGAGTCGAAGCGCGACGGACAGGGACGAGATGTCGTCCTGCTCCAGCAGGTTGACCTCCGCGAACATGTTGCTCGCCCGCTGCAACTGGTCGGCGTTCTGCTCCTGCCAGGCCTGCAGCCGGTCGGCCGCGTCACGCTGGCGCATGTCCTGCGAGGCGCGCATGACGGCGACGGCGATGTCCGCGACGGTCGAATAGAGATCGTCGCGGAGGGCTGCGCGGGCGAGCGCCTGCCACCGGTCGCTCCGCGGCAGCTTGGTGATCCGCTCGAGCAGGTTATCGACCTCGAACCTGTCGTACACGGCGTAGTACACCTGCGCGATGTTCTCGACCGGTTCGTCCACGCGGCGCGTGCTGTAGGCGATATCGAGAAGCGCAAACGACTCGAACTGCTCGGCCCAGTGCCGCCCGAGTTCCTCCGGCAGGTTCCATGCCGTCGCCGTCTCGACCCCGACGCGAGCCCGCTCGAGGTCGCAACCACGCAGGTAGCCGGACAAGCGTGCCATGAACGGCGCGATGAGCGGTTTGAAGGCGTCGATGTCGGCCTGGACGGGTGTGCCCTGCTCCACGTGGTTCACGAACCAGCGGACGGCGCGGTCGAGCAGCCGGCGCAGGTCCAGGTGCACCCTGGTCCAGTGCTCCGTGGGGAAGTCCGCCGGCAGCGCGGCGAGGGCGTCGACCGTCTCGTCGAAGGAGTAGATCTCGCGTAGCGCCACGAAGGCCCGGGCAATCACCGGCTCCGGCACCGATGTCTCCTCCATCACCCGGAAAGCGAAGGTGATACCGCCCAGGTTGATGATGTCGTTGGCGACGACGGTCGAGATGATCTGGCGGCGCAGCGGGTGGGTGTCCAGCAGGTCGTCGAAGCGCTCGACGAGCTGGCGGGGGAAGTAGCGCCTCAGCGTCTCACTGAAATAGGGATCGTCGGCCAGGGTGCCGGCCGACAGCACCTTCGTGAGCTCGATCTTCGCGTAGGCCGCCAGCACGCTGAGTTCGGGAGAGGTGAGTCCCTGACCGGCGTCGATACGTCGCCGCAGCACCGCGGTCGTCGGGAGCGCCTCCAGGTCGCGGTCGAGATCGGCCTTCTGCTCGAGCCAGTCCATCATGCGCTCGTAGCTCGGGCTCCATTCGATGACCCGCTGGCGGTCGTTGAGCAGGAGCACGTTCTGGTCGATGTTGTCCTGCAGCACCAGGCGCGCGACCTCGTCGGTCATGGAATGCAGGAAGTCGGCCCGTTCCTCGGGCTGCAGACGACCCGCGCGCACCATCCGGTCGACGAAGATCTTGATGTTGACCTCGTGGTCGGAACAGTCGACGCCCGCACTGTTGTCGATCGCGTCGGTGTTCAGGATGACTCCGGACAGGGCGGCCTCGATCCGGCCGCGCTGGGTCATGCCCAGGTTGCCTCCCTCGCCGACCACCCGGGCACGGAGCTCGTCGCCGTTGACGCGGATGGCGTCATTGGCGCGGTCCCCGACCTCGGCGTGGGTCTCGTCCGAGGCCTTGACGTAGGTCCCGATACCACCGTTGTACAGGAGGTCGGCCGGGGCCCTCAGGATCGCCCTCAGCAGTTCGGGCGGGCTGAGCCGGGTGACGCCGTCATCGAGTCCGAGTGCCTGGCGGACCTGCGGCGACACGGGAATGGACTTCGCCTGCCGGGGGAACACACCGCCGCCTTCACTGATGAGGCTGCTGTCGTAGTCCTCCCAGCTCGACCGGGGAAGGTCGAACAGCCTCCGCCGCTCCGCGAAGGAGGCAGCGGCCTCGGGGGCGGGATCGAGGAAGATGTGCCGGTGGTCGAAGGCCGCGAGGAGCCGGATGTGCTCCGAGAGCAGCATGCCGTTGCCGAAGACGTCCCCGCTCATGTCACCGACACCGACCACGGTGAAGTCGTCCGTCTGGGTATCGACATCGAGCTCGCTGAAGTGCCGCTTGACCGACTCCCAGGCGCCGCGCGCGGTGATACCCATGGCCTTGTGGTCGTACCCCACCGATCCCCCGGAGGCGAACGCGTCACCGAGCCAGAAGTCGTACTCGGCCGACAGCTCGTTGGCGATGTCCGAGAAGGAGGCGGTCCCCTTGTCCGCCGCGACCACCAGGTAGGTGTCGTCGTCGTCGTGCCGCACGACGCGCGACGGCGGCACCACCGTCTCGGTGGTCCCGTTCGTGATCACGTTGTCCGTGATGTCGAGCAATCCCCGGATGAAGGTGCGGTAGCTCGCCTGTCCCTCCGCCAGCCAGGCCTGCCGGTCCTCGGACGGATCGGGGAGCTGCTTGGCGAAGAACCCGCCCTTGGCACCGGTCGGCACGATCACCGCGTTCTTGACGGTCTGCGCCTTGACGAGGCCGAGCACCTCCGTGCGGAAGTCCTCGCGCCGGTCGGACCAGCGCAGCCCGCCGCGCGCGACCTTGCCGAATCGGAGGTGCACACCCTCCACTTGGGGCGAGTAGACCCAGATCTCGAACTTGGGCCGCGGGAACGGTGCGCCGTCGATCCTCGCCGTGTCGAACTTGAGACTGACGTACCGCTTGTCCTGGAAGTAGTTGGTCCGCAGCGTCGCCTCGATGAGATTGGCGAAGGTCCGCAGGACCCGGTCGGCATCGAGCGTCGGAACCCCTTCGAGACCGTCATCCAGTGCGGCGCGGGCCGCTGTCGAGGCGGCGTCCCGATCACCCTGTAGGTCGGGATCGAAGCGGGCGGTGAACAGCGCGACGAGCGCGCGGGTCACCACCGGGTTCCGCAGCAGCGTGTCCGCGACGAAGCCGTAGGAGTTCGTATTGCCCATCTGGCGCATGTACTTGGCGTAGGCCCGCAGGATCACCACCTGGCGCCAGCCAAGCTCCTCGCTCAGGACGAGGCGGTCGAAGGCGTCCGACTCGCTGCTGCCGGACACCGCGGCGGAGAACGCGTCCTGGAGCAGGAGCGCCGTACCCAGGGCGGAGATGCCGGCCGGGTACTTCAGCCCGAGGTCGTACAGGAAGAACGACCGCCCGTCGGCCCGCGTGATCTCGAACGGACGCTCGTCCAGCACCTCCAGGCCGAGGTTGTGGAAGTAGGGGAGGATCTGCGTCAGGCTCTTCGCCTCGGTGAGGTAGAGCTTGAGACGCGCATCCTCGGCCCCGTCACGCTCCGGGACATACACGTGCAGCTGGGGCACTCCCGCGCCCGAGTCCGCGAGCTTCTCGAAGCGGGCGATATCCTCGAGGGCGTCCTCCACCTCATAGTCCACCCGGTAGCTGGGCGGGAACGACTCGGCCCAGGAGATCGCCAGGCTCTGCGCGGAGTCCTGGTCGAACCGCTCCTGCGCGACCTCCACGATCCCTTCCGACCAGGACCGTGCTGCCCGGACGAGCCTCTCCTCGAGCTGCGCGGCGTCGACCTCGGGGATCTCCGCGCCCCGCTGCAGCCGGATGCGGAAGAAGAGCCGGGCCAGGGCGGATTCGCTCATCCGAGCTTCGAAGTCGATCGAGTCGGCGTCCAGGGCCGCTCGCAGCTCGCCCTCGATCCGCAGCCGGACGCTGGTGGTGTAGCGGTCGCGCGGGAGGTAGACGAGCGCGGACATGAAGCGCCCGTAGACGTCCGGGCGGAGGAACAGGCGCGTGCGGCGTCGCTCCTGGAGGCGCAGGATCCCGAGCGCGGTGGTGACGAGGTCGGTCACGCCGATCTGGAAGAGCTCGTCACGCGGGTACGTCTCGAGGATCGACAGCAGGTCCTTGCCGGAGTGCGAGTCCGATGGGAACCCGCAGCGGCGCAGCACCTCCGAGACCTTGTCCCGGACCAGCGGGACATTACGTACCGAGCCCGTGTAGGCACTGGTCGCGAAGAGCCCGATGAAGCGCCGCTCGCCGCTGACATTGCCCTGGGCATCGAAGCTCTTGATGCCGATGTAGTCCAGGTAGGCGGCGCGGTGCACGGTGGAGCGCGAATTCGCCTTCGTGATGACGAGGGCGCGCCGCTCCCGGGCCTTGGCCCGCCCTGCGGCCGTGAGTTGCTGAAGGTGCCCGCCGGCACTGCCGAGGCGCAGCAGACCCAGTCCGCTGCCCTCCCGCACGCGCAGGGCATCGGCGCCGTCGTCGTCCGTGACGAGGTCGTATTCCTTGTACCCGAGGAAGGTGAAGTTCCCACTGTCGAGCCACTGCAGGAGTTCCTGCGCCTGCCGGAGGTCCGGGATGTCCGCTGTGCCCGCGATGGAGTCCAGGGAAGCTTCGATCGAGCGCACGGCGCTCCGCATGGCGGGCCAGTCCTCGACGGCGGACCGGACGTCGCCGAGTATCCGGTGCAGGCCGTCGATGATGGATTCCTTCGCTGCGCCATCGGCCAGCCGGGTGACCTCCACCGACATCCAGGACTCGATGTGGGTCGTCCGACCCTCGAGGCCGACGAGCTCGCCGATGTCGGGCAGCGCGGCTGTGTCCCCGCTCGACGCGCCGGCGGTCGACGGCACGCGTCGCAGCCCGGTGAGAGCGTGGGACCGGTCCTCCCGCACGGCGAGGAAGGTGGGGTGCACCACGAGATGGATCGCCGCGTTCTGCCGGACGAGTTCCGCGGTGACCGAATCGACGAGGAAGGGCATGTCGTCGGTGACGATCAGGACGACGCTGGAGGTGCCCTGGTCCATGATGCCGATCGCCGCGGCCCCGGGCTCGCGCGTCTCGGCGAGATCACGGTGCGCGAGAGCCCGCTGGCGGAGATCGCTCGGCGCGTAACCGGCGGCGTCCTCGTCCGCGAGGTGCTCGAAGTAATGCTCTACGAATTCCTCCCCTGACGTGTCCGAGCTTGACTGATCCGTTGTTCTGGATCCAGACGACATGGAAAGGGCCTCCGTAACGAAATGAAAGGCCGCTCCATTGCGACCTCTTACCGTTGAACCCTATCGGGGTTGCCTTGAAACTTCACGTCGCGCCGGCGGAACACACGCCCGCCGCGGCGCCGCCCCTCGGCGGCCGGGACACCGGCGAGTCCTGCGATGGCGAGGCGCAACGGCGATGCCGGTGACGTCTCGAGCAGTGCCGTGCCGGCGAGCAGTGCCTGGTCCGCAGCGGAGGCATCCGCAGGCAGGAAGGCCTCGACGGCCGAGGCCGGACCGAAGCGCTCCCAGGCCTCCCTCAGCTGCGTCTCCGGCCCACGGCCCACGGCAGCGGCACGGACCCGGTTGAAGACGATGCGCGGTACGGCCGTCGGGACCATGTCGGCGAGTTCGGAGAGTGCCTTGACCATGCGGGGCACACCGATGGCGTCCGCCGATCCCACCGCTATCACCGTGTCCGCCACCTCGAGGCAGCGCAGCGCTGCACCGTTGCGGCGAGGCGCGAGAGTATCGAAGCTCAGCTCCTCGTCCGCCTCGAGGCAGAATCCACAATCGACCACGGTGACCTCCGCCAGGGCGCGCGCTGCCGAGAACACCTGGCTGAGCGCGGCGGGACGCAGCTCGGGCCAGCGATCCGGCCTCGTGATGCCGGTCAGGACCCGCAGCCGCCCACCCTTGATGGCGACACTGATCGAGATCCGCCCGAGGGCGGTTCCGCTGAAGCCACCTTGATCGGCGATCCGGCAGGCCTGCGCGAGGCCGGCGGACTCGTCGAGGAGCCCGAGAGACGCGCCGATGCTCGCGCCGTACGAATCGGCGTCGACGAGGAGGACGGAGACGCCGGCCGCTGCGAGTTCCGCCGCGATGTTGATCGCCACGGTCGTGCGGCCGGGGGCACCGGTGGGACCCCAGATCGCGATGATTCGCCCCTCCCCCGTCGGCTCGGCGATCTCGACCGCCGGAGCGACGGGATCCGCGAGGAGATTCATCGGATCCGCATACGCGTGGGACGTCCGCCGGACCGACGAGGTGGCGTCGAACCGCTCGACAGCCCTGGTCACCGCCTCGGCGAGTGCCGAGGGCGCGATCGACGACTCCACGTACTCGACCCCGTCCACCACTGGTGCATCCGGGTCCGGCGATCCGTCGTCCAGCGATACCACCACCACTCCGGAATAGGCCAGGCGGTCGACGAGGCTCGCTGTCAGGTCGGCGGCACCGTGGCCGATGACGACCGCACGCGCAAGGCCCGTCTGGCAGGCCGCGATCAGCTCCGGCAGGTCCTCGCACCGTCGGACCACCGTCACCGGGCCGCGCAGCTGTTCGAGGCCCGGTACGTAGGCGCTCGCCGTCGCACCCAGCGTGATGACCGGGATGCTCACGAACCTGCGCCCGGATCCAGCACGACGGCGATGCGGGCGTCGTTGGACAGGGCGTTGAGCAACTCGGGCATGGCGTCGTCCTCGACGAGGACCTGCACGAGGGTGGAGGAGCTCGATCCGAGGGCCGACTCGCCGACCGTCAGTTCGGCGACCTCTGCCGCTTCGAGCAGGAGTTGCGGTTCGTCATACGTATTCGTGTCGGTCCGGAGGGAGATCCAGACGTCCACCCGGTCGCCCGCGGCCGCACCTGTGGGCAAAGGATCCTCGACCGTGAGACCGACGGGCTTCCGGTCCAGCTCGTCCGCGGTCCCGAGGGCAGAGGACGGCACCAGTTCACCGCGTGCGACGAGCCTTGTCGCGACCGTCCCCTCCGCGATCCCCTCCGACACCGGCAGATAGGACCCCGCTGCATCACCGAGACGCACGGGGACCGCGACGAGGTCCTCCGCCGTCAGGGTCGCTCCGACGGGGATCTCGGTGCGCGCGGAGTAGACCTGCGTCGTCCTGTCCTGGCTCTGGAGCAGGGCGATCACCCCCGTCGTGGACGCGAGCACGAGCAGCAGCCCGACCAGGAGCCGGGGATCCTTCCAGGAGGGCTTCCTCAGTCGCTGTGCCTCGGTCGGCGACAGCGTGGTTCGCGCGTCGATGCTCACTCGGGTCTCCCCACACAGGGCGCACTCCGGACCGGACCACGCTTGGACAGCCAGTCTCGTGCACGAACGATCCGAAGGGAACCGAAGAGCGCCAAAGCGGGTCAAACTGTGGAAAATCGACACCACCGCGCCGGCGCAATGGCAGACTGTTGAGGGACGACAACCGACCAGGAAAGGCGGACCCGTGGCCGAACGACGTTTCCTCACGCTCGCGGACGTCGGCGAGGTGCTGAACATCAGTTCCTCCCAGACCTATGCGCTCGTCCGCTCGGGCGAGCTTCCCGCGATCCAGGTCGGCGGCCGCGGCCAGTGGCGGGTGGAGACGCGCATCCTCGAGGAGTACATCGCGAAGGCCTACGAGAAGACCGCCTCGGCGCTCAGGGCCGAGAGCGGAGCACCGCAGGCCCTCTGAGGCCGGGGAGTCTCCCGGGGAACACGACCGTCCAGGTCTCCCGGAACCGCTCATGCCCCCGAGTGGGCCGCGTCGACCGTGTCGATCGAGGCGAAGGGGATGGTCAGGATCTCCCTGCCCTGCGACGGCCTGCGATCCTCACCTGACAGTCCCAGTTCGAGGAAATCCGCGCCAGCGCGTTCGATCACGCCGATGATGTGCGTGGCCGGAATCCCGATCCAGAGTGCCACGACGGATCGGTCGCGGGACAGCTCGCGTAGTACCGACCCGAGGCCGAGTCTCGCCTCGACACCCTTGAGCGGCTGACCGGCCGCCCGGTCGAGATCGCGCAGGACCTGCACCGCGGCGAACGGGACGACCACCGACCTGCCCTCGACGACCAGGGAGACCCACGCGGAGCCGACGTTGGTCACGAGCCCGGAGACCGTTCTGCCGCCCCGCGTCGAGATGGACAGGTGGCGTCCGACCTGGCCGATGAGCCGCTGGGACATCGTCACCCGAGACTGTTCCGTCCGCGTCCTGTCCCTGATCTCGCCCTCCTGATGCGCGACCGACGCGGAGTGCAGCTGGGCTTCCAGATCAGTGAACAGGGCATCCCATCGCATGCGATCACGCTAGGCCGGATCCTTGACAGCGTCAATGATGATCAAACGCGTTCCTCGGGAATGAACGTAGACAAACTGCATCAAAGCGGTTCAAACTGACAGCAGGAGGTCATGATGAGCAGAACGGACGCGGTGTCAGCAGGGTTGATCCTCGTGTGCGGGGGCATCGTGGCCCTCGCGGGACGGGCACTCGCAGCGAGATCCATCACCCAGGGGATGGCGTCCGTCGAGGGGTTCATCGGAGCGGCGATCTCGGTCATCGGCGTCGTCGCCGTCATCTGGTGGGTTCTGACGCTCCTCGTCGCCATCGCCTCCGACCTGGTCCTGCGCCGCGGTCCGTCGACGGCAGCCCGGCTGGCGCAGCGTTGCACGCCTGCTGTCATGCGACGTCTCGCCGCCGCCCTTGTCGGCATCAACCTGGTGGCCGTGCCCGCCGTCGCCCATGGCGCTCACCCGGACCCGTCATCGATGGAGCGGACGTCCGCCTCCGTCCCTCTCCAGGTCGCGCAGGCGCACCCACCGCTGATGGGAAACCTCAGGTCCCTCCCCGCGGCGGCCCCGGCATCGAAGGTCGCCGCATCCCCGTCCTGGTCACCCGTGCCCGTCGCCGGCACATCGGCGACGGGGCCGGCCGAAGAGCGGGCTGCTGTTTCGCCCGGATGGAAACCGGCACCGATGCCGACAGCGGGAGGCATGCTCGCCCCGACACCGATGCGTTCCGATCTCGACGGGGTGGCCGTGGTGGTGGTGCCCGGGGACTCTCTCTGGTCCATCGTCGAGCGTCACCTCGGCCCCCTCTCCACCGCTGCTGATGTCGCCGAGGCCTGGCCTGCGTGGTACGACACGAATCGGACCATCATCGGGGAGGATCCGTCCCTCCTCCTGCCCGGTCAGGTCCTCCGCGCGCCGCGGACCTGAGCACCGCCCACCGCCCCTGAAGAGCAGCATCACCCCGCCGTCCTTCGGCGCGCCCTTCACCGGGTGGACGCCACCCTCGTCAGGGGACCAGCGACGCCGGTCGGACTCCGCACATCACCCATCACCACGCCACGTACACGAGAGGAACATCATGTCCGCCGTCACCCAGATCCACCGAACCGCTGCTCATCAGCTCGCCGAGGTCAGCGGTGCTCCACGCCCCCTGGTGACGAGGCCCCGTGGGCCTCTGGCCTCCGGCGGCGCGACCGTCCTGCCCTTCACCCCGACGGACGGCCCCGGGAACGACGACGCCGACCGGGCTGTCGACGCGGTACGTCCCGCGCCGGCCGGTCAGGCCCTTCCGGCCCCCGTGATCGCGGACGCGGACGGGGAGACCATGCAGCGCATCTCGGGGATTGCCCGGTCCGTGGCGCAGGGCGCTCTCGAGGTCCTGAGCGGCGTCCGGCCGCTGCAGCAGATGTCACGCTGGCTCGATCCGGAGAACTACGAACGCCTGCAGCTGAGAGCGAACCTCGTCCGCTGTGTCGGTGCCGGGTCGGGAAACAGCGGCTCGCCCGCCGGAGGCAGTGTCCGCCAGGTCGTGGTGCGATCAGCACGGGTCTGCCCGATCAGCCCAGGGGTCTACGAGGCCTCAGTCGTCGCCTTCGACCGGAAACGCGTCCGCGCCGTCGCTCTTCGGATCGAGCAACGGCGCGGCGCGTGGCGGGTGACCGCCCTGGAGATCGGCTGACTACTTCTTCCGGGCCTTCTTGCCCGTGGCCTTGGCGGTGGCGGGAGCGGCCTGGGGCTTGTTCCGCTCGACGTGCATCTCCGCTTCGCCCTGCGCGTTCGGCGCCGTGAAGTTCAACGTCGCAGGCTTAGCGGGAGCTTCGAGCCCCGCCGCCTTGATGGTCGGGGCCTGGACGATGCCCCTGGCGTCGGTCACCCCGGGCAGCCCGGTCTGGGCCGGCGCGGCGACCTCGACCTCGAGGTTGAACAGGTAGCCGATGCTTTCCTCGCGGATGGACTCCATCATCGCCTGGAAGAGGATGAACCCCTCACGCTGGTACTCGACCAGCGGGTCCCTCTGGGCCATGGCACGCAGGCCGATTCCCTCCTTGAGGTAGTCCATCTCATAGAGGTGCTCCTGCCACTTCCTGCCGATGACCGACAGGACCACGCGCCGCTCGAGCTCGCGCATCGTCTGCTCACCGAGTGCTTCCTCCCGCGCCTGGTAGGCCAGCTTGGCGTCCGAGAGGATCTCGTCGTGCAGGAAATCGCGCGTGAGCTTCGACGCACCGCCCGCCTCGTCGATGACCTCGTCGGCCGTCAGCGTGATCGGGTACAGCGTCTTGAGGTTCGTCCACAGCAGCTCGTAGTCCCAGTCGTCCCCGTGGCCCTGCGCCGTGGTCTCGTCGACCATCGCCGTGATGACGTCCTCCAGGAAGAACTGAACCTTCTCCTTGAGATCGCCGCCCTCGAGGATCCGACGGCGGTCCCCGTAGATGGCTTCGCGCTGACGGTTCAGGACGTCGTCGTACTTGAGGACGTTCTTGCGCTGCTCGGCGTTGCGGCCCTCGACCTGTCCCTGCGCGTTCTCGATCGCCTTCGAGACGAGCTTGGACTCGAGGGCGACGTCATCGGGCATGGTGGCGCTGTTCATGATGCGCTCGGCACCACCGGAGTTGAAGAGACGCATGAGGTCGTCGGTCAGCGAGAGGTAGAAACGCGATCGGCCAGGATCGCCCTGGCGTCCGGACCGGCCACGAAGCTGGTTGTCGATGCGCCGTGACTCGTGGCGTTCGGTGCCGAGCACATAGAGTCCGCCGAGCTCGCGGACCTCGTCCTGCTCCGACTTCACGGCCTCCTTGGCTGCTTCCAGGGCCTCGGGCCACTTGGCCTCGTACTCCTCGGCGTTGTCCGCGGGGTCGAGCCCGAGCTTCTCGAGGGCAGCGACGGCGTTGAACTCCGCATTGCCCCCGAGCATGATGTCGGTCCCTCGACCGGCCATGTTCGTGGCGACGGTGACGGCACTCCTCCGCCCGGCCTGCGCGATGATCGCGGCTTCCCGCGCGTGGTTCTTCGCGTTGAGCACCTCGTGGCGCACCCCGGCCTTCGCCAGCTGCTTCGAGAGGTACTCGCTCTTCTCCACGCTGGTGGTGCCGACGAGCACGGGCTGGCCGGTCTCGTGGCGTTCGACGATGTCCTTGACGACGGCGTCGAACTTGGCGACCTCGTTCTTGTAAATGAGGTCCGAGAGATCCTTGCGGGCCATCTCCCTGTTCGTCGGGATGGGTACCACGCCGAGCTTGTACGTCGACATGAACTCGGCGGCCTCGGTCTCGGCCGTGCCGGTCATGCCGGAGAGCTTCTCGTAGAGGCGGAAATAGTTCTGGAGGGTCACGGTGGCGAGGGTCTGGTTCTCGGCCTTGATCTCCACGCCCTCCTTCGCCTCGATCGCCTGGTGCATGCCCTCGTTGTAGCGACGGCCAGCCAGGATGCGGCCCGTGTGCTCGTCGACGATCATGACCTCGCCGTTGAGGACCACGTAGTCCTTGTCCCGCTTGAACAGTTCCTTGGCCTTGATCGCGTTGTTGAGGAACCCGATCAGCGGGGTGTTCGCCGACTCGTACAGGTTGTGGATGCCGAGGTAGTCCTCGACCTTCTCGATGCCGTCCTCGAGAACGCCGACCGTGCGCTTCTTCTCGTCCACCTCGTAGTCGGCCTCGACGGTGAGTTTCTGCACGACCTTCGCGAACTCGTTGTACCAGCGGTTGACGTCGCCGGAGGCCTGCCCGCTGATGATCAGCGGCGTCCGCGCCTCGTCGATGAGGATCGAGTCCACCTCGTCGACGACGGCGAAGTTGTGGCCACGCTGCACCAGCTCCGCCGCACTCCACGCCATGTTGTCGCGCAGGTAGTCGAACCCGAACTCGTTGTTGGTCCCGTAGGTGATGTCCGCGGCGTACTGCTCACGGCGCGTCGCAGGGTCCTGCTTCGAGAGGATGCAGCCGCTGGTCAGGCCGAGAAAGCGGTAGACGCGACCCATGAGGTCCGACTGGTACTCGGCGAGGTAGTCGTTGACGGTGACGACATGGACGCCCTTGCCGCTCAGGGCGTTGAGGTAGGCGGGTGCCGTGGCCACGAGGGTCTTGCCCTCGCCCGTCTTCATCTCGGCGATGTTGCCGAGGTGCAGGGCGGCGCCGCCCATCAGCTGGACGTCGAAGTGGCGCAGGCCCAGCGTCCGGCTCGACGCTTCGCGGACCGCGGCGAAGGCTTCGGGCAGCAGGTCGTCGAGGGATGCGCCGTCCGCGTGGCGCTTCTTCAGCCGGTCGGTCTCGCCGCGCAGCTCCGCATCGGACATCTCGCGGAATTCGTCTTCCAGCACGTTGATCGCGTCAGCGTAGTTCCGGAGTCGCTTCAGTGTCTTCTTATCGCCGGTGCGGAGTACTCGTTCAAGAAGTGATGGCACTGGTATCTGCTCCCAATCTGATGCTGCCCAAAGATGGCGTCTCTAGTCTACGGGAGGGACGTTCCGCCCCTCCGTTCCGGTACCCGTGCGGCGCGATGCGGCGACCGGGCCTGCGTCTTCCGCTCAGGGTATCCTGCCGACCTGACCGGCGAGCGCGGGCGCGAGGTCGCCACGGTCCTCGACGACGACGTCGTCCAGCCCGAGCCAGCCCGCGAGTAGGTGCAGCTCAGCAGCGAGTTCGTGCGCGGTGTCCGCAGGCGCGTCCTTCTCGGCGTAGCTGCCGCGCACGAGCAGCGTGCGATCCGGTCGATCCGCCTTGAGGTCCACCCGCGCGGCGATGCCGTCCCGGAGGAGGAACGGGAGGACGTAGTAGCCGTGCACCCTGCGTTCCTCGGGGGTGTAGATCTCGATGCGGTAGTGGCAGGCGAACAGCCGCAGCAGCCTGTCGCGCTCGAAGACGAGGGAGTCGAAGGGACTGAGGAGGGCCCGGCCCTGCGCCTTCCTCGGGATGGCTTCGGCGGTGGGGTGCAGGTACCAGGGGTCCGCCTCCCCATGAACGGAGATGCTCCGGACCGACCCGGCCTTGACGAGCGACTCCAGGACAGTGCGGGTCTGCCGGACCGGCGTCCTGAAGTAGTCGGCGACCGAGCGGGCCGACGCCACACCGAGGGCACCGAGCGCCCGGTCCGCAAGGACCGCGAGCGCTTCCGTGGCGTCCACCTCCTGGCCGGCGAGCCGGGGATCCGGCAGCACGGCCGTGAGAGGCGCGTAGAGGCGTTCGAACTGAGCGTTGCGTCCGGCGGAGCCGATACTCCCCCGGGCGAACAGATCCTCGAGCACGCGCTTCGCGACGGTCCACCGCCAGCCCCAGCCCTCGGCCGGACGGGACGGGTCCCCGCCCACCTGTCGCTGGACGGCGGACGCCGTCAGGGGGACTCCCTGATCGAGCAGCCCGAGGATTCTCGACTCGAGAAGGGCTCGCTGCTCCGCAGGGACGCTCGACGCGCCCATCCACGTGCGCCGCTGGTGCGCCACGAGGTACGGGTACAGCTCGGGTGGCACGAGGCTCGCCTCGTGGGCCCAGTACTCGACCAGGGAGCGCGGTGCGGCGGAGGACATGGCGTCCAGGTGGGCGCGGTCGTAGGACCCGACCCGGGAGAAGAGGGGGAGGTAGTGGGATCGCACGAGGACGTTGACGGAGTCGATCTGCAGGACCTGCAGGCGGAGGGCTGCAGCGCGCAGAGCCCGGAGCGACGTCGGTGCCTCGAGCCTGGGGCGGTGCAGGCCCTGGGCGGCCAGGGCGATGCGTCGGGCCTGCGCGATGGTGAGTGTCTGCATCGTCAGGTGACAATCTCCCGCACGGAACTGCCCCCGCGCCGGGCGCGGAGGCAGTTCCTCGTCGTCGTGGTGGGGCGGCGTGCCGACCCCTGAAGTGGGCTAGGCGGTGGCGGCTTCGCGCGCCCGGTACGCCAGCAATTCCTCGTGGGGTTCCTCGGTGCCCTCCGCGCACTTGGAGTCGAGCGTGATCACGCCGTAGGTCCAGCCCTGCCGTCGGTAGACGACGGACGGAGCTCCGGTGGCGGAATCCACGAAGAGGTAGAAGTCGTGACCCACGAGTTCCATGTTGTCGACGGCGTCGTCGAGGGTCATGGGCGTCCCGGAGAACACCTTGCGGCGGATCAGCACCGGCGAGTCCCCGGCGGGCACGTCGTCCGGCGACGAATAGGTATCGACGTCCTCGGTCTCCGCCGCCGGTTCGTGGGAGGTCGGCGCGATGACCGGCGTCTCGAGGTAGATGGGCTGCACCGGATCGGCGGGCTCGAGGTCGGCCGTCGCGACGCGCACCGCGAGCGGGGTGTGCCGACCGTGGTGGACCTTCCGCCGGTCGCGCGCCCGGCGGAGGCGCTCGAGGAGCTTGGCGTAGGCGAGATCGAAGGCGGCGAACTTGTCGCCCGCCGAGGCCTCGGCCCGGACGACAGGGCCCCTGCAGAGCACCGTCAGCTCGACCGTGAGCGAGGTGTCCGCCATGCGTGCGCTGGGTTCCTTGGTGATCTTGGCGTCGACGCGCTGTACCTTGTCGCCGAGCTGCTCTATCTTGTCGATCTTCTCCGTCGCGTACTCACGGAAACGGTCCGATACCGCCAGGTTCCGACCATTGATCACAAATTCCATGGTGCCCTCCACATCGCTAGGTGACACGACGGCGGCCGTGGCGTTGTGCAGAGCCGCCGCCGACGGGTACGTGTCGTCACTGTGTGGTACCCGTACTTCACGGTAGTTCACGGCTGTTCTTTATTCACCCCTCCACGCTGCAAAACTTCCGGTAGCTTGCTGGGTGTCCCCCGGACCGGCCCCGGCGCCACCGTGGTACTGCTGCCCGGTGTCCGAGCAAACCCGCCGGACGGGCGGACAGGGGCGGTACCGGCGGGCGAGGAGGTCGCAGCGACCACGACCGCTCCCTGGACGCGGGCCCCTCCGGCGTGCAGCACCCGGTACATCTCGTTGATGGTCGCGCCCGTCGTCAGGACGTCGTCGACGATGATGCAGGAGCTGCCCGGGACACGGTGACGTGCCGGTCCGGCCAGCAGCATCGTCCCCAGGACGTTCGACCTGCGCCGCCGCCGGCCCAGACCCTTCTGCCCGCCCTGCGGTCCTGCACGCAGCGCTGCCACGGTGGCCCGCGCGAGTGCGCCGGCCCGACGCCCGCGCCGGCCGATCCACCATCGCGCAGGAGATGACCGTTGCCGGACAGCCGGGGTGACGGCGGTCCCCGCCGGGAGCGCCCCCGTCCGCTCGAGCCTCCTGAGCAGGATCATCAGTGGTTCGTACCCGCGACGGCGCGACGACGAGGAGCGGCTCGGCACCGGTACCAGCAGGACGGGCGACGGTGTGCCCGATCCCGGCGCCATGAGCCCTCGGACCGCCTCGTGCAGTGCGCCGGCGAGCGCCGCGGCGACCGGCGGACCCAGATCGACGTGCCCGTGGTTCTTGAAGGCGAGCAGGACCCCCGATACCGCGCGGCCGTAGCGACCGGCGGCGACGACCGGCAGCGGTCCGACCTCGATGGACGCAGGAACCGCCCCCGCCGCCCGTCCGCGTCCCGGCCGCAAGCCCCGGCCCGCGTCGTCGGCGGCGATTCCGACGGGGACGTCCGGCAGGGATTCCGCACCGGCCTCGGCGCGATACGGCCGGGACGTCGCGCGCCGGAAGACGGCGCGGCAGGCGGGACAGAGCGAGGTGTCCCACCGGCCGCAGAGAACGCAGGACGACGGCATGACGAGAGCGACGAAGGCCGTGACGGCAGACCCGACGCGGACAGAAGGGCGGGCGAAGACGAGTCGGTCCATGAGTTCACCGGGATGCATGCTCCGAGCCCATCATGGGGCCGTCCCGACAGCAGCGGCGGACGGCCCTATGTGGACACACTCACCCCGGGAACGCGGGGTCCCTGACCGCCAGTTCCTCGTTCACCCAGCTCGTCACGATGCGTCGGTAGAGGGAGCCGTCAGCCTGCGCATAGAACGTATCCTCGGCGTCCGACCCGGCACTGATGCCCTCCACACCCTCGAGTGCGGCCATCTCCTCCACCTCGCCGTCGAGGTGCAGCACCACCGGGATGGCCTCCTCATCGGCCCCGATCGACGAGGCGACGATCGTGCTCTGCCCCGCCCACCTGGCTGTGTCGACCGGACCGGGAACAGGCATGCTCACCGGTGTGGTGAGCCCCAGCGGTGCGCCCTGCGCCGACCGCGTGATGCCCGCGAGCAGGATCTCCCCCGCCCCCTCGCGCTCCGTGACGACCAGGGCACGGGAACCGTCACGCGAGACGCGCAGGTCCTTGACGGCCCGGTCCCCGAGCCACCCCGCGGCGAGGAGGACGGCGTTCTCCTGCGTGCCGCCCGGCGGGACCGCCAGGACCTCGCTGCCCGCCCCGGCCGAGCGCGCCGTCCACAGCCAGTTCTCGGGGTCGAACGAGGGCTGGGTCAGGCCGGCTCCTGACAGGACCTCACGGACCTGGCTGCCCGGAGCAGTCACGAAGAGGGCGGACCTGTCCGCGGCCACGAAGGAATAGGCGCTGCCGGAGACGGACGTCGCGGGGTCGACGGGATCGTACTCGGCGACCGAGGGTAGACCGTCGATGGCGACGATCCCTCCGTTCCGCACCCGTACGAGTTCGTCGTCCGCGATGGCCACCTGCTCGCCCCCGACATCGGGCGTCCGTTCGGGGGTCACGAGGTCGGGAGCACGATCGCCGAGCTGGATCGGCTGTCCACTGGTCATCTCGACGGACGTGACGTCGTTGAGTCCGACGAGGTTGGCCTCAAGTTGCTGATTCATCTGCTGCAGCTTCAGATCGGTCGCGTTGTCGAGGATCTCGGGCGAGAGTTCCACCGAGGCCCTCCCCGAGGTGATGGGGATCGAATCCCGGGCGAGGGTGACGCCCTCGGGGAAGGCGCTGGTGACCGCTCCCTGCAGATAGGGCGCGGGTCCGGCGAGCATGGCCTGGACGATCCGCGCCGTCACGCCCGTCCGCCGCACGAACCAGCGGGCGTCCGGCACCCAGTAGCGGTAGTTGCTGCTGTAGAAGGAGAGGCTGTGCGAGGTCAGCAGGTCTCTCGCGCTGCTCTGCGCGATCATGATGCCGTCCGGGATCTCATCGATGCGCCACTCGCCGTCGGCCTCGACCATGCGGACCCCGAGGGTCTCCGTCGACGGTCCGGCGCTGTTGGTCCGGACGCCCCGCGCGTCGACGGTCCCCGTGGTCTCGAGCTGGATCTGGTAGACGCCGTCGGTCTCACGCTTCTCGACCCGAGGATCACCGCGGAACAGGACGATCCGCTCCTCGGGCTGCCAGGTCTCCGCCAGTTCGGCGGTCAGGAACTGGCGAGCCACACTGTAGCCTCCACCCGCTCCCGTGCCCGCCCTGATGAAATCCTGCAGGACGCGCTCGGGCGTGGCTCCACTGGACGGCCCCTGCGGGTCGAAGACGGGCGCCACGACGTCGGGCTCCCCCTCCGACGCGGAGATCACACCGACGGGGCCCGACGTCGGGATCGCCGAACACCCGGTGACCAGCAGGACGAAGGCCAGGAGCGCCGAGACGGCTAGCCCGGTCAGGCGCGGCCTCCGCGCGTGTGCGGCGCCGCGGCCCCACCGACGATCAGTGTCCACTGCCGTGCCCTTCGTCGTCGTCCTGCGGTCGCGGCTCCGGAGCGTGCGCACGGGTGCCGCGTCCCTGCGCCGCGCGCTGCGGGACGGAGGCGGAAGAAGGCGGCAGCGCGAGGGGGGAACACGCGAGGTCGGTGCCCTGATGGCGTGGGAGGGTCAGGCGGAAGCAGGCTCCCGCGGCGGGCTCCCCCCAGGCCTCGAGCCAGGCGCTGTGCAGCCGCGCGTCCTCCATGGCGATCGAGAGCCCGAGCCCGCTGCCGCCCGTGGTGCGGGCGCGGGCGGG
Organism: Arthrobacter bussei; assembly: GCF_009377195.2. Classification (GTDB taxonomy): domain Bacteria; phylum Actinomycetota; class Actinomycetes; order Actinomycetales; family Micrococcaceae; genus Arthrobacter_D; species Arthrobacter_D bussei. The sequence continues at coordinate 478,523 of NZ_VJXX01000001.1, forward strand.
ATCAGCGCGCCAGAACCGGTCGAAGGCGCGGGAGGCCTGCAGCGGTGTCATGCCGATGCCGTGGTCCCGCACCGCGACGGCGACGGCTTCCGGGTTGCTCGCGATGTGGACCTCCACGGGCCTGCCCTCGCCATGCTCCAGCGCGTTGACGATCAGGTTGCGGAGGATGCGGTCGATCCTCCTCGCATCGGCGTCGACGATGCACATCGACTCCCCGGACACGATGACGAGGTCGGAGCCGAGCCGCTCTGCGAGTGGACGAGCACCGTCCATGGCGTGCTGCGCCAGCTGGACGATATCGACCGATTCGGCCTCGAGCACCGCCGCGCCGGCGTCGAAGCGGGAGATCTCCAGGAGGTCCGCGAGGAGCGCCTGGAACCGCTCCACCTGGTCGAAGAGGATCTCGGCGGAGCGCTTGTTGATCGGGTTGAACTCCTCACGCGCATCGTGAAGGACCTCGGCTGCCATCCTGACCGTCGTCAGCGGTGTCCTCAGCTCGTGCGAGACGTCCGAGACGAAACGCTGCTGCATCTGCGACAACTGTGCGAGCTGGGTGATCTGGTCCTGCAGGCTGCCCGCCATGTGGTTGAAGGAGGCGCCGAGCCGCGCCACTTCGTCCTCACCCGTCACCTCCATGCGCTCCTGGAGTTCGCCGGCGGCGAGCTTCTCCGAGACGGATGCCGCGTAGCTGACCGGCCGTACGACGCTGCGGGTCACGTACCAGGCGATCGCGCCGATCACGATCAGGAGCACGACGCCGGCGAGCCACAGCACACGGTGGATGTCGTCGAGGGTCGACTGCATGGTCGAGAGGTCGTAGTAGACGTAGAGCGCGACGGGATTCTGCTCGGGAGGGAGCGTCACCTGGGTGCCGAAGGCGAGGCCGGGCGCGTTGGTCGCCCCGCTCTCCGTCACCGGGATCACCATCGGCGCCCAGTAGATCTCCTCGCCGTCCGCGACGGCGGCCTGCAGATCGGGCGGCAGCATGCGCGCGGTGGCCCCCGCCTGGCTGGTCGTCGTCGAGACGACGGAGCCGTTGTCGGTCGGCAGCGGCACCAGGATGGACTGGCGCGGCGCATCGGAATCGGTGCCCACCAGCTGGGTCACCGAGTCGAGGACCAGGCGATTGATGGTGTCGGTGTCGGTCGCCGACGAGTTGCGGAACACCGCCTTCTCGTCGTCGAGCGCGTCCGATGCCTCGGCGCTGAACTGGTCGAACCGCTGATCGTAGAGGGCGTTGGTGATCTGGTTGGACAGGAACCCGCCCACGGCCACGAAGGACACGGAGGTCAGCAGCATCGTCGCGACGACCGTGCGGAACTGGAGGGAGCGCCGCCAGTGGCGGGACACTGTGCGGTACGCGGTGCGGGCTCCTCCCAGCACCCCCTGCGCGGGGCCGGACGCGGGGCCGTCGTTCGACGGGGAGGTCGTTGCCGGAGCGGTGGCCCCGACCTCGTCGACGACCTCCTCGACGGTGGTGGACGCGCCCAAGGATCCGGGAGCAGTCCTGCCGGAGTCACCGAACGAACGCTCGACGGCGGCACCGGTCACCCGCGGGGCGGTGGTCGGTGTCGCGTCGACTGAGGACTCGGAGGGGACGTCGGCGCGCGCGTCACGCCCTCCCGCGTCAGCCCTGCCCGGCCTTGTAACCGACACCACGCACCGTGAGGACGATCTCGGGCGCCTCGGGATCACGCTCGATCTTCGAACGCAGCCGCTGCACGTGGACGTTCACCAGCCGGGTGTCCGCGGCATGGCGATACCCCCAGACCTGCTCGAGCAGCAGTTCGCGGGTGAAGACCTGCCATGGCTTGCGCGCCAGGGCGACCAGCAGGTCGAATTCGAGGGGAGTCAGGGAGACGCGCGTCCCCGCCCGTGTCACCTCATGCCCGGCGACGTCGATGCTGACGTCGCCGATCTTCAGTGTCTCGGGCGCCTTCGACTCCGCGGGCCGGAGCCTGGCACGCACGCGCGCCACGAGCTCGGCGGGCTTGAAGGGCTTGGGGACGTAGTCGTCGGCTCCGGATTCGAGTCCGCGCACGACGTCGGACGTGTCCGACTTCGCGGTCAGCATCACGATCGGGAGGTCCGACTCGGCGCGGATCTGCCGGCACACCTCGATCCCGTCGATGCCGGGGAGCATGAGGTCGAGCAGGACCAGATCGGGGCGGGTCGAACGGAAGACACCGAGCGCCGCGGACCCGTCGGCACAGAACACGGGGTCGAACCCGTCGTTCCGGAGGACGATGCCGATCATCTCGGACAGGGCCTCGTCGTCATCGATGACCAGTATGCGAGCCTTCATCCCCCAATACTGTCCCATCATGGGCACAAAGTCCCACCAGCCCCACCGGAAGGGAGCCGGGTCGTGTCCCCGTCGAGCGGAGCGGACCGCGCGATGGCCGCCCCGCGCGGCGCGCTCCTGCACATCCGCGTCACCGCTCACTATGATGCTCGTGGGGATGCTGAGTCCATGCCTCCCGGCAGCGCCGTTCGAGGGGATGCGATGAGTGATCAGGTAGACGGTCGGCAGGACGACGGGGGCGACCCCGGGCGCGCGGAGCACCGCCGCGACACCGGCGCCCCGGATCCTGCGGCACGACCGGCCGGAGGATCCTTCGACCCCCCGGCGTCGCCGTGGCACTCACCCGGCGGCCCGAGCCCTTCCCCCACACAGGCCGCAGGTCCGTCCTACCGTCCGGACACCGAGAACCACGGACCGTACGGCGAGGCACTGACCAACCCAGGTCCATACGGTCAGGCACCCGCAGGTCAGGGTTCATACGGGCAGGCACCGACCAACCAGGGACCGTACGGTCCGGCACCCGCGGGTCAGGGTTCATACGGGCAGCAGGGCGCGTGGTCCGGGACCTCCGCGCCCGGTCCGATCTCCTCTCCCTCCCGTGGATGGGGCAACCAGTACCCGGCACCGGGGCCTGGGCAGGGTGGTGGACCGTACGGCGGACCCGCGTACCATTCGGGCCAGTACCAGGCGCCGCCCAAACCGGGCGTCATCCCCCTGCGTCCGCTCGGGCTCGGCGAGATCCTCGACGGTGCCTTCCAGGCCTGCCGTAAGAACCCCGTGGCCACCTTCGGGATCGCGATCCTCCTCCAGGCCGTCGTCGCCCTGGTCACGGTACTGCTGCTCGGCAACCTCTTCTCCTCGATCGAGGTGCTCGACCAGCCGAACCCTTCGACGGATACGATCATCGGCGCCGTCGCCGGCCTGGGGGTCTTCGCGTCGATCGCCGGCGTGGTGTCGGGCGTGGCGCTGCTCGTCCTGCAGGGGATCCTCGTCATCCCGATCGCCCGAGCGGTCATCAACCAGAAGACCACCTTCGGCCAGGCCTGGCGGCTCGCCCGGAGCCGGCTCCTCCCCCTCCTGGGCTTCGGCCTGCTGTCCTTCGCGGCGGGCCTCGCCGGCCTGCTGCTGCTCGTCGGCATCTCGGTCCTCGCGATCGCAGGGCTCGAGGAGTACTCGCCGCTGGTGATCGTGCCGCTCGTCCTCGGTGCCGTCGCCGTGCTGATCTGGGTCAGCATCAAGCTCGTCGTCGCCCCGGCGGCTCTCATGCTCGAGGGGACCGGTCCCTGGACCTCGATCAGGCGCTCGTGGCGGCTGACGCGCGGCAACTGGTGGCGGACCTTCGGAATCGTGATCCTCACCAGCATCATCGTGTCCATCATCGCCTCGGTCATCTCGACGCCGCTCACCTTCGCGGTGTCGCTCTTCTTCGGCTTCAGCGCCAGTTCCTCCGCGACGCCCGACGCCCTCGACTCCCTGCCGGTCCTCGCCGCGACGCAGGCCATCACCGCACTGTTCACCGCCATCGGCTACGCCTTCCAGGCCGGCGTCACCTCGCTCCTCTATGTCGATCTGCGGATCCGACGCGAAGGGTTCGATGTCGTCCTCATGCGCGAGCACGAGCAGGCCGGCATCGCGCCCTCGGACGCGCTCCCCGGGGGCACGACCGCCTTCGGCCACCAGCCGGGCGGACGTTCCTGATGCGGTCGGCGGGGGACGCGTGACGACGCCGCGGAGCAGCACATGATCCCACCCGTACTGCCGTCCCTGGGCCTCGCCCCGGACGCCGACGAGGCGCGCGGCCTGCTCGAGGACGAACTGGCGAAGACCGTGTACGTCGAGGCCCAGCCCTCGATCTTCGAGCGGATCCTCACCGACCTCCTCCGCGGGATCGCCCGCCTGTTCGACGGCATCGGCAGCCTCGGCGCAGGACCCGGCACGCTCGTCCTCGCGATCGGGGCCGCGCTCGTCATCGTGGTCGCGGTCGTGCTCATCAAACCCCGCCTCAATGCCCGCGGGCGCACCCCGGATGCCGCGGTCTTCGACGACGCCAGGCACCTCACCGCGGCACAGCACCGCGACCGGGCATCGGCACACGCGGCCGGCGGGGACTGGAACAGGGCGGTCGCGGACGTGCTGCGGGCCATCATCCGTGCGTCAGAGGAGCGGGTGGTGATCGCCGAACAGCCGGGCAGGACGGCGACCGAAGCCGCCGTCCAGCTCGGCGGGGTCCACCCCGCGCTCTCCCCGGACATCGCCTGGCTCGCCGACCTCTTCAACGAGACCCATTACGGCAACGGCACGGCGACGGGCGAGCAGTACCGGCGGGCGTCCGCGCTCGACGCGAGCTTCTCCTCAGCACGCCCGGCAGCGTCGCCGGGTCACGGCGCCGACGTCCTGGCGGCACCGCGGTGACGCCCCTGGCAGGAACCGGATCCGGTGCTGGCAGCGCTGGGCCCGCATCCCGTCCGGCGGCGCCCTCCGGAGGGACCGAGCCACCCGCACGGCGGATGGTTCACGGTCCGGGCGGCGAGATCATGGGGGACGGCGGAAGCACGCTGGGCACGGCGCGCACCCGCGCCCGCCGTGCCCTCCCCCTGCTCGTCGGCGCCCTCGTCCTGGCGCTCATCCTCCTCGTCAACCTCATCCCCGGCTCGGAGGAGGACGATCGCCCCCTGTCCCCCGGGAATCCCGGCCCCGCAGGTGCCATGGCTGTCGCCGAGGTCCTGTCCGCCGAGGGCGTCGACGTCGTCCACGCGACGTCGTTCGAGGACGCTCTCGACGAGCTGTCGGCCGGTCCGGCCACCCTGTTCCTGAACGATGCCCAGCAGTACCTCAGTGCGGATCAGGTGGCCGAACTCGAATCCGCCTCCGATCGCGCCGTCCTGGCCGCGCCCGGTGACCGCCAGCTCTCGGAACTGGCGGACGGGTTCGCCGTCGTCGGACCGGCACCCGTCGGACTCGCCGGGGACGCCCCGCCCGTGGCGGCGCAGTGCGCCGACCCGGACGCGACGGCAGCGGGCCGCATCACCGCAGCGGGAACGGCCTACGCGGGCAGCACGGAATGCTTCGCCGTCGAACTCCCGGGCGCTGCGGACGGGCCGGCAGGAGGCACTACCGACCAGGACACCGACCAGGACACCGACCAGGACACCGACCAGGACACCGACCAGGACAGTGCCAGGACCGGCGGCCTGTACGTCACCGGCAGCAGCGGGCGGGTCTCCGTGCTCGGCGCGCCTGAGCTCCTGTCCAACGGCTCGATCACCGAGGAGGGCCACGCGGCGCTGGCGCTCCGCGCCCTCGGATCCTCCCCGACACTGGTCTGGTACGAACCCACCGGAGCGGACATCGTCTCGGTCGGTGAGGGCATCGATCCGCTGACCCTCCTTCCGCCGTGGGTGAATCCCCTGCTGCTCTGGCTTCTCGCCTGTGCAGTGCTGGCGATGCTCTGGCGCGGCAGGCGCCTCGGTCCGCTCGCCACCGAACCGCTCCCCGTCGTCGTCCGCTCGGCGGAGACCGCGGAAGGACGTGCGCGCCTCTACCAGGACGCACGCTCGGTGGACCACGCGGCCCGGAACCTCCGCGCCGCGACACTGGCCCGCGTGGCCCGTCGACTGCGCGTCGACCGCTCGGCGTCACCGCTGGAGGTGGTGGACGCAGCCGCCCGCCACACGGGCCGGCCCCGGGTCGAGCTGGAACAGCGACTGCTCCATCACACCCCGACCTCGCACCGCGACCTCGTGCACTGGGCACAGGAGATCCTCGACCTCGAGAAGGAGATCACGTCATCATGACCGACACACCCGGCCGGCAGGACGCTTCCCGGAACTACCCGACGGCCGCCTCCGGAGGGTCCCACCCGGCCACCCGTCTGGCCGACCGCCCGGAGACGGAGCAGGGCGTCGAGACCGAGGACAGCCGGTCCGCGCGCGCGGCGCTGCTCCGGGTCCGCAGCGAGGTGGGCAAGTCCATCGTCGGGCAGGACGCCGCCGTGACCGGACTGCTGATCGGTCTCCTCGCCGACGGCCACGTGCTGCTCGAGGGTGTTCCCGGCGTAGCCAAGACCCTGCTCGTGCGGACGCTCGCAACTGCCCTCGACCTGGACACGAAGCGGGTCCAGTTCACCCCGGACCTCATGCCGGGTGACATCACCGGATCGCTCATCTACGAGTCCGCGACCTCGGAGTTCACGTTCCGCGAGGGCCCCGTCTTCACCAACATCCTGCTCGCCGACGAGATCAACCGGACGCCGCCCAAGACCCAGGCTTCACTCCTGGAGGCCATGGAGGAGCGCCAGGTATCGGTCGACGGCGTCTCCCGGGCGCTGCCGACGCCTTTCATCGTCGCGGCCACCCAGAACCCGGTCGAGTACGAGGGCACCTATCCCCTGCCCGAGGCGCAGCTGGACAGGTTCCTGCTCAAGCTCACGCTGCCTCTGCCCGGCCGGGAGGACGAGATCGAGGTGATCCGCCGGCACAGCGTCGGCTTCGACCCCCGCAACCTCGGTGCCGCCGGGATCCGTGCCGTCGCGGACGCCGGTGACGTCGACCGTGCCCGGGCGGCGGTGGACGCCGTGTCGATAGCTCCCGAGGTCCTCGCCTACATCGTGGACCTAGTCCGTGCCACGCGCAGCTCGCCGTCGTTCCAGTTGGGCGTGTCACCGCGCGGCGCCACCGCCCTGCTCAACACCTCGCGCGCCTGGGCCTGGCTCTCGGGCCGGACGTTCGTGACGCCCGACGACGTCAAGGCCCTCACCCTGCCCGCGCTGCGCCACCGCGTGGCCCTCAGGCCGGAGGCACAGATGGACGGGGTGGAGGTCGACGACGTCCTCGGCAGCATCCTCGGTACCGTCCCCGTCCCCCGGTAGACCGACCCCACCGCAGGGCCGCCGCACGGACCGTGCGGGGTCCGAGAGGAGTTCACCGTGGTCATCACCGGCCGCTTCGTCCTGCTGGCGCTGCTCGGCGTCGTGCCCGTCGTCCTGTTCCCGGGCGCGACGTCGATCCTGCTGTGGGCCGCCCTGCTCGCCGTCCTCGCGGCGGCGGACGCAGCACTCGCCGCGTCGCCGAGGCGTGTGGGCATCGTCCGGACCCTGCCGGACAGCGTGCGGCTCGGCGAGGAGTGCACCAGCGCGCTCGTGCTGCGCAATGACACGGCGAGGAGGCTGCGTGCCACCGTGCGGGAGGCCTGGCAACCGTCTGCCGGCGCACGCGATCCGGAGCAGCGCGTCGTGGTGCCGCCGGGCGAGGCGCGGCGGATGTCCGTGCTCCTGCAGCCCTCCAGACGCGGGATCCTGCGGGTCGGCGCCGTCACCATCCGCAGTTCCGGCCCGCTGGGGATGGCGGCGCGCCAGCTGGCCGTTCCCGCTCCGGGCGTCCTGCGGGTCCTGCCCCCGTTCAACTCCAAGCGCCACCTGCCCTCGAAGCTGCGCCGGCTGCGGGAGCTCGACGGGCAGTCCGCCGTGCAGATCCGGGGTGCGGGCACCGAGTTCGACTCCCTGCGTGACTACGTGCGGGGCGACGACGTCCGATCGATCGACTGGCGCGCCACGGCACGCCGACGCGACACGGTCGTACGGACGTGGCGCCCGGAGCGGGACCGTCGCGTCGTCGTCCTGCTGGACACCTCGCGCACGTCCGCTGCGCGGGTGCTGGACGAACCCCGGCTGGACACCGGGATCGAGGCGGCACTGCTGCTGTCCGTGCTCGCCGAGCGGGGCGGCGACAAGGTGCACTTCCTGGCGTTCGACCGCAGGTTGCGCGCGCGCGTCGACTCGACGGCGAAGGGCAACCTCCTCAGTTCCCTCGTGACGGCGATGGCGCCCCTGGAGGCGGAGCTGATCGAGGCGGACTGGTCCCGGGTCCCGGCGCAGGTACGCGCGGCGTCGGCGCACCGCTCGCTCGTGGTGCTGCTGACGTCCCTCGACGCGGGCGCGGTGGAGGAGGGCCTGCTGCCGGCCCTGCCCGGCCTCACCGAACGCCACGTGGTCGTGGTGGCGTCGGTCCGCGATCCGCGGCTCGAGGAGATGCGGGACGACCGGACGACGGCGGCGGCGACGTTCCGTGCGGCCGCCGCCGAACGCGCCCTGCTCGATCGCGCAGCCGTGGCGCAGCAGATCCGGTTGCTGGGGGCGGAGGTCGTGGACGCCGTGCCGTCCGAGCTGCCGCCGCAGCTGGCCGACGCGTACATCCGCCTCAAGGCCGCCGGCCGGCTGTGACGGGATTGCCTGTCCGTCGAGGCGCCCGGGGTACGCCTCGCTCCCCCCGTGCGATGCGCGACCGCCTGGTGGACGCGCTCGGTGCGGAACCCGAGGTCCCGGGCAGCCCCCGGCTGCGCACGCACGCACGGCCCACCGTGCGCGTCATGGTTGACTGGTTGTCCGAGCGACGGAAGTGGGCAGCATGACCTCGATCTACCAGCAGGCGATGGGTACAGGGTTCGGACGACTCCAGCCCGAGCTGCGCGAGTATTTCGGCCTGCATGCCGGCAGTGGCCTCGCCGGCCACGGGCGGGGTGTGTTCGACGTCGCCGGTTCCCCCGCGTGGTTCGCGCGGCCGGCCTTCCGGCTGACAGCGCTCGAGAACGCGTTCTTCCCCGAGTACAACACCGACGTGCCGTTCACGATCGACAACTACCCGCACACCGATCCGTTCGGACGCCCGGCCCTCACGGCGCGCCGTGAACTGGACTTCGGCACCGCGGTGCGGGTCTTCGAGGACACCACCTCGCTGCAGGACGGCATCCTCACGGACTACGTTGGGCGGCACCGCCGGATGGCCACGCTCCTGACGTGCACCGCCTCGGAGCAGGGCCGCATGCGCATGGTCTCCTCGCAGACGCGCGTGTTCGCAGGGCTCCGGCTCCCCCTGCCCGACGCCCTCGGCGCACTCGCCTACGTCGAGCAGTGGTGGGACGACGACCTCGGCGCCTTCCGCATCACGACGAACGTCATCCACCGGCAGCTGGGCACCCTGCTCGTGTACGCGGGGGTGTTCGAGTACGCCACCCATCCGTTCGACGGCGCCCTGCCCGCGACCGCACGGCCGAGCCGTTGGGAACAGCGCGTCTGACGGTCGCCGCGGTCAGCCCTCCGCGCGCACCTCGTCGAGGGCGTCCGCGGCCTGGGCCAGTCGCGTCAGGGCCCGCAGCGCGTCTGACGGTCGCCGCGGTCAGCCCTCCGCGCGCACCTGGTCGAGGGCGTCCGCGGCCTGGGCCAGTCGCGTCAGGGCCCGCACCGCGTCCGCCGGCGAGCGCGTGGCGAGGCCCGACGGCGTCGTGACCGTCACGGCCGAGAGGGCTCGCGGCGGGAGGCCGACGCGACGCCAGGCGGCGAGGACCGGCTCCACGAGCGCGCTGACCTGTGGAGTGATGGCCCGCGGATCCAGGATCGCCAGCCAGAGCGCCCGACCGGCCTCGACGTCCTCGGCGAGCGCCTCCCACTGTCGGTCGGAGATCGCGGGCAGCTGCAGGGCCAGGGCCGTGCCGGCCACCTCGCGGGCCGCTTCCAGCGCGGTGTCCGTGGTACCGAGGGCGAGCACGGTGCCGACCGCTCCGGCGGCCAGGACCGACGACGCCACGAGGCCCCACGCCTCCGTCGCCTCGCGCCGGTCGATCGCGCGGAGGGTACGGTAGCCGCTGGCCGTCGGCACCCGGCCGCTGAGGATCCTGTCCGCATCGGGTTCGTCGAACTGGATGACGAGGTCCGCGCCGCGCGCCACGGAGGACACGCGCCGGACGACGTCGGCCGCGCCCGCGGCCAACGACGCGTAGAGCTCCCGCCGGGCCCCGTGGTCGATCAGGACGCGTTCGCCGCTGTGCAGGTGCAGCCCGGCGGCCAGCGACAGCGGACCGTGCAGGTGCAGCTTCAATGCGGCAGCAGGACGGTCCTCGGCGCCCGCGATGTCCCCGAGCGCGTTCAGGTCGGAGGACAGCGCGGATTCGGCGCGGCGCTGGTCGGCCCCGGGGCGCTGGACGAGACGCCATCCGTGCGGCTGCAGGTCGAACGGCAGCTCGACGAGCATCCCCAGGGTGCGGCCGACGTCGTCACTCCCGGGTCCGCGCGCGGGCAGGGCCGGGAGGAAGGGTATGTTCGCCCCGCCGAACTCGCCGCGCACCGCGCGGTCGGCCTCGAGGGGATCGGTCCCGGGCCAGTCCCCCGCAGCCGTCGCCCTGACGGTCGCGGAGCCGATCTCAGGCACGGGGCCCACCGGTCGCCTCCGGACGGCGGTTCTCCGAGATGGCCTGGTGGTGCCGGATGACCTCGGAGATGATGAAGTTCAGGAACTTCTCGGCGAACGCGGGGTCGAGCTGCGCCTCCTCGGCGAGCATCCGGAGCCGGGCGATCTGCGCCGCCTCGCGCTGCGGGTCCCCGGCGGGCAGATCGTGCTCGGCCTTCAGGTGGCCCACGCGCTGCGTCGCCTTGAAGCGTTCGGCCAGCAGGTAGACGAGGGTCGCGTCGATGTTGTCGATCGAGCTCCTCACGGAGAGCAGTTCGGCCATCACCTCGGGGGCGACGCCCCCTGCGAGCGAGCTGGCAGACGGGTCGAAACCACTGCGGGGATGCGTCATGACTCCAGTCAAGCAGACCCCGGAGGGGGTCCGTGAACTGCGACTAGCCCTCGGCCGCCGCGAGGTCCGGTCGGAGCGCGGAGCGAGCGGCGTCGATGGTCGCCTGCCCGAGGACACGCGTGCCCTGGTAGAGCACCACGGTCTGGCCCGGGGCGACGCCGCGCATGGGCTCGACCAACCGGACCACGAGCGTCGTGGCGCCCGCGCCTGCGTGGACGCGTGCCCGGGCGGCGACGGGATCGCCGTGTGCACGCACCTGCGCCATGCAGTCGAACTCCTCACCCGTGGCGACCTCCCCGATCGGCAGGCCTGCCCAGGACACCTTGATGCCGGTCATCTCATCGATCGCGAGCAGGTGCTCGGGGCCGACGACGACCTCGTTCTGCTTGGGCCGGATCTCGAGGACGAAGCGGGGCTTGCCGTCCGCGGCGGGCGTGCCGAGCTTGAGGCCGCGACGCTGGCCGACGGTGAACGCATTGGCGCCGGGGTGGCTGCCGAGCCGCTGACCGTCGACGTCGAGGATGTCCCCTTCGGTCATCTCGATCCGCTCCTCGAGCCAGCCGCGCGTATCGCCATCCGGGATGAAGCAGATGTCGTGGCTGTCGGGCTTGTTCGCCACCGAGAGGCCCCTGCGCTCGGCCTCGGCGCGGACCTCGGCCTTCGACGGCGTCTCGGCGAGCGGGAACATCGAGTGCCGGAGCTGCTCGTGCGTCAGGACCCCGAGCACGTAGGACTGGTCCTTCGCCCAGTCGGCGGCGCGGTGCAGCTCAGGGTTGCCGTCGGCGTCCTCGACGACTTTGGCGTAGTGTCCGGTGCAGACGGCGTCGAACCCGAGGGCCAGGGCCTTCTCGAGGAGTGCGGCGAACTTGATGCGCTCGTTGCAGCGCATGCAGGGGTTCGGGGTGCGTCCGGCGGCGTACTCGGCGACGAAGTCGTCCACGACGTCCGCCTTGAACCGCTCCGAGAAGTCCCAGACGTAGTAGGGGATGCCGAGGATGTCGCAGGCGCGCCAGGCGTCCCTCGAGTCCTCGATGGTGCAGCAGCCCCGGCTGCCCGTCCGGAGCGTCCCGGGCATCCTGGACAGCGCGAGGTGGACGCCGACGACGTCATGCCCCGCCTCGACCGCCCGTGCCGCCGCCACCGCGGAATCGACGCCGCCGCTCATCGCTGCCAGTACCCTCATGCCGAAAAACCCGTCCCTGCCGTCTGGATGGTCGATGCGTGTCCTGCCATGCCCGCCGTACGGGCGCGCCCGTAGGCGTCACCGATGGCACCCACCACCGCGTCAACGTCGTCCTCCGTGGATGTATGCCCGAGGCTGAAACGCTGCGCACCGCGGGCCTCGTCCTCGCTCAGGCCCATGGCGAGGAGGACGTGCGAGGGCCGCGGGACGCCGGCGGTGCAGGCCGAGCCGGTCGAGGACTCGATGCCCGCCAGGTCGAGGAGGAACAGGAGCGAATCCCCCTCGCAGCCGGGGAAGGTGAAGTGGACGTTGCCGGGCAGGCGCGCGCCCTCGGGTGCGGGGTGCGGTATCCCGCGCAGGACGGCGTCGGGCACCTGGCGCGCGATGCCCTCGATCAGGCGGTTCCTGAGCCGCGCGAGACGCGGCGCCTCGACGGGAAGGTGCGCGACGGCGTCGTCCGCGGCGGCCGCGAAGCCCGCGATGCCCGCGCCGTCGAGCGTGCCCGATCGGATGTCCCGCTCCTGTCCGCCGCCGTGCTGCACGGGCGTCAGGGTGACGTCGCGGCGGACGAGGAGCGCGCCGACTCCCACCGGTCCGCCGATCTTGTGGGCGCTGACGGCCATGGTGGCGAGTCCGGAGGCGGCGAAGGAGACCGGCAGGGAACCGAAGGCCTGGACCGCGTCGCTGTGGACCGGGATGCCGTACCGGGCGGCTTCGGCGACGACGGCCTCGACGGGCTGCACCGTCCCGACCTCGTTGTTGGCCCACATGACCGTGGCGAGGGCCGTACGCTCCGGCGCTTCCGCGAGCGCGGCCTCAAGGGCGTCGAGTGACACGACGCCGGCAGCGTCGACGGGCAGCCACACGACCTCGGCCCCCTCGTGCCGCTCGAGCCACTCGACCGTGTCCTGCACCGCGTGGTGTTCCACGGCACTGCAGAGGATGCGGGTGCGCGCCGCGTCGGCGGACCTGCGCGCCCAGTAGAGGCCCTTGATGGCGAGGTTGTCCGCCTCGGTGCCGCCGGAGGTGAAGACGACCTCCGAGGCGTGTGCTCCGGCGGCCGCAGCGAGCGTCTCGCGGGATTCCTCCACCGACCGCCGGGCACGACGACCCGAGCCGTGCAGCGAGGAGGGATTGCCGCTGCGGCTGAGTTCGAGGGTGAGTGCGGCGAGCGCCGGCGCCGAGATGGGCGTGGTCGCCGCGTGATCGACATACACGGGCATGCTCCGATTCTACGGGCGCCACGCCGCGCAGCCCATTCCGGTGGCGCCGGTCACGGTGGCGGTGCCACCTCGGACCTGCAGCGGGACGCGCAGGGTGCAGTGGTATGAATGCAGGGTGGACAGTCACGCAGCGGCTCCTTCCTCGCCCGGCACCTATCTGCCCGGCTTCCGGCACGCGGTACACACCTTCGGCACGCGCACCGTCGACTTCGACCGCCAGGTCGCCCTGATGGCCGTCATCAACCGGACCCCGGACTCCTTCTACGACGGTGGAGCGACCTTCGCGCTCCAGGCCGCGGTGGACGCCTCCCTGAAGGCCGTCGACGACGGCGCGGACTGGGTGGACATCGGTGGCGCGCCGTTCTCCCCCGGCGAGCCCATCCCCGCCGCCGAAGAAGCCGATCGGATCGTCCCGGTCATCAGCGCCGTGCGCGCGGTGTCGGAGGTGATCATCTCCGCGGACACCTTCCTTCCCGAGGTGGCACGCCAGGCGCTCGCGGCCGGGGCGAATGTCGTCAACGACACGACCGGCCTGCGGGACCCGGACATGGCCGCGGTCGTGGCCGAGGCCGGCGCGCACCTCGTGATCACCCACAGCCTCGCGGCTCCCCGCACGGTCTATCCGCGTCCCACCTACGACGACGTCGTCCGCGAGGTCGCGGAGTTCCTCGTCCGCAGGGTCGACGACGCCGTCCGGCTCGGCATCGGCGAGGACCGGATCCTCGTCGACCCGGGGCACGACCTCAACAAGAACACGCTGCACTCGCTGGAGATCACGCGACGGTTCGCGGAGATCGCGGGCCTCGGCTTCCCGACGCTCGCCGCCGTCTCCAACAAGGACTTCATCGGCGAGACACTCGACCGCCCGAAGCGCGAGCGGGTGGAGGGGTCGCTCGCGGCGGCCGTCATCTGCATCCTCGGCGGTGCCCGGGTGCTCCGCATGCACAACGTCGCGGCATCCCGCGCGGCGATCGATCTCACCGAGGCGGTCCTCGGCTGGCGCGAACCCCTTCACCTCCGCCACAACATGGGCGACTACAACGAACCGGCGGCCCCATGATCATCTCCCTCCTCCCCGGCTCCGGCCCGTCCGCCGACAACGGCCCCGGCACCGGTACCTCCGCCGGCCTCGACGACGAGGCCCTGCACCGCAACTACGCCTACCCTGCCGTGGACCGGCCCTATGTCCGGTTCAACTTCGTGGCGGCGGCCGACGGCGCAGCGACGAGCGGTGGCTTCTCCGCGGGCCTCGGGAACGACGGCGACAAGCGGATCTTCACGGTGCTGCGGAGGCTCGCCGACGTCGTCCTCGTCGGCGCGGGCACCATCCGCGCCGAGGGCTACGAGGGGGAACTGGTCGACGACGACGCACGCGCCTGGCGATCACAGCACGGGCTCGCCGCGCACCCGGCCATCGCGGTGATCTCCGGCAGCCTGAACCTCGACCCGGAGAGCGGCTTCTTCACGAGGGCACCCGTGCGCCCGGTCATCCTCACGGCCGGCACCGCCGACGCCGGCAGGCGGGCCGCCCTGTCGGCCGTGGCCGACGTCGTCGACTGCGGCACCGGGACCGTCGAGGCTCCCGCGGTCCTCGCCGAGCTCGGCCGGCGTGGACTGCTGAAGGTCCTGTGCGAGGGCGGACCCGCCGTCCTGGGCGACTTCACCCGCTCGCACACCGTGGACGAACTGGCCCTGTCCATCAGTCCTCTCCTCGCGGGCGGTGAGGGGCCGCGCATCTCGACGGGCGACAGTCCGAAGGACTCCGTCCCGATGGATCTCGCCTCCCTCCTCACCGAGGAGTCCGCCCTCTACGCGCTGTACCGGCGGGGCGCCTGACCGCCGGTACGCCGCGTCGGCGCAGCCGGGTGGGTCCCGTCACTCCCGAGAACTTACCGGCGGACTGCACCGTTGTACCTGGGTCGGCACGGGCAGCCGTTCCGTCCGGATTTTTGTGCGGCCCCCGGCGGACCTCTAGTCTCGGGTGGTACCGGACGGCGGAGCGAGGCGACACCGCGCCACCGCCGACACCATGACCGGTCGGCGCGAACATCCCCAGGAAGGGCCATCGATGGCAGAGGCAGCACGGACGTCCTACTACGACGTCCTCGGCGTGCCTCCCGAAGCCGACGCGAAGGTCATCAAGGACGCCTACCGCCGCGCGGCCCGCGCGGCACATCCGGACCTCGGCGGGAGCGCGGCACGCTTCCACGACGTCGCCGTGGCCTACGAGACGCTCAGCGACCCGCTGCGACGCGAACGGTACGACGCCGAGACGGGTCGACGCCGGCCCGCCGCCCCACCGGCCCCCGGTGCCGCAGCCGGCCGCCCGGGCGCAGCCCGTGCGCCACAACCCACCCGCACCCGGGTCGAGGACGACGAAGCAGCCAGAGCTCCGGCCACCTACCTGCCGCCCTTCTCGCCGTCGTCCCCGCCTGCCGTGCCGCTCATCCTCGCCGGGAAGCAGCTGCACGGTTCCCCCCGGCAACCGGGCATGTTCGGCAGGCTCAACGCGGGGGTCCGGGCGCGCATCGACGGCGAACTGCGGACCGCTGCCCTGCTCGATCGCGCACTGCTGCCCACCTATCCGGCGGCGCGGCTCGTCAACGGGCTCGAGTTCGACGACCGGGAGAACACCGAGGCCGGGCATGTGCTGCTCGCCGGATACCGCATGGCGGTCATCGACTCCTTCACCGCTCCCCCGGGGACGTTCTCCTGGGACGGACGTGTCCTCCGGCAGCAGGGCCGGCCCGTCGACTACCGCATGGGGGCGAGCGTGCGGGTCCTGCAGGAGATGTTCCCCGAGTGCAATGTGGCCGGGTGGGTGCTCATCCACGGCGCTCCCGACAACCCGTTCGCCCCGGTGATCGACGTCCCCCCGGGATTCGACCGGTCGGCGCCCGGCCTCGTCCAGGTGGTCAACGCCGGCACCGCGGTCCGGACCATCCGGTCCTTCCTCGCCTCCGGGCCGTCACCGGGCGTGGTGCAGCTGCCGGTGCTCGCGCGTCTGCTCGCCGCCGCGGAAAGTTAGGATGGGGTCGTGTTCCGCATCCTCTTCCACACTCCTGAAATACCCGGCAACACGGGAGCCGCCATTCGACTCGCCGCCGTTGCCGGTGCGGAGCTGCACCTCGTGGAACCCCTGGGCTTCAGCCTCGAGGACTCCAAGCTGAAGCGCGCCGGCCTGGACTACCACGACCTCACGGTGCTGCACGTGCACCGTGACCTCGAGGACGCATGGACCGCGCTGCAGCCCCGGCGGGTCTTCGCGTACACCTCCGACGGTGACGTCTCCTACACGGACATCGCCTACGAGCCCTCGGACGTCCTCATGTTCGGACGGGAGTCCGACGGACTGCCGCAGGAGGTCAAGGAGGACGCCCGCGTCACCGCCCGCGTCCGGGTCCCCATGCTCCCCTCGCGCCGATCGCTCAACCTCGCCAACACCGCATCCATCGTGCTCTACGAAGCCTGGCGCCAGCAGGACTTCGCAGGTGCCCAGCGATGAACCCCGCCTAGGAGCCTCCATGCCCGCTCGCCATGCCGCAACCCTGCCCGACGGCGGCGCAGAGGACTTCGACCGCCTCGCGCCCGCTGTGTGGAACCCGGTGAGCAATGCCGTCGTCGCCGCGGCCGACATCCTCGTGGGCGAGCGGGTCCTCGACCTGTTCGCCGGCACGGGTAGCGGCACGGTGCCCGCCGCACAGCTGGCGGGTCCCGCCGGCCGGGTGGATGCGATCGACCGCTCCACGGCCATGATCGAGCTCGCGGCGGTGAAGACCGAGGCGCTCGGACTCGGCAACGTCTCGTTCCACCGCGTCGAGCCTGCCGACTGGGTCCCCGAGGAGCAGTACGACGCCGTCATCAGCTGCTACGGGATCTTCCTCCTGGACGACATGGACACCGGGATGGATCGGATCGTGCAGATGCTGCGTCCCGGCGGTCGGGTGGCCATGAGCGCCTGGGACGACGGCGCCCTCGAGCCCTTCGGCGAGCTGCTGCTGGAGGTCCTTCGCGCCGTCGATACGGAACGGATCGAGCCCGGGGGGCCGGGCGGGGAGGGCATCGACCCTCCCGCAGCCCCCGTCTTCGTCGAGAACTGTCGGCGCCTCGCCTCCGCGGATTGTCTTCAGGCGTGGCTGGCCGCGCGTGGGCTCACCGACATCACGGTCGAGAAGCTAGGCCTGGCCGTCCCCCTCGAAGCCGACTACGCCTGGTCGCTGGCCCTCGGCAGCGGCTACCGGGGGCTTCTCCCGGACGATGCCGAAGCCCTCGCCCGGGTCCGTGACACCTTTGTGGGCCGGCTCGGTGACGACTTCGTCCTGAACGCCGATTCCCTCATCGCCGTCGCCTCCCGGCCGGAGCAGTAGCTGCACCACCGAGCCATCCGGCGCTGCACCTGCTTCGAATGATGGGTGACGGGGCAGAGCCCCGCAGCGATCGGAGGAATGGATGGTGCTATTGCAGCAGGGACGGGTTCGTCCCCCGCGGCACGACCCTCCCGATGCTATTCGGTTTGAGGCATCCGGCGCTTTATGCTGGAGCCCTATGGAAACGCCACGAGTAAGCCGGGTCAGTCCCATCTCACCCGCAGCGGACGAGGTGGCCGTTGATCCCAGCGCCGGTCCCACCCTGACCGATCTGCTGTTGCGGACCGCGCAGCAGGACCGCACGGCCTTCGCGCTGTTCTACGAGCAGACGTCGAAGCGGGTCTACGGACTCGCCCGGCGGGTGCTCATCGATCCGGAACTGAGCGAGGACGCGACCCAGGAGGTCTACCTCCAGGTCTGGAACACCGCGGACCGCTTCAACCCCGCGCTCGGCAGTCCGATGGCCTGGCTCATGACGCTGGCTCATCGGCGGGCCGTGGACAAGGTGCGCTCGGAGCAGAGCGCCACGGACCGTGAAGCGCGGTACGGGGCGGCGACGCAGACCATCGATCATGACGACGTCGTCGACACCGTCACGCAACGCCTCGAGGCCGAGAGCGTGGTGAGGTGTCTGGACACGCTCACCGCGACCCAGCAGGAATCGGTGAAAATGGCCTACTACGGCGGCCTCACCTACCGCGAGGTGGCTGAGAAACTCGGCGTCGCGGTACCGACCATCAAATCGAGAATCCGGGATGGATTACTCCGACTCAAGACATGCTTGGGGGTGAACTGAGATGCAGGACAAGGATATGAACAGACAATTTGCAGATGACCTCGACACCGACCTGGCCCGTGGCCACGTGCTCGAGTGGGCGGAACTCTATGCGCTCGATGCCATCAGCGCCGAGGAACGCCAGGTCATCGAAGCGTTCCTGGAGGACGTCGATCCGGCCGTAGGCGTCACCTTCGCAGACCGTGTCCGCACGTGCCGCGAGACGGTCGCCTCGGCCTACGCCACGGATCAGATCGACCCTCCCGCAGACCTCTTCGAGCGGATCGTGGCGCAGCTCCCCGGCGCCCGAACCGGCGGCCCCGAGGCCCCCACCACCTTCGGAACTGCCGGAGGGCTCTCCGGGTCCACCGCACCGCGGGGCTCCGACGTCAGCGGTGTCCCCGATGAACTGGCCGGCCGCAGGGCAGCCAAGGCATCGATGTCCTCCCGGGCAGCCCGCTGGGTCGTCGCCGCTGCCGCAGCGGTGGTCCTCGCCGTGGGCGGCGTGACCATCGCCCAGAACCTGCAGCAGACGAGCCTCGAGCAGCAGGTACTGCAGGCCTCCGATGTCCGCACCGAGGAGCTCACCCTCCAGTCCGGAGGCACCGCCGAACTCGCGGTCTCCGGCGAGGAGGACGCCGCCGTCGTCACGCTGACCGGGGTTCCCGCTCCTGCCGAGGGCTTCGTCTACCAGATGTGGCGTGTCCCTGCCGATGGGACGGCCCCGATCTCGGTCAGCACCATGACCGGCGAGGACGTCTCGGGAGGCAAGGTCACCGAGGTGTCCGACATCAGCGGATTCAGTGCCCTGGCCATCACGGTCGAGCCGGAGGGCGGCTCCGAGGTACCGACGCTCCCCATCGTCGCCCAGATCCCGCTCGGAGCGTGACCACGGCGGCTGGTAGCACGCTGAGCACCTGAGAAGAGCCCCGCCGGGTCATCGGCGGGGCTCTTCTCATTCCGTGGGCAGTCCATTCGCACTGCCCACAGGGAAGGCAGCTCCCTGCCGGCGGGCGGGAACAGGTTCACGTGGACGGGACGACGGATGGCAGGCGTCTGACCGGACGGACTAGAAGCCCGCGATGGTCTTATCGGTGTTGACGCCGACCACGTGGAAGGCCTCGGCACTGCGGCCCTCGGGTAGTCCGCCCCTCCGGGCATTGTCCTGGAGGAAGGCACGAACCCGGGTCTGCATGCGGTCCACATCGGGGTGCTGGCTGCGATGCGCGGTGATCGCCGCGATCTTCTGGTCCTCCCTGCCGGTGACGTCGACGAAGCGGTTCTCGTGGTGGGTTGGTGATCCGTAGAACCACAGCCAGGGCACCCGATAGCTGTGCAGCCCAGCCGCCTCCAGTTCCGGGTAGGCGAAGGGATTCTCGACGGCCGGGTAGACGGCCCTCGTCACTGCCTCGCCACACGCGAGATGATCCGGGTGACTCTTCTGGATCCTGTCCCAGCTCCGCTCCGGGTGCATGGAGAGCACCACGTCGGGCTGGACCTCGCGCATGCGCCGGACGATCTCCCGGATGACGGCGTCGGTGGGTTCGAGGTACCCGTCCGGCTCGCCGAGGAAAGTCACCTCCTGCACGCCCACGAGCGCTGCTGCTGCACGCTGCTCCTGCCGCCGGAGTGCAGCGATGCCCGGGCGATCCTCATCGCTGAAGCCGCCGGCGTCGCCGTCGGTCAGGACGCAGTACTCCACCGAAGCGCCACCGGCCGTCCACGACGCGATCGTCGCCGAGGCGCCGAAGTCGATGTCATCAGGATGGGCGGCGAACACCAGGACCCGGCGGGGCGCGGCAGGCTGTCCGTCCTCGGCCATGCCCTACAGCCCGCGCTTCCGGATCTCTTCGGTGGCCTGGGGCAGCACGGTGAAGAGGTCACCCACGATCCCGAAGTCCGCGATCTCGAACACGGGAGAATCAGCATCCTTGTTGATCGCGACGATGACCTTGGAGGTCTGCATCCCGGCTTTCTGCTGGATGGCACCGGAGATCCCGGCGGAGATGTAGAGCTGCGGGGACACGGTCTTGCCCGTCTGCCCGATCTGCGCCGAGTGCTCGATCCACCCGGCATCGGTCGCCGCGCGGGACGCACCGACCGCACCGCCGAGGGCGTCGGCGAGGTCCTCGAGCGGTCCGAAGTTCCCGTCCACCCCGCGCCCACCGGCGACGATCACCCGGGCTTCCGCGAGTTCGGGGCGCCCGCTCACCGGCTTGTCCGTCCGCCCGGTGATCCTGGCGACCGCCTCGGGGACCTCCACGGGGATCCGCACCTCGCGGGGCGGGGACGGGAGCCCGGCCTCGGTCGCCTCGACGCTGTTGGGCTTGATGGTGAGGACGGCGATCCCGGTGGTCACGCGGCAGTCGACGGAATAGGACCCGGCGAAATCGGCCTTGGTCGCCGTCAGGTCCCCCGCGAGGGCGACGACGTCCGTGATGACACCGGACTCGAGCCGGACGCCAACCCGCGCGGCGATCTCCTTCATCTCGTAGGAGTTCCCAAGCAGCAGGATCTCCGCGCCCGAGGCACGGACCGCCTCCGTAAGGAAGACGGCCTTGCCCGCGACGAGGACGTCGGACGCCTCGGCGGAGTCCGGGCGGTAGACCTCCCCGACCCCGTAGGAGCCGATGCCGTCGAGGTAGGCCTGCTCGGCCTCCCCCGCGAGGGCGACGACGACGTCGCCCAGCGTGGCACCGAGGGAGAGGAGCTCGCGCTCGCTCTTGGCGAGGCTCGCTCCGGCGTGGTCGAGGAAGACGAGGACTGTGGTCATGGGCGGACTCCGGGAAGGAAGGCGAGCATCGGACTAGAGGAGCTTCTGGCCGGCGAGAAAATCGACGAGCCGGATACCGGCGTCGCCCTCGTCCGTGATCAGGACACCCTGGGTGCGCGGCGGCCGCGGCGCGGCGGCCTCGACCCTGGTCCACGATCCCTCGAGACCGACCTCGGCCGGTTCGAGGCCGATGTCGGTCAGGGACAGGACCTGGATCTGCTTCTTCTTGGCCGCCATGATGCCCTTGAAGTTGGGGTAGCGGGGGTCGTTGATCTGATCCGTCACCGAGACCAGGGCGGGAAGCGGGGCCTCGATCGTCTCTGCGAAGGTGTCGTTGTCGCGACGGGCCGCCAGCTTCCAGCCGTCGTCGCCGGGGGTGAGGTCGAGTGAGGCGGCGAAGGTGACCTGGGGCAGGGCGAGGCGCTCGGCGAGCTGCGCGGGCACGAGGGAGGTCTCCCCGTCCGTGGAGGCCATGCCGGTGAGGATCAGGTCGAAGGGACCGACGTGCCGCAGGAGGGCTGCGAGGGCCTTTGAGGTGGCGGAGGCGTCGGAGCCGCCGAGGGCCTCGTCGGTCAGGTGCACACCGTCGTCGGCCCCGATCTGGAGGGACTTCTTCACGGCGGCGACGGCGCCTGCGGGCCCCATCGTGATCGCCGTGATGCGATGGCCGGATGCTGGTCCCCCGTGCGTCTCGACCAGCTGGAGCGCCGCCTCGAGGGCGTACTCGTCGAGCTCCGACAGGATGCTCTCCGAACGGACCGTCGTCAGATCGTCACCGCTGATGTGCCGGTCGAACTGGGCGTCGGGAACATGCTTCACGAGGACCGCGATGTGCAGTCCGTTTGCTGGGGCCTCGTCCATTGATGACCTTCCTCGTTCGGGGATCTTCCCACCGCCTAGCTAACCACAGCGCGGTGACGCCTGTGCCCGGGCGCAGGCGCGGGCCGGATCCGCCGTCGGCACTGCGCCTGCACCGGTCCGACGAACAGAAGGCGGACCCTGATCCGGGTCCGCCTTCTCTTCGCGGTGCTTCTGCGGTACCTCTGCGGTACTTCTGGGGTGCTTCCGGGGTGCTGCTGGAAGCGGTCAGCGGTGTGCAGCGGGACCGCCGACCCGTACGGAGGGCGGTCGGACCTCGGTCGAACCGCCCTGGGGGTAGGTCAGGGCGTGGGAGCCTGCGCGAGCGTGACCTCGATGGTGCGGCTCTCACCCCCGCGGATGATCTCGACCGGTACCTGCTGGCCGACGGTCTGGATCCGGACGGCCGCGGTGAGCGACTGGGGATCGGAGATCGTGAAGGTGCCGACCTTCGTGATGACGTCGCCGACCTCGAGGGAGGCGCCCTCCGCCGGGGATCCCGGTTCGACCGACTCGACGAGCGCGCCCGACGAGAAGGACGAGTCCGACTGCGAGCCGTCGCCGGCCGCAGCCGTGACACTGACACCGAGGAACCCGTGGGTGGCCTCGCCGTCGGCGATGATCTCCTGGGCGATGCGGTCCGCATAGTTGATCGGGATGGAGAAGCCGACGCCGATGTTGCCGGTCGACTCGCCGGATCCCGCCGAGGCGATCGCCACATTGACCCCGATGATCCGGCCGTCGGCGTCGACCAGCGCGCCACCCGAGTTGCCCTGATTGATGGCGGCGTCCGTCTGGATGACGTTCAGGTAGATGGAACCCTGGGACTGGGTCTGCTGACCGCCGGACCCTCCCGGCGGCAGGAAGTTGAAGCCCTCACCGTCCTCGGAGCCGCTGCTGTCGGGCTGCTCCTCGGGAACCGCGGAGGACGCCACGCTGATGGTCCGGTTGAGCGTCGAGACGATCCCGTCGGTGACGGTGCCACTGAGTCCGAGCGGAGCACCGATCGCGATCGCTGTGTCACCGACGTTCAGTTCGTCGGAGTTGCCGAGCGTGGCTGCCTTCAGGTCGGGGGCGTCCACCTTGATGACGGCGAGGTCGCTGAGCGGATCGGTGCCGACCACCGTGGCGGGGAAGACACGTCCGTCGTTCAGCTTGACCTCCACCGAGGGATCGGACACCTGCCCGCCGAGAGTCACGACGTGCGTATTGGTGAGGATGTGCCCGTCGGTGTCGAGGATGATGCCCGATCCGGATCCGCTGGCGCTCCCTCCGCTCACCGCGATCGTGACGACACTCGGTGACGCGGTGACGGCCGCGCCCGTGATGGTGTTCACGTCATCCGTGTTGTTGACGACGACCGACTCGGGCGCCGACTGGTTCGTTGCCGCCGTCGTGCCTCCGTCCAGGGCATTCACGCCCGCGGTGGCCACACCACCGCCGATGAGCCCCGCGACGAGGACGCCCGCGGCGAACGTGGCGAGGCCGACGCGCTTGCGCTCCTTCACGGTGCCGCGACCGTTCGAGGGCTGACCGGGCCGGCCGTACCCGCTCTGCTCGCCGTAGAAGGGCTGGTGGCCCGCGTAGGCCGGGTGGGGCACGGCCTGCGCCTGCTGGAAGGCCTGCTGCCGCGGATCGGCTGCCTGCGCGGGCAGAGGTGCCGCCTGGTGCTGGGCCGTGCGCGGGTGTGATACCTGCTGCGCGGCCGTCTCAGGGTAGGCCTCGCCGGTGTGCCCTGCTCCGTGGGCCGGCGGGTTCTGCGGCTCGGGCTGCGCGTGTGACGCGGCCCCGCCTCCGTCTGCGCCCTGGTGGTTCGAACTCTCCCCCCGGTTCCAGCCCGTCCCCCATGTCGGCGGGGTCTGCGGCTGAGGAGGGAGGGGGCGTTCCGGGTTGCCCTGGGAGCCTGGCTGCTCGTTCACGGGGAGTCCTTTCGTTGCTGTTGACCACATCATGGCAACGGCTGCTGAGCGTCACGCTTACATTCGCTGTGCAGTGTCTGGGAGGTTGCTGGAACCTCTCGCCTGCTCGAATGCCTGAACCGACACGTCCGCACCCAGTATCCTCCGCTTTCGAGGGCGCAATGCTCGCATGGTCCACCGCGAGGCATTCGTGCGTACCGGGCAGACATGGACCACGAGGGGATGCGCAGGGGGAGACGGCGCCGGAAGGAGTGCGATCCGGTCACTCCCCGGCCTGCGCCTACCCGGTGTGTGGCTTCGCGGCAGGCCGCTGCGCTTTCGCTAGGGGCGCAGGAGTCGTGGTGGACGCTCCCCTACCCCAACCATAGAATCGGGAAGACAGGGAGCCTCCGGCATCCGCCGACCCCAGTCCTGGGATCGGGTGCGGCTCGGGGGACGTGCTGAAGGGTCGAAAATGCGAATGTCGAGCAGGCGCATCTGCGTCTCTGCTGTCGTGGGCGCCGTCGTGGCCGTCCCACTGTTCACGAGCGTGGCGGCTGTCGCCGACGAGCCGCTCACCTTCTCCGCGCGCGACTACGTCGTCGACGCCGCGGATGCGCTCTCGGACAGCGAGGAGGCCGACCTGGAGGCCGCGATCGAGGAGCTCCGCTCGCAGGAGGGCTTCACGGTGCGGGTCGCCTATGTCGACACCTTCGAGAATCCCTCAGATCGTAACGACTGGGCCACGACCACGGCCCAGCTGAACGACGAGACGTCCAATGAGGGCCTGCTGGCCATCGCCGTCGAGCAAGGTGCTGCCACCTACGTCGTGGGGAGCGGTTCAGCAGTCGGCGGACAGGGCCAGGCCATCTACAGCGAGTACATCGAACCGGAGCTGCGGCAGGGTAGGGATTTCGCAGGAGCCGGCCTGGCCGCAGTCCAGGGCACGTCCGAGGCCCTGTCGGGATCCGGCGGCACCGGGGGTGGCACCACCGATGGAGGTACCGGCGGCTCGTCGTCGGGCACCGGCACCTCCTCCGGCGGCGGAGCCCTCGGAGGCCTCGTCCTCGTGGGCGGGCTCGTCGCCGTCGCCGGCGCAGGCGGCTACCTGCTGCTGAAGAACCGCAACGGCAACAGTGCGCAGCGCAATCGCGAGGAGTACGGCTACGGGCCGGTCCCGTCGGCGAACGGTGAGGTCGTCGATCCCCTGGCCGGACTGAGCGTCGAGGACCTCCGCACCCGCGCCGGCAGCCTGCTCGTCGCGGCGGACGACGCCATCAAGTCGAGCGAGCAGGAGCTCGGTTTCGCGGAGGCCCAGTACGGCGCCGAGGCGATCACCACCTTCTCGCAGGACATCGCGGCCGCGAAGGGCCACATGAGCGAATCCTTCAAGCTCCAGCAGCAGCTGGACGACCACATCCCCGACACCGAGGAGCAGCAGCGCGAGTGGCTCGGCGAGATCATCCGCCGCTGTGAGGACGTCAACTCCTCCCTGCAGGCGCACAAGGCCGATTTCGACGCCTTGCGCGAGCTCGAGCGGAACGCGCCCGAGGCGCTCGCCGGCGCGGAGTCCGCCGCCGAGCAGGCCCGCCGTCGCTTCAGCGCCGCGGAGCAGAGCCTCAGATCGCTGCAGGGGCGCTACCCCGATACCGCCACGAGCCAGGTGGCCGACAACATCGAACAGGCTCGGGAGCGCCTCTCCTTCGTGGACAGCGCGGCGACCGAGGCGCAGTCGCGCATGGCGGCGGGTGACACCGGCCGCGCCGTCGTCGCCGTCCGTGCCGCCGAGGAGGCCGTCCACCAGAGCACCGTCCTGCTCGACGCGATCGACAAGCGGTCCGAGGAACTGGCTGCAGCGGAGCGCGAGCTCGAGCGCGCGCTCCCCGAGACGGAGCAGGACCTCGCGCAGGCCCAGGCCATGGACCGGACGGGGCAGTACAGGGACCTCGCCGGGCCGATCGCCGCCGTGCAGTCCGCCGTCACCACCGTCCGGCAGGAGCGCCAGAGCGCGCGGAGCAATCCCCTGGCCCTGCTGCAGCGGCTCGAGGCGGCGCACGCGCAGCTCGACGCCGCTCTCGGTGGCGTCCGTGACCAGGCGGAGAATGCCCGGCGTGCGCAGGACTCGCTCCAGCACGCGATCATCGCTGCGCAGTCCAGCATCTCCGGTACCGCCGATTACATCCGGGCTCGACGGGGCGGCGTCGGCAGCGAGGCACGAACACGCCTGGCCGAGGCGGAGCGGAACCTCGACCACGCGCTCGATCTGCAGCGGTCCGATCCGGTGACCGCCCTGTCCCACGCCCAGCAGGCCGCCACCCTCGCCGATCACGCGGCCCAGCTCGCCGAGCAGGACGTGGAAGGCTTCGGGCGCGGCGGCATGGGCATGGGTGGCATGTACGGCGGCCGTGGCGGGGACGGCATGGGAGGCGCGCTGCTCGGCGGTATTCTCCTCGGCTCCATCCTCAACGGAGGGGGCTTCGGTGGAGGAGGGTTCGGAGGCGGCGGCTTCGGCGGCGGCGACGGCGGGGGCGGGTTCGACGGAGGCGGTGGCAGCTTCGGTGGAGGAGGCTTCGGCGGATTCGACGGCGGAGGCGGCGGCTTCGGCGACTTCGGCGGTGGAGGAGGCGACTTCTAGCCGCTCCCCCACCTGCAGGGCATAGACCATCATGAAGAATCGAAAGGGAAAATCAATGGTAAAGCAGTCAATTTTCGGCAGGATCGCCCAGCTCACGCGAGCCAACATCAACTCGTTGCTCGATCAGGCGGAGGATCCGCAGAAGATGCTCGACCAGATGGTCCGTGACTACACCAACAGCATCGCCGAGGCCGAGAGTGCCGTCGCGCAGACGATCGGCAACCTCCGCATGATGCAGGACGACTACAACGAGGACGTGGAGAACGCACGGAGCTGGGGCAACAAGGCCCTTGCCGCCTCGCGCAAGGCGGACGAGTACCGCGGGACCGGCGACACCACCGACGCCCAGAAGTTCGACAATCTCGCCAAGGTCGCGATCCAGCGCCAGATGGCCGCCGAGAACGAGGCAAAGGGCGCCGAGCCGACCATCGCGTCCCAGACCGAGATCGTGGACAAGCTCAAGGACGGCCTCAACCAGATGAAGGGCAAGCTCGGCGAGCTGACCGTCAAGCGCGACCAGCTCATCGCGCGGGCCCGGACCGCCCAGGCGCAGCAGCAGGTGCACGACGCCGTGAAGAGCATCGACTTCATGGACCCCACCAGCGAGGTGGGCCGTTTCGAGGAGAAGATCCGGCGCGAGGAGGCCAAGGTCCGTGGACAGCAGGAGCTTGCGTCGTCGAGCCTGGATGCGCAGTTCGAGAGCCTGGAGGACCTCGGCGAGCAGACGGAGATCGAGGCGCGCCTCGCAGCATTGAAGTCCGGCTCCGGATCGCAGTCGGCGATCGGTCAGGGTACCGGCAGCGGTGCCGCCGACGGGACGCCATCGACGACGGGCGAGACCACCTACTGATCGGTAGGGGCGCCGTGGCGCCTGCATAGCACAGGGGGATCATGGCCGCGCAGCCATGATCCCCCTGCCGTCCGCCCTGTCCGGCGCGTCGGTGGCACGGTCTAGATTGAGGCCATGGCTGTGACACTGGTGTGGTTCCGCGACGATCTCCGTATTTCCGACAACCCCGCGCTGGTCGCGGCCGCGGACAGCGGGGACGACGTCGTCGCCTGCTACGTGCTCGACGAGGAGACGGAGGGCATTCGTCCCCTCGGCGGTGCCTCCCGATGGTGGCTCCACCACTCCCTCTCGGCGCTGGGCGCCTCCCTCGACCAGCTCGGCGTCCCGCTCGTACTCCGCCGCGGCGCCGCCGGTGACGTCATTCACCGACTCGTGGAGGACAGCGGTGCCCACGCGGTGGTCTGGAACCGGCGGTACGGGCTCGCGGAGCGTACAGCAGACTCGTCCCTCAAGTCGTCCCTGACCAACCGCGGCGTCGACGCCACGAGCTACCAGGCGAACCTGTTGTACGAACCGTGGGAGGTCACCTCGGGGTCGGGCCAGGCGTACAAGGTCTTCACGCCCTTCTGGCGTGCCTGCCTCACCTTCAGGACCCCCCGCGCGCCGTTGGCGGCGCCTGATTCGCTCTCATCGCCCGACGGACCCGGCCTGGACTCCGACGAGCTCCCTGCGTGGGGCCTCCTTCCCACCGAACCCGACTGGGCCCAGGGCCTCCGGGACACGTGGACGCCCGGTGAGGCCGGCGCGCACGAGCGGCTCGATGACTTCCTCGACGGCGCTGCGCAGGGCTACAAGAACAGCCGGAACCTCCCGGCCGTCCACGGCACGAGCATGCTCTCCCCTCATCTGCGCTTCGGCGAGATCAGCCCCTTCGAGGTCTGGCACGCCGCCCAGGACCACAAGGACAGTTCCACGGCCGAGGACATCCGCGTCTTCGGATCAGAGCTCGGGTGGAGGGAGTTCAGCTGGCAGCTGCTGTATTTCAATCCCGAGCTCGCCACGGTGAACTACCGTCCCGAATTCGACGCCTTCACCTGGGAGAGCTCGACGCAGGCGGAGCTCGAGGCATGGCAGCGGGGACGCACGGGGTACCCGCTGATCGACGCCGGGATGCGGCAACTGTGGGAGATCGGCTGGATGCACAACCGTGTCCGCATGGCTACGGCATCCTTCCTCATCAAGAACCTGATGATCGACTGGCGGGTCGGCGAGAAGTTCTTCTGGGACTGCCTCGTCGACGCCGATGCTGCCAGCAACGCCGCGAGTTGGCAGTGGGTGGCCGGTTCCGGCGCCGATGCCAGCCCGTACTTCCGCATCTTCAACCCCGTCCTGCAGAGCAAGAAGTTCGACCCGAAGGGCGACTATCTGGTGCGCTTCGTCCCGGAGCTGGCGGACGCCGAGAACGTGCACGAACCGTGGAAGGGCTCCGCACCGGGATATCCGGCGCCGGTCGTGGACCTCAAGGAGAGCAGGGAGCGCGCCCTCAGCGCGTACAAGGCGCTCTCGGAGTCCTGAGGACGTCCAGACCGCGCGAGGACGCGCAGGGCGGCACCAGGCGACGCAAGGACGCGCAGGGCGGCGCCGGGCGACTCAAGGACGCGCAGGGCGGCCCAGGGCAGGGCGAGGACGTCCAGGACCGCGCAAGGACGCGCAGGCCGACGCAAGGACGCACCGGGCGACGCAAGGACGCGCAGGGCGGCGCAAGGACGCGCAGGGCGGCGCAAGGACGCGCAGGGCGTGCCCGGCACCACTCCGGGTCGGTCGGCGGCGGAATCATCGAGGCCGACGGTGCGACTGCGGCAGGGGCCCGGGTGCCGCGACGCGATCGCTGGTCGGTCGCTACCGCCGGATCTCTTCCCTGCACAGCAAGAAGTCCGGCCCACCCTCAGGTGGACCGGACTTCTTCTCCGTTGCGGGGACAGGATTTGAACCTGTGACCTCTGGGTTATGAGCCCAGCGAGCTACCGAACTGCTCCACCCCGCGGCGTGTAACTAACGTTACCGGCCGCGGGGCCAGGAGGCAAATCGAGCGGGTGCCCGGGCTCCTGAGGACTACTCGCCTGAGCCCGAGACCTGCGCTTCGGCGTCGAGCGCGCGCTGCAGGGCATCCTGCAGCCGGTCCTGCGCTTCACCGTAGGCGGCGAAGTCGCCGGCTGCCAGGGCGGCGTTACCGTCCTGGATGGCCGTGTTCGCGTCGTCGAGCGCCGTGCGGAGGTCCGCGGCCGGATCGCCGCTCGTCGCCGGCGGGGTGGCACCCGAGGTTGCTCCCGGCGTCGGCGTAGGAGCAGGGGTCGCCCCCTCGTCCCCACCTTCAGCGGGCGTCGCCGGATCCTCCGGAGTGGCTCCGACGTTCTCCTCGTCGCCCGTGGTGGCGCCCGAGTTGCCATCGAACACCTGGTCGAGGGCCTCGGCGAGGGTCGGTGCGAATCCGACGTCGTCACCGAAACTCACGAGGACGCGACGCAGGACCGGGAAGGAGGAGCTGCCGGAGGACTGCACGTACACGGGCTGCACGTAGGCGATACCGCCGCCGATCGGCAGCGTCAGCAGGTTCCCGTTGATCACCTCGGAGGCGCCCTGCCGCAGCAGGTTCAGCTCCTGGGACACGGTGGTGTCCGAGTTGAACAGGTTCTGCGCCTGGCCCGGGCCCACCACGGAATCCTGGCCGGAGCTGTCGAGGAGCGTCAGGCGTCCGTAGTCCTCGCTCTTGACGCCGTCCTCGCCGGTTCCCGCATCACCGTTCGCGGCCAGGAATCCGTAGAGCACGTTCCTCGGGGTCTGCCCCGCCGGTACGAAGGGGATGAACGGCGTGGTGAGGGAGAACGCGGCCTGATCCTGGTTCGGCATCTGCAGCGTCAGGTAGAACGGCGGCTGGCGGTCGGTGAGCGCCGTCGACGTCTGCCCGTCGGAAGTCTGGCCCGGGTCACCCGGTACGTTCCAGGCCTCGCTGTTGTTGTAGAAGGCGTCCGTGTCGGTCACGTGGTACCGGGCGAGCAGTTCGCGCTGCACCTTGAACAGATCCTCCGGGTAGCGGACGTGGGCCATGAGATCGGCCGACATCTCGCTGAAGGGCTTCAACGACGAGGGGTACACGTTCTGCCACGACTTCAGCACCGGATCCTGGTCGTCCCAGGCATACAGGTTGACGGAGCCGTCGTAGGCATCCACGGTCGCCTTGACGGCATTGCGGATGTAGTTGACGCGCTCGGCGGGCAGTGCCGTGGCGAGCCCTTCCGCGGTCTGCGAATCCTGTGTCGCCGACTCCAGCTCCTGCTCGGTCGAGTAGGGGAAGCTCGCGCTCGTCGTGTAGCCGTCGATGATCCACTTGACGCGGCCGTCGACGATCGCCGGATAGCTGTTGCCGTCAAGGGTCAGGTACGGAGCCACCTTGCGCACGCGGTCCACGGGATCACGGTCGTAGAGGATCTGCGACGAGCTGTTGACCTGGTCCGAGAGCAGCAGGTCCGTGGACTGGAACTTCAGGGCATAGACGAGACGGTTGAAGGCATTGGCCACATCCGGTCCACCCTCACCGCTGAAGGTCGTCCGGGACTCATTGTCGGAGTTCTCGTTCTGGGGACGGTCGATCTCCGCCGGTGCCTGGCCCTCGGGAGCGCCGACCACCGAGTACTCGGGTGAATCCTCACCAAAGTAGATGCGGGGCTCGTACGTCGACTCGTCGCCGAGCACTCCCGTACTGGGGATACCCGACTGCAGGAAGGACGGACGGCCGTCGGGCTGGACGGTCGAACCGGCTGCCGCCACCACGCCGTAGCCATGGGTGTAGAAGACGTGCTCGTTGACCCACCCGTCAGGGACACCGTTGGTGTCAAGTTCACGGACGGCGATGACGGTGTCCTGCACCTCGCCGTCGATCTCGTACCGGTCCACGTTGAGGGTCTCGGGGAACTGGTAGTACTGGCGGAACTGCTGCAGCTGGCTGAAGGCGTCCGAGACGAGGTTCGGGTCCAGGAGGCGGATGTTGGCAGTGGTCTCCCCGTCGTCGCCGAGCGCTCCCGCCTGCGGGACTGCCTCCGGCGTGTAGGGCTCCACCTCCACCTGGTCCAGCCCGTAGGCCTCCCGGGTGAGGTCGATGTTGCGGTCGATGAACTGGCTCTCGAGGCTGAGTTCGGACGGGCGCACCTGGAAGCGCTGCACGACTGCCGGGTAGACGCCGCCGGCGAGCAGCGCCGTGATGATCAGCATCGCCGTGCCGATGAGCGGGAGGCGCCAGCGGCCGATGAAGGCCGACGCCACGAAGAGGACCGCGACGATGATCGCGGCGACCGCGAGGATCGCCTTAGTCGGGATGACCGCGTTGACGTCGGTGTAGAGGGCGCCGGCCCAGGTGCCCTGGTTGAGCAGGGTGTCGTAGCGGTCGAGCCAGTAGTTGACGCCCTGCAGGACGAGGAAGAGTGCAGCGACGACGGCGATCTGGATGCGGGCGGCCTTCGTGGTGAAGAGCCCCTTCTCCTCCAGGCGGATGCCCCCGTAGAGGTAGTGCGTGAGGATCGTCGCGATGGCACTGATGATGACCACACTGATGAGGAACCCGAGGACGAAGCTCAGGAACGGCAGGGTGAACATGTAGAAGGCGTAGTCCATGCCGAACTCGGGGTCCTGCTTGCCGAACGGCTCCTGGTTCAGGAACAGCAGCACCTCCTGCCACTGCGAGGAGGCGGCCGTTCCGGCGAACGCTCCGAGGACCACCGGGATCCCGAGCATCAGCAGCCGGCGAATGGGCTCGAGCTGCGCCTGGTAGCGGTTGAGGTTGTCCTGGATGGCGCTGTCCGGGGCGTAGATCGGGCGGCTCCGGAACGCGATGCGGAGGCTGAAGAACACGGCTCCGGCCATGACGAGGAACGCGATGACGAAGAGGACGATCCGCGACAGGTTCTCCGTCACGAACACTTCGAGGAACCCGAGTTGCTGGTACCAGAGCACGTCGGCGTAGACCTGGGACAGGTAGACGAACGCGATCACGATCACCGCCACGACGATGATGGTCGGTATCAGCGGGCTGCGGCGCCGGCTCGTTGCTGCACTTGCTGGGCTCGGCCTACTGCCGAACGGACGGTCTGGTCCGGATGTCACATCTACCTCATCGTTAGCTGCTGCGGGTCACGACGACCGGTGTTCCACAACGCTCCCCCAGCCCGCACACGGACAGAAGACAGCGCGCAGTCACGCCCTTCGTGTTTTCATTCTGCCCTGTCCACGATCAGGCGGACCAATTAGGTTCCCGCTGATCGCCGGAGGCGGAGGATCGTCATCGAACCGTGTCGTCGGAGGGCTTGAACCTGCAGCACCTGCCGTGGTGGCGATTGCTGCGAACTCAGCAGGAGGGCAATCCAGACGCGTCGCCGCCGGAGCCCAACGACTCGACGGCCTGCACAGCGTCGTCGAGTGTCTCCACCTTGACGACGGTGAGCCCGTCGGGGATGTGCCCGACGACGTCCCCGCAGTTGTCCGCCGGAGCGAGGAAGAACTCCGCGCCGCTGGATCGAGCTCCGACCAGCTTCTGCGCGATCCCCCCGATCGGGCCTACCGCTCCCGCGGAGTCGATGGTGCCGGTTCCTGCGAAGTGCCTGCCGCCGGTCAGGTCCCCCTCCGTGAGCGTATCGATGATGCCGAGCGCGAACATGGTGCCGGCCGAGGGCCCACCCACGTTGTCGAGCTGGATCGTGACCTGGAACGGGAAGTCGAACGTCGACGACAGGACGATCCCGAGCTGGTAGCCGCCCGCCTCCGACTCCTTCGGCGTCACGGTGACCGTTTGTTCGGCTCCCTCCCGCACGATGGCCAGCTCGGCCGGAGCACCCCCTGCATCGGCGAGGGTGGACCGCAGGACGTCGATGTCCTCGATCGGGCGACCGTCGACGCTGCGGAGGACGTCACCCGACCGCAGGATCCCCTCCGATGCGGAGTCCTCGGCGAAGCCGGCGACGGACAGCTCCTCGGTGAAGTCGATGTCCTCGTGCGACAGGGCGGCGGCGATCGCGGACTCCTGCGACGACGTCATGGCCACCGCGTTCTGCTCCTGCACGTCCGAGGGCGTCGTGCCTTCCGGATACACGAGCTGCTCGGGGACGACGTTCTCAACCGGATCGGCCCACGCACGGAGGGTGTCGAGCACGTTCACCTGCCCGTTGGGACCTCCGCTGACGAAGACGGTCGTGAGGTCGAGCTCACCCTCCGGCGGGAACGTCTCCCTGCCCGCCACCGTGATGAGCGGCTGACCGTCGACCTCGCCGATGGTGTTGAACGTCGGGCCCGGCGCCTCGATGACGTAGGGCGCGGGAAGAAGGACGGCAGCCGCCGACAGAACCACGGCGAGTCCGCCGGAGATGGCCATGGCGCGGAAACGCGGGTCCCTCGGGCGGGTCGGTTCCTCGGGGCTGTAGGACTCGAAGTGGACAGGCTGCGTCACTGCGCTTCTCTCTGTTGGCATGCCGTGCTGCGGCGCTGTGCGCACCCTTCCGGCTCTCTCAGAATAGACGCCCGGACCGACACGCCTCGTGATCCGTGCGCAGACATCGCCCGGCCACCAGGACGCCGGCGCAGGTGTGGGCGCGTCTTTGCCCTCAGCGAACGACACACGGGGCGCGGGACACCGGCTGCCCGTGGCCGGTAGCGTGATCCCCACAGCCGGCGCGGATGGCACAGCCGTTCATGCCCGGACCCGCCAAGCTACTCCCAGGACCGGTGGTATCAGTGACCAACCCATCCAACCCCTCGAACGGCGACGACGACACGCCCCAGGACCCGTTGTCCGAGATGCTGTCGAAGATGTTCGGCGGTGGCGCCGGTGGGTTCGACCCGCAGGAGATCGCGAAGGCAGCCGGACTGCCCTCCGACCCGGCAGCCATGGCGATGATGATGCAGCAGGTCCAGGCGATGTTTTCCACGCCCAGTGAGGGGCCCGTCAACTGGACCATGGCCCACGACCAGGCCCGACGCGTTGCCGCCTCCGACAACGATCCATCGGTCACGGCACTCCAGCGACGCAGCGTCGACGAGTCCCTGAAGCTGGCCGAGATGTGGCTAGATCCGGTCACCGACTTCCCGAGCACGGGCCAGCTCGGCCGCGCGTGGTCGCGCGCCGAATGGGTCGAGGCGACGATGACGACCTGGCGGCGGCTCACGGAGCCGGTCGCCACGAGCATCGCGAAGGCCCTGTCCGATGTGATCTCCGAGCAGCTGCCGGAGGAGATGAAGTCCATGATGGGGATGATGGGCGGGCCGGCGTCCATGCTGCAGAACGTCGGAGGTGCGATGTTCGGCATGCAACTGGGGCAGGCCGTCGGCGCTCTGTCCAAGGACGTGGTCGGCTCCACCGACATCGGGGTCCCGCTGGCCGACGGCCGGATGGCGCTCCTCCCGGCGAATGTCGCAGCCTTCGGCGAGGGACTCGACATCCCCGAACAGGAGGTGCAGCTCTTCCTGGCCGTGCGCGAGGCCGCACATGTCCGGTTGTTCACCCACATCCCCTGGCTGACCGGGCACCTGCTCGGCAGTATCGAGCGCTATGCCCGCGGCATCCACATCGACATGAACAAGATCGAGGAAGCCGCGCGGGACATCGACCCGACCAATCCGGAAAGTCTCCAGGGCGCTCTCTCGCAGGGCGTCTTCATGCCCGAGCGCACGCCGGAGCAGGACGCGGCGCTGGTGCGCCTCGAGACCACTCTCGCCCTCGTCGAGGGCTGGGTGGACGAGACGACGGCGGCTGCAGCAGCCAACCTACCCTCGGCCGGTGCCCTGCGCGAGATGGTGCGCCGCCGCCGGGCGACCGGCGGACCGGCCGAGCACGCGTTCGCCTCCCTCGTCGGACTGGAACTGCGACCGCGGCGACTGCGGGATGCGGCGGCCCTGTGGTCACTTCTCACGACCGAGCGCGGCATCGAAGGCCGTGACGCCCTGTGGCAGCATCCCGACCTCCTGCCCAACGCGGAGGACCTCGACGATCCCGCCGGATTCTCCGAGCGCCGGAGACTGTTGGAGTCCTCCGACGCGGACGTCGATGCGGCCCTTGAGCGACTCCTCTCAGGTGGCTTCGAGCCCGCGGCAGAGCCATCCGACAGCGGCGCGGCTGAAGCGGAGGACAATAGCGCTCATGCCGCCGCCGACGATCCCGGGACGGTCGAGGAGACGGGTGGGGGAACGGCCTCCGACGCTGCGCAGGAGCCCGACGGAACCCCCAGGGCCGGAGAGGAACCGAACGGTAGCCAGGACCCCGACGCCCACGACGGCGGGTCGAACCGCTGATCCGGACGCCGATCACGGCATGCCGGATCGGCGGCGCTCCACACTCCTGACAGCCGCTCCTCAGGAGTGAGCTGTCGGTCCGGTCCCGCCGCCCGTATCGATCAGGTTGCGGTGGGCGGCGAAGGCTGCTCCGTCGAGGAAGGCCTTGGCCGTCTCCGTCCGGGGATAGGACGTCAGCAGGCGCCAGAAGGCCGGGCTGTGCGACGGCTCGATCAGGTGGGCCATCTCGTGCAGGATCACGTAGTCCACCACCCAGTCCGGCATCCCCTGCAGGCGATGCGAGAGGCGGATGGTTCGGTGCGCGGGAGTCGCCGAGGCCCACCGGGAGTTCTGGTTGGTGACCCAGCTGATCCGCGCCGGGACACCCCGCCCGTCGAGGAACCTGCGCGCCAGCTCCTCGGCGCGCAGGAGAAGGTCCGGTACGGGGGCGTCGCTCTCGACGGGCGGCGCCGTCGGATATTTCTGCGCCATGCGCTCCACCATCCGCTTCACCCAGTGCTTCTCCTGGGAGGCGGAGAAATGGCCCGGGATCGAGACCCGGAGGACCCCGTCTCTGATGTCCGCGCTGACGGTCCGTCGTCTGCGGGCCGATCGCACGACGACGACCGGCAACGGCGCTGCGAGGTCCGGCCGGGCAGGGTCAGGAGGCGTCACTGATGATCTCGAGGACGGCCTCGCCGTAGCGTTCCAGCTTCGACGATCCAATCCCCGCCAGCTCGCCCAGCTCGTCGAGTGTCTGTGGGCGCGCCTCGGCGATCGCGATGAGGGTCGCATCGGTGAAGACGACGAAGGCCGGCACCTCCTTCTCCCGTGCCTCCTCCCGCCGCCAAGCCCTGAGCGCCTCGAACGTCTCCTCCTCGTAGCTTGCCGGGCACTCGGTACACCGCCCGATCTTCCGCTCGGCGCCGGTGAGCAGCGGTCGCTTGCAGACCCTGCACACCGCTGGTGCGGAGGACTTGCGCGTCGACTTCGCTCGAGGCTGGCGGAAGCTCGCCTGCCCGGCTGTCGCGGGGCGGAGCGCATCGAGGAAACGCGACGGCTTCCGGCTCGCCCGCCCGCCCGGCGAACGGGAGGTGGACCAGGACAGCGCCAGGTGGACCCGGGCGCGGGTGATCCCGACGTAGAGGAGGCGGCGTTCTTCGTCGACGGCTTCCTGCGTGTCCGCGAAGGAGATCGGCATGAGCCCTTCGCTCAGCCCGACGAGGAACACGGCGTCCCACTCGAGTCCCTTGGCGGAGTGGAGCGATGCGAGCGTCACACCCTGCACGGTCGGAGCATGCTGGGCCGCGGCTCGCTCCTCCAGTTCGGCGACGAACGTCTGCAGGGTGAAGGACTCGGCCCCGCGCACCCGGTTGAGCTCGTCGGCCAGTCCGACCAACGCGGCCAGCGACTCCCACTTCTCCCGCACGGCTCCGGAATTCTGCGGCGCGACCGACGTGTAGCCCAGCGACGCGAGCACGTCACGGACCTGCTGGGGGACGTCGTCGTCCCCCTGGGTGCGGGCCGCCGCCCGCAGCTGCAGGAGGGCGTCACGGACCTCACGGCGCTGGAAGAACCGTTCTCCGCCGCGCAGCTGATAGCCGATGCCGGCATTCGCCAGAGCCTGCTCGTACGCCTCCGACTGGCCGTTGGTGCGGTAGAGGATCGCGATCTCGCTGGCTTTGACGCCCTGGTCGAGGAGGACGCCGATCCGCCTCGCGCACTCTGCGGCCTCCGCCTCGTCGTCACTGCACTCCGTGAACACCGGCTCGGGGCCGGCCGGCCGCTGGGCGACGAGTTCGAGCGGAGCCGACCACGTGGTGTTGACGGCCCGGCGATCCGCCTCGCTGCTCCTTGCCGCCAGCAGCGTGTTGGCGGCCCGGACCACCTGGGGGGTGGAGCGGTAGTCCCGGACGAGCCGGACCACCTGCGCGCCCTCGTACCGCTTCGTGAAGTCGAGCAGGTGACGGGAGGTGGCGCCCGTGAAGGAGTAGATCGTCTGGCTCGCGTCACCCACGACACACAGCTCGCGGCGCTCTCCGAGCCACATGTCGAGGAGCCGCTGCTGGAGCGGGGAGACGTCCTGGTACTCGTCCACCACGAAGTGACGGTACTGGGCCCGGACCGTGGCGGCGACCTTCTCGTCCTCCTCCAGGATGGCGACGGTGGTGAGCAGGACGTCCTCGAAGTCGATGAGATTGCGGTCGATCTTCAGGTCCTCGTACGTCGAGAAGATGCGGGACACCGTGATCAGGTCCATCCCCGCGGGTTCCGCCCGGCCCGCCGCTGCGGCCGTATAGGCGTCGGGCGTGAGCATGGACACCTTCGCCCACTCGATCTCCGCGGCGACATCGCGGATCGCCGCGCGGTCCGTCGACAGGCGCAGTCGCCGGGCAGATTCGGCGATGAGCTGCGCCTTGTGGTCGACGAGGGCCGGCAGCGGCCCGCCGACGGCCTGCGGCCAGAAGTACTGCAGCTGCCGGAGCGCCGCGGCGTGGAAAGTCCGTGCCTGGACCCCCCCGGCACCGAGATCCCTCAGCCTGGTCCGCATCTCCGCCGCGGCCCGAGCGGTGAAGGTGACCGCGAGGACCTGCTGCGGCTTGTAGACCCCCGTGTGCACGCCGTAGGCGATGCGATGGGTGATGGCCCGGGTCTTTCCCGTCCCCGCGCCGGCGAGGACGCACAGCGGACCGCTCAGCGTGCTGGCCACGGTCCGCTGTTCGTCGTCCAGTCCTTCGAGGATGCTGTCCTCGAGCAGCAGTTCGGACACTAGGGACGCGCCTCCGACGGCTCCTCGTCCAGCGGTCCGCCGTACCAGCGTTCGATCAGGGCGCGCGCGATGGAGACACCACCTGCGACGGCGATGGTGCCGTCACGCACCTCCGCGAACAGCTGCTGTCTCGTGAACCAGCGGAGCGACCGCATCTCGTCGCGGTCGGGTACGGCGTCGGTCGTGACCGCGCGCGCCGTGAAGCCGAGCATGAGCGACGCGGGGAAGGGCCAGGGCTGGGAGCCCAGGTACTCCGGCGACTGGATCTCGATGCCGGATTCCTCCCCCACCTCCCGGATCACCGCAGCCTCGAGCGACTCCCCGGGCTCGACGAACCCGGCCAGCGTCGAGTACCGGTCCTCGGGCCAGGCGACGGCGGAGCCGAGGAGGAGGCGGTCGTCGTCGTCCACGACCGAGACGATGATCGCGGCGTCGGTCCGCGGGTAGTGCTGTGATGAATCCTTCGGGCACTGGCGTACCCATCCGCCGTCGCGGACGTCCGTGGGCGTGCCGCATCGCGGGCAGTGGCTGTGCGTGGCATGCCAGTTGGCGATCGCCGCAGCCTCGACGAAGAGCCCCGCGTCACGGGCGTCCAGCGACGCGGCGATCTCCCGCAGCCCCAGCCACC
This sequence comes from Arthrobacter bussei, assembly GCF_009377195.2. Taxonomy (GTDB): domain Bacteria; phylum Actinomycetota; class Actinomycetes; order Actinomycetales; family Micrococcaceae; genus Arthrobacter_D; species Arthrobacter_D bussei. The sequence continues at coordinate 517,603 of NZ_VJXX01000001.1, forward strand.
CCTGCGTGGGGGCGATCGCGGGGTCCTCCTCGGGCAGGACCGCGAGCACAACGGGCGCCCCGGCGTCCACCGCACCCTCGTTGATCCGGCCCAGATACACGACCAGCTCGGGTCGCTGGACGTCGGACGGCGCCAGCAGCAGCAAGGCGTCGGCGGTCACGGGAGCCTTGCCCCGGACGAGGGTCAGGACCCTGGTCTCCGGTGTCTCCCAGAGGCGATCCAGGAGCCCCTCGGTGACCCTCGCGACTCCGTCGCGATCGGAATCGGCGCGGGAGAGCGGGAGCGATCCGAGGGGAGGCAGCACCAGGGTCCGGAGGGGTTCGGTCATGGTCCTACGGTACGTTCTCGCTCTCCCAAAACACATTCCGCGGAGGCCGGGTGGAGGAGTGGTCCGGACGGGAAGACGAGTAGTACATCTGGCGACTCGCCGCGCCGGAACGGAGCGGGCGGAGGACGGACGACCTACGGTGGAACTTGTGAAACGGACACCCATGGAACTTGCTGCCATCGCCAGTGCCGCAGTGCCCGGTCTGGCCCCGACCGGCGTCGCAGGCGCACCGGATGATGCTGCGGACTTCGATTCCGCCCTCCTGGTCGACGACGCGGGCAAGCAGTGGCGGGTCAGATCACCGAAGCATGCCGAGGCGAGCATGCGCCTCGAGACGGAGTTGCAGGCTCTGCGGGCCTTCACCCCGGCCGTCAAGGCTGAACTTCCCTTCCTCATCCCGCACATGGCCGGGAGTGTCCGGCAGGGTGATCTCAGCACGTTCGTCTACTCGCACCTGGCCGGCAGCACACGCACGCTGGAAACCCTGGCCGCCGGTGGCCGCCCGATGGCCGCGGAACTCGGGCGCGTGATCGCCGCGATCCACGAACTGCCCAAGGACATGGTGCAGCGCGCCGACCTGCCGAGCTACGAGGCCGACGAGTACCGCCAGCGCAAGCTGAACGAACTGGACCAGGCAGCGACCACGGGCAAGATCCCCTCCGTCCTGCTGCGCCGCTGGGAACACGCGCTGGAGGACGTGGCGCTCTGGCGCTTCGGCCCGACCGTGATGCACGGCGATCTCCACGAGGACCACCTGCTCGTCTCGGCGGGCCGGGTGTCCGCGGTGACAGGATGGACCGACCTCTGCATCGGCGACCCGGCCGAGGACTTCGCCTGGCTGGCGGCGGCCGAGGACAGCACCTTCGTCGATGCCGTGCATGCCGCATACGGCGCGGCCCGCACTTCCGCCGTCGACCCCCACCTCTCCCGCAGGGCCGCACTTGCGGCGGAGTTCGCGCTGGCACAGTGGCTGGTCCGCGGAGTCGCCCTCGACGATGGCGCGATGATCCACGAAGCCGAAGGCATGCTCGCCACGCTCGCAGCCGACGTGGAGTCGATCGAGCGCGAGCAGCACGAAGCTGCGCAGAGGGCACAGCGCGCCGAGGAGGAGCGCCGCGAATGGGGCGACGAACACGGCGACGACGCCGAGGACGAGCCCGCCGAGGACGATACTCCGGGTTCGACGGGCGGATCGTGGTCGTCCACCGTGCAGTCCGATCACCGGCCGAACGCTCGCCCCACCGTGCGTCGGAACGCCGCTGACGGTTCGGATACTGCTGCAGACGCGGGTTCGGGCACCGGTACGACCGCTCCTCGGCCTGACCGAGCGACCACAGACCGTGACGACGCCCCGGCCGGGCGTTCCGGCGCCGATGACCCGGAGCGCACCGGCAGTCACGCCTACGATCCCAGCGCCGCGTCCCGGCCCAGCCCGTCGACGGAAGGTGGCTCCCGCGCCGTGGACCATGGGGCCGACCACGGGCGCGGGCACCGCGAGGCCGACACTCCGTCCGGGTCGTCGCTGGCGCACGCCCGCCTGGTCGCCGCCCGGCAACGACCGGCAACCGGGGGTTCGTCCAAGGTGACCCTGCTCCGCGGCGGCGACACCTCTGCGGGCTCCCCCGACGACGTCGCCACGTCGGCGCTGCCGATCGTCTCCTACGGACGCTGAGCCCGGGTCCGATCGCCGCGGTGCGTGACGCGTCCGGTGGTCGTCCTGCCAGCTCGGGCGCCACCTCCGGTGCCGCCTCTCCGACCCGAGGCGGAGGGCGACGCCGCCCTCGCCCTTCACCCAGCCGGCGCTCACCCCGGTGCATCGGCGGCGAGCGCTGCAGTCTTGATGATGCGCTCGAGGTCGGCCGCGTCGGCCAGGTCATGGGGCCGCACCACCAGGTTGTCCGCCACGTAGAAGAAGGCGGCGCGCACCGTGTCGAGGGGCACGTCCTTCAGCCGTGACCACGCGAGACGATAGACGGCCAGCTGGACCGCCTTGGCCGCGCGCCGGTCCGGGGCGGGCGGACGGCCGGTCTTCCAGTCGATCAGGTCCCAGCCGCCGTCGGCATCCCGGAACACGGCATCGATGCGTCCACGCACCACGATGCCGCCGATCTTCGTCTCGATCGGAGCCTCGATGGCGGCAGGTTCACGCAACGCCCACTCCGACCGTTCGAACACCGCCGCCATCTCTTGGAGCCCGAGCGTCTCGTCCACGTGGGCATCGGCGCCGCCGGGATACTCTCCGAGGTCGAGCATGCCGCCGGACCCGTAGAACTCCTCGATCCATGCATGGAAGGCGGTACCCTTCCGGGCCGCCGACCCGGGCCGGCGCGGCAGCGGCCGTCGAAGCTGCTGCAGGACGGCTTCCGGATCCTCCCGGAGTTCGACGAGCGTGGATGCCGAGATGTGCGGGGGAAGTCCGAGGGGCGTCCGCTCCCATTCACGAGCCTGCCGTGCGAGCGCAAGCCTCACTTCCCGCCCCCACCGTCCGCCGTCGACATCGACGTCGAGGGTCGGCAGTGCCGTCTGCTCGAGGACGGCCCGTGCAGCTTTCTCCAGGTCCTGGCGCCTGGGGCCGAGAGGATCGACGGGCCAGGCCGCGCGTTCCGGACGGGCGTTGGCAGGATTGGCATCACCTTCCGCGCCCTCTGCGAGCCAGGACGGCGTCGAGAATCCCGGTGCACCGGAATCAGCCAGGGCGACGAGATCGGTCAGGTAGGGCGATGGATCGGAAGATTTGGAACGCCCCCCGCCCCAGGCGGACGACGTGCAGACGAGAGCGTGCTTCGCGCGTGTGAAGGCCACGTAGGCGAGCCGCCGCTCTTCCCGCTCCGCATGGGCCCTGGCCTCGTCGGTGAACTGCTGTTCGCTGACCAGCCACTCCTTCTGGTCCGGCTGCTCCCAGTCCCATTGAGGCAACTCGGGAGCGTCTCCGCGCAGGGTCCAGGGAATGGCGGAGTCACCGCTGCTCCATCGGGAGTCCTTGCCGCTCGGGAAGGACTTCCCGTTCAGTCCGGGCACGAAGACGACGTCCCACTCGAGGCCCTTCGAGGCGTGGACGGTCAGCAGTTGCACGGCGTCCCGGCTGGCTTCGAGCTGAGTGACGGGCAGCCCGTCCTCCTCCTGGTCGGCGGCCTCGAGCCAGGCGAGGAAGGCCGGAAGATCGACCCGCTCGGCGCTGGACACGAAACCGGCGACGGCCTCTGTGAAGGCGTCGAGGTTGCGGCGCGCTTCGTGGATGCTGACGCCCGGCTTCGCGGCGACCTCGATGTCGAGCAGGATGGTGCGTTCCACCTCCCCGATCAGGCTGCCGAGATCATCGCCGACGAAGCCACGGAGGGTCCGCAGTTCCTTCCTCAGCACATCGAGCCGACGACGCGCGGTGTCGCTGAGGGAGCGTCCCGACGAGGACACCCAGTCCGACGGCGGAAGGTAGTCGACCGCTTCGACGAGGCTCCCCGCCTCGGCGAGATCGGGGGCCACGACGGCGTCACGGCTCTGGTCCTCGTCCAGCTCCTCCGCCGAGATGCCTCCCCGGCGGAACATCGCCTCCCGCGTCCGCGCGAGTTGCCGTGACCAGTCGCCCAGCGCCATCAGGTCCGCCGGGCCGAGCCGCCACCGGGCTCCGGCGACGAGCCGGAGCATCGAATCCGAGCGGTCGGGATCGCCGAGCACCCGCAGGGTGGCCAGCAGATCGACGATCTCCGGTGTGCGCAGCAGCCCGCCGAGACCCACGACCTGCACCGGGATGCCTTCCCGCTCCAGTTCCCGCCGGATCGGATCGAACTGCTTGCGGCCCCTGCAGAGCACCGCCATCGTGGGTCGGAGTGCCGTGCCGTCGTCGCCCGTCTCGAAGGACCGCCGCCGCTGCCGCAGCACTTCGCGGGCGATCGCTTCTGCCTCGCTGAGCGGATGAGCCGCGGAGCCGGACAGGGCCTCGGTACCGGCAGCCTGTCCGGGAATCGCCGCGGGTGCTGAGGCCGCAGGGATCGGCGCGTCGGTACGGAACCGCCCGAGGGTGACCTCGCCGAGGGGGGCGTCCGGCCTGGCGACAAGGCCGGGGACCTGCTGCACCGAGGACCGGCGCAGCCATGGAGCAGGGACGTTGAGGGGCGCTGACACCGTGTTGGCGGCCTCGAGGATCGACGTCGAATTGCGCCATGCCACCGACAGGTGAGCCACAGGTGACGGTGCCCGGCCCTCCGGTGCGACGATGGGGAATGCCGTTCGGAACGTCGCGAGCTGGCCCGCCGACGCGCCCCTGAAGCCGTAGATCGACTGGTGCGGATCACCGACGGCGGTGACCGAACGGCCATCGGCGAACAACCGGGAGAACAGCACCATCTGGGCGTGCGAGGTGTCCTGGAACTCGTCGAGGAGGACGACCCGGTACTTCTCGCGCTCCATCCGTCCGGCCTCCGGGATGTCCTGCGCGATCCGCGCGGCGAGGGAGACCAGGTCGCCGAAGTCGAGCTGGCGGCGTGCGAGCTTCGCGGCGGCGTAGCGCTCCACCAGCTCGGTGACGGTGATCCGGGTACGCAGCTTGTTCAGGAGGTCGTGCACCTTCTGGGTCGCGGGCCGGGCCGCCCCCGCGATGTAGGACCGGGCGGCCACATGGTCGATGTGCCGACGCAGCTCGGCACGGACGGTCGCGGGGCTGACCAGGTGTTCCGCGCACTCACCCGCCATGTCGAGGACCGCCTTCACGAGGGTGCTCTTCGCGGCGGTGAAGTGCTCCCACTCGCCGTCGAAGGCCTCGACCACGGAGGAGGCCAGCTGCCAGGACTGCGCAGTCCCCAGCATGACGGAGTCCCGCTCGATACCGATCCGCAGACCGTAGTCCTGCACGATGCCGTTCGCGAAGGAGTGGTAGGTCGAGATGGTGGGGTCGAGCCGGTCGAGGAGATCGCTGCCGACGGAGGTGCCGTCGTCCGGGCGCGACGCATAGAGCTGCGCCAGTCGCTGGCGGACACGGGAGGCGAGTTCGCCGGCGGCCTTACGCGTGAAGGTCACCCCGAGGATCTGCTCGGGGCGTACGAGGTCGTTTGCAACGAGCCAGACCACCCTGTCCGCCATGGTCTTGGTCTTGCCCGATCCGGCGCCGGCGATGACCAGCAGGGGTTCCAGCGGCGCTTCGATGACGCGTGCCTGGTCCTCCGTGGGGTACTGCACGGGAGCGTCGGGATCGGAATGGAGCAGTTCCGCGAGGCGGCGGGCCGAATAGCGCGGATGGCCCGGGCCCGGGCCCGGCTCGGCCGGACGGGACGAGCCGTCAGCGGCGATGCCCGTCACTGCGTCACCTGCTTGCCCTCTTCGCACAGCGGACACACCTCGGGGAGCCGGCAACCGCTGCCGCCGAACCCCGACCGCCGCGGGTCGTGGACCGCCTCGAAGGATGCGGCAGCCATCAGGGCCGCTGCGTCCCCGATCATGGTCCGCGCCCATGCGTCGTCCGGCCCGACCGGGGGCTGGTCCTGCACGGACACGTTCTTCGCGGTGGTTCCCAACTGGACCAGCGACGCCCCTCCGGGAAGGCTCGCCATCGGATCGGCGCGCGCTGCTCCGTCCTCGGTCATTCCCGCGACCGCACCTTCTCCGTCGATCCCGGCGTCGGAACCTGCCGACGGCTCACCCGACGGATCACCCGCCAGTGCCCCCGAAGCGACAGCCGTCTGGTAGGCCGCGAGCTGCGGATGGCGGGTGATGTCCGCTGCCGCGGGCGCGCTCTTGCCCGTCTTCAGGTCCACGACGACGAAACGCCCTTCCGCATCGAGCTCCAGCCGGTCGATCTGCCCACGGAGCCGTGCGACCCGCGCCGCCCCGGCGACATCCACCTCCAGGTCCACGGAGAAGTCCACCTCGGTGGCGCGCAAGGACCTGCCGTCCTTCCGCATCGCCAGCACGTAGGCGGCGAGCTTCCGCACCATGCCCTCGGCCCGGCGGAAATCCGCCTGCCCTTCCCACGTGTCCTTGATGCCGAGCTGGGGCCAGCGACGCTCCAGCTCCCGGACGTACTCGCTGCCGGTGGCGTCCGGTAGGTCCTGCGCGATCTGGTGCACGAGCGTTCCGAGTGAGCGGGCGAAGTCGGTGGTGCGTTCCCCGCCTGCCGCGGAGACGAACCAGCTCAACGGAGAGGCCAGCACGGACTCGACCTTCGACGGCGAGACGGGGATAGGCTGTTCCGGCGGAACCACCGGCTCGTTCGTGCTCAGGCCCAGCACGCCCCACCACTGGTCCGGATGGGCACCGGGAACGGGCGGCTCGAGGGTCGCCATGCGTCCGAGGTGCCGGACGGCTTCCCGCGTGAGCACCCCGGCCACCTGCGGATCCTGCGCGAAGGTGCGCAGCTCCGCGATGAGGGCCCGGAGCGTCACCGGCCTGAGGACCTGCGTGCGGGGCCTCTCGGCGAGGCCGGCCGGCAGGGGATCCACGACGTCGAGGAACGGTGACGGCTGCTCGTCCTGCGATGCCACCGCGCAGCAGATCAGTTCTTCGGTGGCACGCGAGACGGCCAGCGAGAAGGTCCGCAGTTCGTCGAAGCGGATGTCCTGCAGCAGTGACACTGGGTCACGGGTACTGCGGAAGGTCTCGCCGTGGTCCAGGAGGGCACGCAGCTCCCCCGAGCCCAGGAGCTCGCCGCGCAGGCGGAGATTGGGCCAGACCCCGTCCTGCACCCCACCGACGATCACCATCGGCCAGTGGCGGCCGGCGGCACTCGCCGGTGTCAGCACGGAGACGGACGCCTGCCGCTTGGTGCGCTGGGCCAGGGTGTCCATGGGGATGTCCTGGCTCAGGATGTAGTCGAGGAAGAGTTCGGGATCGGCGCCCGGCATCTGCTCGACGAAGCGTTCGGCCGTGTGGAAGAGGGCCATCATGGCGTCCAGGTCGCGGTCGGCCCGGGTTGACGAGGGGCCCTCCGCAAGGGCAGCCCCCGACCACTGCTGGGCGAGACCCGACGCCGACCACAGTGCCCACAGGACGGTCTCCGGGTCTCGTCCGGTATCCGCGGCGGCGGTCCTGCCGGCCTCCAGCATCCGGTGCAGGCGCCGCACCGGTGCACCCTCCGCCGGGAGGGCGGCGATCTCCTCCGGCGACGAGAAGAGGGCCGTGAGCAGTTCGTCACTCGTCCGGCCCCCGCCCAGCTGCAACTCGGTCCGACGCAGGATCTGACGGAGCCGTCGGAGGTCGAGGCTGCCCGCTCCCCCGATCCTCGAGGTCAGCAGGGAGATGCAGAGCTCGGTGTCGAGCTCCGCACGCCCCACCACGACGGCGTAGAGATCGAGGAGAGGCCGGACCGCGGGTTCCTCCCGGATGGCGGTCTCCGCGGCAGGGACGTTCACCGCGATCCCCTGCGCCGACAGGAAGCGCTGCACTGCGGAGACCTGCGCGCCGTTGCGGACGATCACAGCGATGTCATCGAGGCTGCGCTCGCCCAACAGGTGTGCCTCGAGGATCCGCTGCGTGATGAAGCGCTGTTCGTGGAACGCGCTGTCGAGGACATGCGCGGTGGCCGCGCCCGCACCGGACATCCCTGCGACGGGGTCCCCAGCGGGTGCGGGCTCGACATCCGCGGCGGGCAGGGTCCGGTAGGCCGTGCTCACGCCGGTGGTGGCGATGCGGGATGCCACATTCTCCCAGGCCCGGGCGAGACCGCCCGACAGCGTCAGCGACCCGGGCAGCAGCAGCGTCGAGAACTGAGCCCGCCGACCGAAGAGGCCGGACAGCCGACCCACGAGTTCGGGCCTGGCTCCACGGAAGCCCTGCGCCACGGTGTCCGGGCAGGACGTGATGACGACGTCGTTCCCTGCCCCGATGAGCCCGAGGAGCGCGTGGACCGCGGGATTGGCCTCCTGGTAATCGTCCACGAGGACGAGCTGCAGGCGGGCCCGCTCCTGGTCGAGGAATGATGTATCCGTTTCGAGGATCTCCCGCGCTGCGGTGAGGATGCCCGCCGGATCGAAGGCCTCCGGCATGCGGAGATCGAGGACGTCCCGGTACTCACGGTAGAGGAATGCGGCGGCCACCCAGTCGGGGCGGTCGAAGCGCTCTCCCCAGGCAGCCAGGTCCTCGGCAGATACGCCGTACTCGCTGACGCGGTCGAACAGGTCCCGGATTTCCTGGCGGAACCCACGGGTCGGCAGGGCGAGGGAGAGGTCGGACGGCCAGACGAGCCGCGGCGCGCCCGCCCGGTCATGGCCGGCGAGCAGCTCCTTGATGATGAGATCCTGCTCGGCACCCGAGAGGAGTCTCGGCGGCCGTGTGATGAGCGGCGTCCGGCCCTCCGCCCTGGCCCGACGGATGAGGTCGAAGGCATAGGAGGACCACGTGCGCGCGGGAGCCGTGCTGATGCTCCGGTCGAGTTTCGCGGTCAGGTCATCCCTCAGCCTGGTGGCGGCAGCCCGTGTGGGACCGAGCAGCAGCAGGCCCTCGGGATCGAGGACGCCGGCTTCGATCCGCCGCACCGCTAGATCGGTCAGCAGCGTCGACCTGCCGCTGCCCGGAGCACCGAGGACGAGGACCTGGCCGGCGTGGTCCTGCAGCGAGGCGAGCACATCCTCGTACCCGTCCGTGAGCCCGTCGTCACGGTGGGGACGGCCGCCGGTCGCGGGAGCGGGCGGTCCTTGGTGGAGCGTGCTGGTCATGGTTCAAGACCATCACATCCCACGGACAATCAGGGGTACCGCAACGGGTGTCCTGCGCTACGGCGCGGGGCGGCTCAGCGACGCGCCGAGGCGGGCCAGTGCGTCCTGCTGGGCAGGGGACGGCCACCAGCGCGCCTCCGCGAGGACCACCCTGTAGTCGTCCTCGCCCACGGGGTCCGCCGGTACGGCGAGGGCAGTGCCCTCGTCGTCGTACCTGGACCTCGCCTCCCGCGCGAGGCCCTGGGCAGGACGGCCGCCGGCCCGCAGCACGCGCCACCACGGCACGTCCCGGGTGGCGAGGGAGAGCGCCCGCCCCACCTGCCGCGGCCCTCCGCAGGCCAGCAGTTCGGCGATGTCCCCGTAGGTGAGCACCTTCCCCGAAGGGATCATCGCCGTCACGTCGAGGACCGCCCCGGCATAGGCTGCGGGGTCAGCCCGTGCAGCCGGCCGAGATCCCGCGGCGGCCTCCTGCGGACCCGGAGGCTGCCGGGGGCCGTCTGCTCGTGGTCGCATGGGGTCAACCCTAGTCCGGCGGGCCAGCCGGAGCGGCGCACCGATTTGGTCGGACCCCGCGGCTACGGTGATGCCATGACGAGCTGGCACACGGCGCCGAGGGCGGCCTTCGATCTGGAGACGACCGGACGGGATCCCCTGTCGGCACGCATCGTCACGGCGACCATCATCGTCGTCGACGGTGCGGGCACGGTACTGGAGCATCACGAGTGGCTGGCCGATCCGGGTGTCGAGATCCCGGAGGGCGCGGCTGCGATCCACGGCATCACCACGGACCACGCCCGCTCGCTCGGTCTGGACGCCGGGGCGGTGGTCAGCGGCATCGCCGCGGTCCTCGCGCGCCTGTTCGCCGCGGACATCCCGGTCCTGGCCTACAACGCCCGCTACGACTTCACCGTGCTCGCCGAGGAGGGACGCCGGCACGGCATCGCCGTACCGGCGCCCTCGCCCGTGATCGATCCCTTCATCATGGACAAGCAGGCCGACCGGTACCGGCGGGGCAAGCGGACCCTGACGGCGCTGTGTGAGCACTACGGCGTGCGCTTCGACAACGCCCACACGTCCGTCGCGGATGTCCAGGCGACACTGCGGGTCGGTGACATCCTCGCCGACCGGTTCCCGTTCCTCCAGCGTCCGGCGCGGGAACTGCACAGCGCGCTCGTCGTGTGGGCCGACCGCCAGGCTGCCAGCTTCGAGGAGTACCTGCGCCGGACCGAGCCCGACGCCGTGATCGAACGGGCCTGGCCCGTCGTACCCCACGAGCGGGACATGCAGCGCCCGCAAAGGGCTGCCGACGTCGAGCAAGTGGACGGCGCGACAGGCGCCTCAACAGCCGGTACCTCCGGCCTACCCGCACCTGCGGAGGCAAGCGAGGTCCTGCCCGCAGGCGCCGGACCGACGGCGAACTCCGGCGCGGTCGGTTCCGACGTCGCCCGCTCCGACGTCGAGTCCGGCATAGGGTCCGGCGTCGAGTCCGGCATAGGGTCCGGCGTCGAGTCCGGCATACGCTCCGGCATAGGGTCCGGCATAGGGCCCGTCCACGATCCATCGGGCCCAATAAGGGCGACGGAAGCGATCCCTGTACCGCAGGTCGCCGCCGTCGCCTGACTCCTGCCGATCGACGGCGGCCCGGTAGCAGCCGGCCAGGCTCAGTCGACCGGCACGGCCTCAGCGGCGGCCTTCGCCGCCGCGGGCAGCGCCGCCTGGATGCGCTCCATGGCGGCGTCGTCGTGGGCCGCGGAGAGGAACCAGGCCTCGTAGACCGACGGCGGGAGATAGACGCCCGAGTCGAGCATGGAATGGAAGAACGGGCCGTAGCGGAAGGCCTCCTGGCCCTGCGCATCGGCGTAGTTCCGGACACCGCGCTCGGCGGTGCCGAACGCCACGCTGAACAGGTTGCCGGCACGCTGGATGGAGTGGTCCACCCCGGCCCTCGCCAGTTCGGCGGACAGGGCGTCGCTCACTTCGAGCGACCGTGCGTCGACGTGCCGGTAGACGTCGTCCGTCGCTGCGGTGAGGGTGGCGACACCGGCCGCCATGGCGATGGGGTTCCCCGAGAGCGTTCCGGCCTGGTAGACGGGCCCGATCGGCGCGAGGTAGTTCATGACGTCGGCGCGTCCGCCCAGCGCCGCCGCCGGGATGCCGCCGCCGATGACCTTGCCGAAGGTGAGGAGGTCCGGGGTCCACGGGTGCTCGGCGTCGTCGGCCCCGCCGGTCAGCTTCCAGTAGCCGCCCGGGTGCGTGCGGAATCCGGTCATCACCTCGTCGACGATGAACAGGGCGCCGTGCTCGGTGGTGATCCGGCTGAGGAACGCGTTGAAGCCCGGAGCAGGCGTCACCACACCCATGTTCGCCGGTGCGGCTTCGGTGATGACGGCGGCGATGTGTTCGCCGTGCGTTCGGAAGGCCTCCTCGACGGCTTCGACGTCGTTGTAGGGCAGCACGAGCGTCTCCGCCGTCGTCGCCTCCGTGACGCCTGCGGAACCGGGCAGCGCCAGCGTGGCGACGCCGGAACCCGCGGCGGCGAGCAGGCTGTCCACGTGGCCGTGGTAGCAGCCCGCGAACTTGACGATCAGGGTGCGGGACGTGAAGCCGCGCGCCAACCGGACGGCTGTCATGGTCGCCTCGGTGCCGGTCGACACCATCCGCAGGAGCTCGACGGCGGGCACCCGTTCCTTGACGAGCTGCGCCAGGTCCGCCTCGGCGGGCGTCGATGCGCCGAACGTCAGACCGTGGTCGACCGCGCGGTGCACGGCGGCGATGACGTCCGGGTGGGAGTGCCCGAGGAGCGCCGGGCCCCAGGAGCAGACGAGGTCGACGTACTGCGTGCCGTCGGCGTCGGTGACGTAGGCGCCGTGCGCGTCGACGAGGAAGCGGGGAGTGCCGCCGACCGATCCGAAGGCCCGGACCGGCGAGTTGACACCGCCGGGCATGAGGTGGCGGGCGCGCTCGTAGAGGGAGTCCGAGGTCGTGGACGTCGTCATGGTGGGTTCCTTAGCTGTGGGATTCGTCGAGCCAGAGCGCGAGCTCCGAGGCCCAGTAGGTGAGGATCATCTGCGCACCGGCGCGCTTGATGCCGAGGACGGACTCCTCGATGGCGCGGCGGCGGTCGATCCAGCCGTTCGCCGCGGCGGCCTCGATCATCGCGTACTCACCGGAGATCTGGTACGCGGCGACGGGTACGGGTGACATGGCCGCGACATCCGCGAGGATGTCCAGATAGCTCATGGCGGGCTTGACCATCACCATGTCCGCACCCTCCTCGATGTCGAGTTCGACCTCGAGGAGGGCCTCGCGCCGGTTTGCGGCGTCCATCTGGTAGGTCCGGCGGTCGCCGGTGAGCTGCGAGTCGACCGCTTCACGGAACGGACCGTAGAACGCCGAGGCGTACTTCGCCGCGTAGGCGAGCACCACGGTGTCCTGGTGTCCCGCCTCGTCGAGCGCCTGCCGGATGACGGCGACCTGCCCGTCCATCATCCCGGACGGCCCGAGGACGTGCGCCCCCGCGTTCGCCTGCTCGACGGCCATCTGCGCGTACAGCGCCAGCGTGGCGTCGTTGTCGACCGATCCGTCGCCCGCGAGGACGCCGCAGTGGCCGTGGTCGGTGAATTCGTCGAGGCAGACGTCGCTCATCACGACGAGCGCATCGCCGACCTCGGCCCGGACATCGGCGATCGCCCGGTTGAGGACGCCGTCGGGATCGATGCCGGCGCTGCCGGTCGCATCGCGGTATTCGGGGATGCCGAAGAGCATGATGCCGCCGACCCCGCGCTGCACCGCCTCGGCCGCCGCGCGCTTGAGCGACTCCGTGGTGTGCTGGACGACGCCGGGCATCGACAGGATGGGCGAGGGCTCCGTGAGCCCTTCGCGGATGAAGGCGGGCAGGATCAGCTCGGACGGGTGGACGCGGTACTCGGCCACCATGCGGCGGAGCGCCGGCGTGGAGCGCAGCCGGCGCGGTCGGTGCTGGGGGAAGCTCATGGCTGATCTCCGATCGGTGGTGCTGAGGTAGGTGCTGAGGTAGGTGCCGAGGTAGGTGCTGAGGTAGGTGCTGAGGTAGGTACGGATGGTGGTGCTGGCGCGGGTCCTGCGGGCGGTCCCTTCGACCCGGACACCGGTCGTCCCGACGGCAGGGTCACCGGTTCGGTCCCGAAAGCTTCCAGGACCGCCGCCCTGATCGCGGACGGGGTGGGTCCGGTCGCCGTCGCCCCCGGTTCCCAGCCCTGCCCGCGCAGTGCTGCCGCCGTCGTCGGACCGATCGCGACGGGGTGGAACGCCAACGGCCCAGCGGCCAGCCTTTCACGGAACTGCTGCACCGTGCTCGGCGCGGTGAACACGACGGCGGGCTGGACACCAGCGGCCGCCAGCCCGACGACGTCACCCGGGACCAGGAGTGGCGGCGGTACTCCGTCCTCGACCACGCCGGGTACGCGCCGGGACGGGTGTGCCGGGTACGGGACCGTGCGGTAGGCCTCGATCCGCTCGACCCGCCAGCCCAGGCCGGTGAGGCCCGCCCGGAGGTCGTCGGGTGCGAGGTCGGCCTGCGGCAGGAGGATCCGCTCGTGTCCCCGCCCGATGGTGCGGAGCAGGCCCGCGGAGGTCGCGTCGTCGGGCACCAGGTCGACGGCGACACCCGCGTCCGCGAGCAGGCGGGCGGTCGCCGCGCCGACGGCCGCGACCCTGGTCCCGCCCGCCGCCACCGCTGCCGCGAGGCCCACCGCGCGGGCTCGGCCGATCGTATCGAGCGCCTGGACCGTGTTGCCGCTCGTCACCACGAGCCACCGGTACTCCCCCCGCGCCAGGGCGGCGAGCCCCGTCAGGACGGCGTCGACATCCCGCGGGAGCTCGGTCTCCGTGAGCGGCAACGCGAAGACGGACAGCTCCGCCGCCCTGAGCGCGTCGGCCACGCGGACCGCCCGTGCAGGATGACGGAGGACGATCACGCTCCTGGCCGCCGGGCCGCCGACCACGCGGGTCAGCTGCTCAGGGGGGCGATATCGGCGGCGCCGGCAGCGAGCAGTTCCTCCGCGAGCTCCACCCCGAGTCGCGCGGCGGCCACCGCATCCGTCACGGGAGCCGATCGCGTCACGCGGAGGATCGACCGGCCGTCGAGGCTGCACACCACGGCCTCGAGCGCCAGTTCCTCGCCCTGCAGCCGGGCGAGGGCACCGATCGGAGCGGCGCAGCCGGCCTCGAGCTGCAGCAGGACGGCTCGCTCCGCCGTCACGGCCAGGCGCGTCGGCAGATGGTCGTAGGCGGCCAGGGCCGCACGCGTCCCGGGGGTGTCCTCGGCCTCGCGGCACTCGACGGCCAGCGCTCCCTGTCCGGGTGCGGGGAGCATCACCGCGGGATCGATCAGTTCCGTGATGGCGTCGTCACGGCCGAGCCGTATGAGGCCGGCAGCGGCGAGGACGACGGCGTCGAGATCACCCGGCGCGCCGATCACGAGTCCCGCGACGCGTCCGAGGCGCGTGTCGACGTTCCCGCGGATGTCGACGACGTCGAGGCCGGGCCGCGCCGCGCGGAGCTGGGCCGCCCGGCGGGGGGACCCGGTCCCCACGCGCGCACCGTCCGGCAGGGTCGCGAGCGTCAGCCCGTCACGAGCGCAGAGGGCGTCGCGGACGTCCTCCCGCTCCGGGACGGACGCCACGGTGAGGCCCGGAGCGGGCAGGGTGGGCAGGTCCTTGAGCGAGTGGACCGCGATGTCGCAGCGCTCCTCGAGCAGCGCGTCACGCAGCGCCGCGACGAACACACCCGTACCGCCGATCTGCGACAGCGATCCCCGGAGGACATCTCCTTCCGTGCGGATGCGCACCAGCTCGTACGGCAGGGATGCGAGGTCGGCCACGCGCTCGGCCACCGTCGTCGTCTGGGTCATCGCGAGCGCGCTGCCCCTCGTCCCCACCCGGATGGCGCCGGTCGCGCCGGCCTGCGTGTCCATGGTTCCCGCCGACATCACATACCGGGGTTGGGCAGCGGCGTCCCCACGGTGGAGTCCACGGAGGCGATGGTCGGCTTCTCCCCACGCCGGTTCGCGCAGCAGTTCGGCCGGCAGACGTCGTACCAGGGGCCGAGCGCGGTGGCGGACGGACGGTCGGCGATGTTGTTGTCGATCGTCCGCTCGAGGATAAGGTCGACGAGGCCCGCGACGAACGTGGCGTGCGTGCCGGGGGTCGGGACGCGGTCCGCCACGATACCGAGCTCGCCGCACGTCTCCAGCGCCTCGGTGTCGAGGTCCCAGGCCACCTCCATGTGGTCGGAGACGAAACCGAGCGGCACGATCACGACGCCGCGGGTGCCGCCCTCGTAGCGGTCACGCAGGGCATCGCTGATGTCGGGCTCGAGCCACGGGATGTGCGGGGCACCGGACCTGGACTGGTAGACCAGCGACCATTCGACACCTGCGGCCTCGGGGATGCGGTCGAGGACGGCCTGCGCGGTGGCGAGGTGCTGCGCCACGTAGGCGCCCTCCTCGTAGGCGGGCCCGCCTTCGCCGTTGCGCGGCCCGGCGGCCTCGGCGTCACCCATGGGGATCGAGTGGGTGGAGAACATGATGTGCACGGGGGCGTCCGGCGTGCCCTGCTCCGCGAGGCCCGCACGGACCGTGGCGAGTCCCCCGGTGACACCTTCCACGAACGGCTCGACGAAGCCCGGGTGGTCGAAGTACTGGCGCACCTTGTCCACCTCGAGGCGTCCCTCGAGGCCGGTCTTCACGAGTGCCATCCCGAGGTCCTCGCGGTACTGGCGGCAGCTGGAGTAGCAGGAGTAGGCGCTCGTGGTGACGGCGAGCACCTTGCGGTGTCCGGCGTCGTACGCCTCCTGCAGGGTGTCGGCGATGAACGGCTCCCAGTTGCGGTTCCCCCAGAAGACCGGCAGGTCGATGCCGCGGCTGCGCAGCTCCGCCTCCATCGCCGCGCGGAGGGCGCGGTTCTGGCTGTTGATGGGGCTGACGCCGCCGAAGGCCCGGTAATGGTGCGAGACCTCCTCGAGCCGCTCGTCGGGGATGCCGCGGCCGCGGGTGACGTTGCGCAGGAACGGGATGACGTCGTCCTGGCCCTCGGGTCCGCCGAAGGAGGCGAGCACGACGGCGTCGTACGCCTTCGGCGCCATGCGGCCGTTCTCGTCGACTCCGTCGAGGGGGTTGAATGCCTGTGTCGTCACTGGAGCACCTCTGCAATCTCGTCGTGGTTGATCCGCCGGCCGGTGTAGAACGGCACTTCCTCGCGCACGTGGCGGCGTGCTTCGGTCTCCCGCAGGTATCGCATCAGGTCGACGAGGTCGACGAGTTCCGGAGCCTCGAGTGCCAGGATCCATTCGTAGTCGTTGAGGGCGAAGGATGACACGGTGTTGGAGATGACCTGGGGATATTTCCGGCCCTTGAGCCCGTGATCCATCAGCATCTCGCGGCGCTCGTCGGTGGGCAGGATGTACCACTCGTAGGAGCGGACGAAGGGGTACACGCAGACCCACTCGGCCGGAGCCACGCCGCGGGAGAACGCCGGGCTGTGGGACTTCGAGAACTCCGCGTCGCGGTGCACGCCCATGGCGGACCACACCATGGTGGTCTCGGCGAACATCTCGGTCCTCCTGAGCCTGCGGACAGCCATCTGGAGGTCCTCCGGGCGGGGTCCGTGCAGCCAGACCATGACGTCGGCGTCGGCCCGCATCGCGGAGACGTCGTAGAAGCCACGGAGCACGACGCCGTCCTGCTCGAAGGAGGCGACGACCTCGTCGAGCGTGTGGGCACCGGAATCGGTCGTCGCGGATCCCCGCTTGAAGACCGTCCAGAGCGTGTAGAACAACTCACCGGGGGCTTCGGCGCCCTCTCCGGTCTGCTGTGGAGCGTGGGCGGGGTTGCTACCGTTCGGCTCAGTCATGGTACTAGTCTGCCCCCGCCGGAAGACGATTCGAAATCCTTTTCTTCTACAAACGGTAGAAGAGACGAACGTCACATCGGGGCGCCGGTATCGCCCGTCAGCAGGGCGTCGGCGAGGGCTGTCGCCCGCAGCCTCGCGTCGTCGATCACGGCCACGAGTCCCGTCCCCGCCAGCCATCCGCCGGTCACGGCGAGCGACGCCGCGGCCGCGGCCACCGCCCCCCGGATGCGGGCCACACGCTCGCGGTGCCCCACGGAGGCGTGTGGCAGGGCGCCTGCCCAGCGCACCACGTCCCAGTCGAGGACGTCCGCCTCGTCGATGGCGACACCGAGCAGGGTCGAGGCGTCCGCGAGCGCGTGCCGGTAGAGGAGGTCGTCGGGTGAGGCGAGCCCGACGTCGGCCGAGGTGTCCCCCACGCGCCCGAAGGACAGCCGCAGGACGTGCGAGCCGGGACCCGCCTGGTCCCGGAGCCATGCCCACTTCGCGGTCGAGTGCGTCAGTGCCTTCGCGGCGACCCCCTCGACACCCCGGGCCACGAGCACGCCCGTCCCGCGCGGCCGGGCATCGAGTTCGGGCACGTCCACGATCAGCGTCACCAGGGCGACGCCGGGTACCGGATCGGGACGCTCGTCGGCGAGGGCCGGGATGGCAGGAGCCAGCAGGTCGACAGCGCCGCGACCCTCGGTGGCCACGACGACGGCGTCCGCCCCGATGCGACGGGTCAGGGTCGAGTGCTCGGTGGTCACCGTCCAGCCTGCACCGTCGCGGGCCACAGCGGAGACCTGCTCTCCCGTCCGCAGGTCTGCGCCGTCGGCCCTGAGCTGCTCCACGAGCGCATCGCGGAGCTGGGCGATGCCACCGTCGAGGCCACCCACGGCGGCGCCCGCCGGTGCGGCCTTCCGCAGCGCTCCGGCCGCCGCGCCGAGGGATCCCAGCCGTCCCATGGTCGCCCGCAGACCGGGGGCCACGGAGTCGACGTCGAGATCGTCCGGGTCGGCGGAGAACACTCCACCGGCGACGGGCGCGACCAGGCGCGTCAGCACCTCCTCCCCCATCCGCGTGCGGACGAGTTCACCGAGGCTGACCCCACTGCGCGTCGCCAGCGATCCCACGGGCAGCACCCTGTCCAGGGCCGCGCGCAGGGACCCTGCCCGGCCGATCACCGCGGTGATGGCGGGATCGCCCGGATCCGCGGGGATGCCGAGGACCCCGGAGTTCGGCAGGGGCTGCGCCGCGGCCCGGAGGTCCCTGCCGGGCAGCTGCACCCAGGCACCCGTGGCATCGGGGGTGACGATGCGGTCACCGAGTCCGAGCTCGCCGGCGAGCGCCGGGACCGTGGCCGAGCGGGTCGAGAAGGACTCGGCACCGCTGTCGAGCTGGAATCCTCCGAGCGACCGGCCGTCCACCGTCCCGCCGAAACGATCGGACCGTTCCAGGACGGTGACGGCCAGTCCGCGGGCCAGCAGGGTCCGTGCGGCGACGAGGCCGGCCAGCCCTCCGCCGATGACGACGATCCGGCGGCGGGCGGGTGCCGGGGTTGCGCCATCGCCCGCTCCTGCGTCCGGCGCGGGTGCCGGCAGCACTGCCGGTGCGGGCGTGTCCGCGGGGGATGCCCGCACGACCGTCGGCGCCGGCGCGGAGGCCGCGAGCGGACGCCCGTCAGCGGACGCGGCGGTGCCGGCCCCGCCGGTCCCGCCGACGACGCCGGTCTCGCCACCTGTCCCGCTGTCCGCTGCTGCGCCGCTGCCGGACGTCTCCCGCCGGCCGCGCCCCACCCCCCGCGCCACGCCTACGGCTCCACGGAGTGGATCAGCTCCACGACGCGGGTGAGCACATCGGGGTCGGTGTCCGGGGGAACGCCGTGCCCGAGGTTCACCACGTGGCCGGGCGCCGAGGCGCCGGCTGCGAGGACGTCGCGCACATGGCGTTCGAGCACCGGCCACGGCGCGGGCAGCAGCGCCGGGTCGATGTTGCCCTGGAGCGGCACCGAGCCGCCGAGGCGCCGGTTGGCCTCGTCCAGCGGCAGCCGGTAGTCGACGCCGATCACGTCCACGCCGACCTCGTGCATCGCCACCAGGAGCTCAGAGGTGCCGGTGCCGAAGTGGATGAGGGGTGCGCCGGAACCCCGCACATGGTCGAGGGCCCGGCGGGAGGCCGGGGCGACGTGCGTACGGTAGTCGGCGAGGCCCAGGGATCCCGCCCACGAGTCGAAGAGCTGGGCCGCACTGGCGCCCGCCTCGAGTTGTGCGCGGAGGAAGGCGCCGGAGGCGTCCGCGGCCCAGTCGGTAAGCGCGGACCATGTGCCGGGATCGGCGTGCATCATGGTGCGTGGACCCAGGTGGTCCCGTGACGGCTTCCCCTCGACCATGTACGCGGCGAGCGTGAAGGGGGCGCCCGCGAACCCGATGAGCGGCGTGGTCCCGAGCTGCGCCACGGTCAGGGCCACGGCCTCCCTGATCGGCTCGAGTGCCTCGTCGGTCAGCGTGGGCAGGGCGGCGACGTCGGCCGCCGAGCGGATCGGGGAGCCGAGGACCGGCCCGACACCGGGCACGATGTCGACGTCCACCCCTGCGAGCTTGAGCGGGATGACGATGTCGGAGAAGAAGATGCCCG
This sequence comes from Arthrobacter bussei, assembly GCF_009377195.2. Taxonomy (GTDB): domain Bacteria; phylum Actinomycetota; class Actinomycetes; order Actinomycetales; family Micrococcaceae; genus Arthrobacter_D; species Arthrobacter_D bussei. The sequence goes on from NZ_VJXX01000001.1 coordinate 537,072, forward strand.
CATCGACGTCGTGCCGGCGGACGGGTTGCAGCGTGATCTCCGACGCCATCTCCGGATCGAGGCAGGACTCGAGCATGTCGGTCCCCGCGCGGAGGGCCCGGTACTCCGGCAGGGACCGGCCGGCCTGGCGCATGAACCACACGGGCCGCCGATGCGGGGTCTGCCCGCGGTAGGCGGAGATGAGTGCCGAGCCGGACGTACGTCCGTCGACCAGCGGGTGCGATGCTCCAAGGTCCATACCGCCGATTCTGCCGAAGTTCGCAGCGTTTGGATAACCGGCACCGGCACGCGTGGACCGGGCGTGCCCAAGATCACGCCCGTCGGAGTGGGGCAGGATTCCGCAGGATTCCGCGGATTGCAAGCTCCGGTAAGGCTGGCCTATTCAGTGGGGAAGGGCCGTTCTCGGTATGATCGAGGGGTTGTGGTACTTCTTTCACTTGTAGCGACACACTCGAATGTGGACCTGGAAACGGTCGCCCGACTGAGCGTCGGGGCCCCCCAGGTCCCTGCCGCCGTGCTCGCCGATGACAGGGCCGTCTCCGGCGCCGTCGTGTTGGCCACCTGCAACCGCTTCGAGATCTATGCCGAGGCCCCGTCCGAGGACGACGTCGAAGCGGCACGGTCCGCCATCGTCTCGACGATCAGCGAGTACTCCGGCATCCCCGAGCAGTCCGTCTCGGCATCATTCGAGACCCATACCGGCCAGGACGTCGCCGAGCACCTCTTCGCCGTCGGCGCCGGACTGGACTCCGCCGTGATCGGCGAGCGCGAGATCGCCGGCCAGGTCCGGCGCGCCCTCATCGATGCGCAGGGCTCGGGGGCTGCGAGTGGCGGGCTCGTGCGTCTCTTCCAGGCCGCGTCGAGGACCGCGAAGGACGTCGGGGCGCAGACCGCGCTCGGCAGCCGCGGCCGCTCGATCGTCTCCGTGGCACTCGAACTCGCCGGGGACATCTCCGCGGACGCCGACTGGTCACGGAAGACCGTCGTCCTCTTCGGGACCGGCGCCTACGCCGGCGCCACCATGGCAGCACTCAAGGACCGCGGCTGCACCGACATCTCGGTGTTCTCCTCGTCCGGTCGCGCCGAGGCCTTCGTCGCCACCCGCGGCGGCACCGCCGTCACCGCCACCGACCTCCCCGGAGCCATGCGCCGCGCCGACGTCGTCATCGGCTGCAGCGGCAGCGACGCGCGGATCGATGCGGCCGACCTCCAGCGGATCCGTGAGGGCGTCGACCGGCCGCTCGTCGTGATCGACCTCGCCCTCAGCCACGACTTCGACCCCGCCGTCGGCATGCTCGACGACGTCGAGCTCATCACCCTCGAATCCGTGCGCGCAGCGGCCCCCGAGGAACAAGCGGACGCCCTCTGCCAGGCCGGCGACCTCGTGCGCGACGCCGCCCGCACCTTCGAGGAGCAGCAGGCGACCCGCGCGATGAACGCCGCGATCGTGGCCCTCCGGCAGCACACGCAGGCCGTGCTCGACTCCGAGATGGAGCGCGTCCGCGCGCAGCACGGGTGCACGGCTGCCGCCGAGGAGGTCGAGTTCGCCCTCCGCCGCATGGTCCGCCAGCTCCTCCACGTCCCGACCGTACGGGCGCGTGAGCTCGCCGCCGAGGGTCGCCAGGACGAGTACACCGCAGCACTGGAGGCCCTCTACGGCATCGAAGTGGCTCCGACGGCCGAGAAGGCGACCGGGACCTCGGACGCGGCCCTACCGCCCGCCGCTGCGCCGCACGCCGGCCACGTCCACGCCGATGGCGCCGTGTGCCCCGTCGACCACGAGCGGCCCGCCCGGACCGCCTGACTCCGCGCGTCACCCTGACGTGACGACCGTCCCTTTCCGGGAACGCCGGTCAGTAGCTCGGCTTCCCGGGCTCTATCCGGCTGACCCATTCGAGGATCCCGCCCTGGACGGACCGCGCGTCGGGATGGCCCTGCGCCCGGAGGAAGCGGACGACGGCGGCCGAGCGCACCCCCGACTTGCAGTGGACGATCACGGGACGGGCGGCATCGATCCGCTCCTCGCCGTCGAGGATGAGGTGCTGCGGCACCAGCCGCGCACCATCGATGCCGACGATCGCGTACTCCTCCGGGTTCCGGACGTCCAGCAGGTCGAAGTCCGCGCTGCCGGCGGACCGTGCGGCCAGGAGTTCCGCCAGCTCGTCCACCGTGACCAGGGGAACCGGCGCGTCCTCGCCCTTCCCGGCCGCGCGGTCGCCCCCGGAACCGAGCGAGGGCAGCCCGCAGAACTGCTCGTAGTCGATCAGCTCCGTGATCCGCTCCGCCGACGGGTCGGGGCGGACGCGCAGCTCCCGCCAGCTCATGTCCAGCGCATTGAACACCAGGACCCGCCCGAGGAGGGTGGTGCCCACGCCGGTGATCAGCTTGATGGCCTCGTTGACCATGACCGAACCGATCTGCGCGCACAGCACGCCGAGCACCCCGCCCTCGGCGCAGGAGGGCACGGAGCCAGGAGGCGGCGCCTCCGGGTAGAGGTCGCGGTAGGTCGGTCCGTGGCCCTGCCAGAAGACACTCACCTGGCCGTCGAAGCGCAGGATCGACCCCCAGACGTAGGGCTTGCCGAGGATCGCCGCGGCATCGTTCACCAGGTACCGCGTGGCGAAGTTGTCGGTGCCGTCGATGATCAGGTCGTACTGCGAGAACAGCTCCAGCGCATTCCCACGGTCGAGCCGCTCCTCGTGCATCACCACGTCCACGAGCGGGTTGAGCTCCAGGATGCTCGCCCGGGCGGACTCCGCCTTGGACCGCCCGAGGTCGCCCATGCCGTGGATGACCTGTCGCTGCAGGTTGGAGAGCTCGACGTCGTCGTCGTCCACGATCCCGAGCAGGCCGACGCCCGCTGCCGCGAGGTAGAGCAGCGCGGGCGAACCGAGGCCGCCGGCGCCGATGACCAGCACCCGGGCGTTCTTCAGCCGCAGCTGCGCCTCCATGCCGAAGCCCGGGATGATCAGGTGGCGCGAGTAGCGCAGCGTCTCCTCGGCGGTGAGGCCGGCCGCGGGCTCCACGAGCGGAGGCAGGCCGGACACGGCCGTGGACGGCGTCCCGGAACGCGCACCGACCGACGGCCCGGACGGCGCCCCCATCGGCGCCCCGACGTCGGCGGAGGTGTTCGGAGTGGTCGGTGAAGCGGTCATGCCCAAGGGTATTCCGCCGCGCACCGGTGGAGCCATCGCCGGAGGACTGGTGGGTAGACTGATCTGGCCCCACCCGCCCCCAGGACCCGAGGATCCCCCGTGAGCGCCGACCCGAGCACCGCAGGAAAAGCCGTCCGGCTGCCGCGGGACGAGCGACGTCGGCAACTCCTGGCGGCAGCGCAGGAGGTGTTCGTCGGCAACGGCTACCACGGGGCGGCGATGGACGACATCGCGGTCGCGGCAAAGGTCAGCAAGCCCGTGCTGTACCAGCACTTCCCCGGGAAGCGGGACCTGTACCTCGCCCTGCTGGACAGCCACCTGGCCGAGCTCACGCAACTGCTCCACGACGCCCTGCGCTCCACCGACGACAACAAGCTGCGCGTGCACGCGACGATGCGGGCCTACTTCCAGTTCATCGCGCAGGACAGCCGGGCGCACCGGCTCGTCTTCGAGTCGGACATCAGCAACGAGCCCGACGTCAGCAGCAGGCTCGAGGAGTTCAACGCGCAGTTCGCGAGTGCGATCGCCGGCGTGATCGCCGGCGACACCCAGCTCTCGATGGTTGAGGCGACGCTCCTGGGCCGGGGCCTCGCCGGCATGGCGCAGATCAGCGCCCGCTACTGGCTCGAGACCGATGGCAGCCTCGACATCGATGCCGCCGCGGAGCTGATCTACCGTTTAGCTTGGCGCGGAATCAGCCGCTTCCCCAAGGAGATCTAGAGTAGGTTCGAAGCAGTAACGCTCACTACACAGGAGGCATCCGCCGTGGAAGTCAAGATCGGTATCCAGAACGTCAACCGGGAGATCGTGCTCGAGTCCTCCGAGAGCGCCGACGCCATCGCCGACCTCGTCGCGGCAGCCATGGGCGGCGGCTCCGAGCTCCGCCTGAAGGACTCCAAGGGCCGCCAGGTCATCGTCCCGACCTCCGTCCTCGGGTACGTGGAGATCGGCGCCGAGGAATCTCGCCGCGTCGGGTTCGGCGCCCTCTAGCACTCCTGATCCACCGTTCGACGAGAACCCGCGGCTCCGCTCCTCGGCCGTGGGTTCTTGCGTGTCCGGGGTCGGTCCGGAGCTGTGCCGGGACGAGGCAGGGTGCGGACGGCGCGGCGGGGATCGGTAGCGGTCCCCGCCCGGTGATCGGCGTTACGCCGTGAGGCCCAGTGCGCTCATGCGCCGCGAATGGTTCCGCGTGAGCTGCGAGAACAGGGCGGTGGTGTGCTGGGTGTGGTCGGCCTCGTTGGCGAAGAGCAGTCCCGCCAGGTACTCCCGCTCGATCCCGACGCGCTGAGCCTGCGTCAGGGCCTCTCCCACGAGCCTCCGTCCCCAGAGCGCGAGCCGGGAGGCGAGCCGTGGATCGTCCGCCAGGGCCTCCTTCAGGCGTCGCTGGAGGTGCGCGGCGCCGTCGCCCGAGTCGATCGCGCCGATCAGGTCGCGGGTTCTCGGGTCGAGGCTGTCGGCGAGCGCCCGGTAGAAGTCGCCGGAGAAGGCGTCGATGACGTAGGCCTTCATCAGGGACTCGTACCAGTCGCCCGGGCGGGTGCGCTCGTGGAAGGCGTCGATCGAGGCCTGGAACGGCGCCATGGCGTCCTCGATCGTGACGCCGAGACCGGCCACGAACCGGCCGACCAGCTCGAAGTGCTCGAACTCGAGCACGGCGAGCCGCCCGAGACTGGCACGGTCCGCGAGGCTGGGCGAGAAACGGGCATCGGAGGAGAGCCGCTCGAAACCGGACAGCTCCCCGTAGGCGATGACACCGAGGAGATCGGTGACGAAGCTCGCGTAGCGTGGGTTGCCGAGTGCGTCGTCCGCGGCACTCGCCGGTAGCTGCCCGGCATCGGCCGGGAGCGACGCGTCCCGCGCACCGGGTCGATCCGGTGACGCCGGCGCACCGTCGCCGGCAGATCCTCCGGCGGACCGGTCCTGCGTCCGGCCCGTATCGGTCGCGGAAAGGGCCGTGCTGTCGGAGGAGCCGTTGTTCATTCTGCTAAGAGTACGCACTCCGGGAGGTCCGGCAAGCGCGTTCGAGGCCCGTGCGCTGGTCCCCCTGTCCCCGGTGTGCCGAAGCGGTCTAGGATCAGCACCTCCGGTCCGTGGCAGGTGATCATCGTATGGACGGACGAGGATCCGGCAGGATGCCGGGCGGAAGGCAGGACCAGATGGATTTCTCAGGTGTCCTCGAGCTCTCGGGCCGCACGGCGACCGGCATCGAGGTGCCCGAGGAGGTCCTGGCTGCGCTCGACGGCGGACGGCGCCCGCCGGTCCGGGTGACGCTCGGCTCCTACACGTTCCGCACCACCGTCGGTTCCCTGGACGGCAGGGCGATGATCCCCGTCAGCGGGGAGCACCGCGCTGCCGCAGGGTTGACCGCGCGCCAGACCGTACAGGTGCGCCTCGACCTGGACCGCGCCGAGCGGACGGTCGACGTGCCGGAGGATCTCGCCGTGGCCCTGTCGTCGGATCCGCGGCTCGTCGCCGCGTTCGACGCCCTGTCCGTCAGCCGGGGGAAGGCCCTCGTGGTGCCGATCGAGCAGGCCAAGGGGGCGGACACACGGACGCGCCGCGTCGCGAAGGCCGTCGACTCCCTGCGCCCGCCGACCGACTGACGGCAGGATCCGAACGCCCGCGCGCCCCCGGCCGCACCGGACCGGCCCATGGCGCCACCGGGCCGTGCTCGCACCGGATGTCTGTGACGTGCATTACCCTGAGCCCTGTGCCAGCACAGCATATGGACCTGAGGGACCGGGAGTCCCAGCAGCGCCTCACCGAGTCGCTGCGACTCCTGCGCGAGGAACTCGACATCAGGGAGGACTTCCCGGCCGACGTGCTGCGGGAGGCGGAGGAGGCGGTCGCCGCGCACCGCCTGCCGGGTACAGACCTCCGCGACCTCCCGTTCCTGACCATCGATCCGCCGGGGTCCACCGACCTCGACCAGGCCGTCCACCTGGCCCGCCTCCCGGAGCCCGCGGGCGGGTTCGAGGTCTGGTACGCCATCGCGGACGTCCCGCTGTTCGTTGCTCCGGGCGGCGCGATCGACGCCGAGGCACGGCTGCGCGGACAGACGATGTACGCTCCGGACGGCCGTATCTCGCTGCATCCCGAGGTCATCTCCGAGGACGCCGCGAGTCTCCTGCCCGAGGAGGACCGGCCCGCCTTCGTCTGGCACTTCCGGCTGGACGCGGCCGCCGTCGTCCGATCGGTGACGGTCGAGCGGGCCGTGGTGCGCAGCCGCCGCCAGCTCACCTATGCGGAGGTCCAGGCGGACGTGGACGCCGGCAGGGCGGACGCGCAGCTCGAGCTCCTGCAGGAGATCGGCCTGCTCCGCATCCAGCAGGAACTCGACCGCGGCGGAGCCAGCCTCAACCTCCCCCGCCAGGAGATCATCCACGACGGCGGGAGCTACAGCATCCTCACCGAGCCGGCACTCCCCTGCGAGGACTGGAACGCCCAGATCTCGCTCATGACGGGCATGGCGGCCGCGCGCATGATGATCGACGGCGGCATCGGCGTCCTGCGCACCATGCCCGAGCCCGACGACGGCGCGCTCGGCAAGTTCCGGCGGCAGTCGGAGGCGCTCGATCACCCGTGGCCCGAGGACCTCCCCTACGGTGCGTTCCTCCGCACGCTGGACGTGACCGATCCCCGCCAGCTGGCCCTCATGCACGCCGCGGCCTCGCTCTTCCGCGGCGCCGGCTACACGGCCTTCGACGGCGCGGTCCCCGAGGCCGTCGTCCAGTCCGCCATCGCCGCCCCGTACGCGCACACCACCGCTCCCCTGCGCCGGCTCGTCGACCGCTTCGTCCTCGTGATCTGCGCATCGCTCTGCGCGGGCGAGGAGGTGCCTGCGTGGGTGCGGGACGCCCTTCCTCACCTCAACGCGCTCATGGCGTCGTCCAACCAGACGGCGTCACGCCTCGACTCCGGAGCCATGGACGCTGTGCAGGCCGCGCTGCTGAGCAACCGCATCGGCGAGGCGTTCTCCGCCGTCGTCCTGCAGGGCTCCCCGCCCGCCGTGGCGGACGCACCCGGGAAGCAGGCACCGCGTCTCTCGGGTACGGTCCAGGTCACCGAGCCGCCGCTGGAGGCGAAGTGCTACGGGGAACTGGTGGCGGGAGAGCGCGTGACCGTGGTGCTGCTCGAGGCGGACATCGCCCGCCGGCGCCTCCGCTTCGAGGTCAAACCCACTGACGCACGGTGACCCCCGCATCCGGCACGGCGTGCACGCGCGGGCGATGACACGCTCCCGGGGGCGGGCAGGGTAGGCTTGGAGCGTAGTAATGGATGCCCGGTCGTTATCCCTCTTCGATAACCCGCAGTACCTACTCGATCCCGAGTTTTCCCGCAGGCGCAGGTCTCCCTCCGCAGCCCGCACGCAGTTGCAAGCCCGCGATCGGCTTCCACTGGACGCCCTGCGCCCGCCGATACGCTCCGCACCGGATGGATTCCACCCGGGCGTCGAGCCTCAGCGGCCGTACGGCCTGAATGAACGGTAGAACGTGCACAACACAGATCACGACACGAACAGTTCCCCCGCGGCCGACGCCCACCACCTCGTCGCCGACAATTCCGAGGACGCCATCGACGTCGAGGATACGCTGGTCACCACCGAGGAGCCCCACGCTCCCGTCGTGGAGACCTTCGCGGACTTCAACGTCCGCCCGGACATCGTGGAATCCCTCGCGGATGCGGGCATCATCCACCCCTTCCCCATCCAGGCGATGACCCTGTCCATCGCGCTCGGCGGACACGACATCATCGGGCAGGCCAAGACCGGAACCGGCAAGACGCTCGGCTTCGGCATCCCGGCGATCCAGCGTGTCGTCGGGCCCGACGATGCCGGCTACGAGAAGCTGCCCGTCCCCGGCGCACCGCAGGCCCTCGTCGTCGTCCCCACGCGTGAACTCGCCGTGCAGGTGGCCGGTGACCTCACGACGGCGGCGAAGAAGCGCAACGCGCGCATCGTCACCATCTACGGCGGGCGTGCCTACGAGCCGCAGATCGAGGCCATCAAGAAGGGCGTCGAGATCGTGGTCGGGACCCCTGGCCGCCTGATCGACCTCTACCGGCAGAAGCTCCTGGTCCTGAAGAACGTCAAGATCGTGGTGCTGGACGAGGCCGACGAGATGCTGGACCTCGGGTTCCTGCCCGACGTCGAGACCCTCATCGCCGCGACGCCGCCGGTTCGCCAGACACTCCTCTTCTCCGCGACCATGCCCGGCCCCGTCATTGCGATGGCGCGCCGCTACATGACGCAGCCCACGCACATCCGGGCAGCGGACCCCGAGGACGAGGGCATCACCAAGAAGGACATCCGGCAGGTCATCTACCGGGCTCACAACCTCGACAAGGCCGAGGTCGTGGCCCGGATCCTCCAATCCCGCAACCGCGGCCGGACCATCATCTTCTGCAAGACCAAGCGCACCGCGGCGAAGCTCTCCGAGGAGCTCATCGACCGCGGCTTCGCGGCCGGCGCCATCCACGGCGACCTCGGCCAGGGAGCGCGCGAGCAGGCCCTGCGCGCCTTCCGTGGGGACAAGATCGACGTGCTGGTCGCGACCGAGGTCGCAGCCCGCGGCATCGACGTCGAGGACATCACGCACGTCATCAACTACCAGTGCCCCGAGGACGAGAAGGCCTACCTGCACCGCGTGGGCCGCACGGGCCGTGCCGGCAAGAAGGGCACCGCCGTTACGTTCGTCGACTGGGACGACGTGCCCCGCTGGGGCCTGATCAACAAGGCGCTCGGCCTCGACGCGCCCGAACCGGTCGAGACCTACTCGTCGTCGCCGCACCTGTACACCGATCTGGACATCCCCGAGGGCACCAAGGGGCGGCTGCCCCGCAAGGACCGCAAGCTCGCCGGGATCAACGCCGAGACCCTCGAGGACCTCGGCGAGACCGGCAAGCGTGGCGGCGGGCGCTCGGACGGCGCCGGTGGCGCGGGCGGCCGGGGTCAGGGCCGCGACGGCGGGCGGGGCGGCCAAGGCCGCGACGGCGCAGCAGGCGGACAGAGAAGCGATGCCGCAGCAGGCGGACAGCAGCGCGAGTCCGGCAGGGGCTCGCGAGGCCGCGGCCGTGGCGGCCGCGGGGCGGACAGCAATGGTCCCGCCGATGCGACGTCCTCCGCTGCAGCACCGGCCGGGTCCGGGGCAGCCGACTCCGAGGGCGGACGCCGCCGTCGGACCGCCGACGCCACGTCCGGCGAGACGGCTGCGGGCGACCGCCCCCGCCGGAGCCGCACACGTCGCCGCAACGGCGAGGTCGTCGGGAACCCTGCCGGCGGCTCGGAGGACTAGTCCTCGGTGACGGAACTTCCTGCGCCGTCCGCGTCTCCCGTGTGGAGCGCGGACGGCGCCAATCTCGTGGTCCACGCCGACAACGCGCAGTACCTGCCCACCCTGCCCGATGCGTCGTTCAGCATGATCTACGTCGACCCGCCGTTCAACACCGGCCGCGCGCAGCGACGGCAGCAGACGTCGATGCTGCGGGCGGCCCCGGGGTCGGGCGATCGCGTGGGCTTCAAGGGACAGTCCTACTCGACCGTGAAGGGCATCCTCGCAAGCTACGACGACGCGTTCGAGGACTACTGGGACTTCCTCGCCCCTCGGCTCGCCGAGGCCTGGCGGCTGCTCGCCGATGACGGCACGCTCTACGTGCACCTCGACTACCGGGAGGTGCACTACGCCAAGGTGATGCTGGATGCCCTCTTCGGGCGTGACTGCTTCCTCAACGAGATCATCTGGGCCTACGACTACGGCGCGCGGGCGAAGCGGAAATGGCCCGCGAAGCACGACAACATCCTCGTGTACGTGAAGGACCCGGCCGGGTACCACTTCAGCAGCGACGAGGTGGACCGGGAACCCTACATGGCCCCTGGACTCGTGACGGCGGAGAAGGCGGCGCTCGGCAAGCTGCCCACCGACGTGTGGTGGCACACCATCGTGTCCCCGACCGGCCGGGAGAAGACCGGCTATCCCACGCAGAAGCCCGAGGGGCTGCTGCGCCGTGCCGTCGCCGCGAGCAGCCGCGAGGGCGACTGGGTCCTGGACTTCTTCGCAGGGTCCGGGACCCTGGGTGCCGTGGCCGGCAAGCTCGGCCGGCGCTTCGTCTGTGTCGACAGCAACCCGCAGGCCGTCGAGATCATGGAGACGCGCCTCGCCCCCTGGATCGGATCAGCGCCTTAGCCGACCCACCGGAACCCCGGTCAGCCGACCCGGGTCCCGGTGGCCAGACCGATGATCGCTTCGAGGGTCTCCGCGCTCGTCACGTTCTCGCCGAGCAGGTTCGGCTTGCCGGTGCCGTGGTAGTCGCTGGAGCCGGTCACGAGCAGGCCGTTGTCGCGGGCGATGCGCCGCAGCTCGACGCGGGCGCCCTCCGGGTTGTCCCGGTGCTCCACCTCGAGGCCCAGGAGCCCGGCATCGATCATCTCGTCGATGACGGCGCCGCCCACCACGGCCCCGCGGTTGAACGCGGACGGATGTGCGAAGACCGGGACGCCGCCCGCCTCGCGGATGAGGGCGACGGCGGCTGCCGGGTGCGGTGCATAGTGGCTGACCCAGTACGGCGACCGTGCGGTCAGGATGCGCTCGAAGGCCTCGGATCGGCTCGTCACGATCCCGAGCGCGATCAGTGCATCGGCGATGTGCGGGCGTCCCACGGTTGCGCCCTCGGTCACGTGCTCCTGCACCAGCTCCCAGGTGATCGGGTAGTCCTCGGACATGAGCTCGACCATGTGGCGGGCCCTCGTGAGGCGTGCGTGCCGCGACTTCGCGATCTCCTCTCCCAGCCCGCCGTGCAGCGGATCGTGCAGGTAGGACAGGACGTGCACGCTGATGCCGGTGTCCGTGCGGCAGGAGACCTCCATGCCCGGGACGAAGGTGATCCCCAGGGCGCCGGCCGCGGTGCGTGCCCTGCTCCATCCCGCAGTCGAGTCGTGGTCGGTCAGCGCGACGGCGTCGAGGCCGGCGGTCACGGCGGAGGCGATCAGGACATCGGGGTCCTCGGTGCCGTCCGAGACGTTGGAGTGCGTGTGCAGGTCGATTCTCACCGGGTCCAATCTACGCGCCGGGAGGGGCGTCTCCTGTCTGCTCCGCGGCGGTGTTCGGCGATGAGCAGGACGAGCTTCCCCGCGACATGCCCCTCCTCGCTCCTGCGGTGAGCGACGGCCGTCACCTCGCAGCCGAGCGCGACGGCGATCTGCACCGCCATGGTGCCGACACCGCCCGACGCACCGTACACGAGCACCCGCTGCCCCGCCGTGGCCCGCGCCCTGTCACGCAGTGCCTGCAGGGCCGTGATGCCGGTGACGGGGAGGCCGGCCGCGGCGATGAGGCCCCCTCGCGTCGGGGCGATCCCGCACTGGGCGGCCGGCAGCACGGCGAGCTCCGCGTAGAGCCCGGATTGACGGGGCGAGGCCATCACGACGACGTCGTCGCCCTCTGCCAGGCCGTCCACCGCGGGACCCACGGCGACGACGGTCCCGGCGCCGTCACAGCCCGGGACGAAGGGCAGGCCGAGGCGCAGGACACGGCGGAGATGGCCGGCGCGCAGGTGGGTGTCGGCCGGGTTGACGCTCGCTGCCACCACGCGGACGAGCACCTCACCCCGTCCGGGGACCGGCGGAGGGAACTCGAGGAGGGCCAGCTCGTCCGGTCCGCCGTACCGGCGGAAGCCCGCCGCCCTCACCGCGCGGCGCGTACGGCCGGCCGAACGAGGGAGAGCAGCCGCCGGAGTTCGCCCACCTCGTCGTCGGACAGGTCGTCGAAGCGGGGGGCGACGGCCGCGATCCAGTCCTGCTGGAACGCATCGACCTCCTCCCGGGCGACGTCGGTGAGAGCCACGATGCGGGCTCGCGCGTCCGCGGGGTCGACGTCGACCGTGACGAGGCCGGCAACCCTCAGGGCGTCCACGTGCTGACTGACGGCTCCACTGGTCACATCGAGAGCTGCCGCGAGCGCACCGACGCCGATGCCCGCCGAGCGCGACACCTGGTAGAGGAGGTTCATCTGTGCGCGCCCCAGGCGGCGATCTCGGAACGGATACGTACCGGCGGCGGCGAGGTCCCGGGTCAGCGCGGAGATCGCGTCGATGGCTTCGGCGAGGACGGCGTCACGTCCGGGCCGCGCGTGGGTCATGTGCTGACCAGCGGGAGCTGGTGGAGGAACGAGCGGTCGTTGACCTGCGCGAGGAGGAACTCGGCGAGGTCCGCGCGCCCCACCGCGGTGCTGGCGTCCACCCCCACCCACCCGACGCGGTAGTGCCCCGTGTAGGGCGTGTCCTTGAATCTCGGTCCGCGGACGACCGTCCAGTCCAGACCGCTCTCCCTGAGCACGGCGAGATGATTCCGGGCGTCGGCCAGGACCTGCGGCGCCAGGAGCTTCAGGAGCACACGGATGACGCGGTCGGCGAGCTTGGGGCGGTCGTGCTCGGGGTCGGGTAGCCCGCCACCCGACAGGGAGACGATCCGCCGTACCCCGTACCTCGCCATGGCCCGGGTGATGTTCCGGGTGCCCTCGGTCTGTAGCGACGGAGGAGAGCCCTTGACCTGACCGAAGACACTGATGACGGCCTCGCTCCCCTCGACGACGCGCGCAACCGCGTCCGGATCCAGGACGTCCCCCTGCACCACGCTGACCCCGGGACCCCGGGGTGGAACGGACGCGGGCGTGCGGGCGAGAAGGCGGACGGTGTGTCCGGCCGCCAGCGCCCGCTCGACGACGAGGCGCCCCGTCCTGCCGGAGCCGCCGAAGATCGCGATCGTTGTCATGGAGTCTCCTGAGCCTACGAGTCGGTATCGGTGTCATTGCCGGTATTTACTTTAGCGGCTAAACTATGTTGTGGCCAGACTTTCCTGCTGCGCCGCCCCGGTGAGACGATGACGGGATGAGCACCGACGACACCGCGCCCGCGGGCCTGAATCCCACCGACTCCCCCGAGGGCCAGCCCCTCTCCGATCGCAACGAGAACCGCTCGCAGCGGCCTGATTCCGACGCCTTCAAGGCCTTCATGGCCGGCGACTGGGCCCGGTCCTCGGAGGAGCTGCCGCCCGAGGCGCCCGTCGCCGCGCACGCCGCCCGACGCCGTCGTGCCATCTCGGACCGCTTCCCCGGCGAGCGCCTGGTGATCCCGGCCGGCCCCTTCAAGGTCCGCTCGAACGACACCGACTACCGGTACCGCCCCCACTCCGGGTTCGCCCACCTGACGGGCCTCGGCCTCGACCACGAGCCGGACGCCGTCCTCGTCCTCGAGCCCGTCGATCCCGGGACGGGCGACGACGGCGGCCACCACGTCGCCACGCTGTACTTCCGCGAACTGGCGGGCCGGGACAGCGCGGAGTTCTACGCCAACGCCCGGTACGGCGAGTTCTGGATCGGCCAGCGGCTGTCCATGGCGCAGATCAGGGCGCAGCTCGCCCTCGAGACCGCGGACCTCGGCGACCTCGAGGTCGCGATCACCAAGGACGCCGGTGTGGTCGAGATCGGCGGCACCGGGATCCGCCTGCTCAGGGAGGTCGACCTCAACGCCGACGCCCTCGTGGACACCTCCCGCATCAACACCGGGGTGGACCTGGAGAAGGCCGATGCCCTGGACGCCGTGCTCGCCGAGGCCCTGTCCGAGCTGCGGCTCATCAAGGACGCCTGGGAGATCGAGCAGATGGAGGCCGCGGTCGCGGCGACCGTCAGCGGATTCCACGAGGTGGTGCGCTCCCTCCCCCGCGCCATCAGCCATCCCCGCGGCGAGCGCGTCGTGGAGGGCGCCTTCTTCACCCGGGCCCGCGAGGAGGGCAACGACCTCGGCTACGACACCATCGCGGCCTCCGGCAACAATGCGACCACCCTCCACTGGATCCGCAACACCGGACAGGTGAAGGCGGGAGAGCTCCTGCTCCTCGACGCCGGCGTCGAAGCGGAGAGCCTGTACACCGCAGACATCACCCGGACCCTTCCCGTCAACGGCCGGTACTCCGACGTCCAGCGGAAGGTCTACCAGGCGGTGCTCGACGCGGCGGACGCAGGCTTCGCCGCAGCACAGCCCGGCCGGAAGTTCCGTGAGATCCACCTCGCCGCCGTCACGGTCCTCGCCGAGAACCTCGCCGCCTGGGGACTGCTGCCGGTCACGCTCGAGGAAGCGCTCGCCGATGAGGGCCAGCACCACCGACGGTGGATGCCGCACGGCACCAGCCACCACCTCGGCATGGACGTGCACGACTGCGCCCAGGCGAAGCGGGAACTGTACCTGGACGGCGTGCTGACCGAGGGCATGGTGTTCACGATCGAGCCCGGCCTGTACTTCAAGGACGAGGATCTCGCCGTGCCCGAGGAGTACCGGGGCATCGGCGTGCGGATCGAGGACGACATCCTGATGACAGCCGACGGGCCGGTCAACCTGAGTGCCGCCCTCCCGCGGAAGCCCGAGGACGTGGAGGACTGGATGACCGGGATCTGGGGCCCTTCCGGGGAGTAGTCGCGGGGCCCGGCGCAGGGGGAACAAAAAGGCAGGGACCGCGGGGTCCCTGCCTTATTTGTTCCTTCGCGTCGATCGACGCAGACTCGTCGGCGTCGATCGACCCTCGGCTAGCGCGGTCCGCCGACGGCCGAGGAACCGGAGCCGCCCGGACCGTCGCCGTCCCCGGGCGCCTGCGCGCCCTGCTGGTGCGCTTCCGGTCCCTGGGTGCCGGCGACGGAACGATCGGCGCCGGCCTGCGTCCCGTCGGGGACGGGCGTCGCAGGTCCGGCCGGATCCTCGACCCGGACCCCGTACTGGGGGCGGCCGTCGGGCAGGTCCGGGAACTGTCCACGCCGCGGTCCGGTGGTTCCGGGTCCTGCCGTCGAGTCCGCCGCCGGACCCTCGACGTCCGTGGGCTGTGCCTGTCCGGGCTGCTGCTGGGGCTGCTGGGTAGGGAACGGATCGCTCCAGGAGGCTGGCCGCTCAGGCGCCTGTCCCTGCTGGGGCGGCTGCTGCCCCTGGCCCCACGCCACCGGGTTGGTGCCGGGATGCTGGGCCTGTCCGTTCATGGGCAACTGCTGCAGCAACCGGCGAGCCTCACCGGCGAGGCTCGGCTCGACCAGGAGGTCGTAGCTCGTCGCGACCACCTGGCTCGTCGAGGTGAAGTCCCGCTTGCCGCGCTGGAACGCGTAGGTGATGACGCCGAAGAGCAGCCAGAAGATGGCACCGAGGAGGATCGAGGACGGCACCGTGCTGACCATGACGCTGTTCGCGAACAGGCTCAGGATCAGGCCGACGAACAGTCCGAACCAGGCGCCGGACAGCGCACTGCTCAGGGCGACGCGGGGGTAGCTGAGGCGCCCCGTGACCCGCTCCACGGCCTTCAGGTCGTTGCCCACGATGGCGACGCGCTGCACGGCGAACTTGTTGTCGGCGAGGTAGTCCACGGCCTTCTGCGCATCGAGGTAGCTGGTGTACCGCCCGATCGTCTCGCCGGTGGGCAGCACGCGGCCCAGGTCGCGGGAGGCAGTTGTTCCGAGAGGTGGTGTCGACATGCTCCCCATTCTTGCGTACCACCGCCGTCCATGGGTGCCGTATCGCCGGGAGTGAACTGGCAGTTCGCCCGGTGTCCGCCGTCCGCCCGCCCCGAACGCGCCGCCCACCAGTCCGGGCGTCGCACGGCCGCAGGATGCCGCCCGGTTGTGTGCCGCCCGATAGCCTAGAGCGGTGACTACCAACCCGACCCGCGTCTTCGTCGCCCGGCTCCTCGGCCTCGACGTCTTCGACCCCCTTGGTGACCGCCTCGGGCGTCTCCGCGACGCCGTGGTGCTCGACCGCGGTCCGGGCAAGCCGCCCCAGGCGATCGGCCTCGTCGTCGAGGTGCCCGGGAAGAAACGCGTCTTCGTACCCATGACGCGGATCACCTCCATGGATCCGTCGCAGATCATCTGCACCGGCCTGGTCAATCTGCGCCGGTTCGAGCAGCGCGGGGCGGAGATGCTCGTGGTCGCGGAGCTGTTCGACCGCCGGCTGACACTGCGCGACGGCAGCGGGAACGCGGTCGTCGAGGACGTCGCGATGGAGCGCAACCGCGCGGGTGACTGGCACGTGTCGCAGCTCTTCGTCCGACGCGGCGGTTCGACCTCCGCACTGCGTGGTCTGCGGCGGGGCGGTGAGCGCATCATCATCGACTGGCTCGACGCCTTCCACGGTGCCACCGACGAGCCCCAGGGGGCCACGCAGTTCGTCGCCCAGCACGACGACCTGAAAGCGGCCGACTTCGCCGACGCCCTGCACGAGATGAACGACAAGCGCCGCATCGAGGTTGCCGGGGAGCTGCAGGACGACCGCCTCGCCGACGTCCTCCAGGAACTGCCCGACGACGACCAGGTGCAGATCCTGACCTCGCTCACCCGGGAGCGGGCGGCCGACGTCCTCGAGGAGATGGACCCGGACGACGCCGCCGACCTCCTCAACGAGCTGCCCGAGGCCCAGAAGGAGGAGCTCCTCCAGCTCATGGAGCCCGAGGACGCCGAGGACGTGCGCCGCCTGCTCGAGTACGAGGAGGACACCGCCGGGTCCCTCATGACGACGGTCCCGGTCATCCTGCCGCCGGAAGCCACCGTGGCGGAGGCCCTGGCACACGTCCGCCGCGAGGAGCTGACGCCCGCCCTCGCCTCCTCCATCTTCGTCTGCCGTCCACCGCTCGAGACGCCGACGGGCCGCTACCTGGGTGTCGTGCACATCCAGCAGCTCCTCCGCTTCCCCCCGCCCGAGCCGCTGGGGAACATCATCGACACCGATCTCGAGGCGGTGGGCGACCAGGCGGACGTCAGCGAGGTATCGCGCATCCTCGCGACCTACAACCTGAACTCGCTGCCGGTCGTCAACACCGAGGGGCGCCTCGTCGGCGCGGTGACGGTCGACGACGTCCTCGACCATCTGCTCCCGGACGACTGGCGGGCACAGGACGATGCACCGGAACCGAAACGGGGTGGCCGCCGTGGCTGAGAAGATGAGGTCCAACTCCCGGGGGCTGGACACGCCGAAGGAGACGCGGAAGCGGTTCCTCAACCGCCCGCGACCGAACCCCGACCGGTTCGGCAGCGCGACGGAGAATTTCGCGCGGTTCATGGGCACACCGCAGTTCCTGCTCTACATGACGGTGTTCTGCATCATCTGGCTGTGCTGGAACACGTTCGGGCCGGCGGGCCTCCGGTTCGACAGCGCGGCCCTGGGCTTCACGGCGCTCACCCTCATGCTGTCCCTCCAGGCCTCCTACGCCGCTCCCCTGCTGCTGCTCGCCCAGAACCGGCAGGACGACCGCGACCGCGTCTCCCTGCGGCAGGACCGGCAACGGGCGGAACGCAACCTCTCGGACACCGAGTACCTCACCCGCGAGATCGCGGAACTGCGCATCGCCCTGCGGGAGGTCGCCACGCGCGACTACGTCCGGTCGGAGCTGCGGTCGGTCCTCGAGGAACTGCTCGAGACGACGGATGGCCAGGAGCTGACCCTCCACAAACGCAAGCCGCGGAAGCCCCCGGAGAACACCGTGGCCATGCCCAAGGTCCAGCCGGCCGGGAGGAAGCCCGTCCGGTGAGCAGTGACCTTCCCGTCGGCGGGCCCTCGGAGGACGCGGTCCACGCTGCCCTCGGCACGGTGATCGATCCGGAACTGCGCCGCCCCATCACCGAACTGGGCATGCTCGACGCCGTGTCCGTCGAGGATGCGACGGTGCGCATCCGCGTCCTGCTCACCATCGCCGGGTGCCCGCTGCGCGACACGATCGTGCAGGACGCCGAGGCGGCACTGTCCGCCGTGCCCGGCGTCGGGCGGGTCGAGGTCGATCTCGGCGTGATGGACCAGGAGCAGCGCGACGCCCTCAAGGAACGGCTGAAGGGCGCCGGCGGACGCCGGGGCATCCCTTTCAACGATCCCGGCTCACTGACGCGGGTCTACGCCGTCGCGAGCGGCAAGGGCGGCGTCGGCAAATCCAGCGTCACCGTCAACCTGGCCGTCGCGATGGCCGCACAGGGGCTCCGCGTGGGCATCGTCGACGCCGACGTGTACGGATTCTCCGTGCCGGCACTCATGGGTATCACCCGGCAGCCCACCCGCGTGGACGAGCTCATCCTGCCTCCGGTCGCCCATGACGTGAAGGTCATCTCGATCGGCATGTTCGTCGAGGGGAACCAGCCGATCTCGTGGCGAGGGCCCATGCTGCACCGTGCGCTCGAGCAGTTCCTGACGGACGTGTACTTCGGCGACCTGGACGTCCTGTTCCTCGACCTCCCGCCGGGCACGGGCGATATCGCGATCTCGGTGGCCCAGCTCCTGCCGACCTCGGAACTGCTCGTCGTGACCACTCCGCAGGGCGCCGCAGCGGACGTGGCGGAACGCGCGGGGGCCATGGCGGCGCAGACCGGCCAGGGGGTGGCGGGGGTGATCGAGAACATGTCGTGGCTCGAACTGCCCGACGGCACCCGGCTCGATCTCTTCGGGAGCGGCGGCGGCGAGGCGGTGGCCGGCCGCCTGACGGCGACGCTCGGGACCGACATCCCCCTGCTCGGCAGCATTCCCTTGGATGTCGCCCTGCGCCGGGGTGGGGACGACGGCGTCCCGCTGGTCCTCGACCACCTGTCGTCCAGGGCGGGCACGGAACTCGTGCGGATCGCGGGCGCCCTGGCCCGCCGGCCCCGCGGGCTCGACGGACTGAGGCTGAACGTCACGCCCCGGTAGGGGTGCCCGCAGGGCTCAGGTCGCCTCGAGATCGTAGGGGGCGGCCTGTCCTGCTTCGAGGCGCGGCCCGATGGGGACCGTCACGGCAGGTCGCGGAGAAGCGAGTGCCGCGGCACCGGGCGCGGCGGCGGCGACAGGCTTCGGTGCCCCCTCGCTGACCGGCTTGAAGACGTCCTCGATGTCGTCGAGGAGGGCTTCCTTGATGATGCGCCGCGGGTCGTACTGGCGGGGATCGAGCTTGCGCCAGTCGACCTCGTCGAGCTCCGGTCCCACTTCCTCCCGGAGCTGCTCGCGTGCTCCGGTGGCCATGCGGCGGAGACCCTTCACGAGCCGAGCGAGCTGGGCGGCGTACTCCGGAAGGCGCTCCGGGCCGAGCACCACGACGGCGATGATCGCCAGGACCACGAGTTCGAGGCCGTTGATTCCCAACACCTGAAAAGACTACCTTCCCGGCCGGAGGCCCATCACCGTCACGGGTCTCCGCGCGGTGGGACCCCGTCATGAATCACCGAACGTTCACCGGCCCGTCATGCCCGTGTCACCCGGTTCGGCCGGAGGACCGCTGCTAGCTGGAGCTTCCCCCGGGGTGCGTGATCATCGACAGTCCCCGGACGATGCGCTCCATCATCGAATCCTCCTGGCGGGGTGGAGTCACGGCCAGCTGGGCGTGCTCCGTCGTCACGAGCTGACTCAGCGTCTGCGGCATGGCGGCGGCGGGCATCGAGGACACCACGGTGTACGTGACCGTCGGGGAGTCAAGCACCACCTGCCACGGCTCGCCCGAGCGCACCCACAGATCGCGGTCGGCACCGCCGACGTGCTCGAAGCCGTCGGCCGTGACCACGCGCCCCGTCACGGCGCTGAACGGGGCGGCCGCGCTCCCGCCCTCGTCGCCGACCTTCCTCTGTTCGTAGACCGTGACGGTGGAGCCGTCGTTCTCGAGGGTGAGCTCGAGCGTGGGCCTGCCGTCCACCGTGATCCCCTCGGCGCTGCTGAGCGTGAACCCGAGGGATTCGAGCTCCGGGCAGTACCAGCCCCCGGCACGGAGGGTGTCCAGCTGCTCGGCGTCGAGGGTCGTCGGGGTGCGCGGGGCCACCGACTCCCAGCCTGCACGGAGTGCCGTGGAGCCGTCGGCCGCCTCGACCGTCGTGGAGGCTGCCTCGGATCCGACGATATAGGCGCTGCCGAGGATCGCCCCGGCCACGACGACGGTCCCGCCGGCTGCGGCGACGGCGGTGCGACGGCGTCGGTGGTGTTCGGTCCGCTCGTGATGGTCACGGACGAAGGCTGCGCTGGATCCTGCCCGTTCCTCCCGCCGCTGGAACCGTGGCGGAGCCTCGGCCGCGACGGCGGGGGCCAGGAGCCGCCGCTGGAACTCCGGGTCGGGCGCAGGCCGGTGCAGGCCGAGCAGGGCACTCTTCAGCGCACGGAGCCTGGATACGCTTGCTGCGCACGAGGGGCAGCGCGCGACGTGGCGCTCGACGCCGATCCGGCGTCGGTCCGGCAGTTCGCCGTCCACGAGGTCCTGCAGGAGGCGACGGGGATGAAGCACCGTCCCTAGCCCAGACCGGCGATCCGCGGGACACCCAGGGCGGTACCGCTTCCTCCGGTAGGTCGCGGATCGCGGTGGGCAAGCTTCTCGCGGAGCATGGTGCGGCCGCGGTGGATACGCGAGCGGACGGTACCGAGCTTGACCCCCAGCACCTGCGCCACCTCGTCGTACGCCAGTCCCTCGAGGTCGCACAGGACGACGGCGGCACGGAAATCCGGTGGGAGCTCCTCGAGCGCCGACTGCACATCGATGTCGAGGTTGTTGAACTCGAAGCTGCGCTCGGGCCCGGGGTGCTTGCTGGGGAGACGACTTTCGGCCTCCTCCGTCAGGCCGTCGAACCGGATGCGGGTCTTGCGCCGCGCCTGGTCGAGGAAGAGATTGGTGGTGATGCGGTGCAGCCAGCCGTCGAGCGTGCCCGGCTTGAAGTTCGCGAGGGACCGGAAGACCCGCACGAAGACCTCCTGCGTGAGGTCCTCGGCGTCGAAGCGGTTACCGGTCAGGCGGTAGGCCAGGCGGTAGACCTTGGGCGAGTAGTTGGTGACCACTTCCTCCCAGGAGGGTGCCACCCATGGATTGCCGTGTTCATCGAGGATGGGATCGTCCGCCACTGCGGACCTACCAACGGGCTGTGCCGCCTTCACGCTGGACATCATCTACCCCTTTTCGCCGCGTATCCCGATCGGGCCACCACGCCGGTGCCCGTGCAGCAGGCGGTGGTATCAGGGATTCGGGACCGTGCTCGCGCCGGATGTCCCGAGTCAGAAGTCTTTCGCACCAAGCTGGGAGGTAGCTGGCAGGCCGGCGCGTGTTGCTTCCCGGTATCGGTGCCACCGTCGGTTACCCTCCGCCTCAGGGCCGACGGTCCGGAACGAACGCCCGCATGGAAGTGCGAGCAGCCCAGCCAGTAGTGTTGGGGCGGGGCTCCGGCCTCCGACAGTCCCCCCTAATCCCATCACAGAACGGATGCCCATGGCCGCCGACAAACACAGCAGCTGGTCCTACACGGAAGGGCTTCCCGACGAGGACGACATCCTGCTTCGTGCCCGCGATAGGTCCCACGAGCTGGGCGTCGCCCCGGTGACACCCGCGGTCGGCGCTGCCCTGACCGTGCTCGCGGCGGCCTCCAAGGCGACGACGGCGGTCGAGGTCGGCGCGGGTGCCGGCGTGTCGGGGGTCTGCCTCCTGCGGGGGCTCGGACGGAGCGCCGTGCTGACCACGATCGATTCCGACGTCGATCACCTCCGGGCGGCGAGGGAGGCCTTCGCGGAAGCGGGCATCCCCTCCAACCGGACGCGCACCATCTCGGGCCGTGCCGCGGACGTCCTGCCCCGGCTGACGGACCGCGCCTACGACCTCGTCTTCATCGATGCCGACAAGGCGGGACTCCCGGTGTACGTGGAGCAGGCGATCCGCCTGTTGAAGGATGGCGGCATCCTCATCGTCAACGACGCCCTCGACCAGGACCGCGTGGCGGAACCCGCCGTCCGCGAGCAGTCGACCAACACGCTGCGGCAGGTGGGCCGGATGGTCCGCGACGACGATTCGCTCGTCTCGGCACTCCTCCCGACCGGCACGGGACTCCTCCTCGCCGTCAAGCAGAAGGCCTGACGGCGACGAGGCTCCGGCGGAGGGGCAAAGCGGTGTCAACCGGTGACGGTGAGCAGGCAGTCCTTGAGGTTGCCTGCCTCTTCCGCATTGAGTTCCACGACCAGGCGTCCGCCGCCGTCGATGGGTACCCGCATGATGAGGCTGCGCCCCTCCTTGGTGACTTCCATCGGTCCATCGCCGGTACGCGGTTTCATGGCAGCCATAGGGGTGTCCCTTTCAACAGGGCGCAACCGCGGTCAGCGGCAGCGCGACAGTAAACGGTGCTCCGTCCCGTCGACCCGGTGAGAGGCCCGGCGGTGCACGTCATCCCCTTCATTATTCAGCACAAGCCCTGCTCCTGCTAATTCAGGTGCGGCGTGGATCACACTCAGGGTGGATAATCCCCGTTCGATCCCGTGGGAGTCCAGCCCCACAGCCAGTCGACCCAGAGGAACTGCAGGACCACCGAGAGGGGCAGGAGCACCGGGAGGACCCTGCCCCTCTGCAGCGACGCCGCTGCGAGGGCGAGGGGGAAGAGCGGCACGAGGATGCGCCAGGTGCTGGACTGCGGGTCCCAGAAAGCCGCAAGGTACAGCAGGTAGGCGGCGCACCACGCATTCAGGACCAGCCCGAGCGACCGGACCGAGCGCGCGAGGAACAGTCCGGCCCCGCCGAGGAGGAGCGCCAGGACCACGAGGGACGCGGCTGCCGGACCGATGAGGACCGCCGGGTTCTCGAACCACGGGAGGAAGGGTGTGAGCGCCTCGCCACGCCACGCCGTCTCGGTGGCGACGTAGGCGTCACGCCGACCCGTCGCCATCCAGGCGATGAGGGGCCAGGCGACGGCGGAGAGCGACGCGACGACACCGAGCAGCAGCAGGGGCAGGATCCGGCCGGCCGATTCCCGCCGGAGCACCGGATCCGCCCCCGCGCGGCGCCAGGTCCACACCTCGTGGAGGAACACGATGCCGAGGGCCAGCGCGAACGGCACTCCGGCCGGACGGGACAGGCACATGAGGACGACGACGGGCATCGCCGCGTAGTACCGGTGCGCCGACACGAGGTGCAGCGCGGACGCGAGGAGCAGCAGGTGCAGGGATTCGGCGTAGGGGATCTGCAGGATCGGCGAGACCGGAGCGAGACACACGACCGTGACACCCGCGAGCGCGGTGCGGTGACCGGCCCGCTGCCGGAACAGCCGATAGATCACGAGGGCCGCGCCCGCAGCGGCGAGCCACGCGACCAGCGGGGCGAGGACCCCCCAGCCGAGGCCCGTGACGACGTCGAGGCTGCGGACGATGCCCGGATACAGGGGGTAGAAGGCCCACTGGTTGTGCGTGACGGTGCCGAACAGGTCCGTGGGCAGGTCCGTCGGATAGCCCTCGCGGAAGATGCGCTCGTACCACCCGCTGTCCCAGTAGTTGATGAAGGTGCCGTAGGCGGGTGCGGGCCCGGACCAGGGGCTCACCCCCTGGCGGGAGGCAGCGAGAAGGAGGATGCCCGTGCTGACGAGGCGCCCGACGACGAAGATCACGAGCACCTGGACGGACCAGTGCCCGAGGAGCCGGGGCACGACGGTCCGGCGCCCGCTCTGTGCGACCGGCTCGGGGCCCGCCCTCGTCGCGGTGCCGGTCCGTGCGCGGCTGCTGCTCACGGGAGGCGCGCCCCCGTGGCCGCACTGCTCCCCGGCGTGATCGCGGGGGCGGCGTCGGACGGTGCATCGCGCACCCAGCAGTCCTGGAGGTGGTCGTCGACGTAGCCCGTGGCCTGCAGCATGGCATAGGCCGTCGTCGGACCCACGAACCGGAAGCCCAGACCACGGAGCGCGCGGGCGAGGGCGGTACTCTCCGGTGAGATGGCCGGGACGTCCGCGAGGGTGGCCGGAGCGGCGACCTGTGCAGGGCGGTGGGCGGCGAGGACCGAGCCGAGCGTCGTCCCCGCGGGCAGGGCGAGGAGCGCACGGGCGTTCGAGATGGTCGCCTCGATCTTCTGGCGGTTCCGGACGATGCCCGGGTCGGCGAGGAGCCTCTCAATGTCCGCCTCGCCGAAGGCGGACACGGTGCGGGGCTCGAACCCGGCGAACGCGGAGCGGAAGGCCTCGCGCTTCCGCAGGATGGTGATCCAGCTGAGGCCGGACTGGAACGCCTCGAGGCTCAGTCGCTCGAAGAGTGCCGTCTCGCCCGTGACCGGCCGCCCCCACTCGAGGTCGTGGTACCGCTCGTACTCCGCACTGGATACGGCCCAGCCGCAGCGCGGGCGACCGTCCGACCCCGGCACCGCCCCGCTCACCGGCGTCCGTCCCGTCCGGCGAGTTCGGCCCGCAGTGCCCTGATCGTGGCGTCCCTGGCCTCGAGCGCGGTCGAGAGACGATCGAGGACCTCGTCCACCTGGTCCATCCGGTACCCGCGCAGGCCCAGTCCGAACCGCACGGCATCGACGTCGGACCCCGAGGGATCATCGGGCAGCAGGACCGGCGGCAGGCTCGCGACCGGCTCGACCAGGCCGAGTCCGTCTCCCCGTCCCGACCGGTCCTCGTCGCCGCCGGGTGTCAGGACCCCGCTGTCGTCGTGGCCCGTCGAGGTTCCCGCCGGATGCCGCTCGGCCGCGTCGTCGGGCCCGTCCGCGGCGCGGCGCCGGGCCGACGGTATCCCTCGCCGGGCGCCCCGGGACCGCAGCACCGCCGGCACCTCGCGACCGGACGCGAGGAGCGCCGTAGCACCCACCAGCACGATGGCGAGGATCACCAGGAAGATAGTCACACGGCAATGGTGCCAGAGGCGCGCATGCGCGAAGCTCAGGAAGCGCCGGGGTGACCGGCGGACGCCGCCACGATCCGGACGGCCTCCTCCGCCGTGTCCACGAGTTGGAGGAGGGACAGATCCTTCTCCGAGATGGTCCCCTCCGTGAGCAGGGTGCCCTCGATCCAGTCGAGCAGCGGCCGCCAGTAGTCGACGCCGATCAGGACGATCGGGAAGGACGTCACCTTGCGCGTCTGGACCAGCGTCATGGCCTCGAACAGCTCGTCGAGCGTCCCGAAGCCGCCGGGCAGGACGACGAAGCCGCTGGCGTACTTGACGAACATCGTCTTGCGGGCGAAGAAGTACCGGAAGTTGATGCCGAGGTCCACCCACTCGTTCATGCCCTGCTCGAAGGGCAGTTCGATGCCGAGCCCCACGGACACTCCCCCGGCCTCGCACGCACCCTTGTTCGCCGCTTCCATGGCACCCGGTCCGCCGCCGGTGATGACCGCGTAGCCGGCCTCGACCAGACGCCGCCCCACCTCCTCCCCGATACCGTAGAAGGAGGAGTCGCGGGTCGTCCGGGCGGAGCCGAAGACGCTGATGGCCGGGCCGAGGTCGGCCAGGGTGCCGAATCCCTCGACGAATTCGCTCTGGATCCGCAGGACCCGCCACGGGTCCGTCCGCGTGAAGGCGCCGGAATCCGGCGCGTCGAGCAGGGAGTTGTCGGACTGCGGTCCGGTCGCCTGTCCGCGGCGCAGCTCCACCGATCCCCGGCGGCGCGTGGCCTCTGGCGACGCGGCAGGATGTGCTTCGCCGGACGCGCGGGTAGGCCCCGCCACGGGCGGATCCACGACGTCGTCCTCCCCTGCCGGGGGCCACGCGTCACTGGATACCGAAGGGTGCTGGGAAGGAGACATTTCCCTAGGCTAACCAACGAGCGGCACACGCTGCGGATTTGGTTGCTCTTGAATCACAATCGGTGCCGCCGGGCTGCTCCGTATTGCTGAGGAGGAATAGTTCGCTACATTTCTCCCATGACAAGTGAAGCGCAACCGTCTACGCCTGCGTCCTCGACACGTCCCCTCGTCTCCCTCCGCAAGGTCAACAAGCATTTCGGCGACCTGCACGTGCTCAGGGACATCGACCTGGACGTCGCGCGCGGTGAGGTCGTGGTGGTGATCGGCCCCTCGGGCTCCGGCAAGTCGACGCTGTGCCGGGCGATCAACCGCCTGGAGACCATCGACGACGGCGAGATCACCATCGACGGCAAGGTGCTCCCGGCGGAGGGCAAGGAACTCGCGAAGCTGCGCGCCGACGTCGGCATGGTGTTCCAGTCCTTCAACCTGTTCGCGCACAAGTCGATCCTCGAGAACGTCACCCTCGGCCCCGTCAAGGTCAAGGGCATGAAGCCCGGTCCTGCCAAGGATCTCGCCATGTCCCTGCTCAAGCGCGTCGGCGTCGACAACCAGGCCCAGAAGCTGCCCGCGCAACTGTCCGGCGGCCAGCAGCAGCGCGTGGCTATCGCCCGCGCACTCGCCATGCAGCCCAAGGTGATGCTGTTCGACGAGCCGACCTCCGCCCTCGACCCGGAGATGATCAACGAGGTCCTCGACGCGATGGTCGCCCTCGCCAAGGAGGGCATGACGATGATCGTCGTCACGCACGAGATGGGCTTCGCCCGGCGGGCCGCCGACCGCGTGATCTTCATGGCCGACGGACAGATCATGGAGCAGGCGACCCCGGAGGAGTTCTTCACCAACCCCAGGAGCGAGCGCGCCAAGGACTTCCTCGGCAAGATCCTCTCCCACTGATCCCCCACATCACCACTCGCACCCAAGGCCTTCCGGGGCCGCAACACAAGGAGCACCCATGCAGAAGACCCGATACGCAGCAGCCGCGGTGGCCGCGGTGGCCGCACTGACACTGTCCGCCTGTGGTGGCGGAGACAGCGCCGAGAGCGAGGGCGGCGAGTCCGGCGGCGAGATGGTCCGCATCGGCATCAAGTTCGACCAGCCGGGCCTCGGCTACGACGAGGGCGGCACCTACTCCGGCTTCGACGTGGACGTCGCGAAGTACGTGGCGAACGAGCTCGGCTTCGGCGAGGACCAGATCGAGTTCGTCGAGGCGCCGTCGGCCAACCGCGAGAACCTGCTCTCCAACAACCAGGTCGACATGATCTTCGCGACCTACTCCATCACGGACACCCGCAAGGAGACGGTCGACTTCGGTGGACCGTACTTCGTGGCCGGCCAGGACCTGCTCGTCCCGACCGACAGCGACATCACCGGGCCCGAGGACCTCGAGGGCAAGAACCTCTGCTCGGTCACCGGCTCCACCTCGGCGCAGAAGATCAAGGACCAGTACCCCGGTGTCCAGCTCGTCGAGCAGCCCGGCTACGCCGAGTGCGTCACCGCCATGGGTGGCGGCCAGATCGACGCCGTCACCACCGACGACATCATCCTCGCCGGCCTCGCCGCGCAGGAGGCCAACGCCGGCAAGTTCAAGGTCGTCGGCAACACGTTCTCGGAGGAGAACTACGGCGTCGGCCTGCCGAAGGGCAGCACCGAGCGCTGCGAGGAGGTCAACGCGGCCATCACCAAGATGATCGAGGACGGCGCGTGGGAGGAAGCGATCACGAGCAACACCGAAGGGGCCGACTACGAGTTCAACGCGGATCTCAACCCGCCCACCCCGGCGCCCTGCGCCTAGCATCGCTCCCATGGGTGGGGTGGTCCGCACGGACCGCCCCACCCGTGCCATGTTCCCCACCAGGAAAGAGGTGAACCGTGGAGAACTACCTGTCGCTGTTCGAGACCTATGACGTACCCGCCGCGTTCTGGGTCAACATCCAGCTGTCGTTCTGGGCGGCCATCTTCGCGCTCGTCATCGGCACCGTGCTGGCCCTGTTCCGCATCTCCCCGATCCCGAGCCTCCAGTGGTTCGGGGCGGCCTACGTCAACATCTTCCGCAACACGCCACTGACCATCATCCTCGCGTTCGGTTTCCTCGGCCTGTTCTCCGTCATGCAGATCAGCCTGGCGAGCGACCTCAACGCGAGTTTGTTCCGGATCGCCATCCTGGGCCTCGCGCTCTACCACGCGGCCTTCGTGTGCGAGGCGATCCGCAGCGGTGTCAACACCGTCCCGCTCGGCCAGGCGGAAGCCGCCCGGGCGATCGGCCTGAGCTTCCTGCCCGCCGCGCGCCTCATCATCCTTCCGCAGGCCTTCCGCGGGGCCATCGCCCCGCTCGGGAACGTGCTGATCGCTCTCATCAAGAACTCGACGGTCGCCGCCGCAGGATCCGTCGCCACCGAGTCCTCCGGGCTCATGAAGACCATGATCGAGTTCCGCTCAGACCTGGTCGTCCCCATCTTCCTCACGTTCGCCCTCGGGTTCGTGATCCTGGTGATTCCCATCGGGCTCCTCACCACGTGGGCCTCACGCAGACTGGCGGTGGCACGATGAGCGCGCAGCAGGTCCTCTTCGACGCGCCGGGTCCGCGTGCGCGCCGCATCATCCTCCTCGGCAACATCGTGGGTGTCCTCATCGCCGTCGCCGTCCTCGCCTGGATCCTGTCGGCACTGGCCGGCAAGGGCCAGCTCGCGGCGAGCATGTGGACTCCGTTCCTCGAGTCCCGCACCTGGGAGTTCTTCATCCTCCCCGGTCTCGTGAACACGCTGAAGGCCGCAGGGATCTCGATCGTCACGGCTGTCCTGTTCGGCCTGATCTTCGGCGTGGGACGCCTGTCCCACTCCGCACCGATCCGCGCGGTCGCCGGTTCCGTCGTCGAGGTGCTGCGGGCCGTACCCGTCCTGCTGATGATGATCTTCTTCTGGCTCGCGCTCGGTAGCTCGGGCGCCGTGAAGCCGCAGGACGCGCCCCTGATCGCCGTCGTCGTCGCGCTCACGCTCTACAACGGCTCCGTCATCGCGGAGCTCGTCCGTTCCGGCGTCCACGGCCTGCCCCGGGGCCAGCGCGAGGCGGGCATGGCGATCGGCCTGACCCGCAACCAGTCGCTGCGGAACATCGAGGTGCCGCAGGCACTCATCGCGATGCTGCCGGCGCTGGTCAGCCAGTTCGTGGTGATCCTGAAGGACTCGGCGCTCGGCTTCATCATCACCTACCCCGAGCTGCTGCAGTTCACCCGTCGGCTCGGCGTCGGAGAGGGCAATGTCATCCCCTCGCTGCTCGTCGCGGCAGCGATCTTCATCCTCATCAACTTCGCGCTGTCGACCCTCGCGACCCGGCTGTCGGTCCTCCTGAGCTTCAGGACGAAGGGCCGCAAGCCCGTGGCGCCGGGACCTCTCGTGCCGGAGGCGGCCGCTACCTGACAATCACCACGCTCCGGTGACCGGCCAGGTCCGGCCGGGCACGCAACACGGACGGCGAAGGGCCCGGTTCAGGAGAACCGGGCCCTTCCTCGTCGGTGTCGTCGGTGCTGTCAGGAGAGCCAGATGGTGAGCGCTCGGAGGCACGCACGGACGGCGTCGGCGTGCACGTGCTCGTCGTCGGTGTGCGCGAGGAGTGCGTCGCCCGGCCCGAAATTCACCGCAGGTACGCCGAGGGCACTGAACCGTGCGACGTCCGTCCAGCCGTACTTGGGTTTCGGTTCCGCCCCCACGGCGGCGACGAAGGCGGCGGCGGCGGGGTGCTGCAGGCCCGGGCGAGCCCCTGCGGCGGCGTCGGTGCGCTCCACCTCGAACCCCTCGAGCAGCGCGCGCACGTACTCCTCGGCCTGTTCCGGGCTCTTGTCGGGGGCGAACCGGTAGTTCACCTCGATCACCGCGCTGTCCGGGATGACGTTGCCCGCGGTCCCGCCGGTGATCTTCACGGCGTTGAGGCTCTCGCGGTAGTCCAGGCCGTCGACGTGCACCGTCGCCGGCTCGTGGTCGCGCAGGC
Organism: Arthrobacter bussei; assembly: GCF_009377195.2. Classification (GTDB taxonomy): domain Bacteria; phylum Actinomycetota; class Actinomycetes; order Actinomycetales; family Micrococcaceae; genus Arthrobacter_D; species Arthrobacter_D bussei. The sequence goes on from NZ_VJXX01000001.1 coordinate 566,689, forward strand.
GCACGAGGATCTCCGCCGCGCCGTGGATGGCGTTGACGCCCATCCAGGCACGGGCCGAGTGCGAGGCGCGGCCCGCGACGCGCACGTCGAAGCGGGCGGTGCCGTTGCAGCCACCCTCCACGGTCCCGTCCGTAGGCTCCAGCAGCACGGCGAAATCCGCGACGAGCCAGTCCGGGAAGGAGACCGCGACGCGGCCGAGCCCACTCAGGGACGCCTCGACCTCCTCGTGGTCGTAGAAGACGAACGTGATGTCGCGCGTCGGCTCCGTCAGGGTGGCCGCGAGTGCCAGCTGCACCGCGACGCCGCCCTTCATGTCCGTGGCGCCGCGCCCGTAGAGCACGTCCCCGTCCCAGGTCGAGGGGACCGTGCCCCGGGATCCACCCGCCGTGGGCAGCGGGACGGTATCGATGTGCCCGGCGAGGATCACGCGCTCGGCGCGCCCGAGATTCGTGCGGGCCATCACGCAGTCGCCGTCGCGCACCACCTCGAGGTGCGTGAGGGGCCGCAGGACCTGCTCGATGGCGTCGGCGATCCCGCGCTCGCCCCCCGAGACGCTCTCGAGATCGATCAGGCGTGCGGTCAGGTGCGCCACGTCGGCGGTCGGATCGAGCGCCGGGGAGGGTGTCTGAATCATGCTCAAACACTATCGCTCGGTAGACTGCTGCCCATGACGACTCCCCTGCCGAACTCACCCCTGCCCGGCGACTCCCGGCGGCCGGCCGGTGGTCTGGGCCTCGCCACGGTCACCACGGACGGCGTGGTCCTCGACACCTGGTTCCCCTCACCCTGGCTGGGAGAGGCACCCACGGACGGAACCATCGGCGGAGCGGCAGGCGCGACCGGGTCGGGGCTCCGCGACACCCTCGAGGCACTGGCCCGGGCCGGCGTCGACAACGCGCGGGGGGTCTCCCAGCACGTCGTCGACATCACCATCGAGCTGGACGACGCACCGGCCGGCACCGAGGACGCCTACCTCCGGCTGCATCTGCTCTCGCACCGGCTGGTCCAGCCCAACACCGTAAACCTCGACGGCGTCTTCGGTCTCCTCGCCAACGTCGTCTGGACGAATCACGGGCCCGCCGCCGCCGAGGGCTTCGAGACGGTGCGCGCCGCCCTGCGCGCCCGCGGACCCGTCGCCGTGTACGGGGTGGACAAGTTCCCCCGCATGGTGGACTACGTGGTGCCGGCCGGCGTGCGGATCGCCGACGCGGACCGCGTGCGCCTCGGCGCGCACCTCGCGGAGGGCACCACGGTCATGCACGAGGGGTTCGTGAACTTCAACGCCGGGACCCTCGGCCACTCCATGGTCGAGGGCCGGATCTCGGCCGGCGTCGTCGTCGGCGACGGTTCCGACATCGGCGGAGGTGCCTCGATCATGGGCACCCTCTCAGGCGGCGGCAAGGAACGCATCACCATCGGCGAGCGCTGCCTGCTCGGTGCCGAGGCCGGAGTCGGCATCTCGCTCGGTGACGACTGCGTGGTGGAGGCCGGCCTCTACCTGACGGCCGGCACCAAGATCACGCTGCAGGACGGGAGCGTCGTGAAGGCGAAGGACCTCTCCGGCGAGCCCGGCATCCTGTTCCGTCGCAATTCCACGACCGGAGCCGTGGAGGCGCAGCCGCGCACGGGAGAGGGCATCGCGCTCAACCCGGCCCTGCACGCCAACTGACCCGTGACCCCACGATCTCCGACGGCTGCCGTGAGGCGGCGTCGACGACGCGTCCGGACGGCGGTGATGCTCACCGTGCTCGGCGTCGTCGTCGTGGGCGGTGCCGCGCTGGCGGTGACGCAGCTGGATCGGAGCGAGGTCCTGGTCCGTGAGCGGTGCAGCGCCACGGTGGGCGCCGACACCTTCGAGCTCACTCCGACGCAGGCCGGGAACGCCGCCCTCATCTCGGGGATCGCCGTGCAGCGCGGGCTGCCCGCCCGCGCCGCGTCGATCGCGATCGCGACCGCCATCCAGGAGTCGCGCCTGGAGAACATCGACTACGGCGACGACGCGGGGCCGGATTCCCGGGGGCTGTTCCAGCAGCGTCCGTCCCAGGGGTGGGGTACCGAGGAGCAGATCATGATGCCCGCCTACGCCACCGGCGCGTTCTACGACGCCCTCGTGCAGGTACCGGGCTACGAGGACCTGCCCATCACCGAGGCCGCGCAGACCGTCCAGCGCTCGGCCTTCCCGGAGGCCTACGCCGACCACGAGCCCGAGGGCCGCGCGTTCGCCTCGGCCCTCACGGGCAACTCCCCCGCCGCTCTGGACTGCACGCTCCGAGACCCGACGGCGACGGGCGACGCCCTCGCGGTCTCCGCCGCCGCTGACGAGGCCTTCGGGCCGCTGGGCGGTACCGCCGACGGCACCCTCCTGAGACTGGACGTCTCGGGCAGCCTCGGGTGGGCGGCCGCACAGTGGGCCGTCGCGAACGCCTCGACCCTCCACATCACCTCGGTCTCCCACTCGGGCCTGGAGTGGGACCGGGCCGAGGGCGGCTGGAGCACGGTCGGGACGGAGTCGGGGATCGTGACCATCACCGTCGCGGGCGCCACACCCTGAGTCACGGGCAGGTCAGGCCAGCATCCTGATCACGGGCTCCACGTAACTGCGGAAGGACTGTTCGTCGTCGAACAGTTCCTGGCACATGAGGAGCTTGTCCGGTTCCACCCACCAGGCGCGGCGCACCCCCAGGGGCAGCTCGATCACCTGGAGGGTGAACCGCCGCGCCGCCCGGCCCAGTTCGAGTTCGCGCTCCTGGATCATGCGGGACAGCAGGTACTCGATGCTCTCGGCCCCGCGTGAGCCGGCGTGCAGGGCATACTCCGCGCACCGCTCCTCGGCCCAGGCGGTCGCCGCCCCGACGCGGGCCCGCAGGAGGGCCTTCAGCGCCTCCATGCCGTCGAGCGCCTCGAAGCGCGGCGGGACCGGAAGGACGGCGTCACTGATGCGGTGCGACAGGAGGCTGTGCCACCACGCCTCCCACTCGACGCGCAGCGTGGCCGACCCCCCGAAGGGTTCCATCAGGCGCCGGAGGTCCACCGGGCGGACCGCAGGCGTGACCGGCGGCAGCGCCGGCCTCCCGAGTCCCCGGAAGCCCGCGCAGTCCCTCAGGTACAGCGCCACGAGCAGCACCTCCGAGGTGTCCACGGTGAAGTACGTGCTGTAGCCGGGGTCGGGGTACGACATGGGCCTCCTTCGGACCGGTCATGCTGGTCATACAGTAGCCTCCGGATCCACGGCGCTCCAGAGGCGCACGCACCGCATGCGCGCCGTCATCACCTGGTCCGGAGAATGCGCCCGCCTAGGATGGAAGCATGAAGATCCTCGTAACCGGTGGCAGTGGCTACATCGGCTCGCACACCGTCCTGACCCTGCTCGAGAACGGCCACGACGTCGTCGTCGTCGACAACCTGCTGAACTCGACCGAGACCTCGCTGCAGCGTGTCGCCACCCTCGCCGGCCGTGCCCCGGTGTTCCACCAGGCGGACCTCCTCGACGAACCCCGGCTCCGCGCGATCTTCGCGGAGGAGCAGGTCGACGCCGTGATCCACTTCGCGGGACTGAAGGCGGTCGGCGAGTCGGTGGAGAAGCCGCTGTACTACTACCACAACAACGTGGGCGGGACCCTGAACCTCCTGCGCGTCATGGACGACGCCGGAGTGCGCACGCTCGTCTTCAGCTCCTCCGCCACGGTGTACGGGGCGTCCGAGGAAGTACCGCTCACGGAGAAGCTGCCGCTCGACGCCGTCAACCCCTACGGACGCACCAAGGAGCAGATCGAGGACATCCTCAGCGACCTCGGCGCGGCGGATCCCCGCTGGAACATCGCACTGCTGCGCTACTTCAATCCGGTGGGCGCGCACTCCTCGGGCTCCATCGGGGAGGACCCCACCGGCATCCCGAACAACCTGCTGCCGTTCGTCGCGCAGGTGGCCGTGGGGCGGCGCGAGAAGGTCATGGTGTTCGGCAACGACTACCCGACGCCGGACGGTACGGGTGTCCGCGACTACATCCACGTCGTCGACCTCGCCGCCGGTCACCTCGCCGCGCTGGACTACCTCGTGGCCCACGGCGGCGTGCACACCTGGAACCTCGGGACCGGCAACGGGTCCTCGGTCCTCGAGGTCCTTGCCGCCTTCTCGGCCGCCGTGGGCCGCGAGATCCCATACGAGTTCGCCCCCCGGCGGCCGGGCGACGCCGCGGTCAGCTACGCGGACCCGTCCTCGGCGCTCGCCGACCTCGGCTGGTCCGCCTCCCGCACGCTCGCCGAGATGTGCGAGGACCACTGGCGCTGGCAGCGGAACAACCCCCAGGGCTACGCGACCACGCACGAGAACGCCTGACCCACCGGCACCACGACGACGGCCGCCCACCTCGCGAGGTGGGCGGCCGTCGTCGTACGGTCCGTGCGGCGGTGCTAGTTGGCCGGGTAGTGGCGCTCGCCCTCACCCGTGTAGAGCTGGCGCGGACGGCCGATCTTCGTCTGCGGATCCTGCATCATCTCGCGCCACTGGGCGATCCACCCGGGCAGGCGGCCGATCGCGAACAGCACGGTGAACATCTTCTCCGGGAAGCCCATGGCCTTGTAGATGAGGCCCGTGTAGAAGTCCACGTTCGGGTACAGCTTCCGCTCGATGAAGTAGTCGTCGGCGAGCGCCTTCTCCTCGAGCCTCATCGCGATGTCGAGGAGCTCGTCGTTCCCGCCGAGCTTGCTGAGGATGTCGTGCGCCGTGGCCTTGACGATCTTCGCGCGCGGGTCGTAGTTCTTGTAGACGCGGTGCCCGAAGCCCATCAGCTTCACGCCGTCTTCCTTGTTCTTGACCTTCTCCATGAAGTCCTCGGGCTGCATGCCCTTGGCCTGGATGTCGCGCAGCATGTTGAGCACGGCCTCGTTCGCACCGCCGTGCAGCGGGCCGAACAGGGCGTTGATCCCCGCGGAGACGGACGCGAACATGTTCGCGTTGGAGCTTCCGACGAGGCGGACGGTCGACGTCGAGCAGTTCTGCTCGTGGTCGGCGTGCAGGATGAGCAGCAGGTCGAGTGCCTTGACCATCATCGGATCGAGGTCGTACGGCTCGGCCGGCAGGCCGAAGGAGAGCCGCAGGAAGTTCTCCACGAGGTTCATCGAGTTGTCCGGGTACAGCATCGGCTGTCCGATGGACTTCTTGTGGGCGTAGGCGGCGATGACGGGCAGCTTCGCCATCAGGCGGAACGTCGAGAGCTCCACCTGTTCGTCGTCGAACGGATCGAGGGAGTCCTGGTAGAACGTGGACAGCGCCGAGACGGCGGAGGACAGCACGGGCATCGGGTGCGCGTCACGGGGGAAGCCGCCGAAGAAGCCCTTGAGCTCCTCGTGCAGCAGCGTGTGGCGGCGGATCCGGCCGTCGAAGGCGCCGAGTTCCTCGGGTGTGGGCAGATTGCCGTAGATGAGGAGGTAGGAGACCTCGAGGAAGCTGGAGTTCTTCGCGAGCTCCTCGATCGGGTAGCCGCGGTACCGCAGGATACCGGCGTCGCCGTCGATGTACGTGATCGCGGACGTGGTGGCCGCGGTGTTCATGAAGCCGGGGTCGAAGGTGACCTGGCCGGTCTGCTTCAGCAGCTTCGACACGTCATAGCCGTTGTTGCCCTCGACAGCGGGCACCAGCGGCAGGCTGAGTTCTCCGCCGTCGTAGTGCAGGGAGGCAGCTTTCTGCTCTGTCATTGATTCTCCTTCAGGAGCTGGAGCGGGGGTGTCGCCACGATCATCGCTACGCAGGAGGACACGCGTCGTTCCGGCGATCGCATATTCAGCTGAAACGCTACCGTCCGGTAGCCCTCCACCACTAATCCTGCTGGCCTTCGTTGTGGAACAGCAACGGCACGCCTCCTCAGCGGGGAGCGTCCGCCAGCCGGGCGGCAGCCGCGTCGACCCGCTCGTCGGTGCCCGTCAGGGCGACCCTGACGAAGCCGTTCCCGGCGTCCCCGTAGAACACGCCGGGGCCCGCGAGGATCCCCAGCCCGGCGAGCATGCCGATGGTGTCCCAGGTCCCCTGCCCGTTGCTCACCCAGAGGTACAGGCCCGCCACCGAACCGGATACCGTGAATCCCGCGCGCTCCAGTGCGGGCACCAGCACCGCCCGACGGCGGCGGTAGAGATCCTTCTGCGCGGCGACGTGGGCGTCATCCGCAACGGCTGCACGCATCGCCTCCTGCACCGGGTACGGCACGATCATGCCGGCGTGCTTGCGTGAGTTGACGAGGTTGGCGACGATCGCCGGATCGCCGGCCGTGAACGCGGCCCGATACCCGGCGACGTTCGACTGCTTGCTCAGCGAGTACACCGCGAGGAGGTTCGTGTGCGAGTCGCCGCAGACCCGCGGATCGAGCACACTCGGGACCGGTTCACCGCCGTCGGCCGGATCCCACGCGCCCCAGCCCAGTTCGCCGTAGCACTCGTCCGAGGCGACGACGGCACCGAGCGCGCGGGCGTCGTCGACGACGGTCTTCAGCGCAGGGACATCCAGCACCTCTCCGGTCGGATTGCCGGGAGAGTTGATCCACACGAGCCGGACCCGTGCGCGGACGTCGTCGGGGAGCTCGTCGAGGGAGTCGGCCGCGACCGGGGTGGCGCCGGCGAGGTGGGCGCCGACGTCGTAGGTGGGATAGGCGACCGTGGGACGCACCACGACGTCGCCGGCCCGCAGACCCAGCAGCAGGGGCAGCCAGGCCACGAGTTCCTTGGAGCCGACCGTCGGCAGGATGTCCCGCGGATCCAGGCCGGTCACTCCCCTGCGGCGCGCGAACCAGTCGCCGATGGCCTGGCGGAGTGCCTGCGTCCCGTGGGTCGTCGGGTAGCCGTGCGCGTCCGCCGCCGAGGCCAGGGCGTCCTGGATGAGCGCGGGCGTGGGATCCACGGGGGTGCCGATCGACAGGTCGACGACGCCGTCGGGGTGCCGTGCGGCGATGTCCCGGTAGGGCGCCATGGCATCCCACGGGTAGTCCGGCAGCTGCAGGCCGAACGGTTTCGGCTCCCCGGCCACCACTTAGGCGGGCTGGTTCTGGGGCGGGAGCGCCGCGATGATCGGGTGGTCGAATCCGGCGTTGCCGACCTTCGCCGCTCCGCCGGGCGACCCGAGCGCCGCGCCTGCCGGAGCGGGCACGTCGAAGAACTCGACATTGGCCTTGTAGTACTCGGCCCACTGCTCGGGGGTGTCGTCCTCGTAGTAGATCGCCTCCACCGGGCACACGGGTTCACACGCGCCGCAGTCCACGCACTCGTCGGGGTGGATGTAGAGCGACCGCTCGCCCTCATAGATGCAGTCGACAGGGCATTCCTCGATACAGGCCTTGTCCTTGACATCCACGCATGGCTGCGCGATTACGTAGGTCACTTCCCACGCCTTTCCTGGTGACTGGGGTCGGCTGACGCACCCTGGGGTACGGCTTCCAGCTTAACGCAAGGCCCCGGCCCGCCCGGACCGGATCCACGGAGGTCGCTGTTCCACCCGCCGGCCCGTCGGAGGTGCAGTGCGCCTACCCTTGACGGGTGCAGAACCCCGCCGATCTCCTCGCCTCACTCCCCCTCAGCACGAGGGTGGTGGTGCGCCGCCGCGACGGGGACGGGTTCTCGGACTCCCTCGGGGACCTCGTGGCGCTCGACGCCGGCACGTGCACCGTGCGGACGCGGCGTGGGGGCACGTCATCACCCGTCACAGTGATTGGGACCCGTCAATCAATCGCCCGGGTGCCCGTACAATCAGGGGATGACTGTCGACGAGGATCTCCAGGCCCGCGGGCGGGCACTCAGCTCACCGGTCAGGATCCGCATCCTGCGCCTGTGCCTCCACAAGGCGAGGACCAACAAGGAGATCGCCGAGATCCTGGAGCTGAATCCGGCAACGGCCCTGCATCATGTCCGGACCCTGCTGTCCACGGGTTTCCTCGCCGCCGAAAACGCCCGGACGGGCAACCGCGGTGCGAAGGAGATCCCCTACCGCGCCACCGGTCTCTCGTGGAACAGCCGCATCCCGAATGCCGCGCCCGTCCTCGTCGAGACGTTCCTGCAGGAGATCGAGGGGCTGCAGCCCGCCGACATCGACGTCTGGCGGATGGGCGTCAAGCTCAACGACGCCAACCGCGCCGAGATGATGGGACGCATCCGCGAGGTCTTCGAGGACTATGCGCGGCGCGAACCGGACCCCGACGGTACGGCGACCTCGATCATGCTCGCGCACCATCTGGACCGCACCGCGGACTGAGGATGAGACGCTGCCGTCCCCTCAGGTCCTCCGGCGCGCGGACCTGACCGGCCTCAGCACGAGGCTCCCCACCACGACGGCGCCGAGCGTCACGACCAGGACGCCGAAGAGCCACAGGTTGCCGGCCAGCGCGGTCCCCGGGGCGGACTCCGAGGCGCCGGTGAGGATCAGGGTCTTACGGGACGTAGAGATCAGGGCCACGACGCCGTAGGCCACGGCGCCCGCGACGGCCGTCTGGATCACGGTGCGCGCCCACAGGCCGCTGAGCAGGAAGAGGCTCGCGGCGAGGACCAGGGCGCCGAGCGCACCGATCGGGATCGCGGTGGAGCCCACGTACAGGAGCTGCCCGTGCAGCAGGGTCCCGAAGACGGCCGCCACGACTCCCGCGGCCACGCTCGCGAGGATCGAGGGGACACGGCCGGGAACAGCGCCTGGCGCGGCATCCGCGGCATCCCGGGTCGGTGACACGGGCGCGGCACCCGCGGTGGACCGACCGGGACCATCCTCGAGCGGGAACGACGAACGCCGGCCCTCCCCTGCTGGGGAGGTGCCGGCGTCGTCATGAGCCATGGTGCGCTGGACCTGCCGGGATCAGGCGCGGGCGCGCGAACGCGATGCGCGCATGCGCTCGTTGGCGTCGAGGATGACCTTGCGGATCCGGATGGACTCCGGCGTGACCTCCACGCACTCGTCCTCGCGGGCGAACTCGAGGGACTCCTCGAGCGTGAGGTTGCGCGGCGGGGTGAGGTTCTCGAAGGTGTCCGAGGAAGCGGCACGCATGTTGGTGAGCTTCTTCTCCTTCGTGATGTTGACCTCCATGTCGTCGGCGCGGGAGTTCTCGCCGACGATCATGCCCTCGTAGACCTCGGAGGTGGGCTGCACGAAGAACGAGCCGCGCTCCTGCAGGTTGATCATCGCGAACGGGGTCACGACACCGGCGCGGTCGGCGATCATCGACCCGTTGGTGCGGTACTCGATGTCACCGGCCCACGGCTCGTAGCCCTCGGAGATGGACGCCGCGATGCCGGCGCCGCGCGTATCCGTGAGGAAGCGGGTGCGGAAGCCGATCAGGCCGCGGGCGGGCACGATGAATTCCATGCGGACCCAGCCGGTGCCGTGGTTGGCCATGTTGGTCATGCGTCCCTTGCGGGCGGCCATGAGCTGCGTGACGCCGCCGAGGTACTCCTCGGGGACGTCGATGGTCATGTGCTCCATCGGCTCGTGGATCTTGCCGTCGATGGTCTTGGTGACCACCTGGGGCTTGCCGACCGTGAGCTCGAAGCCTTCGCGGCGCATCTGCTCCACGAGGATGGCCAGCGCGAGCTCGCCGCGGCCCTGGACCTCCCAGGCGTCGGGGCGCGCGGTGGGCAGCACGCGGAGCGACACGTTGCCGATGAGCTCCTTGTCGAGGCGGTCCTTGACCTGGCGTGCGGTGACCTTGGCACCCTTGACCTTGCCGGCCAGCGGCGAGGTGTTGATACCGATGGTCACGGAGATCGCGGGATCGTCGACCGTGATGAGCGGCAGCGGCTGCGGGTTGTCGACGTCGGTGAGGGTCTCGCCGATGGTGATGCCCTCGATGCCGGCGACGGCGACGATCTCGCCCGGACCGGCGGAGTCCGTCGGGACGCGGTCGAGCGCCTTGGTGGCGAGCAGCTCGGTGATCTTGACGGTCTTCAGCTCGCCGTTCTGGCGGGCCCAGGCGACCTGCTGGCCCTTGCGCAGCGTGCCGTTGAAGATGCGCAGCAGCGCGAGGCGGCCGAGGAACGGCGAGGCGTCGAGGTTGGTGACGTGCGCCTGGAGGACGCCGTCGGGGTTGTAGCGGGGTGCCGGGATGTGGTCGATGATCGTCTGGAACAGGGGTTCCAGGTTGTCGTTGGACGGCGCGCTGCCGTTCGCCGGCTGCTCGATCGACGCGGCACCCACGCGGGCCGCCGCGTAGACGACCGGCACGTTCAGGATGAGGTCGAGGTCGAGGTCCGGCACCTCGTCGGCGAGGTCGGAAGCGAGTCCGAGGAGCAGGTCCATCGACTCGCTGACGACCTCCTCGATGCGGGAGTCCGGCCGGTCCGTCTTGTTGACCAGGAGGATGACCGGAAGCTTGGCCGCGAGGGCCTTGCGGAGCACGAAGCGCGTCTGGGGCAGCGGGCCCTCGGACGCGTCGACGAGCAGGACGACGCCGTCGACCATGGACAGTCCGCGCTCCACCTCGCCGCCGAAGTCGGCGTGGCCCGGGGTGTCGATGACGTTGATGGTGATGGTCTCGCCCTTGGCCGCGGGGCCGTCGTAGAACACCGTGGTGTTCTTCGCGAGGATGGTGATGCCCTTCTCGCGCTCGAGGTCGCCCGAGTCCATGACGCGGTCGGCCACGTCGCCGTGGGCCGCGAACGAATTGGTCTGCTTCAGCATGGCATCGACCAGGGTGGTTTTTCCGTGGTCAACGTGGGCCACGATGGCTACGTTGCGGAGATCGCTGCGGACAGCGGTGTTGCCTGTGGTTTCAGACATGCGTGATTACTCAATTCGGTATCTACTGCGGGGAAATTGACGGCGGCTGCACTGCACGCCCTCTCACCAGTCTAGGCGCTGGGGAAAAACAGACCTAATGCAGCCTGTCAATGGCTGTCCGGATCGGCGCCGGCACGCGACGACGGCGGCCCTCCGGGTGGAGGACCGCCGTCGTCGTGGTGCGTCGGCCCGCTCCGGGCCGCGCCGCTCGATGCCCGGTGGGGCTAGGCGACCTCGGGCGGCAGCTCGAGGGCAGCGCCCGGGATCGCTGCGAGGAGCGCCTGGGTGTACGCGGTCGTCGGGTTGTCGAACACCTCGTCGGTGGTGCCCTGTTCCACGAGCTTCCCCTTCTCCATGACGGCCACGTGGTCGGCGATCTGCCGGACCACGGCGAGGTCGTGCGTGATGAACAGGTAGCTGAGCCCGAGCTCGGACTGCAGGTCGGCGAGCAGGTTCAGGATCTGCGCCTGCACGAGCACGTCGAGTGCAGAGACGGCCTCGTCGCAGATGACGACCTCCGGGTCGAGGGCCAGCGCACGCGCGATCGCCACGCGCTGGCGCTGCCCGCCCGAGAGCTCGTTCGGGAAGCGCTGCATCATCGCGGACGGCAGGGCCACCTGGTCGAGGAGCTCCCGGACCTTCTTCTCACGGGTCTTCGCCGTACCGACACCGTGGACCCGCAGGGGTTCCTCGATGGTCCGGTAGATGTTGTACATCGGGTCGAGCGAGCCGTAGGGGTCCTGGAAGATCGGCTGCACGCGGCGGCGGAAGTCGAACATCTCCTTGCGCCCGAGCGTCGTGATGTCCACGCCGTCGAACCGGATACTGCCCGACGTCGCCCCCTCCAGGCCGAGGACCATCTTCGCGACGGTCGACTTCCCGGATCCGGACTCGCCGACGACGGCCGTGGTGGTGCCGCGGGCGATCGAGAAGGACACCTTGTCCACCGCGGTGAAGTCGGTCGACGTGCCCCAGCTGCCGCGGATCTTGAAGACCTTCGTCAGGTCCTCGACCTCGATCACCCTGTCGAGCGCAGCGGTTGCCGTGACCGAGGGTGCCAGCAGGTCCTGCGTCCGGACGCCGGCCTTCTTCGCCGACTCGATCCGGCGGGAGGCGATCGACGGCGCCGAGGCCACCAGCTTCTGCGTGTAGGGGTGGCGCGGGTTGGTGAGCAGCTCGAGCGCGGGCCCGGCCTCCACGACCTGACCCTTGTACATGACGATCACCTTGTGGGCGCGTTCGGCCGCGAGGCCGAGATCATGCGTGATGAGCAGCACCGCGGTGCCGAGCTCCTCCGTCATGGTGTCGAGGTGGTCGAGGATCTGCCGCTGCACCGTCACGTCCAGGGCCGACGTCGGCTCGTCCGCGATGAGCAGGCGCGGCCTGCAGGAGAGCCCGATGGCGATCAGGGCTCGCTGGCGCATCCCGCCGGAGAACTCGTGCGGGTACTGGTTGGCGCGCGATGCGGCGTCGGGCAGGCCCGCCTCCGCGAGCACCTTCGCGACGTCCTGCGGCCCGCTCGGCAGGCCGTTGGCCTTGAGCGTCTCCCGCACCTGGAAGCCGATCTTCCAGACCGGATTGAGGTTGGACATCGGATCCTGCGGCACCATGCCGATGGACGACCCCCGGAGCTCGACGATCCGCTTCTCCGAGGCGTGGGTGATGTCCTCGCCGTCGAAGATGATGCTGCCGTTGGACACGCGTCCGTTGGCGGGCAGGAGGCCGATCGCGGCCAGCGCCGTCGTCGACTTCCCGGACCCGGACTCCCCGACGATCGCGACGGTCTCGCCGGGCATGACGGTCAGGTGCGCGTTGCGCACCGCCGGCACGTCGCCGTTCGACGTCGAGAAGGTGATGGCCAGGTCCCGGAGCTCGAGGAGCGGCAGGGGCATGGCGGTCTGGTGGCCTGTGCTGTGGCTCATCGCTTGCGCGCCTTCGGGTCGAGAGCATCACGCAGGGCGTCGCCCAGCATGATGAAGCTCAGAACGGTGATGGACAGGGCGAGGCCCGGCCAGAAGATGGCCATGGGGTTGCTCCGCAGCGAGGGTTTCGCCGAGAAGATGTCATTCCCCCAGGACATGACGTCCGGCGGGAGCCCGATACCGAGGAAGGACAGCGTGGACTCCGCGACGATGAACGTCCCGAGCGAGATGGTCGCGATGACGATGACCGGTGCCAGGGCGTTCGGGATGACGTGCTTGACGAGGGCACCGAGCGGCGACACCCCGAGCGAGCGCGCCGCGGTCACGAAGTCGGCGTTGCGTACCTCGATCACGGCGGCTCTGGTGATGCGGGCGATCTGGGGCCAGCCGAACGTGACGAGGATGACGACGAGCGTCCAGACGTTGCGGTTCTGCTGGAAGACGGGCAGCTGCACGACGACGATCGCGCCGAGGATGAGCGGGAGCGCGAAGAAGATGTCACCGATGCGGGCGAGGATCGCGTCGACCCAACCACCGAAGAAGCCGGCGAGGGCGCCGATGAGGCCACCGATCAGGACCACGCCGAGGGTGGCGAACAGCCCGACCGTGAGGGAGGACTGCGTGCCGTAGACGACGCGGGAGAGGATGTCGCAGCCCTGGACCGTGAAGCCGAGCGGGTGTCCCGCGACGGGCCCGCCGTCGGAGTTCTCGAGCAGGCAGTTCTCGTTCGGCGGTTCGTCGGTGAAGACACCGGGGAACAGCGCGACGAAGATGACGGCGAGGATCAGGACGGCGCTGATGATGAACAGCGGCTGCTTGCGCAGGCTGCGCCAGGCCTCCCCCCAGAGGCTGCGGGGGGCGGCGTCGGACACCGTGCTGTCCGTAGCACGGACCGGCGTCTCGTCGACGTTCGCGACGAAGTGCTCGATCGGGTAGGCGGAGGTCTTGGTGCGGACCACGGGCGCCGGGCCCTGCGTGCCGGGTGAGGTGGGTGTTGGTTCAGGCATATCGAATCCTTGGGTCCAGCCACGCGTACAGGAGATCCACCAGCAGGTTCGCCAGGCAGAAGATGAGGATGAGGAACGTGACGATCGAGACGACCATCGGTCCGTCCCCGTTGAGCACGGCGCGGTAGAGGGTGTTGCCGACGCCGTTGACGTTGAAGATGCCCTCCGTGACGATCGCGCCTCCCATGAGCGCGCCGAGGTCGGCGCCGAGGAAGGTCACCACCGGGATCAGCGAGTTGCGGAGGACGTGGACGACGACGACGCGGCGGCGGCTGAGGCCCTTGGCCGTCGCCGTGCGCACGTAGTCCGCGTTGACGTTCTCGATGATGCTCGTGCGGGTGAGGCGGAGGACGTAGGCGAAGGACACGAGCCCGAGCACCACCGCCGGCAGGAGCAGCTCCGTGAAGGTGGCGTCGCCGCTGACGGTCGGATTGGTCCACTGCAGCTTCACACCGATCAGGAACTGCATGAGGAAGCCGAGCACGAAGATGGGGACCGCGATCACGATCAGGGAGAGGACGAGGACGGAGGAGTCGAAGATCTTCCCCTTGCGGAGGCCTGCGATGAGGCCGAAGACGATCCCGAAGACGGCTTCGATGACGAGGGCCATGATGGCGAGCTTCGCGGTGGTCGGGAAGACCTCGGCGATGATGGTCGCGATCGGCCGGCCGGAGAAGTTCGTCCCGAGATCGAAGGTCAGGACGCCCTTGAGGTAGAGCAGGTACTGGATCCAGAAGGGCTGGTCGAGGTTGTACTGCTCGCGCAGACCGGCCACGACGGCGGGGGTGCAGCCACGCTCGCCGCAGATGGCGGCGGTGGCGTCACCGGGGAGGCTGAAGACCAGGAAGTACACCAGCAGGGTGGCGCCGAGGAAGACGGGGATCAGCTGGAGGAAACGTCGGACGATGTACCAGACCATCAGCGCCGACCTCCCGATGCCGACGGCGTCCGGACGGGACGCAGGTGGGGGTTGCTCATGAGGTGTTGGACCTTTTCGTTGGAGCACGGAAAAGGGGCCTGCCCGCAGGCGGGCAGGCCCCCGCGTCCGTTAGGGGTTACTTGCCGGTGATGGCGTAGTAGAGCGGAACACCGTTCCAGCCGAACTCGACGTTGTCCACGTTGCTGCTCCAGCCGCCCTGGGCGACCTGGTACCACAGCGGGATGGCCGGGAGATCCTCGAGGAGGTCCTCCTGTGCCTTGTTCATCGCCTCGTTGCCCTCTTCGACAGTGCTGGCGGCGAGTCCGTCGGTCAGCTGCTGGTCGAACTCGGGGTTGCTGTAGCGGGCGTCGTTCGAGCCGGCACCCGTGGCGTAGATGGGTCCGAGGAAGTTGTACAGCGACGGGTAGTCGGCCTGCCAGCCGGCGCGCAGTGCACCGGTGAGGGTCTCCTCCGTGGCTTCGGTGCGCGCTTCCTTGAACGTCGCGTACGGCTTGCCCGCGACCTCGATGCCGAGGTTGTTCTTGATGTTGTTGACCACGGCCTCGACCCAGGTCTTGTGGTCACCCTTGTCGGCGTTGTAGCCGATGGTCAGGGGCTGCGACTCGTCGTACGGCGCGATCTTCTCGGCGTCCTCCCAGAGCTTCTTGGCCTGCTCGGGGTTGTACTCGAGGTTCTCGCTCCCCGGCAGCTCGTCACTGTAGCCCTCGAGTACGGGGGCGGTGAAGTCCTTGGCAGGCTCACGGCCACCGTTGAAGATGACCTCGGTGATCTCGTCGCGGTTGATCGACATCGACAGCGCCTGGCGGCGGAGCTTGCCGGCCTCACCCTCCCAGTTCGGGAGGTAGTACGGGATGGCGATCGTCTGGTTGCCCGCGTACGGCGACTCGATCGAGCGCTCTCCGAGGTCGTTCTTGAAGTTCTTGATGTCGCTCGTGGGGATCGTCTTCAGGACATCCAGGTTGTCCGAGATGAGGTCCTGGTACGCCGTCGTGTCGTTCTGGTAGATCTTGAACGTCACGCCACCGTTCTGCGCTTCCTGCGGGCCCTCGTACTCGTCGTTGGGGACGAGTTCGATCTGCTGGTTGTGCTGCCAGGCACCCTCGGCGGCGAACTTGTACGGGCCGTTGCCGATCGGGTTCTCGCCGAACGCCGTGGGGTCCTCGAGGGCGGCGGCGGGCAGCGGGAAGAACGCGCTGTAGCCGAGGCGCAGCGGCCAGTCGGACTCCGGCTGCGAGAGCTTGACGGTGAAGGTGCGGTCGTCCACGACGGTGAGCCCGCTCATGGTCTCCACGGTGGAGCCCTCGGCGCTGGCTTCCTCGTACCCTTCGATGCTCTCGAAGAAGTAGCTGGAGAGCTGCGCGTTCTTGGCTGCGGCTCCGTAGTTCCAGGCGTCCACGAAGGAGCTCGCGGTGACGGGATCGCCGTTGGTGAAGGTCTTCCCCTCCTTGAGCGTGATCGTGTAGTTCTGGGCGTCCTCGGTCTCGATGGACTCGGCCATCTCGTTCTCCGGCTTGCCGTCGGCGTCATAGCTGACCAGCCCGGCGAAGATGAGGTCGAGGATGGCGCCGCCACCCACCTCGTTGGTGCTGGTGGGGATGAGCGGGTTCTGGGGCTCGGATCCGTCCACCACGATGACGGCATCGGTGGTGCCTTCGCTCGTGCCGGATTCATTGCTTCCGCCGCCGCATGCACTCAGCGACAGCGCGGCGATGGCCGCGACGCTGAGCATCTTGGAAGTGCGCGTGAAACGCATTCCGCCTCCTAGGTATTGGGTTCTTCCGGCGCTGATGTGGCCGGTCGGGTGGCTCCGCAGAGAGCGAGAGCCAACTCACACCGAAAAATCATATGCCCGTTTCGTTGCTTCCCTGAACATCTGAGGTGGCTGAGAGCTGGTCCGGGTCCCGGGAGAAGGCGGCATCGGGGTCTTTCCGCAGGCCAGCGGTACCGGCGCATGCTGGTCACGCTTGGATAACGACTGGCGGAATTCGGCCTCGAGTACTGTACAGCGCCCTGTCGGACCACGGCGGCGACCGCCGGGCCGGCCACCTCGGGCCCGGCACGCGAAAGCCCGCCCTGACGCAGCAGGACGGGCTTCCGGGAGCAGCAGGCGATCCCCCTGCGGGGCGCGCGCTGTCAGTCGCTCGTCGCCATGAGTTTCGCCCGGAGTTCGCGGCGCTCCCGCTGCTTGGCGGGATCGGGCAGCGGTACGGCGGCCAGGAGGCGTTGGGTGTACGGATCCTGTGGGCTGCGCAGGATCTGGTCGCGGCTGCCCTGCTCGACGATCCGCCCGCGCTTCATGACGCAGATGTAGTCGGCGAGAACGTCCACCACGGCGAGGTCGTGGGTGACGAACAGGCACGCGAAGCCGAGTTCACGCTGCAGGTTCTGGAACAGTTCCAGCACCTTGGCCTGCACCGACACGTCCAGGGCCGACGTCGGCTCGTCCGCGACCATGAGCTTCGGGCGGAGCGAAAGCGCCCGGGCGATGCCCACGCGCTGCTTCTGCCCTCCCGAGAGCTCGTGGGGGTACCGGTTCCGATAGGAACGAGGGAGCTCCACCTGGTCCAGCAGCGTCTCGATGCGCTTCTGCAGGGCGCCGCCCTTCGCCTCGCCCGCGAGGAACATCGGCTCGCCGATGCTCTCGCCGATGGGCAGTCGCGGATTCAGGGACGACGACGGGTCCTGGAAGACCATGCCGACGTGCCGGCGCACGGCGCCCAGTTCCTTCGACGACGGGCGGAAGCCCGAGATGTCGGTCCCCACGACCTTCAGGGAGCCCGCCGCGACGGGCAGCAGTCCCACGGCCGCCCGTCCGATGGTCGTCTTGCCCGAGCCGGACTCGCCCACCAGTCCGATGACCTGTCCGGGGTACACCGTGAGGTGCGCTCCCTCGACCGCCCTGAAGGCGGGCACGCGGCCCTGTTTCGGGTACTCGATGGCGACGTCGACCAGTTCGAGCACGGGCTCGGACGAGGGCGCGGTGACCCGGACCTCGTCGTGGAGCTGGGCGAGGACCTCGTTCTCCCGCCGCTCGAGTTCGGCGTGGTCCACCGACTGGAGTTCGGTGTGCGTCGCCGCTGCCAGCGCCGCGGTGATGTCGACGTCGTCGTTCCCGTCGCCCTGCCCGAGGTGCGGCACGGCAGCCAGCAGCGCCTTGGTGTACTCGTGCTGCGGATTGTTGAAGATCTGCTCCGCCGTGCCGGTCTCGACGATGCGCCCCTTGCGCATCACCGCGATCCGGTCCGCGAGGTCGGCCACCACACCCATGTCGTGCGTGATGAGCACGATGGCGCTGTTGAGCTGGTTCCGCAGGTTCCTCATGAGGTCGAGGATCTCCGCCTGCACGGTGACGTCGAGGGCTGTGGTCGGCTCGTCGGCGATCAGCAGCTTGGGATCGCAGGAGAGGGACTGCGCGATCATGGCACGCTGCCGCTGCCCGCCGGAGAGCTGGTGGGGATAGGAGCGGAAGGCCTTGTCGGGATCGGGCAGTTCCACCATCTGCAGAAGGCGAAGGGCGCGCTGCTTGGCCTCGTCCGGCGAGATCTCGTTGTGCAGCCGCAGGGTCTCGACGATCTGGAAGCCGACGGTGTACACGGGATTGAGCGCCGTCATCGGCTCCTGGAAGATGACCGCCACGTCATTGCCACGGATCTGCCGCAGCTTCGCCGGCGACATCGTGAGGACGGACTTGCCGTTGAGCAGCACCTCCCCCGTCACGCGGCTGTTGGAGGGCAGGAGGCCGAGGAGCGACATCGAGCTCGCGCTCTTGCCGGAGCCCGACTCGCCCACGATCGCCAGGACCTCACCCGCGTTGACCTCGTAGTTCAGGTCGATGGCCGCGGGCACCCACTTCTTGTCGACGCCGAAATCGACGCAGAGGTCGCGGACCTCGAGCACGGGCCCCTGTGCTGCCGGGCGGCCGGCACCGGGTTCTGGCGTGCCGCCGATGACCTGTGTACTCATGAGGGGTTCTCCTTCGTGGCGGAGCCCGTGCCGGTGGGCCGGGGCTCCTCGATTGCCGCGGGCGGCGTCGGTGCTGGGACCATGGAGCCATGGACAGCTCGAGTGTGGCCGGAGCCACCGTCTTCAAGGCGCGGACCAGCAGGTGGTTCACAGGTCTCGCCGTACTGGTGACCGCAGGGGGCCTCGCCTCCGTCGTGGCGACGGACGGACCGGCGGGCCTGCTGACCGCATGGCCGCTCCTCGGCATCGCCTACGGGGGGTGGTGGCTGTTCTGGTACCCGGCGGTCCTCGTCGCCGAGGACGCCGTCTCGCTCCGCAACCCCCTGGTCACGGTGCGCGTCCCGTGGAACGCCCTGATCGACGTCGATACGAGGTACGCCCTGAAACTGGTCACGCCGTCGCGCGGGTACACCGCCTGGGCCGCTCCCGCTCCCGGCGTCTGGGGGACGCACTCCGGCAAGGTGGAGCACCTGACGAACCTCCCGTCGACGAGCTACGGACCCGGTGGTTCGGTGCGGCCCGGAGACCTGAAGAACACCGACTCCGGCCACGCGGCGTACCTCGTCCGCTCGCGCTGGCAGGAGCTGGTGGAGACCGGCCGGCTCGACGTCGACCGGCCGGAGAAGGCGCAGCGCAGGTGGAACCTGGCCCCCCTCGCGGCGGGCGTCCTCCTGGTCGTCGCGACGGCCCTGACGTTCGGCGTCATTTCCTAGGAGGGACCTCACGCCGCGGGCTTCTCTGCGTCCTTCGCCCGGCCGGCGTTGAACTTCTTCTGCCGCGGGTCGAAGGCGTCCCGCAGGCCGTCGCCGATGAAGTTGATGCACAGGCAGATCAGCACGATGAAGAGGCCCGGGAACCAGAACAGCCACGGCCTGGTCTGGAAGGCCTCCTGGTTCTGGCTGATGATGAGTCCGAGGGACACGTCCGGCGCCTTGACGCCGAACCCGATGTAGCTCAGTGCGGTTTCGAGCAGGATGGCCGAGGACATGAGCAGGGTCGTGTTCACGATGATCACGCCGACGGCGTTGGGCAGGATGTGCTTGAAGATGATGCGCGTGTTGGACGCCCCGGCGATCTTGGCCGCGTCGACGAACTCGCGTTCGCGCAGCGTCAGGAACTCACCGCGGACCAGGCGGGCGAGCCCCGTCCAGAGCACCAGGCCGAGGAACAGGCCGAGGAGCCAGATCTGCGCCCCCGACCCCACGTATCGGTTCACGGCCTGGCCGAGCGTCGCTGCGGCGAGGACCACGGGGATGATGATGATGACGTCCGTGAAGCGCATCAGCACGGCCTCGGTCCAGCCGCGGAAGTACCCGGAGCAGGCGCCGACGATCACGCCGACGAGTCCCGCGAGTGCGCCGATGATGAACATGATGATGATGGAGTTCTGCGTCCCGCGCATCGTCATGGCGAAGTAGTCACGGCCGATCGAGTCCTGCCCGAACGGATGGTCCCCCCAGCTGAACGGACCGGTGACGGTGGGCGCCCCACCGTTGAGCAGGGGCAGGAACTCGGTGTGGTTGTACTTCCACCAGCCCGGGATACCCGCGAACCCGACGGAGGTGAACGCCAGGAGGAAGATGACGGCGAAGGCGACGAGGCTGATGATCGCCGCGGTGTTGTCGAAGAACTTCCGGCGGACGATCTGGCCCTGGGACAGGCCCTTGGCCTCCGGCTCGGGTGCGGGATGCGTGGGGCCGGTGACGGTGGCCGCTTCGCCGCTCGGGAGGTCCGAGGGGGTCTGGATGCTCATGCTTTCACCCTTACGCGAGGATCGAGGAACGAGTAGACGATATCGGCGACCAGGTTGAAGACGAGTGCGAGGATGCCCGCGACGAGGAAGAAGCCCATGATGGGATCGGGATCGGTCCGCTGGAGCGCCTGGACGAACAGCTGGCCCATGCCCGCGAAGGCGAAGACCTGCTCGGTGATGATGGCGCCGCCGATCAGGGCGCCGATGTCGAAGGCGACGAGGGTGGCGAGGGGGATGAGCGCGTTGCGGAAGGCGTGCCGCATGACGACGGTCCGCTCGCTGAGGCCCTTCGCGCGCCCGGTCCGGATGTAGTCCATGTTCATGATCTCGAGCATCGAGGCCCTGGAGTACCTGCTGTAGCTGGCGAGGGACGCGAGCAGGAGCGCGAGCGTCGGCAGGAGGAGGTGGGTGAAGGTGTCGAGGCCGTTGATCCAGAAGGTGCCGTCGAGGCCCGGTGTCTCCGCGCCGACCGTGGCGATGGGGCGGCCCCGCACGCGTGAGTTGCTGACGTAGGAGGGCCACGTGACCATGAAGCGGTCCACCACGATCAGCAGGCCCATCAGGAGACCCGTGAGGGCGGCCGCACGCATGCTCTGTCCGCGGTCGTAGCCGCCCATCGCGAATCCGACGCCCATGCCGACGAGCACGGTGATGACCGCGAGGATGATGATCATCCAGATGGTTGCGGCGTTGAGGATCGGATTCACCACGTAGTAGGCCACGAGCCCCACCGCGACCATGATCAGCGAGGAGACGAGCGCCTTGCGGTTGCGGAGCCCTGCCGTCAGCAGCACTATCCCGAACGCGATGCCGACTCCGGTCACCAGGATGACGATCGGGCCGAGGCCCGGCGTCGAGAACCAGTCGACGAGGTCCAGGACGAAGAGCAGGCCGGCGGCGACGACGGCGCCGAGAAGGAAGGCGATGCCCTTCCGCTTCCAGGACCGGCTGGCGAACAGGGCCCAGATCAGGCCGCTCGCTATCGCGACGACGACGATGGTGCTGACCGGTATGTCGGGGTCGGCGAGGAAGTTGTTGAAGCCGATGGCGCCGAACTCCTTGAGGAGCACTGCGAGCCAGAAGATCGGCAGGGAGAAGAACAGGAAGGACATGAAGGTGACGCCGTAGTCGAGGCCGCTGTACTGCCGCAGCGCGGTGATGATGCCCAGCGAGATACCGATGATGATGGCGAGGACGGTGGCGGTGCTGACGAGGGTGATGGTGTTGCCCATCGCGCGGGCGAGTGAGGTGGTGACGGACTCCCCCTGGATGCTGGCTCCGAGATCACAGGTCGCGGCGAAGGGGACCAGGCACTTCACGGCGCCGGAAAGCCAGCCGAAGTACCGCAGCGGCGCAGGGGTGTTGAGGTCGAGAAGCTCCGTCCGTGCCTGGATCAGCTGCTCCCTGTTGGGGGCGTTACTGGCCCTGAGGTCCTCCAGCGGGTCCCCCGAGAGGGCGGTGAGCTGGTAGACGACGAAGGACGCGCCTAACAGGATGAGGACGGCGGTCACGAGACGCCGGACGATGTAGGTCACCATGTGTTTCAAAGCCTCAATGTTGGATGCGGATGGGGTGTACCCGCGCTTTGGCGAAAGTGTAGTGCAGGGTCCCGGGGTACGGAATGTGGCGTTTCACAATCAGTCCGCCCCCTCGGGGCCACCGGCGTCGACCCTTCCGCAACGCCGGCGGACCGCGGCGCACGGCACGAAAAAAGGCGCCGGGACGGGCGAGTTCCCCTGTCCCGGCGCCTTTCTACGAACGTGCCTGATGCAGCGGTGAGGCTACTGGACGACCTGCCAGTCCCAGAAGTTCCACCAGACGCCAGTCTGGTTCGGCATGTACTCGATGCCGGTGACGTTGTCGCTGTACGCGTCCACGCCGGGAACCTGGAAGAGGGGCAGTCCGTACTTCGAATCCCAGATCAGCTTGTCGATCTGCACCTGCAGCGCGTCCTGCTCGTCGGGATCCGTGGTCACGATCAGCTCGTTCATCAGCTCGTCGGCCTCCGGGCTGGAGAAGCCGTTGAAGTTCGAGCCGTTCCCGGACTTGAAGATCTGCGGGACGCCGGACACGCCGACACCCGAGTTGATCCAGCCGAAGATCGTGGCGTCGTACGTACCGTTGCCGAGCGCGGCCCCCCAGTCGGAGGACCCCAGTCCGCCGTCGACGATCTTGAAGCCGGCCTGGGCGGCCGATTCCGCGATCAGCGTGTAGGAGTTGAGGCGGTTCGGGTTGTCGCGGTTGTACATGATCCGGACCTCGGGGGTGGCGCCGTCGAGCAGCTCCTTGGCACCCTCGATGTCGACCTCGGCGTAGGCCTCGGAACCGTTGTTGGACGAGGACTCCTCATAGGGAGCCTGGTCGGTCAGGAACAGCTGCGAATCGAGCGGCTGCGCATCCGGGTTGATCTTCTTGACGATCGTCTCGACGATCTGCTGGCGCGGAACCGTCTTCATGAAGGCCTCACGCACGGCCTCGTCCTCGAAGACACCGCTGAAGTTCAGGTCGAGGTGGTCGTAGGAGAGCTGGTTGCCCTGCTCCACCGTGACGCCCTCGAGCCCTTCGAGCTGCTCGACCGTGTCCGCGGACGCCTGGGGCGCGATGATGTCGACCTCGCCGTTCTGCAGGGCCTGGACCTGCGCCGGCGCCTCGCCGATGTAGCGGACGGTGATCTCGTCCACCTTGGCTTCCGGGCCCCAGCTGTAGTCCTCGTTGCGCGTCAGCGTCATCGACTGGTCCGGCGTGATGGCCGAGGCGATGAACGGGCCGTTCGAGAGGAACAGGGACTCGTCGGTCGGCAGTGACTTCGTGTCGAAGCCGGTGTTCCAGAAGTCGGCGAGGGCCTGCACCTCGGGGCGCTCGACCGGGCTCTCGGGGTCACCCTTGGGTTCGGTCTCGATGAGTTCGATCAGTGCATCCTCATCGGCGAGTCCGCCCTTCTCGGCCAGGACGTGCGCCGGAGTGGAGATACCGCCCTCGGTCATGAGGCCGAACGCCACCTCGTAGTCCGCGAAGGGCTCCGAGTAGTTGAGGGTGATGGACCGTCCGTCGTCGCCGATCTCCGGCAGTTCGGTGAGGGCGAGCCCGCCGGTGTCGCCCGCATAGTCGAAGTAGGTCGCCCCGGAGACGATCTCGCCGGCGTCGTCGGTGGTGGCGTCGTTGAAGTAGCCGGACCCGATGGCCCAGGAGAGCAGGAGGTCTCCGCCGTCGACCGGTTCGCCATCGGACCAGTTGACGCCCTCGTTGACCGTGTACTTCACGCTCAGGGGATCCTCGGAGAGGACCTCCATGGTGCCGAAGTCCTCGTTCTTCTCCACCTCGAGGTCATTGTTGATGTAGACGAAGCCGGAGTGGGTCGCGTAGGCGATCTTGCCGTTGATGTCCACATTGCCCTCGGAGCTGTTCGAGTTGAACGAGCTGAAGGCATTCACTTCTACGACGCGGATGTTTCCGCCCGTTGCTTCGCCCTCGGCGCTCTCCTCGGGAGTCTCTGTTCCCGTGTTCGCAGCGCAGGCGCTCAATGCGAGCGCCGCGACAGCAGCAACCCCCAAAGCTTTGGAAGTACGTCCGAAACGCATTCCGCCTCCTATTTCTCAGTGTGGTTCCAGCTGCACGCGGTGTTGCATGACAGCCGACACGCGACCCCAAGGGGGTGATGTCACTCACATGAGCGACAGCCTAGGGGCACATTGTTACCAGCAGGTATCCATCGGACAGGCCACTCCCCTGTTGTTATCGAGCTGCAACCAAATGTTCACAGTCCTTCTCCAGCTTCTTTTCAGCGCCGCATGCGCCGGGCCGGGCCGGCGGACCCGTGGCAGCAGCACCCGCGCGTCGGCGCTCCGGCGCGGGTCTGTACGGTCCGACGTCGTCGCCCGCCCGCGGCTTGAACGCTCGCGCGGCGGGTGTTTTGCTTAGGACACCGCGGCGGCGTCGGCCTGCCGGCGGACAAGGGATCGCCGCCCCCGCAGGGCGGGCGGACAGACGGATGAGGAGCACCATGGCCTGGCTGTTCGTCGACCAGCATGCAGCGGTGTGGGACGACGACGCCAACGTGCAGGCAGCCATCGGCGCCCTGAAGGCGCGGCTGGACCAGCACAGGGAGGTGCACCTCTCCATCCAGAGCAAGGGGTTGAAGGGGCCCGTCTTCGTCATCACCAGGGAGACGGTGCTCAGCTCACCCGAGCTCAACAACCGGTTCAATGCGGATCTCTTCGCAGAGCTCACCACCCCGACCGCGCGCAACAGCCCCACGATCCACTGGTTCTCCGACGGCCGGGGTTTCGTCTCGGAGACCAACAGCCGGATGTGGTGAGGGCCGGACCGGAGCATCGCCGGCAGTAGCAGTGTCCGTCGAGAAGGAGCACACATGCCAGAGCAATTCCTCGCCCCCAGGTACCTCGGCTTCGCCAGTGTTCTCGACGATGCCGCTCGGCAGCAGCTGATCGAAACAGCGTCCATGCCCTTCGTGTACCCGCACCTCGCCAGCATGCCCGACGTGCACCTGGGCAAGGGATGCGCCGTGGGTACCGTCCTTCCCACCGAGCGGGCCATCATCCCCGCCGCAGTCGGCGTCGACATCGGTTGCGGCATGATCGCCGTCCGCACCCTGTACAGCGCGCACGACCTCCCCGGGAACCTGCGTCCCCTGCGCGAGCGCATCGAACAGCTGATCCCCCTCAGCGCCGGCAACTACAACACCACCCTGTGGAGCGACGGCACCCGGAAACGCATCGAGGCGTTGCACGGCGAGGCGGACGACGCCGGTTTCGACCCCGGCCGCTACGCCCGGAACTGGCGTCTGCAACTCGGCACGCTCGGCTCCGGCAACCACTTCATCGAAGTCAGCCTCGACGAGGAGGACCGCGTCTGGCTGTTCCTGCACTCCGGCTCACGTGGCATCGGCAACAAAATCGCCCAGCACCACATCAGGGTGGCTGCCGACCTGAACAGGATGTTGCACATCAAGCTCCCGAACCCCGATCTCGCCTATCTGGTCGAGGAGACCCCCGAGTTCCGGACGTACATCGCGCACCTGCGATGGGCCCAGCACTTCGCACTGCTCAACCGCGAGGAGATGATGGACCGCGTCATCCACGCCTTCGGCGAATTCGTCGACGGGGCGGTCGACGAGGCAGAGCGCATCAACTGCCACCACAACTACACGGAGCAGGAAGAACACCGCGGACGTCAGGTCTGGCTCAGCCGCAAGGGCGCGATCAACGCCGCCGAGGGGGTCCGAGGACTGATCCCCGGCAGCATGGGCACACGCTCCTACGTCGTCACCGGCCGCGGGTACGAGCCGTCCCTGAACAGCGCGCCTCACGGCGCCGGCCGCGAGTACAGCCGGAATGCCGCGCGCAGGACCTTCACGCACGAGCAGCTCCGCCAGGCCATGGTCGGCATCGAGTACCGCGACACCGATGCCTTCATCGACGAGATCCCCCAGGCGTACAAGGACATCGACGTCGTCATGGAGGACGCCCGGAAGCTCGTCCGCGTGGATCACACCCTCCGGCAGATCCTCAACGTGAAAGGCGACTGACCGGGTACCGGGCTGAGGCTCGGTGGATCGACCAGGACGTGGCCTCAGCAGGACCCTCGGAGCGTGAGTGGACGTCGGGTGTCACCGGCGACGTCTAGGATCAGGTGCCTGAGCCGGGGCCGCTCTGCAGGTGGACCGGCATGAAAGAGGGAGAGGTGCGCGGACGCGTGGATGAGTTCGGAGCCTCAGGGACGACGGTCGGCCGGCCGGCTCCGGCTGCTGCCCGCACCGAGCTCATGCCGTCAGGATTCGCCTCGCCCGCACAGGACTGGTTCGAGGACAGGATCGACCTCAACAGGCATCTCGTCCCGGACATCACCAGCACCTACATCGTGCGGGTATCCGGGCACGCGATGGAGGGTGCAGGCATCTCCGACGGTGACGAACTGATCGTCGACCGGGCCCTGCGGCCCAGGGACGGATCCGTGGTCATCGCCGTCCTCGACGGCGAACTCGTCATCCGGAGGTTACGAGTCGCAAGCCCTGATCCCGGCTCTGGTGCCGGGGCGGTCACGCTCGTCGCGGCCAGTGCTGCCTACCCGGACATGCCCGTTCCGGATCCAGAGGATCTCGTCATCTGGGGCGTGGCGACCAGGTGCCTGCACCGTGTCTGACCAGGAGTCACGGATCCGGGCTTCCACGCCCACGAGGTCGAGTGTGGCCCTGGTCGACGTCAACAACTTCTACGTCTCCTCCGAGCGGGCTTTCGACCCGTCGCTCGAGGGGAAACCACTGGTCGTCCTGTCGAACAACGACGGGTGCGTGATCACCCGCAGCGCAGAGGCAAAGGCTCTGGGCATCCCGATGGGGGCCCCGTGGTTCCAGATCGCGGAGCAGGCGAAGGCATGGGGACTGCAGGCCCGGTCGAGCAACTACGAGCTGTACGGGGACATGAGCGCCCGGGTCATGGAAGTCCTCGGCCGGCACACGACCGACCTCGAGATCTACAGCATCGACGAAGCGTTCCTGACCCTCGGCGGTACTCACCGCGAACAACGCACCACCGGCAGGACCATCAAGCAGACGGTGCAGAGGAACACCGGGCTTCCGGTCTGCGTGGGCATCGCGCCCACGAAGACCCTCGCGAAGCTCGCCAACCGGTGGGCCAAGGGGAACACGAGGCTCGACGGTGTCTGCCACTGGGAGCTCATCCCGGCCGGGCAGCGTGAGGCGCTCCTGCGCAGGCTGAAGGTCACCGACATCTGGGGGGTCGGCGCCAGGAGCGCTGCACGCCTGAACGCGCTCGGCATCGACTCGGCGTGGGACCTGACCCAAGCCGATCCGGTGGTGATCCGGAAGAAGTTCTCGGTGGTGCTGATGCGCACCGTGCTCGAACTGCAGGGCACGCCCTGCATCACGTCCAACGAGTCCACCGGCAACGAGCAGGTCATGTTCTCCCGGTCCTTCGCTCATCCGGTCAGCACTCCGGAGGCCATGCGGCAGGCGTTGAGCGTCTACGCCCAGGGAGCTGCGTCACGCCTGGCACGCAAAGACCTCCAGGGCAGAGTACTCACCGCGTTCGCCGGTACCTCACCCTTCAGCACCGGCACCAGGAGCTCGCCCAGCATCTGCATTCCCTTGCCTGTGCACACCGCTGATCCGCTCGAACTCACACGGGCTGCGCACGGGCTGCTGCCCCTCATCGAAGAAGGCGTCTCGTACATCCGCGCCGGCGTCATCATCACCGACCTCCAGCCCGTCGGTACACAGGACTCGCTCCTGAACCTCGAGCTGGGCTCGGGCGACGACGCGGACCCGGAGGGCGGGAGAGCCGGCGCGAAAGACACCGGCCCGCTGCTCCACGAGATCAGCCGGAGATTCGGGCGCTCTTCCATCGGTCTCGGTCACGCCGGCCTCAGGGCAGGCTCGGAGTGGACGATGAAGCGCGACATGCTCTCGCCGCACTACACGACGAAGTGGGCGGACCTTCCGGTCGTCAAAGCCTGATCGGGCGACCGTCGAGCGACGAACCACCTACGGGATGTCGGGACACGAGAGCTACACGTTGAAACGGAATTCCACCACGTCGCCGTCGGACATGACGTACTCCTTGCCCTCGATGCGCACCTTGCCCCGGGACTTGGCCTCGCTCATCGAACCGGCATCGATGAGGTCGTCGAAGGAGACGACCTCGGCCTTGATGAAGCCTCGCTGGAAGTCGGAGTGGATGACACCGGCGGCCTCGGGCGCCGTTGCGCCCTTCTTGATGGTCCACGCGCGGCTCTCCTTCGGGCCCGCCGTCAGGTAGGTCTGGAGACCGAGGGTGTGGAACCCGACCCGGGCGAGCTGGTCGAGGCCGGACTCCTCCTGGCCGTTCATCTCGAGCATCTCGCGGGCCTCGGCCTCGTCGAGTTCCACGAGGTCCGCTTCGAGCTTGGCGTCGAGGAAGATGGCGTCGGCGGGAGCGACGAGCTGACTGAGCTCGGCCTGGCGGTGCGCGCTGCCCAGGACGGCGTCGTCCACGTTGAACACGTAGATGAAGGGTTTGGCCGTGAGCAGGCTGAGCTCGCGGAGGTGCTCCATCTCCAGCTTGTCGCTCGCGACGGAGGAGAAGATCGTGTCGCCGCGTTCGAGCACGGCCTGCGCCGCCTGCATCGCGGCCAGCTGGGCGGCCTCGCGCTTCTTGATCTTCACTTCCTTCTCGACGCGCGGGATCGCCTTCTCGAGCGTCTGCAGGTCGGCGAGGATGAGCTCGGTGTTGATGGTCTCCATGTCCGAGCGCGGATCCACCTTGCCGTCCACGTGGATGACATCGGGATCGTCGAACACGCGGATCACCTGGGCGATCGCCTCTGCCTCGCGGATGTTGGCGAGGAACTGGTTGCCGAGGCCCTCGCCCTCGGACGCGCCCTTCACGATGCCCGCGATGTCCACGAAGGACACCGTCGCCGGGAGGAGCTGCTTCGAGCTGAAGACCTCGGCGAGCTTGGCAAGGCGCGGATCGGGAAGGCTGACCACCCCGACATTCGGCTCGATGGTCGCGAACGGGTAGTTCGCCGCCAGCACGTTGTTGCGCGTCAGCGCGTTGAAGAGAGTTGATTTGCCGACGTTGGGCAGTCCGACGATGCCGATAGTAAGAGCCACGGGAGACAAGTCTACCGGGCCTCGAAGGACCGTCCTCCGGTGTGGTGGGCCTGAATGTCGGAGGTTCCTGCGACAGTGTGGGCATGAGCACCACCGCCGTCCTTCTCGTCCTCCTCGCCTTCGTCCTCGGCTGCGCCGTGGGCGCCTTCCTCGTCGCCCGCACCCAGCGCACCCGTGCCGAGGAGCTCCGGACCGAGCTCGACGACGCCACCGCCCGCCTCGGCAGGACGACGACGGACCTGGCGGCCGCCTCCGCACAACGGGACCTCCTGCAGCAGCACAACCGCGAACTGTCGGGGAAGACCTCGACGGACCAGGAGGTGCTGCGGGCCCTGGCCCCTGTCGCGGAGAAGCTTTCCCAGGTCCAGCGCCAGGTCGGCCTGCTGGAGCGCGACCGCGTGGAGCAGTACGGACAGCTCGCCCGGCAGCTCGAGGAAGCCCGGGTGGTCGACGCGCGGCTGCTCTCGACGACGCACTCGCTGGCGGGGGCACTGCGCAGCACCAGCGCCCGCGGCCAGTGGGGCGAGGTACAGCTGCGCCGTGTCGTCGAGGCTGCCGGGATGCTCTCCCGCGTCGACTTCATCGAGCAGGTCTCCTTCGACGGGAGCGAGGGCGGGGACCGCGCACGGCCGGACATGGTGGTGCAACTGCCCGGCGACAAGCAACTGGTGATCGATGCGAAGGTGCCGCTCAGCGCCTTCCTCACCGCCCAGGAACTGGACGGCAGGTCCGCCGACTGGGCAGAGGCGGACGCAGCAGCCCTCGAGGCGCGGCGCTCCGAACTGCTGCGCCGGCATGGGAAGGCGCTGCGCGCGCACGTCGATGCTCTGGCGAAGAAGAAGTACTGGGAGGGCGCCGCGAACTCCCCCGAGCTGGTCATCTGCTTCATCCCCGTCGAGTCGATCCTGTCCGAGGCGCTGCGTGCCGATCCCGAACTACTCGACTATGCCTTCTCGAGGAACGTGGCCCTGGCCTCTCCTATCTCGCTTCTCGGGATCCTCAAGGGCGCCGCGTTCAGCTGGCGGCAGGCCGTCCTCACGGACAATGCCCGGGAGCTCTTCGATCTCTCCAAGCAGCTCTACGAACGGCTCGGGACGATGGGCGGCCACGTGACGCGTCTCGGGGCATCGCTCAAGACCTCGGTGGAGCGCTACAACTCCTTTGTCGGCGCACTCGAATCGAGGGTCCTGCCGACTGCACGGCGTATCGGCGCTTTCGACTCCGCCTCACTCGATGCGGTGGATGCTGCGGTCGACGGGGCACATGACGGCCCGGAAGGCTCACAGGGCGCTGGAGTGAGCCTGCTCGGTCACGCCCGTGCGCAGCGCGCGGGCAGCAGCGCTGCGGGTTCGGCCCAGCCCGCTGCGACCATCGACGCGACGCCTCGATCCCTGACGGCCCATGAACTGCTCGAGGGTACCGCGGGTTGATGTGCCGGTCGGTACCGAGGACTCTGGCGGGTCCGACGCGGACCGGGACCTCGCCGGCCGCCGACGTCGAGCGGCGGCCGTGGAACGCGTCGAAGCCTAGTTGAGCGAGCCGCGATCCTGCCGGGGACCGCGACCGCCGCGGCCCTGCGAGGGATCGCCCATCGCCTTCAGCGCGGCGCGGATCTCCTTGGGCAGGGAGAAGATGATGTCCTCCTCGGCAGTGACGACCTCCTCGACGTCCCCGTAGCCGTAGTCGGCGAGGAGCCGCAGGACGTCCTGGACGAGGTTCTCGGGGACGGAGGCACCCGACGAGATGCCCACGGTCGCCACACCCTCGAACCAGGACTCGTCCACCTCGTTCGCGAAGTCGACCCGGTGTGACGCCTTGGCTCCGTACTCCAGCGCGACCTCCACCAGGCGGACCGAGTTCGAGGAATTGGCCGACCCGACCACGATCACCAGGTCCGACTCCGGGGCGATCTTCTTGATGGCGGCCTGGCGATTCGACGTCGCGTAGCAGATGTCATCGCTGGGCGGATCCTGCAGGGTGGGAAAACGCTCCTTCAGGAGGTTGACCGTCATCATGGTCTCGTCGACGCTCAAGGTCGTCTGCGAGAGCCAGATGAGCCGTTCCGGATCGCGGACCTGCACCTTATCGACGTCCTCCGGACCGTTGACGATCTGGATGTGCTCGGGTGCCTCACCGGCGGTGCCCTCCACCTCCTCGTGGCCTTCGTGGCCGATCAGGAGGATGTCGAAGTCGTCGCGGGCGAAGCGCTGCGCCTCCTTGTGCACCTTCGTGACGAGGGGGCAGGTGGCGTCGATCGTGCGCAGTCCGCGATCCTCTGCCGACTGCACGACGGCGGGCGAGACTCCGTGCGCCGAGAAGACCACCAGAGCGCCCTCGGGGACCTCGTCCGTCTCGTCGACGAACACTGCGCCCTTCGCCTCGAGAGTGGAGACGACGTGCAGGTTGTGGACGATCTGCTTGCGCACGTATACCGGAGGCCCGTAGTGCTCGAGGGCCTTCTCGACGGCGATCACGGCGCGGTCGACGCCGGCACAGTACCCGCGCGGCGCTGCGAGCAGCACCTTCCTCGGTCCCGCCACGGTCGCGGCCGCGGCGACGTCCTCCGGGGAGCGGCGTCGGCGCGGGATGGTGGGCATGGGGACCTGAACGGTGGTACTGGTCATGCCCTGATTCTACCGGGTCCGGGGCAGACGCCCGGCTGATCTCCGTACCGCTCCCCTGTGAGCTAAGCCCTACGCCGGCGCCCGGCGACGAGCTGGAGAACGACTCCGAGCACGAGAACGACGAGGCCCCCGACGAGCACGGGCAGGCTGGACACCGCGATGTCGGCACCTGCACGTTCGGCGAGACCCCGCACGAAGACGTCTGCGATCGCGCTCGTACCGGGGGCCCGGGCAGCGGCGGCCGGGACCCACTCGCGTGCGAGCAGCCCCAGCACCCCGATGACCAGCACGCCGGCGCCGAGCAACGCCACGGTGGTACCCCGCCGCCGGGCGGCCAGCAGCGCCAGGACGGCGAGGATGCCCGCACCGGCGAGATACAGCGCCCAGGACTGCACGACATCGGCGACCCCGCTCAGCAGCCCGCCGCGCTCGATCGACCCGATGTCGATCGTCGTGTCCTCCGGGAGCGGGACGTCCACGCCGAGGCCGCCGCCGATGCCGTCGGCGACCAGCTGCACGACGGGTCCGAGATCGAGTGTCAGGACGGCCGGGGCGGGTTCGGCGGCGTCGGGCGCCTGGGCGAAGGTGAAGGCGTGGGACAGGCGGAGCGTCTCCGACCAGGCTGCCGGATAGCCGGACGCCTCCGTGACGGCCCCGGCCGCGTTGCGGACGAGGGGCTCGACGAAGGAATCGAGCCGATCCGGCAGACCCGTACGACCCGTCACCTCCTCCACGAGCGAGTCCGACAGTGCCATCTGGAAGTCGGCGTCCTCCGCGAGGGGGGCAGCGAGCGCGACGAAACCCGATTCCTGCACGAGGTTCTCGTCGATCCAGGCCGAGGCCAGGCCTATCGCCGCGGCGCACAGCGCAAGGAAGGCGAGCAGGGCAGAGAGGAGGGTCCGCATGAGGTCCTTAGGCTGGAGGTCCAACCCACGATTATGCCTGTTCCCTGCAGAGGTGGCCCATCGCGACCGGCCGATGGCGGTAGCCTCGAAACGCACATAGCCGCTGACCGTCCGACGTCCCGGGGGTCGCGGATGATACAGATGAAAGCTGCCGCTCTCCGACCGGGACGGCGTGCCGCACCACCAGGAGGACAGGACACCGATGACGAGCGAGCACGTGCGGTCACCCGCGCCCTCGGCCGGCGCAGCTTCCACGGTGCCCGCGACGGCGGCGGAGACCTCCCCTGATGCGCCATGGCCCCTGCATCTGCTGTCGGAGAAGCTGAAGGCCCATATCGAGCGCGCCCCGGCTGCGTGGGTCGAAGGCCAGGTCATCGAACTTAACCGCCGGGCGAGCATGTGCTACATCACCCTGCGCGACGTCGATTCCGAGGTCTCCCTCTCCCTGTCCGTCTACGGGACCGTCATGGACCGCGTGTCCTCCCCCCTCGAGCGGGGCTCGCGCGTCGTCGCGCGGCTCCGGCCGGACTTCTGGGTGAAGACGGGCCGCCTCTCGATGCAGACGATCGACATCAGGCCGGTGGGCATTGGTGACCTCCTCGCCCGCATCGAACGCCTGCGCCAGGCGCTGGCGGCGGAGGGGCTCTTCTCCGCAGCACGCAAGAAGCCACTGCCGCTGCTCCCGCACCGGATCGGCCTCATCACAGGGCGTGATTCGGACGCCATGAAGGACGTGATGCGCAACGCCGCGCTCAGGTGGCCCGCGGTCGAGTTCGAGGTCAGGGAGGTCGCGGTCCAGGGCGTCAGCAGCGTCGCGCAGGTCTCCGCCGCGCTGGCCCAGCTCGACGCCGATCCGCGCGTCGACGTCATCATCATCGCCCGCGGTGGCGGAGCGCTCGAGGATCTGCTGCCCTTCAGCGACGAATCCCTCGTCCGCGCGGTCGCGAAGGCTTCGACACCCGTCGTCAGCGCCATCGGTCACGAGGCGGACCGCCCACTGCTCGATGAGGTCGCCGACCTCAGGGCCTCCACGCCCACCGACGCAGCGAAGCGCGTGGTCCCGGACGTGACCGAGGAACTCGGGCGCATCCGCCAGGCGCGCGGAGCACTAGAGCGGTCGATCAGGGTCCTCGTCCACCGCGAGGGCGAAAGCCTGGCGAACATCCGGTCGCGGCCGTCGCTCGCGAAGCCTGAGGGAATGATCGATGTCCGGGAAGCCGACGTCGGGCGCCTCCGCTCCCGGGCTCTGCGCTGCACCACGGCAGCCGTGGAGCGTGAGGCCGACGCAGTCCTCCATCTCCGCGAGCGGGTCAGGTCCCTGTCCCCCCAGAAGACGCTCGACCGCGGCTACGCCGTCGTGCAGACTGCGGCCGGGCACGTGGTGACCGACCCCTCGGAGGTGGCCGCCGGCGACGCGCTGCGGATCAGGGTGGCGGGTGGCCGGTTCGGCGTGACGGCGACTGACGCGGCGGGTGGTACAGATGATGGAGCGACGGACCGGAGATCGTCCGACGGGCCGCCCTGACCCTGCTCCACAACGAAGACCACAGAAGCCAGGACGACCAGCGCGACCTGCCCCCCCCCGCGGCACGGCGTACGGGATCAGAACCCGGACCGCAGCACAGCGACATGACGAGGAACCTGAGATGACAGAGAGCACGACGTCGGCCCCCGACCCCGCAGCGGTGGACACGCTGTCCTACGAGCAGGCTCGGGAGGAACTCGTGGCAGTGGTGGCCAGGCTCGAGGCGGGCGGCGTGAGCCTCGAGGAGTCCCTGGCTCTGTGGGAGCGCGGGGAGGCACTCGCCGACCGCTGCGAATCCTGGCTCGAAGGTGCGAAGGTCCGCCTGGCGGCTGCCCGGGACAGGGCCGAGGGACAGTAGCGCCCGCATCAGCGATCCTGCCGATCCGATCGATCCGATGACCACGAGGCTGGACGGTGACGCGGTCGCGGCGACCTACGACCTCGTCGCGCAACGCTGGAGTACAGCTCGGCCCGTGCTCAATCCACGGCGCTGACGGGTGCGGTGACGGGCGCGTCCGTCCGGTCCATGCCCGGCTCTGAATTTGCCTCCAGAACCCGCGTCCCGGATCCGGGTACCAGCGCGGTACGGCATGCGGTCCGATCCGGTCCGTGGACGCGGTCGGGGGCGCAGGGATGCGTCGGGCCGGGATGCGCCGAGCCGGCTAGGTGCTGTGCGGCGCGTCCGGATCGGCCGGGGCGCGCTGACGGCGTTCCTCGATCAGCTCCTTGCTGCGGACCAGCCGCAGCAGCGTCACCAGCACGAGGCCGCCCAGCATGTTGAACAGCAGGGTGTAGCCGAACCAGCCGAGCCACTGGCCGTAGGTGATGTCGGCGCCCGAATGGATGGCGCCGAAGATCAGCAGGGAATCCAGGATGGAGTGGAAGAGCTGGAGCCCGGCCAGCAGGAAGCCGCCGATCATCGTGGCGACGATCCGGGCGACGTCGTCGTCGGTGCCCTGCTGCATCCGGCTCATGAGGGTGATGGTGCTGCCGCCGAGGACTGCGAGCGCCACGGTCTGC
This sequence comes from Arthrobacter bussei, assembly GCF_009377195.2. GTDB lineage: Bacteria > Actinomycetota > Actinomycetes > Actinomycetales > Micrococcaceae > Arthrobacter_D > Arthrobacter_D bussei. Next base: position 601,714 of record NZ_VJXX01000001.1, read on the forward strand.
AGGGAGAACGGCGCGTCGACGTAGTGGTGCGCGCTCTCCGAGACCGTCTCCGACCACTGCGGGAACGCCTGCATGATGATCCAGACGAACACCCAGCCGCCCGCGAGGTTCGCGACGAGGGTGCCGCCCCAGAGCTTGGTGAGCTGGACGACGCTGCCCTCCTTCGCGACGACGGCGGCCACCGGAAGGAGGAAGTTCTCCGTGAACAGCTCGCTGTGCGCGAGGAGGAGGGCCACGAGGCCGATGCCGAAGGCGAGTCCCGCGAGCAGCTCGTTGCCGGTCTCGTGGAGTACCGCGAGGTAGGCCATGATGCCGAGCCCGATCTCGAAGCCACCGAAGACCCCGGTCACGAGGATGTTCCTTATGGTGCGGTGGAGACGCTCCGCGCCCTCGATCACCGTGGCGTCGAAGGACTCCTTCAGTTCGTCCTCGACGGGCGCATCCGACTCACCGAGTTCGCGCCGGCGTTCCTCGCTCATGGTGCCCGTCCGTCCTTGGTCGCCCCGCTCCCGGGTGAGGGTCCCGCCCGGCAGTCAGCAGTCAGGTGGCGGCGAGGCGCTGCTTCTCTGCCTCGACGTCGAACGTGGCGCGGGGCCAGCTCAACTGCATGTCCTCGAGCGTAGCGGTCAGCAGCCGCTGCACCGCGAGCCGGGCATACCACTTGCGTTCTGCGGGAACCACGAACCAGGGGGCCTCCGGGGTGCTCGTGCGCTCGACGGCGCGTTGGTAGGCCTCCTGGTACTGGTCCCAGTACCCGCGCTCGTCGACGTCGCCCGGGTTGTACTTCCAGTACTTGTCCTTGCGCTCGAGGCGCTCGGCGAGCCGGGCCTTCTGCTCGTCCCTGCCGATGTGCAGCATGACCTTCAGCACGCGCGTCCCGGACGCCGCCACCTCCGCCTCGAACCGGCGGATGGCCCCGTACCGCTTCTCGATCTCCTCCGCGGGGGACAACCCCCGCACCCGGTGGATGAGCACGTCCTCGTAGTGCGACCTGTCGAAGACGCCGATCATGCCGGGCCTCGGGAGCTGGTGCCGGATGCGCCACAGGAAGGAGTGCCTGCGCTCCTCCTCGCTCGGCGCCTTGAACGCATGGTGCTGGACGCCCTGCGGATCGACGAGCCCGACGACGTGGCGCACGATCCCGCCCTTGCCCGAGGTGTCCATCCCCTGCAGGACGAGCAGCACGGCGATCTCGCTGCCGGCCCGGCTCTCGGCGAACAGCTTCTCCTGCAGGGACGAGAGGACCTCCCCGCCGTCCGCCAGCGCCGCGGCACCCTTCTTCTTCCCGCCGTCGAACCCGGGGGTCGAGTGCGGGTCGACGGCGGCGAGGGAGAAGTCCGGCCCCGCGAGGAGGAGCCTGCGCATCTCGTCGGCGGTATCGTCTGGTGACGCCATGGGTCCTCCTGGGGTGGGGCGGGACGGGCTGCGGGCCCGCCCGCGGTCAGGGCTTGTAGGTGGAGAGGAAGTCGGCGAGCCGGCCGATCGCGTCCTCGATGACCTCGACGCTCGGGAGCGTCACCATGCGGAAGTGGTCCGTGTTCACCCAGTTGAACGCGCTGCCGTGGGAGATGAGGATCTTCTGCTGCTTGAGGAGATCGAGGGCGAACTTCTCGTCGTCCTTGATCGGGTACACGTCGGGGTCGAGCTTCGGGAACAGGTAGAGAGCTCCCTGAGCCACCTCGCAGCTGACGCCGGGGATCGCGTTGAGCAGCTGCGCCGCCTTGTCGCGCTGCTGCTTCAGGCGTCCGCCCGGCAGGATCAGGTCGTTGATGCTCTGGTACCCGCCGAGGGCCGTCTGGATGGCATGCTGCGCGGGGACGTTCGCGCACAGGCGCATGTTGGCGAGCAGGTTGATGCCCTCGATGTAGTTCGCGGCGTCACGCTTCGGGCCGGAGATCGCCATCCAGCCGCTGCGGAACCCGGCGATCCGGTAGGCCTTGGAGAGACCGCTGAAGGTCAGGCACAGGACGTCGTCGCCCGCCACGGACGCGGCGTTCACGTGCACCGCGTCGTCGTACAGGATCTTCTCGTAGATCTCGTCGGCGAACAGGATCAGCCCGTGCTCGCGGGCGAGGCGCACGATCCCCTCGAGGACGGGCCGGGGGTAGACGGCACCCGTCGGATTGTTCGGGTTGATGAGCACGATCCCCCGGGTGTCCGGGGTGATCTTCGAGGCCATGTCCTCGAGGTCGGGCCACCAGTGGTTGTCCTCGTCGCAGAGGTAGTGGACCGGTGTGCCTCCCGCCAGCGCCACCGATGCCGTCCACAGCGGGTAGTCGGGGGTGGGGATCAGCACCTCGTCGCCCGCGTTGAGCAGGGCCTGCATGGACAGCGTGATGAGTTCGCTGACGCCGTTGCCGAGGTAGACGTCGTCGACGTCGATGGAGTTGATGCCGCGGCCCTGGTAGTACTGCACGACGGCGGTGCGCGCCGAGAAGATCCCGCGGGAATCGCTGTAGCCCTGCGCTTTGGGCAGGTTGCGGATCATGTCCACGAGGATGGCGTCCGGTGCCTCGAACCCGAAGGGCGCCGGGTTGCCGATGTTGAGCTTGAGGATGCGGTGGCCCTGGGCCTCCATGGTCATGGCGTGCTCGAGCAGCGGCCCCCTGATGTCGTAGAGGACGTTCCGGAGCTTTTCCGACTGCTTGTAGGTGGCCATTGGATCAGGATGCCACAGCAGGGGCCCGGGACGCGGCATGGCGATGCGCGTCCCGGGCCCCTGCGTCCTGCGGGCAGGAAGCTCCCGGGCTAGCCGGCGAGGCCCTTGTCGGCCAGCCAGTCGGCGGCGGCGTCAGCAGGGCTGCGCTTCTCCTCGCCGCTGACCTCGCGGTTCAGGGACAGCAGGTCCTCGGTGGTCAGCTGCGCCGACACCTCGTTGAGGACGTTCTGCGCCTCCTCGCTCACCGTCTCGGTGTTGATGAGCGGGAGGACCTGCTGGGCGATGAAGTTGTTCTCGGGGTCCTCGAGGACCACGAGGTCGTTGTCCTCGATGGACGGCGTCGTCGTGTAGATGTCCGCCACCTGGACGTCGTCGTTGAGGAGCGCCTGGAGCGTGAGCTCACCGCCGCCGTCGTTCAGGGCTTCGAAGCTGCCCGGCTCACAGCCGTACTTCTCCTTCAGGCCCGGCAGACCGTACGAGCGCTCCTGGAAGGTGCTCGGTGCACCGAGGGTGATCTCGCCGCAGACCTCGGCGAGATCGGCGATGGACTCCAGCCCGTACTCCTCGGCCGTGGCCGCCGTGACGACGAGCGCGTCCTTGTCCTCGGCCTCGCTGGGCTCGAGGACACCGAGGTTCGCATCCGGGGACTTGGCCGCGAGGGCGTCGGGAAGGGCTGCCATGATCTCCTCGGCCGAGGCGGCCGTCGCCTCGGTGTCGGCGAGCAGCAGGAGGTTCCCGCTGTACTCGGGGATGACATTGATGGAGCCGTCCTCCATGGCCTGGTAGTAAATCTCGCGCGAACCGATGTTCGGCTTGGTGGTCGCTTCGACGCCGGCAGCGTTCAGCGCGCCTGCGTAGAGCTCCGCGATGATCTGGCTCTCCGGGAAATCAGCTGAGCCGACAACGATGGACCCTTCGGGCCCTGCGCTCTCTGTCTCCCCCTGGGGGTCGCTGTTGGCACCGCAGGCAGTCAACGCCAGCATGGCCGTCAGGCCGCCGGCCAGTCCCATCATGGCGCGCCGAGCGGCGCGCGGGTGTGACAGGTTCTTCATGTTGTTCCTCCTTGTGCACTGGCTACGGCCTCTTGCCGGCCAGATTCCTTCAGCGGTCCCGCGGGCGGCTGCGTGGCCCGCAGCCCCGGGGAGATCGCAAACTTTTGGATGAGGGCCATCAGGCCGTCGACGGCGATCGCGAGGACCGCGATGATCACGGCACCCCCGAAGAGCCGGCCGTTGTCGTTGATCTGCGTCCCTTCCACGAGGAACACTCCCAGGCCGTCCGCCTTCGCGTAGGCGACCACCGTAGCGGTCGCGACCACCTGCAGGATCCCGGCGCGGACGCCGCCGATCATCACCTGGAGACCGTTCGGCACCTCCACCCGGAAGAGGATCTGCCACTCGGTCAGCCCCATGCTGCGGGCGGCGTCGACCACGGTGCGGTTCACCGAGGAGATCCCGGCATACACGCCACTGAGCACCGGTGGAACGGCCAGCAGCACCAGGGCCCAGACCGAGGGCAGCACCCCCCGGTAGAAGAGCAGGGCGAAGAGGAACACCATGCCGAGGGTGGGGAGCGCCCGGAGGATGCCGATGCCCGAGACGATCAGCACCCGGCCACGGCCGGTGTGCCCGACGAACAGGCCGAGCGGGATGGCGATGGCGCAGGCGATCAGCATGGTCAGGCCGACGTAGCCCAGGTGCTCCAGGACGCGCATCGGGATCCCGCGGGAGCCGCTCCAGTTCACGGGATCCGACAGCCACTCGCCCATCTGGACGAACAGGTTGCTGCTCGAGTAATCCATCAGGCGGCCACCGTCCTCGCCTCGAGGGCCGCAGCCCGGGCGGTGCGGGCCGGGGTGGCGCGCGTCCACGGTGTGAGGACCCGCTCCAGCAGCACGAGCAGGAGATCGAGCACGAGGGCGAGCAACAGCGTCACGAGGATCCCGACGGCGATCTGCTCGGGATAGTTGCGCGTGAGGCCGTCGGTGAAGAGGCGGCCGAGGCTCGGTACCCCGATCAGCGCGCCCACGCTCACCATCGAGATGTTGGTGACCGAGATGACCCTCACGCCCGCGATGAGGACCGGTACGGACAGGGGCAGGTCGACGGTCAGGAACCGGCGCAGGGGCGTGTAGCCCATCGCGACGGCGGCCTGCCGGACGCCGTCGTCGATCGAGTTCAGCGCGTCGACGGTGGAGCGCATCAGCAGCGCGACCGCGTAGATGGTCAGGGCGACGACGACGTTCACCATGCTGAGGATGCTGGTGCCGAGCACGAGGGGCAGGAAGACGAACATCGCCAGCGACGGGATGGTGTAGAGGAGCGACGACGCCGTCAGCATGGCGGCGCCCGCCGGACGGTTGAGGCGGGCGATCTGCGCGAGGGGCACGGCGATGAGGACCCCGAACACGATCGGCAGGATCGACTGGACGAGGTGGTTCCCGGTGAGCTCACGCAGCAGGGCTGCATTGGCGGGGATGTACTCGACGATTCCCTGGACCCAGTCCATCCCTACACCGCCGTGTTGTGGTCGGCGCGTCCACGGTCGAGGCGGGCGCCCTCGATGAGCTCGAAGACCTCGGCGGCCCGGACGATGCCGATCGCGCGCCCGTCGTCGTCGACCGCCACGCCGAGGCCCGACGGCGACGAGAGGGCGGCGTCCAGCGCTCGGCGGAGCGTGTCGCCGCGGGTGTAGAGCGATCCTCCCGGCACGGCGTCGGCCTGCGTGGTGATGCTGCCGCGGGTGGCCTGCGGGACCCAGCCGTGGGGCCGCCCGTCGGCGTCGACGAGGAGCGTCCACGCCGATCGGACCGACACCGTCGGGTCCGCGAGCTGATCCACCTCGATGGTCTCGATCGGATGCACCGTGACGTGGTCCCCCTGCTGGAAGGAGAGGTGCCGGAACCCGCGATCGCGCCCCACGAAGCCGGCGACGAAGTCGTCGACGGGCGCACGGAGAATCTCCTCGGGCGCTGCGAACTGCGCGAGGCGGCCCCCGACGGCGAAGACGGCGACCTTGTCGCCGAGGATCGTCGCCTCGTCGATGTCGTGCGTGACGAAGACGATGGTCTTGGCCAGGTCCCGCTGCAGGCGCAGCAGCTCCTCCTGGAGCTCTGCACGCACCACGGGGTCCACGGCGCTGAAGGGCTCGTCCATGAGCAGCACGGGAGGGTCAGCGGCGAGTGCGCGCGCCACGCCGACGCGCTGCTGCTGGCCGCCGGAGAGCTGCCCGGGGTAGCGGCGCCCGAGCTCGGACGCGAGGCCGACGACGTCGAGCAGTTCCTTCGCGCGCACCCGCGCTTCCGCCCTGGGCACCCCGTTCAGGCGGGGGACGGTCGCGATGTTGTCGATGACCGAGCGGTGCGGCATCAGACCGGAGGACTGCATGACGTAGCCCATCGAGCGGCGGAGCTCGGCGGCCTTCTGCAGGGCGACGTCCTGCCCGTCGAGGAGGATGGTGCCGGACGTGGGCTCGACCATGCGGTTGATCATGCGCAGCGACGTGGTCTTGCCGCAGCCGGACGGTCCCACGAAGACCGTGATCCTGCCCCGGTCGATGTCCATGCTCAGGTCGTCGACGGCGGGCCGGCCGCCGTCGTAGGTCTTGGTGATGCCGTTGAACCGGATCATGGGGAGCGGGCCGGACGATTGCTCTGGGGATGTCATGGCAGCTGTGCCTTTCCGGGCAGGAGCTTCTCGGCCGGGCTGCGCCCGCGGGTCCGTACGAGGTACGGGTCCGGCTTGCCGTCTGGATGGTCACTGGGCGGGGCGCGCAGCGGTCAGTTCAAGCTGTCGGAAGTTCTGAGTCTAACCCTGACTTCGGAGCGGACAAGACCGCATATGGGTCACGGGTCCATCACGTCGGCGCCCGCGCCACTGCAGGCCCGGCACCCTGATCACGGGTTTCCCGGCGGTCCGTCGGTTGCCCGGGGTCAGCGCCCGGCCCGGCCGCTGTCCGCGACGAGGAACTGCACGCCCATCACGGGGTCCCGGTCGAGGAACACGACGTCGTCGATGCCGCGGTCGGAGAGCCGGTACCGGAGGCGCGCCTGGAGGTCCGGCTGGTGCATCGCGAGCCCGCCCCCGAGGACCACGGGACCCGGCAGCCCGATGACGTCGACGACGTCGAGCACGAGCTGCATGAGGTCCCCCGCCGCACGTTCGATGATGCCGCCTGCCTCCGCGTGACCGGTCCGTGCGGCGTCGAACACGGCACGCGACTGCGCCGCCCAGTAGGTCCGCCCGGCACCCGAGTGGAACAGCCCGATGAGTTCGGTGGGCGTGGCGACCCCGTTGAGGGCGAGGACCGCGGCGTCGAGGTCGTCGGGCTGCTGACCGGCGTCGTACCGGTGCAGGGTCCGTCGCACGGCCTCGCGGACCACCCAGTAACCGCTGCCCTCGTCGCCGAGGAGGTATCCCCAGCCTCCCGAACGGGCTTCCCGGCCCTCCCCGTCGACACCCCAGGCGACGGAGCCCGTGCCGGCGATGACGGCGATGCCGGTCCTGGCACCGCCGGCCGCCAGGATCAGCCGCGTGTCGTGCACGACGTCGATGGCGGCGCCGGGGGCGTGCGGACGGATCAGCCCGCGCAGCCGTTCGGCGTCTCCCGCGGTGTCCACTCCCCCGGAGCCGGCGACGACCTGCGCCACGTCCGCGCCTCCGGCCGGCGTGAGCTCCCGGAAGAGCTCCGCCAGGTTCCGCGCGGCATCGTCGGGCGTCACGTTCTGCACGTTGGCGCTGCCCGCACGCGCCTCGCCGACGAGCACGCCGTCGGCCCAGAGCGCACCGTGCGTCTTGGACCCGCCGATGTCCAGTCCCACGACCAGCGACGTGGCCGGCTCCGCGGACGGGCCGGCCTGCCCACGGCCGGCCTGCTGGGGGGTGGAGGGGGCGCTGGAGATGTCAGGCATGGCTACAGCCTACAAAGGCGCCGTGGGGTGACCCGTCGCCCGGGCAGGCCGCCGACCGTCCCGGGGCACCGGTGGCCCCGGGACCGGAAGGGGTCAGCGGGGTCCCCCCAGGCGCACTGCGAGGGACACCACGGCGAGGACGGCGCAGACCGCCGCCACGAGCAGCGCGAACACCGTCACGGACGCGGTGAGGCCCCAGATGCCCGCTGCGGCGCCGAGCCCGAGCACAGGAACAGCGCTGCCCAGGTAGGTGATGACGTACACGGCGCTGACGGTCTGCGCGTGGTGCGCCGGGTCGACGCGGACGGACACCTCGTTGAACACCACCCGGAAGGCCATGCCCTGTCCGAATCCGGCGCCCATGCAGGCCCCGACCAGCAGCGGGAGGCTGCCGGTCGACTGGGCCGCAGGGAGCAGGCCGACACCGATCGCCATCCCGGCGAGTCCCACCGGAACGACGAAGCGTCCGCGCGGCGACAGCAGCTGGCTGACGGCCGAGGACCCGAGCACGAGGGCCGCGAGCAGGCCGATCAGCGGGCGCGACTGTGTGCCGGCGATGTCCGCGAACCAGGTGGGAGCCAGGCTGAGGGTGAACCCGAAGACCGCGAAACTGAGGAAGCCCACGCTCGAGGCCGTCCAGAACGCCCGCCGGGCCTCCGCCGACACCGCCGGTCGGCGCGGCCGGAGCACCGCGAGTGGGTTGTCCCCGGCGGGCGGTTTCACGGCCGGGCGCGCCCGCAGCAGCACGAGGGGGATGAGCAGCGTGGCCAGGACCCCGAGGTAGATCACGAAGGGCGTCCGGGTCGGTGCAGGCAGGAGGGAGAGCAGACCGCCGATCACCGGACCCGCGGCCACTCCCCCGGCGGAGGCCATGAGGGTGAAGCGCGACGCCCATTCGGGCCGGGACGGCAGCAGGTCGCGGAGGGCCGCCGCACTGGCACCGGTGGCGAGGGCGACCGCCGCACCCTGGAGCACCCGACCGGCCGCGAGCACGGGCAGGGAGGTCGCGACGGCGAACAGCGCGGCTCCCAGCAGCCCGAGGACGACGGCGACGACGAGCGCCGCCCGCCGGCCGATGTGGTCCGACCAGTGGCCCGCGAGGACGAGACCGGTGATCAGTGCGAGGACATAGGAGGCGAAGGCCACGGTGACGGCGAAGGGCGTCAGGCCGAGGTCCTCCTGGATGAGCGGATAGATCGGCGTGGCGAGGTTGGCGCCGATGAGGAGGGTGGAGATCACGGTCACGGCGAGCCCGAGGCGGACCGCCAGCGAGGCATCCCAACTGCGGCGCTCGGCCGTCGCCGGTCTCATCCGCAGCTCGTTGATGACGCTCATCCCACCACTTCTCCTCGCGCACACGCGCCCAGCGTAGGCGCCTATCGGGGCAGCGGTCTGCCCGGACTTCTATAGGATGAGGTCCACTGCACTCCCTGAGATGTCGCTGCGTCCGTTTTTGAGCGGCGTGCGCAATGGGGACGTCGGCGACTGACGGGAAGTGAGCTACATGAGCAAGCTGGACAACCTCGACCTGCGCCTGCTGCTCGAGCTGGTCCGTGACCCCCGGGCACAGGTCAGCGAGCTGAGCGACCTGCTCGGGGTGGCCCGGAACACGGCCCAGGCCCGCATGCGCCGGCTGCTGCGCGCGGGGGCGCTGCGCCCAGGGGGGCGGGAGCTCGACCTCGAGGCGCTCGGTTACGACGTCGTCGCCTTCATCACCATCGAGGTCGCGCACCGCGAGCTCGACGGCGTGATCGCCGGGTTGAGGACCCTCAACCAGGTACTCGAGGTGCACGAGATCTCCGGCCGCGGCGACGTCTGGTGCCGCGTCGCTGCCACCGACACCCACCAGCTGCAGGTGGCGCTGCGCTCCGTCCTGCGCATCAAGGGCGTCATCCGCACCGAGACGGTGCTCGCCCTGCACGAGCACATCCCCTACCGCACCGAACCCCTTCTCGAGCGGCTGGTGCAGCTGCCGCCCGACGCCTGACGCCTGACGCACACTTCCCCGACCGTGGTGACGCACCCGCGCCGCCCCCACCCCCTTCAGGAGCTCCGATGACCCTGCCCCGCCACGACACGCTCGTGACCTACCCCTCCGGCGCCGTCGAATCGACGTCGCGCGTGCTGCACGTCGAGATGCGCGACGACGGCCGGCGGGTGGTCCTGCTCGACACCACGGCCTTCCATCCCGTCGACTCCGCCTGGCCCGACCAGGGACCGGATCGCGGCGTGCTGGCGAGCGGCGAGAGTGTGTGGGAGGTGAGCGACTGCGTCGTCGGTGCCACCGACGGCACCACGCTCCACCTCGGCGCCGAGTCGCCGGTCCGGAAGGGGACCGAGGGCTGGGCGTTCGTCGTCGCGCATGTCCTGGGCTCGGAGGCGACGCCCGCGGAGGGCGACGATGTCCTGGTGCGCGTCGACGCCACGCACCGCGCCGCCGTGTCCGCGGGCCATACGGGTTGCCACCTGGCGTCCCTCGCCCTGAACCGGGCCCTCGCCGACCGGTGGAAGAAGGACGTCACCCGGGATGCCCTCGGCGCGCCCAACTTCGACGCCCTCGCGATCGACACCACCGTGATCGGCGAATTCGGCTCCCGGGACCGCTACCGACTGGGCAAGTCGCTCCGGCGGAAGGGCTTCGGCGTCGAGGACCTCGACCCGGCAGCCATCGCGGCGACCGTCAACGACACGCTCGCCGCGTGGACGGCGACGGGCGCTCCCATCAGCATCCGGGCCCATGGCGGGGGCCTCACCGATCGCCGCCACTGGGTGTGCGACCTGCCGGGGGAGCGCGCCGAGATCCCCTGCGGCGGCACGCACCTCACGTCGCTGGCCGGCATCGGTGTCACCGTCCGGCTGGACCTCGCGGAGGCGGACGGGACGCCGGTCCTGCAGATGGACACCACGGTCACCTCCGCGCAGGCCTGACCGGGCGCCCCTCCCCCGCCGACCGACGGGCCTTAGACCGGCGTCCCGCGGACACGCAGGGCGACTCGTGATGGCGTCAGGACGCCCCGCCGCGGGGCAGCGCTCCCAGGGCCGCGGCTTCGGAGAGGAAGCGTTCCGCCACCGCCAGGCGTGATCCGGCCTCGCCCAGGCCCTCGTCCGGCGCAGCGTGTGTCCTGGAGGCCGTGCCTGACCCCGTCCCTGCTTCTGTCCCTGCTTCCGTCCCTGCTTCCGTCCCTGCTTCCGTCCCCCCCTCTCCCCGGTCCCCGGCGCGGCGCGGCGCCGTGCGCCGGCGATCAGCGTGAGGCTGACCGCCGCGGCACGGCTGCGCAGGGCTGCGGGATCGACATGGCGCTCGAAGGCATCGGTGAAGCGCAGCAGTGCCTCCGGGACCTGCGTGTAGCCCTCGTGGAGTCCCGGCAGGACGGCCAGGTGCCCGAGGAAGCACGCGAGGTCGTCGACGAGCCGGCCGGGCCCCAGCGCGTCGACGTCGAGCAGCCCCGACACGAGACCGTCCCGGATCAGCAGGTTCCCCTCGTAGAAGTCGCCGTGCGTGGGGACCAGCGGGCCGGCCGCGGTCGAGCGGACCGCGTCATCGATGCCGGCGGCGACCCTCCGGATACGGTCTGCCTGGGAGGGGAGGGCCGCCACGGCGCCTTCGGCGTAGTCGAGCACCCTCGCGGACCACGGCGCGCGGACGGGCAGGGACATCACCGCGGCCGGGAGCGACGTGAGGACCCGGACCAGCGCGTGCGGGTCCACCTCCGCGGCGCCGTCGGACATCAGGAGCTCGGCGAGTGGCCGACCCGTCGCCGGACGCATCGCGATGACGTCCTGGACGGGCTCACCGTCGAGCACGGGAGCCGGTACGCCCGCCTCCTGCAGGAGGCGGTGGCGCTCCGCCAGGGGTGCCGCGGCATTGCGCCGGAGTGCCTTGAGGTACCGGCGGTCCTCGCCGTTCTGCACATGGACGACGGCACGCCGGAGGGGCCGATAGCTGCGCAGGTCGAGCACAATGTCGTGTGGGTCCGTGCTGCTGCCGAACGCCAGCATGGTGGCCCGTCCGACGTCGAGGGCGAGCGGCAGTCCCGGGAGCAGGGGGTCGGCCGGATGGATCCAGGCGAAGAGCGTGTCCGCGTCGCACCGATGGAACACCCGGACCTCCTCGCCCAGCTCCCGGAGGGTGCAGGAGGTGATGCAGGCGTACCCGGGGGCCGACGTCGGGCGCGGACCGCCGCGGTGGCCAGGGGCGGCAGGCGCGGCAGGCGCGGCGACCTCGATCGGGAAAACGCCCGTCACCCCGGCTCCGGGCCGGTGATGGAGGGATCCCGGCTGCCACGAGCGCAGGTCCCAGCCCCTAGCCGCCAGGGTGTCGCGCAGGAGGTCTCCCGGCGCCCCGGAGCTCAGGAGCTCCAGCGTCTCCTGCTCGCGGGTAATCCGCGCATCGCGGGCCCTCACGTGCCGGCCGGGGTCCGGCTAGCGCAGGCACGGGCCGCGAAGGCGACCACCCGCTGGTTCCCGCACGGGTCAGGCGCGCCGTCGCTGCAGCACGTCATCGAGGTTGATCCGTCCGGTGGCCGGTGCACTATCCGCGGAGATCGGTTCGGACGCGTCCGAGGCCTCGGCGGACCGGGCCGCGGCTTCGGATGCCTTGATCGGCGTCCTCGACGACGGCTTCGGCGCCTCCGGGAGGTCGAGCGGCGCGGGCGCCTGGCGCTCGACCTTGGCAGCGTCCACGTAGGTGGGGCGGGGCAGCTCGACCGGAGCCCACGCAGCGCCCGTCGTGCGCCCGTTCTCGGGGAGTACGGGGGCGGCGGCCTCCGCATCCCCCGGCCGGACGTCGACGACGGTCGACCCATGGGCGACGGCGAGGGCGGCGGTCCGCAGCTCCATCGCGGTCAGGAGTCGGACCTGCGTCTCGTCCGCATCGAACAGGGTGGTCGGACGTCGCGGAGCGGTGACGACAGGTGCCGTCGGCGCCGGCCCGATCGCATCGACGCGAACGGGCGCCATGGCCTCGGCGAAGGCACGGTCCACCCTGGCACGCCGGTTGCGGAGGGCGAGTGCCCTCAGGGTCACGACGGCGGCCACGGCCACCGCGAGGCCGATCAGGGGCGTCGCGACGGGCACGAGACCGAACGCCATCAGCACGAGCGTGACGGGGATGGACAGGAGGGCGAGTACTCCGATCAGGGCGACGCAGAGGCGGCCCCAGTGGACGGAGCCGAGTCCGGCGCGGGCCAACCGACCCCGGGCCGATCGGGCGGCACCGTCGGAGTCCGCGGAGTCGGAGGTGCCCGTCGTAGTTCCCGCGGAGTCGGCCTGGGGCGCTCCCTGGCGACGGTGCCGGTCATCCTGAAACGCGCTCATCGTCATCACGGTCTTCCTGGAACGTGTCGTCCCGGCGTTCGTCACGGGGAGGGAGTGTGCAGCGAGGTCCGGCGCAGCCCTCCGGAGGAGGAAGGGCGCCACCCAGACGAGCCAGAGACCGACGATCGCGACGAGCACCAACGAGCTATCCAGGGAGAAGACCACACTCAGAACGGTAGGAGCATTTGCGTCCGCCGTGCAGCATTGGAACCGGTGTGTCGGGCCCTAATATGCTGCCTGCGGAATTCGACCGCGCCCTACTCCCGCCGGGACCGCGGCGTTTCGAGCCACGGCGTCAGGAGTCCCCGCGGAACCTCCTCCTCCGTCAGTGCGAAGCTCCGGTGGTCGGCCCACTGGCCGGCGATGTGCAGGTAGCGAGGGCGCAGCCCCTCATCGCGGAATCCCAGCTTTTCGACGACCCGCAGGCTGGCGCGGTTCTCCGGCCGGATGTTGATCTCCATACGGTGCAGGCCCAGGTCCCTGAAGCAGAAGTCGGTCGCGAGCGCCACCGCCGTCGGAGCAAGCCCCCGGCCGGCACGGGCGGAATCCACCCAGTACCCCAGCGTCGCCGACATCGCCGAACCCCACGTGATGCCCGAGACCGTCAGCTGTCCGACGAGCCGGGCGTCCCGGGAGCCGGGCTCCTGCTCGGTGATCAGGAACGGCAGGGATGAACCCGCCCGGGCCTGCGCGGTCAGCGACCGCACCATCTGGTGGTAAGTGGGGAGGAACCCCTCCGGGTCCGGATTGGATGCCTCCCACGGCGCCAGCCAGCGCGCGTTGCGATGGCGCAGCGCCGTCCAGGCGGCCTTGTCCCGATGGCGGATGGGCCTCAGGACCAGGGACCCGGTCCTCAGCGTCACAGGCCAGCCGGGTGCCGACCACATGGCGTGCTAGTCCGAGATGCTCGAGCTGAAGTCCTTAATCCAGGCGCGGAGATCGGGACCGAGGTCTTCGCGCTCCGATGCCAGCGTCACCACGGCCTTCAGGTAGCTGAGCTTGTCCCCGGTGTCGTAGCGGCGGCCGCGGAAGACCACCCCGTACACGCCGGAGCCCTCGCCCTCGGCAGCGGCGAGCGTCTGCAGGGCGTCGGTCAGCTGGATCTCGTCGCCGCGTCCCGGCGCCGTCGTCTCGAGGACCTCGAAGACGCGCGGGTGCAGCACGTAACGGCCGATCACGGCGAGGTTGGACGGCGCATCCTCCACTGCCGGCTTCTCGACGAGCTGGTTCACGCGGACGTGGTCCTCGCCGTCGATCCCCGTGATGTCGGCGCAGCCGTAGGCGCTGATCTGCTCGGGGTCCACCTCGATCAGGGCGATGACCGATCCGCCCGTCTTCGCCTGCACCTCGATCATCGTCTCGAGGAGGGGGTCACGTTCGTCGATCAGGTCGTCACCGAGGAGGACGGCGAAGGGCTCGTTCCCGACGTGCAGCTTGGCACGGAGCACCGCGTGGCCGAGACCCTTCGGGTCACCCTGCCGGAGGTAGTGGATGTCACCGAGCTCGGACGGACGGCGGACTGCGGCCAGCTTGTCGTGGTCGCCCTTGGCCTCGAGCGTCTGCTCGATGAAGGGCACGCGGTCGAAATGGTCCTCGAGGGCCCGCTTGTTGCGTCCCGTGATCATCAGGACGTCCGAGAGGCCGGCGTCGACGGCTTCCTGGACCACGTACTGGATGGCGGGCTTGTCCACGACGGGAAGCATTTCCTTCGGCATCGCCTTGGTAGCAGGAAGGAAGCGGGTCCCCAGGCCGGCCGCAGGGATAACGGCCTTCGTCACGCGTGATCGCAAAGTCATGGCACCACACTACATAACGGGCCCCCGATCGCCGGGTGGATGAGCACAATGGTGGAATGACAGTCATCCCACGTGATACGGCCAAGGCCCGACTGCGCTCGACGCTCCGGTCCGCAAGGGCTGCCCTCGATCCCGGCGACCGGCGCACGCAGTCCGTGCACCTCGCGCGCGTGGTGGCGGACCACGCCGACCAGCTGCTGCACGGAGCCGGGGACCGTCCCGGACGGCGCCCTGTGGTCACGGCCTATCTCGCCGGTGACCCCGAACCCGACACCGCTCCCCTCCTCGCCGGACTCCGGGCCCTCGGTATCGACGTCGTCCTGCCCGTCTGCGAGCCCGGCTACCGTCTGTCCTGGGTGCTGTGGACCCCTGACATCGCACTGGAGCGCTCGGTCCGCGCGCCGGTGCTGGAGCCCGTCGGGCCGCGAAGCGCCTTCGGGGAACTCACAGGCGTCGGTCTGATCCTCGTCCCGGCGCTCGGCGTCGACGGCTCCGGGCACCGCGTCGGACAGGGCGGCGGCTACTACGACCGCTTCCTGGCCGATGTGCCATCAGCCGTCCCACGGTGGGGTGTCGTCTACCGGTCGGAGGTGCTGGCCGATGGCGTCATCCCGGTCGAGCCGCACGATCAGCGGCTCGACGGGATCTTCACCGCGGACGGGCCGCTGCGCGTCCGGCCGGCGGGTACGGCGGTGTAGACTGGCACTCGCACCCGGAGAGTGCCAGCGACTGTCGGACCGAGCCATCCGGGGACCACGACGCCCGCCAGGAGGAACTCCATGCCCATGTACGCCTACGCCTGCAAGGACTGCGGCCACGCCTTCGACATCCAGCAGTCGTTCTCGGACGACTCGTTGACCGTGTGCCCTGCCTGCGGCGGATCACTCCGCAAGAAGTTCAACAGCGTGGGAGTGGTCTTCAAGGGGTCGGGCTTCTACCGCAACGACTCCCGCTCCACCGCGACGAGCACGGACGCCGGGACGACGTCGGGCACGTCCTCCTCGACGTCCTCCACCTCGAACTCGTCCGCTTCGACCTCGTCGTCCTCGTCGTCCTCGTCGTCCTCGTCGTCGTCCTCGTCCTCGAAGCCGGCTGCGAAGCCGGTGGCCTCCTCGTCCGGTGGCGGGACCGCAGCCGCCTCCTGACCGGTCGCACCACCACCGCCGCAATCGACCGGCCGCGTGTCCGTGCCGTCCGTCCTCAGGGCATCCCGTACCGCGTGACCCCATCGGTCGGTGTCGCGGGCAGGCACGGACGTGCGCCGGTACACAGGCTCCTCGTCAGCGCACGGCTCCAGTTGCCCACATAGCCCGGCACGTGGCACCGCCGTGGGACCATCCCGCCTACGGTCGGTGCATGAATCGCTCCGGCCGTACCCAGGGCCCGCCCCTCCGCTATCGTCTTCGCCGGACCGTGCACCGACACAAGAGGCTCCTGGCGGCGCTGCTGTTCTGCGCGGCGGCAGGCGTGGCCGTGGAAGCGGCGGTGGGGCAGGACTATCCGACGACGGCGGTGGTCACCGCGACACGGGACCTCGCCGTCGGGACGGTTCTCACGGACGCGGACATCGCCGTCGTCCGCCTGCCCGAGGAAGCACTCGCCGTCGGCGCCGCCACCAGCACCACGCAGGTCGTGGGTCGACAGGTCGCCGCGCCGCTGTCGCTGGGTGCGCCGGTGTCCCGGACGTCACTGATCGGCGAGGGACTCCTCACCGGCACTCCGCCCGGGACGGTCGCGGTACCCCTCCGACCGGCCGATCCCGCCGTGGTGCGACTCCTCGCGCCGGGGCAACTGGTCGACGTCATCCTGCGGGCGGGTGACGGGTACGAGTCCGCCGCTGGGTCGACGGTCCTCGCACGATCCGTCGCCGTGCTCTGGACGGACGCGGGCGGCGACGTCGGCAGCTGGCCCGGAGCAGGCGACGACGCCGGGCTCGTCGTGGTAGCGGCACCACCGGAGAGTGCTCTGGAGCTTGCCGGCTCGTCGAGCTCCGGCGACGTGCATCTGGTCCTGACGGCTCCCTGACCGGGTGGACGCAGTCCCTCCGGTCAGGGAGCCGTCACTGTCGGGCCTCAGCCCCAGTGCGGCGGGCGCTGCTCCTTCAACCACTCGTCGTGACCACCCTCGGCGTCGCCCCAGGACCGTGCATCATCCTCTGCCGCGAGCTTGGGCAGGACGGCGGCGGAGGTGTCCGTTTCGTCACCCGTACGTCCCACCGCGGTACCGCGGGCCGGGTGCTGCTCGTCCTTCCGCATCCTGGCGGCGTCCTTCCGTGTTCCGGTCTGGTCTGATGAGTCCCGCGGCGGCAGGCCGATGACCGACGATGCCCGCTCGGCGCATCCGTCGGGATCGGTGAAGACCTCGATGGTCCACAGCGGCAGGTAGCGCCAGCCCATGCGCTCGAGGACCTGGGGACGCAGCCTGCTCCGCTCGCGCACGGACATCGCGCCGTAGCGCTCCGTCCCGTCGGACGCGATGGCGAGCGGTGCGGGCCGCTCGTCCTGCATGCTCGCGGCGCTGCCGTCGGCGGCGATGTCCGCGGGCCGCACGGCGACGATGTCGAGGACACCGGCGTAGTGGTCCCAGACGTGCGCCCCGCGGTACCGGAGGCGATCCACCAGATCGGCCACCAGCGGATCCTCGTTGCTCTGGGAGGCAGCCGTACCCTGCCGTCCGCCGTCGCCGAGCTCGCGCTGCAGGAGTTCGAAGAAGTCCAGGGCTCCTGCGGTGAGCCGCTCGGGATCCAGATCCGCGGGCTGGAAGCAGGTCAGGACGTGCTGGAGGCGCCGGGCGCGGGTCATCGCCATGACGAAGTTGCGCCGCCCGTCGGGTGCCGACAGGGGACCGAAGGAATGCAGGGCGCGGCCGTGGGGTGTGCGCCCGAAGCCCAGCGAGAAGATGATGTCATCCCGCACCAGTCCCCCTGCCCGCTCGACGGGAACCACGCGGAACGCTTCCCTGCCGGGGGTGAAGAACTCCGCGGCCCAGGGGAACTCCGCCATCTGCAGGCGGATGGCCTCCCCCACCCGTGCCGCATGCCGGGCACTCGCCGTGACGACGGCGAGCGAGAAGCTGGGGCGGTGGCGGATGTGCTCGAAGACCAGTTCCACCACGCGGTTCACCTCGACCGCCACGCTCTCCACGCCGTCGTGCTCGGAACTCGGCATACCGGTGCCGTTGGGCAGGTACTCGACCACGAGGCCGCGACCCTCGCCGGTGACCTCGGACGCCTGCGGGAGGCGGGAGAGCTTCCCGTCGTAGAAGGCCTCGCTGAGGTAGGTGTCGAGGCTGCGATCGACCCCGCGATAGATCTCCGTCAGGCCCCGGACCGGCAGGACGTCGCGGAGCGCGTCGAAGGCACTGGGCAGGGGCTCGAGTGCGGACGCCCGATCGGCCGACTGCACCTCGATGCTGAACCGGCTGGGCCCTGCGAGGCGGTCGTCGCCGAACACCACGACCTGGCGGGACCGTGCGACGCAGGGCACCGCACTCTGCAGCGACATCGACTCGCCGTCGAGGACGACGGCGAGATCGAACCGGTAGCCCTCGGGCACCGCGCCGCGGATGGTGAGTGGACTCACGGCCCAGACGGGCAGCAGGGCCCCGACCAGATCCCGGTGCAGGCCGGCGAAGACCTCGAGAGTCAGGGTGCCGTCCTTGAGTTCCTGCCGGAGGCGGCCGGCGTCCTCGGGATGGTCCTCGACCGCTGCGCGCCACCGCTGGGCGAGCGTCCACCGGATGCGTGCGGGTCCCGAGGCGATGTGCGCGTTGTCCGCCAGGCGGAACTCGGCCTCCAGTTTGCGGAGGGACGTGCCGTCGGACATGGCCAGGTAGTCGTCGCCGCTGATCATGGCTTCCAGGGCGGACTGCCACCAGGCGAGTTCGAGCTCGGATCCCACACGGTCCATGGCGATCTCCCGCTCCGCCAGGTCGTCGAGCAGATCGGCCAGCCCCTGCTCGCGCATCTCGTCGAGGAGCAGCGTCCGTTCCGGCAGCGTCTCCAGGGTCTGCCGGTCCGCAGCGAGGTCACTGAGGATCACTTCCAGCCCGTCGAGGTCCAGTCCTGCCAGATCAGGACGGCGCGCCGTGTGGTGGAGGATGTCGGTCAGTTCTGCGAGTCGCGTCTCGACCGCCCGATAGGAAGCGTGGATCTCCGCCAGTCCCGTGGGAACGGATGGGTGGCGCTCGGTGAGGGCGTACCGCGTCCAGAGCGTGCGCTGCTGCTGGACCTCGAGCAGGGAGGTGTGGAGGTCGGAGATGTGCACGCCGGGCCGGATGTACTCCTTGGCCACGCGCCGGAGCCGGGACCGCGTCATCGAGCTCATCTCGATCTCCCGCTCCTTGCGCCAGGAGGACGGCGCCGTCGCGGAGATGAGGTCCGTGACAGGTCGGTCGAAGATGTCCGGGGTGAACTTGTCCAGGCTCTCCCGGACGGCGACGAGCAGTTCGAGCTGCTCGCCCCACTCCCGCACCGTTCCGCCGAGCGTGATGTGCGAGTGCTCGGCGACGCGCTGCACCTTCCCGCGCAGCTCCGGGAGCTCGGTGGAAAGCTGCTCGGCGAGCCCGTGCGCGTGCTCGGTCTCCTTCCGGTTGAGCAGCTGCGCCCCGTACCAGGGGCTCTCCGTCGAGGCCTTGCTGAAACTCCCGAGCTCCGCTGCCCGTCGGAGGCGCTCGGTGAGTTCCTGCCGGTTCGCGATCGAGTCCAGGACGCTGCGCTTGAGCCGCACGGTCGTCGAGGGCGCCGGGTCGAGGGCCGTCAGTCCCGCGAGGGACTGCATGGCCTGGTAGGGCGAGCAGCCCCAGCGACTGCGTACGTTGTGCAGGCTCCGGACATGCTCCGTCAGCTGGTGCCGGTGCCCGGTCAGGGTGGAGTGCAGACTCTCGAGCTGCGGCTCGACCGCCTTCTCGTTGCGGACCAGGGCGCGGATCACGGCCTCGCGCAGCTGCGCGGGACCCGTCTGGCTGCCCACCTGCAGGACCAGGGAGCCGAGGTCGAGCCCGTCCAGGTCCTGCACGAACTCGTTGAGGGTTCCGCGGCGCTCGGCCGCGACGACCACCCGCCGACCGGTGGCCGCGGCACGCACCGCGACGTTGAGGGCGGTCTGCGTCTGGCCTGTCCCGGGAGGGGTGGCGACCGCCAGACTGACCTCGGCGTCCACGAGGTCCAGGACGTCCTGCTGGGCCCGGTCGGCATCGAGGACCAGCAGTTCCTGGCCGGGATCGCGCTCGTCGGGGCCGGGGAACACGAGACCGTCGGCCGCGCCCACCAGGGCGGACGCGGCGACCTCGTCGCCGCGGGCCGCACCCATGAGGGCGGAGAGCACAGGGTGGTCCGGGTGGAGGGCGGGATCGCCCTTGACGCCGGCGAGGTCAGCGAAGGTGGACACGAGGACGCGGTGCTCCACGGACATGCCGCGCACGCCGTCGGCGAGGATGCGCATGCGCTCCAGGACCGGGTGCGGATCGAACCGTGCGGTCCCGTAGGCGAGGCGGGCGATGGCCCCCGGATCGACGTCGAGTCCCTGCTGGTTCCGGAGGTGCCGGACGAGCGCGGGATTCATCCGGGCCTGCTCGGTGATCTGCAGCTCGTAGTCGTCCTGCGAGGGGTGGACGGTGAGGGACACGGCGGTGAGCAGGACCGGGGCGTTGAGCGTCTCCGAACGTCCGGACCCGTCGACGGAGCGCCATGACGCCGTGCCGGCGGCGAGGTAGCCGACGTCGATCCCGCGCTCGGTCCCGAGCTCGAAGATCTTCGCCCGCAGAGCCCGCGCCGCCGCCTTGGCCGCACTGTACTGCACGGGATCGCGCAGGAGGGTGGACAGGCGCGTGCGCCGTCCGGCGAGCAGCTGGGCGAGTCCGGAGGGATGCGCGTGCGTGAGGTCGATACTCGTGCCGGCGGACGGGCGGAAGTGGAGCAGCGTATCACCGACGGCCTGCGGACCCAGGCCCTCCAGCCACGGCACCAGGAAGTCCTGCGCGGACGTGTCTGCGGAGGGTTCCGGGGGGACACCCGACGTGCTTCCGGCGGCGTGCGACGACGCTCCGGCTGCGTCCCGCTGGCGATCCGACGGCGTCCGAGCCGCGTCCCGCTGGTCCTGCTCCGGCACGGCGGCCTTCTTCCCTGCATTGTCACGAGCTGATCTCGACCAGATGGGCATGTCTTCCAAGCTATCCGAAAAGCGGACGGACCCCGCGGATAGCAACGCGGCCCGGGCGGACGGGAGTGGAGCCGACCCCACTCCCCTGTCCGCTTACTCCCATTCGATGGTTCCCGGCGGCTTGCTCGTCACGTCGAGCACCACGCGGTTGACGCCGTCCACCTCGTTGGTGATGCGGTTGGAGATGCGCGCGAGGAGGTCGTACGGCAGACGCGACCAGTCCGCGGTCATCGCATCCTCGCTCGACACGGGGCGCAGCACGATCGGGTGACCGTACGTCCGTCCGTCGCCCTGGACGCCCACGCTGCGGACATCGGCCAGGAGGACCACCGGCATCTGCCAGACCTCGTTGTCGAGTCCGGCTGCCGTGAGCTCGGCGCGCGCGATGGCGTCGGCCTTGCGCAGGAGGGCGAGGCGCTCCTCCGTGACGTCGCCGACGATCCTGATCCCGAGCCCCGGGCCGGGGAACGGCTGGCGTCCGACGATCTCCGCCGGCAGCCCGAGCTGGGCACCGACGGCCCGCACCTCGTCCTTGAAGAGCGTGCGCAGGGGCTCCACGAGTTCGAACTGCAGGTCCTCCGGCAGCCCGCCCACGTTGTGGTGGCTCTTGATGTTCGCTGCACCCTCGCCACCACCGGACTCGACGACGTCGGGATACAGGGTGCCCTGCACGAGGAAGCGGATGGGCTCGCCCTCCGCCTCGGCCTCCCGCATGATCGCGCGCTCGGCTTCTTCGAAGGCACGGATGAATTCACGCCCGATGATCTTGCGCTTGGTCTCGGGATCCGAGACACCGGCAAGCGCTTCGAGGAACCGCTTCTGCTCGTTGGCGACGTGGAGCTTGACCCCCGTGGCCGCGACGAAGTCGCGCTCGACCTGCTCCGCCTCGCCCTCACGCAGGAGCCCGTGGTCCACGAAGACGCAGGTGAGCTGGTCGCCGACCGCCCGCTGCACGAGTGCCGCGGCCACGGCCGAATCCACCCCACCGGACAGGCCGCAGATCACCCGTGCATCCCCGATCTGCTCGCGGATGCGATCCGCCTGCTCCTCCAGGATGTTGCGCGTGGTCCAGTTCGGATCCAGGCGCGCTCCGCGGAAGAGGAAGTTCTCGATGACCGCCTGGCCGTGCTGAGAGTGCTTGACCTCCGGGTGCCACTGCACGCCGTACAGCGCCTTGGCCTCGTTGGCGAAGGCGGCGACGGGGGCGCCGGCCGTGCTGGCGAGGACCTCGAAACCCTCGGGAGCCTCCTGCACGCTGTCGCCGTGGCTCATCCAGGCGTTCTGGTGCTCGGGCGTCCCCTCGAGGATGGAGCGGGACGCTCCGTCGGAGGTGATGTCCGTCGAGCCGTATTCCCTCAGCCCGGTCTTCGCGACCGTGCCACCGAGGACGCTGGCCATGGCCTGGAATCCGTAGCAGATGCCGAGCACGGGCACCCCGGCGTCGAACAGGTCCGCCTCGACCCTGGGCGCCCCCTCGGCGTACACGCTGGAGGGACCGCCGGAGAGGATGATGGCCGAGGGGTTCTTCGCGAGGATCTCCTGGGTACTCAGCGTGTGCGGCACGATCTCGGAGTAGACGTCCGCCTCACGGACACGCCGGGCGATCAGCTGGGCGTACTGCGCACCGTAGTCCACGACGAGGACAGGGCGGTGTTCGGAGCCGTTCTCGGGGGTAGTCACCCGTCAACAATAGTCTGCGCACTTCCGTGCCGCACATCAGGGACCGCGCGGGCCAGGGGAACTGCGGACCGTCCATCCGCTCGTCGAGACGGGGACGGCGCGAGCCTGCCGGGCACCGGCGCGAGCCGGCGGATCAGTACCGCGGCGCTGCCTCGGGGTGCTCGGCCAGGTCCGTCTCCGCCTGGGCATGGATCCGCTTCTCCACGACGAAGGACAGCAGGGGGACCACGCCGCCGAGCGCGATGAGGATGAACCGGCTGAAGGGCCAGCGCATGAACTGCCACAGGCGGAAGTCCGCGATGAGGTAGACCACGTACAGCCAGCCGTGCACGATCAGGACGGCCGTCGAGAGGTTGAACCCGCCCGCGGTCTCGGCGACCACCTCGGGCAGGAACTGCAGCGGAGCCCCACCCCCGGCAACGATCTCCGAGCCGTACCCGTACTTCGCCACCATCTCGACGACGACGAGGAGCAGCATGACGCCGGTGGCGTAGGCCAGCACCTTGTAGAGCTTCAGGGCCGAACGGATCTGCGCGTGGGTGCCCCCGAACCGACGCTTCTGCTTCGCCGGTGCGGACCGCCCGGTGGTCCGCGCGGAGGGGTTGCGGGCTGGTTCAGTCACGGTGGGTACCGCTTTCGTGAGGAGTGGTGGTTCGGGTCGCGTCCGAGCGCTCGGACGCGCCGCCGCGGCTGCCCCCGGCACGGGCGTGCCGGGCCTCTTCGGCGGCGTCCGCCTCGTCCTCGAGCATGCGGCGGTGGTCGTCGGCGACGAGCCGCCACCACAGGAAGAAGGCGAAACCTGCGAAGACGACCCATTCGATCGCATAGAAGATGTTGAGCCAGTTGAGGGGGGTCTCCTGGGGCTGCGGGCCGACGACGACACGGGACATGTCCGAGGCGAAGGGGACGGCCGCACCGCCCACCGACACGTCGGACGCCACGACGAAGGCCGAGTAGGACCGGACGTCCCAGAGGTTCGCGAGCTCCGCCGTGGACAGGGTGGGAACCTCTCCCTCGACCGGTCGCTGCACCTCGGGCGCCTCGGGTGGCAGCAGCCGACCGACGACGGAGGCGGGTCCCTCCTGCTCCGGCAGCGCCGAGGCGTCACCGTCCTCCTGCACCCAGCCGAGCACGACGGGTATGACGGCATCCCCTGCTGTCGCTGCATCATCGGGAGCGGACACCGCGGAACCATCAGGAGCGGAGTCAGCGGGCGAGGCGGCCGCGTCGGACGCGCCGGCAGCCGGTGCCACGGCGAATCCCTGCACCACCCAGGAGCCGTCGTCGCCCTCGAGGAGCCTGTTCTGCACCAGGACCCGCGTACCGGGCAGGAACTCGCCGTCGAGTGAGACCATCTGGTCAGCGGCCGTGGCGTAGAGCGGAGTGAGGGGCTGGAGCACGTCCGTGAGGGGGCGCACCTGCTCGGTGGTGCTCGGCGCGGGCGGCGGCTCCTCGCGGGAGGAGGTGAACTGCCACTGGCTGAGGAGCACGAAGACCGAGGCGATCGCCATCGCGAGGATCAGCATGAGGATCCATCGAGGCTTGAGCGCGGTCTTCAACACCCCTCCACGGTACTTCGTACCTCTGTAGAACAGCGAATGACGATGAAGAGGATCACTGCCGGCACAGCGACCCGAAAACTGATTGGGAAATCCCTATCGCATTGTCCGGAGGCGGTCTAGGATGGATCCTCGTGCGTGCCTTTCCCTATCCCCTGACCTCCGAGCCGGACCTGCGCTCCCCCGCGCGCTACCTGCTCTGGCTGGGCGGCCTCCAGAAGGCGACGCTCGCCGCGGGGATCCTCCTCGGCACCGTCTGGATGGCATCGCAGGCCGTGATGCCCTTCGTCCTCGGCAGGGCGATCGACGACGGTGTGATCGGCGGGGACGCAGGCGCGCTCCTCGGGTGGGCAGCAGCACTGCTCGGGCTCATGGTGGTGCAGGCGGTCTCGGACACCGCGACCCACCGGGCCGGCGTCAGCAACTGGATGCAGGCGGCCTTCCGGTCCGTCCGCCTGGTCGGCCACAAGATCGCCCGGACCGGGGACGCCCTGCCCACCGCACTCTCGACGGGCGAGGTGGTCTCGACGGCGGCCTCGGACGCCTTCCGGCTCGGTGAGGTCTACGAGGTCCTGACCCGCCTGGCCGGGGCGGCCGCCGCCTGGGTGGTGGTGACCGTCCTGATCTGGCAGACCTCCGCCGTCCTCGGCGTCGTGGTGCTGATCGGCGTCCCGGTGTGCTGCGCGCTGCTGCTGTTCGTGGTGAAACCCATGCAGGCGCGGCAACGTGAGCAGCGCGAGGCCTCGGGCAGGATGACGGCGGTCGGCGCGGACACCGTGGCCGGTCTCCGCGTGCTGCGCGGGATCGGCGGGGAGCACATCTTCGTCGACCGCTACCGGGTGAAATCGGCCGCGACCCGCGACTCCGGCATCCGGGTGGCACACTCCCTCGCCGACCTCGAGGCCTCGCAGGTCTTCATCGCCGGGGCCTTCAGCGTCGTCTTCACCTGGGTCGGCGCGTCCCTGGTGCTCTCCGGTGACATCACGCCGGGCGAACTCGTGGCCCTCTACGGCTTCTCGATCTTCCTCATGACCCCCGTCCGCGCAGCGGCGGACTCCGTGGCCCGCTTCATCCGCGCCCATGTCGGCGCGCGCAAGATCATCGCCGTGCTGTCCGTGGACGCCAACGTCTCGGAGAGCGCGACCACCGTTTCGGCGCCCCCGCCCGGGTCCGTCCTCGTCGACGAGCGCTCCGGCGTCGTCGTCGAGCCCGGCCTGCTCACCGCCGTCGTCTCCCGCGAACCCGCCGAGTCCACCGACGCCGTCACGCGCCTCGGCCGCTTCGAGGACGCCGTCCTCGAGGAGGCTACCGTGCGCTGGGGAGCCGCCGACCTGCGGCACGTCCCGCTCGCCGACATCCGTGCGCGCGTCGTCGTCAGCGAAGCGAGCCCCCACCTGTTCAGCGGTCCGCTCCGTGCCCAGCTCGACCCGCGCGGCACGCACGAGGACGGCGCCGTCCTCGCCGCCCTCGAGGCGGCGAGCGCGCTGGACATCCTCGACGGACTGGAGGGCGGGCTCGACCACGAGGTCACGGAGCGCGGCAGGGGCTTCTCGGGTGGTCAGCGCCAGCGCCTCGTCCTTGCGCGCGCCTATCTCACCGAGGCGGAGAACCTGGTGCTGGTGGAGCCGACCAGCGCGGTGGACGCCCACACCGAGCAGCGCATCGCCGCGCGCCTCGCCGGCGCACGACGGAGCGAGGGCCGGACCACCGTGGTGGTGACGGCGAGTCCCCTGGTGCTGCGGACGATGGACCGCGTCCTGTTCATGGAGGGCGGGCGAGTCACGGACCGGGGTACGCACAAGGAGCTCATGAACCGCAACGACGAGTACAGGAACGTGGTGATCCGCAGTGAGTAGCACCGCGAAACTCCCGGTCGCCGCGCCCCGGACGGTGCGGGACGAGGCGGCGCGCCTCATCCGGCACCACCGGAAGGGCCTCGGGTCCGTGATCGCCCTGTACGTCGGGTCGGCCGTCGCGGGCCTCGCCGGGCCCCTGCTGCTCGGCATCCTCATCGACGCCCTCGCTGCAGGGACGACGTCGGGCTTCGTCGCGGCCGTCTCGCTCGGCATGCTCGGATTCCTCGCCGTCCAGTCCGTCCTCCGCCGCTTCGCCGTCCGCTCGGGCATGGTCTTCGGCGAGCGCGTCTTCGCCGAGCTGCGCGAGGACTTCATGCGGGACGTCACCGCCCTTCCGCTCTCCACCGTCGAGAAAGCGGGCACGGGCGATCTCGTGGCCCGCACCACCAACGACATCGACGCCGTGTCCCACACGGTGCGCTTCGGCGTACCGCAGGTCGTCGTGTCCGTGGTGACGATCGTCCTGACCCTCGGCGCCGCCGTCGTCACCTCGCCCGTGCTGTCCCTCGCCCTGCTCGTCGGGCTGCCGCTGCTCTGGCCGGCGACGCGCTGGTACCTCCGGCGCAGCGCGGCCGGCTACATGCGTGAGCGCGAGACGTACGCCGTGGTGAACGGGACCATCACCGAGACCATCGAGGGCGCGCGCACCGTGGATGCCCTGAGCCTCGGGAGCCTGCGCCGCGAGGACCTCGACGAGGCCCTCGGTTCGAGCTTCCGGGCCGAGCGCTACACGCTGTGGCTGCGCTCCGTGCTGTTCCCCGCCGCCGACATCGCCTTCTGGCTGCCCGCCGCGGCGGTGCTGCTGTGGGGCGGCTGGCTCGCCGGCCAGGGCCTCGTGACCCCGGGCGCGGTGGCCGCGGTCGCGCTCTTCGCGGTACGGCTCATCGACCCCGTGGACCTGCTCATCATGTGGACCGACGAGATCCAGGTGGGTGCTGCCTCGCTGGCGCGGATCGTCGGCATCAAGGACGTCGAGCCGGACCGCCACGCGACGACGGCGGAGCCTGCCGACGAGGACATCGTGGTCTCGGGTGCCAGCTACGCCTACCGCCCCGGCCACAACGTCCTGCACGCGGTGGACCTGACCCTGGTGCGCGGCGAGCGCCTGGCCGTCGTCGGACCATCGGGTGCCGGGAAGTCGACGCTGGGACGCCTGATCGCGGGGATCCACCCGCCGACGTCGGGCTCGGTCACCGTGGGCGGCGTGCCGCTCGTGGACCGCCCGCTCGACGACCTGCGGCGCGAGGTGGCACTCGTGACCCAGGAGCACCACGTCTTCGTGGGCTCCGTGTCCGACAACGTGCGGCTCGGGCGCGCGGATGCCGGCGACGGCGAGATCGAGGACGCGCTGCGCAGCGTCGGGGCGCTGGACTGGGTCAAGCAGCTCCCGGAGGGCGTGGAGACCGAGGTGGGTTCCGGTGCCTACGAGCTCGCTCCGGCCCAGGCGCAGGAACTCGCCCTGGCCCGGCTGATCCTCGCCGATCCGCACACGCTGGTCCTGGACGAGGCGACGTCGCTGATCGATCCGCAGGCCGCCCGTGATCTCGAGCGCTCGCTGAACGCGGTCCTGGAGGGCCGCACGGTGATCGCGATCGCCCACCGGCTGCACACCGCGCACGACGCCGACCGCGTGGCCGTGGTGGAGGAGGGCCGGATCGCGGAGCTCGGCTCGCACGACGAGCTGCTGGCGCTCGATGGAGCGTACGCCTCGCTCTGGAACTCCTGGCGGAGCGAGTAGGCGGAGCACGTCGGCGGAGCGAGTAGGCGGAGCACGTCGGCGGAGCGAGTAGGCGGAGCACGTCGGCGGAGCGAGTAGGCGGAGCACGTCGGCGGAGCACGTCGGCGGGACGCTCGGAAGGTGCCGTCCTGCCGGGCCGGGCGGTCGTTCGCGGATTATGAGGCAGGACCGGCGTGTCGGTACAGGACACGCCGCATAGGAGGAACGGAGGAGCCGGACGATGCGGACGAGGGAACGCCCCGCCGGGCGCTAGTGGTCGAAGAACACCAGCGAGGAGTTGATGAGCTCCGCGATGACCTCGGCGTCGTGCGCGCGGCGCAGCGACTCGCGGAAGTTCTCCTTGAAGAGGCTGCGCGCGATCGTCGCGAGGACCTCCAGGTGCTCCGAGAAGGACTGCGCGGGGGTGGCCATGAGGAGCACAAGGGTGGCGGGCCCGTCCACCGCGCCGAAGTCCAGGCTGTGGCCGAAACGCGTGACGCCGACGGCGATCGACGTCTGGTTCACGTACTCGCTGCGCGCGTGGGGCAGACCGACGCCGCCGGGCAGGCCGGTCGCCATCTGGTGCTCACGCGAGTTCACCTGGTCGAGGAAGGCCTGCAGGTCCGAGATGCGCCCGGCGGCGTGCAGGCGGCTCGCGAGCTGCGCCGCCGCGTCCTCCTTCGAGGCCGCCTCCATCTCGAGGATCACGAGGTCGGGCGTGGTCAACAGGGCGTCGTGCAGCTCGGAGGACAGATCGCTCACTGTGTGCCTTTCGAAGATCCCACGGCCGCGGCCACCGGGTGCCCGGTCGCCGCGCGCCGGTGAGGGACTGCTCGTCGCGGCCCGCCCGGCCCTCCTAGCTTAGCGGGACGATATCGTGCACACCCATGCGTGCGCTGTCCGCCGAGACGTCGTCGGGCTGCTCCTGGCTGAGCCGCTCCGCCTCCACGCGTGCCCGGTAGTGCGTGACCTCGCGCTCGGCCTGCTGCTCGCTCCAGCCGAGGAACGGCGCCATGAGCTCGACCACGACGGGAGCCGCTGACACGCCGCGGTCCCAGGACTCGATGGAGATCCTGGTGCGTCGCGTGAGGACGTCGTCGACGTGCCGGGCGCCCTCGTGGGTGACGGCGAAGACGACCTCCGCTCGGAGGTAGTCGTCCGCGCCGGGCAGCGGCCGGCCGAGCGAGGGATCCTCCCGGATGAGGTCCAGCACCTCCGTGGCCTGCGTGCCGAAGCGCTGCAGGAGGTGTTCGACGCGTGCGACGTGCACGCCGGCGTCGTCGGCCAGCTTCGCCCGCATGTTCCAGGCCGCCCGGTAGCCCTCGGCGCCCAGCAGCGGGACGGTCTCGGTGCAGCTCTCGGGCACCTTCTCGTCGAGTGCGCGGGTCGCCTCGTCCACGGCGTCCTTCGCCATGACCCGGTACGTGGTCCACTTGCCGCCCGCGACGACGACGAGCCCCGGCACGGGGTGCGCGACGACGTGTTCGCGGGACAGCTTCGCGGTGGAATCGTTCTCGCCCGCGAGGAGCGGCCGCAGCCCGGCGTACACACCCTCGACGTCCTCGCGCGTCAGGGGCCGCTTGAGGACCTTGTTGACGTGCTCCAGCACGTAGTCGATGTCCTTCGAGGTGGCTGCCGGGTGCGCCTTGTCCAGGTCCCAGTCGGTGTCCGTGGTGCCGATGATCCAGTGGCGTCCCCAGGGGATGACGAAGAGCACTGACTTCTCGGTGCGGAGGATCAGGCCCACCGTGGACTGGAAGCGGTCGCGGGGTACCACGAGGTGGATGCCCTTGGACGCCCTGACCTTCATCTGGCCGCGATCGGTGACCATCGCCTGGGTCTCGTCCGTCCAGACCCCGGTCGCGTTCACGACCTGCTTGGCGCGGATCTCGAACACGTCCCCGCTCTCCTGGTCCTTGACCCGGGCCCCGACCACGCGCTCGCCCTCGCGGAGGAAGTCGACGACGCTGACGCGGTTCGCGGCCCGGGCACCGTAGTGCTGCGCCGTGCGCACCATGTTGACCACGTAGCGGGCGTCGTCGACCTGAGCGTCGTAGTACCTGATGGAGCCCACCATGGCGTCGTCCTTGAGACTGGGAGCGGCGCGGAGCGTGCCCTTCCGGCTCAGGTGCTTGTGGAAGGGGACACCGCGCGAGTTGCCGCCGGTCATGCTCATGGCGTCGTACAGGGCGATCCCCGCGCCCACGTAGGGACGCTCGACGAAGCGCCTGGTCAGCGGGTAGAGGAACGGGACGGGCTTGACGAGGTGCGGCGCGATGCGCTGGATCAGCAGTCCGCGTTCCTTCAGCGCCTCCTGCACGAGCGCGAAATCGAGCATCTCCAGGTAGCGCAGCCCGCCGTGGATCAGCTTCGAGGAGCGCGACGACGTTCCCGATGCCCAGTCGCGGGCCTCGACGATGCCGGTGGTGAGCCCGCGCGTGACGGCGTCGAGGGCGGCCCCGACGCCCACCACTCCTCCGCCGACGATCAGGATGTCGAGTTCCCTGCCCGGCTCCGTCGTGTCCCTGAGCGCCCTCAGCGCATCGTCGCGGTCCTGCGGACTGAGTGCACCGGATGCCATGGCCATACCCTTCGTCGGGAGGTTGTGAGCCCCTGGGGAGCTACGGCAACTGTAATCCCATCAGTCGTTGGAGACATAGGGCGAGAGGACCACTTCCACCCGCTGGAACTCCTTCAGGTCCGAATAGCCGGTGGTGGCCATCGCCCGGCGCAGCGCACCGATCAGGTTCGAGGTCCCGTCCGTGTGGTGCGAAGGACCCCACAGCACCTCCTTGAGCGGTCCGACGGTGCCGATGGCGACCCTGTCGCCACGCGGCAGTTCGTGGTGGTGCGCCTCCTGGCCCCAGTGCCAGCCCTGCCCGGGCGCCTCCTCGGCCCGGGCGAGCGCGGACCCGAGCATGACGGCGTCCGCGCCCATGGCGATCGCCTTCACGATGTCGCCGCTGACGCC
Organism: Arthrobacter bussei; assembly: GCF_009377195.2. Lineage (GTDB taxonomy): Bacteria > Actinomycetota > Actinomycetes > Actinomycetales > Micrococcaceae > Arthrobacter_D > Arthrobacter_D bussei. The sequence goes on from NZ_VJXX01000001.1 coordinate 632,335, forward strand.
CATCCCGCCGTCGGCGATGACATGCACGTACCGGCCGCCGGACTCGTCCAGGTAGTCGCGGCGGGCGCCGGCGACGTCGGAGATGGCGGACGCGAGCGGTGAGTGGATCCCGAGCGCGCGGCGCGTGGTGGTGGTGGCACCGCCCCCGAAGCCGACGAGGACCCCCGCGGCGCCTGTCCGCATGAGGTGCAGCGCGGGCGTGTAGCCGGCTGCGCCGCCGACGATCACGGGGACGTCGAGCTCGTAGATGAACTTCTTGAGGTCCAGCGGCTGCTCGTTCTTGGAGACGTGTTCGGCGGACACCGTGGTGCCGCGGATGACGAAGATGTCCACGCCCGCGGCGAGGACGGTCTTGTAGAACTGCTGGGTGCGCTGCGGGGTGAGCGATCCCGCGACCGTCACGCCGGCCTCGCGGATCTCGGCCAGGCGGCTGGTGATGAGCTCGGCGCGGATCGGCGCCTCGTAGAGCTCCTGCATGCGCAGCGTCGCGGCGGGGCTGAAGTCCCCGGCACTCAGCCCGGCGATCTCGTCCAGCACCGGCTGCGGATCCTCGTACCGGGTCCACAGTCCTTCGAGGTTCAGGACGCCGAGGCCGCCGAGTCGACCCAGGGCGATGGCCGTGGCCGGGGACATGACCGAGTCCATCGGCGCGGCGATGACGGGCATCTCGAACTGGTACGCGTCGATCTGCCAGCCGACCGAGACGTCGAGGGGGTCCCGGGTCCGGCGGGAGGGCACCACCGCCACGTCGTCCAGCGAATATGCCCTGCGTCCGCGCTTGCTTCGGCCGATCTCGATCTCGTAAGTCACTGCTCTAGGTTAGCCCAGCGCGCGTACCGTCCCGGCGGCGTCGACGCTCCGTGACGCCGCCGGGACGGCCTGACGCCGGTACCCCGGATCGGCCGGACCAGGCGGGTCCGGCCGATCCGGTCGGGTCCTGGCCCGGGTGTGGACCGGGGCCTCCGACGGGACTACTGCTGCCGCACGCGGTCCAGGAACTGCGCGGCCCGGTCCTGGAGTCCGGCGACCTGACGGCGCACGACGACGGCGGGGTCCGGGTGGATCTCGCTCGCGGGAGGCTGCCGGCGGACGTTCGAGGAACAGACGAAGTCCGCGCAGATCAGGGTCCCGACGCTGTTGCCGTCGCGCCCTGACTGACCGGCGCGGCGGGCGACCCAGAGCAGGACGTCCTCCTTCGAGTACACGTCGCGGCACAGCTCGCAGAGCACGGAGCGGTTCTTCCGCGCCCCGCCCTCGGGGGCGCGCAGGAGGATGCCCGTGAGACCGCGGTCGGTCGGCAGCACCAGGTAGCCGCGCAACGGCATCTTCTCGTCACGCCAGCCGAGGACGTCGAGCGCGTCCCAGTCGAGGGTGTCAAGGTTCTTGGGCGGCGTGAGCTTGGCGGTCTCGGACCGCGTGGCGTTGATGAAGGAGGAACGGATGGCGGAGCTGGAGACAGGGAGCATGGATGGACACCTTTGCAGAGGAGGATCGAGGGGATGCGCGCTCTGCCGGCTCCGGGCATGGGAGGACCGCATCGAAGCGTCCCCGTGGAGGAACCGCCGCGAGGAGGGCGGTCCTGCGGTGTCAGCCCTGTGGGCTGCCCGCTGCATGCTGGTAGGCCGGCAACGGCCGGGGCGCACAGCAGCCCGCGCGGGCCACCCCGCTCACCGCGGTGCTCCGGGCCTTCGAGGTCCCCAGCATGCTCAACCGTCCTTGTTCCGCGATCACCGGTCCGTGATCGTCCTGCAGAGCTATCCTCTCAGGAGCGGCGGACGCAGCGCAAAGCCGCCGCACGCCCGGCAGGCGGGTCAGCCCCGCCGTCGTCGTCGACCCTGGACCGCCCATGACCACCACGCCGCCACCCGTGCCGCCGCCGTCTGTGCCGCCGCAGCCCCGCCCGCTGTCCTCCTCCGCGGCCTCCCGCACGCAACCGATCATCCGTCCCGCAGAGGCCGCCGATCTGCCGTTCCTCCCCGACATCGAGCACGCCGCCGGGGAAGCGTTCCGGGGTGTGGGGATGGCACGGATCGCGGACGACGGCGCCCTGCCGCGGGCGGTCCTCGCGGGGTACCAGCATGCCGGTCGGGCCTGGGTGGCCTCCTCCCCGCGACCGGCCGCCGGTGCGGCCCCGATCGCCTACCTCCTGCTCGACGTCGTCGACGGCAACGCGCACGTCGAGCAGGTCACGGTGCACCCTGACTCCGCCGGTGCGGGCATCGGGGCCCGGCTCATCGACGCCGTGGACGAATGGGCCCGGGAGGCGGGCTTTCCTGCCCTCACCCTGACGACCTTCGAGGAGGTCCCCTGGAACGCGCCCTACTACCGTCGCCTCGGCTTCTCGATCCTCGCCCCGAGCGCGTGGGGGCCGGAGCTGGCTGCCGTCCGCCGCCACGAGGCCGACGCCGGCCTCGATGCATGGCCCAGGGTGGCCATGGTGCGTCCGGTGCAGCCGGTCCAACCCAGGCACCCCTAGCGCCTCCTCTGTCGCCCGTCGCTGTCGGCGTCGTCCGCCCGTCCCCGCCGGCGCTCGCCCGTCCCCGCCGGCGCCGCCCGTCCCGCCGGTGCCGTCGGTCCGCTCCGACCGTCGCGGCCCCTACTGTCGGCCACGTGCCTCGATCCCGCCGGGCCCCCTTGGTCCGGGACCTGCCGCGCCCGTTGCCCCGGTCTGCGTTTCGCCCTCCCCCACCGGACCCGCCAGACTGGCCTCATGACATGGACGCGCGCCCGGGACTGGCTCATCGGCGCGGCCGGGATGGTGGTGCTCCTCGTCATCGCGGGCATCATCCTCTGGTGGGCCGTCACCGAGCCGGCCGACGCCGGGCGGGCCGGGCCTGCCACGTCCGCACCGTCGTCGTCGCCGCCGGACGGTGGTGCCGGCGTCCCCACCCCGCCCGCGGACCTGTCCGACGACCAGGTGTGGTTCGGGGACCTCCGGCTCGACGCGGGTACCGTACTCGCCTCGGGCTCGACGCTGACGGACGTGCGCGCCGTCGGCCGGGACGTGGTGACAGGGCAGGACGGCCTGGTCGCCGCGGAGCTGACCGTCGACGCGACCGTACCCTTCGACGTCGTCGCGGCCGAACTGGGCGGCGGTGCGGAAGTGCGCCCGGCGGAGGACGGGCAGGCGACCGTGGTGCGTACCGTCGAGGCACTCGGCCGCGACCTGCGCGTCACCGCGACCGGAACCGTCGACGTCGAGGACGGCCGCCTCGTCCTGGATCCGCGCTCCATCGACGTCGGAGGGCCGGACTTCCTCTCCGGCGCGATCGCCGCGATCGTCCGCAACTCCGTGTCGCTCGAGCACGAGATCGAGGGACTGCCGGAGGGTCTCGTCCTTCAGGACGTCGTGGTGCGCGACGACGGGTTCCGCGCGGCGCTCGCGGGTGAGGACGTCCTCCTCCAGCCGTGATGCGGCGCGGCCCGCTAGTCCTCGGGGAGCTGGCTCTCGAACATGCGGAAGTAGCGTCCGCGGAGCGCCACCAGTTCCCGGTGCGTGCCCGATTCCACGACCCGCCCGTCCTCGAGCATGTGCACGACATCGGCCTTCTCGATCGTCGCCAGCCGATGGCTGATCGCGATGATGGTGCGGCTCCGGTCGGCGAACAGGCGGGTGAAGATACGGTGCTCGGCGAGGGCGTCGATGGCCGACGTCGGCTCGTCCATGACGACGAAGGGCGCGTCGCGGTAGAAGTTGCGGGCCATCGCGAGGCGCTGCCACTGGCCGCCCGAGAGGCCGCTGCCCTTGCGGCCGCGTGGGTCCTCCATCCAGTTGCTCACGTAGTTCTCGAAGCCGTTGGGCATCTTCTCGATGAACTCCATCGCTTCGGCGTCCCGAGCGGCGCGGCGCACCCGCTCGTCGTCACGTGGGCGGTGGACATCGCCGAAGTAGATGTTGTTCTCGGCGGTGGCGAACTCGTACCGCAGGAAGTCCTGCGACATCACCGCCAGGTGCTGGTGCCAGTCGTCGATCCCGATGTCCCGGAAGTCGCGGCCGTCGAGCAGCACCTCACCCGTGCTGGGCTGGTAGAGGCCCGCGAGGATACGGATGAGCGTGGACTTCCCCGCCCCGTTCTCCCCCACGATCGCGACGTGCGTCCCGCGCTCGAAGGACATCGAGATCCCCCTGAGCACCTCTGCCTCGCCGCCCGCGTAGGTGAAGTGGATGTCGCGGAGCTCGACGGCGGACGGGGCCGCCTCCAGGCGCCCCGTCGCCGAGGTGGACAGCGGGAAGTCCATGAACTGCTCGTAGTCCTTGAGGTTCGCGAGGTCCTCGTCGATGGAGCTCAGCGAGGACACGAGGTTGTTCGCGGTGCTCAGGGCCCGGCTGACGATCTGCTGCACGTAGAGGAACTGGCCCACGGGCTGCGCGCGGGCGATGATCTGCCCCACGATCCACACCAGGGCGAGGAGTTCCGCGCCGTACTGCAGTGCGTCGGCGAGGAGCTGCTTGGGGATGTAGCGCTTCTGGAAGTCGAGCCGCCGTTTCTCGTCGGCGTCCCGGAGCGTCGAGCGCAGGCCCATCAGGTGGCGGACGATCCCGTACAGGCGCATCTCGGCGATGTGCTGCGGCTTCATGAGGTTGTTCTCGATCATGCGCCGCTGGCGGCGGGAGTCCACCTGCGTGTTCCAGTGCGCCATCTGCTCGCGCGAGAGGCGGAACTGCAGGTACACGCTGGGGATGATGGCGACGAGGACGATCAGCGCGATCCACCAGCTCACGAGCAGGAGGGCCCCGATCGCGAGGACCACGGATGCCAGCTGGGTGAAGATCGCCGCGATGCGGTCGAGGACCCGCGCGTAGGAGTCGGAGAAGCGCCGAGCCCGGTCGTAGAGGTCCACCGTCTCCTTGTCGTCGTACCGCCAGAACTCGAGGGCGAGGAACCGCTCGTACATGCGGTCACCGACGATCGCACCGACGCGGAAGCTGAGGACCTGCTGGATGTAGCGGTCCACGCTCGTGAAGGCGCCCCACAGGAGCCCGAGGATGGCGGTGACGATCACGTAGGTGATGGCCGCCCGGCCGGCGTCGGGCTCGCTCGCGTAGGCGGCCGCGAGCGCCGTCGTCGTGAGTGAGGCGAAGTAGGTTGTCACGAGCGGCAGCACCGCGGAGATCAGGGAGCCGGCCACCTTCATCGCCACGGCGCCCGGCGACGCCTTCGCGCTGACGGCGAGGACCTGCCCGACGGCGCGCGCGTACGGTCCGAGGCGGAGCTTCCGGCGGGCCGTGGCTTCGGGCTGCGGCAGTCCGCTCATACGGCATCAGCCCCCTCTGTGAGGGGGCTGATGCCGAGGGCTGCGCTACTTGGAACCGTAGTTGGGTGCCTCGACCGTCATCTGGATGTCGTGCGGGTGGGACTCCTTGAGCCCGGCCGCCGTGATGCGGACGAACTTGCCCTTCGCCTTCAGCTCCGGGATGGTGCGCGCGCCCGTGTAGAACATGGTCTGGCGGAGGCCGCCGACGAGCTGGTAGGCCACGGACGCGAGCGGACCGCGGTAGGCGACACGCCCCTCGATGCCCTCGGGGATGAGCTTGTCGTCACCCGTGACGTCCGCCTGGAAGTAGCGGTCCTTCGAGTAGGACGTGTTCTTGCCGCGCGTCTGCATGGCCCCGAGCGAGCCCATGCCGCGGTAGGTCTTGAACTGCTTGCCGTTGACGAAGATCAGCTCACCCGGCGCCTCGGCGGATCCCGCCAGGAGCGAACCGAGCATCACGGTGTCGGCGCCGGCCACGATGGCCTTGCCGATGTCTCCCGAGTACTGGAGCCCGCCGTCCGCGATGACCGGGACGCCGGCGGGGATGGCCGCCTTGGCCGATTCGTAGATCGCGGTGACCTGGGGCACGCCGACTCCGGCGACCACGCGCGTGGTGCAGATGGAACCCGGGCCCACGCCGACCTTGATGCCGTCCGCCCCCGCGTCGATGAGCGCCTGGGCCCCCTCGCGCGTGGCTGCCTGGCCGCCGATGATGTCGACGTGCGCCGCCGAGGTCTCGGCCTTCAGGCGGGAGATCATCTCGAGCACACCCGCGCTGTGACCGTTGGCGGTGTCGACGAACAGTGCGTCGACACCCGCCTCGACGAGGGTCATGGCCCGCTCCCAGCCATCGCCGAAGAACCCGATGGCGGCCCCCACCCGGAGGCGGCCGTCGTCGTCCTTCGTCGACAGGGGGTACTGCTCCGCCTTCGTGAAGTCCTTCACGGTGATGAGGCCCCGGAGGATGCCCTCGCCGTCGACGAGCGGGAGCTTCTCGATCTTGTTCTTCGCGAGGAGGTTGATCGCGTCGTCACCGCTGATGCCCACGTGCCCGGTGACCAGCGGCATCTTCGTCATGACGTCGTGCACACGGGTGGTCGGGAAGTCCCGCTCCAGCACGAAGCGCGTGTCCCGGTTGGTGACGATGCCGAGCAGGTGCCCGGCATCGTCGACGACGGGCAGGCCGGAGACGCGGTAGTGGCCGCAGAGCTCGTCGAGTTCCTGCAGGGTGGCATCGGGACCGATGGTCAGCGGGTTGGTGATCATGCCGGACTCGCTGCGCTTCACGCGGTCCACCTGGTCCGCCTGGTCCTGGATGGACAGGTTGCGGTGGATGACGCCGAGGCCGCCCTGCCGGGCCATGGCGACGGCCATGCGGGACTCGGTGACGGTGTCCATGGCGGAGGAGAGCAGGGGCGTCCGCACCGTGATGCGCTTCGAGATGCGCGAGGAGGTATCGGCCTCGGACGGGATGACGTCGGTGTGGCCGGGGAGGAGGAGCACGTCGTCGTACGTCAGGCCGATGAATCCGAAGGGGTCGTGGGTCTGGTTCTGGCCGGACTGCTCGCTCACTGCTGCGCCTCTTTCGGTGTCGCCCGATGGGAGTTGGGTGGGGCCTTCGGCGCTGACGCCGGCGGGCTCTGCCAGTCTAGAACGGTTCATCAGGGTGCCCTATTCCGGTGACAGCGCTCACGTCACCGGCCGGGCGAGCCGTCCAGCCGGACCCGATCCGCCGATGCGGCACCGGACGTCGTACCCTAGAAGGAGTATCCGCCCGGCTCGACCGGGACCACTCCAGGGATCTGCCGGGTTGGCCGGCCTCGACGACACACGTCCGGCGGCCTCTCCCCTGCCCCCGCCACCACTGAGAGAAACCTAATCTGTGAATAAAAGACCTGCCGCACTGACAGCACCACGGGACCTGGCCAAGGGAGCCATGCGCATTGTCGCCCTGGGTGGGATCGGTGAGATCGGTAGGAACATGACCGTGTTCGAGTTCGACGGCAAACTGCTGATCGTCGACTGCGGAGTCCTGTTCCCCGAGGAGCACCAGCCCGGCATCAACGTCATCCTCCCCGACTTCTCCTACATCCGGGATCGGCTCGACGACGTCGTGGCCGTCGTCCTGACGCACGGGCACGAGGACCACATCGGCGGTGTCCCCTATCTCCTCAAGGAGCGCGCGGACATCCCCCTGGTCGGCTCACGCCTCACGCTGGCCTTCATCGAGGCGAAGCTCAAGGAGCACCGGATCACCCCGAAGACCGTCCAGGTCAAGGAGGGTGACCGCCGGACCATGGGCGGTTTCGACCTCGAGTTCGTCGCGGTCAACCACTCCATCCCCGACAGCCTCGCCGTCGCCATCCGCACCGCCGCCGGCATGGTGCTGGACACGGGTGACTTCAAGATGGACCAGTTCCCGCTCGACCGCCGCATCACGGACCTGGGCGCGTTCGCCCGCCTCGGCGCCGAGGGCGTGGACCTGTTCCTGACGGACTCCACCAACGCGGACGTCCCGGGCTTCACGACGTCGGAGAAGGACCTCGGCCCGGCCATCGACGCCGTGTTCCGCACCGCCCCGCGCCGCATCATCGTCTCGAGCTTCGCGAGCCACATCCACCGCATCCAGCAGATCATCGACACCGCGCACCGCCACCGCCGCAAGGTGGCGTTCGTGGGACGCTCGATGGTCCGCAACATGACCATCGCGGCGGACCTCGGCTACCTGAACATCCCGCAGGGCCTGCTCGTGGACTTCAAGAAGCTCGAGCGCAGCGACGACCACAAGGTGGTGCTGATCTGCACCGGATCGCAGGGCGAGCCCATGGCCGCACTGTCCCGCATGGCCAACAAGGACCACGCCATCCGGATCAGCGAGGGTGACACCGTCCTGCTCGCGAGCTCGCTCATCCCGGGCAACGAGAACGCGATCTACGGCATCATCAACGCCCTGACCGAGATCGGCGCCAACGTGGTCCACAAGGGCAACGCCAAGGTGCACGTCTCCGGCCACGCCAGCGCCGGCGAGCTGGCCTACTGCTACAACATCGTCAAGCCGCGGAACGTCATGCCGGTCCACGGCGAGTGGCGCCACCTCCGCGCGAACTCGGAGATCGCCGTCGCGACCGGTGTCGATCCCCGCAACGTGGTCATCGCCCAGGACGGCGTGACCGTCGACCTCGCGCGCGGCCGCGCCACGCTCTCCGGCAAGGTCGACGCCGGCCTGGTGTTCGTCGACGGCGACAGCGTCGGCGGCATCACCGAGGAGGACCTCGTGGAGCGCCGTCGCCTCGCCGAGGAGGGCGTGGTCACCGTCCTCGCCATCATCGACCCGGACAACGGGGAGATGGTCGAGGCACCCGAGTTCTTCACGAAGGGCTTCTCCTGCTCCGACGAGGATCTCGACAAGGCCGGAGCCGCCGTCGAGAAGGCACTGCGCGACGCCGCGTCCAACCGCCAGGGCGGCCGCCGGCAGGACCCCGAGGACATCATCGAACGGGCCACGGCCAACTGGATGCGCCGCTTCTACAACCGCCAGCCGGTCGTCACGGCGATCGTCGTCGACGCCTAATCCCACGCTCCGGGATCGACGCCCGCAGCACCCGAAGCCCCGGCACTCCCAGGAGTGGCCGGGGCTTCGTCGTCGTCGGGACGTCGTCGCCCGGATCCCCCTTCTGGGGCTTCGCGGAGTGGGGGTGTTCGACCCTGCCCACTGTCGCGGGGTCCTTCATGGGCCCCATGCGCCGGACACGGCACCGGGTCTGACCGCGCGGAAGGGGCCACACGCAGCAGCACCCCGGCTCGATGAGCCGGGGTGCTGCTGGACGTGCCGGGAGCGTGTGCCGTTCAGGCAGTCGTCCTAGTGCGAGTGGCCGTGGCCCTCGTCGCCCTCGGACTCCTCGGGCTTCTCGACCACGAGCGTCTCGGTGGTCAGCACCAGCGCCGCGATGGAGGCCGCGTTGCGCAGTGCCGAGCGCGTCACCTTCACGGGATCGATGATGCCCGCGTCCACGAGGTTCTCGTACTCGCCGGTCGCGGCGTTGAAGCCGTGACCCACCTCGAGGTCGGAGACCTTGGAGACGACGACGTAGCCCTCGTGTCCGGCGTTCTCGGCGATCCAGCGCAGCGGCTGCGCGAGCGCACGGCGCACGAGGCCGATCGCCGTGGCGGCGTCGCCCTCGAGTGCGAGGACGGCGGGGTCGGTGTCGAGCGCCTTGCCGGCGTGGACCAGGGCGGACCCACCACCGGCGACGATGCCCTCTTCGAGAGCGGCACGCGTGGAGGACACGGCGTCCTCGATGCGGTGCTTCTTCTCCTTGAGCTCCACCTCGGTGGCGGCGCCGACCTTGATCACGCCGATACCGCCGGCGAGCTTCGCGAGGCGCTCCTGGAGCTTCTCTCGGTCCCAGTCGGAATCGGTGCGCTCGACCTCGGCGCGGATCTGCGCCACGCGGTCGGCGACGTCGGACTCGCTGCCGGTGCCGTCCACGATCGTGGTGGCGTCCTTGGTGACGGTGATCCTGCGTGCGGAGCCGAGGACCTCGAGACCCACCTGGTCGAGCTTGAGCCCGAGATCGGGCGAGACGACCTGCGCACCCGTGAGGGTCGCGATGTCCTGCATCATGGCCTTGCGACGGTCACCGAAGCCGGGAGCCTTGACGGCGACGACGTTCAGGGTGCCGCGGATCTTGTTGACCACCAGTGTGGACAGGGCCTCGCCCTCGATGTCCTCGGCGATGATGAACAGCGGCTTGCCGGCCTGTAGTGCCTTCTCCAGCAGCGGCAGGAACTCCTGCAGCGAGGAGATCTTCCCGGAGTTGATGAGGATGAGCGCGTCCTCGAGGACGGCTTCCTGTCGCTCGGCGTCGGTCACGAAGTACGGCGAGAGGTAGCCCTTGTCGAACTGCATGCCCTCGGTGAGGACGAGCTCCGTGACGGTCGAGGAGGACTCCTCGATGGTGATGACGCCGTCCTTGCCGACCTTCTCGAAGGCCTCGGCGAGGAGGTCCCCGACCTCGGTGCTCTGCGCGGAGATGGACGCGACGTTGGCGGTCTGCTGACCGACGACCTCGCGTGCGTTCTCCAGCAGGCGCTTGGCGACGGCCTCGACCGACACCTCGATGCCGTGCTTGAGCTGTCCGGGAGCCGCGCCGGCGGCCACGTTGCGCAGGCCCTCCTTGACGAGTGCCTGGGCGAGGACGGTCGCGGTGGTGGTGCCGTCACCGGCGACGTCGTTGGTCTTGGTGGCGACCTCCTTGGCCAGCTGCGCGCCGAGGTTCTCGTACGGGTCGTCGAGTTCGATCTCACGGGCGATCGTGACGCCGTCGTTCGTGATGGTGGGGGCGCCCCACTTCTTGTCCAGCACGACGTTGCGTCCGCGGGGGCCCAGCGTCACCTTGACGGTGTTCGCGAGCTTGTCCACGCCGGCCTCGAGGGCACGGCGGGCGGCGTCGTTGAATTCCAACTGCTTTGCCATTGTTGATTCCTTTCAGGCTTGTGCAGCGAGAAAAACCCCGGCCACTGCGGGCCGGGGCTTCTCAAGGGGTTACTACTTGACGACCACTGCGAGGACGTCGCGGGCGGAGAGCACCAGGTACTCCTGGCCGCCGTGCTTGACCTCGGTTCCGCCGTACTTCGAGTAGATGACGATGTCGCCCTCGGCGACGTCGACGGGGACGCGGTTGCCGTTGTCGTCGACACGACCCGGTCCGACTGCCACGACCTCGCCCTCCTGGGGCTTTTCCTTGGCCGTGTCCGGGATGACGAGGCCGGAAGCAGTGGTCTGCTCGGCTTCGAGGGGGCGGACAACGATGCGATCCTCAAGGGGCTTAATAGAGACCGACACTCGGGCTCTCCTTTGCGTTCGATACCAATGGATTGGGGCCGTCGGGGTGGGCGTGAACCGTCGTCGCGGTGCCGGCGAACGCTTCCCTCGGGATTAGCACCCACATGGAGTGAGTGCCAACTCAGACTGTATGCAAGGGCTGGCACTCGGTCAAGGCGAGTGCCAAATGTCGACGGCCCGCCGACGCCGTGGGACCCGTGGGCGGACCAGGTCCGACGGCTGCGTCGCCTAGGCTGGCAGCATGGCTTCGGACAACATCGCGGACATCCTGACCCCCGAGGGCTGGGAGCTGCTGAACTCGCTCGGGCCCTACACCGAGGCCGACAGCCTCCGTCTCACCGAGCAGCTGCGGAAGGCCGGTCACGCGCCCGGCGTCGTCGCCGCCGCCCTCACGCAGTCGCGCCTGCGGGCCAGGGCCTCGGCGAAGTTCGGGCCGTTCGCCGACCACATGGTCCTCACCACCGCCGGGCTCGAGCAGGCCACGCGCCTGAGCGTCGCCGCACAGCACGCACGGCGCTTCGTCGACGCCGGACTCGTCAAGGTGGCGGACCTCGGCTGCGGGCTGGGGGCCGACAGCATGGCTCTGGCCACGCTCGACCGCGAGGTCACCGCCGTCGAGCTCGACGAGACCACGGCGGCCGCGGCCACCATGAACCTGATGCCCTTCCCCAACGCCCGCGTGGTGAACGCCGACGCCGCCTTCGTCGACACGGCCGGGTACGACGGCGTGTGGCTGGATCCGGCGCGGAGGACGACGACGACGTCGGGCACGTCCCGCCTCTTCGATCCCGAGGCGTTCTCCCCCCCGCTCTCCTTCGTCCAGCAGCTCGCCGACAGCGGCATGCCCGTCGGCGTGAAGATGGGCCCCGGTATGCCGCACGAGTCGATTCCCGGGACGTGCGAGGCGCAGTGGGTCTCCGTGGACGGCGACGTCACGGAGGTGGCGCTCTGGTTCAACGCTCTGCGCCGGCCGGGCGTCCGGCGCGCAGCGCTCCTGCTCGGGGCCCGGGGAGCGGCCGAGATGGTGTCGGAGGCATCCTTCGGGGAGGGCCCGACGGCGGCGGTCGGGGAACCCGGGGGCTACCTCTACGAGCCCGACGGCGCCGTCATCCGCGCCGAGCTGGTGGCGGACCTCGCAGAGCAGCTGGGCGGGCACCTGCTGGACCCGATGATCGCCTACATCTGCGCCCCCACGCTCACGGACACGCCCTTCGCCCGGGCCTACCGTGTCCTCGAGGTCCGCCCCTACAACGTGAAGGCGCTGAAGGCGTGGGTCCGGTCCGAGGGCATCGGCGTGCTGGACATCAAGAAACGGGGGACCTCGGTCACCCCGGAGGAGGTCCGGAAGCAGCTCCTGACCGGTTCCGGCAAGGGCCGCAGGAAGGCGACCCTCGTCCTGACGCGGATCGGCGAGGACCGGGTGGCCATCGTCGTCGAACCCGTACCCTCCCCCTGACCGAGCCATACATCCGGGACGACCGCAACCCGGCGGCGCCCCTCCCGGGGATGCGCCGGGCTTCCTAGACTCGTGGGGAACCAGGACGGGCGACGGAGGGACGGAGCACAGGCATGACGGGCAGCGCCAGCAGCACGGACGACCGGCCGACACGGCACGGGGTCCTCTTCGACGTGGACGGAACTCTCGTCGACTCCAACTACCAGCACACGTTGGCGTGGTGGCAGGCCTTCCGCCGGTTCGGCCACGACCTGCCGATGGCGGAGATCCACCGTGCGATCGGCATGGGCGGGGACAAGCTCGTGGCCCACCTGCTCGGCGACGATCGCGACACAGAGCAGGACGGCGAGCTCGATGCCACCCGCTCCGCGGTGTTCTCGACCTTCTGGCCCGGGCTTCGGAGCTTCGAGGGCGCGGGCGAGCTGCTGCGGCGATGCGCCGACGACGGCCTCACCGTGGTCCTCGCCTCCTCCGCCTCGCACCAGGAGCTGGCCGTCTCGCGCGGCATCATCGGCGCGGACGAGGCCATCAGCGCCGCGACGAGTTCGGGAGACGCCGAGAACAGCAAACCCGATCCGGACATCCTCCAGGCGGCGCTGACGGCGGGCGGACTGGACGCCGAGAACACGGTGTTCGTCGGGGACTCCGTGTGGGACGTGCTGGCGGCCTCCGAACTCGGCATCCCGACCGTCGGGCTCGCCTCCGGCGGCACGAGCGCGGCCGAGCTCCGCGAGGCAGGGGCCGTCGAGGTGCACAAGGACATCCGGGCGCTCCTGACGGCGTTCGACGACGGTGCGCTGCACCGGCTCGCAGCGGCCGACGCGAAGCCCTGACCGCGCCTAGTCCTCGCTGTCGAGCAGCCGCCGCCGAGCACTGAGCAGCTCGATCTCCGGACGGGACGCGACGTGGCGCTCCACGCGGTCCAGCACGTCCACCACGTGCTGCCGGTCGCCGCTGACCAGTCCGACGCCCACGATCGCCCGCCGGTGCAGGTCCTGGTGGCCCACCTCGGCGACGGACACCTCGAAGGAGCGCCGGAGGTCGGCGAGGATCGGCCGTACCACGGACCGTTTTCCCTTGAGGGAATGCACGTCACCCAGCAGGATGTCGAACTCGATGGACCCGATCCACACGGTGATGCTCCTGACCTGCGGCTACTAGGCGGAATCGCGCCAGACGACGGCGGTGTCCAGGACCTGCACCGCACTGGGCAGGCCCCTGATCTGCGCGAGGACGAGCTCGGCCGCGGTGCTGCCGAGCAGGTCGGCGGGCTGCCGGACCGTCGAGAGCTGCGGGCGGGTCCGCAGTGCCCAGCTGCTGTCGTCGAACCCTACGATCCCGACATCGTCGGGCACCTTCCGCCCCGACTCCTGCAGCGCCGTCATGGCCCCAGCGGCAACGGCATCGGACGCGGCGAACACGCCGTCGATCTCCGGGCACCGGCGCAGCAGTTCCTGCATCCCCTGGAGCCCCGCGGCGTAGGTGTAGAGCGGGTACTCGACCACGAGTGACGGATCGAAGCGCGAACCCATCGCCTCGCGGAACCCGGCGAAGCGGTCGTGTCCGGAGTCGCGGTCCATGGCGCTGGCGATCATCCCGATGCGCCTGCGGCCCGTCGCCACGAGCCGCTCGGTGATGGACCGCGCGGCCGCGGAGTTGTCGATGGCGACGTAGGGGAGGTCCGGGGTCCCGGGTGGGTGGCCGACGAACGCAGCCGGTACCCCGATGTCGCGGACGGCGGACGCGATGGGATCCGAGGCGCGCGCGGACACGATGACGGCGCCATCCACGAGCCCGCCCCGCAGGTAGTCGGCCACGCGGCGGCTGTCGCGGTCGGAGTCGATGATGAGCGAGACCAGCTGGTAGTCCGCCCTCGAGAGCACCTCGTTGGCCCCGAGCAGGATCGAGCCGATGTTGGGATCCTCGAACAGGAGCGAGTGGGGTTCGTGGATGATCAGCGCGATGGCGCGTGACTCCTGCGTGACGAGATTGCGGGCGGCCGAGTTGCGGACGTAGCCGACGCTCGCGATCGCCTCCTCCACGGCGATCCGCGCCTCGTCGGACACATAGCGCTCACCGTTGACGACGCGGGAGACGGTCCCTCTGGAGAGCCCGGCCGCGGTCGCGACATCGTTGATGGTCGCCCGGCGGTTCCGGGTGCGGGGCGGGGGCATACGTGTACTTTAGCCGAGCCCCCACGGGCCGCCGGCGTGAAACAGGCGTAGGGTGGGGAGCAGTTGTCTAGAAGAAGGCGGCTGACCTCGGTTCTTCTCGTTGGTCGCCGATCCACGGATCGCGTGCCGGTCAGTAGAGCACCATCCCCGATCGGGGCGTGCACCATGAACGACCAGGAAGTCCTTCTTCCACAGCCGCTCGCAGGCTGCCGTACCAGCCGTCCTGCGGATCCTTCCGTCCGCCGTCCAGGCGCCGGCCGCACGGCCTCGCCGTGCCCGCCAGGCGTCGTCGCCCCAGTGTTCCGCACCGGGATCCGCACCGCCTCCTGACGCGGTGGATGCCCGTCGTGGCACTCCTCCCGCACCTCCCGCTCCGGGCCCTGCACGTCACCTTCCTGCCTCGGCCCCTGCGAGCGTCCCCACCCCGCCGGCCCATCCCTTCCCGGCACCTGTACGCCATACTGCAAAGGACCACCCCCATGACGCAGCACATCGCCACCTTCCTGCAGGACTGCACCGCCGTCACCGCCGACGGTTCCCTCGTCCCCGCCGATGAGCTCGAGGGACTGTACCTGTACTGGTGCTCCACCCGCACCGACACTCCCCTGACGACCGAGGACCTCATCACGGCCCTCGTCGCGCAGGAAGGCGTGGAACGCCTGCAGCACAACGGCGTGGACTGCATCGAAGGACTCGTCCTCACGGGTGGTGTGATGGCAGAATTCATCCTCACCTGCGACTTCACGGGCGCCTGGGGCCAGCCCGATCTGTGGGACCTCGCCGCGGCGCGGGACGTCGCGACCGCCTCGTAGGACGTCCGAAGGAGACACCGTGGCCCGACGGACCGCCGGCACGCGCAGCACCCCCGCGCTGGCCGTCCTCTCCGACGCCGGGATCGCCTTCACCGCGCGTCCTTACCGTCACGACGACGGCGTCTCGTCCTACGGCCTCGAAGCCGCCGAAGCGCTCGGCGTCGAGCCGTCCCGGGTCTTCAAGACCCTCATGGCCAGTGTGGACGGGGTGCTCGCCGTCGCCGTCGTCCCGGTCAGCGGCTCCCTGGACCTGAAGGCACTCGCAGCGGCCCTCGGCCGGCGCAGGGCCGTGATGGCGGATCCGGCCGACGCGCAGCGGCGCTCCGGCTACGTCCTCGGGGGGATCTCGCCGGTCGGGCAGCGGCTTCCACCGCCCGTGGTGATCGACGTGACGGCACTGCAGCACTCCACCGTCTTCGTCTCGGGAGGACAGCGGGGGCTCGACGTCGAGCTCTCCCCCGCGGACCTCATCGCGGTGACCGGAGCGCTGACGGCCCCGATCGCCGACCCCTGAGGCACACGTCGACACCCGGGCCGGCTGTCCTGCCGCCCGCTACGGCTGTCCGCGCCGAGGTAGCTGCGGTCCCGCCGTCGACCGCTACGGTGGAGGCGTGATCACGATCAGCGCGAGCATCCCTCCGGCCGCCGAAGAGATCAGGGACCGCTACAGGCAATGCATGTTCCTCGCGCTCACCACCGATGCCGAGGACACCCCGGGCGCCTCCAGCTCACACCCCTTCTACGCCTCGATGGGTGTCCGCCGACACGCGGAACTCGGTCTCGCCGCCTTCGGTCTCCGGCCGTGAACCACCCGCTGTGGGAGCTTCCGGCGTGGCCGGCCACAGCGCCGTCCGCCGGACAGGTGATGCTCCGGCGGTTCGAGGACCGGGATGTGGGAATGGTGCAGGAGCTCTCGACCGATCCCTATGTACCCCTGATCGGGACCCTTCCGCCGGCGTGCGACCGCGCCGGTGCCCTGGCCTACATCGCGCGCCAGCGGCAACGGCACGTCGAGGGCACCGGGTTCTCGTTCGCCGTCGGGGACGCAGGCAGCGGCCAGGCGCTCGGCATGATCGGGCTGTGGCTGCGTGACCGCGCCCTCGGTCGCGCACAGGTGGGGTACGCCGTCATGCCCCGGGCCCGCCGCCGGGGCGTCGCCACCGACGCCCTGCGCGCCCTCGTCCCGTTCGCGTGGACCCTCCCGGAACTGCACCGCCTGGAACTGCACGTCGAGCCGTGGAACAGCGCCTCGGCGAGCGCCGCCACGTCGGCGGGATTCGCGGTCGAGGGGCTGCTGCGAGGCTACCTCGAGATCGGCGGCCGACGGCGGGACCTCATGTCCTACGCCAGGATCCGCGACGTCCCGTCGGGCACGGAGGTACCGCATCCCCCTTCCCTGGGTGGCGCGTGAACGCTGCTCCCCCGGAACGCGTATACCCCTCACGAGTCGCCGAATCCCGGTGACCGGCGCTTCCCGAGGAGAACACGATGAAGAAGAAGACCACACTGGGTGTCCTTGCACTCGCCACGATCGCTGCGGTGGGCCTGGTCCCGGCCGTCGCCAGCGCGACGGGCGGCTCCTCCCAGACCGGCAGTGCGTCCGTGCAGCACTCGAACGGGGGCGGGAACGGAGCCGGCAAGCTGCGTATCGTGGGCCTGGCCGACGGCGGGACCGCACTGGTGCACTTCGAGACCGCGAAGCCCGGCAAGGTGCGCGGTGCAGTCGGCGTGACCGGTCTGACCGGAGGTGACACGCGCCTGATCGGCATCGACTACCGCGTGCAGGACGGCCACCTCTACGGCGTGGGCGACAGAGCCGCCGGCGCCGGTGTGTACCGGATCGATGCGGGAACAGGCCTGGCGACCCTGGTCACCCGGCTCACCGTCGCCCTGACCGGGTCGACGTTCGGCGTCGACTTCAACCCCGCCGCGAACGCGCTCAGGATCACCAGCGACAGCGGTCAGAACCTGCGCCAGCCCTTCGCCACCGCAGGTGCGCCGACCGTCGCGGACGGCGCGCTGAGCTATGCGGCGCCGGCGATCGCCCCCGGCATCAACGGCGCCGCCTACACCAACAACGACCTCGATCCCAACACCGCGACCACGCTGTTCGACCTGGACACCGCCCTGAACCAAATCGCCGTGCAGTCTCCCGCCAATGCCGGATCGCTGGCCCCGACAGGAATGCTCGGTGTCGATGCCGGTGGCGATACAGGCTTCGACATCTACTCCACGCTCCGGGACGGCACCACCGTCGGAGTCACGGGCTTCGCCGCCGTGAACGGCTCCCTCTACGAGATCGCCCTGCTCAGCGGCACGGCAACCTCCCGCGGCACGATCGGCGCGGCGGTCACCGATATCGCCCTGCCCCTGGACCAGCGCTGACGCGCGTCCCCGCCCCGGACCCGGCCGCGGCCGTCGCGTCCTCGTCCCGGGTGGGGCCGCTCGTCCTCCGAACCCCGATCGCAGCAGCGGAGCAGGCTCCGGGCAGCCGGAGCGCGCCGGCACGAGGCGGTCATCCTGCTCGCTTCCGCTCAGTGCGATGCTCTCCAGGCGAGGACCGATGCTCCTGCCTTCACTGCCGGTCCGGCCGGCACCATCCTCATCATCGAATTGCGGACGGCAATGCTGATCCTGCCGTCGACGTCGGCTCCCACCCGCCCGGCACCCCGTGACCGGCCGACCATCTTCTGCGTACGCGGGCGGCGCGCTGCGTCGAACCTGCTCAATGCGACCTCCAGGGACTCTCCCTCCCTGACGGGTCGGCCGACCAGGAGACCGATGCACGCGCCGTCCTCCAAAGAGGAGTTCGCTCCCTGCCCCATCGTGGGGAGCATGGCATGCGCCGCGTCGCCGACGAGCGCCACTCGTCCATGCACGTAGGTCCCGAGGTGGGGGGCCAGGTCATAGACGTCATGGCGCATGACCTGATCGGTCGGCGTCCGATCGATCAGAGGCCGGACGGGGTCGGCCCACCCCGTGAAATGGTGCAAGGCCGCGGTCTTCTCGTCAGGCCGACGCCGCCCCTCATCCGAGGAGGTGTATCCGTACCAGTAGACCCGGTTCGCTCCGATACGCACGGCCCCGAACTCCGTTCCCGGGCCCCAGCGAACGGTGAAGTCCTCGGTCACCAGCGCGGAATCGGTGGCGATCCCCCGCCACGACGATTTGCCGCTGAACCGAGGTACCGGTCCGGGCGCAAGGAGGCTCCTGACGGTGCTGCGAAGACCGTCGGCTCCGACGACCAGATCGGCGTCGTAGGACGTCGCGCCCGCCGCTCCTCGACAGTCCACCCGCGCCCTGGCTCCGCCCGGTGTGCCCGGGGTGACGCTGATGACGCGGGCACCACTGACCAGTTCGACATCTCGGGCTGCTGTGAGCAGCGCGCCGTGGAGGTCCTGGCGGTGGATACCGTAGACATCCTGGCCCGGGCCGGTCGCCTCGGCGCGAGGAAGGCGCACCAACCAGGAGCCGTGCTCGTCGGTGGTGCCGGCCATCCGTACCCGGAAGCCTGCGCGGCGGACAGCAGCGTCGACGCCGATGGAGGCCAGGGTGGACATCCCGTTGGGGGTGATCGTCAGCCCCGCACCGACCTCGGTGAAGGCTCGCTCCCGCTCGAGCACTGTCGCCGTCCAGCCCTCCTGCACGAGAGACACCGCCGCAGCCAGGCCGGCGATGCCTCCGCCCACGACCACCGCGTGGTGCTCGGCCGTCATGATCCCATCCCCTCATGCGCTTCCATCAGCCGAGCGTACGCCGAGCGGCGACTCCTCGGGACAGCGAAACCCCGCGAAGCCGGCACGGCGTTCGTTACCCGAGGCTCCACGTCGGAGCCGTGCGTCCTGGCTGCGTCCTGTCCGCGTCCTGTCTGTGTCTGTGTCTGTGTCTGTGTCTGTGTCTGTCAGAGGATCGACGACGCCACGATGGGCACGGCGCCGCCCCGGACCGTCAGGCCCCCCGAGGGTGGAACGAGCACGGTGATCCGCGACGGGCGGCCCACGTCGGCGCCCTGGTGGACCGTCAGCGTCGCCGGTGGCGAGACCTCTCCGAGGTGCCGCAGGTAGGCGCCCAGGGAGGCCGCCGCGGATCCTGTGGCGGGATCCTCGCGGACGCCTCCCGGTGGGAACGGATTGCGGGCGTCGAAGACGAGCGTGTCCCGCCGATGCACGACGGCGACGGTCGCATTCCAGCCCTGGGCTGCCATGAGCCTCCTCAGCCCGGGGAAGTCGTAGTCGAGCCCGCGCAGGACGGCCGCGCTCCGCACGGGGACGACCGGATGGACATTGCCCGCGTAGGAGAGCAGCACGGGCAGGCTCTGGTCGAGGTCCGTCTCACCGAGCCCCAGACGAAGCAGCAACTCCGCGCGCACACCGCCGTCGATCCCTTCCACGCGCGGCTCGACCGTCACGAGTGACGCCACGAGACGTCCGTCCACCAGCTCCGTGACGAGGTCGATCGGCCCCACCGGTGCATCCAGCAGGAGTCGCCCCACACCCTCACGCTCGGCCAGCGCCACGCCCGTGGCGATCGTCGCATGGGCGCAGAAAGGTACCTCCGCCTCCGGGGCGAAGTAGCGGAGCTGTGCTCGACCGGCGGATCGCCGCAGGACGAACGCGCTCTCCGCGTACCCGATCTCCGCGGCGATGGCCTGCATCTCCGCCGCCTCGAGGTGATCGGCGTCGAGCACTATCCCAGCCGGGTTACCGCCGTCGGGCGTGTCCGTGAAGGCTGCGTAGCGGAGGATCTCCATGCGCACAGGCTAGCGGGCACACCGCCTGATCCGCCGGGGCTGCGCGGGTCGCTTGCTGTCGTCGACGTCGATGAGTCGATGACTGAATGACTCGATGACTCGATGAGGGGGCAGAGCGTAGGACTCCTCACCGATGAGATCCAGAAACAATTCATTCGAGGCCGGCGAGCACCGAGCAATCCGCTCACGCCCGATATCGAAAGTCCGTCGGACGGCTTTCTCGGTCGAACCGTCGATCATCACCAGCAGCAGGATCCCATCGCTTCCGGCTCGGCCCATTCCCATGACTCCCTGAGTCGCTCTGCCCGGGAGGACGCCAGACCGTCGGAAACCGTGCCCTGCAATGAGCAGGATCGATATCTGCGCTGTCCAGGAAGGCCTCCGCTGCGACGACACCGATGTCGGCCTCTTCCGGAGAGACCAGGTCCAGCGGATTATCCAGGACATCTGTCAGCCCTGACATACGAGCCTCGAATTCCTCCGTGCCGGCGATTCCTGTGGACCTGCTCCGCGATGGCATGTGCCGCTCGGTCGTCCTGGAACGCGCCGAGGAATGAAAAGCACGGCGGGGGACGTCGGTGGTGATATCGGGGATAAAAAGCAGGCTTAGTCAGTTCCGGGATAGAGTCAGGAGAAGGGGGACACATTCGTCGACAACGAGTAATCCAGGAGTAGAACAATGGCACAGCGCGTCCAGGTGGAATTGGTCGACGACCTCGATGGTGCGGAAGCACAGGAAACCGTGCGATTCGGCGTCGATGGCACCGATTACGAGATCGATCTCACGGCAGAGAATGCCGAGAAGCTGCGCTCGATCCTGTCCCTCTACGTCGACAAGGGGCGGAAGTCGTCTGCGGGCCGGCGCGGTCAGAGCGGGCAGGCCCGCCAGGCGACCTCGACGCCGTCGACGACCAAGTCCAAGCGCGAAGAGACGCAGCAGATCCGCCAGTGGGCCAAGGACAACGGTCACAACCCCAGCTCGAGGGGACGTATCACCCAGTCGATCATCGACGCGTACAACGAAGCTCGGTAGGAGCCGGGTCGCAGCCGACCAGGAGCGAAGAGGACCGGCGCGGACGGGATGATCTGATGGCGGCGTCCGACGAGCGGTGGGCGAGGGCCGAACGGTAGGCCCGAGGTCTCGCCGATCAGTGAAGGGGCAAGACACTGCGGTCCGCGACATCCGCTAGGTCCCGATCGACGTGTGTCCGTTCGCCGTCGTGCTCGCTGCCGCCGGATCGCTGCTGCCGGGCGACGAGCCTGCAGGTCGGCTTCCCGTCGCTCACCCGTCCAGGCTGCTCAGGTCACCCGCGGTCGTGTTGGTGCGCCGATTGACGAGCCAGGTGATGAGCCACAGCACCACCCCGATGGCCATGAGGCCGCCTGCGATCTGGTACTGGACGACGTCGCGCCCCACCCAGGGACCGGCCAGGAAGGCGCAGAGGAGCGCGGCCACGATGGGGAGCGGTCCGGGCGAGGTGAAGAAGACCTTGCGATTGACGTCGCGCTTCCGTCGCAGCACCACGCAGGCGATGTTCACCACGGTGAAGACGCACAGCAGGAGGAAGGCAGTGGTGCCGGAGAGGTTGGCCACGATGTTGCTGTCCGGGTCGCTGGTCACGTACAGGATCAGCCCGAGGGCCAGGACGGTCGAGAACGCGATGCCGGCCCAGGGTGTGCAGCGCACCGGGAGCACCTTGCCGAGCGGGCGGGGAAGCACGCCCTGACGGGCCATGCCGTAGATCAGCCGGCTGGCCATGAGCATGTTGATGAGGGCGGTGTTCGCGACCGCGAAGACGGCGAGGAACGGGAAGATCCTGTCGATCGGGAAGTCCGGCGAACCGGCGCGGACCACCTCCAGCAACGCCGCCCCCTCGGCCTCACGGATCCCGGCGAGTTCGGTGGGGCTGAGCACCGTGACCACCGAGATGGCCACCAGCATGTAGAAGATGACGGCGATCCCCAGGCCGGTGAGCATGGTGCGCGGGAAGATGCGCTCCGGGTTCTGGGTCTCCTCCACCATGTTCACGGAGTCCTCGAACCCCACCATGGCGAAGAAGGCGATCGACGTCGCCGCGGTCACGGCGAGGAACAGTCCCTTGTCCTGCGCGTCGGTGAACACGAAGATCTCGCCGACATTGCCCTTGCCCTGCGCCATCGCCAGGAATCCGACACCGATCACGATGCACAGTGCGGTCATCTCCACGAGTGTCAGCACCACGTTGAACTTGACGCTCTCGCCGACCCCGCGGAGGTTGATCACGGCCAGCAGCAGCATGAAGGCGAGGGCGACGACGGTGATGACGCCCTGCCCCGGCATCTCCAGCCACCCGTTCACCTCGAGGCCGCCGAAGAAGTTCTGGGCGAGGACGTTGGCCGATGTCGCAGCGCTCGTGATCCCGGAGCAGACGACGGCGAACGCCACGAGGAACGTGACGAAGTGGATGCCGAATGCCTTGTGGGTGTAGAGCGCCGCCCCGGCCGCCTGGGGGTACTGCGTCACGAGTTCCAGGTAGGAGAAGGCGGTCATGGTCGCGACGATGAAGGCCAGCAGGAACGGGAGCCAGACGATTCCGCCGACGGTGCCGGCCATGGTCCCGGTCACGGCGTAGACCCCCGCCCCGAGGATGTCGCCGACGATGAAGAGCAGGAGCAGTTTCGGTCCGAGGACCCGTTTCAGTTCGGGCTCGCCGGTCGTGGTCGGAGCGTCGGACACGTGCTCGGCAGAAGTACTCATGGTCGGCCTCCCCTAGGTTTTCCACCTCACTGTGGCCCTGTTCAGTCTGCTTAGCAAGCACTCGCCCGGAGAAATGTCACTCGTGACGCAGGGCGGGGACCGCGCCCGTTCGCGCTCGGCGCGGCCGTGGACGAAGCTTGGTCCGCTACCGATGATTTTCCGGACTATCCCTCGTCCAAGGGATACACGGTTCAGCACAGAGCCCCTTCAGCAGCAGCACCACGAACAGGAGAACAGCCATGAGCACCAAGGTCTTCATCAACCTCCCCGTCACCGATCTCGGCAGGTCCAGGGAGTTCTACACCGGCTTCGGCTGGACCCTGGACCCCGACTTCTCGAACGACGACGCCGCCGCCGTCACGATCAGCGACACCATCCACCTGATGCTCCTCACCCACGGGCACTGGTCCCGCTTCACGGACAAGCCGGTGGCGGACACCCGGACGAGCTCCGCAGTGATCAACGCGATCAGCGTGGGGTCCCCGGCCGCGATCGACGCGCTCGTCGACCGGGCCGTGGCGGCCGGCGCCGACGAGGGGAAGGCCCAGGACCTCGGCTTCATGCGCTCGCGCTCCTTCGCCGATCCCGACGGACATGCCTGGGAAGTCCTGTGGATGGACCCGATCGCCCAGACCGGCGACTGGGAAGCGGTGCAGGCCAAGTACGGGGAGCAGCAGCCGGCCTGAGCCCGGTCCGGGTGTCCCGGCCCGCGGCATCGTGCACGGCTTTACGGGGGCAGTGTGCGTGTCGCGCCGGGACACGCCGGTGATCAGGGACGAGCGCGCGACAAGGCGTGCACGACGGCGCGGGCGACGTCAGCCCGAGAACGCGGCAGGACCTCGGGGGCAGGACACGGCAGGAGCCGCCCCCCACGAACGGGAGCGGCTCCTGACGGGTGGGCTCGGGTCGGGTCAGAGGGTCGCTGCGAGCCACTCCTGGACCACGGGGATCTCGACCCGCTGGTAGCCGCCGAGGTAGCGGCAGTTCGAGGTGTACCCATAGCTCGTGACCGCCACGAGGTAGCCATCGAGGAAGACGGGCCCCCCGGAGTCACCGAAACAGGTTCCTCCTCCCCCGCGGTTGTCATTCGGGTTGCCCTGCAGCTGGAGGATCTGCGGCGTCAGCTTCTGTCCCGGGGAGGTGGTGCTGCGCCGGATCAGGGGATACGACATGGGCTGGGGCTTCTGCGGACCTGTCGCCGGCTTGCGCACCTCGGTCCCATATCCCACGACCTCGAAGAGGGTCCTGTTGAGCACGGGCGAGGCGAACCGGTCGAGGTACCGGAGCGGGGCGACGACGGCCGGCTCGATGCCGACCACGGGCTCATCGAGGACGATGACGCCGACATCGTTCCAGTTGTCCGTATCCGTGAAGTCCGAGTACTCGGGATGGGTCAGGGCCGTGCCGGCGAAGAATCCTGCCGCCGTGATCTCCTCGTCGGTGTACCCGGCGGAGGGGTCTGCGGCCACGGGCAACGGCAGCGGGGGCGTCTCGGCGACGACCGTGTCGAAGGTGACCAAAGTGCTGCCGACGGCGGGGTCCGTGCAGTGCGCGGCCGTGAGGAGGACCGTCGGCTCGATCAGGGTGGCCGAGCAGCGGTACCGCGATCCGTCCTCGTCGTACGCGAGGATCAGTGCCACATTGGGGTGCGCCTCGCCGTCGGGCTGACCCCCGGTGATGGCTGCGGCGGGCTGGATGCCGACTGCGGCGAGCGCCATCGCCGACGTGGCGAGGAGCGCGGACATTCGAAGGAGACGTCTCATCATTGCGACCTTTCCGAAGCGGGTGGTGCGAGAACCGTACAGCCGCTGGCGGAGCTACGGCCACTGATTCCGGAGGGCTTTCAGAAGCGGCACGATGGGCGGGCAACCGACGACGGATCGCCCTGGTCCGGCCGGCCGCCTGTTGCGCTCCAGGTGCGGTCCGGCGGCAGCGCAGGATCGCAGGAAGAGTGCGCAGGAAGAGTGCGGAGGAAGGATGCGCAGGAAGGGTTCGCAGGAAGGGTTCGCAGGAGGGGTGCGGGGATGACCTAGCGGTCCTCGCCGCCGCGACGCCAGACCCGTAACTGGCCTATCGGCTGGAATCCCGCGCCCCTGGCGAGGTCGAGATCGGCGCCGTGCTCGTAGCCGACCACCGGCACGCCGGCGTCTGTCGCCTGCGCGAGGGCAGGCAGGTCACCCCAGACGGCGCCGCGCGCCTCGGGCGTGGTGAAGACATTCGACAGCCCGACGACGGACGCGCTCCTGAAGAGGATCGCCCCGCCCACCACGGTCGCCCCGTCGCGGGCGAGGAGGATCCGCACCGCGGTCTCGCCGAGGAGTCCTGGGCGGAGCAGGCCCGGCAGTTCGGCGGCGTCCTCCCAGGCGGCCGCGCCGGGACGGTCGTCGACCCGGGTCCACGCCAGCGCTGTGCCGGCGGCGTCGTCCGGCATCCGGCGGATCCACGACACGGTGAAGACCGGCTCGAAGCCGGCAGCACGGAGATCGAGCGAAGCCCACCCGTCCTTCACGGCGCAGGCGGGGCGATCACCCAGACCTTCCACGAGTGCCGAGGACGTCTGCCCCGGACGCAGCGTCATGGCGTCGGGATAGAAGCGCGGCGGCGTCGTCCCGGTCCGCCAGATGCCGTTCCACACCGTGACCGGGACGTCGTGGGCGCGGCACACGGCAGAGCACCAGTCCGCGTTGTTGCCCACGGCCGCCACCACACCACTCACAGGCCGACCCTAGCGTCGCGTCCGATGCTGCGCGAGAGCGGGACGCCGCACCGATGACCTCAGGACGGCGCAGGGATGGGGCGGGGCGGGTACCGAACCGCGTCGACGCGGATCACCGCCCGGCCGACCGGACCGCTCCGTGCGTTGACAGCCCGTGTGACGACGCTTACTCTGGGAACGTTCACAGATCCTCGATGGAGAGTCCCGCCGCCCAGTTGTGGGAGCGTTCACAGAATGCGCCGGCGCCT
Organism: Arthrobacter bussei; assembly: GCF_009377195.2. Classification (GTDB taxonomy): domain Bacteria; phylum Actinomycetota; class Actinomycetes; order Actinomycetales; family Micrococcaceae; genus Arthrobacter_D; species Arthrobacter_D bussei. The sequence continues at coordinate 658,329 of NZ_VJXX01000001.1, forward strand.
CCCCGACGACGGGATCGGCATCGCAGCATCGAGGAGCAGGCTTGGCACGCACAACCACCGTCGCAGCACTGTCCGGGACCGGGCAGCTCGTGTACGGATGCGACTACAACCCCGAGCAGTGGGACCGGTCCGTCTGGGACGAGGACGTCCGCCTCATGAAGGAAGCCGGCGTCAACCTCGTCGCCGTCAACATCTTCGGGTGGGCAGAGATCGAACCCGAGCAGGGCACCTTCCGCTTCGACGACCTCGACGCCGTCATGGACCTCCTCGCCGCGAACGGGATCGGCGTGAATCTTGGCACCGGGACGTCGTCGACCCCGGCGTGGCTGACCACGGCACACCCGGAGATCCTGCCGCGGACGGCCGACGGCACCGCCCGCTGGCCGGGCGGCCGGCAGGCCTTCTGCCCCAGCTCGCCCATCTACCGCGAGCGTGCCCTCGCCCTCGTCGAGCAGGTGTCCACCCGCTACGGCCACCACCCCGCCCTCCGCCTGTGGCACGTCTCCAACGAACTCGGCTGCCACAACTCGCTGTGCTACTGCGACGTCTCCGCGGACTCGTTCCGAGGATGGCTCCGCACGCGCTACGGCACCCTGGACGCGCTCAACGCCGCCTGGGGCACCGCCTTCTGGAGCCAGCGCTACTCCGCGTGGGAGCAGATCCTCCCGCCGAGGCTCACGCTCTCCGCGACCAACCCCACCCAGACGCTCGACTTCAACCGCTTCAGCTCGGACGAACTCCTCGCTCACTACCGCGCGGAGGAGGCCGTCCTCCGGCGCACCAGCGATGCGCCCGTCACCACCAACTTCATGGTCGCCGCACACATCCGGAACCAGGACTACTGGACCTGGGCGCCGCACATGGACGTCATCGCGAACGACCACTACGTGGACCACCGCCTCGAGGCCCCCCTCGCGGAGCTCGCCTTCACCGCGGACGCCACCCGGGGGCTCGCCCAGGGCCGTCCATGGCTGCTGATGGAGCATTCCACCGGAGCCGTGAACTGGCAGCCCCGCAACATCGCCAAGGGACCCGGCGAGATGCTCCGCACCTCCCTCACGCACCTCGCCCGCGGTGCCGATGGCCTGTGCTTCTTCCAGTGGCGCGCGTCGCTGCAGGGCAGCGAGAAGTTCCACTCGGCCATGGTCCCGCACGCCGGCACCGACTCGCAGACCTGGCGCGACGTCGTCGACCTGGGTTCCTCGCTCGGCAGGCTGGGTGAGCTCGCCGGCACCACGGTGCACGCCGACGTGGCCCTCGTCTTCAGCTGGGAGGCCTGGTGGGCGCACGACCAGGAATCACACCCCTCCGGGGACGTCCGGTACATCGAGCAGGTGCACGCGGCCTACAGGGCGCTGTGGGAAGCGGGACTGACCGTCGACGTCGTCGCGCCCGGAGCGGATCTCTCGGGGTACAAACTCGCGGTGGTCCCCCATCTCTACCTGATCCGCGACGAGGACGCCGACAGGATCAGCGCCTTCGTCCGCGCCGGCGGTTCGGCGTTCGTCACCTTCTTCAGCGGGATCGTCGACGAGAACGAACGCGTGCGTCCGGGGGGCTACCCGGGCGCTTTCCGGGACCTGCTCGGCATCCGGTCCGAGGAGTTCTTCCCGCTCCACCCGGCACACCCGCTGACGCTGGACAACGGGTCACCGGCGTCGCTCTGGTCCGAGTCGCTCCACCTCACGACAGCCGAAGCCGTCCTCCGGTACGCGACCGGCCACCACGCAGGTGCTCCGGCCGTGACCCGCAATCGCGCCGGGGCCGGCGAGGCCTGGTATGCCTCGACCGTGCTCGACGGCGGGGTCCTGAAGGACCTGCTGCTGCGGGCGGCCGTGGCCGCCGGCGTCCGCCTCCCGGAAGCGCAGTCCGGGCTGGAGTGCGTAACCCGGCGCGGCAACGGCCACGACTACGTCTTCCTCATCAACCATTCCACCGAGGACCGCAAGCACCGGGTCCGCGGGATGGAACTGCTGACCGCCGAGGCCGTGGCCGACGTCGTCGTGGTTCCCGCAGGCGCGGTCCGCGTCGTCCGCACCGACACCACGGAATCAGCACTCCCCCACACCGACGGCTCGCCCCAGGGCCGAAAGGATGCAGGCCATGACCGTCATTAGCACTCCGGCCGACGCGCCCAAGGCGCCACCGGCCACGCGGAAGAACCGCTCGTCCGGAGCGCAGCGCCGCGCGGTGGCGCTGTTCATCGCGCCGTTCGCACTGCTGTTCCTCGCCTTCTACGCCGTCCCGATCATCTACGCGATCGTGCAGTCACTGCTCACCGTCGAGCGTGAGGGTACCTTCGGACCGCCGCGCCAGGTCTTCGGCGGCCTCGTGCAGTACGAGCAGGTCTTCCAGAACACGGCGTTCTGGGAATCCGTGGGCCGCGTCCTCCTGTTCGGCGTGGTCCAGGTACCGATCATGCTGGGCCTCGCCCTGCTGTTCGCCCTGCTCCTCGATTCCCCGCTGCTGAAGGGCAAGAAGTTCTTCCGCCTCGCGTTCTTCGCCCCGTACGCCGTCCCGGGCGTCATCGCCGCGATCATGTGGGGCTTCCTCTACTCACCGTCGCTCTCGCCCTTCGGCGCCGTGACCTCCAACGTCGACTTCCTGGGCGGGAACCTGGTGCTCTGGGCCATCGCGAACATCGTGACGTGGGTCTACGTCGGCTACAACATGCTGATCATCTACTCCTCGCTCCTCGCGATCCCCACCGAGATCTACGAGGCAGCACGGCTCGACGGCGCCAGCAACCTCCAGATCGCCTGGCGGATCAAGATCCCCCTCGTGATCCCCGCGATCATCCTCACCGCGGTGTTCTCGATCATCGGCACCCTGCAGCTGCTCGCGGAACCGCAGACCCTGCGCAGCTTCAGCTCGGCGATCAACAGCACGTTCACCCCGAACCTCGCGGTCTACACCACGGCGTCGGTGCCGAACTACAACCTCGCCGCGGCGTTCTCGGTGGTCCTCGCCCTCGCCACGTTCATCCTCTCCTTCGTCTTCCTGAAGTCCACCCAGCGGAAGGTCACCCAGTGACGGCAGCCCCAGCCACCACCCCCAGGAGCCGCCGCGGCGGGAGCACGACGGCGCCCGGTGCCGACACGCGTGCCCGCGGGCCGCGCCAGAGCATCATGTCCCGCAGCGCCGCGATGCTCATCATGGGGGTCTTCACCCTCTACTTCCTGACACCGATCTGGTGGCTCCTCACCACGTCCACGAAGACCGGCGGCGAGATCACCTCCACGGCTCCGCTGTGGTTCACGGCGAACTCCTTCGGGACGTTCTTCGGGAACCTCGGCCGCCTGTTCTCCTACGGGGACGGCCTCTTCGGCCGCTGGCTGCTGAACTCCGCCCTGTACGCAGGAGTGGGCGCGCTGATCGGCACGGTCATCGCGGCGATGTGCGGGTACGCCCTGGCGAAGTACGAGTTCAGGGGCCGCGAGGCGATCTTCAACATCGTCCTCAGCGGTGTCCTGGTCCCGGCGACGGCGCTCGCCCTGCCGCTGTTCCTGATCTTCAGCCAGGTCGAGCTCACCAACACCATGTGGGCCGTCTTCCTGCCGAGCCTCGTGAGCCCGTTCGGCGTGTACCTCGCCCGCATCTACGCCGCGGCCAGCGTGCCGGGCGAACTGCTCGAGGCGGCCCGCCTGGACGGTTCGGGGGAAATCCGGACGTTCTTCACGGTCTCCACGCGCCTGATGGCACCGGCCCTCGTGACGATCTTCCTCTTCCAGTTCGTGGCCATCTGGAACAACTTCTTCCTGCCCCTGATCATGCTCCGCGACCAGGCGCTCTTCCCGGTGACCCTCGGCCTCTACGCCTGGAACAGCCAGATCAGCCAGATCCCCGAACTGCGCTCGCTCGTGATCGTCGGAGCGCTCGTGTCGATCGTCCCGCTGATCATCGCCTTCCTCGCGCGAGCGGTTCTGGAGCAGCGGCCTGGGCGCCGGCGGCGTCAAGTAGCACTCCCGATCTTCCCGACCAGCACCACAGGTGTCGGGGCGTCCGCCCCCGCACTGCTCAATCAACCGATAGGAAAGACAATGCGCGCGCATTACGGAAAAGTCACCGCGGCCTTTGCCATGATCTCTGCGCTGGCTCTCTCCGGCTGTTCAGCCGGCGGAGACAGCTCCGGAGCCGAGGCAGGGGCCGAGGCAGCCCCCTGCGAGGCCTCCGACGGCCCCGTGACCCTCGAGTTCACCACCTGGGTACCGGGCATGGACCAGGTCGTCGAGCTCTGGAACGAGGCGAACCCGGACATCCAGGTGACCGTCCAGACAGGTCCCAACGGCAACTCGGGTACGTACCAGAACTTCTTCAACCAGATCCAGGCCGGTAACGCCCCGGACCTCGGCCAGATCGAGTACGACGCACTGCCGAACTTCCGCGTCCAGGACGGCCTGGAGAACATCGCGGGCTGCGAGGGTGTCGCCGACGCCCAGGACCAGTTCGTGGACTGGACGTGGGGCCAGGTGACCTTTGGCGAGGAGGGCTCGGTCTACGCGGTCCCCCAGGACAGCGGCCCCATGGCCATGTACTACCGCGCCGACCTCTTCGAGGAGGCCGGCATCGAGGTGCCCACCACGTGGGAGGAGTACGCCACGGCGGCCGAGGAGATCAAGGCCCAGGGTTCCTACATCACCAACTTCCCGAAGACCGACGTCAACTGGTTCGCCGGCATGGTGTGGCAGAACGGCGGCCAGTGGTTCGCGAACGACGGCGAGAACTGGGACGTCAACCTGACGAGCCCCGAGTCCGAGGAGGTCGCCACCTACTGGCAGGACCTGCTGTCCAAGGACCTCGTCTCCACCCTCCCCTCGTTCTCGGACGAGTGGAACGCGTCCTTCAACACCGGCCAGCAGTGGACCTGGGTCTCGGCGGTCTGGGGCGCGACAACCCTGTCCGACGGCGCACCCGACACCGCCGGCAAGTGGGCCGTGGCCCCGATGCCGCAGTGGGAGGACGGCGGCGAGACCGCAGGCAACTGGGGCGGTTCCTCCACCGCAGTGCTGAAGGGCTCGGAGCACCCGGCCGAAGCCGCGAAGTTCGCGCTCTGGCTGAACACCGATCCCGAAGCCCTCGCCCTCGCCAATGAACTCGGCGGCCTCTACCCGGCTGCGAAGTCGGCCACCGACCTCGAAGCCTTCGCCGGCGGCGTCGACTACTACGGCGGCCAGAAGATCTACGACGTCTTCGCCGACGCCTCCTCGAACGTCAACCCGGACTTCACCTGGGGACCGACCATGACGCAGACCTACACCGACGTCTCCGACGGGTTCGGTGCCGCCATCGGTGGTTCGGGCACGCTGATGGACGCCCTCGAGACCGGCCAGCAGAAGACGATCGACTCGCTGAAGGCGCAGTCGATCCCCGTCTCGGAGTAGCTCCGCGCCGAGCACCAGACCATGGAGCGCCGCGTCCCGGAAGGGACGCGGCGCTTCCTGCATCCGCCTGGAATAGGGTTGACGGATGACCACGCCACTGCCCGAGGACCGCATCCGAGCAGAGCTGCGGTCCGCCCGCTCGGCGGAGACGCCGGATGCCGAGTGGAGGTCCTTCGAGGTACGCTTCGACGCGGAGTTCCCGCGTCTGCAGTCCCTGTTCCACCGGATCTACGGGCCGGATGCGGACGCGGAGCTGGTGCAGGTGGTGCTGGACGCCGCCCGGTCCTGGCAGGAGCGCCCCGCGGACCTCAAGGACATCGACGCGTCGCGGGCCATGGCACCCGAGTGGTTCCAGTCGAACAGGATGCTCGGGGGCGTCTGCTACGTGGACCTGTACGCCGGCGATCTCTCCGGGGTACGTGAGCGCATCCCCTACTTCCGCGAACTCGGGCTCACCTACCTGCACCTGATGCCGCTCTTCCTCGCGCCCGAGGCGAACTCCGACGGCGGCTACGCGGTGTCCAGCTACCGGGACGTCGACCCCCGGCTCGGGACCATGGACGACCTCGCGGACCTCGCACGGGAGCTCCGCGAGGAGGGTATCGCCCTCGTGGTCGACTTCATCTTCAACCACACCTCCAACGAGCACGAATGGGCGCGCAGGGCCGTTGCCGGCGACCCCGACTACGCCGACTTCTACTGGATCTACCCCGACCGGGAGCTGCCCGACGCCTACGAGCGGACGGTGCGCGAGATCTTCCCCGACGACCACCCCGGCTCCTTCGTGCAGCTCGAGGACGGACGCTGGATCTGGGCCACCTTCTACTCCTTCCAGTGGGACCTGAACTACCGCAATCCGAGGGTCTTCCGTGCCATGGCCGGCGAGATGCTCTACCTCGCGAACCAGGGCATCGACATCATCCGGATGGACGCCGTCGCCTTCATCTGGAAGCAGCTCGGCACCCCCTGCGAGAGCCTGCCCGAGGCGCACCTCCTCCTCCAGGCCTTCAACGCCGTGTGCCGCCTCGCGGCGCCGTCGCTCCTGTTCAAGTCGGAGGCGATCGTGCACCCCGACGAGGTGGTGCAGTACGTCGACCCGGATGAGTGCCGGCTGAGCTACAACCCGCTGCAGATGGCCCTGATCTGGAACTCGCTCGCCACGCGGGACGCCTCCCTCCTCGCCCAGGCGCTGGAACGCCGGCACGACCTCCCCGACGGCACCGCGTGGGTCAACTACGTCCGCAGCCATGACGACATCGGGTGGACCTTCTCCGACGAGGACGCCGCGGAACTCGGCATCGACGGCCACGACCACCGCCGGTTCCTCAACGCCTTCTACGTGGACCGCTTCCCGGACAGCTTCGCGCGCGGCGTCCCGTTCCAGGACAATCCGCGCACCGGCGACTGCCGCATCTCGGGGACCACGGCCTCGCTCGCGGGACTGGAGGCCGGCGACGGCGCCGCGGTGGCCCGCATCCTGCTGGCCCACTCCATCATCCTCAGCACGGGCGGCATCCCTCTGCTCTACCTCGGGGACGAGGTGGGCCAGCTGAACGACTACTCCTACGTGGACGATCCCGCGAAGGCCGGGGACAGCCGCTGGGTGGGCCGGCCCGCCTACCCCGCCGAGCGCTACGCCACGAGGACCGACCCCGCCACCGGAGCGGGCGCACTCTTCACCGGCCTGTCGGGACTCATCGGCGTGCGGAAGCGAACGCCCGAGTTCACCGGCGGGAGGCTCGTGCCCTTCCACACCCACAACCCGCACGTCCTGGGGTACCAGCGGCCCGGGCTGCTCGACGGCGAGGACTCCACCGTGGTCGTGTTCGCCAATGTCGCCGACACCCACCAGGTCGTCGCGTCGACCACGCTGTCCGGGCTGCCGCGGACCGCCGTCGACCTCATCGGGGGCGGGGTGGTCCGCCTGGACACCGCGCTGACCCTCGAACCGTACGGCGTGCGGTGGCTGCGGGTCTGACGACGGCGACGGCCGCGTGCGTCAGGCCTCCCGGCGCGAGAACTCCCCCGCTGCACGGACCTGGTCCGGGGTAGGCCTGATCCCGGTGTACAGCACGAACTGCTCCTCCGCCTGCAGGGCCACCACCTCGGCCCCGGTGATCACGGGCTTCCCGGCCGCCCTCGCGGCGAGGACGAGGGGCGTCTCCGACGGGGAGGCGACGACGTCGAACACCACCTGCGCGGCGTCGACGGCCGCCTGCGGGAAGGCGAGGGCGTCCGCATCCGCTCCCGCCATGCCCAGGGGGGTCACGTTGAGCAGGAGATCGGCCACCGCATCGCCGACGTCGGCACGCCAGTCGAAGCCGTACAGGCCGGCGAGCGCGCGCCCGGTCCGCTCGTTGCGGGCGACGACGGTGACCCGCTCGAACCCGGAGTCCCGCAGGGCGGCGACGACAGCCTTCGCCATGCCGCCCGACCCCCGCACCAGCACGGAGGACGCCGGCGGGACAGCGTGCTCGCGGAGCAGCCGTTCTACGGCCAGGTAGTCCGTGTTGTAGGCGGTCAGGACGCCGTCGTCGTTCACGATGGTGTTCACGGAGTCGATCGCGGTGGCCGACGGATCCATCCGGTCGACGAGCGGGATCACGTCTTCCTTGAAGGGCATGGACACGGCACAACCCCGGATGCTTAGGCCGCGCAGGCCCGCGACGGCGGCCGGGAGGTCGGTGGTGGTGAACGCCTTGTAGATGTAGTTCAGCCCCAGCTCCTCGTAGAGGTAGTTGTGGAAGCGCGTGCCGATGTTGCTCGGTCGGGCTGCCAGGGAGATGCAGAGGGTCATGTCTTTGTTCAGGATGGGCACCCGGCCATTCTCCCTGCCGTGCGGCATCCGGCCTAGTAGGCGCCCAGGCGCACCATGCCGTCGTGCACGTGCCGGGCCAGAACGCTCCACACGGCGGCGGACTCGAAGGGTTCGAGCTCGACGCCTCCCGTCCCGTTCACGAACACGAGGTGCTGACCCGCCGTGCCTGCCGAGAGCCACGTGCTCGCCGGCGCCGCCGCGCCCGCGTCCTGCAGGGACCAGGCGAGCCACGGCTCCCGCCACATCCGCGCCAGACCAGGATCGCGGCCCGGCGGACTGGTGACCGGGCCGGTCTCGAGCCGGCGGGCGAAGGCCTCCGCGGTCAGGGCGAGGTGCTCGCCGGTGTAGCTCCAGGCGGGTCCCACCCCCAGCCAGGAGACGATCAGGGCGGGCAGGCCGGCGACGTTCACGGCCTGCACCCGGCTCCGCCCGAGCGCCGGGACCGCGGGGTCCCCGGCCGGTGCCGGACCGGACACCAGGAAGGCACCGGCCGGGCCGACCCATGCCGTGAGCGATGTCGCGAGATCGGTGCGGGAGGCGCCGACCGTGAAGGAGAAGGTCTGCTCCCTCAGCGGGGCGAGCAGGTGCCGTCCCGCCGTCGTCGACACACCCGTCGCGTCGAGCAGACCGGCTGCGGCGAGTTCGGCACGCAGCGGACCCTCCTCGGCCCGATCGGAGGCGCCCGCACGGTCCTCGGCACGGCTCATCAGCAGGCCGAGGGCCTCGTCACCGACGATGTGGCCGCCGGCGACGAACGGCTGCACGGCGGCGATGCGGGAGAGATCCTCGAGGGGACGCCCCAGGTGCTCGGAGGCGGTCCGGTCGAGGGCCGGCTCGGGACCGGTCACCGCCGGAGCCCCGGCCGGCGGCGTGGTCTGCCTTGTCTCGACGGTCGCCAGGGAGACCATCCGATGAAGGAGGGGTTCCATCCCCATCAGCTGTTCGGGCGCGAAGCTGCACGTGATCTCGAGGGACAGCCCGCCGACCACGCAGAGCCACCGCACGGCGCAGACGGCCTGGCCGGCCTGCTCGTAGGTGATCTTCTGGCGGCGGGCGGGATGCCCGCCGAGAGTGGCTTCCTCGTGTCCGACGACATGGGCTCCCGGCAGGGATCGGAGGGAGGAGATGACGGCCCTCGTCGCGAGCAGGGCGAGTGACGCCCCGCCGCTCTCACCGAGGCGCACGACGAGGTTCGGCCGGAACGTCCCCTCGGGGACCTCGGGATGCGCGAGCACCAGTGCGGCGCCGCGCTCGGACAGCCGCTGCCAGGCGCCGAGCCGCGGGACGGAGACCGGGCCCGCCGTCTCCCAGGTCCACCCCTGATCGAGCTGCGTGGTCATGGCGCCTTCCGGTCCTGCATCGGGTCCTGCATCGGGTCCTGCATCGGGTCCTGCATCGGGTCCTGCATCGGGTCCTGCATCGGGTCCTGCATCGGGGTGTCCGTCCGGGTCGGTGGCCGGTCCCGGGGTGCGGCGTCCCGATGCCCGCCCTCCTGCCCGTCGGTCTGCCCGTCCGTCGGCCCGTACTTCCGGGAGAAGGCGTCCGTCCCGTTCCTGATGCGGTCGTCGGACTCCCTCATCCAGCGGGGCTGGAGGAAGCGTGGCACGAAGAAGCAGCCGAGCAGTCCCAGGGCCAGGCAGGCGGTCAGGACGAGACCGACCAGCCCGGCTGCGGGCTGCGGCAGGTCGAGCAGGGCGTCATCGACGGCGATACCCATCAGGAAGACGCCGATCGGCAGCATCGCCAGGCTGGGTTTGCCCGGCAGGAAGCCGTCCCCCACCACGAGGAAGGTCCAGGTCCGGCGGATCGTCGCGATGCTCGCGACGATGAGGAAGAGGCCCAGCGGGAGGGCGGTGAACAGGAGGATCGGGGACATCAGGGGCTCCGTGGGGCGAAGGGGCGGGCAGGATCACAGGGTCCTCGGCCGGGCGGCGGCGTCGGACGCTCGGCGGCGCGGCCAGCCTAGCCGAAGACCGAGTCCCACCCGTCCGAGATCGCCCCTCCGATGTCGGACACGACCTCCTTGCCGGCGTCGTACGCCGCCTCCGCACCGTCCGCGACGGCGTCCTTGACACTCTCCCCGCCCAGCCAGTCGGGCAGTTCCTGGTCCGCGAGGTAGGAGATGCCCATGCCGACGCCGAAGCCGATCACCGTACCCACAGGACCGCCGATCATGGTCCCGACGGCGGCACCCGTCATGCCCGCACCGACGTCGAACGCGGTCTTCGCTCCACCGCGCACCACGCCGAGTTCGGTGGCCCGGGCGCTCCGGTCCGCCTCGCTCATCTCCGGGTGCTCCACGAGCAGACGGTCGTAGGCCTTGCCGCGCTCGTCCGCGATGGTCAATCCCGCCATACCCACCGCGAGCACGCCGCCGCCGATCCTGATCCCCTTCAGCCCGTTCGGCAGCTCGCCGAAGGTGGGCCTCGGCGCCGCCGGATCGGGGATGCGCCAGTTGGAGGGGTTCGCGTCCACTCGCGCCCGGTAGGCCGCTGAGGTGTCGTAGAGCCGTTGGTTCACCGACGGGCGCCAATCCACCGCGGGTACGAACCCGTTCCGCGTGTAGGCCTCGGACACCGTGCGGCCGTAGTCGGGGTGGTCCGGGCTGCCGATGTGGACATCGCGACCGTCGATGGTCAGGTAGCGGTTCCCCGCGATCTCCGCCGGCGTGAGCGGCAGGTTCGGATCGAGGGGTGTGAACCTGAAGTCCTGCCACGGCATGGGGACCTGGCGGTAGGCCGTGATGTCGACGCGCTTGAACGTGTAGGTGCCCGAGTAGTTCGTTCCACCCGCGACGACCAGTCCCACCTCGGGTCCGCTCAGGGTGCTCACCGTGTCGTCGGTGGTGCCGTCGATGCCGTTGAGTGCAGCGACGCACGCGAGGACCGCGTCGTCGTAGTCCTGCGCCAGCGCAGTGATGTCGTGCTGCAGCAGACCCTGCTGCATCTGGTCGACGTCCGAATCCGGATCGGCGGGGTCGACGCGTGGCGGGTCCGCCTCGAAGGCGGCGGCCTCGCCGAGCAGGGCTGAACGCCGGGCCTCGAGCTGGCGGACGGTGTCCGCGAAGGCCGTCAGCGCCGTCTTCGCCTGCGCGGCGGCGAGTTCGAGGACGTCCCCGTGGGGTGTGATGCTGCTGAACACCGCGAGGACGTCGACCTGCTCGGGTGCACTGTAGGAGGCGGACAGTCCCGACCAGGTGGTGGCCAGGCCGTCGACGGCGGCGCTGACAGCGGTCCCCGCTGTGGCGATCTCCGCGGCTGCGGCGTCGAGGTCGGCGGTCAGCGCCCAGTCGTCCAGGCCGCTCGTGTCGAAGCCCACCGTCACTCCTTCGCGTCGTCGATGTCGAGGGAGGGCATCTCCGTCACCCGGGCGCGAGCGGTGTCCGCCATGGCGGCGTCCCCCTCCACATAGGCGTTGATCGCAGCACCCACACCGTTCACGGCGTTCTCCACCCTGGTCGCCGCGGCCTCGCACTGGAGGACGAGCACGTTGTTCCAGAGGGCGATGAGGGCTCCGCCGATCTGCTGGCTGCGGGAGGCCGTCATCGCCGCATCGATCGCCGAGCTGAGGTCGGCGCGCGCGGTGTCGATCTCCGCACTCTCGGCCGTCACGCCGGCCAGCACGCCCCGGCATGCGGCCACGTCGATGTCGTACCCCGGTATCGCCATATCCATTCCCCCATGCGTTCAGCTGCGGACGGCGGCCTGAGCGCCGCGTCCCTCCTGCACTCTAGGTGCTGATGCGGGTTCCGGGCGATGGGGAGAACTCCCCATCCAGTGCCACCGTCGAGACGGGGACGCATCGCTGCACCCGGCTCCGTCACTACACTGGGGACAGTCCTCCCTGCGACGGCGCATCGACGAGGCGTCCGCACCCCTTCCCGTCCCGTCCCGTTCCAGGAGCGTCTCCTTGAAGATCGATTTCGCCCAGTCCGCGCAGTCCACCCTCGGCGTCGAGTGGGAGCTCGCCCTCGTGGACCGGTACAACGGCGAACTCGTCTCGGTGGCCGACCAGGTGCTGCGCGGGGTCAGCGCGAACCACCCCGAGCTCCAGGAGGACGAGGAGCATCCCCACATCAAGCAGGAGCTGCTGCTCAACACCGTGGAGCTGGTCACGGGGATCTGCAGCACCGTGGCGGAGGCGAAGGAGGACCTCTCCCGTTCCCTCGCCGCCGTGCGGGAAGTGACCGACCCCATGGGCATCGAACTGTTCTGCGCCGGATCGCACCCCTTCAGCGCGCCCCGATCCCAGCCCGTCACGGACAAGGAGCGCTACGCCAAGCTGATCGACCGCACGCAGTGGTGGGGCCAGCAGATGGTCATCTACGGCGTGCACGTCCATGTGGGCCTCGACGCGCGGGACAAGGCCCTGCCGGTGGTCGACGGCCTGACCAACTACTTCCCCCACTTCCAGGCGCTCTCGGCATCGTCCCCGTTCTGGGGCGGCGAGGATACGGGCTATGCGTCGCAGCGGGCCCTCATGTTCCAGCAGCTGCCCACCGCGGGACTCCCCTTCCACTTCGACGACTGGTCGGGCTACGAGTCCTACGTGCAGGACATGTCCACCACGGGCGTCATCGACTCCGTCAGCGAGATCCGCTGGGACATCCGGCCCGTGGGCAACCTCGGTACAGTGGAGATGCGCGTGTGCGACGGCCTCTCGACCCTGCAGGACGTCGGGGCCGTCGCTGCCCTCACCCAGTGCCTGGTCCATGAGTTCTCGCGGGCGCTCGACGCCGGCGGCACCATACCCACCATGCAGCCGTGGCACATCCAGGAGAACAAGTGGCGGGCTGCCCGCTACGGTCTGGACGCGATCATCATCCTCGACGCCGACGGCAACGAGCAGCTCGTCACGGAGCACCTCGTCGAGGTCCTGAACCGGCTCGAGCCCATCGCCGCCGAGCTCGGCTGCAGCAGCGAGCTCGCCGACGTCGAGGACATCATGCGGCGCGGCGCCGGGTACCAGCGTCAAAGGCGGATCGCCGAGGAGAACGATGGCGACCTCCGGGCCGTCGTGCTCGACATGGTGGAGCAGTTGCGCGCCTAGGGTCCGCGCGGCCGGTTCCGCCGAGGGTGCCCGCCGGTCGCCCGCCAGTCGGCCGCCGGTCGCTCGCCGGTTGCTCGCCGGTTGGCCCTATCGGCCGCCGGTGAAGCGGTCGTCGGTCGTCGGGTTGTCCGCGGGAGCATCCTCGAGGCCGAGATTCCCGGCGGCCGTCTGCGGGGACGGATCGCCGTCGGGCACGGCCTGGTTCGCGATGAGGTCGACCTCGTCGGCCGCCGTGAGGGGTCCGTCCTGGATCTGGCCGACGTCCGTCGGATCGATCCCCTCGGTGCTGCCCAAGTCCTTCAGGTGGTGGTTCTCGCTCGGCTGTTTCATCAAACGAGCGTAGGCCGGAGCGCTGTCCGGCCGCAGGGCGGACTGCCGCCCACGACATCGTTGCACCCATCGGCTGTCTGTGGGAGGTGCCGGCCTCGAGACGGGAGGTGATGCGCCTAGGTGCCGGAGGTGCCGGGCGGGGTTGCCCCGAGCAGGGCGACGACCTCGGCGAGGACTCCCTCGGCTGCCGGACCGGAGCACGTCACCTGGACCATCTCTCCCGCTCCGAGGCCGAGGCCTAGGACATCCAGCAGCCGGGCTGCGTCGGCGGCGTTCTGCGGCTCGGCCGATCGGTGGAGGCGCACGTCGCAGCCCGACCCCTCCACGAGGTCCGCCATCCGTCGGGCGAGGGCGGCATGAAGACCGTGGGGATCACCGATGACCACCTCGTCCACCATGTCCTGCCTTCCTGCCCGGTCCGCTCGCGTCGCCGCGATGGGCTGCTCGCGTCCGTCCGGCGGGCCCACTGAGAAATCTACCCGCCTCCGCTGCAGGGATCGACCGAAGATCCGGCTCGAATCCGATGTTCCCCGGTCCGGTCAGCCGCCGGTGCGGACGACGACGTACCCGAAGGGCTGGAGTGTCACGCCGTCCAGGGCTCCGCCGCCCAGGACGTCCTCGCCGCGGAGGCCGACCTCCGCTGCGTCGGTCCCGTGGTTGATCACGGTCAGCAGCGAGCCACGCCGGATGGCTTCGACCGTCGGCGGCAGGTCGGGCAGCACGGGTTCCACGCCGGCACCGGCGAACACCTGCTGCAGCACCTGGCGCGCGCCGCCGTCGTCGGGGACAGTCGCGAGATAGTAGGCGCGGCCGTCCCCCCGGTCCGCGACGGTGAAGGCGGGACGGCCGTCCTCACGCCCGCCGTCGAACCGTGCCAGGACGTCGGCATCCACTGCGTGTGCCTCCTCCGCCAGGAGGGAGCCCTCGAAGGCGACGGCCTCACCCCGGACCCGCGCGTGCTGTTGGCCGGGACCCGCGGACCCCGGGGGCACCAGCGCGCCGAAGTCCTCGACGACGATCCCCAGCAGGTCCCGCAGCTGGGTACCGAAGCCGCCGGGTCGGAACCTGTCGTACTCGTCGACGACATCGGAGAACGCCGTCACCAGCAGGTGCCCACCCGCGTGGACGAAGCCCTGCAGGTTGGCGGCGGCCTGCGCGGTGAGGAGGTAGAGATGGGGCGCGAGGACGACGTCATACGGCGCGAGGTCGGCCGTCGGCGGCAGGAGGTCGACCTGCACATGGAGGCGATGGGCGGCGTCGTACCAGCCGCGCAGCAGCGACAGGTAGTCCAGCGGTACGGGATGGTCGGGGTTCTCGATCGCCCACCAGTTCTCCCAGTCGATCAGGAGCGCGACGCGCGCCGAGCCGTCGCCGGCCGGCAGATCGGGCAGGCTCGCGAGGGTACGGCCGAGGGCCGTCACCTCGCGCCACGTGCGCGTTCGCGTTCCGGCGTGCGGCAGCATGCCGGAGTGGAACTTCTCGGATCCGGCCCTGGACTGCCGCCACTGGAAGAACAGGATGCCGTCCGCCCCGCGTGCGACCGCCTGCATGCTCTGCGCGGCGAGCTGACCCGGTGCCTTCGGGGCATTGGTGGGCCGCCAGTTCACGGCGTTCGAGGCCTGTTCCATGAGCAGCCACGGCGTCCCCGGCTTGAGCGAGCGCATGAGGTCCCCGTGGAACGCCCCCTCCCGGAAACTCTCGGGCTCGTTCGGGTCCGGGTAGAGATCGTCACTGATGACGTCGAGTTCCGCCGCCCACTGCGCATAGTTCACGGGCTTGAACGCGCCCATGAAGTTGGTGGTGACGGGCTGCGTGGCCCCGGCCGCCCGGATGATGTCCCGTTCCATCCGGTAGCACTCCAGGAGCATGTCCGAGGTGAAGCGGCGGTAGTCGAGCAGTTGGCCGGGATTGTGGCTGTACGGCGCGTGCCGCGGCGGGAAGATCTCCGCGAAGGTGCCGTAGCGCTGTGACCAGAACATCGTGCCCCACGCCTCGTTCACGGCGTCGATCGAGCCGTAGCGCTGCTGGAGCCAGCCGCGGAACGCATCACGCGCGGCGTCGGAGTAGTCCGTGTTCAGATGGCACCCGTACTCGTTGTTCACGTGCCAGAGCACCACGGCGGGGTGCCCGGCGTAGCGTTCGGCGATCCTCGTCACGAGGGCCGCAGCGAGCCTGCGGTAGGCGGGCGACGACGGCGCATAGTGCTGGCGGCTGCCGTGCCAGTAGGGTGTCCCGTTCTCGTCGGCCGCGAGCATCTCCGGGTAGGCGACGGTCGCCCAGGGCGGCGGTGAGGCCGTGGCCGTGGCGAGGTCCACGGCGATGCCGCCCTCGTGCAGCAGCCCGATGACGCGGTCCAGCCACGCGAAGTCGAACTCGTGCTCGGAGGGCTGGATGCGCGCCCAGGAGAAGATGCCGAGGCTCACCAGGGTGACGCCGGCCTCGCGCATGCGGGCGACGTCCTCGGGCCACACCTCCTCGGGCCATTGCTCGGGGTTGTAATCGGCGCCGTAGTGCACGTGGTCTCCTGTTGTCTGCCGGTGCTGCCGGTGCTGCCGGTGCTACGGGGGATGCGGGTGGACTGGGTCGGATCAGGGGCGGATCTGGATCGGATCTGGGTCGGATCAGGGTCGGATCTGGGTCGGGCCTGGGGCGGTGCGACCGGGACGGTGCGCCGGGCGCGTCAGGAGCGCCTCCGGCGCTCCCGCACAGACGTCGCGAGGGCCGCGAAGACGAGGCAGCCCACACCCGGGACGATCAGCGGCGGAAGTTGCCAGGTGACCACGGCGGTGAGGACGACGGCGGCGGCGAGCCACAGGATCCCCGCCGGGTCCTGGCGCGCGTCGCTGAGCCAGTGGCGCGCCGCGATGCGCCAGGACCGCGTCGCGTACCAGCGCGCAGTGGTGCCCGCGAGGCCGCACAGCAGCCCGACGAGGAGCAGGATCCCGGCCCCGAGCACGAGGGGCCCGCCGGGCAGGAGGCCCGAGCCGGCGACGACGATGTCCAGCAGGAGCAGCGCGGCCGCGACGAGCACGCCGATCCCCGCCTGCCAGCCGGTGCGCAGCGCTGCGCTGAAGTCAGCCAGGAACTGCCGCACGGTCGAGTCCTCCGCACGGAGGAAGCGGTGGAGGTGCGCGGACCCGGCCGCGAGGGACGCCGGGAGCGTGATGATCCCGAGCGCGGCGACACAGCACAGGACGCCGACCCAGAGCACCTCGCCGAACAGGGCGAACCTCGCCGTCGCACCGGGCCAGCGCACGGCGCTGCCGTCGCGGACGGCCGAAAGACGCCCGCGCTCGGCTGCAACGTCCCGCCGGCCCCGGGTCATCCCTTCAGGCCCTGGGTGGCGACGCCGTCCACGAGGAACCGCTGGAAGATGATGAAGAACAGCATGACCGGGAGCAGCGCCAGCACCGAGATGGCGATCGTGGCGCCGTAGTCCGACGTGCTCGTCTGGTCGTTGAAGATGTTCAGTGCCAGCGGCAGGGGGTACTTGTCCGGCGAGTTCAGGTACAGGAGCGGACCGAGGAAGTCGTTCCAGCTCCAGATGAACGCGAAGATCGACGACGTGATCAGGGCCGGCTTGATGAGCGGCAGCGTGATGGACAGGAAGATCCGCCCGTGGCCGCAGCCGTCGATGCGCGCGGCCTCGTCGAGCTCACGGGGCAGGTTGCGGATGAACTGCACCATCAGGAAGACGAAGAACGCCTCGGTGGCGAGGAACTTGCCGGCGAGCAGCGGCCAGAAGGTGTCGATCAGGCCGAGGTTCCGGAAGATGATGTACTGCGGGATGATCAGCACGTGGAACGGCAGGAGCAGCGTCCCGATCATGGCGGCGAACAGGATCTTGCTGCCCTTGAAGGTGATGCGCGAGAACGCGTAGGCGGCCATCGACGAGGAGATCACGGTACCGATCACTGCGCCGACGGCGAGGATGAGCGAGTTCAGGAAGAACTTCCACGTGGGGATGCCGGCGATGCCCTGCATGACCTTCACGAAGTTGTCGAAGGTGGGGTTCTCCGGGAGGAGCCCCTGGTTGCTGCCGAACTCCGCATTGGGCTTGAACGACGCCGAGAACATCCACAGGAGCGGGTAGAGGACGACAGCCGTCAGCGCCGCGATCCCTACGATCCAGAGTGCTGTCGGGAGGTGGCGGCGCATGGGCCGCCGGCGGGGGCCGGACTGCCTCCGGTGGTCCGGGTCCACCGGCACCGGGACGGCAGGGTTCGATTCGATCGTGGTCACTTGGAGTCTCCTGCGTAGTGGACCCAGCTCTTGGAGGTGCGGAAGAGGATGAAGGCCAGGACTCCTACGGCGAGCAGGAGGACCCAGGCCATGGCCGACGCATAGCCCATCTGGTTGTTCGCGAAGGCCCTTGTGTAGAGGTACACGGTGTAGAAGTTCGTGGCTCCCCCGGGTCCGCCGGTCCCGGAGCCGATGATGTAGGCCGAGGCGAAGATCTGGAAGGCGTTGATCATCTCCAGCAGCAGGTTGAAGAAGATCACCGGCGAGAGCATCGGCACCGTGACGCTGATGAACTTGCGCCAGGACTTCGCGCCGTCGACCGACGCCGCCTCGTACAGTTCCGCGGGGACGCCCTTGAGTCCGGCGAGGAAGATCACCATGGGGGCGCCGAACTGCCACACGGCCAGCAGGATCATCATCGGCATGATCAGGGACGGGTTACCGATCCAGCCGCCCATGTTGATGCCGAACAGGTTCAGCGTGCTGTCCACGGGCCCCTCCGTGGAGAACATGGCACGCCACACGAGGGCGATGCTCACGCTCGCGCCGATGAGGCTCGGCGCATAGAAGGCGGAGCGGAAGAATCCCGTGCCGCGGGCCTTGTAGTTCAGCAGCATCGCCACGGCGAGCGCCGCTGCAAGCTTGATCGGCGTCCCGACGAGCACGTAGATCAGCGTGATCCTCACCGAGTCCCAGAAGCGCTCGTCACCGGCCATCCGGGTCAGGTTCTCGAGGCCCGTCCACTCCGGGGCGGTGAAGAGGTTGTAGTCCGTGAAGGCCAGGTACAGCGAGGCCAGCATGGGACCGAGGGTGAGCCCGACGAAGCCGAGCAGCCAGGGCGAGAGGAACACGTAGCCGGCGACCGTGTCCCGGTTCCTGCGGCGCGGGCGGGGCGTGCCCGTCCGGCGATGATCCGCCGGACGGGCACCGGATGCGGCGGTGCGGGGTGTTGCCGGCGCGTGCGCCGAATCCGTGGTCACGGGCTGACTCCTTGTCCTGCTAGTTACCGAGCGTGACGGCGGCCTCGTCGAAGAACTGCTTCGCGGCGTCCTCCGGCGTGACGGCGCCCAGGCCGATCGACTTGCCGAGGTCCCAGAAGGTCTGCTCGACGGCGCCGAAGCCGTTGACGGGTGCCGCCGGAGCGTCACCGATGCGCTCCTCGATCGAGTCGAGGTAGTCCTTCACGGCCTTGTCGGGTCCTTCGAGGTTCGCTCCCTCGAGCTGCGTCTCCGAGGCGGGGATGCCGAGCGTCGCACCGAAGATCTCGCCGACCTCGGGGCTGTTGATGAGGAAGTCCACGAACGCTGCGGCAGCTTCGGGATGCTCCGTCTGGGCGGACGCGGCCTGCATGAGGCCGACCTTCCGGTACAGGTCCTTCTCGTCGGGGTTGCTCGTGGGAGGTGCCACGATGGTGATCTCCTCGGCCCCCGAGTCGCCGAGGTAACCACCGAGGAAGTTGCTCCAGCTCATCTCGCTGGTGGTGATGGCGCCGCCGAATCCGGAGACCGGGTTGATCTCCTCCAGCTTGCTCTGCGGAACGGTGACGCTGTCGCGGTTCTCCTGGCCCTCGGTCCAGTGCTCGGCCAGCTCCTCCTGCGTGAAGTTGAGCTCACCGTCCTCGGTGAACAGTTCACGGCCCTGCTGCCGCAGCTTCAGCTCGAGGTCCTGGATGCGCTGTGTCGTGTCGGTGCCGCCGTAGACGGTCCCGCCGCCCGCCTCGGTCACGGAGGCCATGTAGGCGTCGTAGTCCTCCCAGCTCGTGCCGCCCTCGTAGGGTTCCACCCCCGTGTCTGCGAGCAGACCCGGGTTCTGGAACACGGACCAGGCGCTGTAGCCGGTGGGGATGGCGAAGGTCCCGTCCTCCAGCGTGCCGGTGGCCAGGAGGGTCTCGTCGATCGCGTCGGTCGTGATGCCGCTGCCGAAGTAGTCCTCGAGGTTCAGCAGCAGGCCGTTGTCGCCGTACTGGCGGAGGTACGTGTAGTCGAACTGCATGACGTCGGGCAGGCCACCACCGGCAGCCTCGGTCTGACGCTTCTCCCAGTAGGAGGGGTAGTCGGTGAAGGTGTCGTTGATCGTGATGTTCGGGTATTCCTCCTCGAACGCGGCGATCGCCTTGTCGTACCGCGCAGCGCGGTCGTCGTTGCCCCAGAAGGTGTAGTTGAGGGTGATCTGCTCCTCGGTGTCGAGGGCGGCCGGCTCATTCCCGCCACCGCCGCAACCGGTCAGGACCAACCCGGTGGCCGCCAGGGCCGCGACACCCGTCAGGGTGCGCCGTGTGAGAGTGCGGAACATCGTTGTCCTCCTGGAAAACTTCATCGTCAGCCATCGTGGAACGCTTCGGGAAAGCGTTATCCCACAGCGTAGATTGAATCGTATCAATGGTCAACAGTCGGATGAGGGCGGGACGTCGTCGCCCACTATCCTCGCTCATCCGGCGCGTGAAAGGATGCACCCCATGCCCCAATTCGACATGCCGCTCGCCGATCTGCAGCGCTACCGCCCCGAGCGGGACGAGCCCACTGATTTCGATTCCTTCTGGGACCGCACGCTCGACGGACAGCGCGTCCACAGGGCGCAGCCGATGTTCGTGGAGGTCGACGCCGGGTATTCGCAGCTCGTGACCGAGGACGTGACCTTCGCCGGCTTCGACGGGCAGCCCGTGAAAGGCTGGCTGCTGCGGCCCCGGCACGTGGAGGGCCCGCTGGCGACGGTCATCACGTACATCGGGTACGGCGGCGGACGTGGCCTCCTCGGCGAGTGGACGGGCCTGCCGAGCGCCGGCTACGCCCACTTCGTGATGGACCTCCGCGGGCAGGGGGCCGGACACCGGACCGGGGACACCATGGACGGCCCCCTGGCCGGGCCGCACCACGGCGGCTTCATGACCCTGGGCATCCAGGAACCCGACACCTACTACTACCGGCGGCTCTTCGTGGATGCGGTGCATGCCGTGTCGGCGGCGCAGGCCCACCCCGCCGTCGATGCGGCACGGATCGTCATCTCGGGCGGGAGTCAGGGCGGGGGCATCACCCTCGCCACGGCGGCTCTCACCCAGCGCGTGAACGGCACCCCTCCGGTGGGGGCGATCGTCGACGTCCCCTTCCTCGCGCACATGCGACGCGCCACCGAGATCGTGGACACGGCGCCCTACGCGGAGATCTCGAGATACCTCGGGACCAGGCGCAACGACGTCGACACCGTCTTCCGCACGCTCAGCTACTTCGACGGCGTGAACTTCGCCGCGCGCAGCACCATGCCCGCGCTGTTCTCCGTGGGACTGCTCGACGACGTGTGCCCGCCGTCGTGCGTCTTCGCGGCGCACAACCACTACGCGGGCCCTGCACGGATGAAGGTCTACCCGTACAACGGACACGAGCAGGGCGGCGCCTTCCAGGACGTCGAGCACCTGGCGTTCGTCCGCGAGATCATGGGCGGCTGACCCCCCGTCCTCCGTCGCGCACCCCTTGTGAGCCCGCGGAACCGCTCGCAGTCCGCCCCTGCGCGCTGCGAGCGGTCCTCAGGACTGCCGGGGCACGTGCAGGACCGTCGTCGCGTGGTCGTAACCGCCCGCGACCAGGAGCCGCAGCACGCCCGGGTCGACATCGGCCAGGGTGTTCACGTAGAGGCATCCCGCTCCACGCCGGTGCTTCCCGAGGCGCGCGAGCAAGTCCCCCGCGCCGGGGCCGTAGGTCAGTCCGTACAGGACGAGGTGCGCCTTCCGCGGGGAGAACCCGACGGCTGCGGCGTCACCCTGGTGACCGGAGGCGTAGCTGTAGTGGTAGGAGCCGAAGCCCACGATGGAGGGTCCCCACATCGTGGCGGGCGCACCGGTCACCGCGCCCATCAGGGCGGCGAGCGCCACCCCGTCCCTGCGGCGGACGGGGTGCTGGACGGCCGCGAGGAAAGCCGCGGGGTCCTCAGCGGTGGGTCGCGCGACGGGATCGGCCATGGGTCAGGACTCCGCCGCCGTCGGGACCATCAGCGCAGCTGGACGGCACGGTCCTGGAACCAGCGGATGAGTTCCTTGAGCGCCTGCAGGGAGTGCGTGGGCTCCTGCTCGCGCTCGAGATCCGAGAACGTGCTGCGGTAGCCCGGCACGTCCTCCTCGAGGGTCTCCGACACGGGCTCGTAGCCCATCGTCCAGTCGGGGAACTGGCGTTCGTCGATGGTCTCCTGCAACAGGACCCGCACGTCCGTGTGCTCGGGGTCCGCGGCGATGATGGACATCCGGCGCCGCAGCTGGTCCTCCGGCCCTTCGAGGACCTGCAGGAAACGCCCGTTCCGGTAGAGCAGCATGCCCGTGAGCTCGTTGCGGGCGTTGTTCGCCCTGCACAGCGCGAGCAGGGCGCCGAGGCCCTCGTCGTCGTAGGGATGAGCAGCGCTGCTGGAGTAGACGATCGACAGCAGGTCACGGGAAGCGTTGGTCACACCTGTCAATCTAACCGACAATCACGGCGTGGAACGAGCCACTTCCTCCGGGCATGGATCCGGCAGGGCCGCGTACCCGTCCGCACGCGGCCCTGCCGGACGTCTCCGTCCGCCCCGTCAGTGCAGGGTCGGCAGGACCAGGGTCGCCGAGCGCTCCAGCATGGTGCGCGCCTGCCGTTCGACCGAGCCCGGCTTGTCCCTGCCCAGCCGGTCGATGAACTTCTCCAGGGCACGAGCGGCCTGGCCCGCCTGGTCCCGGTCCACCGCGCGCTGTGCCTGATCGAGCGGGGCGCGGAGCTGCTGCACGGCCGGCCCGGTGACCCGGCCGGAGACGATGAACTCCTCGAGCTGCCGCTGCAGGGCCGGCAGGGCGCCGAGCAGGAAGGCGTCCGGTACCGGCACCGCGGCAAGGTCGGTATCGGAGGCGAGGTAGAAGCTCGTGTACGCGGGCTGGTTGTAGGCCGTGTTCTGCCGGGCGATCTCCGCGCGGTACTGGGGGTCGTGCATCAGCGTGTACAGCTTGCGGTCCGTCACCTCGGTGCTCGTGAAGATCCTGATCGCCGAGCTGTCCGCCGTCCGGACGAGGAGTTCCTCGCGCCAGTCACCGAACACGTCGGCGACGAGCGACGGGTTGCCCTTGGTCCCGTTGTTGGTCCGCGTGTCGGTCGCCGTCAGCAGCCGGCCACGGCGTGCGTCGTCGATGGTGGGGGTCTGGTTGCCCGAGCCGTTGACGAGCTGCGTAGTGCCGTCCGCGGCCCAGCGGATACTCATGTTGGTGCCGTACCCGGTGGGCTGCAGGAGCGTGCCCGAGGCCGAGCGGAGTCCGACGGCCCAGTTCTCCAGGCCCCGGACGGCAGGATCGACGTCACCGATCATGCCGCGTCCGGTGTCCTTGCCCGTGTACCCCCCGAAGAGCACCTCGCCGTTCGAGGCGTCGCGCATGGCCCATCCGTAGGGCGCGCCCGTGGCGCCCTCGTGGACCGAGAAGATCTCCTGGCCCGGGCGGTCGGGGTCGATGTCCGTGACGTGCATCGCATCGCCATGACCGAGCTTCGCCACCGTACCCGGAGCGGAGCTCCCGGCCGGGAGGGCGTCGAAGGAGCTGTAGAGGAGCGAGCCGTCGTCGTCGATGGTCGCGCTCCCGTAAACGATCTCCTGGCGCCCGTCGCCGTCCACATCGGCAGCGCTCAGGGAGTGGAAGCCCTGCCCGGTGAGGGTCCCGAAGTCGGGGCTGGTGCCCGTGCCACCGTGCGGTCCGTCGTTGAAGGGGTTGGACATGGGGACGTGGCCCGAGTCCACGGCCCAGTCGCGCGTCAGCTGCTCGCCGTCCCAGCGGTAGGCGACGACGGTGGCCCGCGTGTAGTAGCCGCGTGCGAACACGGCCGACGGGTTCTCGCCGTCGAGGTAGGCCACGCCCGCGAGGAAGCGGTCCACGCGGTTGCCCGGCTCGATCCGCGCCATCGCGTAGTCGCCCCACATCAGGCCGTCGTCACCGCGGCCGGGCTCGTAGGGCACGGTCTCCAATTCGGCACCGGTGGCCCCCTCGAACACGCTCAGGTACTCGGGTCCGTCGACGATGAAGCCCTCGAACGCGCGGAGGTTGTTGCGGGCACTGCGGGACGGGGCGTAGACGTCCATGAAGTAGTCGGCCATGGCCCGCGCGTCGGCGTCGGAGAGCGGGTACTCGTACCGGGGTTCGATCCCGAAGGCCTCCTCGAGCGTGGCGGGCCAGTTCCCGGCGGCCACCTCGGGGTGGTCCTGCCAGCCGGAGAAGAGATCGACGACGTGCTCGTAGTACCCGGCGGCGCTCAGCCGGTAGTCGTCGGTGTCGCCGAAGCCTGCCGCGACGTCTGCCTGGGGGAGGGTGACGTACTCCTCGGACAGCACGCCGCCGTCCGGGCCGTAGGTGCTGGTCTTCGTTCCGGGCGCCGTCTTCAGCATCAGCTCCGAGCGCCCGTCGCCGTCGAAGTCGGACACCATGAACTGCGTGTAGTGGGCGCCGGAGCGGATGTTCACCCCGAGGTCGATCCTGCTGAGCAGCCGGCCGTCCGCGGCGTAGGTGTCGATGTAGGTGTTGCCCGTGTACCCGACCTGCGACACGTCCTTCGAGTTCGACGGGTCCCACTTCACGAAGTACTCGTAGGAACCGTCACCGTCCACGTCCCCGACGCTCATGTCGTTCGCCGCATAGGTGTAGGCCTCCCCTGCCGGCGTGACGCCGTCGGCCGGTCTGTCCAGCGGGAGGTCGGTGTATGCCTGGGCCCAGGGCGCAACCTCGGCGCTGCGGTACACCTCGAGTCCGTCGACGACGGCGGCGACGCTGTAGCGCGCAGCACCCGCCGCGGCGGGCCCGATGACGGAGGGATCGAGGAAGTTCGTGCTGTCCGTGACCGTCGCTATCGGTTGTCCGTCCCGGTAGACCGTGAAGTCGGGTCCGCCGGCGCCGGCTGCTCCCTCCGCCGCCTCGGTGGCACTCAGGCGCCAGCTGAGGAAGACGCCCTGCGGCGTGGCGGCGGCCACCAGCCCGCGGTCGAGGTACTCGAGCTGGACCCCGCCGATCGGTGCCCCATTCGCCGTTCCCCCACCCTGGGCGAGGGCGGGGACCGACAGGCCGGCGGTGAGGAGGACTCCGGCGGTCAGGGCGACGCAGACGGGCCGTGCTGTTTTCTGTACCGAACTCATCATTGAATCCTCTGTTTGGAAAACGCTTTCCTTAACACGCTAGGAGTCCCCCGGGGATCCGTCAAGGGCAGGCACGCGAAGAGGGGGCGGCCGAAGCCGCCCCCTCCCCCCTTCCCTGCGGTGCAGGTCCGGGCCCTACGCCGGGTGGTGCCCCGGAGCGTGCTGCGCGATCAGGTCCCGCACCGGGACGTACAGCGGGTGATCCGCCTCGAGGCCGGTGATCGACGTCGTCGCCTGGTCCGGGGCCTGCGATGCGAGGATCTCGGCCAGCGCCGCGACCTCCGGATCGTCCTGCGCCGTGAAGGTCAGCGCCGCCCGCATCGCCTCGAGCAGGGCCGCCGGGTGGACGCCCTGCTCCGCCAGTTCGGCAGCCGGTCCCACGAAGCGCTCATGACGGCTCAGCTTCCGCAGCGGCGCTCGTCCCACACGCACCACCGTGTCCGGCAGGTGCTGGTTCGTGAAACGGCGCAGGATCTTCTGCACGTACGCTTCCTGCTCCGCCTCGTCGAAGCCATGCTTCGACACCAGCAGCTGCTTGGTCTCGTCGAGGACCGCGCGCACCTTGCCCGCGATCCCCTCGTCCGCCATCGCGTCGGCGATCTTGTCCACACCGGCTGCGTAGCCGAAGTAGGCGGCCGAGGCGTGTCCGGTGTTCACCGTGAACAGCTTGCGCTCGATGTACGGGGCGAGGTCGTCCACATAGGTGGCCCCGGGGATCTCCGGAGCCCGGCCCGCGAACGGCGTGCGGTCGATGACCCACTCGAAGAAGGTCTCCACCGTCACGTCGAGACCCTGGCCCTCGGCCTGGTTCGGGACGATCCGGTCGACGGCCGTGTTGGCGAAGACCGCGCGGGCCGGAAGGTCCGCACCGTCGTAGACCTGCTCCACCTCGCGCCGCAGGAGATCCGTCGCGTTGATGGCGTTCTCGCAGGCCATGACCTGCAGGGGTGCCGACGCGGCGTCGCGCTGTGCGATGGCCCGGGCGATGACCGGGGCCAGGAACTTCAGGACATTCGGTCCCACGGCGGTGGTCACGATCTCGGCCGAGGCGATCTCCGCGACCACCTCCTCCTCCTGCGAGCGCGAGTTGAGGGCGCGGTAGTTGTCCACCGTCTTCACAGCAGGCTCCTCACCGACCTCATGGACCTCGTAGCCGGGCGTCGAGGCCAACTGGTCGATCAGGGCGTCCGCGACGTCGGCGAAGACCACCTCGTACCCGGCTTCGTGGAGCAGGAGCCCCACGAAGCCGCGTCCGATGTTGCCGGCACCGAAATGTACTGCCTTCACTACGCATTGACCTTTCCGAAGAGGGCGAGGACCTCGTCCACCGAGGTGGCCTCGTCGAGCTTGGCCACCTGGTCCTTGTCGGAAAAGACACGGGCGATCGCGGAGAGGATGGACAGGTGCTCGTTGTTGACGCCGGCGACGCCGACCACGAACTTCACCTGCTTGCCGTTCCAGTCGATGCCCTCGGGGTAGCGCACCACCGAGACGGCCGAGCGCCTGATGAGGTCCTTCGCCGCGTTGGTACCGTGCGGGATGGCGAGGAAGTTGCCCATGTAGGTCGGGACCGACTTCTCGCGCTCGTGCATGGCGGCGACGTAGGTGGCATCCACCGCGCCGCGATCCACCAGCAGGCGGCCCGCCTCGTTGATGGCGTCCTCCTGGGTCGTGGCGCTGCCGTGCAGGACGACGCTCTCCTCGGCCAGGACGTCGTTGCCGCCCGCGGCTGCGTCGCCGTGGCTGACGTCGTCGACCTCGGATGCCGCTGCTGCGGGCATCGGGGCCTTCGGGTCGACGCCGCCCTCGGCCGCCGCACTGGCGCGGACCAGTTCGACGATCTCGTCGTACCGCGGGCTGTTCATGAAGTTGTCGACGGCCACGTGCGTGGCGCTCCGCGTCAGGGGCTCGGCGCGCGCGGCGAGGTCCTGGTGCGTGACGACGACGTCGTAGTCGTCCTTCAGGTTGGCGATGGCCGAGTTAGTGACCTTGACGTCCGGGAAGCCGGCGGCCTTGATCTTGTTGCGGAGGACCGAGGCGCCCATGGCGGAGGAACCCATCCCGGCGTCGCAGGCGAAGACGATGGAGCGGATGGGACCGTCGGTGGCCGACGAGGACGCGAAGTTCCCGGCGACGGAGCTCTTCTTGCCCTTCAGTCCCTCCATCTTGGCTGCGGCACCCGAGATGTCGTCGTCGTCCGAGGACTTCGAGGTCTTGAGGATGACGGAGCCGATGAGGAAGCTGACGGCTGCCGCCATGAGGACGGACAGCGTGACGCCGACGAAACTGTCGGACGCCGTCGCCGCGTAGACGGCGATGATGCTGCCCGGCGCCGCGGGCGAGCGCAGGCCGGCTCCCGTGAGGACGAGCGTGAAGATACCGGCCATGCCGCCACCGATCACGGCGAGGACCATGAGGGGCTTCATGAGCACGTAGGGGAAGTAGATCTCGTGGATGCCGCCGAGGAACTGGATGATGATGGCGCCGGGAGCGGAGGCCTTGGCCATGCCGCGGCCGAAGATCGCGTAGGCGAGCAGGAGGCCGAGACCGGGGCCGGGGTTGGCCTCGAGCAGGAACAGCAGCGACTTCCCCGTCTCGGTGGCCTCCTGTGTGGCGAGGGGTGTGAGCACGCCGTAGTTGATGGCGTTGTTGAGGAAGAGGATCTTCGCCGGCTCGATCAGGATGCTCGTGAAGGGCAGCAGGCCGTTGCTGACCAGGAAGTCCACGCCCCTGCCCGCGGCGTCGCTGAACAGGGTCACCACGGGGCCGACGGCCAGCAGGCCGAAGACCGCCATGATCGCCGCGAAGATTCCCGCGGAGAAGTTGTTGACGAGCATCTCGAAGCCGGGGCGGATCTTGCCGTCCCAGATGGAGTCGAGCTTCTTCATCAGGTAGGCGGTGAGCGGGCCCATGATCATGGCACCGATGAACATCGGGATGCTCGTCCCGACGATCACGCCCATCGTGGCCGCGGCACCGACGACCCCGCCTCGGGTCTCGTAGATCATCTTGCCGCCGGTGTAGCCGATGAGCAGCGGCAGCAGGTAGGTGATCATGGGGCCGACGAGCCCCACGTTCGGATCCCCCGCCGCGTTCTCCCCGAAGCCGCCGAGGACGCCCACGGGGAAGTACCCGGCCTCGATGAACAGTGCCGTGATCAGGCCCCACGCGATGAATGCACCGATGTTGGGCATGATCATCGCCGAGAGGAAGGCTCCGAACTTCTGCACGCGGACCCGGGTACTGGTTCCGGATCGTGCCTCTACTTGTATTGCCACATTCTTTCCTTACCGTTGTCCCCGCAACTCTGCCGGGAGGGATGGGTGGTGGGTGAAGCGCGTCAGGTCCCGGATCTGCTGGAGATCCGCTGGAGCCATTCGAGGAAGAGCTTGAGTTCCGAACTGGAGAGCTGATCCGGATGCGAGGACTGGAGCGCCGCGTTGAGGGCGATCGCGGCCACGACGACCGACGGCGTCCCCTCGGTGTCGGTCACCGGGTCCGCTTCCGAATCGGTGGCGACCGCGGAGATCACGGCCTCCCGTGTCATGGCGGAGAGCTCGAGGTTGCGTTTGGCGGCCGGTTCCGCGATCAGCATCAGCGTGACGCCGATGTTGGCTGCGAGCATGCTCCGCGCAGCCTCGTGGGGCGAGACCACGAGGCGGGCCGCCTCGGCGGCGCGGGCGAGGACCTCCTCGAGGAACGCCTCGGCACTCGCCACCATCGACGGACGGCGTTCCGGGCGGATGTTCCCGAACATGACGAGGTAGAGATGCGGGTGGTCGAGCCCGAACTGCACGTGGTTATCCCAGTGCATCCGGAGGTCCTCGATGGGCTGGCCCGAGGTGGGGAGGGATCGTTCTCCGTCGAGATACTCGGAGAAGCCCTCCGCGACGACGGCGTCGAACAGGCCCTCCTTGTCACCGAAGTGGTGGTACAGCGTCGGCGCCGACACCCGGGCGGCCTCCGTGATCTGCCGGGTCGAGACGGGCTCGCCGTTGGACTCCGCGAGCAATGCCGCGGCGGCCTTGAGCAGCCTGGTCTTAGGCGCGGGTTCGCCTACCTTTTTCATGCCTGCTACCGTAACACCTATAGCACTGTTATATGAAGTGGCTCACACGAGGTCTTTGCGCCTGGCGGCACAATGGTGTTAGACCGAGATCACCACCGGCAACGAAACGAGGACGTTCAATGGAGAATTTCGCAGGGGTCGGAGTCAGTCCCGGACGCGTGATCGGACCCGTCCGTCACATGCCGACACCCGTCAGCGAACCTCCCGCAGGTGAACGCCACGACTCCCCGGACGCTCCGGACGAGGCCATCGCCGCGCTGAAGACCGCGTCGAAGGCGGTGCAGGAGGAGTTGAAGCGCCGGGCCGGCATCGCCAAGGGCGATGCGAAGGCCGTCCTCCAGGCGACCTCACTCATGGCCGCGGACCCCATGCTGCTGAAGTCCGCGACGAAGCTGATCACCAAGGGGACGTCCCCGGCCCGCGCCGTCTGGGAGGCCGGCGCCTCGGTCGCCGAGATGCTCCACAACCTCGGCGGCTACATGGCCGAGAGGACGGCCGACGTCCTGGATGTCCGGGCGCGGATCGTCGCCGAACTGCGCGGCCTGCCCGCCCCCGGCATCCCCTCCTCCGACACGCCCTTCGTCCTGGTCGCCGAGGACCTCGCCCCCGCCGACACCGCCACGCTCGATCCCGCCATGGTCCTCGCCCTCGTCACCTCCGGTGGCGGTCCGCAGTCCCACACCGCGATCATCGCGCGCTCACTGGGCCTGCCGGCCGTCGTCGCCGCGACGGGTGTCGACGGGATCGAGAAGGACGCCGTGGTCTACGTGGACGGCGCCGCGGGCACCATCGCCCTGAATCCCGGCGCGGAGGAGGAAGCCGCCGCCGAGGCCTACAGGACGGCGGCCGCCGCCCTCACCGTGTTCGACGGCGTGGGCATCACCTCCGACGGCCACGAGGTCCCGCTGCTCGCCAACGTGGGCGGAGCCAAGGACGCCGTCAAGGCCGCCGAGGCGAACGCCCAGGGCGTGGGCCTGCTCCGCACGGAGTTCTGCTTCCTCGAACGCGACACGGAACCGACGGCCGAGGAGCAGATCGAGGCGTACAAGGGTGTCTTCGACGCCTTCCCCGGCAGGAAGGTGGTGGTGCGCACGCTCGATGCGGGCGCCGACAAGCCGCTGCCCTTCCTCACCGATGCCTCCGAACCGAACCCGGCCCTCGGCGTCCGCGGCTACCGGACCGACCTCACCTCCCCGGGTGTCCTCGAGCGCCAGCTCGCGGCGATCGCCGATGCCGCCGCCCAGGCCACCGCCGACGTGTGGGTCATGGCACCGATGATCTCGACCGCCGAGGAAGCCGCCGACTTCGCCCGGATGTGCGCCGCCGCCGGCCTGCAGACCCCGGGCGTCATGGTGGAGGTCCCCTCCGCCGCGGTCATGGCGGAGGCGATCCTCGGTGAGGTGGCCTTCGCGAGCCTGGGCACCAACGACCTCACGCAGTACACCATGGCGGCCGACCGCCAGCTCGGCTCACTCGCGGCACTCAACAACTCGTGGCAGCCCGCGGTGCTCCGCATGGTGCAGCTGACCGTCCAGGGCTCTGCCGCGGAGGGTCACGACAAGCCCGTGGGTGTGTGCGGCGAGGCTGCGGCGGATCCCGCTCTCGCCGTCGTCCTCGTGGGGCTCGGCGTCTCGACGCTCTCGATGACGCCGCGCGCCCTCGCCGGGGTGGGCGCCGTGCTCGCCAGCGTGACGCTCGCCGACGCCCAGCGGATCGCCGGGATCGCGGTCGCCGCCCCGACGGCGGCCGAGGCGAAGACCCGCGCACGGGCCGAACTGCCGGTGCTCGACAAGCTCGGCCTCTAGCCCCGGGACGGCGGTCGGGGCGCGTGCGGCGCCCCGCGGTCCTTCGCCGTCGCCTAGACTGCAGCTGCGAGCTGCACCGTCCAGTCCTCCCGTGAGGCGAGCAGAGCTGTCCGGCCGAGGATCTCGGCGCGCGGGTCGAGGACACGGAACAGCAGCACGGGCCCGCGGGCCGTCTCCAGGCGGGCGACGGTCCCGCCCACAGCGGGCTCCACGCGGCGGTCCCCGCCCTCCGACCACCCGAGCGTGAGGGTGGGCTCGATCGGTATCCGCCGGCCCTCGACCTCACGGAACTGCTCGGCCTGCGGGGCGCCGTCGTACACCGCGCCCGCGAGGGTCGCGAGGTACACGGGATCGGCGACGCCGTCGTACACCCAGCGCTGCCCCAGTGCGGGATGATCGAGCGTGCCCACGAGGTGCCCGGTCCACGCATCCACGGGCGCGCCACGGTAGGTCAGGGGTACCTGGAGCAGATCCGGCCCCACGCCGATCAGCAGGGTCTCCACGCCCACCTCTCCCGCGGGATCGTCGAAGCGGAAGGACGCCACGCGGTCCGGTGCCCCCGACAGCCCGGACGCCCAGGGCTGCTGCGGCAGCCACCCGACGAGGAGCTCGAGCTTGGAGGGGCGCAGGGTGACGTCGTGGATGAGGGCCATGCGCCCAGCCTAGGTGCCGAGCGGATCCGTCGGGCCGACCGCCGGGAACGGCACCCGCGCCGCCGCCGCGAAGGCCGCGCCCGGGACGGCACCGTCGGCGACGAGGACGGACCAGGCCCACTCCACCGTGGCCGCAGGAGCGAGCGCGACCTCCTCGTGGAAGAACGGCGCCGCACAGAGCATCGGCGTACCGGTGGTCCGCACGAACCAGGGCACCGGTCCGCCGTGGCCACCCCGCCCGGGGACCATGAGCACCGACGCTGTCGCCGAACGGACGCCGAGCCACGGGCCAGAGCGCCCCATGGCCTCCGCCTCGTCCAGCTCGACGGCGGTGGGCGGGGGCGGCCGTACTCCCCCGGCGTCCCGGTGCGGGTCACCCGCGGGGCTCGGATCCGGGGCGCCGAGGACGGTCGCTCCGTCGAAGGTCTGCGCCAGCCGCAGGAAGAACCCGCCGTAGCCGGCATCGGGCCGTCCCGACGTGGTCGGACTCCCGAACGCCAGGCCGCCCCCGCCGGTGTTGGTCCAGCGGCTGCTGACCGTGGTGCGGAACCAGTCGACGCCGCGGGCCCGGACGGCATCCACGAACCAGATCCTCTCCTCGGCGAGGACCTCGGCGCCGTCCGCCGCCCGCCAGACCAGCTGCTGCCGCACGCGGTCTTCAGTGGCGTCGGAGGAACGGCTGTCGGCGGAACGACCGTCGGTGGAGCGGACCTGCTGGACACCGTTGTTCGGCAGCTGGACGTAGCCCTCGCCGCGCAGGAAGGTGGGCCCTCCCCAGAGGTTGACGGGGTGGGCCTGCCCGGCCACCGTCACGGTCGAGAGGGCGATTCCCAGGCCGTGGTGCCAGGGATGGTCGGACGGCCGGTCGCCGGAGACCGTCACGCCGCCCGGTGTGAGGAGCGGGTGGACGAAGGGGCGTGGTGAGTGGTCGGTGGGCTCGTCGGTGCCGTCGTGCAGGAGCCCGGCCGGGCGCCCGCCGACCGAGAGGGGAACGGAGGCACTCACGCCGTCGTCCCGCCGGCCCCGTCCGCGCGGCGCCTTCCATCGGTGACGGGGGCGGCCAGCGGCCCCCGCAGCGCCGGGTCGGCGAGGTCCGCGCGGGTCAGCCAGCGACCCTCGCGCGCCGAGGCGTAGATACCCGTGACGATCTCGAGCGCCCGGCTCGGGTGGGACACGATCGGGGGCATACCGTTACCGGAGCCCAGTGACGCGTAGATGTCGGCGAGGAGCGCGTCGTGCCCGCTGGGGATCTCGAGTTCGGGCAGGACCCACGCCGAGGACGTCTCCTCGTCGACATGGGCGGCCGGGGTGATGGTCCAGTCCGCGTGCGCGTGCCCGTACAGATGCTCCAGCTCGATGGTGGCGTGCTCGGTGTCGATCCTGATGAGGCTCGACTGCCGGGG
This sequence comes from Arthrobacter bussei, assembly GCF_009377195.2. Classification (GTDB taxonomy): domain Bacteria; phylum Actinomycetota; class Actinomycetes; order Actinomycetales; family Micrococcaceae; genus Arthrobacter_D; species Arthrobacter_D bussei. The sequence continues at coordinate 691,189 of NZ_VJXX01000001.1, forward strand.
CCCCAGGACGGTGGTGACCACGGATGCCACGGCCCCGGAGGCGAAGACGAGCGATGCGTGCGACAGATCCTCGGTCTCGATGTCGTGCTGCTGCCGCCAGAGCGTCGCGTGCACCGACTCCCACTCGCCGAGGAGGTACGCGAGGAGGTCGATCTGGTGGCTGCCGTGGCTGAGGGTGGTGCCACCGCCCTCCGTGGCCCAGGTGCCCCGCCATGGCACGGCGAAGTACTCGGGCGCGCGGTACCAGTGCGTCTGGCAGAGCGCGGACAGCGGCCTGCCGAGGACACCGGAGTCGAGCAGTTCCTTGACCCTGGCAGCCGCCGACCCGGACCGCTGCTGGAACACGACGGCGAGTCCGCGCCGGGCGGCGCGGGCGGCGTCGAGCATGGTGTCGAGCTGCTCGAGGCTCAGGGCCGCGGGCTTCTCGACGACGACATGGGCACCCGCGCGGACGGCGGCGGCGGTCTGCTCGGCATGACCGCCGGGCGGCGTGCAGATGTGCAGGACGTCGACGCCGCCCGCGGCGAGGAGCTCCCCGAGGGAGGAGAACCGGGAGGGCACGCCGTAGGCGTCGGCGAAGGCCGTCAGGTGCTGCTCGGAAGGGTCCGCGGCTGCGACGAGGTCCACCCCGTCGAGGCCCGCGAGCGCGGCTGCGTGAAGATGCGCCACGCCGCCCGTTCCCAGGATGGCGGCCCGGAGCGTCGGGGCCGAGCCACCGGCACTGCCGGATCCGGGGGAGTCGGCGAACGGTGCCGGTGCTCCGATCGGGACGGGCTGAGGCATGGATCCTCCCTGGTCGGTCGGCAGTACGGTTCTCGGAACAGTAGCAGAGAAAGCGCTTACCGGCCCCGGAAAGCAGGCCTGACGCCGTGCAAGAATGGCCCTTTGACGCGGAAGACCCACCAGGGCGCGGCCGGACGGCCGGCGCCCGGACCCCAGGAGTACGAGCGATGTCGGCACCGGCCAGCAAGAGTCCTGCGACGCTGCACGACGTCGCCCGCGAGGCAGGTGTCTCCCTCGCTACGGCGTCCCGGTCGCTGAACGGCAGTGCGCGCAAGGTGAACGAGTCCTACCGGCTCCGCGTGGTGGAGGCCGCGCAACGGCTCGGCTACACCACCAACCTGTTCGCCCAGGCGGTGGCCAAGGGCAGCACCACCACCGTGGCGCTCCTCGTGGCGGACATCGCCGATCCCTACTTCTCGAGCATCGCCGCCGGGGTGATCGACGCCGCGAGCGAGGAGAACCTCGTGGTGACCATCGCCGTGACCGGCCGCAACTCGCAGCGCGAACTGGACACCGTCCGGGCCCTCCGCGGCCAGCGCCCCCGGGTCATGATCCTCGCGGGGTCCCGCACCACGGGATCGCCCTTCGAGGAGCACCTGCGCGCCGAGCTGTCCTCCTTCGAGGACACGGGCGGCAAGGTCGCCTTCATCAGCCAGGACGCGGCGCCGTTCGCAACGGTGCTGCTCGACAACCGCGGAGGCGCGCGGGACCTCGCCGTCGCCCTCGCCGGCCTCGGCTACCGGGACGTCGCCGTGATCGCCGGGCCCGCTGAGATCAGGACCGCGCAGGAGCGGCTCGCCGGCTTCACGGCCGGGCTCGCGGAGCACGGGGTCCAGCTGCCGGCCGAGCGCATCATCCACGCCGACTTCACGCGGGACGGCGGCTATCGCGGCACGCAGGAACTCCTGGCCACCGGTGCCACCGTTGACCTCATCTTCGCGGTGAACGACGTCATGGCCGTGGGCGTCGTCTCGGCGCTGCGCGACGCGGGCCTGGTGCCCGGGCAGGACATCGGTGTGGCCGGCTACGACGACATCCCGACCGTCCGTGACATCACGCCCGCGCTCACCACGGTGCGGATCCCTCTCGAGGACGTGGGACGCCGCGCCCTCCGGCTCGCCACGGGCACCGCCCGCGACGGCGCTGCGACCGGCGGTCCGGCGGGGCCCGGCGCGATCCCCACGGAGACCATCATCCGGGAGAGCACTCCGCCGCGGTAGTGCGCCCCCTTTCCCCGGCCGGATGCCGTCAGAAGGGCAGGACGGAACCCGGGGTCGCCTCCTGCGCCGCCAGCTTCGCGACGTCCTCCACCGGGAGTTCCGCCAGCTCAGCGACGACGGCGATGTCCTCACCGTGGACGAGCGCCTCTGCCACGGCCTCCTGCAGGACCAGCTCGGCACGGTCGAGCTCGAACTCGACGTCCTCCTTGTCCGCCGCGGCCACGCGGATCTTCTGCAAATCGTCATTCGTCATGGCGCGGAGCACCTCACACTCGATGGATGGACGGCACGACGCCGACACGTCCATTCCATCGGTGAGGGACCGTGGGCACGGCGACCGTGGCGTCGTCGCGACAATCCTAACCAGACGCCGGCGGTTATCGGGGAGTAATTTCCCAGCGGCTGCGGGTGCCGGCACCTGCACGGCTAGGATGGGGTCAGCTGATCGCCGGAAACGCGCGATCGTGGTCTAGCAGAAGGCCCGCAGCGCCAGGATCAAGCCTGGCATGACGTTCGAGGCTACTGATGGATCCTTTTCCCCTCTCCAGTGAGCTGGGTGCCACCCTGGGCCGCATCCGCGGCCTGACGCTGACGCAGGAGACCGCGCAGCACGCCGTGGACCTCCTCGCGCAGGTCGCGCAGGAGACCACGCCGAACGCGGTCGGCGCCGGCGTCTCCCTCATCCACGACGCGGAGCGCACCAGCGTCGGTGCCACCGACGCCCTCGTGCGCACGGCCGACGACCTCCAGTACAGCCTGGGTGAGGGCCCGTGCCTGACGGCCTGGTCCACCCGGTCGCCCGTCACCGTCGAGGACACCGCCTCGGACAGCCGCTTCCCGGCGTGGAACGTCGCCGCGGACGCCGCCGGCATCAGGGCCTGCTTCAGCGTTCCGCTGATGCGGGGACGCGATGCGATCGGCGCCATGAAGGTCTACTCCACCACCCCGGCGGCCTTCGACGAGTCCGACCGCACCCGGCTCCGCAGTCTGTCCGTGGCGGCCTCGGCGCTGCTCGGACATGTGCAGACCACCGATACCTCCACGCGCATCAGCAGGGAGCTCCGGGAGTCCCTGCGATCGCGCGACCTCGTGGGCATCGCGAAGGGGATCATCATGCAGCGTGAGGGCCTGACGGAGGCGGAGGCGCTCGCCTCCCTGACGGCCCGCGCCCGCAGCACCGGCATTCCGTTCCGCCGGCTCACCGCGGAGATCGTGAACGGCCACGGTACCTCCGAGGGCAGTGACGCGTAGTGGCCGGATTTCCCTACGCAGAGGAGCAGCGCGCATCGATCAACGCCGCGATCGTCGAGGCCGGCTTCTCGACCGGTGAGGTGTGGCTGCACTACTTCTCGCTCAGCGGCGAGGTCGAGGAGTACGAGGTCGAGGCGTACCTGGCCGGTCTCATCCCCCTGCCGCCGCTCGAGTGCGATCTGCTCGCACTCGCCGTGAACGAAATGGTCGACGACCTGCCGCCGAGGCGGAGGGCGCGCTTCTGCGACGACCTGGTCCGGGCCCACACCGGTTCCGAGGACGACGCCGAGCAGTAGCGCCGTCCCGCCCCGGGCTGGACGACGCTGATCGGAACCACCGGTCCCGGCGAGCGGCACCCGGCCGACGGCGGGACACCGGACGGCCCTGCCAGGGTGTCGGACCAGCGGCGTACCCTCGTGGCATGGCCGAACGACCGGGGTGGCACGGCATCCCACCGAGCGCTGACCGCTACATCCCTCCCCTGCAGCTGGACACGCCGGGCGGGCCCGTCACCGAGCCGCCGACGTCGCCGGCGCTGTGGGTGGACCTCGACTATCCGGACGGGTCGAGGCGGACCATGAAGGGCTTCGCGATGGCATGGACCGGATCCGCCGTCCTGGCGCAGTGGATCGAGTTCTCGCGGGCGCGGGAGGCGTGGGTCGAGGCCGCGCGCTGCCGGCGACGGGACCTGGCCACGCGGACCGCCCACCCCGCCTGACGGCCCCCTCCCACTGCCGGCTTCCACCCACTCGTACAGTGGTGCCATGGACCGGACGACGACGAGCACGGGACCGCCGTCGAGCCCGCCCGGCCTGCCGGCCGCACCGCCGCACACGATCCGATGCGGAGCACAGCCGACGGAACGACGCCGTGGCTAAGGCGGCCGGATGGCACGGGCTGCCGCCCACCACACACCAGTTCCTCCCGCCGGTGCAGCTCGAGACGCCCGCCGAGGGCATCACGGAGTCCGTCCCACCCGCGCCCGCCCTCTGGGTGGACCTCGAGTACCCCAACGGGTCGCGGCAGACCGTCCGCGGGTTCGCCATGGCGTGGACGCAGACCGCCGTGCTGGCCCAGTGGATCGAGTTCTCGATAGCCCGCGAGGCCTGGGTACGTCCGGATCAGTGCACCCGGCGTGAGATCCCGCGCCGGCCCGACCCGGGGATCTGACGCGCTCTCCGCCTCCGGGTACTGCTGCCCCGGCTGTTGCGCCACACCGCCGGAATCAGGCTTATTGCTGCTCCCACGATCTTGACCTACACTCGCGGTAAGCGTTTTCCAAAGGCGCTGGGACCAGCAGCCGCGCCGCAATCCAAGGAGCATCAATGTCAACGAGGACAATCGGGATCATCATGAACGGCGTCTCCGGGCGCATGGGGTACCGGCAGCACCTGGTGCGCTCCATCCTCGCCATCCGCGAGCAGGGCGGGGTGCTGCTCTCGGACGGTACCCGCGTCCAGGTCGAGCCCATCCTCGTCGGCCGGAGCGAGGCCAAGCTGGCGGAACTCGCCGCGAAGCACGGGATCGAGCACTGGTCCACCGACCTCGACAGCGTGCTCGCGGACCCGACGTGGCAGGTCTATGCCGACTTCCTCGTGACCAAGGCGCGTTCGGCCGCCATCCGCAAGGCGATCGCCGCGGGCAAGGCCATCTACACCGAGAAGCCCACCGCGGAGACGGCGGCGGACGCCCTCGACCTCGCCAACCTCGCCGAGGCCGCCGGCATCAAGAACGGCGTGGTGCACGACAAGCTCTACCTGCCGGGCATGCAGAAGCTGAAGCGCCTCATCGACTCCGGTTTTTTCGGGCGGATCCTCTCGGTCCGCGGCGAGTTCGGCTACTGGGTCTTCGAGGGTGGGTGGCAGGATGCCCAGCGTCCCAGCTGGAACTACCGGGCCGAGGACGGCGGCGGGATCGTCGTCGACATGTTCCCGCACTGGAGCTACGTCCTGGAGAACCTGTTCGGCAGGGTGGAGTCCGTGTACGCCCGTGCCGTCACCCACATCGACGAGCGCGTGGACGAACAGGGCCGGCCCTACCGTGCCACCGCCGATGACGCCGCGTACGCCGTGTTCGAGCTCGAGGGCGGCATCGTGGCCCAGCTGAACTCGAGCTGGACGGTGCGTGTGAACCGCGACGAACTGGTGCAGTTCCAGGTGGACGGCACCCACGGTTCCGCCGTCGTGGGGCTGTTCGGCTGCAAGATCCAGCCCCGCAACGCCACACCGAAGCCCGTGTGGAACCCCGATCTGGAGGACACCCACGACTACGACGCGGACTGGATCGACGTCCCCACCAACGAGGTGTTCGAGAACGGCTTCAAGACGCAGTGGGAGGACTTCCTCCGCCACGTCCTCGAGGACGGCCCCCACCCGTACGACTTCCTCGCGGGCGCCCGCGGCATGTACCTCGCGGAGCAGGGACTGGAGAGCTCGCGCTCGGGCCGGCGCCTCGAACTCGAGGACGTCCGCACCACCGCGCTCCCCCTCGAGGATGCGGTCGCCTCCGCATGATCACGCTCGTCGACGCGGCGGGGCGCACCTCCGCCGTCGAACTCAACGCCGCGCCGTCGTTCGTCAGGCCGACGGCGCCCCTCGCGAGCCGCACCGTCTACGCTGCCGCCCACGTGGTGCCGCGGACGACGGCGGACAACGTCCCGGGCGCTCCCGCCGACCTCGACTGGGACGCCACCCTCGCCTTCCGCCACCACCTGTGGTCCTGGGGGCTGGGTGTGGCCGACGCGATGGACACCGCGCAGCGGAACATGGGGCTCGATGCCGCCGCGACCCGCGAGCTGATCACGCGCAGTGCCGCCGAGGCGCAGGCCGTGGGCGGTGGCCTCGTGGTCGGGGTGAACACGGATCACGTGGACGATGCCGTCATCACCCTCGATGGCGTCGTCGACGCCTACAAGCACCAGCTGCACCTGACCGAGGACGCCGGCGCGTCGGTGGTCCTGATGGCGAGCCGCCACCTGGCGAGGGCGGCGCGCTGCGCGGAGGACTACGAGCGCGTGTACGCCGAGGTCCTGGCCGCCGCCGGCGCCCCGGTGATCCTCCACTGGCTCGGCGCCGCGTTCGACCCGGAACTCGGCAGCTACTTCGGATCCCCCGACACCTACGCCGCATCCTCGACCCTCCTGAAGATCATCGCCAACGCCCCGGACAAGGTGGCGGGCGTGAAGATGAGCCTGCTGGACGCCGACTCGGAGCGTGCGGTCCGCGCCCAGCTGAACGCGCCGACGCGTATGTTCACGGGCGACGACTTCAACTACGTCTCGCTCATCGGCGGCGACTCCTCGGGGTACTCGGACGCCCTGCTCGGCGCCTTCGCGGCCCTCGGCCCGCACGCCTCCGCGGCGGTCCAGGCGCTCGACGCCGGCGATCACGACGCGTACCAGCGCATCCTCGGGCCGACCGAGGCGCTGTCCCGCCAGATCTTCAGCACGCCGACGTTCTACTACAAGACCGGCGTGGCGTTCCTCAGCTGGCTCAACGGGCACCAGCCCGGCGTGGGGATGGTGGGCGGACTGCACGCGGCCCGCAGCCTGCCGCACCTCTCCGATATCGTCCGGCTCGCGAACGACTGCGGTGGACTCGAGCAGCCGGAGCTCGCCCGTGAGCGCTGGCACGGGCTCCTGACGGTCAGCGGGGTCCCGGCATGACCCACGCGCCGGATCCTCGGCTGTCCATCAACCAGGCCACCATCAAGTACGCGCCGCTTGCCGAGGCCCTGCAGGTCACCGCCGCTGCGGGGATCGGCAGCATCGGACTGTGGCGGGACTCGGTGCAGGCCGCCTCCCTGCCCGAGGCCGTCCGGCTCCTCTCCGGCTCCGGGCTCCGCTTCTCGAGCCTCTGCCGCGGAGGGTTCTTCACCGTGCCCGAGGGACCTGCCCGACGCACCGCAATGGACGACAACCGGCGGGCCATCGAGGAGACCGCGCAGCTCGCCGCCGCGGGCGCCCCGGGGTCGGTTGCCGTCCTGGTCATGGTCGCCGGCGGCCTGCCGCAGGGATCGCGGGACATCGCCGGCGCCCGCTCCATGGTCGGGGACGCCCTCGCCGAGCTCGCGCCGGAAGCACGCGCCGCAGGGGTGAGGCTGGCCCTCGAGCCGCTCCACCCCATGTACGCCGCGGACAGGGCCGTCATCTCGACGCTGGGACAGGCACTCGATCTCGCCGCACCGTTCGATCCCGCCGTGGTGGGCGTCGTGGTCGACACCTTCCACGTGTGGTGGGATCCGGGCCTCACGGCGCAGATCGCCCGCGCAGGGCGCGAGGACCGGATCGCGAGCTACCAGGTGTGCGACTGGCGCACTCCCCTGGAGGCGGACGTGCTGCTCTCCCGCCACTACCCCGGGGACGGCATCATCGATTTCCCCGGGATCACCGCCGAGGTGGAGCGCGCGGGCTACGCGGGCGATGTCGAGGTGGAGATCTTCAACCAGGAGATCTGGGACACCGCTCCCGCCACCGCCGTCGAGCGGACGATCGACGGTTTCCAGCGGGCCGTCGCACCCGACCTCGCCCGACCTGCGGGCGCGCGCCGGTAGCATCGGCGTATGGAATCCACCGAGGTCGTGCGGCAGTACTGGCAGTCCGTCTGGAGCAGGGACTGGAAGGCCGTCGGACGGACCCTCGCCGAGGATGTCGAGGTCTTCTGGCCGGTCACGCGCGAGATCATCCGGGGACGCGCGAACATGGTCGCCGTGAACTCCGAGCACCCGAACGGCTGGAGCATCGACGTCCTCAACGTGTACGACGCCGGGGAGGCGGTGGTCTCGGAGGTGCAGGTCCCGCAGGAGGACGTGGGCGTCTTCCGGGTGATCTCCTTCTGGACCGTCGCCGACGACGTCATCACCTCCGGCCGCGAGTACTGGACGATGTACGGCGGCGAGGAAGGCCGCGACTGGCGCCGGAAGTACGCAGAGGTGGGCGATCTGCCCTGAGACGGCCCGCAGGGCAGGCCACGCAGCGATCGACGGTGACGGCGAAGGGGGATGGCGTGGGTGCCGGGACGGGTAGCGGAGCGGTCGAGGGAAGGGACTCCGGGGCGAAGGCCCGGGATCTGTACGAGGTGGTGATCGCGAGCTCCTCGCGCAGGCCCCTGAAGCCGGGTCTCCGGGGCTTCGCCGCGGTCCTGGCGGCCGCGGTCCTCGATGTGGTCGACGAATCATCGCAGGGCCACGTCGTGGTGCGGCACCGCGGGTCGCACGATGAACTGGTGCAGCTGCACACCAGCGAGCCGGGAGAGGACGAGCGCCTCGCCGCTCTGATCCGCGAGGATCTGCGCACCATGGACGCCGAGGAGTTCGTCGACGCGTGGGGACACCCGACCGCCTGACTCCCGAGCGGGGGTGGATCCTCCCGCACCTTCGCGGCTCCCTCCCCTGTTTCGGGGTGACACACTGGCGGGACACGTGCCCAACCCATAAGCTAAGCATGCTGATGATGTTTGTCGGCGACCGCACGCACAACGCCAGGGAGGCACAATGAGCACCAAGGTCGAAGAAACCGTCGTAGTGAATCTTCCAGTGACCACGGTCTACAACCAGTGGACGCAGTTCGAGGAATTCCCGCACTTCATGGGCGGCGTCAAGCAGATCACCCAGCTCGGCGACGACCGCATGGAATGGGTCGCGGAGATCGGCGGCATCCGCCGCCAGTGGGAAGCCAGGGTCGTCGAGCAGGTCCCCGATCGCAAGGTCTCCTGGGCCGCGACCGAGGGTGCCACCAACGCGGGCACCGTCTCCTTCGAGGACCTCGGCGGGACCACGCGGATCAACCTCGTCCTGGAGTACGAGCCCGAGGGGCTCGTGGAGAAGGTCGGCGACAAGCTGAACGTCGTCGAGAACCAGGCCAAGAAGGACCTGCAGAACTTCAAGGAGTTTATCGAGTCCGAGAGCTACGCCACCGGCGCGTGGCGCGGCACCGTCCCGGGCATCGGCGGAACGCCGACGGTCGAGGACGCGGACTCGTCGCGTGGCGACAGCGGCAAGGCCGGCGTGTCCGGCAAGGTCGCTGCCGGAGTGGGCGTCGCCGCGGCCGCCGCGGTTGCAGGAGTCGCAGCAGCAGCAGCCGGCAAGAAGGACGACGAGGACACCACGGTGGAGGTCACGCCCGTGGTCGACGCCGCACCGGTGGTTCCCGAGACCACCCCGGTCGTGCCCGAGACCACGCCGATCGTCGCGGACGACGACGTCGTGGATGTCGATCCCGTCCCCGCCGTCGACGGTATCCCCGGGACCGGGGTCCCGTCCGAGACCGGTGGGCTGCAGGACGGCACCATCCTCGACGGGAACGGCACCGACCGCAGGGGCACGCTGTAGCCGCCTGCCGGTAGAGACGCGGTACGGACCGCAACGCCGGAAGAGGACCGGACTCCCGAGGGAGTCCGGTCCTCTTCGCGTGCTCGACCTGTCCGGGAATTATGTTGCCAGCCACGTAGTTGGAGGGAGGTACCAGCCAACCGACCCGGGAGCAGACCATGAACGCCAACGACAGCACCACCAGCACCTCCGCCGTCACGATCGCCACGACCGCCACGACCGCCACGACGATGAGAGCACTCGTGCTGGACGGCTTCGGCGACGAGGACGCGTTCTCGCTGCGCGAGGTACCGATGCCGGTTGCAGGACCCGGCGAGGTACGCATCCGTGTGCACGCCATCGGGATCAATCCGCTCGAGACGAAGATCCGCAGGGGCTGGATGGCAGAGGTCATGCCCATCACGTTCCCCGCGGTCATCGGCAGTGAGCTCGCGGGCGTCGTCGACAGCGTGGGCGACGGCGTCGCGGGCTTCGAGGTCGGTGACCGGGTCGCCGGGTTCGCCGCTACCGGGTCCTACGCCGAGTACGCACTCAGCCGCGTGGACGCCGTCGCGCTCGTGCCTGCAAACCTGAGCCTCGAGGACGCGGTCACCATTCCGACCGGCGCGGAGACGACGCGCCGGGCCATCGCTCCGTTGCGGATCGCCGCCGGCGAGACCGTGGTGGTCAACGGTGCCGCGGGAGGAGTGGGCAGCATGGCGGTCCAGCTCCTTGTCGCCGACGGCGTGACGGTGATCGGGACGGCCGGTGAGGCGAACCACGAGTACCTGCGGTCCCTCGGAGCGGTTCCCGTGGCCTACGGCGATGGCGTCGTGGAGCGTATCCGCGCTGCTGCACCGCAGGGCGTCGACGCCGTGTTCGACGTCGCCGGCCAGGGCTTCATCCCCGCCGCCATCGAGCTCGTGGGCGGGCCCGACCGGATCATCACCATCTCCGACTTCACGGCCCCGGGTCTGGGCGTCGCGGTGGCGGCCGGGGACCCCACGCGACTGACGGCCGACGGCTTCGCCGACGCGCTCGACCTCGCCGCGCAGGGAGTCCTCTCGACGCCGATCGCCGCCACCTTCGCCTTCGCCGCACTCCCCGACGCCCATCGCCTCAGCGAGGGTGGACACCTGCGCGGCAAGATCGTGGTTCAGGGGCTCTGAAGGTCCCGTCCGGCGCTCGCCCGGTCGATCCCGACCAGGATCTTCCGGGCCAGCCGCTGGAAGTCGATCTGTTCCGCACCTGTCAGCTCAGCGGCGACAGCCGCCTGCAGCTCGGCCCAGGCTGCGGTAACCGGCCCGCGCAATGCGCGGCCGGCCTCGGTGAGATGGACGAGGGTGACCCGGCCGTCCCGGGGGGACCGCGACCGGGAGACGAGTCCCCCGGCCTCGAGCCGGCGGACGGACTTGGCGACGGTCGAGTGGTCCAGTCCCTGAGGCGTCCCGAGCGCCTTCTGGGACAGTCCGTCCTCCTCCCACAACTGCATGAGCAGGAGTTCCTGTCCGGGGAAGAGACCCAGGCCGCCCAGGAACGACGCCGCGAGAGCCCGCTGGCCATGGCCCATCGCCAGAATCGCCGCGCTGAGGGGATAGTCGTGGGCGACGGAGGGATGATCACGGGTGGACACGGTCTGCTCGCTTCCTGGGGGTGCAGCACACCACGTTACGTGCCTTCACCCCAAGGGACCGCCTGGCGCCCGGAATACCGCCGGGATACCGGGGTCCCCCACGGCAGGGTTCCTGTCGCGTGCGTGTCCGTCCCGCGCCCTCGTGGTCAACGGCCGCATCCTGGCCGGCAGACCCCTCGGCACCGCTGGTCAACCGGCGAGCAGCGCCCTGTACTGCGGGTTGCCCGCCAGGAAGGCCTGCACCTCGCCGCAGTAGGGCAGGGCGGACAGGCGCCGCCTGTGGGCGTCGAGCAGGACGTTGCGGATGAGGATCTGCTCCAGCCCGGCCCCCTCGAAGGCATCGGCGACGACCGTCCGGTGCAGCCGCAGGCACCCGGCCCGCATGGAGTAGGACACGTAGCCGGCGAGGATGCCGTCCTGGAACAGCTCGAAGCGGCGGTTGAGCGGATTGTCGCGGAAGGAGTCCCGACGGCGGGCCCCGGCCGCCCCCTCTCGCGCCTGCTCCTCGCGGCGTCCGAGCTCGTCGACGACCCGCTCGTAATCGTCGGAGGCACCGAAGGGCGGGGCGGCGGAATCGAGGAGCCTGTAGAGCTGGTTGCTCCAGCGGCGGAGCTGGCGTGTCGTCGCATCATCGAGCGACCACGGGAGGGTCGTCGGCTCGGGGTCGGCGTATACGGCCCCGAGGTCGCCCGTCGAGGCCATGCCCGGCCAGCCGTCGAAACCGGCGTCGTCGTCGTGCGGGGTCCGCGAGGACACCTCGAGGAGGTCGGCCGGGTCACCGGCGGCGATGGTCGAGGGGCGTGAAGAAGCTGGAGCAATGGTCATGGCGTCACCAGAGGTCAAAGGAGTGTCAGGCCGTCTTCTCGACCTGGATTCCAACCTAGCCTTTAGTACAGTTCCTGTAAAGCTAGTTTGCCTAGCGGTATGCCTACTGATGGTTCCTGTCCGGCAGGGCGATGCTCGTCACCGGGAGCGAGGGATCCGTCCCGAAGGTGATGCCGCTCGGTCGTCGGCCTCCGAGGACGATCTGCGCGCCCAGGGCTGCGACCATGGCACCGTTGTCGGTGCACAGCGATGGCGCAGGGACCGTCAGCGTGATCCCCGCAGCTCCGCAGCGCTCGGCGGCCAGCTCGCGCAGCCGACGATTCGCGGCGACCCCGCCCCCGAGGAGGAGGTTCGTGATCCCGTGTTCGCGGCAGGCCAGGACGGCCTTCGACGTGATGACGTCCACCACGGCTTCCTGGAAGGACGCGGCGATGTCCGCGACCGGCAGCTCGAGTCCGGCGGCCTCGTGCTGCTCCACACTCCGGGCGACGGCCGTCTTGAGCCCGCTGAAGGACCAGTCGTAGCGGTGCGGTCCCGGCTCGCCGGCCGTCCCCATGTACTTGGGCTGCGACAGCCCGCGGGGGTACCTGATGGCCCTGGGGTCACCGTCGCGCGCGACCCGGTCGATGGCAGGACCGCCGGGATAGCCGAGCCCGAGGATCCGTGCGGTCTTGTCGTACGCCTCCCCCGCGGCGTCGTCGATCGTGGACCCGAGCAGTTCGACGTCGTGCGCCAGGTCTCCGACGCGGAGGATCTCCGTGTGGCCGCCTGATACGAGGAGGGCGCCGAGGTTCGGCGGGAGGCCCTCGGGGAACGTCCCGCCGAGGACTCCGACGCCGACGTGCGCCACGAGGTGGTTGATCGCGTAGAGCGGCTTGCCCGTTGCTACGGCGAGCGCCTTGGCCGCGGAGACACCGACCATGAGGGCTCCGGAGAGGCCCGGCCCGGCAGTGACGGCGATTGCATCGATCTCCCCGAGCGTCACCCCGGCGTCGTCGAGTGCGGCGCGCAGCGTCGGCACGAAGGCCTCGAGGTGGGCCCGCGACGCGATCTCGGGGATCACGCCGCCGAAGCGCACGTGCTCGTCCATGGAGGAGGACACGGTGTTGGTCAGCAGCTCGGTCCCGCGGACGATGCCGACACCGGTCTCGTCGCAGGAGGACTCGATACCGAGGACGAGCGGCTGCGCGCTCATCACGCCGTCCCTTCCGCGGGGGCCAGGACGAGCCGCATGACCCATGCGTCCACCCCGTCCCGGTAGTACTTCCTCCGGGTGTGGATCTGTTCGAAGCCGAACCTGGCGTAGAGCTGCTGGGCGCGCGGGTTGTCGGCGCGCACCTCCAGTATCACCGTCTCCGCGCCTCGCCGTCGGGCCTCGTCGAGCAGTTCCGTCAGCATGGCTCGCCCGATGCCCTGCCCCTCGAAGCGGGGCAGCACGCCGATGGTCTGGATGTCCGCCGTCGTGTCGATGACCATCACCCCTGCGTAACCCACCGCCGCACCGTCCACCTCGGCCACGATGTAGCGCCGCGTGTCCGGCTGGAAGAACTCGGTGTAGAACATCTCGAGCGGCCACGCGTCCGTGGGGAACAGCTCGTTCTCCAGCCGCCCGATGGTCTCGATGTCCTCGAAGGCGAGGCCGCGCAGGGTGAAGCTCATGCCGTGGCCCGCTTCCGGGGTCCGGGGACGCGGGCATCGGATTCGCGCAGGTAGAGCGGCGTGGTGTCCAGCAGCGGCAGATCCGAGAGGATCCGCGACCGGGCGGCACGGCCGAGGGACACGGCGTCCGGATCAGCGGCGGCGAAGGCCGGGACACCGACGACGTCGGACGGGTACAGGCTCGCCGCCCGTCCGACCAGCGGCACGCCCGGGGGGAGGGTACCGGCGGCACCGACGTGCGGACCGTCCAGCAGCTCCGGTGGCCCTGCGACGTCCATGTCCTGCGAGCCGCCCGCGCGGTAGGAAGCCCAGTACACCTCGCCCCGACGGGCGTCCGTGCCCACGAGGAACGTGCTTCCGGCGTCGACCGCGCCGGCGGCCACGGCTGCGAGGGCGAGGGCGTCGAGGCTCATCACGCCGTGCAGCGGGACGTCCCAGACGAAGCTCAGGGTCCGCGCCGTGACGAGGCCGGCCCTCAGGCCGGTGAACGGACCCGGCCCCACGCCGGCGACGATCGCGTCGAGATCGGCTCCGGTGACGCCGGCATCCGCGAGGATCTGCCGGATGGCGGGCGCGAGCACTTCGGCGTGCGAGCGGGTGTCGCCGCTGCTGAACCGGCCGACGACGGTGTCGTCGGCCAGGAGCGCGACGGTGGCCGCGGCGGACGTGTCGAGGGCGAGGAGGAGCACCCGTCCAGCCTAGTCGAGCGCGAGTGCCGGGGGCCCTCCCCGCCAGCGCGGGCCGACGCCCGCCAGCGTGACGCCGCGCACCTCGTCCTCGCCGTCATCGTCGAAGTCGGTCGTCAGGACGGCGGGCTCCCCCGCCCTGCCGGCACCCGTCCCACCGCCGGTGGGACGGATGATGTCCACGAGGAGGTGGCTGTCGCTGAGGTGCTCCACACGGCCCGCTCCCCACTCGATCACGGTGACGTTGGCGGCGAGGGTCGCCTCGAGGTCGAGGTCGTCCACCGCGGCAGCACTCTCGAGGCGGTAGGCATCGACGTGGATGAGGCCCGGTCCGGACACGGCGGAGGGGTGCTGGCGCACGAGGACGAAGGTCGGCGAGATGATGCGCTCCTCGACAGCGAGCCCGCGCCCCAGCCCCTGAGTGAACGTGGTCTTCCCCGCCCCCAGCTCCCCGGAGAGGACCAGCAGGTCACCCGGAGCCAGCTGGTGCGCGAGCTGCTCCGCGAGCGCCTGCAGTTCCGCGGCCGAACCGACGTCGAACGCCATGGACCACTCAGGCGTCGTCATCGCTCTCCTGCGACGCCTCGCGGTACACGCGTTCCACGCGGTCGCTGATCCGGGTGACGATCTCGTAGTTGATGGTCTGGGCGGCCGCCGCCCAGTCCTCGACGGCGGGCGCACCCGACCCGCCGAAGAGTACGGCCCGCCGGCCGAGCAGGCTGTTCGGTGTGTCGGCGAGGCCTGTCGCACCGAAGTCGACGACGAGCTGGTCCATCGCGATCCTGCCCACCACCGGATACATCCGTCCCTCGACGAGCACGGGTGCACCGGTGGCGATGCGTGGCACCCCGTCGCCGTAGCCGACGGGGATGAGGCCCAGCGTGGTCGCCTTCTGCGTGCGGTACGCGAAGCCGTAGGACACCCCCTGGCCGGCGGGCACCTCCTTGCAGTGGGAGACCACGGTGCTGAAGGTCATGACGGGCTTCAGCCCGAGATCGGCAGAGCCCTGGTCCGCGAACGGCGAGAGCCCGTAGATGCCGAGCCCTACCCGGACGAGGTCGAAGTGGCAGTCCGGCCGGGAGAACGTGGCCGGAGTGTTGGCCAGATGCCGTACCTCGACGTCGATCCCGGCGTTCTCGGCGGCACCGACGGCCTCCCGGAACGCCGTGACCTGGAGGTCCGTCTCCGGCCGGGCGGGCTCGTCGGCGACCGCGAGGTGCGAGAAGATCCCGACCACGCGGATGAGCCCCTCCTCCTGGTACTCCACTGCACGGCTCAGCAGGGCGTCCCACTTGTCCGGCGGGCAGCCGTTCCTGCCCAGCCCGGTGTCGATCTTCAGGTGCACGATCGCGGGGCGCTCCAGTTCCCTCGCCGACGCCACGATGTGCTCGAGTTCCCAGCCCGAGATGCCGAGATCGAGCCCCTGTTCGACACCGGCCGTGAAGTCGGTCCCCGAGGTGTGCAGCCACGCGAGGATCGGCGCCTCTATCCCGGCCCTGCGGAGGGCCACCCCTTCGCTGACGTGAGCCACACCCAGCCAGGCGGCGCCGGCCTCGAGGGCTGCGCGGGCCACCGGGACAGCACCGTGTCCGTAGGCATCGGCCTTCACGACAGCCATCACGCGCGCTGGATGCGCCACATCGCGCAGCTGTCGGACATTGTGTCGCAGTGCGTCGAGATCGATCTCTGCCACACGCTCGGGGAAAGTCACGCGGTCCATTCTGCCAGCTTGTGCCCGCGCTGCCCGGTGACGACCGCCGAGACGGCCGCCGGCCCTGCGAGGGTGTGCTCGTCGCGTATCCGCCTGGACCGCGCGGCCCTCCTCACGCGCGGTCGTGGAGGGTGATCCGGTATCCGTCGGGATCGGCGAGGGTGAAGGTCAGGCCGAAGGGCCCGCCCTCGGGACCCGCGACGATGGTGTGGCCGTCGGCCACCAGGGCGTCGTGGATGGACTGGACATCGGTGGCGTGGAGCCAGATGGCCGTCCCGATCCCGGGGTGCGACGCGGAGGCGGGAGCGGTTCCGGGGATGACGCTGCGCAGCGCGAAGGCAATGGGCGTCGTCTCGAAGACGACGGCGTGCGGTGGCCCCGTCGGGGACCGGACGAGACCGAGGTACTGCTCGTAGAACGCCCGGGAAGCGTCCAGGTGCTGAACCTGGAGGGAGATGAAATCGGGGCCGGTGACGGGCATGGGAGCCTGCTTTCTCTTATGTCAGTTATCTGACACGGCCGACTGTATGTCAGAATTCTGACATGAGTCAAGACCGGATCCAGCTCGAATCCTCCGTGGGGTACCTGCTGAAGGAAGCGTCGAGCAGCCTCAGGGCTGCCATGGAAGCTGTCCTCCGCCCCCTCGACATGACCGTCACGCACTACTCCTGCCTCGAACTCCTCGCTCAGCGCCCCGGCCTGTCCAACTCCGACCTCGCCCGCGGGGCCTTCGTGACCCGGCAGTCGATGAACGTGCTGCTGCACGCGCTGGAACGGGACGGATCCGTGACGCGGCCGGCCCAGGCTCCAGCGGGCAGGACCCTCCCCGTCACGCTCACCCCGCTGGGCAGGCGACGCCTCGAGCAGGCGAGCGCGGCCGTCCGGTCGGTGGAGGCGCGGATGCTCCGGGGCATGACGCCGCAGGAGCAGTCGGACGCCTTCCGGGTGCTGCAGGGCATGGTCCGGTCGCTTCGTGAGAATGACGTGCCGAACGGGCAGGGATGACGGTGGTCCGCCCTCGGCCTGCCGCCTGATACCCGCACGGCACTCTTGCCCTCCCTGCCGCTCGTCAACTAATGTTGACGAATGGAGGTGGAGCGCATGAAGACACTCATCGGCTCGATGGACGGGGAAGGACCCGCCGCATCGCTGCAGGCGGTCGCGGAACTGCAGAGGGAGATCGGGCGGGCGGAGGCGGGGCTGGTCCGCAGGGCCCGTCAGGCCGGTCTCTCCTGGGAGGCCATCGCCCAGTCCCTCGGCGTCAGCAAGCAGGCGGTGCACCGCAAATACGGCAAGCAGTAGCGCCGCCGCCTCGGCTCGGGTCGCTGCTCGATGTGACCTTGCATTCCCTGCCGCCGGCCGGGAAGATCGACGACGTGTTCGAATCCCCTCCCGGCTGCGTCCTGCCGGACGACGGCGGCGGGCTCTGCGGGCGACCGGTGGAGGACGCGCCGTTCGCCCTCTGTCCGGCGCACGTGGCCCTCGTCGCCGAATGGTCGGACACGGCGTCGGGAGTCACCGACCTCCTGCCTTCCGCCTGCCGTGCCTGCGGTTCGCGGCTCGGCGTCCGGTATCCGTCGGGCTGGGTGTGCGCTGCCTGCGAGTGGCCCGTCGGCGCGATCCTCGACGACGGCCTCCCACCCCCGAGGGTGGACGTCGTCTACTACCTCCGCTTCCGGGACCGCATCAAGATCGGCACCACCGCGAGCCCTCGCCGTCGCCTGGCGCGGATCTGGCACGACGAGCTCCTCGCCTTCGAACGGGGCGACCGGCTCGTGGAACACCGCCGTCACGAACAGTTCACGGCCTCACGACGCGACAGGTCGGAATGGTTCACCACGACCCCGGACCTCGAGGCACACATCGGGCGGCTGTCCGCCGGCGTCGTCGACCCCTGGGCACTGTATGCGCGCTGGCTCGGCGAAGCGGCGGCTCTGCGAGGCTGAGCTGTTCCCCGATGTGCCGACCTGCAGGAGGACCTCGTGCCTGATGACATCTTCGAGCATCCGCGGCTCGCGGCGATCTACGACGCCCTCGACCCGGACCGGAGCGACCTCGAACCGTATGTCGGCATGGTCGCCGAGTTCGACGCGGTGGACGTCGTCGATCTCGGGTGCGGCACCGGGGTCCTCGCGCTGCTGATCGCAGCGCAGGGCGCGCGGGTCGTCGGGGTGGATCCCGCCTCCGCGTCGCTCGGGGTGGCACGCGCCAAGGACGGCGCCGCGGCGGTCAGGTGGCTGCACGGTGACGCCGCGGTGATCCCCGAGCGCTCCGCGGATCTGGTGCTGATGACGGGGAATGCCGCCCAGGCGATCGTGGACGAGGCCGAGTGGCTCGCCACGCTGGCCCACGTGCACGCCGGCCTGCGACCGGGAGGCCGCTTCGTGCTGGAGACCCGGGTCCCGGAGGCGAGGGGCTGGGAGCAGTGGACGGAGAACGAGAGCCGGACGACCACCGAGGTCGAGGGAACCGGTCCGGTGGAGAGCTGGGTGGCGCTCACCGACGTCGCGCTGCCGCTCGTCAGCTTCCGCTGGACCTTCGTCTTCCACCGCGACGGGCAGGTGCTCACCTCGGACTCGACGCTCCGCTTCCGGGGCGAGACCGACGTCCGACGCCAGCTCGACCGCACCGGATTCGAGGTCGACGACATCCGCGACGCTCCCGACCGGCCCGGGCGCGAGCTGGTGGTCGTCGCGCGTCGGCGCTGACGGGATTCCTCGCCGGCCGCAGAGACCTCGCGCTGCCACGCGCCGACCGATCCCGCTGCCTCGCTCGACGCGCCCCCCGTCCACGCACGGGCGCATCCTCCCACACGTCGCGACCCGACCCCGCGGCCCGGCTGCATCGACCCGGAGCCCGGAGGATGATGCCGGCTGCTGCTAGTCTGGCGCCACGCCGAGCAAGGAGCACAGTGGTACCGGAGATCGACCCGCAGAACCTGCCGCCCCGGCAGATCGACCTGATCAACGAGGGCCGGAGGCTCGAGGGGATCGACATCACCCTCTTGGGCTACTTCGGTGGGCCCGAGCTGCAGGGCGCGTGCATCGGCCGCATGCAGCTCGACGAGGACGGCCAGCTGCCCGCGTCGAACTACGACTCCCCGGAGGAGCGGCTCCACGCCCTCGTCCAGGCGCAACTGCTGCGCGGCGCCCTCCGCCGATCCATCCCGATCGTCCTCGACGGCATCTTCGAGGACATCTTCGCCCTGCGCACCCTCGAGACCACCGACGGTGACGTCAGCGCCTACGTCACCTCGGCCGCGGCCCGCGTGGTGGACACCCTGCCCCGTGCGTACCGGTCGCACTACACCTCCGGCTTCCTGCAGCGCTTCGCCGTCGTGCTCTCCGAGGTCGCCGCGGAGTTCGAGCTGGGGTGGGACCGGGCGCGGACGTTCGCGCACGGGCTGGCGGTCTACTGCTTCGCCCGCAGCGGCGTCCGGCACGCCGACGCCAAGTACGGGACGAAGCTCGGGGCGATCGGGATCGACCGCACCGTGAGCGGGCTCCTGGAGGACACGGACGCGCTGCAGGGGACCTACCAGCGCACGTCCGGAGAGGACGACGACGCCGCGTCGTCCTGGTTCACGCCCTACGACGCCGCGGCACGCGTGAATCCGTACCTCCATCCGGAGGGACAGCCCAGCACGGAGCAGATCGATCTCCTCGAGCACCAGGTGACCAGCGAGGTGCCCGAGAAGTACCCCGGGACCTCGCGGCAGGCGGCGCTCAGGAACGGTGATCTCGTCGACATCAGCCCCTACGCCTCACGGCACTACTTCCTGTGCCCGGTCGCCGTCGAGCAGGCCGTCCTGGACGCCCTGGATTTCACCGGGCTCCCGCAGGACTCCGAGTGGGAGGATCTCCTCCTGTACATCGCGTGGCACGGGGCTGCCGAGCACCCCGCCTGGAAGAGTTACCACTACATCGCGCCCGGCTTCGAGGGCGAGAAGGCCTATGTCGCCCTGGTGGCCGGCATCGACGAACTGGAGTCGCCGGTGCTGACCATCCAGTACGTGGGAGAGGTCCTCGACGAGTCGTAGGACCTGGGGGCCGCGACGGTCCGTGCCGACGGTTCCCGTCGGTGCTCCCTCGGCCGTCCACCCGTCCCCGGCCGGTCCTCGGGGCGGCACCGCTCAGCCCAGGTCGCCGATCCCCTCGCGTCGCGCCTCCGCCGGGCCCGACGACGGCGCGGCGTCGGAATGCCGGGCGATGGTCGCCGAGGCCCGGCGCACGGCCTCCGTGGGGACGTCGGACACCAGGTCCTCGAGGAAGGCGTAGCGCCGCAGCCACTGCTTCCGGACGCCGTCGCGCCCTGTATTCACCCGGTGCCACCAGTCCGCGATGTCGCCCCACCCGGGCGCCGCCAGTGACCCGCCCACGTGCTGGACCGACAGGGAGGCGCACAGATTGGCGAAGCTCAGCCGGTCGGCGAGGGGGAACCCGGCGAGGTCGCCCATGACGAAGGCCGCCCCGAAGCAGTCCCCTGCGCCGGTCGGATCGTAGGCCGAGACGGGGAGCGCCGGCACCCACTCCTCCTCACCCGTCAGCGAGTCGATCGCGATGGCGCCCTGCTGGCCCACCGTCACCACGGCGACCGGCACGCGATCGGCGAGGGAGTAGAGCGCAGCCCATGGGTCCTCGGTCCGCGTGTAGGCCATGGCCTCCACGGCGTTCGGCATGAACGCGTAGAAGTGTTCGAGCGAAGCCAGCGTCTCGGGCGCCCACTCCCCCTCCGGGTCCCAGCCCACGTCGCCGAACAGCTTCGTCCCCGCGGCCGCGGCGGCACGCGCCCAGGGCTCCACCTCCTGCTCCACACCGACGACGGCGGCGCGGCACGACGGCGGCGTCCCGATCAGTTCCGAGGCGCGCAGCGGCGACGGGTGCCCGTGCGTGATCATCGACCGGTCCTGGTGCACCGACAGGGACACGGTGACGGGCGAGTGCCACTGCCCGAACACCCGCGACCGCGAGAGGTCCACGTGCTCCTGGTCCTGCAGGACGTCCCAGTTGAACTGCCCGTACCCGTCATCGCCGAACGCGGCCGCGAGTGTGGTGCGCAGGCCCAGCCTGCTCGCCGCGATGGCCTGGTTCGCGATCCCCCCGGGCCCCGACCCCATCCCGTCGGTCCACACCTCGGTCCCCGGCGACGGCAGCTGCTCGAGGCCCGTGAAGATGATGTCGAAGAACACCTGCCCGGCGAGGAGGAGGTCGAACTCGGGGCCGTCCGGGCCGCGCGTTGCCGCCAGCGGATCGAACCGGTGCTGTGGGGACATGTACGGCACAATACTTGCAAGACGAGGGCAGCGGGCCACGAATGCCCGCACCACCACGGGCGGCGGAGCGCCGGCGGCCCCCACGATCACGGAAGCGGGTCCAGCAGTGCGCTCATCGATCGGACCGGGAGCCACCCTCGTGATTGTCGGTGGCGGCGGCTTCCGCGTTCCCCTGGTGTACAGGGCGCTGGCGGACGGGCCGTTCGCCGGCCTCGTGTCCGACGTCGTCCTGCTCGATGCCTCGGAGGGACGGGCGCGCGCGATCGCCCGGGTGCTGCAGGCGATGCCCCTGGCGACGGGGACGCCCGGCCCGACGGTCCGCGTGGAGACGGATCTCGCGCGCGCCCTCCCCGGCGCGGACATCGTCTTCGCGGCCGTGCGCAGCGGCGGGGCGGACGGGCGCGTGCTCGACGAACGCGTGGCCCTCGAAGCGGGCCTGCTCGGCCAGGAGACCGTCGGAGCAGGCGGGATCTCCTACGCCCTGCGCTCCATCCCCGACATGCTGCGGCTGGCCACCGCGATGCGGCAGCTCGCCCCGGAGGCCTGGCTGATCAACTTCACGAACCCCGCCGGGATGGTCACCGAGGCGGTCTCCGCCGTCCTGGGCCACCGGGTCATCGGCATCTGCGACTCCGCCTCGGGGCTCGTCACCCGTGCCGCCCGCGCCGTCGGCCTGGACCTCAGGGACTCGCTCGCAGGCGTCGACTACGTGGGCCTGAACCACCTCGGGTGGCTGCGCAGGCTCGACGCCGGCGCGTCGGCCGGACAGGCACACGAGCAGGCACACGGGCAGGCACACGGGCAGGCACACGGGCACGACGGCGGATCGCCGTCGGCCGCAGCACGGGACGGCGACCGTCTGCCGGCCCTGCTCGCGGATCCCCTGCGGCTCGGCTCCTTCGAGGAGGGACGGCTGTTCGGGCCGGACCTGCTCGGCACCCTCGGCGCCCTGCCGAACGAGTACCTGTTCTACTACTACTTCCACCGCGAGGCCCTGCGCGCCATCCGGGGTGCGGACAGGACGCGCGGCGAGATCCTCCGTGATCAGCAGCAGGGCCTCTACCCCCGCCTCGCCGAGGCCGTCGACCCGTTCGGCGCCTGGGAGGACGCGCGACGGGAGCGCGAATCCGGCTACCTCGCCGAGGCACGGACCGCCGACGAGCAGCGGGACGAGGCCGATCTCGCCGGTGGCGGCTACGAACGCGTGGCGCTGCGGGTCATGCGGGCGCTGCTGACCGACCGGCCGGCCGAACTCATCCTCAACGTGCGGAACGGGACCACGTTCCCCGAACTCCCGGAGACCGCCGTCGTGGAGGTGCCGGCGGTCGTCAAGGCCTCCGGGGCCGCGCCGCGTCCCGCGGCTCCCCTGACCGCGCACCAGCTCGGGCTCATGGCCGCCGTCAAGGCCGTGGAGCAGGACACCGTCCGAGCCGCGGTGCACCGCGATCGCGAAGCGGCCCTCCGCGCCTTCGCCGGGCACCCGCTGGTCGACTCGTTCCACGCCGCGACGGCGGTTCTCGCGGGCTACGAGAGGGCGTTCCCCGCACTCGCGGAGTTCTGGGCCGACTGATCGGAGGCGGCGCGGCGCAGGTTCTCGCGGAGGCCCGCCACGCCGAGCGCGAGCAGGGCCGTGTCCGTGGTTGAGGCGATCCAGTGGAAACCCGACGCCGCGAGGAGCGCGGCCCGCTCCGGCGAACCGGCGTACGCGCCTGCGGTGATGCCGGCGTCGCGGCAGGCCCGGACGATCCTCGGCAGCGGCGCGTCGTCGTCGGTCGCCGCCAGCAGCTCGTCCACCTGCAGGCCCAGCGCCAGGGACAGGTCGAACGGCCCCACGAACAGCATGTCGACGCCGTCGACCGCGGCGATGTCCCGGGCCGCGTCGAGTCCCGCGGCGGTCTCGATCAGCACGGCGCAGAGCGGTACCGCATGGGGGCCGGCGTCGCCGCCCGGGGCATGGACGGGCCGGCTGCCGTGGAGCGGACCCCAGCTCCGGGTACCGAGCGGCGGATAGTGGCTGGCGGACGACGCTGCCAGGGCGTCGGCGACACTGTCCACGAGGGGGACGACGACGCCGTCGGCGCCCGCATCCAGGGCACGCCCGATCAGGGCGGGATCGTTCGCTCCGACCCGGACGAGCATCGGGGCCGAGCCCGCAGGGCGGTGGAGGAGCGCTTCGCGGAGGGAGCGGTCGTCGAAGTGCCCGTGCTGCGCGTCGAGGGCGACCCATCCGGGGCCCGCGCCGGCGAGTTCACGGGTCAGGCGGGATTCGCCGAGCGTCGCCCAGACACCGAGCAGCGGATCATGGACGGTCGCATCGGCAGTCATGCTCCCATTGTGGCCCCCCATCGCCCCGGATTCCGAGCGTGACGGTCAGCCCTCCCCATCGGCCGGTGCCGCCGGCTCGAGGAAGCGATGCATGATGTGCAGGCCCGTCGGGCCGAGGACGGGGTGGTGGAACGCACGGGGCACGGTGCCGACGATTCCGAACCCGAGCGACGTCCACAGGGCCACCGCCCGTTCGTTGGTCTGCACCACGGCGTTGAACTGCATGGCCGTGTATCCCCCCTCCCGGGCTTCTGCCAGCACGTGGCCGGCGAGGGCCCGTCCGACGCCGCGGCCCGCCGCCTCCGCGGCGACCAGGAAGGAGGCGTTGGCGACGTGCGCCCCCGGCCCTCCTCGATTGGCGTGCAGCTGTGCGGTGGCGATGACACAGTCCGTGGCCGGCTCGAGGGCGACGAACACCGTGAGGGTCGGATCGGGCCCCGCCGGTCCGGGGAGCCATTCCCGCCGGGCGGCTTCCTCGTCCATGTCCCGCTCCCAGCAGTAGGTCTCCCCCGCCCGGACCACGGGTTCCATCAGGGTCCAGAGGGCGGGCCAGTCGCCGGCCCAGGCCTCCCGGAAGCGCAGCATCAGCCCTGGCGGCCCTTCGTCCAGGTGTTGATGTCCGAGTCCACCGCGAACTCGTCGATCGCGTGCAGTTCCTCCGCAGTGAAGTCGAGGTTCTGCACGGCCGTCAGACTGTCCTCGAGCTGGCGGACGCTGGAAGCGCCGATCAGGGCCGAGGTGACGGCGGTGCCCTTGGGCTGCGGACGGATGATCCAGGCGATGGCCATCTGCGCGAGGGTCTGCCCGCGGTCCTCGGCGATCGCGTTCAAGCCCCGGATGCGCCGCAGGTTGTCCTCGGACAGCGAGTCCTCGGACAGTGACTTGTGCGCGGCCGCGCGCGAGTCGGCGGGGACACCGTGCAGGTAGCGGTTCGTGAGGAGCCCCTGGGCCAGCGGCGAGAACGCGATCGATCCGGCGCCCGCCTGCTCGAGCGCCTCGGGGAGGTTCGGGGTGCCGTTCTCCACCCAGCGGTTGAGCATGGAGTAGGAGGGCTGGTGGATGAGCAGCGGGGTGCCGAGATCCCGCAGGATGGCCGCTGCCTGCAGGGTCTGCTCGGGCGAGTAGGAGGAGATGCCCGCGTAGAGCGCGCGTCCGGAGCGGACCGCGGTGTCGAGGGCACCCATCGTCTCCTCGAGGGGCGTCGCCGGGTCCGGCCGGTGGCTGTAGAAGATGTCCACGTACTCGAGGCCCATGCGGCCGAGCGACTGGTCGAGGCTCGCCAGCAGGTACTTGCGGGACCCGAAGTCGCCGTAGGGTCCGGGCCACATGTCGTAGCCGGCCTTGCTCGAGATCACGAGCTCGTCCCGGAACGGGCGGAAGTCGTCCTTCAGGTGCCGGCCGAAATTCGTCTCGGCACTGCCGTAGGGCGGCCCGTAGTTGTTCGCGAGGTCGAAGTGGGTGACGCCGAGGTCGAAGGCCCGGCGCAGGATGTCACGCTGCACGTCGAAGGGCTTGTCGTCCCCGAAGTTGTGCCACAGGCCGAGGGAGACGGCGGGCAACTGCAATCCGCTCTTTCCCACGCGGCGGTAGGGCATGGAATCGTAGCGGTCTTCGGCGGGGTGGAAGGTCATTTCCTCATCCTAGGTGAGCGGTACGTCACTCATCGTCCGCGGCAGGCACCCCTCACGGGGTGCGGACGGAACCGTGCGGTGGTTCCGCGGAGGACCCTCCGGTGGTACCTGCGGGGCGGATGGCACGGACCGCCTTGTCCCTGCCACTCGCCTTCGCCGCGTACAGGGCCTGATCGGCGGCCGCGATGGTGGCGTCGAGGTCGTAGTCCAGGGCGTCCAGGGCGGCGATACCGTAGCTGACCGTCGGCATGTCGAACCCGTCCGGTGCCCGGCGCCCCTGGAGGGCCATACTGACGTCCCGCGCGATGTCCTCGCTGCGCGCGGCCGACGCGCCGGGCAGCAGGAAGATGAACTCCTCGCCTCCGTAACGGCCCACGAGATCGGTGGAACGCACCGTCTCGGTCGACGCCTCGGCGAAGGCCCTGAGCACCGCATCCCCCGCCGCATGCCCGTAGGTGTCGTTGACGGCCTTGAAGAAGTCCAGGTCCGCGAGGATGAGGGCGCCCGGACGACCTGCCCGTGCGAGGCGATCGGTGTGCAGCGCTGCGAGATCGAGGAACCCCGAACGGTTGAGCAGGCCCGTGAGGGCGTCGCGGTCCGCCCGCGCCCGCAGGTCGGTGGCGATCTGCTCGGCGCTGAGGGCAGCCGCACTGAAGGAGACGACCACGAGCAGCACCAGGGTGATCAGCGTGGTGACACCCGAGCCGACGTAGGTGGTGAAGACGTAGCCGTTCTGCCCTTCGGCGATGAACGCGATGCACCGGACGAAGTACAGCACGGACACCAGCGCGGAAGCGACCGCGAGGGGTGCCTCGACACGGCTGTAGCTGCTCGGCAGGCGCCAGAGCTCCCACGAGGCGAGTCCGATGGTCAGGGACATCATCCCGAGGAAGACCGGCCCGCCCGACCACGTGTTCGTGGCCGGGGGGTCCACCACCGAGGCCAGCAGCGTCAGCAGCGGTGCTGCGGAGAGCTGGAGCCAGGCCGGCTTGCTGGTCCTGAGGGTCCGCGCGCCGGCCCAGACGCTGACCGTCCCCATGACGAGCAGCGTGTTGGACAGCGGGTTCGCCCACACCTGGTGGACCGTCCCGTCCAGCAGGTAGCCGGTGGACCCCGTGAAGAAGAACGCGATCGCGGCACACCACCAGGCGCTGTACGCGGAGCGGGTCTGGCGGAAGGACACCGTGTAGAACAGCACGAACAGGGTGACGGCAACGGCTCCGAAAGCCACCCGCAGGGTCGTGATGTCCAGGGTCATGATGTGATCCGCCTCGTCTCTCCCGGACCCCGCCGACACTCGACCACGCGGTCCGCCCCCCGTCCGGGAGGAATCTCCAGCCCAGTATGCAGGAGCGCACCGACCCTTACGGCCCGCGGCGGACGGTCCTGCCCCAACCTTGCCGTTCTCCTGAGCCCGCGGGCTAGGCCTCCGCCCGCGACAGCACGAGGGAGGCGTGCGGCGGGAGCTGGACCGCGTCGTCGAGCAGTCCGACCCCGTCGACGGTGGACAGGAGGACCTCGGCGCCGGCTGCGCGCACGGGGACCGACACCTGGTGCTCACCCAGGTTCAGCAGCACCGAGGTGTGCCCCCGGTGCAGCACGATCCAGCGGCCGTCCTCGTCGAAGTCGACGGAGACGGTGGTGAAATCGGCGTCCCGGAGTTCCACGCGGTCACGGCGGAGGCTGATCAGGTGCCGGTAGGTCGCGAGCAGCTCGGCGTGGTGGCCCTGCTCCGCCTCGGCCCAGTCGAGCTTCGCCGAGGCGAACGTCGCAGGGTCCTGCGGGTTGGGGACGTCCTCCGGGCGCCAGCCCATGCGTTCGAACTCCTTCAGCCGGCCCTCCGCCGTCGCCCTGCCGAGCTCCGGCTCCGGGTGGGAGGTGAAGAACGGCCACGGCGTCGACGCACCGTACTCCTCCCCCATGAACAGCATCGGGGTGAACGGCCCGAGGATGTTGAGGACCGCTGCCTGTGCCAGCTGCGCCGGGTTCAGGGTGGCACTGATGCGGTCCCCTGCCGCCCGGTTGCCGATCTGGTCGTGGTTCTGCGTGCAGACGACGAGCTGAAGGGGTGTGACGCGCGCCGGATCGATCTCCCGTCCGTGGTGTCGTTCACGGAAGGAGGAGTAGGTCCCGTTGTGGAAGAAGCCCTTCTCGAGGACCTTGGCGAGCGCACCCACGGAATCGAAGTCGAGGTAGTACCCCTCGGTCTCCCGCGTCAGGTTGACGTGCACCGCGTGGTGGAAATCGTCGCTCCACTGGCCGGCGAGGCCGTACCCGCCGACGTCGCGGGTCTGGATCAGGCGCGGATTGTTCAGGTCCGATTCGGCGATGAGGAACAGGGGCTTCCCGAGCTCCTCGGCGCAGGCGTCCGTCCGGGCACCGAACTCCTCGAGGATGTGCACGGCGCGCTCGTCGTGCAGGGCATGCACGGCGTCGAGCCGCAGCCCGTCCACGTGGTAGTCGGTGAACCACATGAGGAGGTTCTGCAGGACGTACTCCCGCACCTCGTCGGACTGGGGCCCGTCGAGGTTCAGGGAGTCACCCCACGTGTTGGACATGCCCTCGGTCAGGTATGGACCGAAGAGCCCGAGGTAGTTGCCGCTGGGACCGAGGTGGTTGTACACGACGTCCTGGATGACCCCGAGGCCGCGCTGGTGGGCGGCGTCGACGAACCGCTGGTAAGCCGCCGGCCCGCCGTACGTCTCCTGGACGGCGTACCAGAGCACGCCGTCGTAGCCCCAGTTGTGCGTGCCGTTGAAGGCGTTGACGGGCAGCAGCTCCACGTACTGCACCCCGAGGTCCACCAAGTGGTCGAGCTTCCCGATGGCGGCGTCGAGCGTGCCCTCGGGCGTGAAGGTGCCGAGGTGCATCTCGTAGATGACGCCGCCGTTCATCCCGGGCGACCGCCAGGCGCCGTCCTGCCATGCGTGCGCGGAGGGGTCGAAGGTCCGCGAGAGCTGGTGGACGCCCTCGGGCTGCCTGCGCGAGCGCGGATCAGGGACGGGTGTGTCGGACCCGTCCACCAGGTACCCGTAGGAGACGTCATCGCTCGACGTCGGGGCCTCGGCCGGCTGCCACCAGCCGCCGTCGTCCTGCGTCATGGGGTACTGCGTCCCCTCGACGACGAGGGTGAGGGATCGGGCGCGCGGCGCCCAGACATCGAAGGTGCTCATGCTGCGTCCTCCTGGACCAGTAGGGCTGCGGGGAAGGTGGAGAAGAGGTCTGCCGCCCGGACGGTCCCCCCGGAGACCGAGGTCCCGGTGAGCACGCACGTGTAGCTGCCGGCGGGCAGCTCGACGGTGGTGTCGCCCCACCCACCACGCCGGTCGAGCCCGTAGGGCAGGCGCGTGATGAGGGTGACGGCTCCACCGCGGTCGAAGCCGAACACGTGGTCGGCGGCCTCGCCGGACGGGACGACGGCGGTGTACCCGGTGAACAGTTCGGGGCGGTCCCTGCGCAGGGTGAGTGCCCGCGTGACGACGAGCAGCTTGGCGTGGGCGTCCTCGCCGAGCTGCGGCAGCGCGCCGAAGGCGAGGTCGGTCAGGACCTTCCGGCGTGCGTCGTAGTCCACCTCGCGGCGGTTGTCGGGGTCCACGAGCGAGGTGTCCCAGAACTCTGTGCCCTGGTACACGTCCGGCACGCCGGGCATGGTGAGCTGCAGCAGCTTGAGGCCGATCGAGTTGGACCAGCCGGCCTGCCGGATGCGCTCGACGAAAGCGGACACGAGGGCCGAGACGGCGTCGTCGTCGAACGCGGCGTCGACGGCCGAGTGCATCCCGCGCTCGAAGTCCTCGTCCGGCGCCGTCCAGTGCGTGCTGAGGTCGGCCTCGCGGGAGGCCTTCTCCGCGTAGGCATGGGCCCGCTCGCGCGTGAGCGGCCACGCGCCGATGAGCGACTGCCACAGCAGCGGCGCGAAGGTCGGGTCACCGATGGGCGCCAGCTCCTCGAGCTGCGCGAGGACACCGGTCCACTCGTCCGCGAGCTCGGAGATGACCGAGATCCGGGTCCGCGTGTCCTCGCTGCGCTTGGTGTCGTGCGTGCTCAGCGTCGTCATGGCGAGGGGGGCCTCGGTCTGGCGTTCGAGCAGCCGGCGGTGCAGCTCGAGCGGATCGATCGCGAAGATCGCGGGGTCCGCTCCCACCTCGTTCAGCGAGACGAGCCGCGAGTACCGGTAGAACGCGGTGTCCTCGACGCCCTTCGCCATGACCATCCCGGAGGTCTGCTGGAAGCGCTGGGCGAGTTCGGTCCACACGCCGTCACCTTCGAGGAAGGGGTTCAGCAGCGGGTGCAGCGCGGCGATGGTGTCGGCGAGGTCGGGGCGACGGACCTGCGCATCGCGCACGGCCTCGGCGAGGTACTCGGCGCCGCCCGGGAGGTAGCTGCGGTAGACCGGGAAGCAGGTGAGCAGTTCGGCGATCGCATCCGCAGCCGCCGCCGCGTCGAGCCCTGCCTCGGCGGGTACGAGGCGAGCGAGCCGCAGGACCTCGGAGCGCAGGATGCCGTCGGCGATGCCGCGCTTGGTCCCGTGGATCATCTCGTGGAACGGGTCGACGGGGACGGTGGCCGTGAGCGCGTGCTCGCCGGCCGGGTCCGTGAAGAGCCGGTCGACGTCCGCGAGGGCGTCGTATCCGGTGGTTCCCTCGGTGGCCCAGTCGGTGGGGAGCTTCTCCCCCGGCTCGAGGATCTTCTCGACCAGCACGTAGGCGCCGCCGGTGAGGGCCCGCAGGTCGTCGAGGTAGCCCTTCGGATCGGCGAGGCCGTCCGGGTGGTCGATGCGCAGGCCGTCCACGAGTCCCTCGTCGAACCACCGCTTCACCTCGCTGTGGCTCTCCTGGAAGACCCAGGGCACCTCGACCCGGAGCCCGGCCAGGCTGTTGACGCCGAAGAAGCGCCGGTAGTTCAGTTCGCTGTCCGCCCGGCGCCAGTTGACGAGCTCGTAGTGCTGGCGGTCGTGCACCGCGGCACCGCTGTCACCGGGATGTGCGGTGCCGTCCGCGATCGGATAGCGGTTGTCGTAGTAGTGCAGTTCGCCGTCGACGACGGTGAGCTGATCGAGCTCGCCGTCACCGTCGCCGAGGACCGGCACGCGGAGCCGGCCGCCGTTGGCGTCCCAGTCGACGTCGAAAGCCTCCGCCATGCGCGAGGTGGGGCCCTCCTTCAGGAGCTGCCACCACCAGGCGTTGTCCGCGGGGGTCTCGATGCCCATGTGGTTCGGGACGATGTCCACGAGGACACCCATCCCGGCGGCCCGCGCGGCCCCGCTGAGCGCGGCGAGGCCCGAGGGCCCTCCGCGGTCGGGGTCGACGGCGGTGGGGTCGGTGACGTCGTAGCCGTGGCCGGAGCCCTTCTCCGCCGTCAGGATCGGGGAGAGGTAGACCCAGTCCACCCCGAGGTCGTGCAGGTACGGCACCAGGGCCGCGGCCCGGTGCAGGTCGAACTCGCTCCGGATCTGCAGCCGGTAGGTCGATGTCGGTGTCAGCACGGTGGGGGTCCTCCTGGACGGGCGGTGGTACGGGCGGTGGTGGTTACGACGTGGAGGGGGTGCACCCGGCTGGACTGCGCGGGTGCACCCCGTGGTGCTGCGTGATGCCAGGTGGTGCTAGGGGGTGCCGGTCTTCGCCGTGACTTCGTTGGCGAGGATCGCCAGGGACGCCGCGACCGAGTGGTCGAGATCCTCGACCTCCGAGTGCGCCCGTAGGACGACCATCGACTTCCCCTCGACCGCGATGGTCTTGCCGGCCGGGATCGCCTCACTGTCCGCGTACTTGCCGGCCGTGTCGATCACCTCGTCCCACGACGTCCCGTACTCGTCCGAGGGGATCGTGAAGTCCACGGCCTCGTCGTGCGCGTTGAAGTACAGCAGGAAGTTGGCATCGACGATCCGCTGGCCGCGGGCGTCGCGCCCCTGGATGCCCTGGCCGTTGAGGAAGACACCGATCGAACGGCCGAAGCCGCTGTCCCAGTCCTCGGGGGCCATGAGCTCGCCGGCGGTGTCCAGCCACACGATGTCCGGCAGCGCCTCGCCCTCGCCTCGGCGCACGGGCCGTCCGTCGAAGAAGCGGCGGCGCCGGAACGTGGGGTGCTCGGACCGCAGCCGATTGACGGCCGCGGTGAATTCGAG
Source organism: Arthrobacter bussei (assembly GCF_009377195.2). Lineage (GTDB taxonomy): Bacteria > Actinomycetota > Actinomycetes > Actinomycetales > Micrococcaceae > Arthrobacter_D > Arthrobacter_D bussei. The sequence goes on from NZ_VJXX01000001.1 coordinate 722,612, forward strand.
CAGGGGCTGGTCCATCTTGTCCCAGTGCACCCAGCTGAGCTCGGAGTCCTGGCAGTAGGTGTTGTTGTTGCCCTCCTGCGTGCGGCCGAGCTCGTCGCCGTGCAGCAGCATCGGCACGCCCTGCGAGAGCAGGAGGGTGGCGATGAAGTTGCGCTGCTGGCGCACCCGGATCGCGAGGACCTCGGGATCGTCGGTGGGCCCTTCGGCCCCGCCGTTCCAGGAGCGGTTGTGCGATTCGCCGTCGTTGTTGTCCTCGCCGTTGGCCTCGTTGTGCTTCTCGTTGTAGGAGACGAGGTCGCGCAGGGTGAAGCCGTCGTGGGCCGTGACGAAGTTGATGGATGCGACGGGGCGGCGCATCGAGTGCTCGTACAGGTCCGCCGAGCCGGTGAGCCGCGAGGCGAACTCGCCGATGCTCGAGTGCTCGCCGCGCCAGAAGTCGCGCACGGTGTCGCGGTACTTGCCGTTCCACTCGGTCCACTGCGGCGGGAAGTTGCCCACCTGGTAGCCGCCGGGGCCGACGTCCCACGGCTCGGCGATGAGCTTCACCTGCGAGACGATCGGGTCCTGCTGGACGAGTTCGAAGAAGGCCGAGAGCCGGTCCACCTCGTAGAACTCGCGGGCCAGGGCCGAGGCGAGGTCGAAGCGGAAACCGTCCACGTGCATCTCGGTGACCCAGTAGCGCAGCGAGTCCATGAGCAGCTGCAGGGAGTGCGGGTTGCCGACGTTCAGCGAGTTGCCGGTGCCGGTGGTGTCCATGTAGTACTGCTTGTCGTCCTCCACCAGGCGGTAGTAGGCCGCATTGTCGATGCCGCGCATCGAGATGGTGGGGCCCATGTGGTTGCCTTCGGCGGTGTGGTTGTAGACCACGTCGAGGATGACCTCGATGCCGGCGAGGTGCAGCTCGCGCACCATCGCCTTGAACTCCTGGACCTGCTCGCCCTGGTCGCCGGAGGAGTTGTACTTGTTGTGCGGCGCGAAGAAGCCGATGGTGTTGTAGCCCCAGTAGTTCGAGAGGCCCTTCTCCTGCAGCGTGCTGTCGTTCACGAACTGGTGTACGGGCATGAGCTCGATCGCCGTGACGCCGAGCTTCTGCAGGTGCGCGATGACGGACGGGTGCGCCACGCCGGCGTAGGTACCGCGCTGCTCCTCGGGGATGTCCGGGTGCAGCTGCGTGAGGCCCTTGACGTGGGCCTCGTAGATGACGGACTGGTGGTAGGGCGTCCGCGGCATGCGGTCGCCGTCCCAGTTGAAGAACGGGTTCACGACGACGCCGAGCATCATGTGGGCGGCGGAGTCCTCGTTGTTGACCGAGTGCTCGTCACCGAAGTTGTAGCCGAACAGGGCCTGGTCCCAGTCCAGGTCACCGGAGATCGCCTTCGCATAGGGATCCAGCAGGAGCTTGTTCGGGTTGCAGCGGTGTCCCTCGGCCGGATTGTTGGGGCCGTGAACGCGGTAGCCGTACTTCTGCCCCGGGGTCACGTGCGGCAGGTAGCCGTGCCACACGTAGCCGTCGACCTCCTTCAGCTCGACGCACGTCTCGGTGCCGTCGTCGTCGAAGAGGCAGAGGACCACGGAGTCCGCGATCTCGCTGAACAGCGCGAAATTCGTGCCGGTGCCGTCATAGGTGGCTCCCAGGGGGTAAGCATCGCCGGGCCATAGTTCCATTGGTTCTCCTTGGTGTCATACGCCACGATCCCCTCGGGGCCGTGGCGGTGGTGCTCGCAGTCTCCGGGGTCCTGGTGCTCCGGAGCGCCTGCTCCATACATAGCGCATTCGTCTGTCGACGCGGTTAACGGCGTCGACCCTCTCCTACGGGACGGCGGCTAGGCGACGCCCTTCGAGGAGGTCGGCGACGACGGCTCCGATGTCCGACGGGAGGGTCGAGACGACGACGGGTCCGCGCAGCGCGGCCCGCTGTCCGGCACGGCCGTGCAGCAGCGCCCCTGCGGCCGCGGTCGCCGCCCAGAGGTCCTCCTGCGCGACGCCGACGCGACCGGCGGCGCCGTCGTCCTCCGCCAGGGTCGCGGCGAGGGCCCCGATGATACCCGAGAGGGTGTCACCCGAGCCCGCGGTGGACAGCCAGGGGCTTGCGTCGGTCTGTGCGAACAGGGTGCCCGACGGCGCCGCGACGACGGTGGTGAAGCCCTTGAGCAGCACCGTGGCGCCGGTCATCTCGGCTGCGCGGAGTGCATAGTGCGCGGGCTCGGCCTCGATGGCCGCCCGGTCGGCGTCGACACCGCGCCCGGCGAGCAGTTGGCTGAGTTCACCGGCATGGGGAGTCAGGATCACCTGGGGTCCCACGCGCTCGGGCACCTCGGAGAGCGCACCGGCATCCACCACCACGGGCAGTCCGGCGGTTATCGCCTCGACGGCGCGCACGCGCTGGTCCTCGTCGTCCACGGCGCCCGGACCCACGAGCCAGGCCTGCGACCGGGCCTCGCCGATGGAACCCCCGGAGGCCACCACCTCGGGGTTGCGCTGGTGGACGAGGGCCGCGACGGCGTCGGGACCGAGATAGCGGACCATGCCGAGACCCGTGGCGAGGGCCGCGCCGACGGCCAGGGCCGCAGCGCCGGGGTAGCGGGCCGAGCCGGCGGCGACGCCGAGCACCCCGCGGGAGTACTTGTGGTCCTGGGCCGTGGGACGGCGCAGGAGGGCGGCGACATCGGCGTCGAGCAGGCTCCGGACCGCGGGGGTGAGGGCGGAGAGATCCAGCCCGAGGTCGACGACGTTCAGCTCCCCCGCCGCCAGGGCACCGTCCCCGAGCAGGAGTCCGGGCTTGGCGGCACCGAACGTGACGGTGGCGTCCGCGGCGATGACCGGTCCGTCGACGCGCCCCGTGTCGACGCCGATCCCGCTGGGCAGGTCGCAGGCCACCACGAGGGCCGTCCGCCGTCCACGGGGGCCGGCGACGGAGGTGAAGGCTTCGGCGAACGCCCGGGCGCTGCCGCCCAGGTTCCCGCCCGAGCCCGTACCGATGATGCCGTCGAGGACGAGGTCGGCAGTGGCGGCGTGGCGGGCGAGCGCTCCCGCGTCGGCGCCGTCCTCGAGCGTGACGCTCGTGCCCCCGGCACGGAGGAAGGCGTCGAGCGAGGCGGCGTGTACCCGGTCCGACAGGAGGACGGCCGTGGCGCCGACGCCGCGGCGGAGGAGCCGCTCGCCCGCGTACAGGGCGTCCGCACCGTTGTTGCCGCTGCCGGCGAGGACGACGGCGGTGGCACCGTAGGTGCTGCGGCCGGCCTCACGCAGCAGCCCGAGCGCGACGCCGAACAGCCCGTGCGCCGCCCGCTGCATCAGGGCGTCACCCCGCCCGGCGTCGATGAGGGGGGCCTCCGCGGCGCGGACGTCTCCCCCGGAGAAAGCTTCAAGCATATGGTCGAGCTTAGCGGTACCCGGCCCGATAATCAGTACGGTTACTATCTGGTGCCCGGCGGTGTATGGCCTTCTGCGACGACCATCGCCGTGGCGAGGCCGCCGTCGTGGCTGATGGACAGGTGCCACGTCTCCACCCCGCGGGCGCGGGCGGCGTCGGCCACTGTCCCGTCGACGACGACCGAGGGCGCACCCGCTGCGTCGACGTCGATGGTGCAGTGCTGCCAGTTCATCCCCACGGGAGCGCCGATCGCCTTCGCGATGGCCTCTTTGGCGGCGAAGCGCGCGGCGAGGGACCGCGTGTTCAGCAGTCGCTCGGACGGTACGAAGAGCCGCTCCAGCAGGGCGGGGGTACGTTCGAGCTGCTTCCGGAAGCGCTCGATGTCCACCACGTCGACGCCGATCCCGACGATCACCGGGACGCCCCGCACGGTGCCGCCGCGGCACGGAGCCGCGGCGGCATCCCGATGGATCTACTCAACCGTGACCGACTTCGCCAGGTTGCGCGGCTGGTCCACGTCGTAGCCCTTCGCGCTGGCCAGGGCCAGGGCGAAGATCTGGAGCGGGACGGTGGTCAGCAGCGGTGCCAGCAGCGTCGGCGAGGCCGGCACGTAGAAGACGTGCTCGGAATAGGCCTCCACCGAGGTGTCGCCCTCTTCGGCGATCACGATCGTCACGGCGCCGCGGGCGCGGATCTCCTGGACGTTGGAGACGACCTTGGCGTGCAGGGAGTCGCGGGCGCTCGAGGACGGCATGACCACGACGACGGGCTGGCCCTCCTCGATCAGGGCGATCGGTCCGTGCTTGAGCTCGCCGGCGGCGAAGCCTTCTGCGTGGATGTACGCGAGCTCCTTGAGCTTGAGCGCACCCTCCATGGCCACGGGGAAGCCGACATGGCGGCCGAGGAACAGCACCGACTTCGCGTTCACCATGTCTGCGCCGAGCTGCTTGATCTTGTCGGCGTCGTCGAGGATCGCCTGGATCTTCGCCGGGATGGCGGACAGGTCGGTCAGCACGTCGGCGATCTCGTCGCGGTACTTGTTGCCGCGCAGCTGCGCCAGGTACAGGCCCAGCAGGTAGGCGGCGGTGATCTGGGCGAGGAACGCCTTCGTCGAGGCGACGGCAATCTCGGGTCCGGCATGCGTGTAGAGGACGGCGTCGGATTCGCGCGGGATGGTGGACCCGTTGGTGTTGCAGATGGCGACCACCTTGGCACCCTGCTCGCGGGCGTAGCGGACGGCCATGAGCGTGTCCATGGTCTCGCCCGACTGCGAGATGGCGACCACGAGGGTCTTCTCGTTCACGATCGGGTCGCGGTACCGGAACTCGTGGGAGAGTTCCACCTCGGTAGGGATGCGGCACCAGTGCTCGATCGCGTACTTGGCGACCTGGCCGGCATACGCGGAGGTACCGCAGGCGAGCACCACGATCTTGTCGACGGAGCGCAGGATCGACTCGTCGATGCGCAGTTCGTCGAGGACGAGGTTCCCGGAGACGTCGGAGCGGCCGAGGAGCGTCTGGCCGACGGCGTCGGGCTGGTCGTGGATCTCCTTCTCCATGAAGGAGTCGAAGCCGCCCTTCTCGGCGGCCGCGGCGTCCCAGCTGACGTGGAACTCCGTGCCCTCGGCGGGCGCGCCGAAGAAGTCGGTAATCGCGACGGCGTCGGGCGTGATCGTCACGATCTGGTCCTGGCCGAGCTCGACGGCGCGGCGCGTGAAGTCGATGAAGCCCGAGACGTCGGAACCGAGGAAGTTCTCGCCGTCGCCCAGCCCCACCACGAGGGGCGAGTTGCGGCGGCCGGCGACGACGACGCCCGGCTGGTCCTGGTGGATGGCGAGGAGGGTGAAGGCGCCCTCGAGGCGCTGGCAGGCCTGCTGCAGGGCGAGGGTCAGGACGTCGCCCTGGACGCCGCTGTCCACGAGCCCGCGGTAGATGTAGCCGACGAGGCCGGCAGCCACCTCGGTGTCGGTGTCGGACAGGAAGGTCAGCCCCTCACCGGTCAGCTCGGCCTTCAGCTCGGCATAGTTCTCGATGATGCCGTTGTGGATCAGCGCGAGCCGGCCACCGTCCGCGAGGTGCGGGTGCGCGTTCTGGTCCGTCGGTCCGCCGTGGGTAGCCCAGCGGGTGTGCCCGATCCCGGTGAGCGAGCGCGGCAGCGGGTCCGCTGCCAGTTCCGCGACGAGGTTGGTGAGCTTCCCCGCCTTCTTCCGCGACTCGATGCCGGCCGGCGTGATCACGGCGACGCCCGCGGAGTCGTACCCGCGGTACTCGAGGCGCCGGAGCCCCTCCATGACGACGTCGAGCGCCCCGTGCCGCGCGTCCGCCGCTTCCTGGTCGAACGCCGGAGCGACCGATTCGAGCGCCGATGATCCCTGGCCGTGGTCCCGGCCTACATACCCCACAATTCCACACATGGGTCCAAGCGTACCGGGGGCCGTGTTTGTTCTTGCGCAGGCCACCGGGCAGAATCGTCGGGTGAGTGACAGAAGCACGGGGACGCAGCAGGCCACCAGTGCCGAATCCTTCACACCGTTCGTCGAACTGGACCGCCAGATGTGGTCCCGGCTCTCCCATGAGATCGAGAGCCCGCTCAACATGGAGGACGTGCAGCGCTTGCGCGGTCTCGGCGACGCGCTGAACCTCGACGAGGTCCGGGAGGTCTACCTCCCGCTCTCCCGCCTCCTCAACCTCTACATCGCGGCGGCCGGTCGGCTCCACGAGGCCACCAACACCTTCCTCGGCGAGACCACGACGCGCACGCCCTTCGTGATCGGCGTCGCGGGGTCCGTGGCGGTCGGCAAGTCGACGACGGCGAGGGTGCTGCGGGAGCTCCTGAGGCGGTGGCCGGACACCCCCGACGTGGAACTGATCACCACGGACGGCTTCCTCTACCCGAACGCGGAACTCGAACGGCGCGGCCTGATGCAGCGCAAGGGCTTCCCGGAGTCCTACGACCGGCGCCGCCTGCTGCGGTTCGTCAGCGAGGTCAAGAGCGGCGCCGCCGAGGTCACCGCGCCTTGGTACTCGCACCTCACCTATGACATCGTCCCCGGTCGGGAGGTCGTGGTGCGGCGGCCGGACGTCCTGATCGTCGAGGGGCTCAACGTGCTCGCACCCGCCCGGCCGAGGCCGGACGGCATCACCGGGCTCGCCCTCAGCGACTTCTTCGACTTCTCGATCTACGTCGATGCGAAGACCAGCAACATCCGGCAGTGGTACGTCAACCGCTTCCAGTCGCTGCGCTCCAGCGCGTTCGCCGACCCGGAGTCCTACTTCCACCGGTACGCCACACTGACCGACGAGGAAGCACGGCTGAAGGCCACCGACATCTGGGAGCGCATCAACGAGCCCAACCTGGTGGCGAACGTGCTGCCCACGCGCGGGCGCGCCCAGCTCGTCCTCACCAAGGATGCGGACCACTCCGTCCGCCGCATGCTCCTGCGGAAGACCTGACGGTGCGGGCGGTACCGCTGGCGGCGGCACTCGTGCTCGCCGTCGGCCTCTCGGCCTGCTCCTCCCCCGCCGCTGATGTCCTGGCGGCCGATACTTCGACGGCGGCCGCGTCCGCCCCGGCCGGCATCCCCCAGGGCGCGGCAGACCTGCCGGCGCCACCCGGCGTGCTCCCCGCGCCCGCGCAGCGCACCCCGGGTCCCGCCGTGACGGAGGACACGGCGGCCGCAGGACCCGCGACGCCGTCGCCGGCGGCTCCCGCCCGCAGTTCCGACACGCACATGGATCCGGCAGCCACCGACGTCGTCGTCAACAAGCGCCGGCCCCTGGTTCCCGTCGACTTCGCGCCGTCAGGCCTGCGGCAGCCGGACGTCGCGACGGCCACCGACAACGGCCTGCTCCGGCCGGACACCGCCACTGCCGTGGAGGAGATGTTCGCGGCCGCGTCGGCCGACGGCGTCGGCCTCGTCCTGGTCAGCGGGTACCGGTCCTACGCGAACCAGGAGTCCACCTACGCGTACTGGGTGGGTCAGTACGGTGACCAGGCTGGCGCGGACACCGTCTCCGCGCGGCCGGGGCACTCGGAGCACCAGACCGGGCTCGCGTTCGACATCGGCCAGGCGGACGGCGCGTGCACGTTGGTCTCCTGCTTCGCGGGCACCGCGGCGGCCCGGTGGGCGGCCGAGAACGCCGCCGAGTACGGGATCATCCTCCGCTACCCGCTCCGCTCCGACGGGACCACCGGGTTCTCGGCGGAGCCGTGGCACTTCCGCTTCGTGGGACGGGACGTCTCGCTCGCCATGCAGGACGCCGGGACCCGGACCCTCGAGGAGCACTTCGGGCTGCCGGCGGCGCCGTCGTACTGATCCAGATCATCCATCCGGGTACTTTCTGCAGAGGCTCGCAACTCGACGCTGCAATGGCTGGCAGCCCAGAGAGATATCCCCAGCGCCTTGACCAGCGGTAGTCGATCGAAACAAGTTTTATCGTGGTTCCGTCCCGTCAAGCTAGCTTTACAGAAGGTCAGTTATCGGCGGTTTATTGAAGGTCCGACTCGGCCCATTGGCGCACTATGGTTCAGCGGGTGCTGGTTCGTTTCCGGGTGCCCAGGCGGGCAGGATGTGAGAAGTTGCAGCGCATACGCCCGTGCTATCACGTGAGATTGCTGGTCGTGATCGAAAGGATGTCATCGCGGTGCGGATACTCGTTGTAGGCGCAGGAGCAACCGGTGGTGCATTCGGCACTTTGCTGCAGGAAGCGGGGCGGGACGTGACTTACCTCGTCCGCGAACGCAAAGCCGACGCCTTACGTCGGGACGGGTTACGGTTTGTTTCCCCGGAAGCTGACCGGACACACCCGGTGCAGGTCCTCACGGCGATGGATGTTCCCGCGGCCACGCAACAGCCATTCGATCTGGTGCTCATCACGGTGAAGGCAACAGCCTTTTCCTCCGCGGTCACTGACCTCCACCCCTTCGTCGATGAAAATACCCGCATCCTCCCGATCCTCAACGGCATGGCGCACATCGACCACCTCCAGGGGCGGTATCCGGGACAGGTCCTCGGCGGCCTGGCCCGCATCGTGGCAACCCTCGACGGGGACGTCGTCCACCAGAAGACGCCGATGAGTTCACTCATGGTGGGATCCCTAACTGACATCCCGGTACCGGAAGACATTCGGGACGCTCTCGACGCCCCAGGTATCGACTTGTCCGTCGCTGACGACGTGAGGGGTGCCCTCTGGGACAAGTGGGCGTTCATCGCTGCTGCCAGCATCATCAACTGCCTGTTCCGCGCCCCTATAGGCCGCGTTCTCGAAGCCGGCGGCGAGGATTCGATCCATGCGGCGATCGATGAGCTCGAGGTTGTCGCTGCGCGGGCAGGACATCCCGTGTCGGATTCGGCACACCGACAAGCGGTGGCTTTGCTGACTGAATGGGGCTCGTCCTTCACCACATCGCTGTATCGCGACCTCACAGTAGGACTTCCCTCCGAGGTTGACCACATCCTCGGTGACTACGCCCTGCGCGGCCGAACCCTGCAGCAACCAACTCCCCTGCTTGACCTGGCACTGATCGCAATCAGGGCAAACTTCCTGCTGAGTGCCCCAGCGTGACGGTCGTCCCAGGTAGACATGTTCGGGCCGGGGTCCCCCGCCGTCGGCGTGAATCCGCCACCAGTCGGACATGCCCGTGCCGGGATCGAGCCTCAGGGTTTCCCACGCCCTCCACAGGGCGTTGTGGCGACTCACCGCCTAAGTCATCGGCGATACCGAATCACTTCGAGGGGTGGTTATCTGGCGCTCCTGCCAGTCCTTACTTACCGACTCGCGCAACACTTTGCGTGCTCGGAGGAAACGGGCCGCCGCAGGCGATACAGAGACGGTCTTGGCGCGCTTCTGGCGACGGTTATGGGATGAACAGATCCACCCTGAATTGCGTCCGGCCCGGTTCGCTGGTCACGCTGAGCGCGCCTCCGTTCGCCTCGACGAGGGCCTGCACGATCGCCAATCCCAGTCCGGTGCTCGTGGTGCTCCCGGTTCCGGCCGCGCGTGAATCGTCGCCTTTGCTGAAGCGCGTGAAGATGGTGTCCAGGAATGACGGGTCGATGCCTGGACCCGAGTCCGTGACCGTGATCGTCACTTCCCGGTCACGGACTGTGAGGGCCGTGGAGATCGAGGTACCCGGTGGGGTGTGTTTGTGCGCATTGGAGAGCAGGTTAATCAGCACTTGGCGGATTTCCGGCTCGACGGCCCGGATCTCGACAGGCTCCTCCGGCAGATCAAGGCTCCAGATGTACGCAGGCGCGGTTACCCGTGCGTCGCTTGTTGTCTCGATCACGAGTTCCGTCAGGTCGACGTCGGACACCTCACCGCGTTGGCCCTCATCGAGGCGCGCCAGTAGCAGGAGGTCCTCGACGAGGGAGGACATGCGCTTGGACTCGCTGTCGACGCGCTCGAGGGCGGAGCGTCCCGCCGCGCTGACTGTCTCGCTCATGAGAACCAGTTCGGTGTACCCGCGGATGGACGTGAGCGGCGTGCGGAGCTCGTGGCTCGCGTCCGCGACGAACTGCCGCACTTTCATCTCACTGGATTGACGCTGGCGCAGCGCGCTGGTGACGTGGTCGATCATTTCGTTCAGGGCGATCCCGACGGTGCCGACCTCCGTTCCGGGCTGCGCTGCCGTGGAAGGCACCCGCACGGGGATGGCCACTTCGCCGGAGGACAACGGCATCCTGGACACCGAGGTCGCGACCGCGGAGAGCTCCTCGAGCGGACGTAAGGACCGGCGGATGATGACCGTTCCGGCGAGGCCGGTCAGCGTAAGCCCGATGAGGGAAAGCCCAGCCACGGTGATGCCGAGGGAGGCGAGGGTATTGTCGCGCTCGGTGGTGGACAGCCCGGTCACGAGGATGGATCCTGCATCAGGGCCAAAGGCCAGCGCCGCTGCATCGACCCGATATCGCCCTGATGAGAGCACGAGCTCTTGGGGCTGGCTAGCCGGATTCACTGACTCGAGTATGTCGAGGTCTGCGTCGGTGAGGGGTTCTGTGCTGCCGTCGTCCTGCACGAGCGCGGAGTTCTGCACCTCGCCGTCGTCGAACACCGCGTTCAACGTGCCTGGCCTTTGGCCGGCCGCATTCTCGGGGTCTACGTCATCAAAATCCGGTGCTTGCCCGCGCGGTGGACCGTTGGAGAAGCCAGCCCGCCCTGCGGCCGGGGTCAGTGCCTCATCGAGCTGGCTCGTCAGGTAGCTGCTCATTGCAAGGTGACTGAACACGCCGATCGCTATGCAGATCGCGGTCAACAGTGCCAGGGTTGCCAGGATCAGCTTGGTTCGCAGGTGTAGTCGTCGGTGGCGGTGTCTCCACGATGTGGACCCGGAGACACCGGGAGTGCTGAGTCCCGATTGAGGGTTTCGTCCGAGAGTGGACACGGGGACCGACGGGTTAGTGCTTGGCAGCTCAGGCGCGGGGGAAGGACTCACGGGACCGTGGGCTTGATGACGTACCCGGCGCCACGCACAGTGTGGATCATAGAGGGACGTCCGAGGTCGATCTTCTTGCGCAGGTAGGAGATGTAGAGCTCGACAATGTTTGCTTGACCGCCGAAGTCGTAGTTCCAGACGTTGTCGAGGATCTGGGCCTTGCTGAGCACGCGGCGGGGGTTCTCCATAAGGTAGCGCAGCAACTCCCATTGGGTTGACGTGAGTGTGATGTCCTCGCCACCGCGGGTCACCTCCCGCGTGTCGACGTTCATGACCAGGTCTCCGACGACGAGTTCTGCGGAGTCCGATGCCGCAACCCCGGAGCGCTGCACGAGCCGGTGCAGGCGCAGCATGAGTTCTTCCATGCTGAAGGGCTTGGTGACGTAGTCGTCCCCGCCGGCGGAGAGCCCGGAGATGCGGTCCTGGACGGCGTCCTTTGCTGTCAGGAACAGCGCGGGCACGTTCGGTGCGAAGGCGCGGATTTTCTTGAGTGCGTCGATCCCGTCGACCCCGGGCATCATGACGTCGAGTACCAGCACATCGGGGCGGAAATCACGCGCCGCGGACACCGCTGTGGCGCCGTCGTTCGCCGTGGTGACGCTCCATCCCGCCATGCGCAGCCCCATGCTGACGAGCTCCGCGAGGCTGGTTTCGTCGTCGACGACGAGGGCCCTGATGGGGGTACCGTCCGGGTGGGCAAGGCGCGGCAGGTTGTCGATCATGGAGTGGTGCGAGCCGTCGGCCATTATGTCTACCTTGGTGTCTTTCATCATGTCATCGGTGCCCGTGATGCCGGTGCCGGAAATGCCGGTGATGCCGACGGTGCCGGTGGTTGCTTGAGAGGCTGTGCGGGCCCGGCGTTGCGGTCCAGTATCCCCTACGGAAGACGGCGCACGGCGGGAGCTCCCGAGCGGCGTGTTAGACGGTCAGGGGTCCGGCCGCAGCACCCTCGTCGAGGGAGCCCCCGGTGTCCTGGCGCCGGATGAGCGCCTGTTCGGCGGGAACTGTGGTCCCGACGATCACGCCGGCGCGGGCTTCCGACGCCACAGAGGTATCGGCTCCCATGGGCGCGAAGGCCGTGGTCCCGAGGACCGCGGCCAGGGCCACCGCGCTAATCGCGGCCCTGATGCCCTTGCGTCCTGCGGCGATTTCCGGGGTGGGTCGGTAGCTGATCATGGTGTTCTCCTAGCTGGCTGTGGTTGTTCCTCCACTGTGCCGTTCGGGCTTAGGACGTGCCTTTCCCGAAGCTGTGCAGCTGCTGTGCAGGTTGACATCCTCAGATCGACTCGGAGAGATCCATAATCGGCTGACGAATAAACGTCTGAGCGCCGGCCTAGTACGGTCTCGGTGCGCACGTGGTCGAGACACTTGGTGGCGTCCTTACACGAGCGTGCCGTCCCGGGAGATAGACAAAAGTTCTGACGGTGTCTATCTCGCCGAGACGGCTGGTCCTTCACGTGCGGTAGCTGTTAGCCCCCATTCCGCGCGCGGTGGTGGTTATCCGCGACCTCCGCCGCCGAGGATGCCAAGCTCGAGCGCCTTAGCGGCGCCGTCGGCTTCGGCCTGGGTGAGAGATCCGTCCGTCACCGCAGCGTCGAGTCGCTCCTGCACGGCCGCGGATCGAGCAGCAGTCCTCTCCGCCTGAAGCTCATCGATGGCCGTCTGGACGGTTGCTTCATCCAGTCCGAGCGCCTCGGCCAGCGCTGCGGCGACAGCACTCTGAAGCGCTTTCCTGTCAGGCCTCTCGCCCTCGGTGGTCTCGGCGTCCGACTCGGCGGCGTCTCTGGCGGCCTGCAAGGCGTCGGTCACCGCCGCCTCGTCGACGCCGAGCTTCGTTGCCAGTGCAGCGGCGTCGACACCGCCCTGTCCGCGTCCCTGTCCAGGTCCGTGTCCGGGTCCGCCCTTGCGGTCCATGGCTGTCTCGTCGCCGGTGGTGGCTTCCGCGGTAGCCGAGGACGTTGAGGTGGGGGCGGAGCCGGTGGTCGCCGCCGACGCCATACCGGTAGCGCCGAGACTCACGCCAAGGACGACGGCAGCCGCGCTTGCTCCAAGGGCGATTTTCTTCGGGGTAGACATGATGTGTGTTCCTTACTGTGCCGCTACGCGGCCTTGGTAGTCGTTCCTGGTGGTAGCAGTCCCGATAGGAGGGACTACTACGAATTTGGGCTTGCACTTTAGGTGTGCCCTGTCGGGCACCTGTCGTTGGGCTGTGAACTAAGGGCGGTTTCTGTGCTGCGCTGCTGCTGGCCCCTGCGCGTTCTAAACCAGGCAGACCAGCTGCATGGTGCTCGATATGGGTACGGACTCGGGCCGGTCAGCGCTAGTTTCTCGATGCAGGTGCCGGGGGCAGCGCTGGCACAACGAAGGCGCCCAGCGTGTGCCGGGGCCTTCGTTGAGCTGTTGTACGGGTGTAGTGAAAGAGGTCCTGAGAGTGTTGTCGCTGCAGGAGTTAGGCGGTGAAGCCGTCGAAGGTGGGGGTGGCTTCTTCTCCGTCCCACGTGACGCGGTAGGTGAAGGCTTCCTCGAGCGCGGCGGCGTAGGCGTCGGCTTGCTCCTGGGTGATGGTGCCGGACGCGAGGAGGTTGTCGATCGCAGGGCTCCACGATTCGACCAGTGCATCAATGAGGGTTTGCGTGCCGACGCCGAGCTCGTCGGCGATGTCGGAGAGGTTCTGGCCGGCTTCCATGCGCACGTGCAGTTCCTCGTGGGAGATGGTGAGGACCTCGTCGAGGACGTCCTGTACCGGCATGTGGCCGCGGTGCAGGTCCAACCCGGCATCGCCGTAGGCTTCCTGGATCAGCGCGATGAGCTCATCCTCGGTTGTGACACTGGAGGCATCGACGCCATCGCCCGGGCCGCCGGCAGGCATACCGCCTTCGAGCGGTGTTCCGGTCCCGATGGTCGAGCCGGCGGCTGACTCAGTGGCTGTGGCGGAGGCACTGGAGGACGTGGTGGTTGCCGAAGAGTCCGTGGTCGAGCTGGCGGTGGTCCCGGCTGCGCACCCGGAGAGGGCGAGACCGGCCGCGAGGCTGAGAGCGGCGAGTTTCATCTTGATGTTCATGGTGTTGGCCCTTCCAGGCTGGTCCGAGTGGAGTTGATGGTTCAAGCCTCGAACCCGTTCCTTTCGAAACCCTATGAACTACCCATGGCTCGGATATGAGCAGATCTGCGCCGTCGGTGGGTCAGACACACCGATCGGAGGGACAACCGCTCCCCCACTCCCTCGCTCAACTCATCGCTGCATGGAGATCGGTGTTGGCCAGGTATATAGGCATGGTTGGGGTTAATGCTGGTCACAGGCTGAGCAAAGCAAGTGCGATGAGCCTTGGTTCATGCGATCTTTCCGACGATTAGCCCTGACCGCTTCTACTGCTCTCGCCGCCACCGCGCTGACACTCATTCCTGCCACCTCAGCGCAGGCACACAGCCTGGACAGCAGTACCATCGCGGTGCGCCTGACTGAGGACTCGGCGGAAGCGACGGTATCGGTCGCGCTGGAATCTTTCGATACGGCTCTTGGTACTTCCTACGCGACAGCGACCGAGCTGACCGACGCCCAGGTCGACGCCATCACGGACTACATCGACGAGCACCTCACGGTGACCGGGGCCGATGGAACCACATGGTCTGAGACTTACTCGGATGCTGTGGTGGAATCCGTCGAGGGAATTCAGTCGTTCAGTGTCGACGTCAGCTTCGATACCGGCAACGTCGACCCCTCGAGTCTGGTCATCGACTACCACGGCATCATCGAATCCGATGCTTCCCATGAAGCGGTCGTCGTCCTCACCGACGCAGCAGGCTCCATCTCAACACCAGGTGTCATCACAGCCTCCGACGAAACCCTAACCATCGGTGATGCTGTCGAACCGGGGCTGATGGACATGATCGGTTACGGCTTCCACCACGTCCTCAGCGGAGCAGATCATCTGCTGTTCCTCACGACACTTCTGCTCGTCGCACCCCTTGTTGTCAGCATCAGGGGGCGGTGGATCCCGCGCGCTGGATTCGGGCGATCGCTGCGCAATGTTATCGGCGTGGTGACGGCTTTCACCATCGGACACTCGTTAACGCTCATCGCCGCCGCCCTTGGGTGGATCGCCTTGCCGTCCGGGCCCGTAGAAATTCTCGTCGCCTCGTCCGTAGCCGTTGCAGCCCTCCACGCCATCAGGCCCCTCATCCATCGCGGAGAAGTCCTCATTGCAGGCCTGTTCGGGCTGGTCCATGGACTGGCGTTCGCCGGTATCCTCACCGACCTCGGGTTCGACGGGACCCTGTCGATCTTCACCCTGCTCGCGTTCAACGTCGGCGTGGAGCTCGCTCAACTCGCGACCGTCGCCTTGGTCTTCCCCTCCATCTACCTCATCTCACGCACCACGTGGGGCACACAGGTACGCACCGGGATAGCCCTCGTCGCCCTCACCGCTGCCGGGTTCTGGGTCCTGGACCGAACCGGCATCCTCACCAGTCCCATCACAGGACTCGAAGAAGCACTCATTAACAACTCCTGGGCCGTCGCTGTAATCCTCGCCGGCATCGCAATCACCGCCTGGCTGACAAGCCGTACTGCCACCGCATCTCGGCCAACCGGAACCACCTTCGCCCCAGAACGACCATCCGCGATGCGACGAGCCGACAAGGTATACGGCCTCGGCCGGCATTGATGCCTCGGCTCTGCACGCTTCAAAGGTGGCGCATAGCTGCGGCAAAGCCCTCCCATTGATAAGCCGTCGAGGCTGGAACTATTCCAGTCCACAAACCGAGTGAGGCATCATGAGCAACATCCCAGAACCGGACAACACACCGGAAGGCCCCATGTACGAGGGGCGGCTCCTCAACCGGACAGATGAGGAGGTCGTCGACCAAGGTGTCGCTTTCGACATCGGAACACTCGTCAGCCGACGCTCGATGCTCGGACTGTTCGGCGCCGGCGTCGGGGCTCTGGCCCTAGCTGCTTGCACGCCCAACACGACCCGGACCACCACCTCAAGCGCCACAGCCGGATCCACCGCGTCTGCGTCATCGGGCGCTTCGATCGTGGGAGAGATTCCGGACGAAACTGCCGGCCCTTACCCCGGAGACGGATCCAACGGTGCCAATGTGCTTAAGGAATCAGGCATCGTCCGCACCGATATCCGTTCGAGCATCGATGGTGGCACCACAGCGGCCGGCGTACCGATGACCCTGACCCTCACCATTGTGGACATTGCCAACGGCAACCTTCCCTTCAAAGACGCCGCCGTATACGTATGGCATTGCGACGCCGCCGGTGGTTACTCCATGTACTCAAGTGGTATCGAGAATGAAACGTACCTGCGCGGCGTGCAGGTAGCCGACTCCAACGGCATCGTGACGTACACGTCGATCTTCCCCGCCTGCTACACCGGGCGCTGGCCTCACATCCACTTCGAGATCTACCCGAACGTTGCCGACATCACCGACTCGGCCAAAGCCATCGCGACCTCCCAGGTCGCCCTACCTCAAGACGTCAGCCAAACCGTATACGCCCTCACCGGCTACGAAGGTTCGACCTCTAATCTCTCCCGAGTCAGCCTGGATTCCGACAACGTCTTCAGCGATGACAGCGGCGCCCTGCAGCTCGCCACCGTGACCGGAGACTCGACCTCCGGATACCAGATCAGCCTCACGGTGGGAGTAGACACGACCACCACACCCGCAGCAGGCGGAGGAATGCGCGGCGGGATGGGTGGGACTCCCCCAGGAGGCATGGGCAGCACACCCCCTGAAAGTGGCCTCGGCGGGACGCCTCCCACCGACACGACCCAGGAAGCGCCGACCGACACGGCCACACCCACACCCGCCAGCTGAGCATCCCCGCATAGTGCGCGACCACACTGATGACGCATCAACGACGCGCCGCCTCTCGCATTCTCGCATTCTCGCGCTCGAGGGTTCTATAGGCGGTCGTTCATGGGATGTATCTCAACGATCAATCACGTGGGCCTGATCGTTTCTATGGATCACACCCTTGTAGGCCTCTATTTTTCGTTCGAGAGCGTCGAGGTGTCGACGAACTTCCGCCTGCCGCGCCATGACCGTCTCGTAATGCGCTTCTAGCAGCGCGAGCCGCTGTTTGTCCGTGGCTCCGGCCCGGTAGGCCGCCGCGTACTCACGCATCTCGGTAACGTTCATCCCGGTTCCTCGGAGCATGACCACTCCCGCAAGCCACGCCAGAGCTCTGTCGTCGTAGCGCCGCCACCCGTCCGCACTGCGATTGGGGGCGGGAGCGATTCCTTCCTTTTCGTAGTACCGGATCGTGTCGACGGTGATTCCGAGCAGATCAGCGGCGGCGCTGATGGTGACCGGTTGAGGAACCTTGATGGCAGGAAGGAGCATCTTCCAAGTGTGGCATTTGACATGGTGTGTACACCATGGTTGAGGCTCGTGGTGTCCGTCCTTCCAACACGAAAAGAGACGCCAGCATGAAACAGATCACTCTGGGCTCGCAAGGCTTAACCACTTCCGCCCTCGGACTCGGGTGCATGGGAATGAGCGCCTTCTACGGCGGTGCGACAGAGGCCGGATCCATCGAAACGATCCGCAAGGCCCTCGACCTTGGGGTCACCTTGTTCGATACGGCGGAGGCGTACGGCCCGTTTGAGAACGAGAAGCTTCTCGCGCGGGCACTCGGAGCCGACCGGGGGAAGGTCGTCATCGCGTCGAAGTTCGCCTCCGATTTCACCGACGACGGGACACCTCTGGGTCTGAATGGCTCTCCCGAGCACGCGCACCGTGCCATCGACCGGTCACTGCAGCACCTTGGTACTGACCACGTCGATCTCTGGTACCTGCACCGTGCCGACCCGAACGTGCCCATCGAGGAAACGATCGGGGCAATGAGTGAAGCCGTCACCGCGGGAAAGGCGAGCTATATCGGTGTCTCCGAAACATCCGCTGATACCCTGCGTCGCGCTCATGCGACGTTCCCCATCACCGCGATCCAGTCCGAATACAGCCTGTTCGAGCGAGACGCTGAGCACAACGGCGTCCTTAGCACCGCCCGCGAACTTGGTATCGGCTTCGTCCCGTTCTCGCCACTCGGCAGAGGCTTCCTCGGTGGAACCGTTATGCGCAAGGCCGACCTGCCCGAGGGTGATGCCCGCCGCAACCTCCCCCGATTCTCTGATCAGGCCATTGAGGCGAACCTACGCATCGTTGACGCTCTCCGACTGATCGCGAAGGAAAAAAACATCACACCGGCGCAGCTTGCCCTCGCCTGGGCCATCCAAGCCGGCACTGTTCCCATTCCGGGAACGACAAAAGTCTCGCGAATGGAAGAGAACGCTGCCGCCGCCGACATCGAGCTGACCAGCGAAGACCTAGCCCGCATTGATGCTGTGTCGCCTCATGGAGCCGCTACCGGTGCGCGAAACACAGAAGCAGGAATGGCTCGCGACCGCGGCTGAACCTGAATGTCTTCAGTCACTGATCGTGAGTCTCGAAGCGCTACTGCATCTTGAACAGGACTAGGGGGAATCCGAGACGGTGTCGGGGCGGGCGAGGTCCTGATGCTTCTCTGCGGGCTCCGGACACCCAGTGGGGTCTCGCTTGATTGGGAGCAACGCTGTGAGCTTCTGCTCAATTATTGCGCTCCTAAAGTTCGAGCAGAATCCGCCTGTGCCAAGAGAATCAGCGGCAGCTTGACGCGCCGCCGCCTACGGGAAGGAGGCGTTGTGGGGTGAATTCTCTTCTCGAGGAGATGGGTGCGTTTTACGGTAAGCCTCTTTATGAAGCGCGAGTTTGCGTTCCGCTTCCTTCCTGCATTCTCCTCGGGCTCGGAGTTCAGCGGGAGTCAGCGTTTCCCGCGGTGCGCGAGGCCGTGCCGGTCTTTGATGCTGCTTCATGGCGAGGCTTCTCTGGTCGGAAGGTGATGGATGGCTGTGACCGCTCTGAACATCGCTCTGCAGGCTGAGTCGGTTCAGGGGTGGGAAGGGGTGTGGACGACGAGGACAGGGCATTTCGCGTGAGCGACACAGGCGCCACTGACGGAGCCGAGGAGCAGCCCGCGGAATGTACCGTGCCCTCTGCGCCCGACGACGAGCATCGCGGCATCCTCGGAGGCTTTCACGAGAGCTTTGGCTGGATGCGCAAAGATCACCGTGCTGTCCAGGCCCTCAGGAGTGTCCTTACCGTAGGCGGACTCCAGCGCCGTTTTGAGATGGGCGTGGGCAGCGTCGGAGAATTCGCTGGTGCCCATTGGTACGTACCCGGGGTACTCCGCCGGATAGTCCCAGGCAGCGACGGCATGGATGGTGGCTCCTAGCGCTGGTGCGAAGGTGGCCGCATAGCGCAGTGCTTCCACGGATGCGTCCGATCCATCGACTCCGACAACGATGCGTGAGGGGGAATCGGTCGACATTACGGCTCTCCTTTGTTGGTCGGTAGTACTTTCTTCCTTGTAGATTGCACCTCGCGTGCGCCGGTGCGTAGGGCCTTTGGGCCCGCCTTGTTTACGGTTGCTCCGTGACGCCTAGAGCAGTGCTATCAACGCCTAGGAGCCCCTAGTGCTGGCGAGAACATGGCTTCGGACCGAATCGAGGTTGAGGTCGAAAGGCCCTAGTCCCTGGCCCCTGCGCAGGGCATTGTCGGGTGACAGAACGGCGTGCATTCACTCGGATAGCCGGAGGGAGGCGGCGTGTGCGTACCCTGACCCGCGCGCAGATCGTTGTAGGGGTGGACGGTTCTCCTTCATCGGTCAGCGCCCTGCAGTGCGCTCAGAAGCTGGCGCCGGCGTTAGGCGCCACGATTCGTGTTGTCATCGCGTGGGACTACCCACCCAAGTTCCCAGGCTATGTACCTCTGGATACGAGCGAATTCGCTGAGGTCGCGAAGGAGCACCTCAGTAACGCCCTGTACGCGGCGTTCAGAGGCGATGTGCCCGATGACCTCCAAAGCTCCGTCGTGTACGCACACCCTGTTCAGGCTCTGATTGATGCCTCCCGCGATGCAGCCCTTCTCATCGTGGGTCGGCACGGCCGCGGGTCCCTACACCACTTGTTCCTCGTATCGGTCAGCACAGCTTGTATTTCGGAGGCACGTTGTCCTGTACTCGTCGTGCGAGAAGCCCCTGGGTCGATCTGATGGATCGCCCCACTCCGATACGGCACTCTTCTCATGCCAGGCAAGGGCCTGCTGACGATGGACACCGTTGTGGACGAGGTCGCGGCAGGGTACTTACGGCGTAGCGGGTCGGGATCCTACAGAGGAGGGGTGCGGTGGTGCGGATAGAAGCTGACCATGAAGTGGTGGTGGGAGTCGACGGGTCCGAGGAGTCAATCGAAGCTTTAAGGTACGCAGGGACGCTCGCGCCGTTTCTCAACGCGACCCTTCACGTCATCACCACGTGGGACTACCCTGCCGCAGACCCGCTACTGATGCCCTTCGGCAGTGGTGAATTCGCCGATGTCACTCGCCGTGACCTGAACCGAGCCCTTGTCGCCGCGTATGGGTACGAGACGCCTCCCCGGCTGCGGACCACTGTGGTGTTTGCCCGCCCCGCCAGGGCACTACTTGAGGCCTCCCGCCACGCCGCCCTGCTCATCGTTGGGCGCCGAGGCAATGGCAGAGTTCCCGTACGTGGTCTTGGCTCCGTGAGCAGCGCCTGCGTATCCCGCGCTCAGTGCCCTGTTCTCGTTGTCCCTCGCCGCCTGGCTGACGGGGAAGAAGTCGTGCCAAGAACGGCAAAGCTCTGAGCACGGGGTAGAGACCAGATGCGGGCGAGAGGGATCATCTGAGCCTTACCGGAGGCCCTACCGGACGACAACGACGTTGCCGCGGGAATGGTGGAGGACAGCGTGGGCGGTGGACCCAAGTCTCGCACCCAGCGTGTTGCCTCCCTTGGCCCCGAGCACGACGCAGGCCGCGTTATGCGACCACTGGACGATTTCCCCAGGAACAGAGACAGCAACGACAGAGTCCCGGGTGTAGTGGACCTCGGGGTGCCCCTTGAGCAGGGCCGCTGCCCGGTCCAGCACAGCTGCCTCTTCCTCACGAGCTGTAGCAGGTCGCGGGTCTTTGGGATGGGGCTGCACGTGTAGAAGCTGGACATGCTTTCGCAGGGTGAGCGCGAGATTCGCTGCGAAAAGTACTGCCTGGTCGCTCTCGGTTGAACCGTCGACACCGACCAGAAGAATGTCGCGAGTGGGGCGGGCTTCGCGAACGACCATCACGGGGCAGTCCGCGCTTGCTGCGAGGTGGAAGCTCACGGACCCGATCAGTAACCCCGCGAATCCGCCGAGACCACGGGTGCCGATGACGAGCAGGGAAGCTTCTCGGGAGAATTCGGTCAGTGTCTTGGAGGGAAACCCGATGACCAGTCGCTGATGCACCGGAAGATCCGGCTCAGAACGAACCGCTAGGTCACGTCCTTCTGTAACAACTCGCTGCGCTTCCCGACGTAGCCCGCTGTCTTTGATTCCTGCCACGGGGCCCAGGTTCTGCGTGAAGTAGGGCCAGATCCACGCATGGACGACCATGAGAGGTAGGTGGGCTACCGCCGCATAGCGGGAAGCCCACAGAACCGCCTTCCGGGCATTTTCAGAGCCGTCATAGCCAACGACGACAGGCTTTCGCTCGAGGCCCCGGACCGAGAAGTCCGCACCGGAGGTCATACTGGAGCCGTCGTAACCTGATCGGCAACGGACGTGCATCCGGACTCATCCGCTTGGATTCGACTCCGGAGTGAACCGTGGGCGATGACGACCGGGCAAGCGGACCGCTCCGCGACTGAGGAACTAACGGAGCCCAGGAGAAGCCCGGCGAAGCCACCATGCCCGCGGGAGCCGACAACGACCATCAATGCGTGCTCGCTTTCGTCGATGAGCACTTGAGCCGCCGGTCCTTGAAGGACTCGTCGTTCCACCCGGCAGGGTGGTGCGTCTTGAAATGCGGCGGACAGTGCGTGATCGAGGGCGTTTTCTGCTAGTTCGTTGGGGTTCCAGTCGACGGGCGCAAAGGTGCCGAAGCCGATGGGTACTGCCAGGCGGTAACTGCTCTAAGGAAGTCGCCGGCCAGTGGGACGAGGTGGGCTGCGAGTTCGAGTGCGGCGATGGATTGCTCCGAGCCGTCGGCGCCGACGACGATGGCGCGCGGTGTGAAGGATGATGTAGCGGTGTTCATCGTGGCGTCCTGCTTCCGGGTTCCGACTGTTGGACACATAGATCGTTGTACGGATGCCGGATGTCTTGGTAGGGCCGAAAGACCTGTCCGAGAAATCAGGGTCTTTCAGCCCTGACGGTGCAATGTCCTGCGGGTGATGATGGTGAGGATCGTAATCATGTGGATGACGAGGCCTGGTAGGAGCCCGGGCTTTGTCAGATTGGAGGATGTGCATGGACAGGGTCCAAACCACGCCAGGCGCGAAGATGACGGTTTTTCTCCTCGACGACCATGAGCTGGTCCGGCGGGGCCTGCGGGAGTTGCTCGAGGGTGAGGGTTTTGCCGTTATCGGAGAATCGGGATCTGCCGAGGAGGCTGCTCGTAGAATCCCGGCGTTGTCGCCGAATGTCTCGATCCTTGACGCGAGGCTGGCCGATGGTACGGGCATCGAGGTATGCAGGGATGTGCGGTCGGTCGACCCGTCGTTGGCGTGCGTGATTCTGACAAGTTACGACGATGACCAGGCGTTGCGGGGTGCTGTCATAGCCGGTGCAGCCGGATACATCCTGAAGGAAATTCTCGGATCTGACCTGATCGACAAAGTGCGTCGGGCGGCTGCGGGCGAATCGCTGTTCGAAGCAGGTGTGAAAGAACGGATCATCGCCGGGCTTCAGGACGCGCCAGTCGAGGACCCCCGACTGGTCGGTCTGACGAGCCAGGAGAAAAAGGTACTGGCTCTCATCGGAGCCGGGTTGACCAACCGCGAAATCGGAGCGGAGCTCTTCCTTGCGGAGAAAACGGTCAAAAACTATGTTTCCTCGTTGCTGTCGAAACTGGGTTTCCAGCGACGCACACAAGCTGCGGTCTTCATCTCGAGGCCGGCAGCGTCGCCCCGGTAGGTTCGAGCGGAATGTGGAGATGAACCACAGTTCCCTGCCCGGGTGTGCTGTCGATCGAGAGTGCGCCACCGCATAGTTGGGCACGGTGCTTCATGTTCGCCAGCCCGCTTTCGCGGTCCGGGTCCTCAAAGCCTCTGCCATCGTCGATGATCCTCAATTCCAGGTGATCCGTTGTCGACTTCAGGGAGACTGTGATGGCACGGGCTCCGGCGTGACGAAGGGCATTGGAAAGACCCTCGAGGAGAATTGCGCGAACATGATCAGCTGGCTCGCCGCGTACCGAGGTGTCCAGCGGACCGGAGAGTTGCAGGACAGGTTCAAGTTCGTGGCCGTCGAAGGCGTCGGCCACGAGGGCGAAGACGGTGGTGGTGAAGGTCGGGGTGACCTGCGGGACGGAACGCAATGAGTAGATCGTGTCTCGAAGTTCGCGGATGGTGGCGTCGAGTTCAGTCGTGATTGAACTGATACGGCCCAGCGCCTCCTCGTCCGGGGTGTATTTGCGGAGGCTCTGAATACTGAGGCCGGCGGCGAAAAGCCGTTGAATGACCAGGTCGTGCAAATCCCGTGCAATCCGGTCGCGGTCACCGAAGACCGCCTCCTGCTCCCTTTGGCGGTGAATCCGCAGAAGCTCCAGTGCGAGAGACACGTGAGACGCGAACACACGCATCACTTCGTGATCAACTTCGGTGAACAGTGGCGCCCCCGGAGCGCGGCCGATGAGCAGGAACCGCCGGTCCCCTTCCCCGGGGAGCCTGCAGCACAAAGCCGTTCCGATCCGGCCTTCGGCTGCGGGTAGCAGCTGCGCAATTTCGTGCGGGCTCAGAAGCGCCGGAGAGGGCGACATCGTCAGCGATTCCAGCAGCGAGGCACCTTGGCTTCGCCGCCCGAGGAGGCTTTCGACGTCAACTCCGTCTGCGGCTTCGCACATCAGTTCATGCTGGGTGCCGAATGCCCGAAGGACAGCTGCCAGGATGCTCTGCGATGAGTCGGTAGCGTGGGCCGAAAGGATCTCCAGATCGTTTCGGTCCTCGTCTTGCTGACCGAGCAGCTCCCTGACCGCGTTCAGTCCGCCCTCCAACCATCTCGTCCTGCGGTTGGCTTCGTCGAACAAGCGGGAGTTCTCGATCGCCACACCAGCGGCGGACGCCAACGAGACAAGTAGCTGCTCATCGGCGGCGGAGAAGTCCGCTCCCCCGTTCTTCTCCGTCAGGTAGAGGTTCCCGAACACCCGGTCATGGATGCGTATGGGAACCCCCAGAAAGGAGGTCATCTGGGGGTGGTGGGCCGGGAAACCGTAGGAGAGGGGGTGATCGCGTAGATCTGACAGTCGCAGCGGATGAGGCTCTGTAATCAGCAGTCCCAGGACGCCGTGCCCGGTGGGCAACGGTCCGATCCGGTGGATCTCATCGTCTTGAAGCCCGACGGTGATGAAGTGGCTGAGTCTCCGGTGCGGACCGATGACACCCAGGGCTCCGAAGCGTGCATCAACGAGTTGGCATGCTGCGGAGATGACTCGCTCCAGGACTGTGTCGAGTCCTAAGTCGTCTGCGATGGCAGCGAAGGCTGCCAGAAGGTGCTCGACCCCCGCAATCGATTGCCTGACAGAGTCCGCGGGAAGCTCCCCTGGATCCGTGATCATCAACTGCACTCCTTCGAAGAAGGCGCTCTACCTTCTCATTGACGTTCGATCTGCCGAGGAGGGGCGGCTCGTAGTCCTCGCTGACCGGTAGGGTCCGAGGGCCCTACTGGTCGGGCCGGTCAGTTCGTAGTGTCCGTATATGGAAGCTGAGAGTACACCTACGAAAATTCTTGCAGCTCATGAATGCTGGAGCTTGCTCCGTGATAGCCCGTTCGGGCGTCTGGCGTTCTGTGTGCAGGGAGAACCCGATATTCTCCCCATCAACTTCGTCGTCGATCACGGCTCGATTGTTTTCCGCACATCCGAAGGAACGAAGTCCCGCTCCTCAGAGAGAGCTGCCGTCGCCTTCGAAGCTGACGGTTTTCTCGGTGACGGCACTCGAGTGTGGAGTGTCGTCGTGAAAGGGCAGGCGTCGACCATCAACCAGACACCCGAGCTCATGAGGACGGTGCACTTGCCCTTGCACCCGTGGGAGGCGGGCCGGAAGGACCGGTACATGCGCCTGGTCCCCGAGACGATCAGTGGGCGCTCGTTCGCGCCGGTCCCGACATCGCCCTACCTTCAAGCGGTGGAGGCACACGATGAGTAAAAACCAGAGTCGGGCACGGAGGCTCCAGCAGCAGTGAATGGGTAACCGAGCCCAACGAGCTGATCGATCTGGCTCCTGCCCCATGCCGGCCGATGATCAGCAGGTCCGCGCCCGCGCCCTGTAGCGTGAGGGCCTGCAGCGGTGAGTGGAGGTCGTCCACAACCCACCGCACCGGCAGCGAGGGATGCCTCCTCCTCACCTCCACCAACATCGCCGACGCGCTGACGGTCATAGGTTCAAATGACGGACCCATGGCCGTCACCACGGTCAGGGAGGTACCAGCGGCATCAGCCTCCTCCGCAGCCCTCATGAGCGCCTCATAAGACGCCTGGGAACCGTCCACTCCTGCAACCACACCGCCCCGGTCTTCTGCCAATGACGGATGCAGGAACCGTGGCGGTACCACCACGACCGGTGCACCCGAATTCAGCCCTACCAGCAGCGCGACGGATCCTGCAAAGACACCGGTGCCCGGGTCCTTCCGATCAGCGCCGACGATGATCATGTCCGCGGATGCAGACATGCCCAGGAGCGCCTCGACAATTCCACCGCAATGTACGTACGTCGCGACCCGCAGGCCGGGATGACAGTGCTCTACCCTTCCCGCTTCATCGCTGACAAGGTCCCGGCCGGCGATCACCTTGTCCCCGTACGCGGTTCCTGGTCTAAGCAGCGAAGGATCGGCAACGGCATGCAGAATCGTAAGCTGCACGCCGAGTGACACCGCCCTGCGGGCGGCCCAGTCCACTGCAGCCCGGTCCGTCACTGGATCACGCATCGCCACAAGCATCCGTTCCCCATGCGGGGTGGTCGGTGCAGCCGACACCCTGTCGGGCAGGAGAGTCGTCATGGTCGTGCCTCCGGATCATGATCAAGCTCAGGATCTTGGGCCTGAGACGGGATGACGACGGCTCGTCCCCGAAGGGTGCCGGCGTGGAGCGACTCGTAGGCGCGGGGCGCCTCATCAAGGCTGAAGCGTTCAATTTCGACCTTGATCCTGCCCGTGCGGGCCAGTTCCAGGACTTCAATGAGCTCGGATCGAGATCCCCAGTAAGGGGCTCTCGCCGATGACTCCCACGGCGTTGAAAAGAACCCGACCTGCACTGTCCCGGGGCCGACCCCGACGACGACGATCTCCCCGCCGACGCCAACGAGGCGGGCAGCGAGTTCTGTGGTCGATTGGATGCCGACGAAGTCAAAGACGGCCGCCGCGCCCCGTCCGCCGGATAGCGCGCGAATCTCCTCCTCAAGCATCAACATCGTCTCTGCTGCTCCGCCAGTCACGAACCCGAAGTGTGCTCCGACGGCTCGCGCCAGATCGATCTTGTCCCCGGCAGTGTCGAGCGCTATCACCAAACTGGGCGTGATCGCGCGGAGGATTTGCACCGCAACGTGTCCGAGACCGCCCGCGCCAATGACTATTGCTACCGATCCTGGTACCAGGATCGGCAGGCTCTTCTTGATCGCGTGATAGGGCGTCAGGCCCGCATCGGTCAAAGACACGCAGGTCACCGGGTCGAGGCCGCCCAACGAGACGAGGTGCCGCGCGTCGTCGACTAACAGGTACTCAGCCATCGCGCCAGGCGCACCAAGACCGGGTGGGCGGATACCTTGGACCGCAGCGCTCTCGCAGTAGTTCTCCTCACCGCGGGAGCACGCATAGCAGCGCCCGCAACCCCAGGGACCATAAACAAGCACCGACTCCCCGACGCTGATTCCCTTCACCCCCTCACCGAGAGATTCGACAATGCCGGCACATTCGTGCCCAAGGGTCAGCGGGAGCCCGTACACGTACTGCTCTTCCGGCAGACTCATGATGAACTCGTCTGAATGGCAGACCCCCGCAGCGCTTACACGAAGCAGCACCTCTCCCGGCCCAGGAACCGGTACGGGAACGTCAACGACCTCCGGGGCTCTGCCGATACTTCTGTACTGAAAAGCCTTCACGAGTGACCTTTCCCTCCGATAAGTCCTGCTCCCTGTCTTCTACGATCACAGACCGGTAACCGCCTGATCAGGGTCTTTCGGCCCTGATATCCATGCAGGGCTCCCCCGTAGCGTCGATATCAGCCACCCGTTACCGATGTGCCGGATGGCGTCACTCCGATCCCAGAGTGACGCGCAGGAACAGGACCGACAAGAGTGGGCGCGAGGCCCACATCAGGGAAGGACCGCATGATGACAACGCCTTCACGTCAGGACAGCTACTGGGATAGCCCGGGAACACTGCACGCCTCCGAGGTGCTGACGCCGTCCCAGTGCTGGGCGTTGGCAACCACACAGACGATGGGTCGTCTCGGGTTCTTCCGCGAAGGGCTGCTGAACATATTCCCCGTCAACTATTTCGTCCTCGACGAGCACGTCTATTTCAGGACTAGGGCCGACGGTCTCATTGCGACCAGCTACCTCGAACACGCGGCGTTCCAAACCGACTTCGTGGATATGACCACACAGAGCGGATGGGCCATCCTCGTCAACGGACCCGCTACCCGGGTTCAGGACCCTGACAGGCTTTCCATCCTCTGGGGCAAGGTCGCTGAGGAACCGTGGGCACCAGGGTTACGCGACTTATTTTTCGACTTCACGCCGGAGCACGTGCGAGGCCGGCGGTTCCACACCACCCACTAAGCCGGCCTATCAATGCGCCCCCACCACACAGATAGTTCACACAGATAGTTCACACAGACAGATCATGTGAACAGACCAGGCGGACAGATCGGGTGCAAAGTAATGTCCCTTATTGGATCCCTCGATCTCCTCCACCGATCGGTGTCGATGGTGCCAGCTCAAGCATCCCGGCAAGCGCTCCATCTGGTTACTAACGAGAGAAGGAAATTATTATGGATCAGGACCAAGCAATACAGCCTGCGGTGATCTCAGTGCCCGGGAACAGCATCACCGCCCGGGCGCGCGCCGGGACCGGTCCCCGTCCCCTTACTCCAATGTGCCTGATGTGCGGTTCGGAGGACTCCCTGGTCTTCACCAAGTACACCGAACCCCTGACCCTTCCCAACGGGCGAGTGAAGCCCTCCCACGCCTGGTACTGCTGCACGCGCTGCGGACGCACCCGCGATCACACCGTCTCTGCCGGATGGCGCCCGCCCGGCTGGTTCTACTGCACCTGACGAGTACGGCCCATCGAGACGGCAGGAGTACATCGTGCACTTAAGTGTCCAGCGTAGCGGCGGCATCACGGGGGTGACGCGGCTATGGTCCGCTGAAATTCCGGAAGGCGAATGCCCCAGATGGGAAGCAGTTCTCGCGGACGTCCCTCAAAGCGTTAGCACGCGGCCGGATGAGCGCATGTACGACATCACCTTAGGAGGTTTCCATATCCAGGTCACCGAGAAGGATGCGCACCAAGGCCAAATTGCTCGACTGCTACGCGAAGTGCAGCAGACCGGTGCTGCAGCGGACCGGAGCGGATCTGATCTTCTCGCGAAGGCAGAAGCCCCGTCAAAGACACCTGCGTCAGAGAAAGCTGCCTCATCGCTCCATCCAGATGCCGCCACAGCCGCTTTTCATCCACGCCGCTTCTGATCCTTCCTACCGTCACCGAAGCGTAGTGCTGGTCACGTAGCCTACCTACCTGCCTACCTTTGTCAGAAAAGGAAATGCTGACATGGCAGGAGCCGACGTGTGTCAAAGCCGACGGTAGAGATCTACGGCTCCAAATAAAGAGGCTGCACGATCTGCAGGTTACGGGGCGCGGGGCAAGCCATGGTTGTCGCCAGACGAACTGTGAATGCCCTAGCACTCAGATCGGGTCGCACGGACTCCCATGCTTGTGCTCCGCTGAGATCGACGATGACAGTGCTGCCCTGAGCCAAGGTACCCGCACGGCGCACGACCAGGTCCAGTCCGCGCAGGTTCACTGACGTCACGCGGCCATGGACGATGATCCGCACTGTCCTCAGAGACGTATCTGTTGCAATCAGGACCTGAAATTTTTGCCCTACTGAAGACGGGTGGGCTGCCATGGACTTCTCGCGCAGAGATAGCCGGGAAACAGATCCGGGGCTGGTAGCAGCATGCGCTACAGCACCTGGGTCCGTGTTATGCGTCGCGGCGGAATGTGCTGCCGCCTGAGCCTTCGCTGAGGCGTTCACCGGTCTAGGGCCTCTACAGGGAATTGACGGAGAACTGGCGACACGGATGCAAGCGGCGGAGGGCTAGTTGTCAGACTGGTGGAAGAGCCCGCTGCACGAGCCTGTGCCCTGAGGAACACGACTTCCTCTCCCGAGAACCTATGCTCCCCATGCTCGTCACTGCTGAGCTTTTCGCCGGTGGTCGCCTCCACACGGTTCACAAGTGTTCGTGGCAGGACAACCGTTCCGGGATTGCTGATCAACCACTGTTTCACAACGGAATCGAGCCCGACCCACAGCGTACTGATGGTATTCACAAGAGAACCTTCCAGTCGTATCAAAGACCTACCCCGCAGACACTGAGGCTTCCGCGGCGCAGCTCCCACAAAGGCACCCGTATCGGGCGATATCAGGTGAGTGCTATCCATCCCACCTCAACCACCGGACTACCGACAGGGCCGAAAGACCCCTTCGCGTCTTTATCGCTCACCGGACACAAGATCCCTGTGATCATCAATTGGAACCTCGTGCACGAGCTTCGCGTCATCGATTGCCGCTGACGTATCACTGGTAGTGACCTTCGGCTCTGGTTGCTGACCTCACCGGATTCCACGCTTGAAGCATGAGAAGCCACGGTGACGACCGACCTCAACCTCAAGACAACGCTGAGCCACAAACCGGGGGCATCCTAACGACTCTTCAAGCAGGCACTGCTGCTCCGAGACAGAGCACCTTGGGTTCGGTTGATGATCCGCTCGGCGTCCGATCCCTTGTGGAGCAGGCGATAAGGTCCGCTGCACAATGTGTCGGTCTGGGTGTGTCCATGGAAGGCGGAACAGTAATTCTTACAGGTACGGCCGCATCCTCGCAGGACAGATGCAGGGCCGGTCTAGCCTGCTGGTGCGATCCAATGGTGAGCGCCGTGCAGAACAATCTCCGGATCAAGCCTCAGTCCTGAGCGATGCGGTAATTCCACTGTTCCATTAGAACCCACCAGGTGTGCCCTACGCCCTCCAACAGTTGCTACTCGACTGCGCCATGCGGGGTCTCCGGCGTAGGATCCGCGACCGCCGACGGCGGACAGAAAGAAAGGAACCTCATGCCAGTATCGACTCCGGATCGCCGGCGCACGACCGGTGAGACGATGCCGTGGATAGACCATGCCACGCTTAGAGCATGCCGCGGTTAGACCATGCCGGTGGTGCCGAGGAGGGCGCCGACGAGGTAGGTGAACGCCATCGCCAGTGCGCCGCCGAGGACGAGGCGGAGCATGGCACGCCGCCGGGAGCTCCCGCCGACGTGGGCGCTGACAGCCCCGGTGATGGTCAGTGCCACCAGGACCGCGACGAAGGTCAGTGGTATGCGGACCTCCTTCGGCAGAAGGAGGATCGCGAGCAGCGGTAGGACGGCACCAGCCGCGAACGCTGCAGCGGAAGCTAACGCTGCATGCCAGGGGTTGACGACCTCGAGTTCGTCGATGTTCAGTTCGGCTGAGAGGTGGGCGGCCAGGACGTCATGACCCGTCAGTTCGACAGCAACCTGCCGGGCCGTGGCGGGCGTGAGGCCATTGGCCTCGTACAATCCGGCCAGCTCGTCGAGCTCACCGTCGGGATCCTCCCGCAGCTCCTGCCTCTCCTTCTCGATCAGGGCTTCCTGGCTGTCCTTCTGGCTACTAACCGATACGTACTCGCCCAGGGCCATCGAGACGGACCCGCCCACCACCGCGGCGGTGCCGGCGACCAGGATCGGCGCGAGGATGTTCGTCACGCCGGCGACTCCGATCACCGTGGCCGCGCCTGTTGGGTCTGGGCATAGCTCATGGCGATAAGGTCCGGGCCCGATTGCAGAAGGTCCTCACCCGCTTCTCCACCGGAACCGTCAAACGCTCCATCCCGGTAGCGATAGCGCTGTTCATCCTCGCAGCAGTCGTCCTGACCATCGCACTCCTCCCATAACCTGAGTGCGGCATCGGGTCCGCCGGACTCGGTGAGCGTCGGGCTGTCCCCCTCCTCGGCCGGCATCCGACCCGTACACGGAGATCACGGCTGAGGCGCCTATCGCGTCAGATGCTGGCGAGCCGGTATGGCTCGATGAGAAGTTCCTCGAGTTCGGCGCGGTCAATCCTGCCCAGCAGTACAAGCACCGTGCTCTCATCTCCCCTGCCGTAGGGGTCGACGAGGGATGGTTCCGCTTGCGCATGGATGAGCGCGAGGCTTTCCTCCGACTTCACGCTGAGGGTGTCCTCGTCGTACATCCGGGCGAACATGGTGCGCGCGAACCAGGCAGGCTGCCGCCACCTGATTTTCTCGACCAGGTCCGGAAAGCCCAGGCAGAGCGCCCGGACATCCGATTTGCTCAGCGCCGTCGAGTGACGGCACACCGCCGGTCGCCCGGCAGCGCGGTTGCTGCCGCGCACGGTTAGTCAGTCGACGGAACGAACTTCATTAGTTGGCGCTGCCGCCAGACACCCCTGGCGTGGCACGCTTACTGCGTGGATCTTGAAGTGACATCGGACTTGATCATTCCGGCGACCGAATTGCAGTGGAAGTTCTCCAGGTCGTCCGGGCCTGGCGGGCAGCATGTCAACACTTCTGACAGTCGGGTGCAACTCACCTGGGTGGCATTGGAATCGTCGGCGCTAAGCGATGAGCAACGGATGCGAATCGTTCACCAGCTCGACCGGAGCGTTGTCTCGGGCGCGATCACGGTAACGGTGTCGGAGCAGCGGTCCCAGTTGCGTAACCGCGAAATCGCTCTCAAGGCGCTCCGCGAAATTGTGGCCGCCGCACTTACCCCTTCGCCCCCTCTGCGCCGCGCGACGCGTCCCACACGCGGCTCTGAACGGCGCCGTTCGGCGTACAAGCAGCAGCGATCCGCGACCAAGCGACAACGCCGACGGCCCACCAGCGAGTAACGGCTCGCTGTGGCCGGTGCTTCGTGACGCACGCGGACTTAGCAACGAGGACGAGAAGCACACAGCAGCATGCGTTCACCACGCCCAATCTTGGGGCGGCTGCTCGGTGGCAAGCACCCGTCGGGTCGTCTTCTCGGAATGGGTGGTCCCGCATTCTCCGAATGGCCCACGTTTAGCGAATAGGACAACAGCGTGGCGGTCGAAGTGGTCGATCCACCAGGACGACACGCCACCGTTTGCTTGGGCATCAAGCCACTGCTCGTACAGCCCCCTGAACCGGTCGACGGCTTCTGGGTGGTTCCACCACCGGGAGCACCAGTACTGGTTTTGCGACCGATCCACGGACTCGAGTATTGCTACGAGGCTTTCCACCCAGTCCACGAGGTCTTCCGGGGTGTAGGTGAGCTCTGCCCCCTCGCCCTGACCGTTAGGTTCGGTACCACTCACGGTCGTGTTTGTAGTTCCCGTCATGACGGCATCCCTGTCTTTTGGCCCTTGATGCGGTCGACTGTTTCCCCGATGCGGGTGTTGATCGTTTTGTCTCGGAACCAGGGGACGGTGCGGACGATGGTTCCGCCTCCGTTGGAGGTCTTCACCCATGCTCGGTTGGCGGGGAGTTCGGAGAGCTGGGAGACGGACAGGATGTCGCGGCGCTGGGTCTGCACGGACCGGGAGGACCCGTTTCTCGAGGTCGAGGAGCTGCGGACCTTCGCGTCGTACTGGCCGATCGTCTTGGACAGCGACTCGAGAAACTGTGTGTCCTCGGACCCGCCGCCGTAGACCTTGATGGCGGCCGCGGACCAGAGGGTGTCCCACCCGGTGCGTTCGAGCATGGCCATCCCCTGCCCGCGGGTCTGGAAGTAGGAGCTGACGACGATGCCCATGGACCCGAAGAACGAATACCAGTCGGGCAGCTGCTTGAGTTTGACGACGTTCCCGACCTCGTCCAGGTCAGCGACTAGAGGCACCGGAAGGCGGCCACCGGCACGACGGGCGGCCTGCTGCGCGGCCGTGAACACCGCATAGACCAGCATGGACACGAACGCTGCGCCGGAGCCTGCAGCATCCTGCGAGAGCAGGATCAGCGTGTCCTTGCCGGTCACAAATCGGGCCGGATCAAACACCGGGACGCCCGGGGTCGGCGTCGACCACGCCACGAGCTCGTCGTGTACCAACGCTGAGGCCATGCGCTGGGCGCTGGCGGCCACGGACCCGCGGGTGTCGTCTGGTTGGGCGCTCATGCCCTTCAACGCCGATGCCGGGCCCGCAAAGCCGGCACGCTCGAGGAGTTCGGCTGGTTCCATGAAGTCCGCGCTAACCACCCACCGCAGGACGTCCTTCATAGTGCCGTCATTTTTGGCGGCGGCGAGGAGGCACCAGGCCAGGAAGTCACGTCCCTGCGAGTCGAACTGCGCGTCCCCCTTGCCTTGACCGGCGTTGGGTGCCGACGAGGTTTCAAAGATTGAGGCAACCTCGCCTGCGCTCACCGTATCCGTGACACAGGTGAGTGGGTTGAAGATCATGGCGGGTCGGTGGCTGTCGCGCCAGATCCGCTGCGGGTCGAACAGCCACACCGTTCCGGTAGCGGTTTCCATTGTTGTGCGGGCGGCCAGGACCTCGGCAACGCCGTCGACCTTGTTGCTGGTCATCACCTACGGGCCGGGCGCTTCGGTGGCGTGACGAACGACCTGTGGTGTCGACTTACCCCGCCCTATTACCCCGCCCTACCCCTCAGACGTAGGTCGAGCACTCCCGCCAGCCCTGAATAACTGCTTTGGCCCCGGCGTCGCCGGCATACCCGATGGTCGGGCCCGGGCCGATGCTTTCGGCGGTCGGGTGGAGGCGGGCGGCTTCGGTGAGGCGGGCATCGAGCATCGCCGGGCGCATCTTTCCGCCGGGACTCATTCGACGGGATACCTCGGCGGTGCGTGACACCGGGCGGGTCCTCCACCTCGCAAAGGCAGCGATGACCACGACCGCTTCGGCGCCGAGCAGCTAGCTCGCGGCCGCCGGCCACGGATCCCCGGTGGCAAGGCCGATGACGAGGGTGATCGGGTTCCATGACAGGTCGGTGGGAACCGGTGTGAACGCGTCGGCAAGGTGGATGAGGGCGACCGCGGCGAACGCAGCGAGGACCACGAACGAGAGGCGATGACGGGGCCGTTTTCCTCGGTCCACGTCCGGGGGGGGGGCGGTGACACCTGATTGGTGTTGGGGTTCATCGACCCTTCGGCGACCAGCCGACCAGCCGACCAGCCGACCAGCCGACCAGCCGACCAGCAGGGCCTTCTCCCGCTCCGAGACGGGAACACCGTTCCAGCAGGTCCGACTCGTTCTGCGCGAGTCCGCCGAGGATTTTTACGGAGGAGCGTTCCACGAAACCGGTCGCGATTTTCGTCAGCTCGTCGGTGGACAGCTGTAGGTCCTCGATGAAGTGCGTGATCATCAGTTGCCCCAGGCCCTCGGTCCGGTTCAGGCGGGTGATGGAGTCGATCTGGTGCACCAGCAGCTCACTGGCGCTCAGGGATTGCCACAGCTCGTCCATGATCATCAGGTGGTGGCGTTCCTCCATCAGGCCCGCGTCGGCGAGGGTCTTCGCGGCCGAGATGCCGGCCTGACCGTAGGACCAGCACACTGTCTGCACCGCGGCGCGGAGCGTCAGCTGCGATTCGTCGATGAGGGAAATATCGAAGTCAACGGAGGCGTCGATCTCTATTTCCTTGGTGGTGTGCTGGCAGAACACGTCGCCGAACGGGCCGTGCTCGCCGAGGGCGTTCAGGCCGGCCAGGAAGTTCTTGAGCCGACTGGATCTGCGGTGGCGCGGACTTGATGGCGTCGACAACGTCCCCGACCAGCGGTTGCCGGCTCTCAACTTCTGCTTCTCGGCCGCCATGGCGATCACCATGGACAGCACCGTCTGTTCCTGCTTTTTCGCATCCAGCGGTTCCTTGAACACCAGTTCGATGAGCCCGGTGAGGGTCATCAGGCGCCGTGCGTGGATCTCGGCGCCATCTGCCGCTGCATCGAAGCCGGAAGACACGCGAGCTCCCGCCAGAGCGGGCCGGCGTCGAGAGGGTTGGTCCCTCCGACACCAGTGGCAGCGTTCCACATGATCTTCGCCTCGACAGCCTGCAGCTGGTCAGGGCTCTCGACCGTCGCGGTGACGCCGATGCGAAGCGCACCAGTGCCGCCCTTCGGCTTGCTCCCGTTCGGCCTTGCGGGCCTTCTCGAGGGTGCAATCCGGCCAGCTCGTCGAGCTCACCGTCGGGATCTTCCCGCAGCTCCTGCCTCTCCTTCTCGATCAGGGCTTTCTGGCTGTCCTTCTGGCTACTGACCGACACGTACTCGCCCAGGGCCATCGAGACGGATCCGCCCACGACCGCTGTGGTGCCGGCGACCAGGACCGGCGCGAGGGTGTTCGTCACGCCGGCGACTCCGATCACCGTGGCCGCTGTGGACACGATCCCGTCGTTGGCTCCCGCCACGGCAGCCCGCAGCCGGTTCAACCGTGCCGCAACACCACTGTCATGGGGCTCGACCAGACCCTGTTCATCCGTCATGGAAGCAGTCAACACCCGACGTCCGGCTCCAGCCACGCAGGAACGGCTCACCTGAGACCGGCACCGCAGCAGCCGGCGTGCCTTGACCCTCCGGAACGGGCTGTCGGGCAGTCATGCCTCAGGAGGTTTCGCCGGCAGTTCTACCCGCGCACACCACTCCGTCCCTGGCTGGAGTGTCCGCTTCCTCATCAGGCAGGTCGACGCTGCCGAGAGTTGACGGGCGCAGCGATAGGTTTCGCCGTCTGGAGTGGTCGTCATCCGTGGGGGTATCAGCCCCGCGTGTGTGGTGGCAGAACGGGTCACCTTCACCGGGGGGGGTGAAGGTGACCCGTTCCTCCTTCGCACGCGTCAGGCGAAAGTGGCGGCGTCGATGACGAAGCGGTAGCGGACGTCAGAGTTCAGCACACGCTCGTAGGCGTCGTTGATCCCGTCGGCGCCGATGAGCTCCGTCTCGGGGTGAATGCCGTGCTCAGCGCAGAAGTCGAGCATCTCCTGCGTCTCGCGGATTCCGCCGATCATCGAACCTGCCCAGCTGCGGCGGCCCGGGATCAGGGCGAACGCGGGGACACCGAGGGGCTCGGAAGGAGCGCCCACGTTCACGAGGGTCCCGTCGACCTTGAGGAGGCCGAGGTAGGCACCCATGTCCACCTTCGCCGAGACCGTATTGATGATCAGGTCGAACGAGTTGGCGAGCTCCGTGAAGGTCTCCGGCTCCTTCGTGGCGTAGTGGGCCTTCGCGCCGAACCGCAGGGAGTCCACTTTCTTTGAGGTCGTCTGCGAGAGCACCGTGACCTCGGCGCCGAGGGCAGCGGCGATCTTCACGCCCATGTGGCCGAGACCGCCGAGGCCCACGATGGCCACCTTCGTGTCCGGGCCTGCCTTCCAGTGGTGCAGCGGCGAATAAAGGGTGATCCCGGCGCAGAGCAGTGGGGCCACCTTCTCGAAGTCGAGGCTCTCGGGGACGCGGAGCACGAAGTCCTCGGTGACGACGACGGCCTGCGAGTAGCCGCCCTGGGTGATGGTGCCGTCGGCGGGATCGACGCCGCCGTACGTCTGGATGTTGCCCTTGCTGCAGTACTGCTCGTCGCCGCGGACGCAGTATTCGCACTCGCCACAGGAGTTGACCATGCAGCCCACGCCGACGCGGTCGCCGACCTTGTGTTTGGTGACCTCGGAGCCGATCTCGCTCACGGTGCCGACGATCTCATGGCCGACGACCTGGGGGTACTGGATCTCGCCCCACTCACCGCGCACGGTGTGGATGTCGGAATGGCAGACGCCGGAGTAGGCGATGTCGATCAGGACGTCCTTGGGGCCGACGTCGCGGCGCTCGATGGTGGTCCTGATCAGTGGTTCGGTGGCGGACGGTGCCGCGACGGCGTTGACGGTGCGCATGATTCTCCTTGAAAACGGCGGGGTGTGGGCAGGCTGTGGGCGTATAGATGAGGCATCAGTGCGTCTTCACGACAGCTGGCGTGTTGGTGTCGGTCGATGGTGACCGCGGCCTCGAGGTACGCAGGATGCGGGGTGGACGCTGTCGACGCCGGGTGACCGCCAGCGCATCGTCCGAGCGCCCCACGATCGGCACCTCTTCGACAGTGCCTGATAAGCCATCCCTGCGTAGTAGCCGGTCTGTTCGTCGTAGCGGATTCGTCGGCGATCGATGCTCGACAGTCGATCTTACCGAATCCAGCGCTACTGATTGCGCGCGCCGCCATCGTCGAGTGGCTTGAGAAGCTCAACGGCACGCCACAAGCATGCAGGAGGAGGTGAGCGGGAGCTGCTTCGGAGTCCGCTGGCCGAACGGCCCGTGCTCACCGAGGGCGTTCAGGCCCGCCAGCAGGTTCTTGACCTGCGACAGGCACTCCTTCCTCACGGCCGCACCCTCCTGGATCCGGTCGGCACGGCTCATCGAGGACAAGACCCCTGATCCTGCTTCTTCGCGTCCAGCGGCTGCCGGCCCCGGTGCCTCCAGCCGGCCGGCACGGCACACGGGTCGACGCCGGAGGAGGACCGCGCCGGACCTTCTCACGATGCACCTGCGCCGCGGATAGGTGATCGTCACGAATCGTTCACGCAGCGCGCCAAGACCTGAAACGCGGCCTCACTAGCCTCGGGGAAACGCTCGAACACCATCCCTGGAGGACTCCGTGAGCATCGACGAGGCAGCATCCCCCACCCTTGCCCCACCACCATCGGGCGTCACCGCGCTGACCCATCGCCCCGGCCGCTGGATCGACGGCTGGGATGCCGAGGACACCGCGCAGTGGAACGGCGTCGGCAGGTCCATCGCGAGACGCAACCTGCAGTGGTCCATCGCCTGCGAGTTCCTCGGTTTCGTGGTCTGGCAGCTCTGGTCCATCGTCGTCGTCTACCTGCCGGCGGCGGGCTTCACCTTCACGACGTCGCAGATCTTCTGGCTGATCTCCATGCCGTCCCTCGTCGGTGCGACGCTGCGCATCCCCTACACCTTCATGGTGCCGAGATTCGGCGGACGCAACTGGACCATCATCTCGGCCCTGCTCCTGCTCATCCCGGCCGTCGGACTGGCCCTGTGCGTCTCGAACCCGGAGACGCCGTTCGGCGTGATGCTCGCCGTCGCTGCCCTCGCCGGTCTCGGTGGCGGCAACTTCGCCAGTTCGATGGCGAACATCACCTTCTTCTACCCTGCCCGCGAGAAGGGCTGGGCGCTCGGGCTGAATGCCGCGGGCGGCAACCTCGGTGCCGCCGTCGCGCAGTTCATGGTGCCGGTCGTGATCGGCCTCGGAGCGGCCTTCTCCCTGGGCATCCCCCTCGCCGGGTGGGTCTGGGTCCCGCTGATCCTGGTCGCCGCGTTCGGCGCCTGGAAGTACATGGACAACCTGTCGAACGCCAGGAGCGACCTCGCCGGATCCTTCGCGGCGGTCCGCGAGCCGCACCTCTGGATCATGGCGCTCCTCTACATCGGGACGTTCGGCTCGTTCATCGGCTTCGCGGGCGTCTTCCCGAAGCTGATTGCCGATTCCTTCCCGGCCTTCAGGACGATCGACATGCTGGGGATCAGCCTCACCCTGGCCTTCCTGGGCCCACTGGTCGGCTCGCTCGCCCGGCCGTTCGGGGGGCGTCTGGCGGACCGCTTCGGCGGTGCGATCATCACGGTGTGCGCCTTCGCCGTGATGGCGGCCATCGCCCTCACCGTGGTCTGGACGCTGCCCCTGGGCAACTTCTGGCTCTTCCTCGGGCTCTTCCTGGTCCTCTTCACGGCGGCCGGCGCCGGCAACGGTGCCACGTACCGGATGATCCCGATCATCTTCGCCCGGCGCGGCGCCGTGGGAGAGGCGGGTGAGGTCCGCGAGTCGGTCAGTACCGCCCGGAAGTCAGCCGCGGCCCTCGGCCTCATCTCCGCAGTCGGTGCCTACGGCGGGTTCCTGATCCCCCAGGTGCTCAACGCGTCGAACAGTGCCACCGGCAGCTATGACAACGCCTTCTACGGCTTCGTGGCCGGCTACGTCCTGATGCTCGCCGTCACCTGGTTCTTCTACCTCCGCCGCTCGTCCACGGTCGGCAAGGTCTGATCCATGCCGGCCCAGGTGGGAACCGCGACGCACTGCCCCTACTGCGCACTCCAGTGCGCCATGACGGTCACGGCGGGCGCCGGGAGCGTCCGCGGGGACACCGGACGGCACGACGACGCCACGATCGCGGGCCGCGACTTCCCCACCAACCGCGGCGGCCTGTGCCGGAAGGGGTGGTCGGCCGCCGACCTCCTCCGCCACCCGGACCGGCTCACCGCTCCCCTGCTGCGTGGACCGGACGGCGTGCTCCGGGAATCGACGTGGGACACTGTGCTCCCCCTCATCTCTCAACGCGTCCGGAGCATCCAGGCCGAGCACGGTCAGGATGCCGTCGCGGTCTTCGGCGGCGGCGGGCTCACCAACGAGAAGGCGTACACCCTCGGCAAGTTCGCTCGGCTGGCCCTGCGCACCTCGAGGATCGACTACAACGGCCGGTTCTGCATGTCCTCCGCGGCAGCCGCCGGGAAACG
The DNA here is from genome assembly GCF_009377195.2 of Arthrobacter bussei. Lineage (GTDB taxonomy): Bacteria > Actinomycetota > Actinomycetes > Actinomycetales > Micrococcaceae > Arthrobacter_D > Arthrobacter_D bussei. Next base: position 762,250 of record NZ_VJXX01000001.1, read on the forward strand.
TGCCTTCGGCGTCGACCGCGGCCTGCCGTTCCCCCTGGCCGACCTCGACGACGCGTCGGTGGTGCTGCTGCTCGGATCCAATGCGGCGGACACCATGCCGCCCTTCATCCAGCACCTCCGCGGCGCGCAGGCGGCGGGCGGACTGATCGTCGTCGACCCCCGCCGGTCCGCCACCGCACGCCTGACCGGACAGGGGCAGGGCCTCCACCTCCAGCCCACCCCGGGGACGGACCTCGCGCTCCTGCTCGGGCTCGCGCACGTCGTCGTCGCCGAGGGTCTCGAGGACCGCGCCTTCCTCGCGTCCCGGACGCGGGGGTACGAGGACGCCGCCCGGGAACTGGCGCGCTGGTGGCCCGAGCGCGTCCAGGCCGTCACCGGCGTCCCGGCCCCGCTGATCCGCGCGACGGCGAGGCTCCTCGCCCGCGGCGCCCGCAGCGGGACGGCCGGCGGACCCGGTGCGTACATCCTCACGGGGCGCGGCATCGAGCAGCACGCCGACGGCACGGACACCACCACGGCCGCGATCAACCTGGCACTGCTCCTCGGCCTGCCCGGCACCGCGGGAAACGGGTACGGCACCCTGACGGGCCAGGGCAACGGGCAGGGCGGCCGCGAGCACGGACAGAAGGCGGACCAGCTGCCGGGCTACCGCGGGATCACCGACCCCGCGGCCCGCGCGCACGTGGCATCCGTGTGGGGCGTGCCCGAGGTCGCCATCCCCGGACCGGGACTTCCCGCCGTCGAGCTGCTCGCCTCGCTGGGGCGACCCGACGGCACGCGCTGCCTCTTCGTCCACGGAGCCAACGTGGCGGTCTCGGCACCCGACGCCTCCGCGGTCATCGCGGGCCTGGAGTCCCTGGACCTGCTGGTCGTCTCGGACTTCTTCCTCTCCGAGACCGCTGCCCTCGCCGACGTCGTGCTCCCGGTGCTGCAGTGGGCCGAGGAGGAGGGCACCGTGACGAACCTCGAGGGACGCGTCCTCCGCCGCCGCGCCGCCGTCACGCCACCTGCCGGCGCCCGGAGCGAGCTGTGGATCATGCAGGAACTCGCGCGCCTGCTGGAGGCCCCCTCGGTGTTCAGCGAGGACCCGGAGACCATGTTCGACGAGCTGGCGCGCGCGAGTGCCGGCGGCCCTGCCGACTACTCCGGCCTCGACTACGCCGTGCTCGACGGCGGCTCCCCCGCCTACTGGCCCTATCCGACCGGCAGCACCGGCACGCCCCGGCTCTTTCTCGACACCTTCGCCCACTCCGACGGCCGGGCCGTCCTCGTCCCCGTCACCCCGCGCGCCGACAGTGCGGCGGCCCGCATCCCGGCGCCCCTGCTCCTCGCGACGGGCCGCCTGCTCGAGCACTACCAGTCGGGTACGCAGACGCGCCGCGTGCCCGAGCTGCTCGCCGCCCGGCCAGGGCCCCGCCTTGACCTGCACCCCGCCACGGCGCAGGGGCTCGGGATCGGCCAGGGAGACCCCGTCGTCATCACCAGCGCGCACGGCGAGGCGCAGGCCACCGCCCACCTGACCCCGGACCTCCGCCAGGACACGGTGTTCCTCGCCTTCCACTTCGCCGGCGCCGGGAACGCGAACCTCCTGACGGGCGGGCCGACCGACCCGGTCTCGGGCATGCCGGAGTTCAAGACGACGCCGGTGCGGGTGACCTGCCGCACCGCGCGCACCCGGAGGGACGGTCAGGCACAGGAGGTGTACGCATGACGGCCACGGGCGGATTCGCCGCCGAGCGGATCGTGATCGTGGGCTTCGGGCCCGTCGCCGCACGCCTCCTCGAACACCTCGAACACCTCGTCACCACGGGCGCCGTCGCGGTGACCGTGATCGGCCAGGAGCCGGAGCCGGCGTACAACCGCGTCCTGGTCGCGGATGTCGCCGTCGGCCGCACCCGGGAGGCTGCCATCCGGCTCGCGGACGCCTCGGCGCTGGCCGCCCTCGGCGTCGACGTCCGGCTTGGTGCGCGCGTCACCCGGGTGGACCGGCCGTTCCGGCGGGTGCTGCTCGACGACGGTGGGAGCGTCGACTACGACCGCCTGGTCCTCGCGACCGGCTCGCGCCCCGTCCTCCCCCGGCTCGCCGGGATCGACGACGCTCTGCTGCCTGCCGGTGTCAGCTTCCTCCGGGATCTCGCCGACGCGCGGGCGCTCTCCTCGGCCATGGCCGCGGACCGGCGCATCGTGGTCCTCGGCGGCGGGATCCTCGGCATCGAGGCCGCCCTCGCCGCCGCCGAGGAGGGAGCACGCGTCACGCTCGTCCACTCCGGCCGCGCTCCGCTGGAACGCCATCTCGGCGACGGCGCCCGGGTCCTCGGAGCGGCGCTCGCCCGGACCGGTATCACCGTGACGGGCGGTGCCTCGACGGGGATCACCCTGACGGACGGGCGTTTCTCGGGCCTCACCCTCGAGGGCGGCCTGCAGGTCGAGGGCGGGGCGCTGGTGATCGCCTGCGGTGTCCGTCCGCGGACCGAGCTCGCGGACGGCTGCGACCTCAACACCGCCGCCGGCATCCTCGTGGACCACGACCTCCGCGCGCTCGACACCCGGGACATCTGGGCCATCGGCGACTGCGCCGAGGTGCGCTGCTGGGATCCCTCCTGCGCGGGGTGCTCCGGAACCACCGTGCCGCAGGGGCTGATCGGGCCGGGCTGGCAGCAGGCGGACCAGCTCGGGGCGGCCTTCACCGCCGAGCTCACCGGCGCCCTCCCGTCCGCCGCCGCCGGGCCGCCCGATCGGCGGGACCCCCTCCTGCTCCTCAAGGCCCGCGGTGTCGACGCCGTGACCGCCGGGGAGACCGACGCCGATCCCTGGTCCACGGAGCCCGGCCTCGACGTCGCCGTGTGGACCGACACGGGCCACGGCCGCTACGCGAAGATGGTGACGCGCGACGGCGTCCTCACGGGACTGGTCTGCGTGGGAATGCCGCGGACCGGCGCCGAACTGGTGCTGCTCTTCGAGCGGGGCAGCGAACTACCGGCCGACCGCTCGAGCCTCCTGCGCCTCGACGGTGTGGAGGGAGGGGCACCGGCCCTCCGTCCGGGACCGGAGGCGACGCTGTGCCGGTGCGCCGGCATCACGCGGGGCGCGGTGGAGGCCTCCGTCCGCGCAGGCTGCACGACGGTGCAGGAGGTGTCCGCGGGGACCCGTGCCGGCACCGGGTGCGGAGGCTGCCACGAGGACATCCGGGCGGCGATCGAGCAGCACTACGCGGCGGCGGTGGCCCCGTGAGCGGGGAACGGGCGCTCAGACGTGCAGCCGGTACCCCCGCTTGACCACGGTCTCGACGAGGTGCGGGTCGGGCAGCGACTTCCGCAGGCGGTTCACGTTCATGTCCAGTGCGTGCCCCGCCCCGGTGTGCGCGAGCAGGGAGGTGAGCGCGTCCCGGCTCAGCACCGCGCCGCGGGCGGAGAGCAGCGCCTTGAACAGCACCAGCTGCGCGGGGGCGAGGTCCACCTCGACGTCGTCGACCCGCACGGACCGGCCGCGCACCTCCACGTACCCGGCGCGCGTGCGGAGCTGCTCCACGTGGTGTTCCGCGAGGTGGTCGCACACGAGGCGGATCAGCGCACCCATGCGGAAGCGCTCCGGAACGATCGGCTCGATCCCCGCATCGAGCAGGGGCTGCGCGGTGACCGGTCCCACGGCGGCGGCGAGGACGCTCCGCCGGAAGCGCCGGATCAGTTCCTCCTGCAGCCCCTGTTCCGCGGCGGTACTGAACAGCGCGTCGACGGCCGGTGCACTCGTGAACGTCACGCAGTCCAACCGGCCCGCACACACGGCCTCGATGAGGCGGGGCAACCGCTCGGACCCCTCGGGCTTGATCCACCGGTAGGGCGTCACGGTGAGGAGGGCGGCGCCGGCTGCCCGCAGGCGTTCCAGCTGGTGCGCATCCGCGTAGGCGTGCAACTGCACGCCGATCGTCAGCCCGGCGAGGTCCTGCTCCAGCAGCTCGTCCACGAGCGTCGCCGTGGTCTCGTCGGAACTGATGCCGACGTCGTCGAGCCCTGCGGCACGCACCGCGCCCCGGGCCTTCGGGCCGCGGACGTAGATGCGGCCGCTCCCGAGCACGTCCAGGAGATCATCACCGAGGCCCGCGGCGTCCGCGGCCTCGAACCAGCGGCGCATGCCGTACGCCGTCGTGATGAGGAAGAGATCGGGCCGGGCCTCGACCATGGCGGCCGTGTCGGCGAGCAGGTCGACGTCCTCGGCGATGGGCGCGATCTTCAGCGCAGGGGCGTGGAACACGGAGGCACCCCGCCGTTCCAGGGCGTCGATGAGGTCGCCGGAGCGTCGGTCGGACGTGACGCCGATCCGGAACCCGGCGAGCTGTCCGCCGGACGTGTCGACGCGGAGGGTCTCGGTCATGAGGCCAGCGATTCCGTGAGGCGGGCCAGATGCGTCGCTCCACCCTGCAGCTCCAGACCCACGCGCACCACCTCACCGATCACGAGCACCGCCGGCGACTGGCAGCGTGCGGCGCCCGCTGCGGTCACGATGGTGGCGAGCGTCCCCGCCGTCGTCCGCTGCGACGCGCTGTAGCCGCGCTCGACGACGGCGACCGGCATGCCAGGCCGCATCCCGGCGCGGCCGAGGCCCGCGACCAGCTGGGGCAGCGTCGAGACGCCCATGAGGACCACGATGGTCCCGCCGAGTCCGGCGAGGTGCAGGTGCTCCTCCTCGGAGAGGGGCGCGTGGCCCGAGACCACCGTGAACAGGTGGCTGACGCCCCGGTGCGTGACCGGGATGCCCGCCGCGGCCGGCACGGAGATCGCGGAGCTGACGCCGGGGACCACCCGGCACGGGACGCGCGCCTCCAGGCAGGCCGCGAGCTCCTCGCTGCCGCGCCCGAAGACGAACGGGTCCCCGCCCTTCAGCCGCACCACGTGCCGCCCCTCCCGCGCGTACCGGACGAGCAGGTCGTTGATGCCGGACTGCGGGACGCGGTGGTGCCCCGGCAGCTTGCCGACGTCGATCAGCTCCGCGGCCGGGGCGAGGACGGCGAGGTCCTCGGTGGGTGCCAGCCTGTCGTACAGCACGACGTCGGCCTCGCGGAGGGCGGCCGCGGCGTCGAGCGTGAGCAGGCCGAGCGCTCCCGGGCCGCCGCCGATCAGTGTCACGTGGCCGGGTCCCACGGCTGCGGCCTCCTCCCGGACGACCAGGACACCGGCGTCCCGGCAGCGTTCACGCAGATCCCCGGCGACGACGGTCCGGTCCGTGGCTGCCGGCCCCGATCCGGCAGCCACGGCCGGAACGTCCGCGGCAGGGGGCGCGAATCCGCCGCCATGCGCGCTCTCGACGAGGACGACGAGGCGCGCGCCCGCCAGGGCGCCGGGATGGAGCGCCGCGGCGCCGCTCACGCGCTCGACGTCGGCCCCGGCAGCGCGATACCGCGCGAGGACCCTGCGCGAGGCCTGCTCGGCCCCGACGACCACGATGCGCTGCCCTGCCAGATCGACCTCGAGCTGCATGGTCAGCCTTCCGTTCGTGGGGTGGCGCCGGCCCCGGCGCGCACGGGGATCGCGGAGCCGAGATCGGTCCGGCGTGCCCGGGCCTCGAGTTCCGCCTCCGTGGCCGGGCGTCTCTGTCCACGTTCCTCGACGAGGACGATCGACTGGTCCGCGGCGTCCGGCGCGTTGACGAAGGACCGGAAGCGGCGGAGCCGGTCCGGGTCCCTGAGCGTCGCGGCCCACTCGTCCTCGTAGTGCTCCACGTGCCGGGACATGGCCGCCTCCAGGTCCTCGCCGATGCCGAGGGAATCCTCGACGACGACGCTGCGCACGTGGTCGAGACCGCCGTCGAGGTCGTCCATCCAGCGGGCGGTGCGCTGCATCCGGTCCGCCGTGCGGATGTAGTACATGAGGTAGCGGTCGATGTACCGGATCAGGGTCTCCCCGTCGAGGTCCTGGGCGAGGAGCTGTGCGTGGGCGGGCTGGAACCCGCCGTTGCCGCCCACGTAGAGGTTCCAGCCCTGGTCCGTGGCGATCACGCCGACGTCCTTGCTGCGGGCCTCGGCGCATTCGCGGGCGCACCCCGAGACGCCCATCTTGAACTTGTGCGGCGCGCGCAGCCCGCGGTACCGCAGTTCGAGGTCGATCGCCATGGCCACCGAGTCCTGGACGCCGAACCGGCACCAGGTGGACCCGACGCAGGACTTCACGTTCCGCAGCGCCTTGCCGTAGGCCTGGCCGGACTCGAACCCGGCCTCGACGAGGATCTTCCAGATCTCCGGCAGCTGCTCGAGGCGCGCGCCGAAGAGGTCGATGCGCAGCGCGCCCGTCAGCTTCACGTACAGGCCGAACTGCTCCGCCACCTGCGCGATCACCGCGAGTTTCTGCGGGGTGATCTCGCCTCCCGGGATGCGCGGCACCACGGAGTAGGTGCCGTTGCGCTGCATGTTCGCCAGCGCCCGGTCGTTGGTGTCCTGCAGCGTGCCGCGGCCGCCGTCGAGCACGTACTCGCCACGCTGGGTCGCGAGGATGGACCCGATGGCCGGCTTGCAGATGTCGCAGCCGTGACCGGCTCTCGCCTCGTCGGTGGTGCCGAAACGCCGGATGATGTCGGTGAAGGAGCTGAGGTCGAGCGCCTGGATGGCCTCGAACAGCTCGGGACGGGACATCCCGAAGTGCTCGCACAGCCCCCGGGAGACCGTGCGCCCCGCCTTCGTGAGTTCACCGTCGAGGAGCTTCTTGAGCATCGGGACGCAGGAGCCGCACTGCGTCCCGGCCCGCGAGCAGGCCTTGAGTGACGGCAGGTCGAGAGCGGGCTCCACCGCCGAGCCGTCCTCCGCCGTCCCATGGACCGCCGAGCGGCAGGCCCCTGCCGTCACGTTGTTGCAGGAGCAGAGCACGACGTCGTCCGGCAGCTCGGACTGCGGGGCCTCGCTGCCGCTCGCGGAGGAGAGGTACGCGCCGGGTTCGGCGGGGAGTTCACGGCCGAGGAGCGGCCGGAGCGCCGAGTAGGGGGTGGCGTCGCCGACGAAGATCCCGCCGAGCAGGATCTTCGCGTCGTCGGTGACCACGAGCTTCTGGTAGAGCCCGCGTGCGGGGTCTGCGTAGACGATCTCGAGGCTGCCCTCGGTGTCGGCGAGCGCATCCCCGAAGCTCGCCACCTCCACGCCGGAGAGTTTGAGCTTGGTCGCCGTGTCGAAGCCGGCGAAGCTCGAGACCCCGCCGAGGATCCCGTCGGCGCAGACCTCGGCCATGGCGTTCGCCGGCGCCACCAGCCCCATGCTGACGCCACCGTAGCTGGCCACCTCGCCGATCGCCCAGACGCCCGGCACCGACGTCTCGCAGGACGCGCTGATGATCACGCCACCGCGCGGTGCGGTCGCCAGGCCTGCATCGCGGGCCAGCTCGTCCCGGGGGCGGATGCCGACGGCGAAGACCACCAGATCCGCGGGGAGCACCGCCCCGTCGCTGAGGCCCACGGCCGTGACCCGGCCGTCGTCGTCCCTGTCGATCGAGGTCGGAGCGCCGCCGCAGTGGAGGCCGAGCCCCTTGGCGGCGATGAGGCGGCCGAGGGCCTGGCCGCCGCCCTGGTCGAGTTGTGCGTTCATGAGCCAGCCGGCGCGGTTCACCACCGTGGCGTCGGCGCCGAGGACCTGCAGCCCGCCCGCGGCCTCGAGCCCGAGGAGCCCGCCGCCCACCACGACGGCGCGCGGCGGCCGCCCGAGGTCCTCCGCGAGCCGGGCCGTCTCTGTCCGCAGCCACTGCACGTCGTCGAGCGTGCGGTAGACGGCAGCGTGCTCGCCGTTGGGCAGCGACAAGCGTACGGCGTCGGAGCCGGTGGCGAGGACGGCGTCGTCGTACGCGTAGACCGTCCCGGACGCGCCGATGACACAGCGTGCCGCCGGGTCGAGCCGCACGGCGCGCTCACCGGTGACGAGGCGGATGGTGGGTTCCCGCCACATGAGGGGTTCACCGAGGGTGAGATCGACGTCGCCCGTGAGCGCCGAGCTCAGCGCCACGCGATCGTAGGGCGCGTGCTCCTCCTCGGTCAGGACGGTGATGTGCAGGCCGTCCGTGCCGCGCCGCCAGAGCGCCTCGACGAAGCGGTGGGCCGCCGGGCCGCCGCCGACGACGACGATGCGGCGCTCCGCTCCTCGCGGGGAGTCCCCGGCGGGCCGTGGTGATCGCGTCTCGCTCATGGGTGCCTTCCGTCCGGACCTGGTGTCCCGTTCCTTGGCTCCCACAGTACGAACGGGCAATTTCTCCCGTGTGTCACCGATGTGTCGCAACGTTAACTTCCGGCTCACGCGGTAGCCCGGCCGCGGTGAGCCCGAAGTTACCCGCGTGCAACAGCGGCGGGACGAGCCCGACACGCGGGGTGCCTAGCGTGGGAGGCAGCCCGACCTCTGCCCGACCTCTGCCCGACAGGAGAACCGACATGACCGAACTCGTCCTGCAGCGTCCCGTGAACGCGGGAACCACGGAGCCCATCTGGCGTCCGGTGTGCCGCCTCGACGACCTCGAGGAGTGCTGGGGCGAGGCCGCCCTGGTGGACGGCGAACAGATTGCCCTGTTCCGGCTGCCCGGCGACAAGCTGCACGCCGTCGGCAACATCGACCCCCGGACCCGCGCGGCCGTGATGGCCCGGGGAATCGTCGGGTCCCGAGGCGCAGCACCCACCATCGCCTCGCCGCTGCACAAGGAGGTGTACGACCTCGCGACCGGCGCCTGCCTCTCGGGCGGCGAGGGCCTCCCGACCTATCCCGTCCGGAGCGTCGACGGCGTCGTCGAGGTCGGCCAGGCCACGTGATGCCGGGCCGGATGCTTGAATGTCACCCATGATCCTCGACGCCGCAGGTCCGCCGGTCCTCATCGCCTGCTCGCACGGGACGGACAATGTGCAGGGGCGCCGCGAGATCGATGCCGTCCGCGCGGGCATCTCCGCCCTCCGACCGGACCTCGACGTCGTCGAGGCCTACGTGGACGTGCAGGAGCCCGACCTCGTGGACGTCATCGCCGCGCTCCCCGAGGGGCGGTCCGCCGTCATCGTCCCCCTGCTCCTCTCGGTCGGCTACCACGTGAAGGTGGACATCGCGCGGGCGGCCGCCGGCAGGCCGGGAACGGTCGCCGCCCTGCCGCTGGGCCCGGATCCTCGCCTGGCCCGGGTCCTGCAGGAGCGGCGCGCCGACGCGGGGGTGCCCGACGATGCCGCCGTGGTCCTCGCTGCCGCCGGATCCTCGGATGCCTGCGCGGCTGAGGACGTGGGCGAGGTGCTCGCGGTCCTCGCCGGCCTCCGGACCGGGCCGGTGAACGCCGGTTTCGGGTCGAAGGCCTCGCCGTCCGTCCCGGCGGCGGTCGCCGCGTTCCGCTCGGCCGGGTGGGAGCGCGTGGCGCTCGCCTCCTACCTCCTGGCTCCCGGATACTTCCACGACCAGCTGGCCCGGGCACAGGCCGACGTCGTCACCGCTCCCCTGCTGCCCAGTCCCCTCGTCGCCGAGCTCGCGGTGGCGCGGTACGACGACGCCGTCGCGCACCTCCCCGGTCCGGTCCGCGCGACGACGCCCTGTCCGCGTCCCTGCCGCGCGCTGGTCTCGACCTGCGTGCGCAGCGAGGCGCTGCAGACCGTCTGACACCGCGGAGCCGTCCGAAGCTCCTCCGGGCACGGGTGCGTCCGAGGAATCACCACCGGCATCAGCCACGCCACCCCGCCCTCCTTCCCGCACCGGCCCCCACCTGACACAGTGTTGGGATGAACCTCGACATCGCCGCGTTCCGTGCGCACTTCCCCGCCCTGCTCACCGACATCGCCTTCTTCGACGGGCCGGGCGGAACGCAGGCCCCCGCCGCCGTGGGAGCGGCGATGGCCGGGGCCATCACCGGGCCGCTGTCCAACCGCGGCTCCGGGGTGCTCTCGGAGACCAACGCCGACGCAGCGGTCGGCGGATTCCGGCAGGCGATGGCCGACCTGCTCGGCGCCCATCCCCGCGGCGTCGTGTACGGGCGGAGCGCCACGCAGCTCGCCTACGACTTCTCCCGCCACCTCGCCAAGTCCTGGGGGCCGGGTGACGAGGTCGTCGTGTCGCGCCTGGACCATGACTCGAACATCCGCCCATGGCTGCAGGCCGCCGAGGCTGTCGGCGCCACCGTGCGGTGGATCGAGTTCGATCCGGGGACCACGGAGATCGACGAAGCATCCGTCGCAGCCACGATCACCGAGCGCACCAGACTCGTGGCGGTCACCGCCGCGTCGAACCTCCTTGGCACCAAACCGCCGTTGCGCCGCATCGCGGATGCCGCGCACGCGGTCGGCGCACTGGTCTATGTCGACGGCGTGCACTACACCGCTCATGCCCCGGTCGACGTGCAGGAGCTGGGAGCCGACTTCTTCGCCTGTTCGCCCTACAAGTTCCTCGGGCCCCACTGCGGTGTCCTGGTGGCCGACCCGGAGCTGCTGGAGTCGCTGCAGCCGGACAAGCTGCTGCCCTCCACGAACGAGGTGCCCGAGCGGTTCGAGTTCGGCACCCTCCCGTACGAGATCATGGCCGGGGTCACGGCCACCGTCGATTTCCTCGCCGCGATCGCGCCGGGCACGGCGACCGGGCGTCGTGCGCGCCTCCTCGCCTCCGCCCAGGTGCTCGACCAGCACGAACTCACGCTGCGACACCGCCTGGAGGCAGGGCTGGCCGATCTCGGCGACCCCGTCACGCTGCACAGCCGAGCCCGGGAACGGACGCCGACGCTGCTGGTGACCTTCCCGGGCCGGTCCTCCGCGGACGCCTACCGGTACCTTGCGGATCAGGACATCCTCGCGCCGGCAGGGTCCTTCTACGCCTACGAGGCCTTCCGCCGGCTGGATCTCGAGGACAGCGCCGCACTGCGCATCGGCGTGGCGCCCTACAACGACGACGACGACGTGGACCGCCTCCTGGCCGCGCTCGGCGGCTTCGTCGCCCGGTAGCCAAAGTCCCGAGGCGGCTCGGGCCATCGTCCATTCCCGTGACCATCGAAGGATCCGACCATCGTGAAGCGTTCCCTCCCCCTTACAGCCCTGTGCCTGACCGCCCTGATCACCCTGTCCGCCTGCGGTTCCTCCTCCGGCGGAGACATGGAGGGGATGGACATGGGGCAGGAGAGTTCCCCCGCTGCCGCCCCTACCGCCCGGTCCGGCACCGCAGCTTCGTCGGGTGCGTCTGACGGGCCCTCGGCCGAGCACAACGGCGCGGACGTGATGTTCGCGCAGATGATGATCCCGCATCACCTGCAGGCGGTGGAGATGAGCGGGATGATCCTCGCGAAGGACGGCATCGACCCGCAGGTCACCGGGCTCGCGACCACGATCAGGAACGCCCAGGGCCCCGAGGCCGAGACGATGACCGGGTGGCTCGACGCATGGGGCGAGCCGCTGGATCCCGAGGACGGCATGGAAGGCCACGACGTGGGTGACATGGGTGGCTCGGCGACCATGAACGGCATGATGAGCGAGGACCGGATGGCCGAGCTCGCTTCTGCTGAAGGTCCTGACGCGTCGTGCCTCTTCCTCGAGTCCATGACGGCCCATCACGAGGGCGCGATCGGGATGGCGCAGAACCAGATCGACGACGGCCGGAACCCCGAGGCTCTCGAACTCACCGCAACCATCGTCAAGACCCAGCAGGCCGAGATCGACGAGATGGAGCAGCTCCTAGCCGCCCGGTAGTCCCCTGGCCGGCGCCCGCCGATACGCCGACCGGCGCCGGCCGGGGAGCATCAGGTCAGTCCGTCCCGGGCGGCAGCCGTGCTTTCGACCCTCTGTGCCTGCGGGCGCACGGGTGGCGTGCCGCTGCTACGCAACGGGTTCGAGGGACAGGCGCTCCTGTACGGTCGCGGCGAGATCCTCGGCGATGCGCTGCGCGGTGTCCGTGTCCGCGGCCTCGACCATGACGCGCACCACCGGCTCCGTGCCGGAGGGGCGCAGCAGGACCCGTCCCGTCTCCCCCAGCACCGCTTCGGCCTCGCGCACCGCGTCCTGGACGCCCTCGTCGGAGGTGGCCGCCGTTCGGTCCACGCCCTTGACGTTGATGAGCACCTGCGGGAGCTTGGTCATGACGGCGGCGAGTTCCTTGAGCGTCTTGCCCGTGCCGGCCATCCGCGCCGCGAGCTGCAGACCTGTGAGGACACCGTCGCCCGTCGTCGCGTACTCGGCGAAGATCACGTGGCCGGACTGTTCGCCGCCGAGGCTGTAGTCGCCGTCGCGCATCCCCTCGAGGACGTAGCGGTCCCCGACCCCGGTCTCCTTGAGGGTGATGCCGGCCTCGCGGAGCGCGATCTTGAGGCCGAGATTGCTCATGACCGTGGCCACGAGGGTGTCGTCGCGGAGCTTCCCGGCGTCCCGCATGGCCAGCGCCATGACGGCCATGATCTCGTCGCCGTCAACGATGCTGCCCTCGTGGTCGACGGCGAGGCACCGGTCGGCGTCGCCGTCGTGGGCGATCCCGAGGTCGGCACCGTGCTCCAGGACGGCGGCCTGCAGCTTCTCGAGGTGGGTGGAGCCGTAGCCGTCGTTGATGTTGACGCCGTCGGGATCCGCGCCGATGACCACGATCTCGGCGCCCGCGTTCCGGAACACCTCGGGCGAGCAGCCGCTCGCAGCACCGTGTGCACAGTCGAGCACCACGGTCAGTCCGTCGAGGCGGTGCGGGAGGGTCTGGAGGAGGTGTACCACGTAGCGGTCCTCGGCATCGGCGAACCGCTGGATGCGTCCCACGTCGCCGGCGACGGGGCGGCGGGTCTCGTTGGCCATCTCCGCCTCGATGGCGTCCTCGAGCGCGTCGCTGAGCTTCTTGCCGCCGCGGGCCAGGAACTTGATGCCGTTGTCCGGGGCAGGGTTGTGCGAGGCGGAGATCATGACGCCGAAGTCGGCGTCCAGGTCCGCGACGAGGAACGCGGCGGCCGGCGTCGGAAGCACTCCGGCGTCGTACACGTCGACACCGGAACTCGCGAGACCGGCTTCGACGGCGGCCGCGATGAACTCACCGCTGATGCGGGGGTCCCGGGCGATCACAGCGGTGGGCCGGCGACCGCCGTCGACCGCGTTGTGGCCGAGGACGACGGCGGCGGCCTGCGCCAGCTGCAGGGACAGTTCGGCGGTGATCAGGCCATTGGCCAGACCTCGCACGCCATCGGTGCCGAATAACTTGCTCATCGTTGATCATCCTAGGTGAGGAACTCGAGACCGCTCAGGTGGGCCTCCATCAGGTTAAAGCACGATGCCCGTCCGGAAGGCCCGGACGGGCATCGAAACGCGGTGAAAGGATCAGCGCTTGGAGTACTGGGGCGCCTTGCGGGCCTTCTTGAGACCGGCCTTCTTGCGCTCGATGACGCGGGCGTCACGAGTCAGGAAGCCTGCCTTCTTCAAGGCGGGGCGGTTGTTCTCGCGGTCGATCTCGTTCAGCGTGCGAGCGACACCGAGACGCAGTGCACCGGCCTGGCCCGAGGGGCCACCACCGTGGATGCGGGCGATGACGTCGTACGCGCCGTCGAGCTCGAGGAGCTTGAAGGGGTCGTTGACTTCCTGCTGGTGCAGCTTGTTCGGGAAGTAGTCGGCAAGCTCGCGCCCGTTGACGATCCACTTGCCGGTGCCGGGGACGAGCCGCACGCGGGCGACAGCTTCCTTGCGGCGTCCGACGGCTCCGCCGCCGACGGTCAGGGCGGGGCGCTCCTTGACGGCGGTCTCGCTGCCTTCGGTGGACTCTGAGGTGTAGCTCGTGAGCTCCTCAGTCGGTTCGTTCAGCTCTTCAGTGTTCTGAGCCACGGTTCTCCTTGAAGTGATTTCTTAGTGTTGGTGGCCAGGACTACTGGGCGACCTGGGTGATTTCGTACGTGGTGGGCTGCTGTGCAGCGTGGGGGTGCTCCGCGCCGCGGTAGACCTTCAGCTTGCCGATCTGCTGGGCGGCGAGTGAGTTCTTGGGGAGCATGCCGCGGATGGCCTTCTCGACCGCGCGCTCCGGGTTCTTGTCCAGGAGCTCGACGTAGCTGGTCGACTTCAGGCCGCCCGGGTAGCCCGAGTGGCGGTAGGCGCGCTTCTGCTCGAGCTTGGAGCCGGTGAGGGCCACCTTCTCGGCGTTGATGATGATGACGAAGTCGCCCATGTCCATGTGGGGGGCGAACGTCGCCTTGTGCTTTCCGCGCAGCAGGATGGCTGTCTGGCTGGCGAGGCGGCCGAGCACAACGTCGGTTGCATCGATTACGTGCCACTGGCGGGAGATATCGCCTGGCTTCGGGGTGTACGTACGCACGGTTATGGCCTTCGTTTCTATTTCGGTGTCGCCCACATCCACGGAGTGCTCCGTGCCCGAGGGCTCAGCTTATTCATGCGCTACCGGAACTTCAGGTGAGGGCTGAAATACGACCAGTCATCCCGTACAGCTCGGCTCCGCCCCCGGGCCAGGTGGTTCTGCAACTGAACCGCTCCGGAGGGCGCAGACGTATCGAGCAGGGATACGCACAACGACTACCAAGATTAGCGCGCCCTGCTCCCATAGGCAAAACAGCGGGTGCGCCGGCCCTCGGTGCCGGCCTGGGAAGCGGGAGGCGATGGGCCGGGCTGCCGCGCCGGGCTCCCTCGAGGCGGACGACGACGTTTGGGCAGCGCGAGCGCAGGTTCTGCTCAGGAGCAGTGCAGCTTTGCGAGCGTTCACTCAGGATCAGGGCAGATCCGGTTTCTCCCGGCGTCACGTTGCTACTTTTCTGGCAGTGCTGGCGCTGGGCCAGCCGCACCGTCCCCCTCAGGAGTCCCACCATGTTCGATCACGTCGCCGCATCCTTCGCCACCTTCGTCGCAGCAGCCCGTCACCGTCTCAGCAGCGAGCAGACGGGCGCCACGGCCGTCGAGTACGCCCTGATGGTCGGGCTCATCGCTGTCGTCCTCATCGCTGGTGTCACCCTCTTCGGCGGCCAGCTCAACACCTTCTTCAACGGACTGGGCACGAAGCTGAACATCGTCCCCGCGGCGCCTGCTGCGCCGGCCGCAGGCTAGTTCAAGCGTAGTTCGTGGGAGTGCGCCGATCCTGACGCACTCCCACCCCTCGCCCTGCGCTCAGTGCCAGGCAGCCGGTCTGCACGAACCACTTTCAATCGGAGAATCCTGCATGCTGCGACTACGAGGCGAGCGAGGAGCGTCAGCAGTCGAGTTCGCTCTGGTTGTCCCGCTGCTGCTCGTCCTGCTCCTGGGCATCGTGGAATTCGGTCGCGTGTTCAACGCACAGCTGCAACTCACGTCGGCGGCCAGGGAATCGGTGCGCGTACTCGCCATCCAGAAGCAGCGCGATCCTGCCATCTCGACGGCCAAGCTGGCCGCGCCCAACCTTAACCCCGCCCTCGCCGACAGCAACATCCTCATCCCGGCGACGCCCTGCAGCGGCACGCCCGATGCAACCGTGACCATCACCTACTCGGTCAGCCTCATCTCCGGCTTGTTCGTCAAGACGATTCCCCTGCAGGCCAAGGCGGTCATGCGATGCGGCGGCTGACAGGACGACGGCTGGCGGACCAGGAGCACGGGGCTGTTGCGGTCATGACCGCCCTGCTCATGGTCGTCCTTCTCGGCATCACCGCCATCGTCGTCGATGTCGGGATGGTCTACTTCGAACGCAATCAGCTCCAGAACGGGGCTGATGCCGCTGCCCTGGCCATCGCCCAGCAGTGTGCCGCCGGTACGTGTCCGGACCTCGCGTCCGAAGCCACGAAGTACGCCCGGGCCAACAGCAATGACGGCAGCGCCAGGGCCGAGGCGACCCGCACCGGGAACACCATCAGCGTCACCACCCGGGCGTTGGACGCCACAGGGAATCCGGCGGTCAAGCACTGGTTCGCGCCCATCATCGGCATCGATTTGACGGCCGTCGCGGCGAAGTCGAAAGCGTCCTGGGGCAGCCCGTCCCGCGCGACGGTCTTCCCCTTCACCGCGCCCGAATGCGTCTTCACGGAGGCAGCGCAGAACACCGAGCTGTGGATCACGAGCACCACCTCCTGCGGTCCGCCCACGAAGAGGCTGCCGGGTGCTTTCGGCTGGCTGGACGAGACCAGCAAGAAGAGCTGCCAGGCCACGGTCGACGTCGACCAGATCATCACGGGTGAGCCCGGCAAGAGCGGGCCCGATTGCGACGTCGACGGGAAGACGATCCTCCTGCCTGTCTACGACTCCCGGGCCGAACAGGGCAACAACGTCTACTACACCATCAGTGGTTTCGCAGCCTTCAAGGTCACCGCGCACAGCTGGCCGAGCGACCAGCTGACGGTTTCCGGTTGCAACAGGTGCACGGGGATCCGCGGCACGTTCATCACCCTCGTGTCACTGGCGGATCTCCAGTCCTACGGTGTCGAGGAGCTCGGCGGCGAGTCGTACAACGCATTCTTCGTCAGCCTGAATCTTTAGGAGCAGTACCGTGAGATCCCGTGTACTCGGAGCCGGCGCAGCAGTACTGCTGGCCGTCCTCGGAACCTGGCTGATGATGACCTACGTCAGCGGGGCGGAGGAGCGCGCTTGGGCCGGCGTCGAGACGACGGCCGTGCTCGTGGTGACCGAGGCGGTGCCTGCCGGAACCACGTCCGACGTCGCGCTCCTCTCCGTCGAGCAGCAGGAGCTTCCCGCCAAAGCCATCGCCGAGGGCGTCGTCGTGGACACGGCGTCGCTCGCCGGGCAGGTCACGACCGTCGATCTCGTCCCCGGGGAGCAGCTCCTGTCCACGCGTTTCGCTCCCCCTGAAGAGGCGGACGCAGAGGCAGAGTCACCCGTCGTCGAGCTACCGGTTGGGTACCAAGAGCTGTCGATCAGCCTTGACGCCGAACGGACGGTCGGCGGGAAATTGACTGCGGGAGACAGGGTCGGTGTGTTCATCTCGGTCGGCAACAAGACGGAGCCAGCGCCAGGCTTGACCCATCTGACCCTGCACAAGGTGCTCATCACGGACATCCAGGGCGGTTCGTCGCCCCGCACCAGTGAGGACGCCGCTCCGGAGCCGGCGGCGGAGGAGCCCGCAGCGCCGACTGACGCCCTGCCCTCCAACGCGCTCATGTTCACGCTGGCCCTCACCAGCGCAGAAGCGGAAAAGGTGGTGTGGGGACAGGAGTTCGGCACCATCTGGCTCTCCCTCGAACCGGAGGACGCCGTCGAGGACGGCACGCAGCAGATCACCAGGGAGAACGTGCATCAATGAGTCGTTACGTCGTCGTCACCACCGATCCGTCGTTCGCGGACCGCCTCGCCCTCGTCGCCACAGGGGTCCTCTCCGGCGAGGTCCATGCCTGGGCCGGCACCCAGTTCCCCCGGGATCCCCACGAGGTGATCGCCCAGCTCGCGCACCCCGCATTCCTGGACGTCCTGGTCCTCGGGCCGGGAGTGCCCCTGGACCAGGCGTACCGGCTGGCCGGCGAGTTCGAGACGCAGCGGCCCGATGTCGCCGTGCTGCTCGTGGCACCACCCACGCCCGAGGTCCTTCTCGCGGCCATCCGCGCGGGGATCCGTGACGTCGTCGAACCCGACAGCGGGCCCGCCGAGATCGGGGTCTTCCTGCACCGGGCCGTGAGGAGTACCCAGACACGCCGCACGGCACTCGATCCGCAAGCGAGGGCCACTTCGTCCCGCGGGCGGGTGATCGTCGTCGCCTCCCCCAAGGGGGGTGTCGGCAAGACGACCCTCGCGACCAACATCTCCGTCGGCCTGGCCCAGCAGGTGCCGCACGGCGTCGTTCTCGTCGATCTCGACTTCCAGTTCGGCGATGTCGCGACCGCTCTCTCCCTGGTTCCCGAGCATTCCGTGCACGACGCCGTGCACGGCCCCGCACGCCAGGACACCATGGTCCTGAAATCCTTCCTCAGCGCACACCCGACCGATCTCTACGCGCTGTGCGCTCCGCCGCAGCCCGACGCAGCGGAGTCGCTCACCGCCGACCACATCTCGCACCTGCTCACCCAACTGGCCGGCGAATACCGCTTCGTCGTCGTCGACACCTCGCCAGGCCTGTCGGACCACACACTGGCCGCCCTCGACGAGGCGACGGACGTCGTCCTCGTCAGCGGCATCGACGTGCCCAGCATCCGAGGCATGCGCAAGGAGATCGATGTGCTCAACGAACTGCAGATGATCCCCTCCACCCGCCACATGGTCCTCAACAACGTCAATCCTCGTGACGGCGTCACCGTGAAGGACGCGCGCGCTGCGCTCGGCGTCGACGTGGACTGCGTCGTCCCGTCGTCGCGGGCGGTCAGGCTGTCCACCAACCAGGGCGTGCCCCTCCTGCAGGGCCGGAGCAAGGACGCCGCCGCGCGAGCCATGCGGTCCCTCGTCCAGCGCTTCTCCAGTCCTCCCGCCGTCGTGCGCAGGCACGGCGCCAGGCATCGGGTCGGCACCTGATGAATCTCGCGCAACGTCTCGAAGCAGCCCGTGGACCCGGGACAGCACCGGTTCCGGCGCCACCGTCCCCTGCTGATCCCGTCGCGCCCGCACGATCCTCCGGTGCCGGCGAGCAAGCGCGCCGCACGCCGTCGCCCGACCAGAGGGTTGCCGGGCCGTCGCGGTTGCAGAAGACGCCGCAGCCGCAGCTCGAAGCAGTACCCGCCCAGGACGCGCTGGCCAAGCTGAAGGATCGGGCCGGCACGATCCTCTTCGAGCGCCTGGGATCGAGGCTGCTCGACACGAACCTCACCGAGGAGCAACTGCACGCCCTCGTGCAGGAGGAACTCGTCGACGTCGTCGCTGCCGAGGAAGTGCCCCTCTCCCGTGAGGAACGGCAGCGGCTCATCCGCGGCGTGAGTGACGACGTCCTCGGGTACGGGCCGCTGCAGCAACTGCTCGATGACGAGACCGTGACCGAGATCATGGTGAACGGACCGGACATGATCTACGTGGAACAGAAGGGGAAACTGCAGCGCAGCCCTGTGCGATTCGCATCGGAATCACACCTCCGCAAGGTGATCGAACGCATCGTCGCGCGGGTAGGGCGCCGCATCGACGAATCGTCACCCCTCGTGGACGCCAGGCTCGCGGACGGGTCACGGGTGAACGCCGTCGTACCCCCTCTCGCCGTCAACGGGTCCTCCCTCACCATCCGCAAGTTCGCGACCGATCCTTTCCAGGTCAGCGATCTCATCGGCTTCGGTACTCTCAGCCCCGAGATGGCCGAGCTGCTGCATGCATGCGTCGAGGCGCGGCTCAACATCATCGTCTCTGGCGGCACAGGCACCGGCAAAACGACCCTGCTCAACGTGCTGTCGTCCTTCATCCCCGCCGGCGAGCGCATCGTGACGATCGAGGACGCCGTGGAACTCCAACTGCAGCAGGAGCATGTCGTCCGCCTCGAGAGCCGCCCGAGCAACATCGAGGGCAAGGGCGAGATCACCATCCGCGACCTGGTCCGCAACTCGCTCCGCATGCGCCCCGACCGCATCGTCGTGGGCGAGGTGCGGGGTGGGGAGACCCTCGACATGCTGCAGGCGATGAATACCGGCCATGACGGATCCCTCTCGACGGTCCACTCCAACTCGCCCCGCGACGCCGTCGCTCGGCTCGAGACACTCGTCCTCATGGCGGGCATGGATCTTCCGTTGCGGGCGGTGCGCGAGCAGATCGCCTCGGCGGTGGACGTCATCGTCCAGCTGACGCGCCTCAGGGACGGCACCCGACGGGTCACGCACGTCACCGAGGTCCAGGGCATGGAGGGCGAGATCGTCACCTTGCAGGACGCTTTCGTGTTCGACTACAGCGCGGGCGTCGACGCAGACGGGCGTTTCCTGGGGAAGCCTGTCGCAACGGGGGTGCGCCCACGCTTCACCGACAGGTTCCGTGACCTGGGCATCGAGTTGTCCCCCGCGGTGTTCGGCGCCGTCCCCGTCGGGAAGGTCCGGTAGCAGCCATGACGACCCTGGCTCTCGGCATGTTCATGATGTACGGATCGATCGGGCTCGCCGGTTGGCTGATCATGCTCGGTCCCCGGCCGACCAACCTGCTCACGCGGAAGGACGCGCCCTTCCGCGTCGCAGGGACGCCCTCGGCAGGTTTCGGGCAGCTCATCACGGACCGGATCGCCGGTCTCCTGCGTCGCCGGAATCTCTCCGTCTCCCTTGCAACCTCCCTCGAGCAGGCCGGGTTGAAGGCGAAACCCGCGGAGTTCATCGTCTTTGCCGTGGTCGGAACGACTCTTGCCGGACTTGTCACCCTGATCCTGACCAATCCGTTCCTCGCGGTCGTCGTCTGCATCGCGTCCCCCCTTGCCGTCCGTGTGCTCCTCCAGGTCCTCTCCGGTCGTCGACGCAGCCGGTTCGCGGACCAGCTCGACGAGACGCTGCAGCTCCTGGCCGGCGGGCTCCGTGCAGGACACAGCCTCCTGCGGGCCATCGATGCCGCCGCCGACGAATCCGAAGCCCCTACGTCCGAGGAATTCACGCGGATCATCAACGAGACGAGGTTGGGGCGTGATCTCGGCGAGGCCCTCGAGGACGCCTCAGCACGGATGCGGTCACTCGACTTCTCCTGGGTGGCCCAGGCGATCGCCATCCACCGTGAGGTCGGCGGGAACCTGGCCGACGTCCTCGACCAGGTGGGGCACACCATCAGGGAACGCAATCAGGTGCGGGGACAGGTCAAGGCCCTGAGTGCCGAGGGCAAGATCTCGGCACTCATCCTCATGGCCCTCCCGTTCGCCCTGTCAGGGATCCTCATCGTCGTGAGCCCCGGCTACATGGATCCGATGTTCGAACATCCACTCGGGCTCCTGATGATCGTCGTGTCCATCATCATGCTGACCGTCGGCGGCGTATGGCTCAAGAAAGTCGTCAGCTTCTCCTTCTAGGAGGAGCCGGCAGGAAGGAGGAACCATGGATCCCCTCATCGTCCTCGGCGCATCGTCGATCTTCCTCGGCCTCGCACTGGGCACCTGGCTGCTGATAGCGTCTCGGACGCCCCACCGGGCAGCCATCCGGAAGCATCTCCGGAGCGGCGTCAGGGAGGAAGGCCGGCGTCCCCCGCGGTCGGCCGGCCGCTTGTCAGCCTCGGCGGAGCGGTTCACCCCGGCGCGCCTGACCGCGAATCTCGAGCGGCGGCTGGCGCTCGCCGGCCGGCCCGCTGCCTGGCCCCTGAGGCGTCTCATCGTCGCGAAGATCCTGGCCGCACTGGGTGCCGCCCTGACCGCGACGCTCCTCGTCAACGCGAGCCCCGGCCCACGCACCACGGTCCTCGCGCTCTTCGTGGTCGTCGTGGCCTATTTCGTCCCCGATCTGCTCATCTACAGCAAGGGCAATGAACGCCAGGTGCAGATCGGTCAGGAGCTCCCGGACACCCTGGACCAGATGACGATCGCCGTGGAGGCCGGGTTGGGCTTCGACAGCGCCATGGCGAGGACCGGGCAGAACGGAAAGGGCCCGCTGGCTGCGGAACTGGTCCGCACGCTCCAGGACATGCAGCTGGGCATGTCACGGCGTGAGGCCTACCTGGCTTTGTCGCACAGGACATCCGCGCCGGATCTGCGCCGTTTCGTCAACGCCATCCTGCAGGCGGACAAGTACGGGATCTCGATTACCGCGGTGCTCCGCACGCAAGCCAGCGAGATGCGCATCCGCCGCCGCCAGCGCGCCGAGGAGAAGGCGATGCAGATACCGGTGAAGGTCCTGTTCCCTCTCATGGTGTGCATCATGCCGGTGCTGTTCATCGCACTGCTCGGACCGGCAGCCATCAATGTCGTCACCACGCTCAGCGGGTGACATGCTCAAGGAACGGCGCAGTTATCGCTCAGTATCAGCGAATGCCCTGCAGATGGTCAGACAGTGGCCGTAGCCTGACGGGGTGCCAGTGAATGCCGCCCTGAAGGTCCTCCCCATCGTGGACCTCGCCGTCCTCTCCCTCCTCGAGAGCCAGCTCAACGATCCCCGGCCTGCGCGCGCCTTCGCCCGTGACTACATCGCCGGCTTCCAGGACAGGTTCCTGCGCCTCACGCGGTCCATCGGCAACCGGGACCTCGCGGCAGCGCTCGACGCCGCCCTGAGCCTGCGCAACTCGTCGGCGATGGTGGGCGCTGCGCGTCTCTCCGCCATGGCCGAGACCTTCGAGGTCGCCGTCGTCTCCGCCGATCTGGACACAGCACGCCGCACCCTGCCCGCCATCGAGCTGTGCGGCCTGGAGACCATCAGCGAACTCGAGGAACGCTACCTCTCAGCAGCCTGACGAGCCGGCGTGGCGATCAGGCGCGGGCGGGCGTCAGCCGGTAGCCGACACCTCGGACGGTCTGCAGCCACCGCGGGCTCTTCGGATCCTCCTCGAGCTTCCGCCGCAGGTTACCGACGTGCACCTCGATGGCACGCTCGTCGGAATCGCTGATGTACGTGTCCTCGCCGTAGTAGTCGCCGCGCACCACCCGCACCAGGTCGGACTTCGTCCGCACCGCGCCGTTGCTGCGGAGCATCTCGTGGAGGAGATCGAACTCGCTCCGCGTGAGGAGCAGGTCCCGGCCGTCGACGACGACGGTCCGGGCCGAGGCGTTCAGCGCCAGCCCATTGTGCTGGAGGACCGGGGACGGCGCGGCGGGAGCGGCAGCCTGGACAGCTGAGGCGGCAGGGGCGACGGCGGTGGACGGCTCCTCGGGCACCGCGCGCGGACGGCGGAGCATGGCGGCGATGCGGGCCCGGAGCTCACGGGGCCGGAAGGGCTTCGTCAGGTAGTCGTCGGCACCGGACTGCAGCGCCGTGAGCGTGTCGAGCTCATCCCCGCGCGAGGTCAGCATCACCACGTAGCAGTTGCTGAAGTTGCGGATCCGCCGCAGGACCTCGTACCCGTCGATGTCGGGCAGCCCCACGTCGACCGTCACCACCGTCGCCTCGTGCTCGCGAACCAGATTCACGCCGGCCCTCCCCTCGGGCGCCACGTGCACGTCGAAGCCGGACTGCCGCAGGACGGCCCCCACGAGGTTCCGTACGTCGGCGTCGTCCTCGATGACCACCGCCACTCCCGGATCGCTCACTCCGCGCCTCCCGTCTGACCTGCGCTGAGGCTCTGTCGACTCGTCATGAACCCCAAGGTGCCTGCCGGGACCACCCCTTTGTGCCGCGTTCTGCTGCAAAACGCCGAGTCGGCTACATAATGGGAGCAGTACGTAGGTCTCAGCGTCGGAAAGTCTCACACATGCGGTTCTCCCCCTGCCCCTGGTCCGTGCATGCCTAGGGATGCCTCAGCCGTGTGGTTGCGCGCGGCTGCATCGAAAGTGGTCGTCGACCGATCGGTCGTGCTCTGCCAGGTCCCCCTCTCGCTGATCATCCTCGTCATCGGCATCACCGGTCCCATCCTCCGGCCCGGCCTCGTATCGGACCCGACGTTCGAGCTCGGTTTCTCGGTGATCCTCGTCCTCCTGGCGGCGTCCGTCGTCGTACCGTGGCGCGAGCTGCCGCGCGGGACCCTCCTCCTGGTACCCGTCCTCGACTTCCCGGCGATCGCCCTCGTGCGGGCCGGGGCCATGGAGTCGCAGCCCGCACTCGGCGTGCTCGCGATCTTCCCCGTGCTCTGGCTCATGCGCTCCTCGCTCCCGACGTGGGCGGCCCTCGCCCTGACGGGCGCGGGGTCGCTGCTGATCACGGCCTGGCCGCTGCTCGGCGCCTTCGATCCTGCCCTCGCACACTCCTACCTGGGCGTCCTCCTGCTCCCGATCGTGATGCTCTGCATCGGCGTGGCCATCCGCATCATGAGCCTGAACGCCAGGGCCCGGGAACTCGAGATCGAGCGGAAGGACCGGGAGCTCAATGAGCTCCTGCGTGCCGCCATCGACCGCGAGCGCGTCCTCACGGCCATCCTGAACACGGTGGACGTCGGTCTCACCGCCGTGGATGCGCAGGGCGCCACCACCATGACCAATCGTCAGCAGGAGCTGTTCAACCGGCTCGCGGCAGGGCCCGACGACGACGGCGGCGGAGCGCCCAGCCTGGTCTTCGGCGCCGACCGGACCACTCCCCTGCCGGTGGACCGCAGGCCCATCTACCGCGCCCTGACGGGTGAGACCTTCGCCGACCAGCTGGTGTGGGTCGGCGACGGTGAGGCCCAGCGTGCGCTCTCGACAGCCGCGCGGCCGATCACGAATGCGGACGGTGCGCTCACCGGCGCACTGATCGCCTGCAGCGACGTCACCGAACTGGTCGAGGCCGTGACCGCCAAGGACGCCTTCATCTCGAACATCTCGCACGAGTTCCATGCGCCGCTGACCTCGGTCCTCGGCTACCTCGAGCTCGTCCTCGAGGACGAGCACCCGTTGCCGCCGCACCTCCGGGGATACGTCGACGTCGCCGGCCGGAACGCGGAACGCGTGCTGCACCTCGTCGCCGATCTCCTCTCCACCGCGGGCGACCAGGTCCGGGTGCACCCACGGCCCGTCGATCTCGCGGCGCTCATCGAGATGAGTGTGCGTTCCAACCGCCTGCGGGCGCAGAAGAACCGGGTGAAGCTGCGGTCGGACGTCCAGGAGCCCCTCTGGACCCTCATCGACCCGCTGCGGATCTCCCAGGTGCTGGACAACCTCCTGTCCAACGCCATCAAGTACTCGCCCGACGGCGGGATGGTGACGGTGCACGCGGAGGAGTCGGAGTCGGCCATCGCGCTGCACGTCGAGGACCGCGGTATGGGGATGACGGAGCAGGAGGCCCAGCAGGTGTTCTCGCGTTTCTACCGCACCCCGTCCGCCCGGCGCGCCGACATCGCGGGCGCGGGCCTGGGTCTCGCCATCACCCGGTCCATCGTCGAGAGCCATGGCGGCTCCATCCACTGCGCGAGTTCGCCGGGCAAGGGCAGCCGCTTCACGGTGACGCTCCCGGTCAACGGTGAGGTGGGTCGGGTGCAACACCCCTCGATGGAAGAATCCGCCTAGGTGCAGGGTCTCGACGCGTCGGTCCTCGGGGCGGTCCTCGCCGCAGTTCCCGCCGCAGTCCTGGCCTCACTGCTGACCCTGGTGATCGTCGACCGCGCCGGACGCGATCCCCGCACCGTGCTCCCGCCCTCGGGCAGGGTTCCGCTCGCCGCCCTCGCAGGACTCTCCGCGGCCTGCGGGAACCTGCTCCTCGAGGCGTGGTGGGACGATCTCCTGGTGACGGTGTTCGCCACATTCGCCGTGGTGCTCGGCGCGATCGACGCGCGGACCAAGCTGTTGCCGAACGCTCTCCTCCTGCCCTTCGCCCTCAGTACGCTCGCTATCCTGCTCGTGGCCGCTGTCGCGAGCGGATCGTGGTGGAGCCTGCTCGGCGCCCTCGCCGGAGGACTGGGCCTGTTCGCGGTCTACCTTCTGCTGGCGCTCGTCTCACCCGCGGGCATGGGGATGGGCGACGTGAAGCTCGCCGCGGTCCTCGGCCTCTATGGCGGGTGGGCCGGCTACACCGCGTGGATGTGCACGCTGCTCGGCGGGTTCCTGCTCGGCGGCCTCGCGGGCGTCCTCGTCCTGGTCCTGCGGCGCGGTAACCGCGGCTCCACGTTCCCGTTCGGCCCCGGCATGCTCCTCGCGGCCTTCGCCGGGCTCGTCCTCCTCGGCTAGTCCTGCTGCCGGCCGGATCCGGCCGCCAGCGTGCCCCGGAGCACGCTCACGCCGGAGTGGGTGGGATCGCCGTCGAGCGGCTCGTCCGAGACATCGACGATGGGGAACTCATCCAGGTCCACGCTGTCGGGAATCGTCAGGGAACCGTCACCGCCGTGCAGGACGCCCAGGCTGTACATACGGTCGAGTTCGGGCGCGATCAGCCAGACCTCCTCGAATCCGCCGCCCTCGCCGGCCGTGGACCGGACATCGAGCGAGCGCACGCCGCCCTCGCCGGACACGACGGTCGCCGTCCCTTCCGCCGTGGATCCGTCGAGGGGTTCGAGGACCGTCTCGGCGAGGACCTCCGGTGCGGGCGGGGACGCGAACACCTGGACGGCCCAGAGTGCGCCCCCGCCGACCAGCACGCCCACCGTCGCCGCGGCCGCCAGGTGCCGCACGCCGAAGGGCCGCCGGAACGATCGGCCCTTCATCGGCGTGACGTCCCCGGGCCCCGGGCCCGTCCCGACGGCCCGGAGCCCTCCGCGCGCCGACGCCGTCCGCGTCAGGGGATCCTCGAGGTGCGCCGGACCGAGCCCGAGCTCCGCATGTATGCCCGCCCATACCGCTGGGTCCGGCGAGTCGAGGTGGCCGTCATCGCCGGCGCGAGCCACCCGGACGACCTCGTGGAGATCGTCGACCTCCATCGCACAGGTGTCGCATCCGTCGAGGTGGGCGCGGGCGGACTCGTCGAGATCCTCCCCCAGGGCGGCCAGGCTGATGGACTCGGGATCAAGGTGCTGCATGCCAGGCCTCCAATCGGCGTCGTAGGTGGGTGAGGCTTCGGCGGATGTGGCTCTTGACCGTCCCAAGCGGCAGGCGCAGCCGCGCGGCGATCTCCTTGTGCGTGAGATCTTCGTAGAAGGCGAGCTTCAGGATCGATCTCTGGGGTTCCCCGAGCAGCTCCAGCTCGGAATCGAGGACCACCCGATCCGCCAGCCCCTCCATGACCTCGCTGCCGGGACCGGCGGACCGGTGATGGGCCACGGTGGTGGCCAGGTGGTCCAGGCGCTCGCGCCGCCGGCGGGCCGCGAGGGCATCGGCGATCACATTCCGGTTGATGCCGAGCAACCAGGCGGGAAGGCTTCCGGCCTCGGGGTCGAACCCCGACCGGAAGCGCCACGCCCGGATGAAGACCTCCTGCGTCGCGTCCGATGCGGCCTGACGGTCCCCGAGGGCGCGGAGGGCCACGCTGAACACCAGCGGCGCATGCGCGCGATAGGCCAGGGCCAGGCCTTCCTCCCCACCGGTCGCGAATTGCAGATCGAGAGTCCCGGCCGGCCCTCGACCTGAGGATGCCACGGTGCTCTCCTTCGGGCGGGGACGCTGGACGACGGCCTCCTGCGTCGACTCCGTCGCGCCCGTCCACATCTCGATGGCAGGGCGTTTCAGAGCGGCGTTGCCGTGAGGACCACATTATCCTCATAGTCCGCGCGGTCCGAGAGCCACTCCCCGCCGCAGGTCACGATGACGAGCTGGTGGTCGCCGTCGCGCCGGAAGATCTCGTCGGTGTCGAGGGCCGCCTTCGGTTCGTTGCGTACGTCCGTGACCCGGTAGCGCACGGGCTCGGCGTCCGCACGCCCCACGGTGATCTCGGTACCGATCGCGACGTCCTTGAGCCGTGCGAAGGGCATCTGCTCCGTGCCGATGTCGATGTGCGCGGCGAGAACGGCATTGCCCGACGAGGCGCCCGGTGCAGGGCCGTACCGGTACCAGCCGGCCTCGTAGAAGCTCGTAGGGATCTCCATCTCGTCGTCCTCCGCGATCCCCACGTCGATCACGTCCACCTGGATATCCGTGCCCTCGATGTCCAGGGAGACGGGAGGAGGAGCGACCTCCGCCTGCCCTGCGGTGGCGGGCCGGAGGGTGATGCCTGCTGCCGACGTACCGCCCGGGATCGCAGCGGCGGGCGCGGACGTGCCCTGCCCTGCTCCTGCGTCCAACGACCCATCGGGAGCCGGCACTGCGCCGGATCTTGGCGCGACACGAGGATCCTGCGCTGAGCCGACCGTCGACGACGGCGTGGGCTGGGGTGCCGCAGCGGTCTGTGCGCATCCGGCGGAGAGCAGGCCGAGGCTCGCGCTGAGCAGCAGGACGGCGGTGCGGTGGGGCAGTCGAGTCACGGACTTCACTTTCGGTCGAGGAAGGGGCGACCAGGCGGGGCGGGAGGATGGAGGAGCCCCCCGCCCCGTCGGCCTGCTCAGGCGGCCGCGCGCGAGCTCCGGACGCGAGCTGCCACCGCGGCGCCGGAGAGCAGCACGAGGCCTACCGCGCCCGCTCCCAGGAGCATGCCCGAGCTGTCCTGTGCCGGTCCGGCCTGCGCGCCCGGAACGGCGGCGGGATCGGAGTGGAGCCCCTCGATGACCTGCGTGGCGAGGGCGAGGTTGCCGTCCTCGAGACTGCCCCACGCGTACACGATCGTCGCGGTGCCCTCCGCGAGCGTGAGGTCGGCCGGGCCGATCACGGGCGCGGTGGTTCCCGTGGCGGCGACTGCTGCCGAGATCGTCCCGGGATCAGTCGTGAGCGTCGCCTCGTCGGGGTTGCTCAGGTTCTCGACCACGGGCGCGCCACCGGCCAGTACGTCGACAGCAGGAGCGGCGGCGGTGTGCCGCACGGTGAGGCGCGCCTTCCCGGCCTCGACCGCGGAGACGTCATTCGTGTAGAAGTTGGCGGTGGGCGTGCCCTCGGCGTCGAGGTTGGCCGTCGCGGTGTAGTTCCCGCCGGCTGCGAGGGTGACGGTGACGGGGCCGATGACAGGGGCGCCGGCGTCGTCGGCATCCGCTGCCGTCACGGCCAGTTCGTAGTCACCCGCCGGGAGC
This sequence comes from Arthrobacter bussei, assembly GCF_009377195.2. Classification (GTDB taxonomy): domain Bacteria; phylum Actinomycetota; class Actinomycetes; order Actinomycetales; family Micrococcaceae; genus Arthrobacter_D; species Arthrobacter_D bussei. Next base: position 790,585 of record NZ_VJXX01000001.1, read on the forward strand.
TCGAGGGGCCCGGCGAGGGTTCCGGGCGTGAAGTCGTCGAGGGTCAGGTCCCCGTTGACGTAGACGTCCACCGTGAGGTCGGGGACGGCGTGGAGGACGGACAGCTGGGCCGTGTCCGCCGTCTCCGCCGCGATGGCGGGGCTGGCGACGCCGGCGACACCCAGCGCTGCGACCGCACCGACTGCATAGAAGCTCTTGCGCATGTTCTTCTCCTCGTTCGGGCTCCGCGGAGCCTCCGATTGATCCTTACACCCGTACTACCGGCCGGGAGGCCGCTCTGGATGCAGGATGACGAAAAGAAGTGCGACGGTGCCCTGGGCCGTGTCAGTCCTCGTCCGCGTCGATGCCCTGCGCCGAGCCGTCGGAGAGGTGCCCGGAGGTCCGGCGCGCACGCGTCAGGGCGGCCCGACCGGCGAGCTCGCCCTCCCCCGGATAGGCGATCTCCTCGAGGACCAGCGGGTGCGGGGCAGCGAGGATGGACCGCGCGTCCTTGAGGCGGGCGGCGAGGCGTTGGGCCAGCCAGACCGGCGGCATCTCCCCCGCACCCACCCGCAGCGTCGAGCCGATCAGCGCGCGCACCATGTTGTGGCAGAAGGCATCGGCCTGGACGGTCGCTGTGATGGCACCGTCCTTCCCGCGCACGAACTCGTAGCGCTGCAGTTCCCTGATGGTCGTGGCCCCCTCCCGCGGCTTGCAGAACGCCGCGAAGTCCTGCATTCCGAGCAGGTGGGCGGCGCCCTCGTTGAGCAGCTCCACGTCGAGTGGTGCCGAGTACCACAGGGTGGTGTGCCGGTGGAGCGGGTCCTGGCCCGTCACCGAGTCGGCGATGCCGTAGCTGTACCGGCGCCAGAGTGCGGAGAAGCGAGCATCGAACCCGCTGGGCGCACGCGAAGCGGAACGCACGACGACGGCGGGGACGGAGTTCCGCACGGAGCGTCCCCTGCCGCTGACGCCGTCGGTCAGGACGCGGTTGATGGTCCCGGTCAGGCGGCGACGGAAGGCATCCGCCGGGTCGACGTCACGTCCCCTCCCCATGCCCGCCCATTCCTCCGCAGTGAGGTCGGCGTGGGCCACCTGCCCCCGTGCATGGACGCCTGCGTCCGTGCGCCCGCCCACCGTCAGCCGTACGGAACGCCTCAGCAGCGTGAAGAGGGCGTCCTCGAGGACGCCCTGGACGGTGACGAGCCCTGGCTGAAGGGCCCAGCCGGAGAACGGCGATCCGTCGTACGCGATGTCGAGGCGGACACGCAGAAGCCCGCCGTCCCTCTCGGGTACGGCGGGCTCCTGGGTGGTCATGGCGTGCGTCGAGTGGGAAGAATTACTTCTTCTCGTCCTCGACCGTGCCCTCGACGACGACGACCTCGTCGGCGGTGCCGGCTTCGGCGTCGACCGTGGTGTCCTCGGCAGCTACCTCTTCGGCAGATGCGGCGGACTCAGCGGACTCGGCGGATTCTGCGGAATCGACCGAGTCGACGGAATCAGCGGACTCGGGTGAGTCGACGGATCCGGCGACCGGCGCGGCAGCGGCGGGAGCCTTGGCCTGCTCGGCCTCGGCGACCACGGACTGCTTGGCCGACATGGGCTCCAGCACCAGTTCGATGACCGCCATGGGGGCGTTGTCGCCCTTGCGGTTGCCGATCTTCGTGATGCGGGTGTAGCCGCCCTCGCGGTTGGCGACGGCCGGAGCGATGTCCGTGAACAGTTCGTGGACGATGCTCTTGCTGCTGATGACGCCGAGGACGCGGCGACGCGACGCGAGGTCACCCTTCTTCGCGAACGTGATGAGACGCTCGGCGTAGGGGCGGAGGCGCTTGGCCTTCGTCACCGTGGTGGTGATGCGCTTGTGCTCGAACAGTGAGGCGGCCAGGTTGGCGAGCATCAGGCGTTCGTGCGCCGGACCGCCTCCGAGGCGTGGGCCCTTGGTGGGTGTGGGCATGGTTCTTTCTCCTCATTAGGGTGTCCGCCCGCCGATCCGGAGACCAGCGGGCGTACGGATAGCGTTGTTAGAGCTCTTCGTCGCCGTAGGCGGCGTCGTCCTCTTCGATGGCGGCAGCGCGGGCGGCGAGGTCGAACCCTGGAGGGGAATCCTTCAGGGACAGACCGAGCTCGACGAGCTTCGCCTTGACCTCGTCGATGGACTTCGCACCGAAGTTGCGGATGTCCATGAGATCGGCCTCGGAACGTGCAACGAGTTCACCCACGGAGTGGATGCCCTCACGCTTGAGGCAGTTGTACGAGCGGACCGTCAGTTCGAGGTCCTCGATGGGCAGCGCCATGTCGGCAGCCAGGGCGGCGTCCGTCGGTGACGGGCCGATCTCGATGCCTTCGGCGGCGGTGTTGAGCTCACGGGCGAGCCCGAACAGTTCCACCAGGGTGGTGCCGGCCGACGCGACGGCGTCGCGGGGAGCGATGGCGTCCTTCGTCTCGACGTCGACGATCAGCTTGTCGAAGTCGGTGCGCTGCTCCACACGGGTGGCTTCCACGCGGAAGGTGACCTTCAGGACCGGCGAGTAGATCGAGTCGACCGGGATCCGGCCGATCTCGGAGTCGCCGGACTTGTTCTGCGAGGCGGACACATAGCCGCGGCCACGCTCGATGGTCAGTTCGAGCTCGAACTTGCCCTTCGAGTTGAGCGTCGCGATGTGCAGGTCCGGGTTGTGGAACTCGACGCCGGCGGGAGGCGCGATGTCCGCCGCGGTGACGACGCCGGGACCCTGCTTGCGCAGGTAGGCGACGACCGGCTCGTCGTGCTCCGAGGAGACGGCGAGGTTCTTGATGTTCAGGATGATCTCGGTGACGTCTTCCTTGACACCGGGAACCGTGGTGAATTCGTGCAGCACGCCGTCGATCCGGATGCTCGTCACGGCTGCGCCGGGGATCGAGGACAGGAGCGTGCGGCGGAGCGAGTTGCCGAGGGTGTAACCGAAGCCGGGCTCTAGGGGCTCGATGACGAACCGCGAGCGGTTGTCGGCGACGACTTCTTCAGTCAGGGTGGGGCGCTGTGCAATGAGCACGTACATTTCCTTTCAGGAAGCATCCGCTATATGACGCTTCTCAGTGGGGCGGGACTGCTGGTCAGCCGGCTCTGGAGCGACCGGGAACGGCACCGAACCGCCCTGCCGGAACTTTCGTTCCTGCAAGGCGGCGCGGTGACGGCAGGCCGATCAGACGCGGCGACGCTTCGGCGGGCGGCAGCCGTTGTGGGCGCTGGGGGTGACGTCCTGGATGGATCCGACCTCGAGGCCCGTGGCCTGCAGCGAGCGGATCGCGGTCTCGCGACCGGATCCGGGACCCTTCACGAAGACGTCGACCTTCTTGACGCCGTGCTCCTGCGCACGCTTGGCAGCGGCCTCCGCAGCCATCTGCGCAGCGAAGGGGGTGGACTTGCGCGAGCCCTTGAAACCGACCTCACCGGCGGAGGCCCAGGAGATGACTGCTCCGCTGGGGTCCGTGATGGAGACGATCGTGTTGTTGAACGTGCTCTTGATGTGCGCCTGGCCGAGCGCGATGTTCTTCTTGTCCTTGCGACGCGGCTTACGCACCGCTCCACGAGTCTTGGGGGGCATTACTTCTCCTACGAAGGTATTGGGTAAAGCATTGAGTCGGATCGAATCCTGCTGGAGGTCCCGCAAACAGGGGCCTCCGCCGGCGAGGGTCCCCTGGCCTGACGAGCGCTAGCGAGTCATGTCAGGGAGCCGGTGGGGATCTAGCGTCCGACCTTCTTCTTGCCTGCGACCGTGCGCTTCGGGCCCTTGCGGGTACGAGCGTTGGTCTTCGTACGCTGTCCGCGTACGGGAAGGCCGCGGCGGTGCCGAATGCCTTCGTAGCTGCCGATCTCGACCTTGCGGCGGATATCGGCGGCGACCTCACGGCGTAGGTCACCCTCGACCTTGAAGTTGCCCTCGATGTAGTCGCGGAGCTGGACGAGCTCGACGTCGGAGAGGTCCTTGACGCGCGTGTTCGGGGAGATCCCCGTGTCGACGATCGTCTTCTCCGCACGGGTCTTGCCCACGCCGTAGATGTAGGTAAGCGCGATGACTACCCGCTTTTCGCGGGGGATGTCTACGCCAGCGAGACGTGCCATGGTGGCGGTGCTCCTTCAGTGGTGCCGGAGGTGTGGAGCAGAACGTGCCCGGAACCGGTGTTCCGGTCCCCGGCCTCCGAGCCGGGGGTGTCCGTCCCCTGGGGGACGCTGTTCTGCCGTTGAATGTACTTCTACGCGCGGGAAGAACCTCGGGGGGAGGTTCTCAGCCCTGGCGCTGCTTGTGGCGCGGGTTCTCGCAGATGACGAGAACGTTGCCCTTGCGGCGAACCACCTGGCACTTCTCGCAGATCCGCTTCACGCTCGGGTTGACCTTCATGGTTTTCCTTCGAGTTGATTCTTATTTGTAGCGGTAGACGATACGGCCCCGGGTGAGGTCGTACGGGCTGAGTTCCACTACGACCCGGTCCTCAGGAAGGATTCGGATGTAGTGCTGGCGCATCTTTCCCGAGATGTGGGCGAGAACAATGTGACCGTTGGCCAACTCAACGCGGAACATCGCATTGGGCAGCGCCTCGTTCACAGTGCCTTCAATCTCAATGACACCGTCTTTCTTGGCCATATCCTCCGCTAACGTCGATGCCCACCACTTGCACGGTGGACGGGTTTGGGGTTTTGATTGTCAGACCCGCGGGGAGCCTGAGCTCGTCCCGCAGGATGGTCTCCGGGGCCCGTTGGGCACGAAAAGCAGAGACAACCAACAGACGACTCTACTCCATCGTCCGCGAATGGTTAAATCGCGCCCCGGTCCTGCGCTCCGGACGACGAAGGCCCTGCAGCGGGCTGCAGGGCCTGACGGGATGAGCGGCGGAAGGATCGGGCCGTGCGGGAGCGCGGCCGTTGCCTCACACGTGCAGGGGAGCCGGAGTGACGCCGAGCGGTTCCAGCCGCGAGGCTCCCCCGTCCGGCGCGGACAGCACCCAGATGCCGCCGTCGTGCACGGCGACGCTGTGCTCCCACTGGGAGGCGCGCTTGCCGTCCGTCGTCACGACCGTCCAGTCGTCGTCGAGCACCGCGGTCTGCAGCCCGCCCTGCACGAGCATCGGCTCGATGGCGAGGCACAGGCCCGGCCGGACCTTCGGCCCGCGATTCGAGCTCCTGTAGTTGAGCACGTCCGGCGCCTGGTGCATCTGGGTGCCGATCCCGTGCCCCACGTAGTCCTCGAGGATGCCGAGTGCCGGCCCCGGGACGGACGAGACGTAGTCGTCGATCGCGGCACCGATGTCACCGACGAACCGCCCGGAGGCGAGCGCTGCGATACCCCGCCACATTGCGTCCTCGGTGATCCGGGACAACCGGACGTCCTCCGGCCGCGGCGTCCCGGCGATCACGGTGCGCGCCGAGTCGGAGTGCCAGCCCCTGACGACCGCGCCGCCGTCGATCGAGATGATGTCGCCGTCCTGCAGCGCGTATCCGCCGGGGATGCCGTGGACCACCTCGTGGTTCACCGAGGTGCAGATGCTGGCCGGGAAGCCGTGGTACCCGAGGAAGTTCGATGTCGCGCCCTCCTCCTGGAGGACAGCCTCGAACACCCCGTTGAGCTCCGCCGTGGTCACACCGACCCGCACGGCAGCCACTGCCTCGTCGAGCGCCCTGGAAAGCACCAGGCCGGCATCGCGCATCACGAGCATCTGCTCGTTGGTCTTGTACTCGACCTTCGGCTGACGGAACATGCGGTCCTAGCTCGCGACCTTGAGTGCCGCCATGACGCGCTCGGTGACTTCGTCGATCGAGCCGATACCGTTCACTTTCGTCACGATCCCCCGCTCGTCGTACCTCGACACGACGGCCTCGGTCTGATCGTGGTAGAGCCCGAGGCGATGGCGGATCACCCGCTCGTTGTCGTCCGACCGTCCGTCGAGCTTCGCCCGTCCGAGGAGCCTCTTGACCAGTTCCTCGTCATCGGCCGTGAGCTGGAGGACGACGTCGAGATCCAGCTCGTTCTCCCGCAGGATGTCGTCGAGCTCCGTCACCTGGGCGGCGGTGCGCGGGTACCCGTCGAGGAGGAAGCCCTCCTGGACGTCGTCAGCTGCCAGCCGGTCCCGCACCATGCTGTTCGTGACGCTGTCGGGGACGAAGTCCCCGGCGTCCATGAACTTCTTCGCCTCGAGCCCCAGCGGGGTCTCGCGCTTCACGTTGTCGCGGAAGATGTCCCCGGTCGAGATCGCCACGACGGCGAGACGCTCCGAGATGCGGGCCGCCTGTGTTCCCTTGCCGGAACCCGGAGGACCGATGATGAGCATTCTCGTCAACGCAACAACCCTTCGTAGTGACGCTGCTGGAGCTGCGCGTCGATCTGCTTGACGGTCTCCAGCCCCACGCCCACCATGATCAGGATCGACGTACCGCCGAAGGGGAAGTTCTGGTTGGCGCCGATCGCCACGAGGGCGATCAGCGGGATGAGCGCCACGAGACCGAGGTAGATGGCGCCCGGCAGGGTGATGCGGGACAGTACGTATTGCAGGTACTCGGCGGTGGGCCGGCCTGCGCGGATGCCCGGGATGAAGCCGCCGTACTTCTTCATGTTGTCGGAGACCTCGTCCGGGTTGAACGTGATGGCGACGTAGAAGTACGTGAAGAAGACGATCAGCAGGAAGTACATCGCCATGTAGAGGGGGTGGTCCCCACTGGTGAGGTACGTGGTGATCCAGTTGACCCAGTCGGCCGGAGGCGTTCCGTCCTGCGGCGTGTTGAACTGCGCGATCAGGCTCGGCAGGTACAGCATCGACGACGCGAAGATGACCGGGATGACACCAGCCATGTTGACCTTGATGGGGATGTACGTGCTGCTGCCGCCGAGGGTGCGGCGGCCGACCATGCGCTTGGCGTACTGGACCGGGATACGGCGCTGCGACTGCTCCACGAAGATCACGAGGGCGACGACGACGACGCCCATAAGGAGCACGAAGGCGAACACGGTGGCACCCTGGGTGCGGAAGATCTCGCCCAGCGAGGTCGGGAACCCGGCCGCGATCGCGGTGAAGATGAGCAGCGACATGCCGTTGCCGACGCCGCGCTCGGTGATGAGCTCGCCCATCCACATGATGAGGCCGGTGCCGGCCGTCAGGGTGATGATGAGCAGGATGATCGTGATGAGCGAATCGTCCGGGATCAGCGGGACGGGACAGTTGCCGAGCAACGCCCCCGAGCGCGCGAGCGAGACGAGAGTCGTGGCGTTCAGGAGACCGAGGGCGATCGTCAGGTAGCGCGTGTACTGGGTCAGCTTGGACTGGCCCTGGGCGCCTTCCTGGTGCAGCTCCTGGAAACGGGGGATGACCACCCGGAGGAGCTGGGTGATGATGCTCGCGGTGATGTACGGCATGATGCCCAGCGCGAAGATCGAGACCTGCAGGAGGGCTCCACCGCTGAAGAGGTTGACGAACTGGTACAGGCCGCCGTCGGTGTTGCCGAGGTCCAGGCACTGCTGGACGTTGCCGTAGTCGACTCCCGGGGCGGGGATGAAGGCCCCGAGGCGGAAGATGGTGATGATTCCCAGCGTGAACAACAGCTTGCGCCGCAAGTCTGGCGTCCGGAATGCCCGGCCAATAGCGCTAAGCAAGCGTCCTCCTGAAGGTCTGTTGGTCCTGTGGCGGACCGTGCACAACAACCGAGTCTAACGGTTGGTCGCCGGCGCGAGACACACGCCGGCCCTGGGGTGGCCGGAGCCGAAAAAAGACTCCTGGTGGGCCGATTCGGTCCTGCCCACCAGAAGTCTAGTTCCTCAGTGCTGTCGATCACAGCCGACCCCTCCCCCGAGACACGGGGAAGGGGTCGGTCAGTGGCCTACAGTTCGGTGACGGTTCCGCCCGCAGCGACGATCTTCTCTGCCGCTGAGGCGGAGAAGGCGTCGGCCGAGACGTTCACGGCTACCGTGATCTCGCCCGTACCCAGCACCTTGACGGGCTGGTTCTTGCGGACCGCACCGTTCGCCACCAGGCTGTCCACCGTGACGTCGCCGCCGGCGGGGTACAGCTCGGACAGCTTGTCCAGGTTGACGACCTGGAACTCCACGCGGAACGGGTTCTTGAAGCCGCGCAGCTTCGGAAGGCGCATGTGCAGGGGCAGCTGGCCACCCGCGAATCCTGCCTTCACCTGGTAGCGCGCTGCGGTTCCCTTGGTTCCACGGCCGGCAGTCTTACCCTTCGAACCCTCACCACGGCCGACACGGGTCTTCGCCGTCTTGGCACCCGGGGCGGGACGCAGGTGGTGGACCTTGAGGGCGTGGACGCGCTCCTCGCTGGCGGCCGGAGCCGCAGTGTTCTTCTCTGCCATTAGTTGGCCTCCTCAACCTTCAAGAGGTGCGGAACCGTGTTGACCATGCCGACGGTGACGGCATCCGCTTCACGGACCACGGTGTGGCCGATCCGCTTGAGGCCGAGCGACCGCAGCGTGTCGCGCTGGTTCTGCTTGCCGCCGATGGCGGACTTGATCTGTGTGATCGAGAGCTGCTTGGTGCTCACGACTACGCGCTTCGGAGTGATGGCGGTCATCACGCACCTGCCTTCTGAGCTGCGATCGCGCGCAGCATCTGGTGGGATGCGACCTCGTCGAGGGGCAGGCCGCGGCGGGCCGCGACTGCCTGGGGCTCTTCGAGGCGCTTCAGGGCATCGACGGTCGCGTGAACGATGTTGATGGCGTTCGCCGAACCGAGCGACTTCGAGAGGACGTCGTGGATGCCGACGCACTCGAGCACGGCACGCACCGGACCACCGGCGATCACACCGGTACCCGGGGACGCGGGACGGAGCAGCACGACGCCGGCTGCGGCCTCGCCCTGCACCAGGTGCGGGACGGTGCCACCGATCCGCGGAACGCGGAACATCGTCTTCTTGGCTTCCTCGACGGCCTTCTGGATGGCGGAGGGAACTTCCTTCGCCTTTCCGTAACCGACGCCGACCATGCCGTTGCCGTCACCGACCACCACGAGGGCGGTGAAGCTGAAGCGACGGCCGCCCTTGACGACCTTCGCGACGCGGTTGATGGTGACGACGCGTTCGATGAACTTGTCCTTGTCGTCGTTCCGACCGCCGTCACGGCCGCCACGGCCGCCGCGCTCGCCACCGCGGGCGTTGCCGCCGCGCTGGTCACCGCCGCGCGAGTTGCCCCGCGCGTTGGAGCGGTTGGCGTCAGCCGACGCGGTGTCGGTTGCGCCTGCAGCCGGAGCTTCGGCCGCGGGCTGCTCTGTAGCCGTATTCAATGGGGCTTCCTTTGCCTTGGTTTCCTCGGTCACAGTGACAGCCCACCTTCACGTGCACCGTCTGCGATGGCTGCAACCCGACCGTGGTACTTATTGCCACCACGGTCGAAGACGACGGCCTCGACGCCTGCAGCCATGGCCCGTGCCGCGACGAGCTCGCCGACGCGCTTGGCCTTGGCGGTCTTGTCACCGTCGAAGGACCGGAGGTCCGCTTCGAGGGTGGATGCCGAGGCGACGGTCATGCCCTTGGTGTCGTCGACGACCTGCACGAATACGTGGCGGGCCGAACGGTTGACGACCAGGCGCGGACGCACGGCCGTGCCCGAGACGCGCTTGCGTACACGGAGGTGGCGACGTCCGCGCGAGGCGGACTTGCTCTTCGAGCTGCGCTTCTTGTTGATGCTCAGACCCATGGTTACTTACCAGCCTTTCCGACCTTGCGGCGGATGATCTCGCCTGCGTAGCGGATGCCCTTGCCCTTGTACGGGTCAGGCTTGCGCAGCTTGCGGATGGTTGCAGCGACCTCGCCGACCTGCTGCTTGTTGATGCCCGCGACCGAGAGCTTGGTGGGGCTGTCCACGGTCAGGGTGATGCCCTCGGGAGCCTTGACGGCGACCGGGTGGCTGTAGCCCAGGGCGAACTCGAGGTCACTGCCCTTCGCCTGCACGCGGTAACCGGTGCCGACGATCTCGAGGTTCTTCTTGTAGCCCTCGGTGACTCCGACGATCATGTTGGAGATCAGCGTGCGCGTCAGGCCGTGCAGCGAGCGCGACTCGCGCTCGTCGTTCGGCCGGGAGACGGTGAGGATCCCGCCGTCGAGGGTGACCTCGATGGGGCTGGGCACCCTGTGGCTCAGTTCGCCCTTGGCGGCCTTGACCGAGACGACGTTGCCGTCGACCGTGATGTCGACACCGGCAGGAACGGTGATGGGGAGACGTCCAATACGTGACATGTTCTGTTCCCTTTCCCGTTACCAGACGTAGGCGAGGACTTCCCCACCTACACCCTTCTTGGATGCCTGGCGGTCCGTGAGCAGACCGGAGGACGTGGACAGGATGGCGATACCGAGTCCGCCGAGCACGTGCGGCAGGTTGGTGGACTTGGCGTACACGCGGAGGCCGGGCTTGGAGATGCGGCGGATGCCGGCGATGGAGCGCTGGCGGTCCGGGCCGAACTTGAGGTCGATGGTCAGCTTTTTGCCGACCTCCGCTTCCTCTTCCTTCCAGCCGGCGATGTAGCCCTCGGCCTTCAGGATGTCCGCGACGCGGGCCTTCAGCTTGCTGTACGGCATGGACACGGAGTCGTGGTAAGCCGAGTTGGCGTTGCGCAGACGCGTGAGCATGTCTGCGACAGGATCTGTCATTGTCATGTGGGCTCTTGCCCTTCCTCGAAACGGTTTCCGGTCTCCGACCAGCACTCAGGGTGCCGGCTGGAGCGGACCTGCAACGTAGTTAGATTAATCTTCGGATTTGAAGGGGAAGCCAAGCGCCTTGAGGAGCGCGCGGCCCTCGGCGTCGGTCTTGGCGGTGGTGACGACGGTGATGTCCATGCCACGTACACGGTCGATACGGTCCTGGTCGATCTCGTGGAACATGGACTGCTCCGTGAGGCCGAAGGTGTAGTTGCCGTTGCCGTCGAACTGCTTGCCGTTGAGGCCGCGGAAGTCGCGGATACGGGGCAGTGCGAGGGAGATGAGGCGGTCCGTGAATTCCCACATGCGGTCTCCACGCAGGGTCGCGTGTGCACCGATGGGCATTCCTTCACGGAGCTTGAACTGCGCGATGGACTTCCGGGCCTTGGTGACCTGGGGCTTCTGGCCCGTGATCGCCGTGAGGTCCTTGACGGCCCCGTCGATCAGCTTGGAGTCCTTGGCGGCGTCACCGACACCCATGTTCACGACGACCTTGACCAGGCGGGGGACCTGGTTCACGTTGGAGTAGTTGAACTGCTCCTGCAGGGTCGCCTTGATCTCGGCCGCGTAGCGGGCCTTGAGACGGGGAAGAACCTTGGTCTCTGTGGTCTCGACAGTCATTACAGATCCTTCCCTGATGACTTGGCGATGCGGACGCGGACAACGCGCTCACGGCCGTCGCGCTCGACGGTCTCGGTGCGGTATCCGATGCGCGTCGGCTTCTTGGTCTCGGGATCGACGACGGCCACGTTGCTGATGTGCACCGGCGCCTCGACGACCTCGATGCCACCGGTCTTGGTGCCGCGCTGCGACTGCCCGACCTTGGTGTGCTTGGTGATCCGGTTGATGCCTTCCACGAGGACGCGGTTGGACTCGGGGAACACCTTGAGGACCTTGCCCTGCTTGCCGCGGTCTCCACCGCGCTCCTGCTTGGCCCCGGTGATGACCTGCACGAGGTCACCCTTCTTGATCTTGAGCTTTGTCTTCTGTGCCATGGACTACAGCACCTCCGGCGCCAGCGAGATGATCTTCATGAAACGCTTGTCGCGGAGCTCGCGACCGACAGGGCCGAAGATACGGGTACCGCGGGGGTCGCCGTCGTTCTTCAGGATCACTGCTGCGTTCTCGTCGAACTTGATGTAGGAACCGTCCGCACGGCGGCGTTCCTTCTTGGTGCGGACGATGACCGCCTTGACGACGTCGCCCTTCTTGACGTTTCCGCCCGGGATGGCGTCCTTCACCGTGGCGACGATGACGTCGCCGATGCCTGCGTAGCGGCGCCCGGATCCTCCGAGAACGCGGATGGTCAAGATTTCCTTGGCCCCCGTGTTGTCGGCGACCTTTAGCCGCGACTCCTGCTGAATCACTGATTACTCCTGTCGTCGCGCCGGTTCTCTCATCGAGCCTTGCGGAACGGATATGGGTGGGCCCCGAGATACTGGTCCTCACCACGCGTGCGCCTGGGCGCACGGTCCTGCAGGAAACCTGCATGGGGTGGTGAACAAGATCATCGGGCTTTTGCCTATTTGCCCGGTGTGAGGGTCACCCGCGAGGGAACCTCGTGAGGGCATGCGCCAACCCACCAGACAGACAAGATTCTTATCGTATCGCGAGAATGCCCCGGACACGAAATCGTGTCCGGGGCATTCCGGTTGGGAGCCGGCGGGCCGGTCCCTGGTCGTGCTCGGGTGCTACTTGGCCTTCTCGATGACCTCGACCAGGCGCCACCGCTTGGTGGCGGACAGCGGGCGGGTCTCGCTGATGAGGACCATGTCGCCGATGCCGGCGGTGTTGTTCTCGTCGTGCGCCTTGACCTTGGAGCTGCGGCGAAGCACCTTGCCGTACAGGGCGTGCTTCACGCGGTCCTCGACCTCGACCACGATGGTCTTCTCCATCTTGTCCGAGACGACGTAGCCACGACGTACCTTGCGGTAGCCGCGCGAGTCGGCGTCGTGCACGGCCTTCTCGGTTCCTACGGTCGTCTCGCTCTGCTGCTCACTCATTTGGCGTCCTCCTCAGAAGCCTCGGTGCTCACGGAAGGTTCGTCCTTCGTGGCTGCCTTCTTGGCCTTCTTGGGCTTCTCCGCCTTCGCGGGCTTCGCTTCCTCGACGGGAGCGACGACCTCGGGACGGATACCCAGTTCGCGCTCACGCAGCACCGTGTAGATGCGGGCGATGTCGCGCTTGACCGAGCGAAGGCGACCGTGGCTCTCCAGCTGGCCGGTGGCCGACTGGAATCGGAGGTTGAACAGCTCCTCCTTGGCCTTGCGCAGTTCTTCCACCAGACGGTCCTTGTCGAAGCCGTCCAGCTGGTCTGTTGCCAGTTCCTTTGAACCCAGAGCCATAACTATTCACCACCCTCACGACGCACAATGCGTGCCTTCAACGGCAGCTTGTGGATCGCGAGGCGCAGGGCTTCGCGGGCTACCTCTTCGGAAACACCGGACAGTTCGAAGAGAACACGTCCTGGCTTGACGTTGGCCACCCACCACTCGGGCGAACCCTTACCGGAACCCATGCGGGTCTCGGCGGGCTTCTTGGTCAACGGGCGGTCCGGATAGATGTTGATCCAGACCTTGCCGCCACGCTTGATGTGGCGGGTCATGGCGATACGAGCGGACTCGATCTGCCGGTTGGTGACGTATGCCGGGCTCAGCGCCTGGATACCCCACTCGCCGAAGCTGACCTCGGTACCGCCCGTAGCAGCGCCCGAGCGACCCGGGTGGTGCTGCTTACGGAACTTCACTCGACGTGGGATAAGCATTTAAGCCTGTCCTCCTTCAGTCGCGGCTGTAGAAGCTGCGGCGGTCTCGGCGGGTGCTGACGCACCCTGGCCCTCGGAACGCTCGGGAGCGCGACGACGACGGTCGCCGCCACGGTCGGCGCCGGCAGGGCCACGGCCCGGACGGTCTCCACCGCGGCCGCGGGAAGGAGCAGCGGCAGCCTGGGCTGCGAGTTCCTTCGCCGTGACGTCACCCTTGTAGATCCAGACCTTCACGCCGATGCGGCCGAAGGTGGTCTTCGCTTCGAAGAAGCCGTAGTCGATGTTGGCGCGGAGCGTGTGCAGGGGAACGCGTCCCTCGCGGTAGAACTCCGAACGGCTCATCTCGGCGCCACCGAGGCGACCGGAGCACTGGACACGGATGCCCTTGGCTCCCGCACGCTGGGCGGACTGCATGGCCTTCTTCATCGCGCGGCGGAAGGCCACGCGGGAGGAGAGCTGCTCAGCGATGCCCTGGGCGACGAGCTGTGCCTCGATCTCGGGGTTCTTGACCTCGAGGATGTTCAGCTGGACCTGCTTGCCGGTGAGCTTCTCGAGCTCGCCGCGGATGCGGTCCGCCTCGGCTCCACGGCGGCCGATCACGATACCGGGACGTGCCGTGTGGATGTCCACGCGGACACGGTCACGGGTGCGCTCGATCTCGACCTTCGCGATGCCGGCGCGGTCCATGCCGGTCGACATCAGCTGGCGGATCTTGATGTCCTCACGGACGAAGTCGCGGTAGCGCTGGCCCGGCTTGTTGCTGTCGGCGAACCAGTGTGACCTGTGGTCGGTGGTGATGCCGAGTCGGAACCCGTGCGGGTTTACTTTCTGTCCCACTTAGCGGACCTCCACTTTCTCAGGGGTAGCGACGACAACCGTGATGTGGCTGGTCCGCTTGTTGATGCGGAACGCACGGCCCTGGGCGCGCGGCCGGAACCGCTTCATCGTGGGGCCTTCATCAACGAATGCCTCGCTGATGATGAGGTTGTCCTCGTCGAAGGCGACGCCGTCACGGTCCGCGAGGACTCGTGCGTTGGCCATCGCCGACTGGACCACCTTGAATACCGGCTCCGAAGCAACCTGTGGGGCAAACTTCAGAATAGCCAGAGCCTCATTCGCCTGCTTACCACGAACAAGGTTGACGACGCGCCGGGCCTTCATAGGCGTTACGCGGATATGACGCGCAATAGCCTTGGCTTCCATTGCTTTCCTTCTCTCGTCTTAGCCGTAAGAGCAGCGCCTAGCGGCGCTTGCCCTTGCGGTCGTCCTTAACATGGCCGCGGAAGGTCCGCGTGGGAGCGAATTCGCCGAGCTTGTGCCCGACCATCGACTCGGTGACGAACACCGGGATGTGCTTGCGTCCGTCGTGCACCGCGATCGTGTGCCCGAGCATGTCGGGGACGATCATGGAGCGGCGGGACCACGTCTTGATGACGTTCTTCGTGCCCGATTCGTTCTCGCGAGCGACCTTTACATACAGGTGCTGATCGACGAAGGGGCCTTTCTTCAGGCTGCGTGGCATGTCTCCAGGCTCCTATCGCTTGTTCTTGCCGGAACGACGGCGACGCACGATGAGTGAGTCGCTCTCTTTGTTGGGGCGACGGGTGCGGCCTTCAGCCTTACCGTTCGGGTTGACCGGGTGGCGTCCACCGGAGGTCTTGCCCTCGCCACCACCGTGCGGGTGGTCGACCGGGTTCATGGCGACACCGCGGACGGTCGGGCGGATGCCCTTCCAGCGGTTACGGCCGGCCTTGCCCCAGTTGATGTTCGACTGCTCGGCGTTGCCGACCTCGCCGATCGTCGCGCGGCAGCGGACGTCGACGTTGCGGATCTCGCCGGAGGGCAGTCGCAGCTGGGCGAAGCGGCCTTCCTTGGCGACGAGCTGGACCGAGGCACCTGCGGAGCGAGCCATCTTCGCGCCGCCACCCGGGCGGAGCTCGACGGCGTGGATGACGGTACCCACGGGGATGTTGCGCAGCGGCAGGTTGTTGCCGGGCTTGATGTCCGCCCCGGCTCCGGCCTCGACGAAGTCACCCTGCTTGAGCTTGTTCGGTGCGACGATGTAGCGCTTGGTGCCGTCGACGTAGTGCAGGAGGGCGATGCGCGCGGTGCGGTTCGGATCGTATTCGATCTCCGCGACGCGGGCGTCGACGCCGTCCTTGTCGTGGCGGCGGAAGTCGATCAGACGGTACTGACGCTTGTGTCCACCGCCCTTGTGGCGGGTCGTGATCTTACCGGTGTTGTTGCGTCCACCCTTCTTGGGAAGGGGACGGACCAACGACTTCTCCGGCGTCGACCGGGTGATTTCTGCGAAGTCGGCAACGCTCGAGCCACGACGGCCCGGGGTTGTCGGCTTGTATTTACGGATTCCCATAACTCAATTCCTCGTTAAAGTGGTCTCCGCTCTCAGGAGAGCGGACCGCCGAAGATGTCGATCGAGCCCTCTTTGAGGGACACGATGGCACGCTTGGTGCCCTTGCGCTGGCCCCAGCCGAACTTGGTGCGCTTGCGCTTGCCAACCCGGTTGATGGTGTTGATGGAGTCGACCTTCACGGAGAAGATCTTCTCGACCGCCAGCTTGATTTCTTCCTTGTTCGAGCGGGGGTCGACCAGGAAGGTGTACTTGCCTTCGTCGATCAGGCCGTAGCTCTTCTCCGAGACGACGGGTGCAATGACGACGTCGCGCGGGTCCTTTGCGATGCTGCCGCTCACGTGGCATCCTCCTCGGTGATGACATCAGCCGAACCGACGAACTGGTCGTAGGCGGCCTTGGTGAAGATCACGTCATCGGACACCAGCACGTCGTACGTGTTGAGCTGGTCCACATAGAGGACGTGTACCTCGGGGACGTTGCGCACGGACAGTGCGGCGACGTCGTTGGCACGCTCGATCACGACGAGCAGGCGGGGCCGCTCGGAGATCGCGCGCAGGGTCTCGATGGCACCCTTGGTGGACGGCTTGCCGCCGTCGACCAGGGACTCGAGAACGTGGATACGACCGTTGCGTGCCCGGTCCGAGAGGGCGCCACGCAGTGCAGCAGCCTTCATCTTCTTGGGGGTGCGCTGGCTGTAGTCGCGGGGCGTGGGCCCGTGGACGACGCCACCACCGGTCATGTGGGGGGCGCGGATCGAACCCTGGCGGGCGCGACCGGTTCCCTTCTGCTTGAACGGCTTGCGGCCTGCGCCGCTGACCTCGGCACGCGTCTTCGTCTTGTGCGTGCCCTGGCGGGCGGCAGCAAGCTGAGCCACGACGACCTGGTGCAGCAGCGGCACGTTGGTCTGTGCGTCGAAGATCTCCGCGGGGAGATCGACCTGTACTGGATTGGCAGCCATGTGGCTATGCTCCCTTCACGGCGGTGCGTACGAGGACGACCTGGCCGCGGGCGCCGGGGACGGCGCCCTTGATCAGCAGCAGCGACTTCTCGGCGTCGACAGCGTGAACCTTGAGGTTCAGCGTGGTCTGACGAACGGCACCCATGCGGCCTGCCATTTTCATTCCACGGAAGACGCGGCTGGGGGTGGATGCTCCACCGATGGAACCGGGCTTGCGGTGGTTCTTGTGGGCACCGTGCGATGCACCGACGCCGTGGAAACCGTGGCGCTTCATGACGCCCGCGAAGCCCTTGCCCTTGGTGGTGCCGATGACGTCGACCGTCTGGCCGGCCTCGAACATCCCGACGGACAGTTCCTGACCGAGCGAGTAGGAGTCGGCGTCGGAGGTCCGCAGTTCGACGACGTGACGGCGAGGCGTGACGCCTGCCTTCTCGAAGTGGCCGACGAGCGGCTTGGTGACCTTGCGGGGATCGATCTGGCCGAAGCCGATCTGCACGGCGGTGTAGCCGTCCTTCTCCTCGTCGAGGAGCTGCGTGATGACGTTCGAGTCAGCCTGGACGACGGTGACGGGGATGAGGATGTTGTTCTCGTCCCAGACCTGGGTCATGCCGAGCTTGATGCCCAGCAGGCCCTTGACCTGGCGCGTAAGTGAAGTAGACATGTGTATCCGCTCTCCCTTACAGCTTGATTTCGATGTTCACGTCCGCAGGCAGGTCGAGACGCATCAGCGAATCGACGGCCTTGGGCGTGGGATCAATGATGTCGATCAGACGCTTGTGAGTACGCATTTCGAAGTGCTCACGGCTGTCCTTGTACTTGTGCGGGGACCGGATGACAACGAAAACGTTCTTCTCCGTGGGCAGCGGCACGGGGCCCACTACCGTTGCGCCTGCGCGCGTCACCGTCTCAACGATCTTCCGGGCTGAAACATCGATGACCTCGTGGTCATATGACTTCAGCCGGATGCGGATTTTTTGTCCCGCCATGGCGTCTCGACTCTCTCTCTACATAACTGCCTGGGCAGTTCCGGTACGTACGTACATTTCCTGCGTCCGTTGCGCGACGCTCCCCGAACAGGCTGAATCCGGATGGATCCGGGTTCCTCACCCTGCCGGGACTCCGACCCCCGCGCTCGGGCGTGTCGCACTTCCTAGACACACACGGTCCGCTGTTTCGGACGAGCCGAACGGGGTGGATTTTATCTTTGGGCCATACCGAGCGGTGGATCCGACCCCTGCATCAGGCATTATCCTGACCGGGATGAGGTCTCAGACCGCGCGCACTGGCGCTTGAACAACTTATCTAGTGTCGCAGATCGCCGGGATGAATGCGAACCGGCGCGGAAGTGCCGCGCCGTGATCCCGCACACCCGAACCGTGCCGCGAGCATTCAGGGAGAGCGTGAGCAAGCCTCGGACCAGGCCGGAAGGATCAGGGAGGGCAGACGCCGGCCCATCAGGCATCGAGCTCCCGGCCCGGCCTGCCGGCGGGCTGTACGGCGTCCGGTGCGGCCTGCCCGCTGCCCGGTCGCACAGGGTCCCCTCCACCGTCGTCCCGCGCCGGGACGACGACCGGCCCGGGCGGCACAGACGCGGGGGCCTCGCTCCCCCGTGTCTGGGTGTTGAGCTTCCAGACCGCGAAGGCCAGCAGTGCGAGCGCTGCGACGGTGAGCAGCAGGAAGGTGTAGCCCCGCAGGAACCACAGCAGTGCGAGGACTATCCCGACGGCGCCCCAGAGGCTGAAGAGCCTGCGGGACAGCGCGACACCCGCCGCCAGGAGCAGCACGTGACCGCAGAGTGCCCAGACCTGCGTACCCGCCGTCCCGCCGGTGATGGTCAGCAGCCCGGTCCCGGAGAGCACGACGGCCGCTGCGGAGAGCCAGACCGGCCCACGCCGGGCGCTGCCGCGCAGGAACGAGTAGGCGGCGAGGACCGCGAAGGCCACCGCCCACCACTGCGCTGCCCAGAAGAAGGTGATGCCGCCCGACACCACCCAGGCGATGCGCTGCGCAGCGGCGACGAGCACCAGGAACGCCAGTTCCGCGGTGACCGGCCGCCGTTGCACCGGCACCTCGCGCACCGTCAGGACGGCCACCGCTCCGAGGACCACCGACCCGGCAACGGCTTCCTGTTGGGGCACCGTAGCGGCCAGCGCTGCGACGGCGGCCCAGCAGAGCGCCGTCGTGCCGAGGATCCGGTAGCGGAGCTCGCCGTGATCATCCATGGCCAGCAGGTCCCGGGCGAGGTACAGGAGGCCTGCTGCCAGGACGGCGCCGATCAGCAGCCGCATCAGGGCCGATCCGGGTAGACCCCCCATGCCCAGCGTGACCTCCTCCACGAAGACCGTCGCGAGGACGATGACCGCGAGGGCGGCGACCGCATCGAGCCAGGGGAGGCGGTCGACGCGCGAGAAGACGAAGAGGGCGCCGGCGACGACCGCAGCGACGAGGACCCGGTCCCAGCCGCCATCGGCGAACGAGAGGAGGCCTGCCTCGAGGGCGAAGAGCCCCGCTCCCACCCGGACGGGGAGCCTCCTGCTCTTCTCGCCGGAACGCGATCCCAGGACGACGAGGGCGAGGAGGCAGGCAGCCGCCAGCAGCGCTCCGACCCACATGGCCAGTGGCGCGCGAGTCAGCCATCCCTGCGGTGCGGTTTCCAGCACACCCGCCAGGACGGCGATCGAGGCAGCGAGCGCGTACAGGGCAGGGTAGGCGGCAGCCGTCCTGTGCTGGACGGTGAACAGGATGACGGAGACGACCAGGAGGAGAGCCAGATGCACCACGATGACCCCGAGCTGGACGGTCGGACCCGCCAGCACCGAGTACGCCAGGGGCAGTGCGGCCAGAGCCGCGGTACTCAGCCAGGCCGACGACGATTGCAGACCGAGGGCCCGGAGCCGCCGTCGGATGATCACGCGGACGATCTCCTGCAGCGCGATGCCGACGGCCACGACGGTCAGTACGCCGTGCACGGTGAGGTCCAGGTCCCTGGACACGAGCGCGGTGAGGGCGGTGAAGGCGATCTGCGCCGCGAGCAGGTAGGCACCGCGTCGGCGGTGATCGATGGCACGGCGTGCCGTCAGACCGCCGTGCACGACGGCGCATGCGAGCAGGACCTCGAAGGTGCGGTACCCGAACCCCGCGGCGGCGCTCGCGAATGCCGCCACGAGCAGGGAGACCGGACCGGCTGCCTCGACGTACCACCCCTGCAGCACCGGGCGCGTGGCCCGCGGTCCACCCTGCTGAGTGACCGGTCCCCCGGGCGGCTGCGTCGTCGTGCTCTCATCCACGAGCGGCAGCACGAGCGTCGTCAGGAGGCCGGCGGCGACGGTGCTCCAGATGGCAACCGCGGCGACCACTCCCAGTCCTGAGCCGGCTGCGGCGACGAGCGCTGCCACGAGCGAGAGGACGCTCGAGGTGCAGATGACCCACGGGCTGTACAACGTTGCACGCATGGCACGGGTCCGCACCACCTCGGCCAGTTGATTCGCGACCGCCCCCAGGACCACGGCGAGGACGGCAAGCTCCTCCAGTCCGGCGTCGGGAAGCTCCAGCAGGCGAAGGTGGACCATCACCGCCACCGGCAGCAGGAGGACGCCGCCCGCCCGTGCGGCGAGGAGGAACCGCTCGCGCAGGATGTCGGCCGAGGCTCGCGCCCGGAGCAGGAGGTATCCGACGGACAGAACCAGCACTACTTCGGTGCGCCAGGGGGACTCGACCGGCGCGGTCACCGCGAGCAGGATGCCCGGCAGCACCAGCACTTCCGCCGCTCCTCCGAAACGCTCGGCGATCCACATGCCGAGGGCCAGCACGAGCAGCACAGGAATCAGGACATCGGGCCCGTCGGACCCGGCGCCACGGAGCGGGGACGCCACGACGGCGGCGGCCAGGGCGGTGAGCGCGAAGGTTCCCAGGACGTCCCAGCGGTACCGGGCCCGCGCGCGCTCTTCCGGATCGACCTTCCTGCTGACCGAGGCGGTCGAGGCCGGGCCGGCCAAGGACGGGCTGGCGACGGATGGGCTGGCGAAGGACGGGCTGGCGATCGACGGGCTGGCGATCGATGGGCTGGCGACGGATGGGCTGGCGATCGACGGGCTGGCAACGACGGAGTACGCCTCGGCTGAGCCCGGGCCCGTCGCGCTGTGCGATGCGGCAGGAGCTGCGGTTCCGCGGGCTCCACCCGGGCCATCGGGGGCGTGGGCTCCCCCCGAGGCATCGGCATGCGGTGCTCCGCCCGGGCCATCGGGGGTGCGGGCATCGTCCGCGACAGCGCCGGTATGATCCGAAGGCGGTGTCGCACCCGGTGTGAGGAGCCGACGCAGGGGTGCTGCGAGGACAAGGGCTCCGGCCACCTGCAGGGCGGTGCAGAGAGCCAGGACCATGACGGCCCAGAAGAAGGGAAGGTCCAGCGCGGCCATGATGAAGACGGCTGCCAGCGTCGCGACCAGACGCGTCGCGTAGAAGTGCAGGATCCTCAGCACCGGGACGAACACCAGAAGGGCGCCGTAGTGGACGGCTGCGACGACCCACAGGAGCGCTCGATCGGACGGGGCCAGAAGACTGCCGAGCAGAAGGGACGCCGCGAGGGCCAAGGGTGTCAGGACACGGTGCGCGTCGAGCACGGCGCGGGTGAGGACCTCGGGCATCCACCGGGGAGCAGGATGGGCCAGCACAGCGAACAGCGCCGCTACACCGATGGAGCAGGTGAAGTACCAGATGAGCGCGCCGCCGATCAGCGACACCGAGGACAACGCGATCGACAGGAAGAACGGGAGGCTCAGATAGGCGACCACCCGGCTCTGGAGGCGGACGGCGGCGAGGAGGTAGGCGACGGTTCCGATCAGTGCCGTGCCGAACCAGGCCAGAGGGCCCTCACCGGTCAGGACACCGAACAAAAGACCCGCCACCGGCAACAGGGCAAGGCCGGTGCCCGCGAACGCCACTGCAGCGGGACGCAATCGGGGCAGCTGTGCGTGGAGGATCAGGCCGCCGGCGTAGAAGAGCGCGACGACCGCGCAGATCGTCACGGCGCGCGCCGGACCGGGCACCGCGGCTCCGATGAACAGTCCTCCCGCGGCCACGAGCAGGAGGCTTGCCGCGTACAGCGCGATGTTGATGGTGCGCAGGTCCCGCACTGCTTTCGCGGCCGTCCGGTCCTCGGGCGACGGCGGCACAGGCGACACGGGCGCTGCGGGTGGTCCGATCAACGAGGGCTGTCCGGTCAGAGGGTGCGCGAGCGACGCGCTAGGAACGGTCAGCGAAGACTGTCCGGTCAGAGGCGGCGCGGGCGACGCGCTAGGGACGGTCAGCGAGGACTGTCCGGTCAGAGAGGGCGCGGGCGGCGCTGACGCAGGCGCTGGCGGCGCTGACGCGGGCGCTGGTGACCAAGCCTGCAACGGACGGCCCGATGCTCCGGTGCCTCCCTCCGCTCCGAGGGGATCCTGCGCCTCCTGGGCTGCCCGGTAGCCGGCGTCGAAGCCCTCCTCGTACACGACAGCCGGCGGCGGCACATCCCGAGGCCAGCTTCCCGACCGGCGTGCGCTCCGCGCTCCGAGGAACCAGCCGAAGGCCACGAACGCGCCGAGGAACACCACCAGGACCAGGACCAGGATCAAACCCTCTGCACTCCCCCACTTCGGACGCACGCCCGTGCGTCCTCCGGCCAGTGTAGGGGTCGGTCCCGCCCGGGACGCCGAAGGGCCCCCGCTGTCGAGACAGCGGGGGCCCTTCGTGGATCACCGGCCGAGGCCGGTCTCCGGTGGAGCGGTCTTACTTCATGATCTTCGTGACACGTCCCGAACCGACGGTGCGGCCGCCTTCGCGGATCGCGAAGCCGAGGCCCTCTTCCATGGCGATCGGCTGGATGAGCTCGACCGTCATTTCGGTGTTGTCGCCCGGCATGACCATCTCGGTGCCCTCGGGGAGGGTGATGACGCCGGTCACGTCCGTGGTGCGGAAGTAGAACTGAGGGCGGTAGTTCGAGTAGAACGGGTTGTGACGCCCGCCCTCGTCCTTCGCCAGGATGTAGACGTTGGCCTCGAAGTCGGTGTGCGGGGTGATGGAACCCGGCTTCACGATGACCTGGCCACGCTCGACGTCCTCGCGCTTGATGCCGCGGAGCAGGAGACCACAGTTCTCGCCGGCCCATGCCTCGTCGAGCTGCTTGTGGAACATCTCGATACCGGTGACCGTGGTCTTCTGGACCGGACGGATACCGACGATCTCGACCTCGGAGTTGATGGCGAGGGTTCCGCGCTCGGCGCGGCCCGTGACGACGGTTCCACGACCGGTGATCGTGAAGACGTCCTCGACGGGCATGAGGAACGGCTTGTCCTTGTCACGCACGGGGTCAGGAACGTTGTTGTCAACGGCTTCCATGAGGTCCTCGACGGACTTGACCCACTCGGCATCGCCTTCGAGGGCCTTTAGGCCGGAGACGCGGACGACAGGAGCGTCGTCACCGTCGAAGCCCTGCGAGCTGAGGAGCTCACGCACCTCCATCTCGACGAGATCGAGGAGTTCCTCGTCGTCGACCATGTCGGACTTGTTGAGCGCAACCAGCAGGTAGGGGACACCGACCTGGCGTGCGAGCAGGACGTGCTCGCGGGTCTGCGCCATCGGGCCGTCAGTGGCGGCGACGACCAGGATCGCACCGTCCATCTGGGCAGCACCGGTGATCATGTTCTTGATGTAGTCGGCGTGGCCGGGGGCGTCTACGTGTGCGTAGTGGCGCTTCTCGGTCTGGTACTCGACGTGCGAGATGTTGATCGTGATGCCGCGCTGCTTCTCCTCGGGAGCCGAGTCGATCGACGCGAAGTCACGCTGCTCGTTGAGAGTGGGGTACTTGTCGTACAGCACCTTCGAAATGGCAGCCGTCAACGTGGTCTTTCCATGGTCGACGTGACCGATGGTGCCGATGTTAACGTGCGGCTTAGTCCGCTCGAACTTTGCCTTCGCCACGGGTTCCTCCTAGAACGTTTGAGAAGAATTGCTTCCCAGCCACGCTGTTCGCGGCTGAAACTCATGCAAGTCTACTGGGGGCTTTTGGTTTTGATGAAATTGCTGGTTGCTGCCGGGACCGCGTGGTCCGGCCGCCGGAGAGCGGGTCAGGCTGCCGGTGACAGGCCGACCCGCTCTCCGCGGTTCCCGTCTCCGGGTGTTACTCGCCGCGCGTCTTCTGGATGATCTCGTCGGCTACTGCCTTCGGGACCTCCGAGTAGCTGTCGAACTTCATGGAGTAGACGGCCCGGCCCTGGGTCTTCGACCGAAGGTCACCGATGTACCCGAACATGCCCGAGAGGGGCACGTGGGCGGTGATGACCTTGACGCCGCTGGCGTCCTCCATCGACTGCATCTGGCCACGGCGGGAGTTGAGGTCACCGATGACTTCACCCATGTATTCCTCAGGGGTGCGGACCTCCACCTCCATCAGCGGCTCGAGCAGCACGGGCTTGGCCATGCGCGCGGCTTCCTTGAACGCCATGCGACCGGCGATCTTGAAGGCCATCTCCGAGGAGTCGACGTCGTGGTACGCGCCGTCGAGGAGCGTCGCCTTGATGCCGACCACCGGGTAGCCGGCGAGCACGCCGTCGTTCAGCGCATCCTGGATGCCGGCGTCGACACTCGGGATGTACTCGCGCGGCACGCGGCCGCCGGTCACCTTGTTGTCGAAGGCGTACATGACACCCTCCTCGACCTCCATCGGCTCGATCGCGATCTGGATCTTCGCGAACTGACCCGAGCCACCCGTCTGCTTCTTGTGGGTGTAGTCGTGCTTGGCGACCTTGCTGCGGATGGTCTCGCGGTAGGCCACCTGGGGCTTGCCCACATTGGCCTCCACGCGGAACTCGCGGCGCATGCGGTCCACCAGGATGTCCAGGTGGAGCTCGCCCATGCCGGCGATGATCGTCTGCCCGGTGTCCTCGTTGAGGGACACCTGGAACGTCGGGTCCTCGGCCGAGAGCTTCTGGATGGCCGTCGACAGCTTCTCCTGGTCACCCTTCGTCTTCGGTTCGATGGCCACCGAGATCACGGGTGCCGGGAAGCTCATCGATTCGAGCACGATCTGGTTGGCCGAGTCGGAGAGGGTGTCACCGGTGGTGGTGTCCTTCAGGCCGATCGCCGCGTAGATGTGCCCGGCCGAAGCCTCTTCGACGGGGATCTCCTTGTTGGCGTGCATCTGGAAGAGCTTCCCGATGCGCTCCTTCTTGCTCTTCGTGGAGTTCACCAGCTGCGTGCCGGCGGTGACGTGACCGGAGTAGACGCGGATGAAGGTCAGCTGTCCGAAGAACGGGTGCGTGGCGACCTTGAACGCGAGGGCCGAGAACGGCTCCTCGGTGCTCGGCTTGCGCGTCAGCTCGACCTCTTCGTTCCGGGGATCGTGACCGATCATCGGGGGGACATCCAGCGGCGAGGGCAGGTAGTCGATGACGGCATCGAGCATCGGCTGGACGCCACGGTTCTTGAACGCGGAGCCACACAGGATGGGGTAGAGCTCGGAGTTGATCGTCATCTTGCGGATGCCGGCCTTGAGTTCCTCGACGGAGATCTCTTCGCCTTCGAGGTACTTGTTCATGAGCTCGTCCGAAGACTCGGCGACGGTCTCGACGAGGGCCGCGCGGTATTCCTCGGCCTTCTCCTTGAGATCCGCGGGGATCTCCTGGATCTCGTACTTGGCACCCATCGTCACGTCACCCTTGGAGTCACCGGGCCACACGAGAGCACGCATGTAGAGCAGGTCGACGACGCCCACGAAGTCGTTCTCGGCTCCGATGGGGAGCTGGAGCACGAGCGGCTTGGCGCCGAGGCGGCTGATGATCGTGTCGACGGTGAAGTAGAAGTCCGCGCCGAGCTTGTCCATCTTGTTGACGAAGCAGATGCGGGGGACTTCGTACTTGTCGGCCTGGCGCCAGACGGTCTCGGACTGGGGCTCGACGCCCTCCTTGCCGTCGAACACCGCGACGGCGCCGTCGAGCACGCGGAGCGAACGCTCCACCTCGACGGTGAAGTCGACGTGTCCGGGGGTGTCGATGATGTTGATCTGGTTGTTCTCCCAGAAGCAAGTCACGGCGGCAGACGTGATGGTGATGCCGCGCTCCTTCTCCTGTTCCATCCAGTCGGTGGTGGAGGCGCCGTCGTGCGTCTCGCCGATCTTGTGGTTGACACCCGTGTAGAACAGGATGCGCTCGGTAGTAGTGGTCTTGCCGGCATCGATGTGGGCCATGATGCCGATGTTGCGGACCTTGTTGAGGTCGGTAAGCACGTCCTGTGCCACGGTGTCTCCCTTATGACGAGAATGGAGTTCAGCTGGAGCGCCGGCCGGATCGCGACCCTGAGGTCACGATCCGCCCGGCAGAAGTGCTACCAGCGGTAGTGTGCGAAGGCCTTGTTCGACTCGGCCATCTTGTGCGTGTCCTCGCGGCGCTTGACTGCGGCTCCGAGACCGTTCGACGCGTCGAGGATCTCGTTCTGCAGGCGCTCGGTCATCGTCTTCTCGCGGCGGGCCTTGGAGTAGCCGACCAGCCAGCGCAGGGCCAGCGCGGTCGAACGACCGGGCTTCACCTCGACGGGCACCTGGTAGGTTGCACCACCGACGCGGCGTGAGCGGACCTCGAGGGTCGGCTTCACGTTGTCCATGGCCTTCTTGAGCGCTGCGACGGGGTCGCCGCCGGACTTGGCGCGGGCACCTTCGAGGGCGCCGTACACGATGCGCTCTGCGGTGGACTTCTTGCCGTCGACGAGCACCTTGTTGATCAGCTGCGTGACCAGAGGGGAGCCGTAGACGGGATCTACAACGAGCGGCCGCTTCGGGGCCGGGCCCTTACGTGGCATATTACTTCTTCTCCATCTTTGCGCCGTAGCGGCTACGAGCCTGCTTGCGGTTCTTGACGCCCTGGGTATCCAGCGCGCCACGGACGATCTTGTAGCGGACACCGGGAAGGTCCTTCACACGACCGCCGCGCACGAGCACGATGGAGTGTTCCTGAAGGTTGTGACCGACACCGGGGATGTAGGCGGTGACTTCGATGCCGCCGTTGAGGCGCACGCGGGCCACCTTGCGGAGCGCCGAGTTCGGCTTCTTCGGGGTGGTGGTGTAGACGCGGGTGCAGACGCCGCGCTTCATGGGGCTGCCCTTCAGTGCGGGCGCCTTGGTCTTGGAGACCTTAGGTGTCCGGCCCTTACGGACCAGCTGGTTAATCGTAGGCACTTTCGTGTTCTCCGTAATGTCTGAAGATGAGATCTCTGTCGCCCTTCTCCGCGGTGGCGGCCGCCTCTCGGGGCCGTGCCACCCGGAGTCCGGGATGATCAGTCGTTTGGCGCGACGCCGACCGACAAGCTGCCGCAGAACGACTGTAGGCGTGCGAAAAAGTGGCATTCGCTGTACAACTTACGTACAACACGGAGATACGTTTCGCAACGCCAATCCACTGCCACACAAACAATTACCGTCCAGTCTACCAGAGGTCCGACGGCGGCCCGTGCGCTCCCCGGCCGCCCCGGCTCTCCTCGTCCTCCGATTCGATCCTCCCACAGCAGGACAGGCCCTGGACCGTGTAGTCCAGGGCCCGTCCTGAGGACCCGGGCCGCTCAGTGCGGTCGGGTCCGGGGCGTCACCGGGATCGTTCTCCCGGTGACGACGACGTCCTAGCGGAAGTCGCTGTTGCCCATGTCGTAGTCGTCCAGCGGGATCGCGTGGAACTCGGGGCTCAAGCCGCCCTCGACACCGGCGTAGTCGAAGTCGCTGAACGCGCTCGGACCGGTGAACAGGTTCGCCTTGGCCTCCTCCGTGGGCTCGACCGTGACCTTCGTGTAGCGGTCCAGGCCGGTTCCGGCCGGGATGAGCTTACCGATGATGACGTTCTCCTTGAGCCCGAGCAGCGGATCGCTCTTGCCTTCCATGGCGGCCTGCGTGAGGACACGCGTGGTCTCCTGGAAGGAGGCGGCCGACAGCCACGAGTCCGTGGCGAGCGACGCCTTGGTGATACCCATGAGCTCGGGACGGCCGGAGGCCGGCTTCTTGCCCTCGGACACCACGCGACGGTTCTCGTCCTCGAAGCGGCGACGCTCGGCCAGCTCGCCGGGAAGCAGGTCCGACTCGCCGGACTCGATCACGGTGACGCGACGCAGCATTTGGCGGACGATGACCTCGACATGCTTGTCGTGGATACCGACGCCCTGGCTGCGGTACACGCGCTGGACCTCGTCCACCAGGAATTCCTGGGCCTTGCGCGGGCCGAGGATCCGGAGGATCTGCTTCGGGTCGACCGCACCGAAGACGAGCTGCTGTCCGACCTCGACGTGGTCGCCGTCGGACACCAGGAGGCGTGCTCGGCGCAGGACCGGATACGCGATCTCCTCGGACCCGTCGTCGGGCGTGACCACCAGGCGAAGCTGCTTCTCGGCATCCTCGATGGTGACGCGTCCGGCGACCTCGGAGATCGGGGCGACACCCTTGGGGGTACGCGCCTCGAAGAGCTCCTGGATACGGGGCAGACCCTGGGTGATGTCCTCGGCCGAGGCCACACCACCGGTGTGGAAGGTACGCATGGTCAGCTGCGTGCCGGGCTCGCCGATGGACTGGGCCGCGATGATGCCGACGGCCTCTCCGATGTCCACGGTCTTGCCGGTCGCGAGCGAACGGCCGTAGCAGAGGGCACAGGTACCGACGCTGGACTCACAGGTCAGGACCGAGCGGACCTTGATCTCCGTGATGCCGGCCTCGAACAGCTCCCCGATGACGACGTCCCCGAGGTCCGACCCCGCGGCAGCGAGGACGGCGCCCTTGGCGTCGACGACGTCGGTCGCCAGCGTACGGGCGTACGCCGAGTTCTCGACCTCCTCGTGCAGCACCAGCTCACCGTCGACGTTCGGCACGGCGATCGTGACCTTGAGTCCACGCTCCGTACCGCAGTCGTCCTCGCGGACGATGACGTCCTGCGAGACGTCGACGAGGCGTCGGGTCAGGTAGCCCGAGTTCGCCGTCCGCAGTGCGGTGTCCGCGAGGCCCTTACGGGCACCGTGGGTGGCGATGAAGTACTCCAGGACCGACAGTCCCTCGCGGTACGAGGACTTGATCGGACGCGGGATGATCTCGCCCTTGGGGTTCGCCACGAGGCCACGGATACCGGCGATCTGGCGGACCTGCAGCCAGTTACCACGGGCACCGGAGGACACCATGCGGTTGATGGTGTTGTCCTTCGGCATGGCGGCACGCATCGAGGCTGCCACCTCGTTGGTGGCCTTGTTCCAGATGTCGATGAGCTCCTGGCGGCGCTCCTCGTCGGCGATGAGGCCCTTGTCGAACTGCGACTGGACCTTGGCGGCCTGCGTCTCGTAGCCCTCCATGATCCCTGCCTTGTTGATCGGCGCGGAGATATCCGAGATGGCGACGGTGACGCCCGAGCGTGTGGCCCAGTAGAAACCGGCGTCCTTCAGGTTGTCCAGCGTCGCCGCCGTGACGACCTTCGGGTACCGCTCCGCGAGATCGTTCACGATCGTCGAGAGCTGGCCCTTGTCGGCGACCTTCTCCACCCACGGGTAGTCCAGGGGAAGGGTCTCGTTGAACAGGACCTGCCCGAGCGACGTCTCGATGAGCGCAGGCGTCCCCGACTCCCAGCCCTCGGGAGCGGCGATGTCCGCACTCGGCACGAAGTTGTCGACGCGGATCCGGACCACCGAGTTGAGGTGGAGCGAGCCCATGTCGAACGCCATGATGGCCTCGGCGACGCTGGTGAAGACGCGGCCTTCGCCGGCACTCCCCTCACGCTTGGTGGTGAGGTGGTGCAGACCGATGATCATGTCCTGCGAGGGCAGGGTGACCGGACGGCCGTCGGACGGCTTCAGGATGTTGTTCGAGGAGAGCATCAGGATGCGTGCCTCGGCCTGGGCCTCGGGGCTCAGCGGCAGGTGCACTGCCATCTGGTCGCCGTCGAAGTCCGCGTTGAAGGCGCCGCAGACCAGCGGGTGGAGCTGGAGTGCCTTGCCTTCCACGAGCTGCGGCTCGAACGCCTGGATGCCGAGACGGTGCAGGGTGGGTGCACGGTTCAGCAGCACGGGGTGCTCGGTGATGATCTCCTCGAGCACGTCCCACACCTGGGGGCGGTAGCGCTCGACCATGCGCTTGGCGCTCTTGATGTTCTGTGCGTGGTTGAGGTCCACCAGGCGCTTCATCACGAACGGCTTGAAGAGCTCCAGCGCCATCTGCTTGGGCAGACCGCACTGGTGCAGCTTCAGCTGCGGGCCGACGACGATGACCGAACGGCCCGAGTAGTCGACGCGCTTGCCGAGGAGGTTCTGGCGGAAACGACCCTGCTTGCCCTTCAGCATGTCCGAGAGGGACTTCAGGGGACGGTTGCCCGGTCCGGTGACCGGACGGCCACGACGGCCGTTGTCGAACAGGGAGTCGACCGCTTCCTGCAGCATGCGCTTCTCGTTGTTCACGATGATCTCGGGGGCACCGAGATCGAGCAGGCGCTTGAGGCGGTTGTTCCTGTTGATGACGCGGCGGTACAGGTCGTTGAGGTCGGACGTCGCGAAGCGGCCACCGTCGAGCTGGACCATCGGGCGCAGCTCCGGCGGGATCACCGGAACGGCGTCGAGGACCATGCCCAGGGGGCTGTTCGTCGTCGTCAGGAAGGCGTTGACCACCTTGAGACGCTTCAGGGCGCGCGTCTTCCGCTGGCCCTTACCGTTCTGGATGATGTCGCGCAGCATCTCGGCCTCAGCCGGCATGTCGAAGTTCTCGAGGCGCTTCTTGATCGCCTCGGCGCCCATGGAGCCCTCGAAGTACAGTCCGTAGCGGTCGCGCAGCTCGCGGTACAGGCCTTCGTCGCCCTCGAGGTCGGCGACCTTGAGGGTCTTGAAGCGCTCCCACACCTGGACGAGGCGCTCGATGTCGGCGTCCGCACGCTTGCGGACGTTCGCCATCTGGCGGTCGGCCGAGTCGCGGGCCTTCTTCTTGTCGGCAGCCTTGGCGCCTTCACCCTCGAGACGGGCGAGCTCGTCCTCGAGGTCCTTGGCGATCGCGGCGATGTCGGAGTCGCGCTGGTCCGTCATCTGCTTCTTCTCGAGGTCGTGCTCGGCCTGGAGGTTGGGCAGCTCGGCGTGGCGGTTCTCCTCGTCGACCGAGGTGATCATGTACGCGGCGAAGTAGATGACCTTCTCGAGGTCCTTCGGAGCGAGGTCCAGCAGGTAGCCGAGGCGCGAGGGAACGCCCTTGAAGTACCAGATGTGGGTGACGGGAGCGGCGAGCTCGATGTGGCCCATGCGCTCGCGACGCACCTTGGCGCGGGTGACCTCGACGCCGCAGCGCTCACAGATGATGCCCTTGAAGCGCACGCGCTTGTACTTGCCGCAGTAGCACTCCCAGTCACGGGAAGGGCCGAAGATCTTCTCGCAGAAGAGGCCGTCCTTCTCGGGCTTGAGCGTGCGGTAGTTGATGGTTTCCGGCTTCTTGACCTCGCCGTAGGACCAACCGCGGATTTCGTCCGCGGTGGCAAGGCCGATTCGCATGAGGCCGAAGGAGGATTCGCTGGACATAGGGTCCCTGTTCTCTCTTTGTTCTCTAAATTCTTGAAGTCTTATGGGGTGCGGCGGAAAGCCCGGCGGATGCCGTACCGGTGTTCGAGGAAGGGGCCTTCAATATTTCAAGGCCGCTCGCGGCCGCGGAAATTTCGTTGGCCCCGTTCGAACGCCGGTACGGCGTCCTGAAACCTAGACTTCCTCGACAGAGCTCGGCTCGGCCCGTGAGAGGTCGATGCCCAGTTCCTCCGCGGCCCGGAAGACTTCTTCATCCGAGTCACGCATCTCGATCGTCGTACCGTCGGTGGAAAGGACTTCCACGTTCAGGCAGAGCGACTGCATTTCCTTGATCAGCACCTTGAAGGACTCGGGGACACCCGGCTCGGGGATGTTCTCGCCCTTGACGATGGCCTCGTACACCTTGACGCGTCCGTGGATGTCGTCCGACTTGATGGTCAGGAGTTCCTGCAGCGTGTAGGCCGCGCCATAGGCCTCGAGGGCCCAGACTTCCATCTCACCGAAGCGCTGGCCACCGAACTGCGCCTTACCACCCAGCGGCTGCTGCGTGATCATCGAGTACGGACCGGTGGAGCGGGCGTGGATCTTGTCGTCCACCAGGTGGTGGAGCTTCAGGATGTACATGTAGCCGACGGAGATCGGGTCCGGGAACGGCTCGCCGGAGCGGCCGTCGAACAGGCGCGCCTTGCCGGACTCGCCGATGAGGCGCTGTCCGTCACGCGTGACGTTCGTGGAGCCCAGCAGGCCGACGATCTCGTCCTCGGTGGCACCGTCGAACACGGGGGTCGCGACGGTGGTCGAGGAGATCTCCCGGGGAAGGTTCGGGAGGTTCTTCATCCACTCGGGGTCACCCTCGATCTTCCAGCCCTGCTTGGCTGCCCAGCCGAGGTGGATCTCGAGGACCTGGCCGACGTTCATGCGGCCCGGGACACCCAGCGGGTTCAGGACGATGTCGACGGGCGTGCCGTCCTCCATGAACGGCATGTCCTCGATCGGGAGGATCTTGGAGATGACGCCCTTGTTGCCGTGGCGGCCAGCGAGCTTGTCGCCGTCCGTGATCTTGCGCTTCTGTGCCACGTAGACCCGGACCAGCTGGTTGACGCCCGGGGGCAGCTCGTCGTCGTTGTCGCGGTCGAAGATGCGCACACCGATGACCGTGCCCGACTCGCCGTGGGGCACCTTCAGGGAGGTGTCGCGGACCTCACGGCTCTTCTCGCCGAAGATGGCGCGCAGCAGGCGCTCCTCCGGGGTCAGTTCCGTCTCACCCTTGGGGGTGACGCGGCCGACGAGGATGTCCCCGGCTTCGACCTCGGCACCGATGTGGATGATGCCGCGCTCGTCGAGCGCTCCGAGGACTTCCTCGGACACGTTCGGGATGTCACGCGTGATCTCCTCGGCACCGAGCTTGGTGTCGCGGGCATCGACTTCGTGCTCCTCGATGTGGATCGACGTCAGGACATCGTCGGAGACGATGCGCTGCGACAGGATGATCGCGTCCTCGAAGTTGTGACCCTCCCAGGACATGAACGCCACGAGCATGTTCTTGCCCAGCGCGAGTTCACCCTGATCGGTCGACGGACCGTCGGCGATGATCGTGTTGAACTCGACGCGGTCGCCCTCGGCGACCAGGACACGCTGGTTGTACGCGTTGCCCTGGTTGGAGCGGGCGAACTTCATGATCGGGTAGTTCGTCTCGGTGCCGTCGTCGTTGAGGATGCTGACGAGGTCGGCCGACACCTCCTTGACGACGCCGGCCTTCGTCGCGGTGACGGCGTCACCGGCGTCGACGGCTGCGTTCTTCTCCATGCCGGTGCCCACGAGGGGACGCTCGGAACGGAGCAGGGGCACGGCCTGGCGCTGCATGTTCGCGCCCATCAGGGCGCGGTTGGCGTCGTCGTGCTCCAGGAACGGGATCATCGCGGTCGCGACGGACACCATCTGGCGCGGGGAGACGTCCATGTACTCGACCTCGTCGGGCGTGACGAGCACGGGCTCGCCCGAACCACCACGGGTCCGCACCAGGACCATGTCCTCGGTGAACGTGCTGTTCGCATCGAGGGGCGCGTTCGCCTGGGCGATGAGGCGCTCCACCTCGTCGTCCGCGGTCAGGTAGTCGATCTGGTCGGTGACGATGCCGTCGACGACCTTGCGGTACGGGGTCTCGATGAAGCCGAACGCGTTGATGCGGCCGTACGAGGCGAGCGAACCGATGAGGCCGATGTTCGGGCCTTCAGGGGTCTCGATGGGGCACATGCGTCCGTAGTGCGAGGGGTGGACGTCACGGACCTCCATGCCTGCGCGGTCACGGGACAGACCACCCGGGCCCAGCGCGGACAGGCGACGCTTGTGCGTCAGGCCGGCGAGCGGGTTGTTCTGGTCCATGAACTGCGACAGCTGGGAAGTTCCGAAGAACTCCTTGATCGCGGCCACGACGGGACGGATGTTGATCAGGGTCTGCGGCGTGATCGCCTCGACGTCCTGGGTGGTCATGCGCTCTCGGACGACACGCTCCATACGGGACAGGCCCGTGCGGACCTGGTTCTCGATGAGCTCGCCCACGGCGCGGATACGGCGGTTGCCGAAGTGGTCGATGTCGTCGACCTCGACGCGGAGCTCCACGTCACCGCCGTCGCGCTTGCCGCCGAGGGTCTTGTCCCCGGCGTGCAGGGCAACCAGGAACTTGATCATCGCGACGATGTCGTCGATGTTCAGCACCGAGGCGTCGGAGTCCGTGAGGTCCTTGTCGATCCCGAGCTTGCGGTTGATCTTGTACCGGCCGACCTTCGCGAGGTCGTAGCGCTTGGGGTTGAAGTACAGGTTGTCCAGGAGGGTCTGGGCAGCCTCGACAGTGGGGGGCTCGCCCGGTCGCAGCTTGCGGTAGATGTCGAGGAGGGCGTCCTCGCGGGTCTCCGTCGCGTCCTTCTCCATGGTCGCCCGGATGGAGTCGTACTGGCCGAACTCCTCCAGGATCTGGCCCTCGGTCCAGCCGAGCGCCTTGAGCAGGACGGTGACGGACTGCTTGCGCTTGCGGTCGAGGCGGACGCCGACCTGGTCGCGCTTGTCGATCTCGAGCTCGAACCAGGCGCCACGCGACGGGATGATCTTCGCGCTGAAGATGTCCTTGTCACTGGTCTTGTCGGCGGTCCGCTCGAAGTAGGCACCCGGCGAACGGACGAGCTGCGACACGACGACGCGCTCCGTGCCGTTGATGACGAAGGTGCCCTTGTCGGTCATGAGGGGGAAGTCACCCATGAACACGGTCTGCTGCTTGATCTCGCCCGTGTTGTTGTTCATGAACTCGGCCTTGACGTACAGGGGGGCGGAGTAGGTCGCGTCGCGATCCTTGCACTCGGCCATCGTGTACTTGGGGTCGGCGAACTCCGGCTCGGAGAAGCTCAGGGACATGGTGCCCTGGAAGTCCTCGATGGGGGAGATCTCTTCGAAGATGTCCGCCAGACCGGAGGTCGTGGCCACACCCTGCAGGCCCTTCTCCAGTGCTTCCTCGACGCGCGCCTTCCAGCGCTCGTTGCCGATCAGCCAGTCGAAACTGTCCGTCTGCAGGGCAAGGAGATTGGGAACGTCCAGCGGTTCGTGAATCTTTGCGAATGAGAGCCGGGGTGCGGCGCCGTCGGCGTCGACCTGGCTGGTAGCGGTTGCATTATTAGAGGTGCTCGGGGCGACCAAGAGGGATCCTTCCACAGACCGTCAGGCTTGTCAGCGCCCTCGCCTCGGCACCGCCACCGCAGGATGCTGCGGGGATCTCAGTGCTCACCGGAGTCTGCTCGCGCGATTCCCAACCAGGTGGCCAGGTAGAACGACGAGAGCAGAGCAAAGCCCACCGCTATATGAAGGCTGAGGTTCAGAGGGAAGACGCAAAGACCTACACTACGGCACGCGCAGCGTTAAGTCCAATAGCGCTTCTCCCCCATCACCGTCAAGCCCGCCGCGCCCGGAAGGGGGGAGATCGGGGCGCAGCCTAGCCGAGCGCCGGCTCCGGCAGGGGTCCCGTACTCGTGTCCCCGCGCAGCCGCTTCACGATCAGCTCCGCGCTGATCAGGCACATCGGGATCCCGATACCCGGCACCGTGGAGCTGCCCGCGTAGAAGAGGTTGGCGACCTTCCCGCTCCGGTTCGAACCGCGGAAGAACGCGCTCTGCTTCAGGATGTGCGCCGGCCCGAGGCTCGTCCCGCGCCAGGCGTTCAGATCGGTGGCGAAGTCCTGGGGGCCGTAGCTGCGCCGGACCACGATCCGCTCCGCGAGGTCGGGGATCCCCGCCCACCCGGAGATCTGCGCGATGACCTCGTCGGCGATCTTTTCGACCCGGGCGTCTCCCCCGCGGTCCAGCCCGCCCTTGCCGATGGACACGTCGGCGGGGATCGGCACGAGGACGAAGACGTTCTCGTGCCCCTCCGGTGCCACGGAGTCGTCGGTCGCGCTCGGTCGGCATACGTAGAGCGACGCCGGTGACGGCACCGAGGTCTCCTTGCCGAAGATCCGGCCGAAATTGTCGCGCCAGTCCGTGGTGAACAGCAGCGTGTGGTGCTCGAGCTGCGGCAGGCTCCCCCGGACGCCGAGGTAGAGCAGCAGGGCGCTCGGACCGGGGACGCGCTTCTCCCAGTACTTCTCGGGATAGGTCTGCAGGGGGGTCGGCAGCAGCGTGGTCTCGGTGTGGTGGAGATCCGCGGCGGAGACGACGATGTCGGCGTCGAGCGTCGTGACCGCTCCTGCGGACCGGTACGTCACCGACCGCACCGAGGCCGCCCTGCGGTCCAGCGGCGACCGACCCGGTGTCCGGGGATCGGTGTCGATCGAGACGACGTCGGCGCCCGTGCGGATCGTCACGCCGGCCGCCACCGCCACGCGCTGCATCGCCTCGACCAGCGTGGTGAAGCCGCCCATCGGATAGAGGACGCCGTCGTCCAGGTCGAGATGGCTCATGAGGTGGTACATGCTCGGCGCGTCGAAGGGGGAACTGCCGAGGAAGACCGCCGGGTAGCCGAGGATCTGCTGGATCCTCGGATCCTTGAAGCGCTTCTCGACGAAGGACTGCAGCGGCTGCAGCAGGAGCGAGCCGATGCGCGGGAGCCGCCTGAGGACGTCCGGCCGGATGAACGGCAGGAAGGACTGGAAGGTCGAGTAGAGGAAGCGCTTCTTCGCGATCTCGTAGGCGTCCTCGGCGGAGTCGAGGTACTTCGACAGCTGCTCCCCTGCGCCCTCCTCCATCGACTCGAAGAGCTTGGTCACCGCCTCGCGCTCGGCGGGGACGTCGACGGAGCCGCCCTGCTCGAACATCACCCGGTAGCCGGGGTCGAGCAGCCGGAGGTCGAGTTCCTCCTCGGCGCTCGTGCCCATCATCTTGAAGAAGTGGTCGATCACCTCGGGCATGAGGTACCAGGACGGCCCGGTGTCGAAGCGGAAGCCGTCCTGTTCCCACGATCCCGCACGGCCACCGACCTGGTCGCGCTTCTCGAGCAGCGTCACGTCGTGGCCCTCACGCGCGAGGAGCGCCGCCGTCGCCAGTCCGCCGATCCCGCCGCCGATCACGACGACGTCCTGTCCGCCCACGCGCGCGCGTCCGTTCTGCTCGGTTGTCATGCCGTCCTCTCCTGCGCGGCGAGTTCCGGTACCGCGCGACCGGTGAAGGCTTTCGCCATGATGCGGAACTTCACCGGATTGGGGACCCGGATCCGTGCCCTGAGGAGTTCGTCGGCCGGCGTCCGCCTCAGCCGCAGGGCGAGTTCGGTGAACAGGCCCTGGGCGAGGGCGACGGCGCGGCGGGGGGTGGGCGGCAGACCCGGGAGGGCCGCGGCTGAGATGCGGAGATCCTCGTCGATGTCCGCGAGGAGTCGGAGCTTGTCCGCTTCCGTGAAGTTCCCCGGACGGACGCCCGGGAAATAGCTGCGGCCGAGGGTGGAGAAGTCCTCCGCGAGGTCACGCAGGAAGTTGATCTTCTGGAACGCGGCCCCGAGGTGGCGCGCGCCGTCCACGAGGACGGCTTCCTCCTCCGTGGTCACGGGACGTCCGACGAGGAACGCCCGCAGGCACATCAGGCCCACGACCTCCGCCGATCCGTAGACGTACCGGTCGAAGGACTTCTGGTCGTGCTCGCGCTGCGTGATGTCGGCGCGCATGGAGGCGAAGAACGGACGCGTGAGGTCCGTGCCGATGCCGGTGGTCCGGGCCGTGACCGCGAAGGCGTGCACCACGAGGTTGGCGCTGTATCCCGTGCCCATGGCCGTCTCGGTGTCGCGCTCGAGGCCGTCGAGCAACTGCTCCACGACGTCCGAGGAGAGGCCCGCCCCGGCCGCGGCGCCGTCCACGATCTCGTCCGCCACGCGCACCAGCGCGTAGACGGCCTCGATGTGGCTCCGCGTGGTGCGGTCGAGGATGCGGGACGCCATACCGAACGACGTCGAGTAGCAGCGGATGACCTCGGCGGAGGTCTTCAGTGCCGCCGCGTTGTAGCGGGCGAGCGAGTCCTCGACGCCCACCTAGTGGACCCGGTCCACGACGGCGGACACGACCGGCTCGAGGGCGGACCGGAGGGCGGACGGCACGACGTCGGACTCCAGGTGGGTCCGGGCCCGGGACGCGTACTCCGCGGCGAGGTCCGCCGAGTAGTCCTTCGCTCCGCTCTCGACGAGGACACGCCTCACGTAGTCGGCCTCGGCCGCGGACATGCCCGGCGTGCCGATGAGCGCGGAGATGCTCTCCCACTCGGGGCGGGAGGAGACGTAGGACAGCAGGGCCGTGCGCTTGCCCTCGCGCAGGTCGCCCCAGTTGGTCTTGCCCGTGCGGGTCTCGTTGCCGAACACCCCGAGGAGGTCGTCCGCGATCTGGTAGGCGATGCCGGCGTCGCGTCCGAAGTCGCCCAGCCGGTCGACCACTTCCTCCTCGGCACCCGCGAGCACGGCACCGGCCTGCAGGGGGCCCTCGAAGGAGTACACGGAGGTCTTCAGCCGGGCCATCTGCACGATGTCCTCGAGCGGGGGCATGGAGCGGTCCAGCGACGTCTCGATATCGAGGAACTCGCCCGCCGCCGAGGCGAAGACGGCTTCGTCGAGGATCTCGCCGAGCCTGCGGCGCACGGCTGCCGGCGCCTCGACGCGCTCGAGCAGACGGTAGGCGTTGGACAGGGCCAGGTCCCCGGCGATGACACCGGCGGAGAAGCCGACGTGGCGAGCGGCCTCGGGCGACATGCCGGCCGACTCGGCGATGCTGCGGTAGCGACCGGAGACGTTCGGGATCCCCCGGCGGACGAAGTCGCGGTCGATGACGTCGTCGTGCACGATCAGTGCGGTGTGCAGCAGTTCGAAGGCCGCGCCCACCCCGGCTGCGTTGTCGAGGTCGCGGCCACCGAGCATCTGGTAGGCGGACATGACGAGCCGGGGCCGGAACCGCTTGCCCCCGGCGGTGCAGCGTTCGAGGGTCTCCCACAGGCCGCGGTACCCGGGGCCCACCTTCGCCGCCCGGATCTTCGATTCATCGAAGAGCCGGTCGAGCGCACCCTCGACCTGCTCGAGCCCGACGGGCTCGACCAGCAGAGTGTCCATGTCCATAGGTAAAGTAAACAACGAGAAGGGCGCCCCTGACGAAACGCGGGGCGAATGCAGCCGGGCCGACCACCGCCACGCAGCGGACAGCGTGCGTGCGCAGGGCACGGGCGATCACCGGGCAAGCGACGACCAGCGGAAATGAGTGCCGATCATGGCGAGCGAAGCAGGAACCATCGGGCAGGGCCCCGCCCGCGACGGCCAGGACAGCGGCACGACGTCCGCCACCGAGATCGTGGTGCTGCTCGCGGAGGACGGCTCGGCCATCGGGACGCACGAGAAGGCCACCGTCCACACCCTCGACACCCCCCTCCACCTCGCCTTCTCCACGCATGTCTTCGACGACGCCGGCCGCATCCTCGTGACCCGCCGCGCTCTCAGCAAGAAGGCGTGGCCGGGAGTGTGGACGAATTCCTTCTGCGGGCACCCGGCACCGGGTGAGGCCTTCGAGGACGCCGTCACGCGACGCGCGGCCCAGGAACTCGGCTTCACGGTCCGGGACATCCGCCCGGCACTCCCCGACTTCCGGTACCGCGCGGTGGACGCCTCCGGGATCGTCGAGAACGAGATCTGCCCCGTGTACACCGCCGTCGCCGACAGCGCGCCGGCTCCGCTGCCGGATGAGGTGATGGACGTGCAGTGGGTGGACGCCGCCGAGCTGGTGCGCGCCGTCACCGCGACGCCGTGGGCGTTCTCACCCTGGCTCACGCTCCAGCTGCCCCTGCTCTACCCCGAGGGCGCCGACGGGCCGGGCCCGCGCGACGCCATCTGATCGTGGCCCCCACCACCTAAGGTTGTAGCGGCACCATTTCAACGACGAAAGAGAGTCTCGCCATGGCGACACCCACGCCGGCCCCCCATGACGTCGTCATCGTCGGCGGCGCCCGGACACCCCTCGGACGCCTCAACGGACAGCTCGCCTCCTTCACCGCCGTCGACCTCGGAGCCCTCGCGATCTCCGCCGCGATGGAGCGCTCGGGTGTCGACCCGGGGAACGTGGACGCAGTGATCATGGGCCACGTGGTCCAGGCGGGCTGCGGCCAGAACCCTGCCCGCCAGTCCGCGGTCCGTGCGGGCATCCCGTGGAACGTCCCCGCCGTGACCCTGAACAAGGTGTGCCTGTCCGGCCTGACCGCGATCATCGACGCGGCCCGGCTCATCCGCAGCGGCGAAGCGCGCGTGGTCGTCGCCGGCGGCCAGGAGTCGATGACGCGGGGCCCGCACCTCCTGCCCGGCTCACGGCAGGGCTGGAACTACGGCTCCATCCAGGCGCTCGATTCCGTGGCACACGACGGCCTGACCGATGCCTTCGACAACGACTCGATGGGCGCCTCGACGGAGCGGGGCAACGTGCGCCTCGAGATCGACCGGTCGGCGCAGGACGCCGTCGCCGCCGCGTCGCACCAGCGGGCCGCTGCTGCGACCGAAAGCGGGATCCTCGCGGAGGAGATCGTGCCCGTCACCGTCGTCCAGCGGAAGGGCGACGACATCGTCCTGACCAGTGACGAAGGGATCCGGCCCTCCACCACCGTCGAGTCCCTGGCGAAGCTGCGGCCGGCCTTCAACGCCGACGGTGCCATCACGGCCGGGAACTCCTCCCCGCTGTCCGACGGCGCTGCGGCCGTCGTCCTCACGACCAGGGCGCATGCGGACGAGGCCGGCCTGGCGGTGCTCGCCGTCGTCGGCTCGCCCGGCCAGGTGGCCGGGCCCGACAACACGCTCCACTCGCAGCCGTCAGCGGCCATCCTGCAGGCGCTCGACCGCGCCGGCTGGAGCGCTGCCGACCTCGACTTCATCGAGATCAACGAGGCCTTCGGATCCGTCGCGGTGCAGTCCCTCAAGGATCTGAACTACCCGCACGAGCAGTGCAACATCCACGGCGGAGCGATAGCCCTGGGGCACCCCATCGGCGCTTCCGGAACACGGCTCGCCCTGCACGCGGCGATGGAGCTGGCGCGCCGGGGTTCCGGCCGGTCCGCCGTCAGCCTCTGCGGCGGCGGCGGTCAGGGCGAGGCCGTCCTGCTCTGGCGCTAGGCCGCTGACGCAGCAGGACGCCTGTACCGGTGACAACGAGAAGAGCCCCGCTTCGTGAGAAGCGGGGCTCTTCTGCTGTCCTGCAGCGGATCCGGCCACGAGGCCGGTCCGCGGAGCAGGGGTCCTACTTGAGGGTGACGGTGGCGCCGGCAGCCTCGAGGGACTCCTTGGCCTTCTCTGCTGCTTCCTTGGTGGCGCCTTCGAGGACGGCTTTGGGAGCGCTGTCGACAACGTCCTTGGCTTCCTTGAGGCCCAGCGAGGTGAGCGCGCGGACTTCCTTGATCACTGCGATCTTCTTGTCGCCTGCAGCTTCGAGGATGACGTCGAAAGCCGTCTGCTCCTCGGCCTCGGCCTCGGCTCCGCCACCGGCGGGGCCTGCAACTGCAACTGCAGCGGCGGTGACATCGAAGGTCTCCTCGAACAGCTTCACGAAGTCCGAGAGTTCAATGATGGACAGTTCCTTGAAAGCTTCAATGAGCTCTTCGTTGGTGAGCTTCGCCATGGGAGGCGTCCTTCCTTTAGTGGTGCACGGCACCTTCAGTATGTGGACGAAGGGAAACTAGTTCGCTTCGGTTGCTGCGGCTTCCTCGGCGGGAGCCTCCGCGGCAGCTTCTGCGGGTGCAGCAGCTTCCTCGGCAGCAGAAGGATCGGCGTCCGCTGCGGGTGCAGCACCAGTTCCCTCTTCGAGCTTGATGCGCAGTGCATCGACGGTGCGGGCCAGAGCGGACATCGGTGCCTTGAGGACACCAGCCACCCGGGCGAGCTGGAGTTCACGCGATTCGAGGGCCGCCAGGGCGATGACCTCGGATGCGTCGAGGGCCTTGCCCTCGAAGATTCCAGTCTTGATGACGAGCTTCGGGTTGGCTTTCGCGAAATCCGTGAGGCTCTTGGCTGCAGCGACGGCGTCACCCTTGATGAAGGCGATCGCGGTGGGTCCGGACAGCTGGCCGTCGAACGCGTCGATGCCTGCTTCCTTCGCCGCGATGCCCGTCAAGGTGTTCTTGACGACCGAGAACTTCGTGTCCGCACCCAGGGCGCGACGCAGTTCCTTGAGCTGAGCAACGGTGAGCCCGCGGTATTCGGTCAGGACAGCCGCGGTGGAGTCCTTGAAATCGGTGGTGATCTCATCCACTGCAGAAACCTTTGTTGGCGTTGCCATAACCCTCCTTCCGGGGAATATGCGCCGGCTTTCCCGCTCCAATAAAAAACGCCCCATGCAGATGCACGGGGCTTGGCTCGACGCGGAGGTGATCCGCGGGGAGGAGCTTCGTTCACCTGCGTAGGCCGTCCCTCACGGGAACTTTCGGATCCTTCTCCTTCTTCACCCGCTCGTGCCGAAACACAGGAGGGAAGCGGAGGAGGATCGACCGACGGTCTTTGGTCCTTCAAGCGTACGGGACCGCACTGCCGCCACCAAATCGGCTCAGGTCAGGACCCGCTGCCATCCCGCGGTGCGCCCCGACGGCCGGAATCCGAGGGCCACGTTCACCTCCAGCATGAAGCTGTTCTCCTCGGCGTTCCAGGTGTAGATGCGCTCGGCATCGGTCCAGCTGTCCGCTGCACGCCGCAGGTTGCTCGCCTTCAGCCACATGCCGAGTCGGTGCCCGCGGTGCTCGTCGAGGACCAGGGTGTCCTCCTGGTAGACGACGGCGGGCCTCGAGTCGAAGCGCTCGAGGATCGTGTGCCCTACGAGTCGGCCTGATTCCCGGTGCAGTACCGCCTCCACGAGGGTCGAGGTGCCGGCTGCGAGCGACCGCTCCTCCTCGCGCCGGATCCGGCCCGCGTCCCAGAGTTCCTCCTGCTGGACGAAGCCTCCGAGCGGCGGGTCGGTACTCATCCGACGGCGTAGCAGGGCGTAGTCCTCCACGCGGTCCTCGGGACAGCGGTCCACCCAGCGGACCAGGCCGTAGCCCTCCGATCCCCTGGTCCGCGCCTCGGCCTCCTGCCGGAGCAGGATGTCACGGCCGCGATCCGACCGGACCTCCGCCAGATGCAGGACGCTCTGACGATCGACCTGCACGAGGTCGAACCCCCGGCCGACCGCCAGCCGGGCGGCGGGGTCGGCGGCGGGGTACCAACCAGCCCCGGTGGGTGGAACAAGCCTCTCGACCACCGCCACGCCCGCATCCGCATCTGCGTCCCCGTCGACGCCCATCCGCGCGTCGCTCCAGGACATGATGGTGGTCCGCCCCCGCAGCGTGAGCTGCTGCTCGGCGAAGGCCAGGAGCGCCGAGGCGATACCCTGCCGCCGCTTCCCGGGCAGAACCTCGAGCTGGACGTACGCGGCCTGCAGGTTGTCGCGCAGCGGGATGCTGATGCGGGCATTGCCGACGATCCTGCCCTCCGCCCGGGCCACCCCGAGGACGTACTCGCGCTCCGGTGTGGGCTGCGCCATGAGGATCCGGTCCTCCACATCGGTGGCGAAATCGTCGTGTCCCCACAGATGGTGCTCGACGGCGTTCCCGACTGCCGCGCTCTGCGCGAAGTCGTCGCCGCCCTCGGCATCGAGGGCGGCGGGGATGGCGAGTCGTTCAATCCGGGTGCGCATCATGCCCTGAGCCTAGCCCCAGTGATTGGCCTTCCTCAATGGGTAGGGTCTCCCCAGACGAAAAAGCCCCGCAGCACGAGCTGCGGGGCTTCTCGGAGGATTCACCTAGACGGCGAAGACCTTGGTGACGCTCGGGTCGACGGAGATACCGGGGCCGAAGGTCGTCGAGACGGTGGCCTTCTGGATGTAGCGGCCCTTCGACGCGGACGGCTTCAGGCGGAGGATCTCCTCGAGGGCAGCGGCGTAGTTCTCGCCCAGCTTCTGCTCGTCGAAGGACACCTTGCCGATGATGAAGTGGAGGTTGGAGTGCTTGTCGACGCGGAAGTCGATCTTTCCACCCTTGATGTCCGTGACAGCCTTGGCGACGTCCGCCGTGACCGTTCCGGTCTTCGGGTTCGGCATCAGGTTACGGGGGCCGAGGATCTTGCCCAGGCGACCCACCTTGCCCATGAGGTCAGGGGTGGCGACCGCGGCGTCGAAGTCGGTCCAGCCGCCGGACACCTTCTCGATCATGTCGTCCGATCCGACGAAGTCGGCGCCGGCGGCGATGGCCGCCTCGGCCTTCTCGCCGGTCGCGAACACGAGCACACGGGCGGTCTTGCCCGTGCCGTGGGGAAGGTTCACGGTGCCGCGGACCATCTGGTCCGCCTTGCGGGGGTCCACTCCGAGACGGAAGGACACCTCGACCGTGGCGTCGAACGTCGAGGGGTTCGTCGCCTTGGCGAGGACGACCGCGTCGAGGGGGGCGTACTGCTTGTCCGCCTCGATCTTCGCGGCAGCTCCCTTGTATGCTTTGCTGCGCTGTGCCATCTGCTTGTTCTCCTTATGCAGTCGTGGTCGTCGGACCGCGCTGGGCCCTGCCACTCACGACGGCCTCCCCGCGGGGCGGCGGCGTCGTGCTGTGAAATTGGTGGTGTGCCCGCTCCGGCGGGGCCGGGTCGGGCGATGGTGCGGGGTGTTCAGCCCTCGACCGTGATGCCCATCGAACGGGCGGTCCCGGCGATGATCTTCGCAGCGGCCTGGACGTCATTGGCGTTGAGGTCCTCCATCTTCATGGTGGCGATCTCTTCGACCTGGGCGTTCGTCAGCTTCGCGACCTTGACGGTGTGGGGCGTACCCGAACCCTTGGCGACGCCGGCAGCCTTCTTGATGAGCTCGGCGGCCGGAGGGGTCTTGGTGATGAAGGTGAACGAGCGGTCCTCGTACACCGTGATCTCCACGGGGA
Organism: Arthrobacter bussei; assembly: GCF_009377195.2. Taxonomy (GTDB): domain Bacteria; phylum Actinomycetota; class Actinomycetes; order Actinomycetales; family Micrococcaceae; genus Arthrobacter_D; species Arthrobacter_D bussei. The sequence continues at coordinate 835,226 of NZ_VJXX01000001.1, forward strand.
TGACGTTTCCGCGCTGGGACTCCGTGGCGGCGTTGTACGCCTTGCAGAATTCCATGATGTTGACACCGTGCTGGCCAAGCGCGGGACCGATGGGAGGAGCCGGGTTGGCGGCGCCTGCATTGATCTGCAGCTTGATGAGGCCGGTGACCTTTTTCTTGGGGGCCATGAAAGGGTCCTTCTCTTGCATTGCGTTCCCGCGGGACAGGAGCGTCCCGCGGGGTGGTGGCCATCATGGCGTGATGGCCTGACGACGCTCCCCGGTTAAGCACGCCGGGTGGCGTCGAAGCTTTACTGGATCTTGGTGACCTGGCTGTAGGAGAGCGTCACCGGGGTCTCGCGCTCGAAGATCGACACGAGCACCACCAGCTGCTGCGACTCGTGCTTGATCTCGGAGATCGACGCCGGGAGGGTCTCGAACGGACCCTCGTTGACCGTGACGGACTCGCCGATCTCGAAGTTGACCGTCGCAGGGGTGAACTGCGGCTGGACGGGCTTGCCCGATTCCGCATCGGTGTGGACGATCGTGTGCTCGAGCATCGAGAAGACCTCGGACAGGCTCAGCGGCACCGGGTTGTGGGCGTTGCCCACGAAGCCCGTGACGCCGGGAGTGTGCCGGACGGTTCCCCACGACTCGTCGGTGAGATCCATGCGCACCAGGACGTAGCCCGGGATCCGGACGCGGTTGACGATCTTCCGCGTCGTGTTCTTGATCTCGACGACCTCCTCCATCGGGACCTGGATCTCGAAGATGTAATCTTCCATGTCCAGCGTCTGGATGCGGGTCTCGAGGTTTGCCTTCACGCGGTTCTCGTACCCGGCGTAGGAGTGGATGACGTACCAGTCACCCTCCTGGCGGCGGAGCTTGGCCTTGAAGGTCTCGACCGGATCCTCGGCGGGAGCCTCGTCCGACTCGTCGGCGTCTGCGGCCTCGTCGGCCTCCGACGAGGCAGCCTCGTCGACGGCGTCCGTCGCAGTCGCCTCGATCTCGTCCGCTGCGTCGTCCGACTCCGTGGGATCGGCCTCGGCGTCGTCGGCGAGGAGCCCGTCCTCGGCGGCGACGTCCGCATCGGCGGGGTATGTCTCGGAGCCGTCAGCAGGCACGTCGAGGTCGGAGGCTTCCACGCCCGCCTCCGTCCCGTACTCCTCGTTCTCCAGACCATCTTCGGGAGTGATCTGCCGTTCGAGTTCTTGCTCGGACACCTAGCCGCCTGCTTTCTGACATTCTTCGGGAGTTGTTCTGCTTGCCTGTACTGCACCCGTCACGGAACCACTGCTCCGGGTTGCGCCTTCGTGCGGGGCGGCGTCAGTTGCCGCCGAAGACCCACACCGCGCCGGCCCCGAACAGGAGGTCCAGGGCGGTCACGAGGAGCATCATGATGACCACGAAGACGAGGACGGTGATGGTGAACCGGACCAGTTCCCGGCGGGTGGGCGTGACGACCTTCCCGAGCTCCGCGAGGACCTGGCGGATGAACAGCATGATGCGTCCGAAGAACCCGCGACGGGGAGCCTTCTTCTCGGAGGGGCTTCCCTTGGAGCTGCTCGCAGCCGTATCGGTCACCGTCAACCTCATCAATCTGTGTGGTGTCCCAGCCGGACCACCAGTGGCGCACCCAGCTGATCATGTGTACCGCCGCGCGGGGCCTGTGCCTGCGCCGGGGCTTCGTGATCTGTTTCTGCCGTACCTTCGCGGACTACCCGCGAAGGCCACGCGCAGGGCAGACAGGACTCGAACCTGCAACCTGCGGTTTTGGAGACCGCTGCGCTACCAATTGCGCCACTACCCTTCGGTTTTGAACCGCTGTCGCGTCCACTCCGGCCCCCCCGGTCAGGGCACGAACCATCATGGTGTTTCAACACCGAGAATCAAGTCTACGCATTGACCGCCGGAACGTCGAACCGGTGCCCGTCGGGGCCTGGTCGGGGCCCGCGCGGAGAGCAGCCGACACCCGGCGGTGCTTGCTCCCGGGCGGACCGTGGACCGGTGACCGCCGGTCCGTGACGCCGTCGTGAACCGGCGATGCGGGGCAGCCCGGGGGCCACCGCCTAAGCTGGGACCTGCCACAGAACCTCACGGAACGGGACCCGATGAACGCCACGACCGATGACTCCATCCGCGCAGCACTTCCCCGGATCTCCCGGCGGATCGACTCGATCGCGGAGTCGGCGACACTGGCCGTGGACGCCAAGGCCAAAGCCCTGAAGGCGGCCGGCCGGCCGGTCATCGGCTTCGGGGCGGGCGAACCCGATTTCCCGACACCGGACTACATCGTCGAGGCGGCGATCGACGCCGCACGCCAGCCGCGGTTCCACCGCTACTCCCCCGCGGGCGGACTTCCCGACCTCAAGCAGGCCATCGCCGACAAGACGCTGCGCGATTCCGGCTACGAGGTCGACCCGACCCAGGTTCTCGTGACGAACGGTGGGAAGCAGGCCGTGTACGAGTCCTTCGCCGCGCTCCTCGATCCCGGGGACGAGGTTCTCGTGCCCACACCCTTCTGGACCACCTACCCCGAGGCGATCCGCCTGGCGGGCGGCGTTCCCGTCGAGGTCTTCGCCGGACCCGAGCAGGGCTACCTGGTGACCGTCGAGCAGCTCGAGGCGGCGCTGACGCCGAGGACCAAGGTGCTGCTGTTCGTCTCGCCGTCCAACCCGACCGGCGCGGTCTACGGCGCCGACGCGGTCCGCGAGATCGGCGAGTGGGCCGCCGGACGTGGACTGTGGGTGGTGACGGACGAGATCTACGAGCACCTGACCTACGACGGCGTTCCCTTCACCTCGATCGCCACCGCCGCACCGTCGCTCGGGGACAAGGTGGTCATCCTCAACGGGGTCGCCAAGACCTACGCGATGACCGGCTGGCGGGTCGGCTGGATGATCGGCCCCAGGGACCTCGTCAAGGCCGCGACCAACCTGCAGTCGCACGCGACCTCCAACGTGTCCAACGTCCCGCAGATGGCCGCCCTCGCCGCCGTGTCCGGGCCGCTGACGGCGGTGGACGAGATGAAGGTGGCGTTCGACCGGCGCCGTCGCGCCATGGTGTCCGCCCTCAACTCCATCGAGGGGGTGGAGTGCCCGACGCCGCACGGGGCCTTCTACGCCTACGCGGACGTCCGCTCCCTGCTCGGCAGGAGCATCGGCGGGGCGACGCCGGCCACGTCCGCCGAGCTTGCCGCGCTGATCCTCGAGAAGGTCGAGGTCGCCGTCGTTCCCGGCGAGGCGTTCGGACCCAGCGGTTACCTGCGGCTCTCCTACGCGCTCGGGGACGAGGACCTGGCGGTCGGCGTCGAACGCCTGCAGGACTTCCTCGGTTCGGCCGGCTGACGGGCGACAGCCGGCCGGCCCGGCAGGCTGCCGGATGCGCACATCCGCCGCGTCCGGCGGACGGGAGACAGCCGGCCGGCCCGGCAGGCTGCCGGATGTGCACATCCGCCGCGTCCGGCTAACGGGAGACAGCCGGCCGGCCCGGCAGGCTGCCGGATGCGCACATCCGCCGCGTCCGCCGGGCCGGACCGTGGGCGGCCTCAGAGGAGCCGCCGCTCCGTGGCCCAGCGCGTCAGTTCGTGGCGCGAGGAGAGCTGCAGCTTCCGGAGGACGGCCGAGACATGGGTCTCGATGGTCTTCACCGAGATGAAGAGCTCCTTCGCCGTCTCCTTGTAGCTGTAGCCGCGGGCGATCAGGCGCATGACCTCGAGCTCACGGGCCGAGAGCCGGTCGAGCTCGTCGTCCACCGCAACGGACGCCGTACCGAACGCGTCCAGCACGAACCCTGCGAGCCGCGGGGAGAACACGGCGTCACCCGACGCGATGCGCTGCACGGCGTCGGTGATCTCGGGTCCCGAGATGGTCTTGGTCACGTAACCCCGAGCTCCTGCCCGGATGACGGCGACGACGTCCTCCGCCGAATCGGAGACGCTCAGGGCGAGGAACCGGGCGGTGGTTCCCTGCCGCGTACAGCGGTGGATGACCTCCGCTCCCCCGCCGCCGAGTCCGCCGGGCAGGTGTACGTCGAGGAGGACGACGTCGGGCGCGGTGGCCCCGATGACGGCTTCGGCCTCCTCGACCGTCGCGGCCTCGCCGAGGACGCGGATCACCGGACCCAGCGCGGCCCGCAGACCCGAGCGGAAGATGCCGTGATCGTCCACGATCACCACCGAGACCGTCCCGTCCACCGGCCCGTCAGCTGCCACCGTCTTCTCCTCCACGTCCGTCCCTCCTCCGACCGCTCGGCCGTCCATCGCTGTCGTACCGATTGTCCTGCGCCGGATGCCTGGATGTGGTGCAGCCGCTCACCGCTGTCGCTCACCCTCGGTCGGCACGGCATTCGCTTCCGTCCTCGGCAGGCAAAGGCGGACCTCCGTGCCGTCCCTGTCGCTCCTGATCGCCGACGAGCCGCCGTGGCGCATCATCCGGCTGTGGATGGACTCGCGGATCCCGGCCCGATCCGCCGGGACCGCTGACTGGTCGAACCCTGCGCCGCGGTCCCGCACGAAAACCTCGACGGTGTCCGGGCCGGCCTCGAGGTATACAGAGACAGCGACACCGGCGTGCCGGGCGGCGTTCAGCATGGCTTCACGCGCTGCCTGCGCGAGGGCGTCCTCCGCCGACCCGAGGTGGGCGTCGCCGACGGCGACGACGGACACGGGATGACCGTACAGGTCCTCGACCTCGCCCGCTGCGACCTTGAGCCGCTCCGCCAGGCTGCCGGGGTCCCGGGTGGGGTCCGCGAAGAGCCACTGACGCAACTCGCGTTCCTGCGCACGGGCCAGGCGCAGAACGTCCGTCTCGGAGTCCGCTCTGTTCTGGATCAGGGCGAGCGTCTGCAGGACGGAGTCGTGGAGGTGGGCGGCGATCTCCGCCCGCTCCGTCTCCCGGACGCGGGCTGCGCGTTCGGCCTCGAGGTCGCGCCAGAACTTCAGCCCCCATGGAGCGAGCACCAGGCCGACTCCTGCCAGCACCGCGAGCACGGCGACGAGCGTCGCCATGGTCAGGGTCCATGAACCGCTGCTGGACAGGGCCACCAGCACGCCCGTCACGACGAGCACGATCCCGGCGAGAAGGCGCAGGGTCCCCCCGGCGCGCTCGGCCCCCGCCCGGTTCATGACGCGTGCGCGGCGCACCTCGTCCAGTTGCGACCAGGCGAGCGCAGCGCCCGTCGCGACCACGGCGATGGGCACGAAGAACCCCCAGTCGACCTGCACGCCGAGCAGCTGCAGGACGAGGACGGCCGCTGCGAGAAGGAGCGCCGTACCGAACAGGACCTCCCGCCGCCCCGCTCGCAGGGTCCGTTCACGCCAGCCCTCGGCGTCGAACGCGCCCGCTGCCGGTGCGGATGACGGATCGCCGAGGATCCGGGCCGTCTGGCCCGTAGCCCTGCTGCCCGCTCCCGCCGGCACGGCACCAGCAGCTCCGACCCCGGCGCCGACGCCGACGCCGTGCATGAAGGCCGCAGGGCCGGTCTGCCGTCCGGACTCCGCCGCGCGGTCCGCCGCGGTGGGAACGAAGATCCACAACCAGGCATAGAGCAGGACACCCGCGCCGGAGGCGAGGGTCAGGACCCCCATGCCGATCCGGACCCACGAGCGCTTGACGCCCAGATGTGCGGCCAGCCCGGCGCACACGCCGGCGATGATGCCGTCGGGGCTGCGCAGCAGGGGTGGTCTCATGCCCTCATCAAAACACGTGGGGGGATCCCAAGGGGTGCTCCCGGACCGGAATCAGGGCGGACTCAGGGTCGAGTCAGGGTAGGCCCCGATGGTCCGGCGCCTCCGCCGCCGGGAGGATGGAGGCATGACCTCAGCACCCACCCCAGGCGGGCCGTCCTGGCAGCACGAACCGGCCGCACCGACCGCGGGACCTCCCGCCTCCTCCCCGTTCTTCCGCTGGATCCGTGGACTCGACATCACCCGGGCACCCGATCGATGGGTCGGGGGCGTCTCCGGGGGGATCGCCCGGCGTACGGGCCTCGACCAGGCCCTCGTCCGGGGGCTCATCGTGATCCTCTCGGTCTTCGGCGGGATCGGCGTGCTGCTGTACGGCCTGGCCTGGGCACTGCTGCCCGAACCGGACGGACGCATCCACGTGGAGCAGGCCGGCCGAGGGTCGTGGACGTCCGGCCTGACCGGCGCGGCCGCCCTCGTGGCGATCGGCCTGCTGCGCCCCAACATCCCCCTGTTCGGCGACGGCGGGACGGGCGGCCTCCTGTGGACCCTCTTCTGGATCGGCGCGGTGGTCCTCTTCGTCTACTGGATCGTCAATCGGAACGGTGGCAAGGGCCGGCCCGGGGGGCCCGGCTTCCAGGGTCCCGGCGCCGGGCCTGCTTCCGGCGGACCCGGCTTCGGCGGACCAGGTGCCGGCGGACCCAGCTTCGATGGACCAGGTGCCGGCGGACCCGGCTTCGATGGTCCCGCTTCCGGCGGACCAGGTGCCGGCGGACCCGGCTTCGATGGATCCGGGTCCGGGCCGTCGCAGCCCTTCGGACCGGCACCTTCGAACTCCGCGGCCCCCGGTTCCGCGGCTGTCGGGCCCCCGCCCACCGGACCCGCGCCCACCGCATCAGATCCGGACGGACCGGCATCCGCGGCGGCGAGCGGGGCCGGCTCGGCCACGACCGATACCGACCCGTCCGGAGGTACACCGTCCGGAAGTACACCGTCCGGTGGCGCGTCCGTCTCCACTACTTCGGGCGCGGCGGCGGGGGCAGAGACCGGACCGCCCATCCGGTCCGTCGGAGCAGCACCGGGCGCCACTCCGGAGGGTGACGGCCCGGTCACGGGTGCCGACCCGGTGACAGAAGACCACGACGACCGCACCGTCCCCCTGCCCTACCGTCCGGATACCCTGACCCGCCCCCTTCCCGGCCCCTTCCCCTACGCCGCCGACACGGACGGGCCGGGTTGGTCGGGCTCCGGGTCCTATGCCCCCTTTCCCGCGCCCTACGCATCGGGGCCAGGGACAGGTCCGGTCACCCTCCGCGCACCGCGGCCCGTCCGCATCCGCCCGAGCCGCCCGTCGGGGCCCGCCACGGCGCTGCTCATCGGCGGTGCCCTCGTCGTCGCTGCAGCACTGCTGGCCGCCGACTACCTCGGCGCCCTCGCCGTCACCGATGCAGCGGTCGTCGCCTGCGCCGCAGCCGCCGTCGTGCTCGCCCTCGGCGTGATCGCGCTCGGGCTGCGGGGGCGCACGTCGGGTCTTGTCGGAGTGGCCGCCACCCTGACCCTCCTCGGCGGGCTGATCGCGTCCTTCTCGGTGATGGGCGGTACGTGGATCGTCGCGCAGGAGAGCCGGACCGCGCCCGCCGTACTCGCCCGCGCGGCTGACGGCTACAGCATCCTGGCGGCCCAGAGCACGATCGACCTCTCGGACGTCCGTCGCCCCACCCGGGATGTCGTCGTGCCGGTCAACGCGCTGGTCAGCGAGGTCACCGTGATCGTCCCGGGCGACGTACCCGTGGAGGTCCGGAGCCGCATGGCACTCGGTGCCGCGGAAGCCCGCGGGACCGCCGTCGACGATGCGGCGGCCCCGGAGTTCCGGAGCGACGGCGGCGTCCTGCAGCTGGACAACCGCGAGCTCAATCCGGACGCCTCCGGTCCCGCCATCGTGCTGGACGTGAGGGGCGCCCTCAGCGACGTCACCATCATGACGGCCTCGCCGTCGGACAGCCCGGCACCCAGGACCAGTGCACCCACCCCCACAGGAGACACCCCATGAGCACCGCCATCACCCCACCTCCGCGCCGCGTGCGCCTCGTCACCGTCGTGTGGGGGATGGTCATCCTGACCGTCGCCGGGCTCCTGCTCGCCGGCCAGTTCATCGCCCTGTCCATCGACCCGGTGGTGGTGGCCCTGGGTCTCCTGGTCGGCGTCGGACTCGCGCTCGTCGCAGGAGGCCTTCTGTCCCTGCGTGGACGCGGCACGCCGATCGGTCAGCAGGACAGGGACAGCGCGGGTATCGCGTCGTTCGAGGACGACGACGACCTCCCGTCCGCCGGGCACGGCCCGTATTCCCCCACGGCATACTGAAGCGGAGCACCGGATCCCCGCATCAGGCGGCGCTCCGACCCCGGCATCACCGGGGCGCCACCCAGGCAGCGCCGAGGCAGCACCCGATCGACCGACCGACAGTCACGGCCGACACGGCCAGAACCCGAAAGGCACACCATGCAGTCCTTCTACCGCATCCTCCGCTCCTCCCCCATCAAGCGCGCACCCGGGGGAATCCTCGGCGGCATCGCCTCCGGCATCGCCCGGGAGTACGGCTGGCGGGTGAGCTACGTCCGGATCGCGATGCTGCTGAGCTTCCTGCTCCCGTTCATCGGCCTTCCCCTCTACGCGGTGCTCTGGCTGCTGCTGCCGACGACGGACGGCACGATCGCGCTGGAGAAGGCACTCAGCCGCTGACACCCGCCAGGACGGGCGCGACGGGGACGGGGCCTTCGGAGACGATGCCCCGTCCTTCTCCGTGACCTGCAAGGATGGATGCCGTGCCGAAGACCTCCGCTGCCCGAAGCTTCCCCCTCCTGCTCGTCGTCGCCTGCGCGTTCCTCTTCGTATCCGGCTACTTCGTGGTGCGGTTCCCCGACGTCGAGGGCGCCGAGTACGCGTCCTACGGCTTCAACCTCCTCATCGCGCTTCCGGCTTTCGTCGCCCTCGTCCACCAGTTCGGCGCCGCACGCGGCGCCGCGACGCTGATCGCGGTGTCGGTCTTCGGTTACCTGATCGAGGGATTCGGGGTGGCCACGGGTGTCCCCTACGGCGAGTTCTACTACGGCAGCGCCATGGGCCCCACCATCCTCGGCCTCGTCCCGTACCTGCTGCCGCTGTCCTACGTGCCCCTCGTCATCGGAGCCGTGGCCATGGTGTCGGGCGCGGGTTCCCCCCTGCGAAGGATCCTGCTCGGCGGTCTCCTGCTGGTCGTGATCGACGGCGTGCTCGACCCGGGCGCCGTGGCCCTCGGATTCTGGATCTGGCCCGGTGGCGGCCCCTACTACGGCGTACCGCTCTCCAACTACGGCGGCTGGCTGATCTCCGGACTCATCGCATCGGCACTCGTGACCCTGATCGGCGGACGGCGCATCGCCGATCAGCCGCTCCGGCCCGGCCTGCTCGACAGCCTGCTCGTGTCGATGTTCCTTTGGCTCGGCGTGTGCATCTTCTCGGGCCTCGCGTTCCCGGCCGTCCTCGCCGCGGTGCTCATCGCCGGCATCGTCCGCCGGCGGCTGCAGCTGACCCGGAGCATCGCAGCCCCGCAGGCCTCCGGCGCCCGCGCACACTCCGGCTGACCGGCCGCCACCGCGGTCCATGCGGCCGGGTGGAAGATTCAACCGCCTGAACCGGAGGAGTCCCGCATCCCGTGCCGCGAGGCGGAAACCGGTCGGTTGCCCGCCGATGAGGCTCCCTAGGCCACCGGTCCCAGCCGCGCCAGGAGCTTCTGCGTGGACATCATGGCCCCGCCGAGGACGGCGGGCAGCCCACCTCCCGGATGCACGGACGCACCCACGCGCCACAGCCAGGGCCGCAACGGGTCCGAGTACGGCGGGACGTGGAACGGCCCGCTCATCCAGGCCGGGTGCACGGCGCCGTACAGCGCCCCGCCGGCCGACCCCCGCTCGCCGAAGTATCCGGGGTCGAGCACCGTCGACGACGCGACGTAGTTCTCGAGGGGCTCGGGCAGGCCGAGGACGCGGGTGGTGCGGGCCAACTCCCGCCGGACGAAGGGATCCTCGAGCGTGTAGGTCCGGCCGTTCGCCGGGGCGGTGAGGAGCAGGGCGAGGGTCGCCGACCGGTTGGGATACACCTCGTCAGCGGGATAGTAGTTGGCGAACGCCATGGTCTGCTCCGGCTCGGAGCCTTCTTCGAGGCTCGCGTAGAGCGCCGCGGGATCGTCCGGCATGATGACGCCGTGCCGCGGGGTCCCCTCGGGCAGGGGGCGCGAGAGGACCGCGTACACACCGACGGCGGAACAGGTGAGCCTGCGCGGCGTCCTCGGACGACGACCGGCCAGCAGCCCTGCGAGCCGATGGGCGTCGAGGCCACTGACGACGGCGTCGGCCGGGTACGTCCCCTCCGCCGTGACCACGCGACGCCGGCCTATCCGCCGTGCAGGCTCCCCGGTGCGGATCTCGACGCCGGCGCCGACAGCCAGCCGTTCCAGGGCGAGCACGAGCTCGTAGATGCCACCGCGCGGGATCCAGACGCCGTCGTGCGCCATGATCGCCGGCATGCTCGCGTAGAGGGCGGGCGTCCGGGTGGGGCTGACCCCGGCATTGAGCGTGTGGATCGCGATGACCTCCCGTAGCCCCTCGGGCAGCCAGTGGAGGCTGTCGAGGTAGCTGCGGGTGGTGAGGCGACGCCCGTAGAGGCCGGCGAGCTTGGCCAGCGCCGGGTGGGACTGCCGGTCGAGCGGACCGGTCGTCAGCAGGCGTGAGACGTCGCCCCCCAGCACACCGTGCTCGGCGGCGAAGCGTTCCCAGGCGTCGTGCCACGGGTGTCCCGGGGGGACGGGCAGCGGGCAGGCCTCCCCGCGGTAGTAGTAGGTGCCGATCTCGGCCAGGCGCTCGAGATCCAGGCCGGCCTCGGCGGCGGCCGATGCGGGATCGGTGGAAGCGGGGGTGACGGCGTCGAGCAGGTCCAGCAGCTCCCGCCAGACCGTCGGGAAGGTGAACAGCGACGGCCCGGTGTCCATGCGCTGGCCGTCCACCTCGATACGGCGGCTCTTGCCGCCCACATGGTCCGATGCCTCGAGCAGCGTGACACTGTGACCCGCGCGGCCGAGGAGCGCGGCGGCGGTGAGACCACCGATCCCGCCCCCGACGACGACGACGCGGCTCATCGGTAGAGCCCCAGCGTGAGGGCGACGACGAGCTGGACGCCCGCAACGGTGCCCGCCACATAGGGGAAGGCGATGGAGTAGCGGTAGAGCCGGTGGCCGGTCTCGGGCCGCGGATCACGCCACAGGCCCCGGAGGAGCCACCCGGCGATCAGCGCGTTCACGACGGCGACCGGGATGTTGACGAGGGCGAAGCACACGGTGGAAAGGGCCCACCACGCACCGCTCCACGCGACGACCCCACGCGGCCCGAGCCGGACCGCCGTCGTCGTGATCCCCACTCCCCTGTCCTCGTCGATGTCCTGGACGGCGTCGTAGGTGTGTTTCGCCGCACTCCAGGCCATCAGGCCTACGGCGGCCGCCCAGACCGGCTCGGCACCCAGGGCGTAGGGCACGATCACGAGGGGGAAGGCGTAGGCCGCGTTGCTGATCGAATCGAGGTAGGGACGCGCCTTGAAGCGCAGGGGTGGCGCCGAGTAGAACACGAACACCAGGGCGTAGGCCGCGATCCAGGCGAGCGCCGCAGGAGGCAGCGTGACGGCGAACCACGCGAGGAACGGCACGTTGGTCGCGAGGACCGCGATCCAGATGGCCCGGACCTCCGATGCCCGGATGAGCGCCCCCTCGAGGGAGCCCTTGCGCGGGTTGAGCGCGTCGGTGTCCTGGTCGAAGATGTCGTTGACGCCGTAGATGAGGAGATTGAACGGCAGCGTGAGCCAGACCAGGAGCGCCAGGACCTCCCACTGCCAGAACGCCCCGGTGAGCCACAGGCCCACGACGCCGGTGCCCAGCGTGTTGATCCAGAGGACCGGCCGGGAGATGTGGACCATGCGCAGCGCCGCTGGCGCAAAACCTGCCTGGGGCACTGCTGGTGTCCTCCTCGGACCTGCGGGGGATCGCTCGGCGGGACTCGGTCCGCCGTGCGCCGGTCCGTCCCAGCCTACGTGCTCCCCGGCACACCCGACGCCGGACCGGCAGGGGGTCCGGGCAGGGTGTGACGCGTTCGGGTGGCCGGGCCGGGGTGTGTCTAGAATCATAGGCGGGCCCAACGGCGTGCTCCTGACGGACCACCCACCCCCTCTCCGAAGGAAACCCACCCCTCATGAAGATCGGAATCCTCACCAGCGGCGGCGACTGCCCCGGGCTGAACGCCGTCATCCGTGGCGCCGTGCTCAAGGGCATCAAGACGTACGACCAGGAGTTCGTGGGATTCCGGGACGGGTGGCGAGGCGTCGTCGAGGGTGACGTCGTCGACCTTCCCCGCCATGCGGTGCGGGGCATCTCCAAGCAGGGCGGCACCATCCTCGGCACCTCGCGCACCAACCCGTTCGAGGGCAAGGGCGGCGCGGAGGCCATCAAGGCCAATCTCGACCGGTTGGGCATCGACGCGGTCATCGCCATCGGCGGCGAGGGCACGCTGGCCGCCGCGAAGCGGCTGACGGACCTCGGCCTCAAGATCGTGGGTGTTCCCAAGACGGTCGACAACGATCTCGACGCCACCGACTACACCTTCGGGTTCGACACCGCCGTGCAGATCGCCACCGAGGCGATCGACCGCCTGCGCACCACCGGCGAATCCCACAGCCGCTGCATGATCGCCGAGGTCATGGGGCGCCACGTCGGGTGGATCGCCCTGCATGCCGGCATGGCCTCCGGTGCGCACGCCATCCTCATCCCCGAGCAGCAGACGAGCATCGAGCAGATCGCCGAATGGGTCTCGGATGCCAACGCCCGAGGCCGCGCGCCCCTCGTGGTCGTCGCGGAGGGCTTTGTGCCCTCGCACATGGAGCAGGCCCACTCGGAACGCGGACTGGACACCTTCGGCCGCCCCCGCCTCGGCGGCATCGCCGACCAGCTCGCACCCGAGCTGGAGTCCCGCACAGGCATCGAGACCCGCGCCACCATCCTCGGACACATCCAGCGCGGCGGCGTGCCGACGTCCTTCGACCGCGTCCTCGCCACGCGCCTCGGCATGGCGGCGGTGGATTCCGTCAAGGACGAGCTGTGGGGCACGATGGTCTCGCTGAACGGCACGGAGATCGCCCACGTGGGCTTCGAGGCCGCACTCGGAAATCTGAAGCGGGTTCCGCAGCACCGCTACGACGAAGCCGCCATCCTCTTCGGGTGACCGTGGAACTCGATCCCGGCACCGTCTCGATCATCAGGCTCGCCTGGTCACGGCTTCTCGGACTGGAGGACGGCGCCCTCGAGGGCGACGGCGGCGATCGCCTCTACAGCGTGGACGACGACACCGGGGTCCTGACCTTCGTGACCCTGTTCGGCCGCGAGATCCTGAAGGGTCCGCGGTGGGCGGTCGACGCGGGCAGGACGCTGACGGGTCCCGACCTCCGGAGCCACTCGACCCTGCTCTCCCTGAGCCGCGACCACGGCGGCCGGGGACTCGGCGAGGCACGGCTGTACTTCTGCGACACGCTGCCCCGCTTCGACGGCCCTCCGGCGGTGGTGTCGGGCGAGCGGGATCTCGTCCTCGATCTCGAACGCCGGTGCCCGCCCGACGATGTCGCGGAAGCCGGCCTCAGCGAGTCGGAGCACCCTTTCGTACTGGTGGAGGGCGACGGCGAGCCGGAAGCGGGCCGCCCGGTGCCGCTGGCCGGGGCGGGCTACGACATCTGGGAGGGGATCCTCGCGCACCTGGCCGTCATCACCCCGCCCGACGAACGGCGGAAGGGCTACGCCCAGCGCATCGCGGCCGTGGCGGTGGCGGAGTCCATGGCTGCCGGCCTGGTGCCCCAGTGGCGCGCTCGGACGGACAACACAGCATCGCAGCGCACCGCGCTGCGGGCGGGATTCGCCTACGCCGGGACCCAGACGTCGGTCATCCTCGACGCGAAGTGACCCTCCCGGCAGGCCGGAACGGCGGGCACCCTGCTGACGGGCGCGCGGAGGCGGTCACCCGTCGAACAGGGCCATGAGCTCGGTCCGGCCGAACATCTCCGCTGCGGCCCGAGCGGACGGGGTACCGGCGTCGGGGTCCGCTCCCGCGTCGAGGAGCAGCCGCGCGACCTCGGTGTGACCCTTGAAGACGGCGCCCGCGAGCGGGGTCTGCCCGCGGTCGTTCGCCTGGTCGGCGTCGCCTCCGCGCGCCAGCAGGTCACGGACGATCGCGGGATGCCCGCTGTAGGCGGCCAGCATGAGCAGGCTGTCGCCCGCCGTGTTGGTCAGCGTGTGGGGCACCCCGGCGTCGAGGTAGCGGGTGAGCGTCGCGGCGTCGCCCTGCCGCGCGGCGTCGAACAGGGCATGCGCCAGGGCGATCGCCGCCGCCGCTCCGTCGTCGCCCGGGGCCGCCTGCCGGCCGCCGCCCTGACCGTCATGGACACCGGTCACCGCGGCGCCCTCAGGAAGCCCGTGGCGCGTCCGACCACCTGGCCGGCGTCAGGCGCGACGATGACCTCCTGCGCTGCGGCGTAGAGCTCGTCGCCGTCCTGCACCAGGAGGTCCGCGGAGGCGTCGACGGACCGCTTGAGGACGGCGAGGGCGATGGGGCCCATCTCGTAGTGGTGACCGACGGAGGTGACCCGGCCCACGGTCCTGCCCTCGCTGAGCACCGGGCTGCCCGCCACGGGAAGCGTGTGCTGGCTGCCGTCGAGGTGCAGGAAGGTCAGGCGCCGCGGAGGATGCCCGAGGTTGTGCACGCGCGCGACGGTCTCCTGACCCTTGTAGCAGCCCTTGGCGAGATGCACGGCGGTGCGCATGAGGTCGAGTTCGTGCGGGATGGTCTTCTCGTCGGTCTCGAACCCGGGCCGGGGCCGCCAGGCGGCGATCCGCAGGGCTTCCGCGGCCGATGAACCGGCCAGGGCGAGCCCCGTCCGGGTCACGGTCGTGTCCAGTGCTCCGCGCGGCACGAGGTACTCGAACCAAGGGCGCTCGCGGCCGGGGTGGGAGCCTGCCTCGACCGTGGAGTACGCGTACCCACCCACGCCGACGGCGGGCCAGGGATCCTCCCAGACGACGACATCGGTGCCCAGCTCGGGCAGCGCGCCGGTCGCTCCGAGCACCGCCCACTCGTCCGTGGCGTCCGTCACCTCGACCCGCAGCATGAACTTCATGCGCTCGAGCCAGGCGGCGAGCGGCGCGGCCTCCCCACCCTCGGTGATCAGCCAGGCCGTGGTGCCGTCGTCGACGATGTGGATCGAGTACTCGATGCGCCCCTGGACGGTGAGCAGCAGGGTCTCCGAGCTCTGCCCGGGCCGCAGTCCGAGCAGCAGCTGGGAGGACAGGGTGTTGAGCCAGCTCAACCGGTCCGGTCCGGCGACCGTGACGACACCGCGGTGCGAGAGGTCCACGACGGCCTGCCCCTCGGCGAGGACACGCTGCTCACGGAAGGGATCCCCGTAGTGGGACGCGACGTGTGCGTCCGCTCCCCCGCCTTCGACGGCGCCGGGACGGGCAAGGAGTGGGCTGGGTGTGCTCATGACCATGTAACGCCTTCCGAGCGTGACTATTCCTGCGGTGGTGCGGGCGGCAGCCGGACGGGCGGCAGGGTCAGGACGTCTTCCGGACGGGCGGCAGGGTCAGAACGTCTTCTTGAGGATCGCCGATGCGTGCGCCTCGAGCGCGTTGCCGTCCGCCGCGACGTCCCAGCGCCAGTAGAGATCACCCTCCACCAGGCCGAAGAGGCGCGTGGCCGCGGTGTACTCCTTGGAGTGCTGTCCGCGCATCACGAGGTCCGTGCTCAGCTGGATCTGCGGACCCTTGATGCTGCCGTAGTACAGTTCGGCGATGCCGCCGGGGTGCACGATGGTCGCCGTGATGTCGAAGCCGCCGGCGTCGTTGCGGAACTGCTCCACCTCGTCGGCGCTCTTCAGGGCGGGGACGATGTCGGCGGGGTTCAGACCCGGGCCGACGTCGGAGTCGTCGAGCTTGCGCTCCAACGACCAGAAACCCGTCTCCACCGAGAGCGGGCGCAACTGCGCGCCCTGCTCGTCGATGAGCCAGGACTCCGCGCTGTACTGCAGGTAGGGAAGGCCGTGCTGGGAGAAGACGACACGCTGGGAGAAACGCTCCGATTCAGCAGTCCCCTCACCGAGCATCCCGGTGCCCTCCCAGGTTCCGAGGAGCCACGACAGCGGGACGAGCTCGGGCGTGAGGTCGGTGGGCAGATCGATCGACATGGGGCTCCGGGCCGATCGGCTACTTCTGGCCCTTGTAGAGGCGCGTGATCACGAGGGCTGCGAAACCGGCCATGCCGAGACCGGCGAGGACCAGCAGCGAGATGAAGAAGATTTCAAGAGCGAGGATGGACATGCCTCCATCCTAGCGCGGGGCACCGACGCCCCGGGACGTGCTCGCCGCAGCGCGGACGGCTTCCCGGGCGGAGGCAGCGGCACGCCCGGTGGGAGGACGATCAGGCCAGGAGCAGCTTCTCGAGGAAGTACACGACGGCGCCGAGGGCCAGCACCGGGGCCACGCCCGCCGCGATCGCCGCGGTGGTGTCGAGGGGGGACTCGCGGGCCACGAGGAGGCGGCGGGTGCCGGCGAGGACCGCTCCGCACGCCACGCCCACCACGGCGGCGGGAAGGGCCGGGACATCGGTGAACAGGAGTGCGCCCAGCGGACCGGCGAGCGCTGCGAGGACGACGGCGGCAGGAGCCACGAGGCGGTCGGGCAGGGGCAGGAGGCACACGGCGATCGCGATGATGATGCTCACCCCCGTGACGAGGAGGACGCCCGAATCGGCAGCATTCACCCCCAGCCTGTCGGCGGCCACCCAGCCCGATCCCATGGCCACGGCGATCACTCCCGAGCTCGCCCCGAGCGTCGATTCCAGGCGGTAGCTCTGTCCCGTGCCGCGGATCAGCTGGATCATGAAGACGGCCCCGACACCGAGGGCCACCGACGCGGGGAACCAGGTCAGGAAGGACGGCCCGGGGCCGGCGGCGGTGAGGACGACGGCCAGCAGGGCGCTCAGTCCGATCGCCGCGGCCTGGCTCTTCCGGGCGGGCACCCGGAGGATCGCGGGCCAGCCGATCGCCGCGACGAGGCACAGCACTCCGGCGACGATCGCCACCGACGGCGACGAGACATAGGAGGCCCCGACGATCGCCGCCGTCGCCCCCGACGCGGCCCCTGCCGCTGCGGCCACACTCGTCCTCTTCATCCCAGCAATACTGCCCTACGTCCTCGGGGGGCGGGAAAACGGCGGCGGGACGCCCGGCGCACGGACACCGTCGCGTGCGCCGCATCACAGGCCGGGGAGGCCTGCGGCTATACTTGCCCACATCTCTACCCGCCTCGCCCACCCGTCCAGGGGGCGGTGGCGCCGCTGCCCGATGATGCGCATTCCCGACCCGTGGAGGACACATGCCGCACATCCTGATGCTCACGAACACGACCGGATCGTCCGTCGACATCCTGCCGGCCCTCGAACTGCTGAACCACAAGGTGCACATCCTCGCGGCCGAGCCCACGGCCCTCCTCGAGACGGAACCGTGCGACGTCGTCCTCGTGGACGCGCGGAAGGACCTCGTGGGCGCCCGGTCGCTGACCCAGCTGCTGAAGGCGACGGGCCTGAGTGCCCCCCTGGTCCTCGTCCTGACGGAGGGCGGTATGGCCGCCGTCGCGGCCAACTGGCTCGCCGACGACGTCGTGCTCGACTCCGCGGGTCCTGCGGAGGTGGAGGCCAGGCTGCGCCTAGTCATCGCGAGGTCCGCCGCTGCCGGCGAGGAGACCAGCACGGAGATCCACGCCTCCGGGGTGGTCATCGACGAGGCCAGCTACACGGCCCGGGTCGGCGGCGAGCCGCTGAACCTGACCTACAAGGAGTTCGAGCTCCTGAAGTACCTGGCGCAGCACCCCGGCCGCGTCTTCACCCGTGACCAGCTCCTGCACGAGGTCTGGGGCTACGACTACTACGGGGGCACGCGCACCGTCGACGTGCACGTGCGGCGCCTCCGGGCGAAGCTGGGCTCGGACCACGAGCAGCTCATCGGCACCGTGCGCAACGTCGGGTACCGGTTCACACTCACCCGTCTCCCCGAGGACCGCAGCTCGGTCAACCAGGACGCCTGACCGGAGGCCGCCCGGACAAGGACCCCCGCGGGAACGACGAAACCCCCTTCCACCACGGGTGGAAGGGGGTTTCGCTGTCCCGGTGACGGGACCGTGGTGGAGGACATACGGGTCGAACGTATCGCGGGCACCCCACTGGTGCATCCCCCTCGAGCAGGTCACGACACTACCCCACGCCCGGGCGACCGGCAAACCGGCACCGACCGGGGCAGGGCTAGGCTGGGCGCATGACCGCCGTCGAGCACACACCCACCTGGTCCGTCGACAGGATCGCCGGCGCGCCGGCGGTCGCGACCCTCGAGGAGATCCGCCGCCTCGCCGCGGCAGCCTCCGAGGCCGACGGCAACCCTCCCCTCTCGGAGCAGACCCTCGTCACGCTGCGCGCCGAGGACGCCGGCGAGCGACTGCTCGTCATCACCGCGCGGTCCGCGGGCCAGCCGGACAGCGATCTGGCCGGAGTCGCGGTGATCACCCGCGGGTCGGGCGACGGCTCCGTCCTCGAGCTCGTCGTCGGGCCGGACTGCCGGGGGGAGGGCGCCGGAACGGCGTTGATCGAGGCCGTCCTCGCCGAAGGGATCACCGATCTCCGCGGCTGGTCCCACGGCAACCATTCGGCGGCCGCCGACCTCGCCGCGCGCTTCGGCTACGCGCCCGTGCGGGAACTCTGGCGCATGCGGCTCACGCGTGCCGCCGTCGAGCAGTCGGTCCCCGCCCTGCGCCTGCCCGACGGCGTCGTGCTGCGTCCCTTCGTCCGCGGTCGGGACGAGGAGGCCTGGCTCGCCGTCAACGCCGCCGCCTTCGCGCACCATCCGGAACAGGGGGCGACGACGCGCGCGGACCTCGAGGCACGCCTGGACGAGGACTGGTTCGACGCCGCGGGCTTCCTGCTCGCCGTGCGGTCCGCGGACGACACCCTGCTCGGCTTCCACTGGACGAAGGTCCACCCGGGCACCGGCGGGCACCCGGCCATGGGCGAGGTCTACGTCGTCGGGGTGGCGCCCGAGGCGCAGGGTACCGGCCTCGGTAAGGCGCTGACCATCGCGGGGATCGACCACCTGCACGGCAAGGGCCTGCAGGCGATCATGCTCTACGTCGACGCGGACAACACCGCCGCCGTCGCGCTGTACCGCGCCCTCGGTTTCACCCGGTGGGACGTGGACGTCATGTACGCGCGGACCGCGGCGCAGGCCACCTTGTAAGGTTATTTTCGAGGCGTACCCCTGCCCGATCACGGCGGGGTACGCGATGATGCCCGCCCACCTGCAGGAGACGCCATGGATTCGAAGACCACACCCCGGGGTGCCTCGCTCTACGGCTCGTCCGAGACGGCCCCCGCGCGGGCGACGCAGGACCGCATCGACATCCCGGAGTTTGCTCCGAGCCTCCTGCCCTCCGGCGACATCCGGCCGGACCGCTTCCTCGACCGCGAGATCAGCTGGCTCGACTTCAACGCCCGCGTGCTCGAACTCGCGGAGGACCCCGAGCTCTTCCTGCTGGAGCGGGTCAACTTCCTCTCCATCTTCGCGTCCAACCTCGACGAGTTCTTCATGGTCCGTGTCGCCGGGCTGAAGCGCCGCATCGCCACCGGGCTCGCCGTCCCCTCGGCCGCGGGACTCAGCCCGATCGAGCAGCTCGAGAAGATCATGCAGGACGGCTACCAGCTGCAGCAGCGCCACGCGGCCGTGTTCGCCGAGCACATCCGGCCGGCCCTCGCCGAGGAGCAGATCCACCTCACCACCTGGCAGGAACTCGACGGGACCGCGCGGGCGGAACTGCACAAGATCTTCGCGGAGAAGGTCTTCCCGATCCTGACGCCCCTCGCCGTCGATCCCGCCCACCCGTTCCCCTACATCTCC
Source organism: Arthrobacter bussei (assembly GCF_009377195.2). Classification (GTDB taxonomy): domain Bacteria; phylum Actinomycetota; class Actinomycetes; order Actinomycetales; family Micrococcaceae; genus Arthrobacter_D; species Arthrobacter_D bussei. The sequence continues at coordinate 854,938 of NZ_VJXX01000001.1, forward strand.
GGGCTCTCCCTCAACCTCGCCGTCGTGGTCCGCAACCCGGTCAGCGAGAAGGAGCTCTTCGCCCGCGTGAAGGTGCCGGACCAGCTGCCGCGCCTCATGTCCGTGGACGGGCCGCGTGCCGGGAACGTCGCCGGGCGGATCGCGCGCTTCATCCCGCTCGAGGAGGTCATCGCCGTCCACCTCGACCAGCTGTTCCCCGGCATGGAGGTGCTCGAGCACCACCTGTTCCGCGTGACCCGCAACGAGGACCTCGAGGTCGAGGAGGACGACGCCGAGAACCTGCTGCAGGCCCTCGAGAAGGAGCTGCTCCGCCGCCGCTTCGGTCCGCCCGTGCGCCTCGAGGTGACCACGGACATCAATCCGAGCATCCGCGCCCTGCTGTCGCGCGAGCTCGGCGTCGAGGAGGACGAGGTCTACAACCTCCCCGCCCCCCTGGACCTCCGGGGACTCAGCGTCATCGCCGGGATCGACCGCGGCGACCTGCACTACCCGAAGCACGTCCCGCACACGAGCCGCCACCTCAACGAGAGCGAGACCTCGAAGGCCGCGAACGTCTTCGCCGCCATGCGCCGCCGGGACATCCTCCTGCACCACCCCTACGACTCCTTCTCGACGTCGGTGCAGGCGTTCCTGGAGCAGGCCGCGGCCGACCCCAAGGTGCAGGCCATCAAGCAGACGCTGTACCGCACCTCGGGTGACTCCCCGATCGTCGACGCCCTGATCGACGCCGCGGAGGCCGGCAAGCAGGTCCTCGCGCTCGTCGAGATCAAGGCGCGCTTCGACGAGCAGGCGAACATCTCCTGGGCCCGGAAGCTCGAGCAGGCAGGCGTGCACGTGGTGTACGGGATCGTGGGCCTGAAGACGCACTGCAAGCTCTCCCTCGTGGTGCGGCAGGAGATCGACGGGTTGCGCCGGTACTGCCACATCGGCACCGGCAACTACCACCCCCGCACGGCGCGGTACTACGAGGACCTCGGTCTCCTCACCGCGAACGAGCAGGTGGGCCAGGACCTCTCCAGGCTGTTCAACCAGCTCTCCGGGTACGCCCCGAAATCCACGTTCAAGCGCCTGCTCGTCGCTCCGCGCTCGGTCCGCTCAGGCCTGATCGACCGCATCGAGCGGGAGATCGCCAACAAGCAGGCCGGTCTCGCCGCGCGTGTGGTCATCAAGGTCAACTCGATGGTGGACGAAGCCATCATCGACTCGCTCTACCGGGCCTCGCAGGCCGGCGTGCAGGTCGACGTGATCGTCCGCGGCATCTGCTCCGTCCGCCCCGGCGTCCCGGGACTCAGCGAGAACGTGACGGTGCGCTCCGTGCTCGGCCGGTTCCTCGAGCACTCCCGCGTCTTCGCGTTCGCCAACGGCGGGGAGCCCGCCGTCTTCATCGGCTCGGCGGACATGATGCACCGCAACCTCGACCGTCGCGTCGAGGCACTCGTCCAGCTGAGCGCACCGGAGGACATCTCCTACCTGATGACCCTCATGGACCGCTACATGAACCCGGGCGTCTCCAGCTGGCACCTCGACGAGACGGGCTGCTGGACCCGGCACCACAAGGACGACGGCGGCGCACCGCTCGAGGACATCCAGTCGTGGCTGCTCGCCTCCCGGGCGCGCCAGCGAGCGGTGTCGCGCCGCTGATGGCGACGTCGACGAAGGACGCGACCGCCCAGACCGCACCGGGCAGTGGCGCCACGGTCATCGCGGCAGGCACGCTGTGCTGGCGCGTGGAGAAGGGGTCCCTGGAGGTCATGATCATCCACCGGCCGCGCTACGGCGACTGGTCGTGGCCCAAGGGCAAGCTCGATCCGGGTGAGACGACGCCCGAATGCGCCGTGCGCGAGACGTTCGAGGAGGTGGGGGTGAGCGTCAAGCTCGGCATCCCGCTCGCGACCATCACCTATCCGGTCACGTCGGGTGGGAAGACGGTGCACTACTGGGCGGCGAGGACCGAGCGGCTCACGCCCGTGCCCGACGGCAAGGAGGTGGACCGCTTCGAGTGGGTGGCCCCGGAGCGGGCCCGGACGATGCTCAGCAACCCGTCCGATGTCGAGCCGCTCGACGCGCTGGTCGCCGCGCACCGCGCGAAGGACCTGCAGACCTGGCCGCTGATCGTCGTGCGTCACGCGAAGGCGAAGCCGCGCTCGTCGTGGAGCCGCGCCGAGGGCGAGCGTCCCCTCGCCGCCACGGGCCGGCGCCAGGCGATCGCGGTCGGCCGGCTGCTGCAGGCCTGGAACCCCGAGCGCGTGGTCAGCAGCCCCTGGGTCCGGTGCGTCCAGACCGTCTCCCCCTACGTCAATCAGCGCAGCGCGAAGCTCAAGCTCGTGGATGCCCTGACCGAGCACGACGCCGCTCGCCGGCCCGGGCGCGCGCGGTCGGCCGTCGAGCGGGTCTTCGACAAGCGCCGGTCTGTGGCGATCTGCACCCACCGGCCCGTGCTGCCCCTGGTCTTCTCGGTGCTCGGCAACCACATGACCGGCACCCTCCGGGCCCTCCTGCCGGTCGAGGACCCCTATCTGGCGCCCGGCGAGGCCGTGATCTGCCAGGTCAGCAGCGCCAACCAGGGGCGGATCGTCTCGGTGGAGCAGTTCAGGGCGTACGACGACTGAGCCCCGACACTCCTACCGGACGCACCCGTGCTGATCAGCCACGACGATGATCGGTTCACGGAGGATCACCCGCCGGTCCCGCCCCGTTCATGCCTGGTTCATCGGCCTTCCCTAGGGTCGGAAGCTCATGCACAGCACGAACCGACGGACGGGAACCGCAGGGATGGCCGATGTGAAAGGCGTTGTGCGGGGACTCGCACCGCACGAGATCGAGGAACTCCAGAGCATCGGGCCGGCCGGGCCGCTGACACCCCGGCTCGTGCACGCGATCGACCGCGCAGCCGGCGGCCCCGGGGAGGGACGCGGATACTATGTGTACGGCCGGCGAACCGACGCCGACCGACCGCGCCCGTTCATCCTGCGCGATGACGTCTGCACCGAACTCTTCGACGTCCGTCCCTAGGGGTCCGTCACCAGGGATCCGTTACTAGGGGTCCGTCACCGGGATTCCGTCACCAGGGATCCGTCACCCGGATCCACCGGCACGGATCCGCCGTCGTACCCTTGCGCAGGGCCCGTCTGGCCATCGTCCGTGGGCAGGACCACCTCGCGGGAGCATCCATCGACCATCATGGGGTGATGACGTCCCGATCGCTGCCCGGCGCCGCCTCCCCGGAGCCGCCGTCCGGCGTCGTCGTCCGGCTCGTCCGGACCGGTCCCGCACCCGGTCCTCGCCCTGGGCCCGACCCGTCGGGCGAGCCGGGCGGGCGGGCCCCTGCCCGGTTCGAAGGCTTCGACGATGTCGACGGTCTCGATGCCCTCGAACGTGAGCGCGCCGGTCGTTTCGTCGATCCGGTTCGGGCAGGGCAATTCGTGGCCGGCCGTGCGGCCCTCCGGGAGCTCGCCGCGGAGCTGCTCGACGTCGATCCCGGACGCCTCCGGTCCGACTTCGCCTGTCCCCGGTGCTCGCCCGCCGGCGGGTCCGACCACGGGAGGCCCGGCTACACCGTGGACGGCGAGCGGACGCCTCTGTCCCTCAGCCTCTCCCGCGCCGCGGGGTTCGTCCTGGTCGGCGCCCTCACCGTGATCGGCGACCGGGCGGACAAGCCGCAGAGCCTGGGCGTGGACCTCACCGCCGTGACCGAGGTGGACTTCGACGGCTTCGACGACGTGGCCCTGACGGCCCGCGAGCGCCGGTCCGTGCACGGGATGCCACCGGACGGACGCGCAGCGACGCGGGCACGGCTCTGGGCGCGGAAGGAGGCCGTAGCCAAGGCTCTCGGGACCGGCTTCGGCGGCGGTACGGACCCGGGTGCCGGCGCCGGTCCCCAGACGGGTGCGCGCGCAGGCGCGGAGGCGCTCAGCGGCGCGGGGCGCGGTACACGGCCCCTCGATCCGCACGAACTCGACGTCCTCGACGATGGCCGGGTCAGGGATCTGCACCGGATCGACGGAGTGCTGCTGAACGGGCACGGACTGACGGCCGCCGTCGCCGTCGTGCCCTAGTCCCGGGCCGTGGCCCTCGGCCGCCGGGCGGCAGGCCGCGCGCGTCGACCAGGGAAGCGGGCCCGGTGGCAGGCCGCACGCGCCGACCAGGGAAACGGTCCGGGCGGCAGGCCGCGCGCGTCGACCAGGGAGGCGGGCCGGGCGGCAGCGGCCCGTCGCCGGACGATCCGCTCTACGGGGCGGGAAGCGCCCCGGTGTGCAGCCACGGACCGAGGAGCGCCTCGGCGTCGGTCCCGGGCAGGGTACGGGTCACGAAGGCGAGGAAGTCCGGCGTCGTGACCGAACCGAAGCGGTGCTCGGCCGTCCACGAACGGAGGAGGCCGAAGAAGGCGTCGTCGCCCACGGCGGTGCGGAGTGCATGCAGCGCGAGTGCGCCGCGCTTGTACACGCGGTCGTCGAACATGTCCGCGGCGCCGGGGTCGCCGATCACGAGATCCTGGGGTTCACCGGCGAGACGCTGGTGCGTCGAGCGCGCATGCGCCTCCGCCGTCGTCGCCCCGCTCGCCTCGGACCAGAGCCACTCCGCGTAGCAGGCGAAACCCTCGTGCAGCCAGATGTCCTGCCAGCGGGCGGTGGTGACCGCGTTGCCGAACCACTGGTGCGCGAGCTCGTGCGCGATCAGCCGTTGCGCCTCCCAGCCCTCGTCGAGGTGGTTGCGCCCGATGATGGACAGCGTCTGCGCCTCGAGGGGGATCTCCAGCTCGTCGTCCGCCACCACCAGGAGGTACTGCGGGAACGGGTAGGGCCCGAAGCACTCCTCGAAGGCGGTCATCATCTCGTGGTGCCGGCCGAGGGAGGCCTTCGCCGCGTGCGCGAGGGCCGCCGGCACGGCCGCGTACTGGGGAACGGGACGCCCCCTTTCCCGTCCGCCGCCCGCATGGCGGGGAAGGTGGACGGCGGGCTGCGCCGGGTCGTTCAGTGCCACGAGGTCGTACCGGCCGATCTGCACGGTCGCGAGGTAGGTGGGCATCGGCTCCGACTGCTCGTACACCCAGGTGGTGCGGCTGGACTTCGCGATGCGCGAGACGAGCACGCCGTTGCACACCGCGCGGTAGCCTGCGTCGGTGGTCACGGTGAACCGGTAGGACGCCTTGCCGGAGGGGTGGTCGTTGCAGGGGAACCACGACGGCGCACCGGTCGGCTGCCCGGCCACGAGGACGCCGTCGGTGAGCTCCTCCCAGCCGACGTCTCCCCAGATACCGCTGATGGGTGCCGGGTTCCCCTCGTACCGGATGTCGAGCCGCAGCTCGGCGTCGTCGGGCACGGGATCACGGAAGGCGACGACCAGCTTGCCCGCCCGCTCCTTGAACGATCGCACGCGCACCGTGTCGGAGGTGACCTTGGTGGTCCGCAGCCCGCTCAGGTCGAGCTCGAGCTGGTGCAGCTCGCGGTGGGCGGCCATGGTGAGGACCGCACGGCCGGAGAGGCGGTTGCTGGCGAGCTTGTAGTCCAGGGTGAGGTCGTAGTGCTTCACGCGGTAGGCGGTGCTGCCGTTGCCCGGCGTGTAGGGATCGGGCGCGGAGCCCTCGGAGCTACTGCCCACGCACGGGTCCGGGCCCGGTCCACGAGCTGACCGGGTTCCCCATCCAGGAGCTGCCGGCGGGAACGGTCTCTCCCCGCATGACGAGCGAGGCGGGTCCCACGGTGGCGCCGGAGCCGATGTCCGCCGCGGGGAGGATCACGCTGTGCGGGCCGAGGGTCGCGCCTGCAGCGAGTTCCACGGTGTCCATGCTCATGATCCTGTCATGGAAGAGGTGCGTCTGCACCACGCAGCCACGGTTGACGGTGGACCCGGCGCCCAGCGTCACGAGGTCCGCCTCGGGGAGCCAGTAGCTCTCGCACCAGACACCCTGCCCGATCTTCGACCCCAGCGCACGCAGCCACCACACCAGGGCGGGTGTCCCGCTGGCGGCGCGGGCGAACCACGGGGCGCTCACGCTCTCGATGAAGGTGTCCACCACTTCGTTGCGCCAGATGAACGAGCTCCAGAGCGGGTGCTCCCCCGCCCGGATGCGTCCCACGAGCAGCCACTTCGCGAGGACGGCGCTTCCCGCGGCGACGGCTCCGAGTGCCATGAACACCAGGCCGCTGAGCAGCGCTGCGACCGCATGCCCGGCCCACAGGGCGAGCGCGTCGACGATGACGAGCGAGGCTGCGGCGATCATGACCGTCAGGATGATCGGCACGATCCGGCAGAGCTCCCAGAACGCACGGGCGGCCTTGAGCCGCGGAGGCGGCTGGAAGGTGCGGCTGCGGTCTCCCGTCACGGCGAGGCGGCGCAGGCGCGACGGCGGACTGCCCAGCCAGGAGCTCCCGGCCTTGGCCTTCGCGGGGGTGGCCGAGAGGACGGCGACGAGCGAGTTCTTCGGGACGCGCCGGCCGGCCGACGTCATGCCGGAGTTGCCGAGGAACGCGCGCCGGCCGATCTTCGCCGGAGCGATGCGCAGGTGGCCGCCGCCGAGCTCGTAGGACGCCACCCTGGTGTCGTCCGCGAGGAACGCCCCTTCGCCGATGGTCGTCATCGCCGGGATCAGGAGCACCGTGGACGCCTCGACGTTCCGCCCCACGCGCGCCCCGAGCAGGCGGAGCCACACCGGCGTGACGAGGCTCGCGTAGAGGGGGAAGAGGAGGTCGCGCGCCATGTCGAGCGTGCGTTCGGTGGCCCAGATCCGCCACCCGGTGCGGCTGCGTGCCGGGTAGTGGCCCTCCTGGAGTCCGAGGCCGAGCAGCCGCACGGTGACGACGACGAGGAGCGCGTTGACCAGGAGCCACAGGACCGCGGCGAGGACCACCGGACCGACGAGCGTGGGCCATACGGCGGCGAGCGACGGCGCACCGCGGAGGGCGGCCACCACGGGCAGGGACGCGACGACGGCGGCGACGAACGGGATCAGCGCCAGCGCACCGGATGCTGCGGCGAAGGCCAGGAACGCCATGCGCGCTCGGAACGGCGAGCGGGACGGTGGGGCGTCGGGCCAGTCCTGCCGGGCGCGGCCCTCCCGTACCGCCGGCGACCCGGAGAAGAGCTGCCCGGCCTTCACCGCGCCCTGCACCGCGGACCCGGGTGCCACTTCAGCCCGGGCGCCGACCCTCGCGCCCGGCATCAGCGTGCTGCGCGCACCGACGACGGCACCGGCCCCCACGTCGATGGCACCGATGTGGACGCGGTCGCCGTCGATCCACCAGCCGGAAAGGTCCACCTCCGGCTCCACGGAGGCGCCTGCACCGAGCGTCAGGAACCCCGTGACGGGCGGGACGGAGTGGAGGTCGACGTCGGGCCCGATCCTCGCCCCGAGGGCCCTGGCGTACACGGGGACCCAGGGGGCACTCGCCAGGCCCACGGCGCCGACGCTGTCCGAGATCTGCTCGGCGAGCCAGAGCCGCAGGTGCACCCTGCCGGACCGCGGGTACACCCCAGGCAGGACGCCCCGCAGCAGGATACGGGCGGCGGCGACGGAGAGGGCCATGCGGCCGAAGGGACTCACGAAGACCAGCCAGGACGCCGCGACCCAGGGCCACGGCACGGTGGGCGCCGCGGTGAGGACGCCGAGGCCGACCAGGACGTTCGTCGCGATCATGGCGTACGTCAGCCAGCGCATGCCCGCGAGGAACTGCAGCGGGATCCCCATGAGGGTCTGGAAGACCTGCGACCTCCGGCTGGTGCGCCGCACGGTCCGGACGGGGGCGGCCTGCTGCTCGTCGCCGTCGCCCGTGCTCGCAGCGAGCGCCGCGAGCGCACCGAGCCGCGGGTGCGCGTAGATGTCCGCGACGGTGACGACCGGGTAGCGGGCGCGGATCAGGGAGACGAGCCGGGCAGCGGCGAGGGAGCCGCCGCCGTGGAGGAAGAAGTCGGCGTCCCCGTCGACCGGGACGGTACCGAGCACGGCCGCCCACTGGTCGGCGATCCACTGGACCTGCGGGTCGAGGGCCTCGAGCGGCGTCGCGTCCCCGGCCTCCTCCCTGCCGGCCACGGGCCAGGGCAGCGCGTCCCGGTCCACCTTGCCGCTGGTCTTGGTGGGCAGCGCGTCGGTCACGGTCAGGAGGGGCACGAGGGCCGCGGGGAGCTGCTCGGCCAGCAGGGCGCGGAGGACCGCGAGGTCGGGGGCGGCGGAGGCAGCGACGAGGTACCCGACGAGCAGCTGGTTGCCGGACGGCGTCGTCCGCACGGCGGCGGCCGCCCCGGCGATGCCCGGGAGGGCCTGCAGTGCGGCGTCGACCTCCCCGAGCTCGACGCGCCGCCCGCCGAGCTTCACCTGGTCGTCCGCGCGGCCGACGAACACCAGACCCGCCGCCTCCAGCTTCACGAGATCCCCGGAGCGGTAGGCGCGGTCCCAGCCGAGGGTCGGCAGCGGCGCGTACTTCTCTGCGTCCTTCGCGGGATCGAGGTAGCGGGCGAGACCCACTCCCCCGATGATCAGTTCGCCGACGGCGCCCTCGGGCACGGGCACGCCTGATCCGTCGACGACGGCGAGGTCCCAGCCGTCCAGCGGCAGGCCGATGCGGACGGGCCCGCCGCCGCCGAGGCGCGCGGCGCAGGCGACGACGGTCGCCTCGGTGGGCCCGTACGTGTTCCACACCTCGCGGTCGTGCACGGCGAGGCGCTGCGCGAGGTCCGGCGGGCAGGCCTCGCCGCCGAAGATGAGCAGCCGGACGTTCTCGAGCGCATCCGCGGGCCAGAGTGCTGCGAGGGTCGGCACCGTGGATACGACCGTGATGCCGCGGGCGATCAGCCACGGACCGAGGTCGACGCCGGTCCGCACGAGCGCGCGCGGCGCCGGCACGAGGCACGCACCGTGGCGCCAGGCCAGCCACATCTCCTCGCACGAGGCGTCGAACGCGACCGACAGGCCCGCCAGCACACGGTCGGCGGGGCCGATCGGCTCGCGCTGCAGGAAGAGGCGGGCCTCCGCGTCGACGAACGCCGCGGCCGAGCGGTGCGTGACGGCGACACCCTTGGGCGTGCCGGTGGAGCCGGAGGTGAAGATGATCCAGGCGTCGTCGTCGGGCGTCGGTGCCCCGTCGATACCCCGGACACGTCCCGCGGGGGTGAGTGCCAGGCCCGGCCCGACGACGACGGCGGCCCGTGACTCGGCGAAGACGACGAGCGCGCGCTCGTCGGGATCGTCGGCGTCCACGGGGACGTAGGCCGCACCCGCCGTGAGGACGCCGAGGATCGCGATGTACAGCTCGCTGGTACCCGAGGGCAGGCGGACACCGACAGCGTCCCCACGGCCGACCCCCGCCCGCCGCAGGGTAACGGCGAACGCCTCCGCGGCAGCGACCAGCTCCGCGTAGCTGAGAGCCGAGGTGCCGTCGTCGAGCGCAGAGGCGCTGGGGTGCGCCGCGGCGGTCGCGTGGAGGATGTCCAGCAGCGTCCGGGGCTCCGGCGCGCGTCCGGAGGCGGCGAACTGCGCCTGCCGGACAGCGGGACGGCCCGGGGACACGGCGGGATCGACGGCGGGATCGACGGTGGGTGCTGTCTCGGGCGGGGGGATGGTCACGGCTGGAGTCTTCCGGTGCAAGGTGAACGGCAGATGACCGGCGCTCTCCCCGGCCCCGGAAGTCTACCGGCGCCTCATCCGCTCTAGACTTGCCGGGTGAGCTCCCCCATCCCCACCCCGTACGAGGACCTGCTGCGCGACGTCATGGCGAACGGCGCGGCGAAGAGTGACCGGACGGGCACCGGGACCCGCAGTGTCTTCGGCCGCCAGCTGCGCTTCGACCTCGCCGAGTCCTTCCCGCTGATCACCACCAAGCGCGTGCACTTCAAGTCGGTGGCGCTCGAACTGCTGTGGTTCCTCCGCGGCGACTCCAACGTGCGCTGGCTCCAGGAGCGCGGGGTGTCCATCTGGAACGAGTGGGCGGACGACGACGGCGAGCTCGGCCCCGTGTACGGAGTTCAGTGGCGCTCGTGGCCCACACCCGACGGCGGGCACATCGACCAGATCGCGCAGGTGGTCGAAGCCCTGCGGACCAACCCCGACTCCCGCCGCCACCTCGTCTCGGCCTGGAACGTCTCCGAGATCAAGGACATGGCCCTGCCGCCCTGCCACGTGTTCTTCCAGTTCTACGTGACCCCCGGCCAGGACGGCGCTCCCGGGAAGCTCTCGTGCCAGCTGTACCAGCGCTCTGCGGACACCTTCCTCGGCGTGCCCTTCAACATCGCGTCCTACGCCCTGCTGACCCTGATGGTCGCCCAGCAGACGGGCCTGGAACCCGGCGAGTTCATCTGGACGGGCGGGGACGTGCACGTCTACGACAACCACGTGGAGCAGGTCGCGGAGCAGCTGTCCCGCGACCCGTACCCGTACCCGCGCGTCGAGCTCACCCGGAAGCCGGCCGGCATCTTCGACTACGAGCTGGAGGACTTCGCCGTGCTCGACTACCGGCACCACCCCACCATCAAGGCGCCGGTCGCGGTATGAGCCAGGACAGCCCGCCCCGTGCCCTGACGGTCTCCGACGCGGTCCGGGCCAGGCCCGTGATCGGCATGATCTGGGCCCAGACGGAGAACGGGGTGATCGGGAAGGACGGCGGCATCCCCTGGCACGTCCCCGAGGACCTCGCACACTTCCGTGTGACCACCACGGGGCACCCGGTGATCATGGGCCGCCGCACCTGGGAATCGTTCCCCGAGCGCTTCCGGCCCCTGCCGGACCGCACCAACATCGTCATCTCGACCTCCGTCACCGATCTGCCCGGCGCCGTCGTCGTCCCGTCGCTCGACGCCGCGCTCGCAGCGGCTGCGGCTGCCCCGGGGGCGGACGAGGTCTGGATCATCGGCGGCGGGCGCGTGTACGCCGACGGTATGGCCCACGCCCACGCCGCCCTCGTCACGGTGGTCGAGGACGCCGCGGAGGGTGACACCCTGGCGCCCGCCCTCGGTCCGGACTGGTCGCTCACCGCGCTGACGCCCGAGACGGGCTGGCTGGAGTCCTCCAGGGGTCCGCGGTACCGGATCAGCCTCTGGACGAGGCAGGACTGAGCCGGGCCGGTCACAAAGCGGGCCGGACTCCCCCTCCCGCCTAAACTGGGCGTATGACTTCAGCACCCGAGAGCGCCGCCCTGCCGTCCGTCGGATTCGTCGGCTGGCGCGGCATGGTCGGCTCGGTCCTCATGCAGCGGCTCCAGGACGAGGGCGACTTCGCGCGCATCAACCCCGTGTTCTTCTCGACGTCGGCCGCGGGCGGCGCGGCGCCGGCGTTCGCCGACGGCGCGGACCCCCTGCAGGACGCGTACGACGTCGACACCCTCGCCACGCTCCCCATCATCGTGACGGCGCAGGGCGGCGACTACACCTCCGAGGTGTACCCGAAACTGCGCGACGCAGGCTGGACCGGGCTGTGGCTGGACGCCGCCTCCACCCTGCGCATGGATCAGGACAGTGTGATCGTCCTCGACCCGGTCAACCGGTCCGCGATCGACGCGGGCCTCGCGAGCGGCGTCCGCGACTTCATCGGCGGCAACTGCACCGTGTCCTGCATGCTCATGGGCCTCGGCGGGCTCTTCCGCAACGGCCTCGTGGAGTGGGGCACGTCCATGACCTACCAGGCGGCCTCGGGCGGCGGCGCCCGGCACATGCGGGAACTCCTCACGCAGTTCGGCGACCTCCACGGCACCGTGGCGATGAACCTCGACGATCCCGCGTCGGCCATCCTCGACATCGACCGGGCCATCCTCGCGAAACAGCGCCACCCGAGCCTGGAGGCCTCCCAGTTCGGTGTGCCGCTCGCCGGCTCCGTCATCCCGTGGATCGACAGCGACCTCGGCAACGGCGTGTCCCGCGAGGAGTGGAAAGCGGGCGCGGAGACCAACAAGATCCTCGGCACCGACGCGCGCATCCCCTTCGACGGACTGTGTGTCAGGGTCGGCGCCATGCGCTCGCACTCCCAGGCCCTGACCCTGAAGCTGACCGAGGACCTGCCCGTCGGTGAGATCGAGGCGATCATCGCGGCGGACAATGACTGGGTCCGCGTCATCCCGAACACGAAGACGGACACGCTCGCGTCCCTGACCCCGGTCGCCGCCACCGGATCGCTGACCGTCCCCGTGGGGCGTATCCGCAAGCTCGAGATGGGCCCGGACTACATCAGTGCGTTCACCGTCGGTGACCAGCTGCTGTGGGGTGCGGCCGAGCCGCTGCGCCGCATGCTCATGATCGCCACCGGCAACCTCTAGCCCTCACGGCCCGCCGCAGGATCCGCGACGGCGAGGACACCGCCCGTCCCCCTCGGCCGGCGGGACCGGGCGACCTGGTGGACCGGCGGGGCGGGACGGTCGGGGCAGGTGTCTCAAAAGGTCGGTGGGCGGCGGCACCATGGGCGCATGGATCCGACGAACGCAGACACCATCCTCCGGCGCTTCTTCGCCGTGAGCGGCCACACCCGGCATCCGGAGAGCCTGCTGCGCTACGAGCGGGTCCAGTCCCACCTCCGTGGATATCTCGAGGGGGTGGCCGCCGCGCGGCTCGAGGGACCCGCGCGCGATCTGCTCGACCTGGAACGCCAGTTCGACGCCGAGGCCCCCTACGCGCGGCTCCTGGGAGCGCGGGAGCTGCTGCACGCGCTCCCGGAGTTCCTCGCCGTCCCGCAGCTCCTCCCCGACTTCCACGACCGGCTGGCCCAGATCAGCGTCGCCTCCCGGCTGGCCCAGTGGCTGTGCTCACGCCGGCTCGTGCAGCGCGAGGACAGCTGGGACGACGTCGTCCTCACCCGCGCCGCCGCGGAGCAGGCCCGGCGCTCTCCCGCCCTGTGACCCGCCCCCGCCTCAGAGCGAGCAGTTGATGAGCAGAGGCTCGGGCTCGAGGCGGATGCCGAACCGCGCCTCCACGCCGTCCCGCACGAGCCGCGCCACGGACAACAGGTCCGAGGTGGTCGCCCCGCCCCGGTTCGTGACCGCCAGCGTGTGCTTCGTCGAAAGGGAGGCCCGGCCCTCAGCGGCGGCGTACCCGTCGTCGTCCCCCAGGCCGAAGCCCTTCGAGAAGCCCGCCCGCTCGATCAGCCACGCCGCGCTGAGCTTCACCTGGCCCTCGAGACCGGCAGGATAGCGCGGTGCATCGGCTGGAAGCCCTGCGGCGACGTCCTCGGACACGATCGGGTTGGTGAAGAAGGAGCCGGTGCTCCAGGTGTCGGGATCCGGTGTGTCGAGCACCATCCCCTTGCCGGCACGGAGGCGCAGGACCGCCCGGCGGACATCGTTCGCGTAGGCCCGTTCCCCCACCCCGATACCCAGGGCGCGCGCGAGTTCCGCGTACCGCACGGGCTTGCTCATCCGGCCGAGACCGAGCTGGAACTCCACCGAGAGGACCACGTAGCGGGGAGACCCGCCGACAGTGCTGCGCTTCAGGAGCGAGTCCCGGTAGCCGAACCCGAGCTCGAAGTTCGTGAAGCTCTTGATGCTGTCCGTCTCGCGGTCGAAGGTGCGGACCGTCGCGATGGTCTGCGCCACGTCCGAGCCGTACGCGCCCACGTTCTGCACCGGCGTCGCCCCGGTGGAGCCCGGGATCCCGGACAGCGCTTCCAGACCGGAGAACGCGTGGAGCACGGTGTAGCGGACGAGGTCGTCCCAGTCGTGGCCGGCCTGCACCTTGACCATGACCCCGCCGCAGGTGGCGTCGTCGTCGTCCACGGTGAACCCCGAGGACGTGATGCGCACGACGGTCCCGTCGAAGCCGTCGTCGCCGATCAGCAGGTTCGATCCCCCGCTCACGATCAGCAGCGGCTCGCCCGCTGCGTCCGCCGCCCGGACGGCCGCCACGATCTCCTGCTCGGTACCCGCCTCCACGAGGGTCCGGGCGGCACCGCCCACGCGCGCGGTGGTGAGGTCGGCCAGGCGTGGGCCGGTCACGGGGGCGCTCACGGCAGCCTCACCACGGCCTGCGCCTTCACGAGGACCTTCTGACCGCCGTAGGTGACGGTCAGGTCGATGCGCGCGGTCGACCGCTCGGCGTCGAGCGCGCCCACCGTGCCGGTCACCTCGACGACGGCACCCGGCTCGCCGGGCCGGGCCGTGGTGTCCTCGACGACCACGGGCTTGGTGAAGCGCGTCTGGTAGTCCACGACGGCGGCCGGATCCCCGCACCAGTCGGTGACCAGCTGGACGGAGGCACCCATGGTGAACATGCCGTGGGCGATGACGCCGGGGAGGCCGACTCCCTCCGCGAACGACTGGTTCCAGTGGATCGGGTTGAGGTCCCCGGACGCTCCGGCATAGCGGACGAGATCCTGCCGCGTGACGTCGATGGTGCGGGTACCGATCTGCTGACCGACCTCGAGGGTGGCGAATCGTGCGCTCATGGCTACTGGTCCTCTCCGCGGACGAGGAGCGACGACGTCGTCGTCGCCGTGTGGATGCCGTCGACCGTCGAGATCTCGGCGCGCGTGGTGATCATCGCGCCCCCGCCCATGGCACGGACCTGGTCCACGTGCAGTTCGGCGACCAGTTCGTCACCGGCGACGATGGGACGGTGGTGGACGAAGCGCTGGTCCGCGTGGACCACGCGCGTGAAGTCGATGCCCGCGCTCGGGTCCGCGATCAGCTGAGCATCCGCCCGCTGCGCGACGACGATCGCGAAGGTCGGCGGCGCGACGAGGTCGGCGTGTCCGAGCGCCACCGCTGCGTCGACGTCGAAGTGTGCGGCGTGCGTCGCCTTGACGGCCCGGGCGAAGTCGCGGATGGCCTCGCGTCCCACGGAGTAGGTCTCACCCGCAGGGTAGCTGCGTCCCTGCAGGTCTGGGTCGATGGTCAATGGATCCTCCGATGGAAGGGGACAGGATGGACGGCCGCGCCGGGCGGAACCGGCGGAAGGAGCCGGGGTCTCAGCTGCGGTCCCGCAGGCGGCGGCGCGTGTCCCGGGACCGCACCACCATGCCGGCGAGGTGGCAGACCATACCGGCGACGATGATCGGGATCGCCGTGAAGACGAGGACGCTCTGGTCGGTCGCCGCGCCGAGGACCGCGATGAGGATGCCGATACCCGTGGTCGCGAGTGCGGAGACCACCAGCTTCCGGTACAGGTCCGAGCCGGTCTCCCAGGGCGTGTTCAGCATGATGCGATTCTACCGCCGTCCGCGCCGCTGCCGACGGGCGGGACGTCAGAAGAGCGACTCCTGCACGGCCGGGACGGGCGTGCTGAAGTCCCCGAGGCGGAGGCGCCTGCCCTTCAGTTGCGCGAGATCGACGACGAACAGCACCTCGGTGCCGTCGATCGCGACCAGCGCCGAGGGGCCGAGGACCTGACGCACCGTGAACCCGTGCCGACCCTGCGTCAGAGGCTCGGGGTAGGGCTGGAGGGCGGGGTGCCCGAGGACGGCGTGCCAGGAGGGCGGCGGCTCGAACTCCTCGTGCACCACCTCGTAACCCTCGATTCCCAGACCACCTTCGAGCAGGCCCCGCGTCGCCAGGGCGAACCCGTCGTTGAGGTGCTCGAGCCGGGCCGCCGGCAGTGGCGCGCAGAGGGAAGCGGCCTTGGCTCCGGACCTCACCGCCTGCTGCAGGCCGACGGTCCGCGTGACCTCGTCCTCGAGGACCCGCACCACGCGGCCGTCCGCTGCGTGCGCCACGAACTGCGCCACCACGGCGCCCTGCTCCACGAGGCGCGCGCGCTTGCGCAGGTGCGATGCCGTCCCCACCTTGGTGACGCCGTCGGCGAAGGTCGCGACGTACAGCCAGTGCGGCTGCTCGAGATAGCGCTTGAGCCCGGCGGGGGCGATCCCCGAGCGGTGGATGTCATGCATGAACCGCAGATCGTCCTGCACGAAGCACCGGCCGCACTGGTGGCCCCTGTCCGCCGGCGCCTGGTCGACGCAGCGCACCCACGTGCGGTCGTCGCGGCCGTGCACGCGGTGGAACCCGAGGCAGTAGCGGTCCTTCGCGGCGACCTCGAAGGCCACCCGGGTGCCGGCGTCGAGCTGGAGATCCCCGTCCGGGACGACCGGGACGTTCTTCGCCGCGCCCTGCCCGGGCACGGCATGCAGCGACAGGGCGGGGACCGAGGCCCCCCAGGTCGGGCCGCCGCAGAGGAGGATCGGAGTCATCGTCCAAGCCTAGGCGCCACCGCCGACCTCCACGGGCCGCCCGGCGCGGTCAGGCCAGGACCCTGCTGAGGTCGTAGGCTGCGGGGATCTCGAGCTGGTCGAACGTACAGGAATCGGCGTCGCGATCGGGCCGCCAGCGCTCGAACTGCACCGTGTGCCGGAAACGGGAGCCCTCCATCTGGTCGTACCGCACCTCGACCACGCGGCGCGGGTGCAGCCGCACATAGGAGACGTCCTTGCCCGAGGCGAATCTGCTGCGCTCGGTGGCACCCCGCTGCACCTCGCCGTCGTCGTCCAGCATGACGTCCTGCTCGAGTTCGTCGACGAGTTCGAGCCGCCGCTTGGCGGAGAACGCCGAGATGCCGCCGACGTTCTGCAGCACGCCGTCCTCGTCGTACAGCCCGAGGAGCAGGGATCCGACGCCCTGGCCGGACGTGTGCACGCGGTACCCGAGGACCACGGTGTCCGCGCTGCGGTGGTGCTTGACCTTGAGCATGCGGCGCTTGTTCGGCTCGTAGGCGGACGCGAGGGGCTTGGCCACCACGCCGTCGAGCCCCGCGCCCTCGAATTCGACGAGCCAGCGGCGCGCAAGCCCGACGTCGCGCGTGACCTGGGAGAGGTGGATCGCTCCGCCGAAGGACCGGCCGATGCCCTCCAGCGCCTCGCGCCGGTCGCGGAAGGGCAGTCCGGTGAGGTCGGTCTCGTCGATGGCGAGGAGATCGAAGGCGACGAACGAGGACGGCGTCCGGGCCGCCAGCAGCCTGATGCGGCTCTCCGCGGGATGGATGCGCTGGGAGAGGGCTTCCCAGTCGAGGCGCTCGGCCCCCGGTTCACCGCGGCGCACCACGATCTCACCGTCGACCACGCACCGCTCCGGCAGGTGCTCGAGCAGGGCGTCGACGAGTTCGGGGAAGTAGCGCGTGAGCATCTTCGACCCGCGGCTGCCGATCTCGCAGGTCCCGTCCTGGATGCGGATGATCGCGCGGAAGCCGTCCCACTTCGGTTCGTAGACGAGCCCGCCCGGCACGCTGTCCTGGTCCGGCACGGCGTCGACGGCCTTGGCCAGCATCGGTTGGAGGGGGAACGGCAGCTCTGTCATGCCCTGATCCTGTCGCATCGGAGGCGGATCAGGCCAGCCGCCTCCCTCGCACACCGTGGACCGGTGAAGGTCCGGTCACGCGAACGGCGACCCGGAGGAACCCGGGTCGCCGTTCAGGGGCATCTCGCCGTCGACTCAGACGGTCTGGCCCTCGTGCGGGCCTTCCTCGATCTCCTCCAGGAGCTTGTCGTTGAAGGCCTCGAGGTCGCCGGGGTTGCGGCTGGTGACCAGTCCCTGGTCCACGACCACCTCCTCGTCGCTCCAGTTGGCGCCGGCGTTCTTCAGGTCGGTGGCCAGGGTGTGGAAGGACGTCAGGTCACGGCCATCGACCACGCCCGCCTCGATGAGCAGCCAGGGCCCGTGGCAGATGGAGGCGACGGGCTTGTGCTGCTCGAAGAAGGCGCGGGCGAAACGCTGGGCGTCCGTGTCGACGCGCAGGAAGTCGGCGTTGACGACGCCGCCGGGGAGCACCAGTGCGTCGTAGTCCTCCGCCCTGGCGTCGGAGACCGCTAGGTCGACGTCGAAGGTGTCACCCTTGTCCATGCCGTTGAAACCCTGCAGCGGCCCCGCTGCGGGCGAGACGAGCGTGGGCACGCCGCCCGCTTCCTTGACCGCCTCCCAGGGGCTGGTGAGCTCGATCTGCTCCACCCCGTCGGTCAGCAGGAAGGCGACCTTCTTGCCTGAGATGTCGTGTGTGGACATGCTGTTCTCCCTTGCGTAGAGCGTGGCTGTCGTACGTCCACCCAGCCTAGGAACCAGCGAAGTGATAAGCAAGCTGAGTATCTGTTCTCAGAGCCCTTCCGAGACGGCGGCCGCGGCCGCGAGCCAGGCACGCTGCGTCGCCGGTCGCAGCGCGGAGAAGCGGATGCGCCCCTTGAGGAGCGCGATGTCGAACGGGATGGTCACGGCGCGTCGAGCCAGGTCCCCGAAACCGTCGGCGATCGCCTGGGCCTGGGCCTGCGTCCCGTTCTTGTCCGACTGGCTGACGACGACGACGGCCCGCTCCGACAGCTCGCCATAGCGACCGCCCCGCGCACGCAGCGCCTCGAGCAGCAGCGCACCCGCCTCGGCGTGCTCCTCCAGGGTCGTGGTGGCGATGACGAGCTGGTCCGTGTGGTGGATCATGCGGAGCCAGCGCTCGGCCGTCTCGTCGTTCCCCGAATCGATGACGTTCAGCCTGAAGTACTTGGACGCGACCTCGTGCAGGGCGTCGAAGTCCCTGGAGGTCACCTTCTGCTGGGTGGCGAGGACGTCCGGCTTGGACCGAAGGACGTCGAACTTGTCCGCCGTCTGGTGGTGGACGTAGCGCGCCAGGAGGGCCGATTGCGCGGACGGCGCGAGGAGGGCGTCCGTCTGCGGGAGGAGGTCGAGGACGGTCGCCTCGTGCGGGCCCTGCTCGGTCCGCCATCCGAGCGTGCCGCGGGTCTCGTTGTTGTCCCAGGCCAGGACGGGCGCCCCGCCATTGCGGGCGAACACCGCCGCGAGCATCACCGTGGTGGGTGTCTTGTTCGCCCCGCCCTTGCCGTTCGCCACGGCGATCGTGCGGGGGCCCGGCCAGTGCCGGCTGACCGCCGCGACGTCCTCGCGCATCGAGAGTTCGGCAGGGGACGGGGCCATGCGCATGCCGAGCCGTGAGAGGACGCCGCGGAGGCCCGTCTCGGCGGGAACCACGGCGGTGTCGGCGGAGAGGAAGGACTTGCGGCCGTCCCTCGGACGCAGCCCCGTCGCCGCGGTGGACGCCGCCATGGCGGCGAACTGCCCGGAGGCCTCGCCCGCGGCCGGGGAGACTGCGGTCTGTGACGCTGGTGCGGGGGCGGCCGGGGCGGCTGCCGCGGGTGACGCTGGTGCGGAGGCGGCCGCGGCGGCTGCCGCCTGGGCGCCGGAGGAACTGGAGGCGACCGGGGATTGGACACCGGACACCGGGGCGGGCGGGCTGGGAAAGGCTTGGGGCGTCGGGGACGGCTGGGGCACCGGGGACGCCGCCGGGGAGACCGAGGGGGTCCCGCCGACCGCGCCCGCGGCAGGACGACCAGGCACCGTCGGCTGGGGACCGGTGGAAATCGGGTCCTGGAGCATCCCGCCACCCCTCGCAGCATCTCTGTCCGGCTCCTCGATCGGCCCGGGAGAGGACACCGAGATACGGACCGGACCGGGGGCCGGCGCCTCGAAGACCGGGACCCCCACGGGTCCGCGCATAGAGGACGACGCGCTGACGCCCGGCGTCGGACCGTCCGACGTGAGACCGCTCGGCGCCCCTGGTGCGGGCGACGTGGAGGATGCAGGGGTGGTCGAGGACGGTGCCCGACGGACCGTCAGGTCGACGTCGTCGTCAGGGTGCGGAGCACTGCCCGTCGGGGCGTCGGCGCCGACCGTGTCCCCGGGAGCGAAACGGTCGACGAAGCGGGGCGGGCCCGCGTCCGAGGCGGCCCGGCGTCGTCGTGCGCCTCCCGTCCCCTCCGAGGCGTCGTCCGGCATCCAGGCAGACTGGTCTTGCGTCATTGGTGTTCCGTTCCCCCGCCGGCCCGCGACGGGCCGCTGTCAGTCGTTCCGACTGCGCTCATCCTATAAGGACGCCGACGGTGTGGTCCCGGCCCTGCCGGCACGCTGTGGACGCGCCCTGACATGCATCCGCTCCCCCTGCTTCCCGAACAGGCTGATGAACTCCACCGTGCGTCCGTCGGCGCTGGCGAACCAGTGCGGCGTATGCGTGTCGAATTCCGCAGCCTCCCCGGGCCCGAGCACGAAGTCGTTCTCCCCGAGCACGAGCCGCAGGGATCCGTTGAGGATGTAGAGCCACTCGTAGCCCTCGTGGACCTGGGGGTCCGGGTCCGCGCCGCGTGCGTCCCCGGCGAGCACCATCTTGAACGCCTGGACTCCACCCGGTCGTCTGGTCAGCGGGATCGCCGTGATGCCCCGGTGCTCGATCGGACGGAGGTGGATGCGCGGGTCCCCCGTGGGGGGTGCGCCCACGAGGTCGTCGAGGGGCACCCCGTAGAGCTTCGCGATGGGCAGGAGCAGTTCGAGGTTGGGGCGGCGCCGCCCCGCCTCGAGCCGGGAGAGGGTACTGACGGAGACGCCCGACGCCTCGGACACCTCGGTCAGGGTCAGGTTCCGCTGGGCCCTCAGGGCGCGGAGCCGGGGTCCGACGGCGCCGAGGACCGCGTCGAGTTCAGTCGTCATGCTGCTAGTTTGCCATAGCAGCAAGATACTTTGCCCTTCTGGTCGTACCTGCGGATGCTTGATCTACCAGTACTTCCGAAGGAGAACGCGCATGCCACGCACCATCGACACCCCCAGCACCCGGTACGACGTCGTCGTGATCGGCGGCGGCGCGGCGGGATTGAGCGCCGCCGTGACCCTGAGCCGGGCGCTGCGCCGCGTCCTCGTCATCGACGCCGGCGCCCCCCGCAACGCCCCCGCCGACGGCGTCCACGGGTACCTCTCGCGGGAGGGTATGAATCCTCTCGCCCTCCTCGCAGCCGGCCGCGCCGAGGCGGAGGCCTACGGGACGGCCGTCGTAACCGCCGAGGCGGTCGGTGCACGCCGCGTGGCCGAGGGCTTCGAGGTGGACCTCGACGACGGCCGGACCGTGACGGGGCGTCGGGTCCTTCTGGCCACGGGCCTGCAGGACGGCCTGCCGGACATCCCGGGTCTCCAGGAGCAGTGGGGCTCTGGCGTGGTGCACTGCCCCTACTGCCACGGCTACGAGATCCGTGGTCAGAACATCGGCATCCTCGCGACGGGCGCCCTGTCCGTCCACCAGGCCCTCCTGTTCCGGCAGTGGTCGGAGGACATCACCCTCTTCCTGAACGACACGTTGATCCCCTCCGACGAGGAGTGGGAGAAACTGGCGGCGCGGTCCGTGCGCGTCGTCGACGGCGCCGTCGCCTCCGTGGACTCGATCGACGGCGGACTGACGGGGGTGACCCTGGCGGACGGGACGGGCTTCGACCTCCAGGCCCTCGCCGTCGGGAGCAGGATGGACGCCCGGGCAGGACTCGCCGAGGCGCTGGGCCTCGAGCTCCGGGACCACCCCACGGGAATGGGTACCTTCCTCGAACCCGGCCCCATGGGCACCACGGCGACGCCGGGCGTCTACGTCGCGGGGAACGTCTCGAACCTCTCGGCACAGGTGATCGTCGCGGCCGCCGAGGGCATGATGGCCGGGGCGATGATCAACGCCCACCTGATCGAGGAGGAGACTGCGTGGGCCGTCGAGGGCCGAACCGGGCCCTTCTCCGCGGCGGTGGAGGCCGAGGTCTCGGCCGGTGTCCTTGGCGACCGGCGCCACGGGTTGGATGATGGGGCGGTCATCAGCGCCGCTGCGGGAGCGACGACACAGTCACTGGAGGAAGGAGTACGCCGTGCTGGTTGAGTACACGCAGGAGTTCTGGGACCAGAGGTACCGGCAGCGGGACCGCATCTGGAGCGGGAAGCCGAACCGGCATCTCGTTGCCGAGGTGGACGGCCTGCAGCCGGGCTCCGCGCTCGACGTCGGCTGCGGGGAGGGCGCGGACGCCGCCTGGCTCGCCGAGCAGGGCTGGGACGTCCTCGGGATCGACGTGTCCGAGGTCGCCCTGGACCGGGCCCGGGCGCACTCGGCGGAACTCGACCCGTCCGTCGCGGATCGCCTGCACTGGCAGCAGGTGGACCTCCTGGCCTCACCGGACCTGCCCCGCGATCTCGACCTCGTATCGATCCAGTTCATGCACCTGCCCGAGCCGCACCGCTCACGGGTCTTCGGGGAACTCGCGAGCCGCGTGGCCGTCGGGGGGACCCTGCTGATCGTGGCGCACGATCCCTCCGACCTGCACTCCGGGGTAGGACGGCCGCACCAGGCCGACCTCTACTTCACGGCCCAGGAGATCGCGGCCCTTCTCGACGATTCCTGGGATGTCCGCGTGTGCGAGTCCCGTCCGCGCGTCGAGCGCTCGTCCGACGGTCACGAGCACGCGATCAGCGATGCCGTCCTCCTGGCGGTGCGCACGGGATGATCGGCGCGGGCGCCCGGGCCGGATACGGCACGGGCCCCTGAAGGGCAGAGGCGGAGACTACGCTGGCGCCATGTCCGCCCCAGCCCTCGCCCTGCCGCCGGATCCGATCGTCGTCGACCTGGTGTCCGACGGGCCGTCCTGGTGGGAGGTCGTCGGTGCGCTCGCGCCCTTCGCCGTCCTCCTCGCGGCGGTGCTGGCGACGCTGACGGCATTCGCGACCCTGCGCCAGCGCGCCGCGGCGGACCGCGCCACCCTCGACCAGAGACGGCGCGCGGACGACCGTGCGGAGTGGTGGCGGCGGACGCAGTGGGCGATCGACGCCGCGACGTCGCTCGACCCGGTACGGCAGGAAGCGGGTGTCGAGGCGCTGCTGCAGCTGTCCTACAGCGAGCTGGCCACCGAGGAGGACCGCCTGATCCTGGACGCGATCTGGGGGGGCAACCCCATGGCCGATCCCGAGGGTGCGGGCGCTGGACTGCCCGACGGCGGTACCGGAGAATCGGGCAGGACGAGTGGAAGGAGAGGTCGCATGACCGACAGGGCACCAGTACGGACACCTCCGCCCGCCCCGGGCACCGACCGACGGCCGGCCGACACATCGCGGGTCACCGCCGCCAAGGCCCGGCTGCGGGTCACCCTCGACCAGCAACTCGGTCGCCCGACCCCGCAGTCCGTCAAGGACGCCGCCGGAGGCAGGCGCTAGTCATCACCCGACGGCATGGAGCCCGGCAGGAGGACCTGCCGGGCTTCGCCGTTCCCCCCGCGCCGGGACGGATCGCTGCGGACGCGGTCAGCACCTCCGGAACAGATAGCCGACATCGCCGGGCCTCGAGAGTTCCCGGTCCCGCACCACCGTCGACGACGGCCGGTCCCCATCGGCGCAGGCGTCCGTCGTCGGTCCCGGATACTCGACGGCGAGCACCGCGTCACCGTACTGCGCCGCGTACTCCCCGCACTCACCGAACTCCACGCACTGCTCGGCGATGGCGAAGTCGAAACCGGCGCCCGCCAGCTCCGCCGTGTCCTCGGCCGCGTTCTTCTGGCCCACCAGCAGCCCCAGCCGCTGCGCCGCCGCCACGAGCGCCGTCGCCAGTGCCCTGTTGTCGTCGAGGACGAGCCGCCCCTCCGAGCGGACGTAGGAATCGAGATTGTCCAGTTCGACAGCATCGAAGCCGCGGTCCGCGCATTCCCGGAGGACGGCTCCGGTCCGGTCGGCGATGGCGGTCCGCTTCGCCTCCGTCCCCGTGTCCAGCAGGAACTCGTCCGGCCAGTCGGGGTCGGCGAGCGGCTCGCCGTCGATCGTCAGGACGAGGCCGTCGGCCAGCCACCCCGAGGACGCGTCGGGCTGAGTCTGGAAGGCGTTGACGTAGCAGATCGAGTACACGCCGTCGGCCGGTCCGTCGGACACCTCCCGGACGACGACCCCGGTGCCTTCCGCGGGCGGATAGGATCCGCCGAGCTGGTAGTCCCAGGGCACCCCTGCAGGGAAGGGCCGCGCCTCGGCCGCCGCGGAGCAGCCGCCGATCAGCGCCGTCGCGGCGATCAGCACCGCCGTCAGCCTCCAGCCCTGCCGTCGATCATCCACCGTGCCACCGTAGCGCTGCCGGGCGGTGGGAGCCACGCGGGTGGATCCCCCTGTCCCACCGACGCGTGCAGCCGGGGTCGGAGTGCTGCGGTAGTGTCTGTCTCGCCTCTAGAAGAAGGGGCACATCGGGTTGAGCGCGTGAATGAGGCAGTTCGTGAGTGATAGCAGCAGGTTGGACCCGGAGAAGGACTTCCCCGAGGACCTCTCGTCCGTCGATCGGGATGACCTCGACATCCTGAACAGCAGGAACCACCGTGACCGGGATCTCCAGTACATCCGCGACGGTGACGTGGATGCGGAGACGGAGGGCCGGCACCATGATCTTCGCGAGGAGCTCGATCGCCGCCAGGTGGATCGCGACGCAGCCCTCAGGGGCGACGCGCCGGCATCCGAGGACGCGGAGAGCGCCGCGGGCTGACGCCGCAGTGGAGGGAACGCAGAAGGCCCCGGAGCCGAAGCTCCGGGGCCTTCCCTGTCCTGCGAGGTAGCGGTGCCGGGACTCGATCCCGGGACCTCACGATTATGAGTCGTGCGCTCTAACCAGCTGAGCTACACCGCCCTAAACGAGGCTGCCCGCACCGATCGGCTGATCGTCACGGGCCCCTCATTTGCGAGCCCCCCACCGGAATCGATCCGGTGACCTCGTTCTTACCAAGAACGCGCTCTACCACTGAGCTAGGGGGGCAACAGCAAGAAACTTTACCAGTTCCCGACCGTTGGTGCGAAATCGTGGACCGCCCTCAGGAGCGGTACCGCGGTTCCGCGTCGGACCCGTGCCAGGCACGGGTCCGACGGAGTTCTACGAGCTGATTCCTACCACTGGTCGGACTGGGCGCTGGAGCGTCCGGCCCCGGCTCCCGCGCCCTTCGAGCGTGGCTTGCGGTTGGCATCGCCCGAGAAGCGGGTGTCGCCGTCGCGCTTCGGGAAGTCCTTCTTGAAGGGCTTCTTGAACTCGCCCGCGCCGCGGTTGCCCGCGGGCTTGCGGCCCTTGTCCAGCTCGAGGTGGATCAGCTCGCCACCGATCCGCGTACGGGAGAGAGCCCGCAGCTGATCGGTCGAGAGGTCCGCCGGGAGTTCCACGAGGCTGTGGTCGGCCCGGATGTCGATGCCGCCGATCTGCGAGGAGGAGATCCCGCCCTCGTTGGCGATGGCTCCGACGATCGAGCCCGGCATCACGCGCTGGCGACGTCCCACTGCGATGCGGTAGGTGGCGTTGCCCTCCGTGAGCGTTCGCGTCGGGCCACGGGACCCGAAGGCGTCCTTGCGACCCTCGGCACGCTCACGCTGTCCGGCGGGGGCGACGGGGATGTCCTGGACGAGGATCGGCTGGCCGTTCTGCGCCATGACGGCGAGGGCGGCAGCGAGCTCGGTCGCGGGTACGTCGTGCTCGCGCTCGTAGGTGGCGATGAGGTCGCGGAACAGGGCCACGTCCTTGCCGGCGAGCGTCTGCGTGATCTTGTCCGCGAACTTGCTGAGGCGCAGCTCGTTGATCTTGGCGGTGGAGGGCAGCTGCATCTGCTCGACCGGCTGGCGCGTGGCCTTCTCGATCGACCGCAGCAGGTACTTCTCACGCGGGGTGATGAAGAGGATCGCGTCACCCGAGCGCCCTGCACGGCCGGTGCGGCCGATGCGGTGGACGTAGGACTCGGTGTCGTTCGGGATGTCGTAGTTCACGACGAGCGAGATGCGCTCCACATCGAGGCCACGGGCGGCGACGTCCGTGGCGACGAGGATGTCGATCTTTCCGTCACGCAGGGCCTCGACCGTGCGCTCACGCTGCTGCTGCGGGATGTCCCCGTTGATGGCTGCTGCCGAGAAGCCCCGTGAACGCAACTTGTCCGCCAGGTCTTCGGTAGCCGCCTTGGTGCGGACGAAGGCGATGATGCCGTCGTAGTCCTCCACCTCGAGGATGCGGGTCATCGCATCTAGCTTGTGCGGGCCCATGACCTGCAGGTAGCGCTGACGCGTGTTGGTGCCCGTGGTCGTCTTGCCCTTGACCGAGATCTCGGCCGGATCGTTCAGGTACTTCTTGGCGATGCGGCGGATGGCCGGGGGCATGGTCGCGGAGAACAGGGCGACCTGCTTCTCCTCGGGCGTGGAGGAGAGGATCTTCTCCACGTCCTCGGCGAAGCCCATGCGGAGCATCTCGTCGGCCTCGTCGAGCACCACGTACTCGAGGTTGGACAGGTCGAGAGACCCCTTCTCGATGTGGTCGATGACACGCCCGGGCGTTCCGACGACGACCTGCGCGCCACGACGGAGGCCGTTGAGCTGCGGGCCGTACGGGGATCCGCCGTACACGGGAAGGACGGTGAAACCGTCCATGTGCTTGGCGTAGGACGTGAAGGCGTCGGCCACCTGGAGCGCGAGCTCGCGGGTCGGTGCGAGCACCAGGACCTGCGTGTTCTTGCTGGGACCGCCGTTGACGTCGGCGAGCTCCGCCATCTTCGAGAGCGCCGGGACGGCGAACGCGGCGGTCTTGCCGGTCCCGGTCTGCGCCAGGCCCACGACGTCGCGGCCTTCGAGGAGTGCGGGGATGGTGGCCGCCTGGATGGGCGACGGCTTCTCGTAGCCGAGGTCGGTCAGGGCTGCGAGGATGCGGCCGTCGAGGTTGAGCTCGGTGAAGCGGATGCTCACGTCGTCGTCCTCCGGTGCGCTGGCGGGAGCCGCTGCGGTCGCCTCGGTGACGGGAGTGGTGTCGATGATCTGCTCGGACAGGTTTTCAGGCACGGGAAAAATCCTCCAGGTAGGTGCCGGTCGGCCCTACGGGATGGAGCCCGGAGTGCCGAATGAACATAGAAATCCGGCACTGTTTCAATCCCGCGGCAGGACTTCTCGTCACACGTGGTTCGCTGCTCTCTCAGCAGTGATGTGTGACTTTTCTTCTAGCCGGCGCTCCCTGATGAATCTGCTCGCGAGTCTGTGCTCCGAGCCCCAACACAACCTATCCGGCCCGATGAGGGGCGGAAATAAAGGGAATACCGGTGTGGGGGATGTTTCAAGTCTACGGCATGCGGGCCCCCGCGCGCGCCGGGAGGGCGACATCGGGCGCGTGACGTTCGGCACGTCAGGCGAACGACGCCACTCTCAGGGCCTGCAGCGCTGCCTTCCGCACCTGGGGGGTGAGCTTCAGTCCTGTCGAGTCGGCGGCTCCGAGGAGGGACCGCGCCTGCCCCTCCGACAGGCCGGCGTAGACCTGTGCCGCGGTGATGCCGTGGTCGGGGACGTCCGTGACCCGGATGGTGTCCCCGGCCGAGATGCTCCCCTTCGTCACGACGCTGAGGTAGGTGCCCACGCGGTTGGCCTCGGCGAAACGCCTGACCCACGACCGCTCGCCCAGGTAGCGCGCGAAGTTCACGCACGGCGTCCGGGGCATGGTCACTTCCAACACCACCTGATCCCCGACACTCCAGCGTTCACCGATCACCGCGTGCGAGGCGTCGACGCCGGAGACCCGGAGGTTCTCGCCGAACAGCCCGGGCGTGACCTCGCGTCCGAGTTCTGCCGACCAGAAGTCCGCGTCGTCCTGCGCATAGGCATAGACGGCCTTCGTAGGACCGCCGTGGTGCTTCCTGCTGGCCTGGATGTCCCCCGTGAGACCGAGCGGATGCACCGTGACGGGACCCTCGACCGGCCGCTTGTCGATGGCGGTCACACCGGTGGAGTCCTTCGTGGGCAGGAGCCCGTGCACACGACAGACGGCGAGGAGCGTTCCGGTGGTCATGGGGACCATCCTAGGGGTCGGCCCGGGCGGGCACGGGTCAGGGTTCGAAGCGGTACCCCATGCCGCTCTCCGTCACGAAGTGGCGCGGCGCCGCCGGGTCCCGTTCGAGCTTCTTGCGCAGCTGCGCCATGTACACCCGGAGGTACTGCACGTCCTTCGCGTAGGCGGGCCCCCAGACGTCGAGGAGGAGCTGCTGCTGGGTGACGAGCTTCCCGGGATGCGCGATCAGCCGGTCCACGATCTTCCACTCCGTGGGGGTGAGCCGGACGTCCCTGCCGCCCCTGATCACCCTCCGGGCCCCTGCGTCGAGGGTGAAGTCCGGCGTGGTGATCACCGGCGCTTCGGCCTCGACCGCTGCACGCCGCGCGGCCGCCCGCAGCCGGGCCAGGAGCTCGTCCAGTCCGAAGGGCTTCGTCACGTAGTCGTCGGCTCCGGCGTCGAGCGCGTCCACCTTGTCCTCGGAGCCGTGCCGGGCGGAGAGCACGATGATGTGGACCTGCGACCAGCCGCGGATGCGGCGGATGACCTCGACGCCGTCGATGTCCGGCAGGCCGAGGTCCAGCACGATGATGTCCGGGTGGTGCTCCGCCGCGGCCCCGAGCGCCGTCTCGCCGTCCACTGCCGTCACGCACTGGTAGCCGTACGCGCGGAGGTTGATTTCCAGGGCGCGAAGGAGCTGCGGTTCGTCGTCGACCACCAGCACGCGCGTCACAGCTCCACCGCTCCGGTGGAGATGGGCAGCCTGATGACGAGGGTGAGGCCGCCGCCCGGTGTCTGTTCGGCGTCGAGCATCCCGCCCATGACCTCCGTGAATCCCTTGGCGACCGCGAGGCCCAGCCCCACGCCGGCGCCGGACGGGGCGTCGTCGAGCCGCTGGAACGGCCGGAACATGGCCTCCAGGTCGCCGCGCGACACCCCGCGCCCGTGGTCGATCACGCGCAGTTCACCGGCCGGGAAGCCGTTGACGAGGGCGCGGCCGGTACCACCCGCGGAAGCGGTGATCTCGACGGCGGAGCCCGGTGCGTACTTCACGGCGTTCTCGACGATGTTCGCGACGACACGCTCGAGCAGTCCCGGGTCCGCGTCGACGGCCGGCAGGTTCGGCGGGATGGCCACGTACACGCGGTCCCCCGGCACGTTGGCAAGCGCGGGGCCGACGACGTCGGTCCACCTGAGCGGGCGCAGGTGCGGGTTGACGGCGTCGCCGCTGATGCGCGACATGTCCAGCAGGTTGTTCACGAGGGCGTCCAGGCGGTCCGAGTAGTCCTCGATGGTGGCGAGCAGCTCGTCCTCGTCCTCCTGCGAGAAGGTGACGTCCGCGCGCCGGAGGCTGCTGACGGCCAGTTTGATCCCGGCCAGCGGCGTGCGGAGATCGTGCGAGACGGATCTGAGGATGGCGGTGCGCATGACGTTGCCCTCGACCAGCCTCCGGTTGGTCCGCGTGCTGGCGAGGAGTTCCTGGCGCTGCAGCAGGGCGCGGAGCTGCCCCGCGAAGGCGCGCAGGAGCCCCCGCTCCCGGGCGGAGAGGGTGGTGCCGAAGAGAGCCAGCGAGACGTCGTCGCCCACCTGCTCTACGGCGGTCGCCGCACCGATCGGCCAGGGATCGGCGGGTCCGGCGGGAGTCCGCCGGACCGCCCGGTCCTGACGGTCCTCACGGTCCTCACGGTCCTCACGGTCCTCACGGTCCTCACGGTCCTCACGGTCCTCACGGTCCTGACGGCGGACCGGCTCACCCGCGGCGCTGCCGTCCGGCCCGGGCCGGACGGCCAGAGCCCTGCGCTCCATCCCGGTCCTCTGGTCGTACCCCTGCCCCGCCGACCCACCGTTTACCGACCCACCGTGTACGGTTCCCCCGTCCGCCGACCCACCCTCCGATGCACCGGCGAACAGGGCGACGGCGTCGGCGTCGAACTGCGCCTGCACGTGGCGGAGGAAACCCTGCAGCGTGTCCTCCTCCGCGAGCGCTCCCCGCGCGAGGTCACCGAGCAACGCGGCTTCCTGCTGCGCCATGGCCGCTTCTCGGGAACGCCGTGCGGACAGTCCGACGACGAGGGACACCGTCACTGCCACCGCGATGAAGATCAGCACCGTGGCGACGTTCTCGGCCTCGGAGATCTCGAGGGAGCCGAACGGCTCGGTCGAGGTGTAGTTCAGGATGATGCTGCTCCAGAGGGCGACGAGCAGAGCCGGCCACAATCCGCCGATCAGCGCGACCGCGATGACGCCTGCGATCTGGAACAGGACGTCGACGGCGAGCAGGGAGCCGCCCACCGAGAAGACGGCCAGTTCCAGCAGCGGCGGGAGGACGAGCGCGATCGCGCATCCGGCGGCGACGCGCGCGCGGCCCACGGGGGCCACGAGGGTCCGCCGCGCTGCGGGCACCATCAGCGGCGGCGGGTGCCGGGCTCGACGCCGTCGTACGCGCCGTCCTGGCGTGCGTCGTCCGGCGCGACGTCCCCGTGCGCGTGGTGACGCGCGGTGTCCTCGGGGAGGGGGTCGTCCGGGCGTGCGTACTCCGACACGACGTCCTCCCCGCCGGTGCCTCCCCCGTCCGCGCCGGCTCCCGGCGCGGCCCGTCCCGCGGTGGACAGGGGTGCTGGGATGCGCGAGAGCAGCACCCAGAACACGGTCGTGGCCAGGGCGCAGACCACGCCGGCGCTGGAGGCCACCAGCCAGCCGGTCGTCAGCTGCGAGTTGAGGTCCACGGCGCCGAACAGCAGGCCGATGGTCTTGGGCGAGTAGATGAACACCACGAGGGTGGAGACGAAGAGGACGGCCGCCGTCGTCCGGTAGGCCTTCAGCTCCGCGGGGAGGCCGGCAGCCTGGCCCGCGAGGACGGCGAGGACCACGACGATCCAGACCCAGTGGTGGGACCAGGAGATCGGTGAGATCAGCAGCATGAGCAGCGCCGTCATGGCCATCGGCAGGAAACGGTCCCCGCGCTGCTTCGCTGTGCGGATGACGTACGTGGTCCCCGCGACGAGGAGCAGGGAGATGATGAGCCACGGGACGGTCGACGGGAAATCTGGCCCCATCACGTGCAGGATGGCGCCACGGATCGACAGGTTGTCCACATATCCTTCGCCGCCGATGCGCCCCGTATCGCGCAGCATCTGCAGCCAGTAGGTCGCCGACTCGGCGGGCAGCAGGAGGAAACCGAGGGCGATGGTCCCGAAGAAGCCCGCGGCCATGGTGAACAGCTGCTTCCACTCGCCGCGTGCCAGGAAGTAGAGGCCGAAGACGAGCGGGGTGAGCTTGATGCCCGCCGCGATCCCCGTGAGCAGGCCCGTGGGCAGGCGGCGGTGCGGTCCGGACAGGAGATCGGCCGCGATCATCGCGAACAGCAGGATGTTCACCTGGGAGAAGGCCATCGTCTCGCGCCACGGCCCCAGCAGGCACACGAGCCCGGTCCCGGCGATCGCGAGGGGCAGGGCGGACGGATGGCCGACCACGGCGCGCACCGACCGGAAGCCGCCGAGGTACCGGGTGATGAGGAACGAGGTAGCGGCGGCGATCAAGACCGACAATCCCACGAAGAGCACGGCCCCGGTCTCGGCGCTCACGAGCGTCAGCGCCGTGAAGGCGAGCGCCGCGAACGGCGGATAGGTGAAGAGGAGCGAGCCCTCTCCCTCCCCGAAGGACCGCGTGTAGAGGGAGCCGTCGCCGTCGACCACGGACTGGCCACCCATCCGGTAGACGCGGTAGTCGAGGCCGATGAAGTCGGCCCAGGCGTACGCCCACGTCGCCAGCGCGGCAGCCACGACGAGGGCGGCGACGACGCCGAGCACCCGCCGGGTCGCCGGGACAGTGCGCTGGCTCATGCGTGCCTTCCGAAGGACGGGGATGGAGCCGGGCACCGCGGATTCGGCGGGCAACGGCTCATCCAGTGTAGGCACGCCCCCTCGGGAAGCTGCTCCCGTGCGGATATGGTGGAAATCACCCCTCCCGCTGCGAAAGGTCCATCCACCGATGTCCTCCCCCCAGATCGTCGCCATCACGAACGCCCACGTCGTCCCGATCGACGGCGAGCCGTTCGACGGCACCGTCGTCGTCGAGGACGGGCGGATCTCCGCGCTCGGCGCTTCCGCGACCGTGCCCGACGGCGCCGTCGTCGTCGATGCCGCCGGCAAGTGGCTGCTGCCCGGTTTCGTCGACGCCCACGTGCACCTCGGGACGCACGAGGAGGGTGAGGGCGTCGCCGGTGACGACACGAACGAGATGACGGACCCGAACACCGCCGGTGTCCGCGCGATCGACGCCATCAACCCCTTCGATCCCGGATTCGACGACGCGCTCGCGGGCGGCGTGACCACGGTCAATGTGAACCCCGGCTCGGGCAACCCGATCGGCGGCCTCGCCGTCGCCCTCCACACGCACGGGCGCTACCTCGAGGAGATGGTGCTGCGCTCCCCCAGCGGCCTGAAGTCCGCCCTCGGGGAGAACCCGAAGCGGGTCTACGGCGCCAAGGGGAAGACGCCGTCCACGCGCCTCGGCACCGCCCTGGTGATCCGCGAGGCCTTCATGAAGGCCCAGAACTACATGGGCAAGGCCGACGAGAACGCCCGCGATCCGCACATGGAGGCCCTGGCCATGGTGCTCCGCCGCGAGATCCCGTGGCGTCAGCACGCTCACCGTGCCGACGACATCGCGACAGCGATCCGCATCGCCGACGAGTTCGGCTACGATCTCGTGCTGGACCACGGCACCGAGGCCCACCTGCTCGGGGACGTCCTCGCGGAGCGGGGCACCCCTGTCCTGATCGGCCCCCTCTTCACCACCAAGTCCAAGGTGGAGCTCCGCGGCCGCTCGATCGCGAACCCGGGCAAACTGGCGAGGGCCGGCGTCGAGATCTCCATCATCACCGACCACCCGGTCATCCCGATCAACTTCCTGGTGCACCAGGCCACCCTGGCCATCAAGGAGGGGCTGGACCGGGAGACCGCGCTGCGGTCGATCACCATCAACCCCGCGAAGGTCCTCGGACTCGCCGACCGCCTCGGCTCGCTCGCCGTCGGGAAGGACGCGGACCTCGTCCTGTGGAGCGGCGATCCCCTCGACGTCATGCAGCGCGCACTGCAGGTCTGGATCGGCGGCACGGAGGTCTACTCCTACGACACCGAGACGCACAGCGCCACCGTTGCCCCGCGCGTCTAAGCCGTCGTCGGTGGCCGCTCCCCTGCCGCCGAGGCCCTTCACGCTGCGGGCGGCGATCATCCTGTGGCTCGTGATCTCGGTGCTCCTCGCCGTCGCGTCCGGCTCGTTCATCGCGTCCGCGGTGATGGAGGACTCGGACCGCGCTGGCTTCATCGGGCTCGGCACGCTGTTCGGGGCGCTCGCCGTCCTGCAGCTGATCCTCCTGCTCCCGCTGCGGCGGGGCAGGAGGGGCGGGCGTGAGCTGCTCTCCACGATCGGCATCATCGTCGGGGTCCCCATCATCGTGCGGGGCACGCCGGGGCTGTCCCTGGTCGCGGTGGCCATGCTCGTCGCGGTGCTGCTCATGTGGCTGCCGCAGAGCAGCGACTACTTCCAGCTGACGCAGCCGAAGGCGAAGAAACGGTTCAGGCTGCCGGGTTCGCGCTAGGTTCTGCCGGGCACGCGACGCTCTCCGCGGCTTCGTGCGCGCGCTTCAACCGACCCGGCGCGCATCGGGTCGCGACACGCCGCCGATCAGCATCGCCGCGGGCCAATGACGTGCACGACGCCGCAGCCCGTCGCCGAGTCCGCCTCCGAGCCGGCGGATCCCGAGCACACGAAGGGCCCCTCCGATCGGAGGGGCCCTTCACGTGCAGCAGCTGTCAGCGGAGCGCCGCGATGGCCTGCTCGAGGTCGCCGATGAGGTCCTCGATGTCCTCGATGCCGACGGACAGGCGGATCAGGTTCTCGGGCACGGCGAGCTCGGTGCCCTTGACGGAGGCGTGCGTCATGTCCGACGGGTAGTTCATGAGCGACTCGATGCCACCCAGGGACTCCGCGAGGATGAAGACGCTCGTGTTCTCCGCAACCTTCTTCGCAGCCTCCGCACCACCTCTGAACGTCACGGAGATCATGCCGCCGAAGTCCTTCATCTGCGCCGCGGCGAGGTCGTGGCCGGGGTGCTCGGGCAGGCCCGGGTAGTACACGCGCTCCACCTCGTCCTGCTCCTGCAGCCAGCGGGCGATCGCCAGGGCATTCGAGGAATGCCGGTCCATGCGCACGCCCAGGGTCTTGAGTCCCCGCGTCGTCAGCCAGGCCTCCATCGGCGCCGACACGGCTCCGACGGCGAACTGGACGAAGCCGATCTTCTCCGCCAGCCCGTCGTCGTCGACGACGACGGCACCGCCACTGGCATCGGAGTGACCGCCGATGTACTTGGTGGTCGAGTGCACGACGACGTCCGCACCGAAGGTCAGCGGCTGCTGCAGGTAGGGCGACGCGAAGGTGTTGTCGACGACGAGCAGGGCCCCGGCGTCGTGGGCGAGCTGCGCGGTCGCCGCGATGTCGGTGATCTTCATCATCGGGTTCGACGGCGTCTCGACCCACACCATCCTGGTGTTGTTCGCGCTGATGGCCGCCTGCACGGCGTCGGTGTCCGCCATGTCGACGGCGGAGTTGGTGATGCCCCACTGGGACAGGACGCGGTCGATCAGGCGGTAGGTCCCGCCGTAGGCGTCGTTCCCGAGGACGATGTGGTCGCCCGGACGGAGCGCAGCACGGATCAGCGCATCCTCGGCGGCAAGGCCGGACGAGAAACTGAAGGCGTGCTTCCCGCCCTCGAGCGCGGCGATCTGCACCTGCAGCGCGTCACGCGTGGGGTTGCCGCCGCGGCCGTACTCGTAGCCGTTGCGCAGCCGGCCGATGCCGTCCTGCGCGAAGGTGGTGGTCTGGTACAGCGGCGGGATCACCGCTCCCGTGATGGGGTCGGGGGTCTGGCCCGCGTGGACGGCTCGGGTGTTGAAACCCTGGGCGTCAGAGTGCGTCACGATGCTCCTGCGAATGGTGGGGGGTGATTACTTGCTCATATAGGTCAGCAAGTCGTGGCGCGTAAGAATTCCCACCGGGGACCCGACGAACGTCACCATCAGCGTGTCGCTGTCCTGGAGCCGCTCACGCGCTGTCCCGATGGATTCGAGCGACCCGATGAGGGGCAGCTTCGCGTCCATGTGCTCGGAGATCTTGTCGGTGAGCTTGGCCTCGCCGTGGAAGATCTTGGCCGTCAGGGAGCGTTCGTCCACGGACCCGAGCACCTCGCCCATCTTGACCGGCGGTTCCTGGGAGAGCACGGGGATGCTGGACACGCCGTACTCGTCCATGATCGAGATGACATCGCGCACCGTCTCGGTGGGGTGCGTGTGCACGAGGTCCGGCAGGGAGCCCGACTTCGAGCGGAGCACCTCGCCCACGCTGGCGTCGTCGCCACTGTCCATGAAGCCGTAGGACTTCATCCAGTCGTCGTTGAAGATCTTGCCGAGGTAGCCGCGGCCGCCGTCGGGCAGGAGGACGACGACGACGTCGTCGGCCGTGAGGGTGCGCGCGACGCGTAGCGCCGCGACGACGGCCATGCCGCACGAGCCGCCGACGAGCAGGCCCTCCTCGCGGGCGAGGCGGCGGGTCATCTCGAAGCTCTCGGCGTCCGTCACGGCGAGGATCTCGTCGGGGACGGTCGGGTCGTAGGAGCCCGGCCACATGTCCTCGCCGACGCCCTCGACGAAGTAGGGGCGGCCCGTACCACCGGAGTAGATGGAGCCGTCGGGATCCGCACCGATGATGCGGACGGGGCCGGACGCGCGGTCGGCGGAGACCTCCTTGAGGTACCGTCCGGTGCCGGTGATGGTGCCGCCCGTGCCGACGCCGGTCACGAAGTGCGTGAGCCTGCCCTCGGTGTCGTCCCAGATCTCGGGGCCGGTGGTCTCGTAGTGGCTCAGGGGCCCGTTCTGGTTGGAGAACTGGTCGGGCTTGTAGGCGCCCGGGATCTCGCGGACCAGGCGGTCGGAGACGCCGTAGTACGACTGGGGGCTGTCCGGTGCGACGGCGGTCGGCGTGACGACGACCTCGGCGCCGTAGGCCTTCAGGACGTTGCGCTTGTCCTCCCCCACCTTGTCCGGCACCACGAACACGCACTTGTAGCCGCGCTGCTGCGCGACGAGGGCGAGACCGACGCCGGTGTTGCCGGAGGTCGGTTCGACGATGGTGCCACCGGGCTTGATCTTGCCCTCGGCCTCGGCCGCGTCGATGATCTTCGCCGCGATGCGGTCCTTCACCGATCCGCCCGGGTTGAGGTACTCGACCTTTGCGAGGACGGTGGCTGCGATGCCGTCGGTGACGGAGTTGAGCCTGACCAGCGGGGTGTTGCCGATCAGCTCGACGATGGAATTGGCGTACTTCATGACGACAACGCTACCGGCTGCGGGGGCGAACCTCCGCGCCCCGGTTACGCCACGGGACGTTCCCGTGACGCGCGCCCGGCCCGCGTCGGCGCCCCGGCCGCGACGGCAGGGGCGCAGGTCGGCGGACGGCGCCGGTCACGCAGGGCTCGCGGCCGACGCCGCGTGGCATACTTTCCGGCGGAACGGAGCCAATCCTTGAACCTACGCAGTGCCTCCCGCGCGATCCTGCCCGGCCTCGCCGTCCTGTGTATCGTCACCGGCCTGCTGCCGGGGGCCGAGCTCTCCGAGCTGTGGGCCCGGATCTGGCCGATCCTGCTGTTCGTGGCCGCCATGACGGTGGTGACGGACCTGCTGTTCTCCGCCGGCGTCTTCGAGCGGGTCATCGCCGCCGCGGCGGGTCTCGCGCGTGGCCGGACGCTCGCGCTGTGGCTTGTGACCGTCCTGCTCGCCGTCGTGTGCACCGTGTTCTTCTCCCTGGACACGACGGCGGTGCTGCTCACGCCGCTCGTCGTCCTCCTCGCCCGGCGTGCCGGACTGCCTCCGCTCCCCTTCGCCGTGACGATCGTGTGGCTCGCCAACACGGCGTCCCTGCTCCTGCCCGTGTCCAACCTGACGAACCTGCTGGTGCAGGAGCGCCTCGGGCTGAGTCCGGCGGCCTTCGCCGGCCTGGTGTGGGGCCCGGCCATCGTCGGTGTCGTGGTTCCCTGCGCGGTCCTCCTCCTGATCTTCCGGCGCGATCTCGTCGGGCGCTTCACCCCGGCGCCGGCCCGGGCCGCGGAGGATCCGGTGCTGCTGCGTACGGGGTACGCCGTCCTCGCCGTCCTCCTGCCGGCCCTCGTCAGCGGCGTGCCGGTGGCCCTGAGCGCGACCGTCGCCGCCGCCGTCCTGACCGTCCTGTTCGCGGTGCGACGGCGGGACACCCTCACGTTCCGGTTGATTCCGGTGAATCCACTCCTCCTCGCGCTCAGCCTCTTCGTCCTGGTCACCACCGCGCACGCGCAGGGGCTCGACGCCTTTCTCGCGCCGGCCGCCGGTGACGGCGAGGGCTTCGTGGACCTGCTGCAACTCGCCGCGGTGGGTGCCGGTGGCGCCAACGCGGTCAACAACCTGCCCGCCTACCTGGCGCTCGAGCCGTCCGGGACGACGCCGCTCCGCCTGGCCGCGCTCCTGATCGGAGTCAACCTCGGACCACTCGTCACGCCCTGGGGTTCCCTCGCGACGCTGCTGTGGGCCGAGCGGCTCCGGTCGCTGGGCGTCACCGTCCGCTGGGTACCCTTCGCCGTCGCCGGCCTGCTGGTGACCGCACTGCTGCTGCCCGCCGCCGTCGCCGTCCTGTCCTGGCTGGGCACCTGACGCCCGCCCTGGGCTTGTTCCCCCGCGGACCCCGAAGTGTCCGGACCCGCGTCAAGGCCTCGCGGACCTGCCGGACCTGCGTCCTCCCGTGCGCCTAGGCTGGACGGTAAGCACCCTGCCGACGAGGAGCACGAACCATGACGAAGACCTATCGCATCGCCGTCATCGCCGGGGACGGCATCGGCAAGGAGGTCATGCCGGAGGGCCTGCGGTCGCTCCGGGCGGCAGCGGACCGCTACGGCTTCGGGGTGGACGCCGTGGAGTTCGACTACGCGAGCGCCGAGTACTACCAGGAGCACGGGCAGATGCTCCCCGACGGCTGGTTCGAGGAACTGCGCACCTTCGATGCCATCTTCTTCGGCGCGGTGGGCTGGCCCGACGTCGTCCCGGACCATGTCTTGCTGTGGGGCAGCCTGCTGCAGTTCCGCCGCCACTTCGACCAGTACGTGAACCTCCGCCCGGTGCGCCTGCTCCCCGGCATCACGAGCCCGCTCGCCGGCCGGAAGCCGGGCGACGTCGATTTCTGGGTGGTCCGGGAGAACACCGAGGGTGAGTACTCGAGTGTCGGCGGCCGGATGTTCGAGGGGACGGAGCGCGAGACCGTCATCCAGGACACCGTCATGACGCGCACCGGGGTGGACCGGATCCTCCGCTACGCCTTCGAGCTCGCACAGAAGCGGGAGAAGAAGCACCTCACGTCGGCCACCAAGAGCAATGGCATCTCGATCACCATGCCGTACTGGGACGAGCGCGTGGAGGCGATGGCCGCGAACTACGACGGCGTCCGCGTGGACAAGTTCCACATCGACATCCTGTGTGCGAACTTCGTCCTGCACCCCGACTGGTTCGACGTCGTGGTGGCCAGCAACCTCTTCGGCGACATCCTCTCCGACCTCGGCCCCGCCTGCACCGGCACCATCGGCGTGGCCCCGAGCGGCAACATCAATCCGGACCGCACGTTCCCGAGCCTCTTCGAGCCGGTCCACGGATCGGCGCCGGACATCGCGGGCAGGGGCATCGCCAACCCGGTGGGGCAGATTTGGAGCGCCTCCATGATGCTGGACCACCTGGGCGAGACCGAGGCGGCGGCCGGCATCCTGGCCGCGATCGAATCGACCCTCGCGACCGGTGGGGACGCGCTCACGCGGGACCTCGGCGGCCAGGGCACGACGGCGTCGCTCGGCGGGAGCATCGCCCGTACCCTCGCGGGGTAGAGGCACTCGGCGTGCCGTGGCGGCCCCGACCGGAGGCCGCACCCGTGGCACCATGGACGCATGAGTATCGCCCCCGCCGTCGTCCCCTCCGGCGCGGAGGCGGCCGAGTGGGTACCCGAGGGGCCCTACGACCTCACGCGGACGATCGGCACGCTGCAGTGCGGCGCCCACGATCCGAGCTTCATCAGCCAGGGCCCCGACCACTGGCTGGCCTTCCGCACGGTGGAGGGCCCCGTGACGCTCGCCCTCCGGCAGCGCGGGTCGCTCAACCAGAGCCGTGTGCAGGCGAGGGCCTGGGGTCCCGGCGCTTCCGCGGCCCTCGCCACGCTGCCGCGGCTCCTCGGCGCCGACGACGACTGGAGCGGTTTCGACACCGCCGAGTTCCGCGCCACGCTGCCAGAACTGGCCCGCAAGGGCCGCTACCTCAATCCGGGCCTGCGCCTTCCGGCGTCCGGCCGGATGCTCGATACCGTGGCCCGCGTGATCCTGGAGCAGAAAGTGACCGGGATCGAGGCCAAGAGGGCATGGCGCTACCTGCTGGCACGGTACGGGGACGCGGCGCCCGGCGCCGGTGAGGTGGCACCTGCAGGGCTGCGCCTCCCGCCGACCCCCGAGCAGTGGCGCCGCGTCCCCTCCTGGGACTGGCACCGCGCCGGCGTCGACTCCAAGCGGTCGGCGACCATCCTCAAGGCCGCGCTCGTGGCGAGCGGACTCGAACGACTCGCGTCACGGCCGGGCGGTGATGCTGTCCGCGCCGGGCTGCGCTCCGTTCCCGGGATCGGCGTCTGGACGATCGCGGAGGTGGTGCAGCGCACTCACGGCTGCCCCGACTCGATCTCCGTGGGCGACTACCACCTCGCCGCCTACGTGGGCGCGGCGCTCACGGGCCGCAGGACGGACGACGCCGGGATGATCGAGCTGCTCAAGCCCTGGAAGGGGCAGCGGCAGCGTGTGGTGCGCTCGCTCTACTCGAGCGGGTTCCGGAAGCCCACCTTCGGCCCGCGCCTCTCTCCCGAGGACCACCGCAGCCGATAGGTCGCAATCGGACGGCGGCGTCCCCATGCCGCGGACACGCCGACGGGACGCCGCCGCCACCCCTGATCCCGCCCCTGATCCCGCCCCTGATCCCGCCCCGGTGCCGCCCCGATGGGTGGGGTGCCCGGGCCACCACTAGGCTGGGAGGCATGACCCAACCTGTAGACGTCACCGCCGTGTTCACCCCGCTGGACGGAGAGTTCTTCCGCGTCAAGCTCGCCCTCGACATCGCGATCGAGCAGGTGGTGCAGGAGCCGGGCTGCATCCGCTACGAGATCACCGATGCGCAGGAGGAGCGGATCGTCCTCACCGAGCAGTGGGAATCCACCGAGATGCTCGACACGCACCTGAAGGGTGCCGCGGTCCAGGACCTCGGTGAGTCGCTGAGCGCCCTGCTCGCGAAGCCCGCGGAGGCCGTCCGCTCGGACCAGTCCGCCTGAGGCGCGACGGCCTGACGGCCGCCCGGCGTCCCTGGACAGCGAAAGCCCCGCACTCCTCGAGTGCGGGGCTTCTGTGTGGAGACGGAGCGGGCGGAGCCTGCGCGGGTTCCGCTACTCGCCGGCTGCGGCGCCGGGCTGCTGCTGCTGGGCGATCTGCTCGTGGACGGCCTTCATGTCCAGGCCCTTCACGGCGTCGACCAGTTCGCCGAACTGCGTGGCGTTCAGTGCGCCGGGCTGCGAGAAGACGAGCACCTTGTCGCGGAAGGCCATCAGCGTGGGAATCGATGTGATGCCCGCGGCTGCGGCGAGGGACTGCTCGGCCTCGGTGTCCACCTTCGCGAAGGTGACGTCCTCGTGCTGCTGCGACACGGCGTCGTACACGGGGGCGAACTGCTTGCACGGCCCGCACCATTCGGCCCAGAAGTCGACGAACACGATGTCGTTGCCCTCGATGGTTTCCGGGAAGCTTGCCTCGGTGATATTGATTGTCGACATCCTTAAAGGCTAGCGAGGACCCGGCGCCGTGTCAGGCCTGTTCGCTACCGATGAAGATTCCGCTCCCACCACCACCGCTCTGCCACGGAGGCCCGCATGACCGCCGATCCCTACCGCCTGAGCCGATTCGTCGAAGCCCAGGACGCGCACGGCACCTACGACCAGGCGCTCGCGGAACTGCGGCAGGGCCACAAGACGGGACACTGGATGTGGTTCGTCTTCCCGCAGGTCGCCGGCCTGGGGAGCAGTCCGACGTCGGTCCGCTACGCCGTCTCCTCGCTCGACGAGGCGGTCGCCTACCTGGCGCACCCGGTTCTCGGGCCGCGGCTCATGGAGTGTGTCCACGCGCTACTCGAGCTGGACGGGAACGATCCGCAGGCGATCCTCGGCGGGATCGACGCCCGCAAGCTGCAGTCCTCCATGACCCTCTTCGACGAGGCTGCACCGCAGGAGCCGTGGTTCAGGGCGGTCCTCGACCGGTTCTACTCGGGTGAGGCGGACGGCACGACGACGTCGATCCTCGCAGGATGACGCCGTCGCGCCGGAAGCGGAGTGACTATTCCGCCGCCTGGGTGAGCGAGGCCCGACCGGCCAGCACCACGCCCGCCGCGACGAGCACCATGGCCGCGGCCACGCCGTAGGTGGCCTGCGGGCTGTAGAGCTCCGCCAGCTTCGTCGCAGCGAACGGCGCCAGCGCCCCACCCAGCCAGCGGACGAAGTTGTAGCCGGCCGAGGCCACCGGACGGGGCGCGTCCGAGACGCCCATCGCCAGCTCCGTGTACAGGGTGTTGTTGATGCCGAGCAGGGCTCCCGAGACGATCACCAGGACGACGACGGCCGCCACCGAGCGCTCCGCGGCGAGCGTGAGTCCCGCGAGGACCAGCGCGAGGGAGCCGAGGGTCAGCAGCAGGACGCGCGTGGTGCCGAGCCGCCGCTGGAGGACGGGGGCCACCAGGACGGAGAAGACCGCGACCATCAGTCCCCAGCCGAAGAAGACCGCGCCGATGCCGTAGGCGTCCATCCCGAGGACGAACGGCGTGAAGGCGAGGATCGTGAAGAAGCCGTAGTTGTAGAACAGGGCGCTCGAGGCCGTGGTGCGCAGCCCGCGGTGCCGCAGGGCCCGCAGCGGATCACGCAGGGAGGTCCGTGTCGCGGGCTTCGGCGTCGCCGGCAGCAGGACGGCCAGGGCGATGAAGGCCGCGGCCATCAGCCCCGCGGTCCCGAAGAACGGTGCTCGCCACTGCCAGCCGCCGAGCAGCGCCCCGAGCAGCGGACCGAGCGAGATGCCGAGGCCCAGGGCGGCCTCGTAGAGGATGATCGCCGTCGCCGTGCCCCCGCTGGCGACCCCGACGATCACGGCGAGCGCCGTCGCCACGAACAGCGCGTTGCCGAGACCCCAGCCGGCGCGGAATCCGACGAGTGTGGCCACGTCTCCGGAGAGGCCCGCGAGGGAGGCGAAGACCACGATCAGCCCGAGACCGAGGAGCAGGGTCCGCTTGCCTCCGATGCGGGAGGAGATGACGCCGGTGACGAGCATCGCGACGGCGGTGACGAGGAAGTAGCTCGTGAACAGGAGCGACACCTGGCTGGGCGAGGCATCGAGGTTCTCGGCGATGGCGGGCAGGATGGGGTCCACGAGACCGATGCCCATGAAGGCGAAGACGGCCGCGAGAGCCGTGGCCCAGACGGCCCTTGGCTGGCGGAAGAAGGACTGCTTCTCCTCGGCGAGGACGGATGCGTTGTCTGGCGCCTCTGCGGAGGCATGGGTGGTCACTGGGGTACTCCTCGATGCATTGTCAGGTGGTTCGGGCGCCTGAGCGGTGCCCGCAGGGGCGCCGCTCACGCGCTGCAGCCGCCGGCTCGGGCGGTACGGCGGGGTGGCTGTGCCGGCCGTGCCGGCCGCACCGGCCAGGCCGCCGTCCCGGGCGGTCCGGCTCAGGCGGTGTGGCTCAGGCGGTACGGCTCAGCTTGCCGATGACGGGCAGTGCCGCGGCGAGCGTGGCGCGGTCGTCGTCGTCCAGATGTGCCAGGAGCGCCGCGACGCGTTCGTTGCGAAGCCGGCCGGCATCCTCCCAGGCGGAGCGGCCCATCTCCGTGAGCTGCACGAGCACGGCGCGGGAGTCCGTGGGATCGGGCGTGCGGCTCACGAGACCTGCCTGCTCGAGCTTGATGATCTGCTCGGTGGCAGAGGGGACACGGATGCCGAGGTTCGCCGCGATGCGGCTCACGCGGAGCGGCTCCTCGGCGGCCATGCTCAGCGTGCTCATCTGCATGGTCGTGAGCTCACCGTCCCCGTCCATCGACCGGCTCAGGTACACCGCGTGGCGGAGCGTGGTGCGGAAGGACTGCGCAAGGACCAGCAGATCGGAGTCAATCGGGGAGGCGCTCATAGTTAGGTAGCCTAACAGTTCGGCCGGTTCCGCACAAGGTGCACGGTGGTCCGCGACGGGCTAGCGTG
This sequence comes from Arthrobacter bussei, assembly GCF_009377195.2. Taxonomy (GTDB): domain Bacteria; phylum Actinomycetota; class Actinomycetes; order Actinomycetales; family Micrococcaceae; genus Arthrobacter_D; species Arthrobacter_D bussei. Next base: position 897,788 of record NZ_VJXX01000001.1, read on the forward strand.
GGAACCGACGACGCCGAGGGGGACGCCATGCAGGACGCCGCACCGCCGGCCCTCCCCGTGATCCCTCTGCCCTTCGCTGTCCCGGACCCGATCGGCTTCCTCCTGGGCTCGTGGACCACGCGGCGGCATCTCCTGGATCGCAGCACGAACACCGTCGGGACCTTCACGGGGACCACGACGTTCACCCCGGACGCCGACGGCCTGCACTGGGCGGAGCAGGGCACGGTCCGGTGGCCGTCCTTCGAGGGGCCGGCATCGCGCTCCTACCGGGTCGCGCCGGGTATCGGGTCGGCGGTGGAGGTGCTCTTCGAGGACGGGCGGCTGCTCTGCCGTCTCGACCTCGCCGCAGGATCTGCCCGCGACCACCACGACTGCCCGCCGGACACCTATCGTGTCGACTTCGCCGTGGGGAGCAGCGACAGGATCGACTATCGCTGGGACGTGACCGGACCGGCCAAGGACCTCCTGCTCAGCACGACCCTGACGCGGGTCGGCGCCTCGCGCGGCCCGGCAGGACGGACGCGGCCCGTGCCCGGACCGACCTGCCCGTCCCGGTGATCAGGTCCTCGCCCGCCGCGTCCGCCGCGCGGGCTCACGCGGTCGCCGCTTCAGCGCAGGCAGTTCGAACAGCAGGTTGACGGAGGCATGCTCCCGTATCGAGTACACCCAGGCGAGCCCGAGCGGGACCCCCACACCGGCCAGGAGCAGGGCCGGCAGCATGAACCAGGCACCGGCGATCCCGAGGGCATCGGCCAGGGCCAGCGTGATCATGATGGGACCCAGGTGGGCGACATAGAACACGATCGAGTAGCGCCCCACGAACTCGAGGGCCGACGTCGCCCTGTTCGTGCCGAGCCGCGGGAACACCCAGCACACCACGGCCAGCCCCCCGACGACGCCCCACACGTACTCCGCGCGATAGAGGACCTCGTGGTCGAAGACGTTGAGCAGACCGACCGCGACCGCGGATCCTGTCGCCACGACGAGCACCCACGGGTGAAGGATCGCGCGCTCGACGCGACCCGGATGCTGCGCACACCATGCGCCGAAGAAGAAGAACGCCGACAGGAAGGCCATGGTCTCGGGGCGGCTGCCGTCCGGGAGCAGGAGGGACACACCGAGCCCGACGGCGGCGACGGCGAGCGGCGGTACGCGGCGCAGCGGGTAGGCGAGCGCGTAGAACACGAGGATGAACCACAGGTACCAGAGGTAGGTCGGTGAGAGGTAGAAGATCTGCAGCACGGACACCGGGCGGATGTCCCCGCTCGCGGCGAGGATGATCACCGACCACAGCAGGTAGGGCCACGCCACCATGGAGACCTTGCCGGCGAAGTACTGCCCGCCCGGCTTCGCGACGGATTGCGGGAGCAGGATGCCCGAGAGGAACATCAGCACGGGCATACGGAACGGCTCGAGGAAGAGATTGACCTCGTCGACCCCGGCGGTCGGCCCCACGGCGACGCGGAGCGCCTCGCCGGCGTGCAGCAGGACGACGAGCAGGATGGCGACGCCCCGCAGGCTGTCCAACCAGCCGATGCGTGTGTGTGCGGTGTCCCCGATAGTGGCCTCCCCTGCCGATACGTCTCCACCCTAAGTGGGCTTACCGACTCTTCGTGGAGAACGCCCGCAGGGATGGCCGGGTCGACGGGAGATCGGAGAAGTGCATGGACCGGGAGGAGCCCAGCGCCCGCACGAGGTGACGGCGGGCGGACTATAGCGCGCCGTCGGGCACTGGTGCCGGCCGACTTCGGAGACCGGGCCGAGCCTAGAATCGATCCCGGGGGCACCTGAGACCTCGGAGGCTGACGTGGCAACCCTGTATGCGCCGGCCGGTGCGGCGTCCCGGTCCGGAGCCATCGACGCCCTCCGGGTCCTCGCTGTCGCCGGGATCGTCGCCGGACATGTGTGGTCGGGGCCGCTCGTCGATGCAGGCCTGTACACGTGGCACGTGCCCGCCTTCTTCCTGCTCTCGGGGTACCTCTGGAAGCCTCGCGGGCCGGGCAGCCGGCGGGCTGTCCCCGCGGAGGCCAGGAGGCGGTTCGCGACCATCATGGTTCCCTACGTCGCGTGGCTCGGGCTGACCCTCGTCCTGCATCTCGTCATGCTCGACCATCGAGGTCAGCTGACGGCCGATGGGGTGGCGCTGCCCCTCGTCGGCGGCTCGGAGAACGCGGGACCTTTCGGTGCGTACTGGTTCATGCCCGCCCTGTTCCTCTCGGCGGTCGCCTACCGGGCGCTCGAAGCCGTCCCCCTCGCGGTCCGGGTCGCGATCATCATCGGGATCACCGCGGTCATCCACCGCTTCGGCGACGTCCTCGCTCCGCTACCCCTGTCGGTCGGGGTCGCCGGTGCGGCTCTCGTCTTCATGCTCGCGGGCCAGGGGCTGCAGCACGTCCGCGACCGCGTCCGGCACCCGGTCCGCACGGGTGCGGTGTGCCTGCTGGCCGGCACGGCCCCGATCCTCGCGGGAGCGTCGGAGCACCTGGACATCAAGTACGGCGAACTCGGCACCCCGGCCCTCAGCATCGTGGTCGCCGTGCTGATCAGTGGCGGGCTCCTCCTGATCCTCGAAGGGCTCTTCACGCGGCTGCCTGAAGGCGTTCATGTGGGATCGACCCGTCTTGCCGTCGGGTGCCTGATGGTCGTCCTGACCCACACGTACGTCCTCTGGCTGCTGGACATCCCCGATGCCGAACGCTCCGCCTGGGTCCTCGTCACGGCACTCGTGGTGCCGTGGACCGTCGCCCTGGTGATCAACCGGTCGGCCCTGTCCCGCCCGCTGCTCGGGATGCCCCGCCTCCGGTAGCCATCGGGCGAGCGTGCGCCGGGAGGGCAACGAGGGAGTACGGGAGCTTCAACACGAAAGGCCGGTACCTCCGCTGTTCCCAGCGGATGTACCGGCCTCTCCTTGCTGTGGCAGATGAGGGATTCGAACCCCCGTAGGCGTTGCCAGCTGATTTACAGTCAGCCCCCTTTGGCCGCTCGGGTAATCTGCCGAACGTCTTCACAGGAAGACCGCCCGCAGCAAGCGCGGGCAAGACAACTTTACAGACAAACCAGCCCGGTGACGAATCGGCCCGAGGTACCGCGTCCGGAGTCCGCCAGGGGACGGTGGAGCTCAGAGACCGGCGGCGATCCGGCGCTGGATCTGCGCGTAGAACCCGTCGGCCTGCTCGGACGTCACGAGGCGGAGGAGGACGGCCTGGTCGAGGTCGGAACGCACCCCGGCCAGGCGCTCGGCGGCGGTCGGCCCGGCACCGGCGATACCGGCGACGGCAGGACCGGCGATCACGGGTAGAGCGGGCAGGGCGGGCGCAGTGAGACCGACGGTCGAACCCGTGTCGACCCCGTGGACCACGCCGCCGGTGTCGTAGTCCGTGGGCTCCGCGACGTCGGCGGTCTCGACGACGGACGACGGCGCGACGGCGAGGGCCGGCGCCGTAGCCATTCCCGAGAGGGCCGCCGCACTCGCGGCGGCCAGGAACGAGCCGGCCACGGCCCGGCGAAGGCGGACCCGGTAGCGTCGGCGGGCAGTTTCGAGCATCGTTCTGGCTCCTCGGATCTCAGGTGGTAGGACCAACCGTTCCACTCGTCCGTGGGGACGTACCCGGAGACGGCTGTCCGCTTCCTGTGAGACCGCGCGCGCTCCGCGACGGGCGTTGCGGATAGTCTTGGGGGCAAGAATCCCCATCACCCCAGGAGGCATCGTGGCTAGCGAATCCACGTTCGACGTCGTCAGCAAAGTGGACAAGCAGGAGGTCGCCAACGCGCTGAACCAGGCGCAGAAGGAGATCGCCCAGCGGTACGACTTCAAGGGGGTCGGCGCGGAGGTCGACTTCAGCGGCGAGAAGATCCTGATGAAGGCGAACTCCGAGGAGCGCGTGCTGGCCGTCCTCGACGTCCTGCAGTCCAAGATGATCAAGCGCGGCATCTCCCTGAAGTCCCTCGACACCGGCGAGCCCTTCCCGTCGGGCAAGGAGTTCCGCCTGGAGACCTCCATCAAGGAGGGCATCGCCCAGGACATCGCGAAGAAGATCAACAAGCTCATCCGCGACGAGGGCCCCAAGGGCGTGAAGTCCCAGATCCAGGGGGACGAGCTGCGGGTCAGTTCGAAGTCCCGAGACGACCTGCAGGAGACCATGACCCTCCTGCGCGGCTTCGAGGAAGCCGACCTCCAGTTCGTCAATATGCGCTGATACGCGCCACCCCCCACGACGACGGCGGCCCACCTCCCCAAGGAGGTGGGCCGCCGTCGTCATGCCGGGTTGTCGGGGATCAGCCCCGCGGCCGCCCGGCCATGCCCTCGAGGCGTGCGATGCGCTGGTCCATCGGCGGGTGCGTCGCGAACAGCTTGCCCACCCCGCCGCCCTTGAAGGGGTTGGCGATCATCAGGTGTGAGGTGTTGACCAGGCGCTGGTCCTGCGGCAGGGGCGCCCGCTGGGTGCCGGACGCGAGCTTGCGGAGGGCCGAGGCGAGGGCCAGCGGATCGTCGGTGAGGATCGCGCCGTCCTCGTCGGCGTCGAACTCACGCGTCCGGCCGATGGCCGTCTGGATGAGGCCGGCCGCGAGCGGGGCCAGGACGGCCAGCAGCAGCGCGCCGATCGCGTTCCCGCCGCCCTGGTTCCGGTTCCCGCCCATCATGCCGGTGAAAGCGAACATCTGCGCCACCGAGGTGATGACGCCGGCTACCGCCGCCGCGATGGACCCGGTGAGGATGTCGCGGTTGTACACGTGCATCAGCTCGTGGCCGAGGACACCGCGCAGCTCGCGCTCGTCGAGCAGCTGGAGGATCCCCTCGGTGCAGCAGACCGCCGAGTTCTCGGGGTTCCGGCCCGTGGCGAAGGCATTGGGTGCCTGGGTGGGCGAGACATAGAGCCTCGGCATGGGCTTCTGCGCCCGCATGCTCAGCTCGCGGACGATGCGGTACATGGCGGGCTGCTGCTGCTCCGTGACCTCGACGGCGCGCATGCTGCGGATGGCGATCTTGTCGCTGTTCCAGTAGCTGTAGGCGATCGAGCCGACACCGAGCAGGGCGAACAGCCAGATGAACATCGAGCTGCCGGTCGCTCCCGCGATGACCGCGCCGAAGACGAGGAAGATGCCCATGAGGGCGCCGAACAACAACGCCGTCTTGGCACCGTTGAAATGGTTGTGCACGTCGTACTCCTTGCGCTGTGGACGCCGACCGCTCCGTCCGGGTGGACGGCGCACGGTCGTTGCCTGTCCCTTCATGGTAGGACGTGGCTCTGCGCGCGCGCTGGGAGGGCGAGGGGTCAGGGCTCGGGGCGCCGCGAGTCGTACTGCGCGAACCGCGGTTGCCACCGAGCGACGGCGAGCACCAGGAGGATGCACGCGAGGCCCCCGACGACGGCGGTCCAGCCCTCGCCGAGCCATGAGGCCTGGCCGCCTGCCACCATGTCCCCGAGGCGGGGTCCTCCGGCGACGACCACGATGAAGACGCCCTGAAGGCGCCCGCGCATGGCGTCCGGCGTGGCGGACTGGAGGATGGTGTTGCGGAAGACGCTGCTGATGGAGTCCGCGATGCCGGACAGCACGAGGCACGCCGCCGCCGGGAGCACCCAGACGGACAGCTCACCCTCGCCGGGGGTCGGCAGGGAAGAGGACCCAGCCATCACGACGACGAGGCCGAAACCCGACACCGACGCCCCCCACCCGACGATCGACCAGATGACGGCCTGGCCCTGCCGGTGGATGCGACCGAGGGGTCCGGAGAAGAGACCAGCCAGGACCGACCCGAAGGCGGCGGAGGCGAGGAGGATCCCGACCGTCAGCTCGCCGCCGCCGATCAGTACCGCCCCGACCGCGGGGAGCAGCGCCCGGGGCTGCGAGGTGATCATGGCGATGAGGTCCAGCACGAACGTCATGCGGATGTTGGGCCGGGTTCCGAGGAAACGGAAGCCCTCGAGGACCGTGGCGAGCCCGGCGCGCCGCTGCGGACCCTCCGGGGGCAGGGGCGGCAACCGGTAGAGCGCCCAGAGCGCGAAGGTGAACGTGACGACGTCGACCGTGTAGGTCCAGGCGTAGCCGACCTGCGCGACGAGCAGGCCCGCGAGCAGTGGGCCGACGGTGAATGCGAGGCCGAAGGTGATCATGCTGAGCGCATTGGCCGCGGGCAGCAGTTCCGGCCGCACGAGGCGCGGGATGATCGAGCTGCGCGTGGGCTGGTTGATACCGGCCGCACCGGACTGGACGGCGATCAGCGCATAGAGCAGCCAGACGCTGTCCACGCCGATCCAGGCCTGCGCCGCGATGGCCATGGTGGTGGCCCAGAGTGCGAAGCCGGAGTACAGCGCGACCTTGCGGCGGTCCTGCGCGTCGGCGATCGCGCCGCCGTACAGTCCGGCCACCACCAGGGGCACCAGGGCGAAGAGGCTGAGGAGGCCGACGCTCAGGGTGGACTGCGTCAGCGAGTAGATCTGCAGGCTGACGGCCACGATGGTGAGCTGGGTGCCGATCGCCGAGAGCGCAGTGCCGACATAGAGCCGACGGAACGCCGGCGACTCCCGCAGCGGGGTGATGTCGGCGAGGAGTCTGGGCACGGAAGAAGTCTAGCGGCGGGATGATTCACTCCAGCAACCATCCCACGTACCCGCTATGGCGCCGCCGGGAGGACCGCCCCGTCCGGCAGCCGGACGCCCATGAGTTCGAGCTGCCCCGGCGGCACCGTGCGGTAGGCGTAGGTCTCGCCATCGTCGAGAGCCCCGAGTTCCTCGCCGGCAGGGAGGTCCTGGGTGTGCGGTGTACCGCCGTCCCTGGAGGGCCGGTCCAGCGGCCTGCAGGCTCCCGTCGACGGCTCGCAGATGATCACCGAGCCCGTGATCCCGGTCAGCTCGTCGGGGAGGAACCGCGCTGTCCCGTCCAGGCCGATGCCGGGCGGCGAGGGGCAGGCCCCCGGGTACACGGAGCAGACGTCGAGCGGCACCCCGGCACCACCGGGAACCGCGGGTACGGCGTCCGCGTAGCGCGCCGGCATGCCCGGCACCGGCGGACCCGCCGATGGCGGCACGGCCGCCGTCGCGCTGTACGCGGCTCCGGTCAGGGCCAGGACCCCGACGCCGGCGAGGAGCGGACGGCGTCGTGGCCGTGCCGGGAGTTCCCTCGCCGGCACCGGTCCGCGGAGGGGCGGGCCGAGGTCGCTGATCAGCACGTCCTCCGCCCCGGGCGTGCCGTCCTCGACTCCTCGCATGCCCCTACCCTGCCCGCCCGGTGGCGCGGCCGCAAGGAACGGCCGCCGGGCCGGTCAGGCGCTGTCGCGTTCCCCCGCCTCGATGGCCCGGTCGATCTCCTGGAGGACCCGCGCATCGGCGATCGGACGGAAGTGGCCCATGGTGTCGAGCTGGATGTTGCGCGCACCGTCGACGAAGCTGCCACCGGGGATGTGCGGATCGAAGCGGCTGTAGATCGACGTGATGCGGCCGTTGAGGTCCAGGTTGTTCCGCAGGCTCAGCAGCGTCGGGTTGTGCGGGGAGAACGCGCGGATGCTCGGCAGGATGAAGAAGTTCGCCCAGACGGACCCGGAGAAGGGTGAATTGATCGCCACCAGTCGGCTCACGCGCCCGGTGGAACCGGACATGGTCATGAGGAACTTGCCGATCAGGCCGCCCTTGCTGTGGGCCACGACCACCACGTCCGTCAGGTCGTGCTCCTCGAGGTAGGCGGCGGCGAGCTGTGCCATCGCCTCGACCGTTCCACGGTTGTAGCCCAGCTTCTGCACCACGTGGACGGGATGGCCGGCTGCGTGGAGGTGCTTCGCGACGGGCCGCATGAACTGCCAGGTCTCGTAGATGCCAGGGATCAGCAGGACGGGCGCTTTGCCCTCGGGAGCACCGGGGTCGGGGGTCAGGTACTGCGCGGGGTCGGCCCGGACGAGGAAGGCGTGCGCCTGCCAGAACCCGACGTACGCGTAATCCAGCGCCCAGGCCCAGCCGCGTCTCATGAGGTTCACCCCGTCCACGGTACCGACCCGGGCGGGCGCATGGGGCACAACTTAGCCGAGCCTTATTGTGAGTTATTCAGATCTACTGGTTGACTGGTCCCATGACGCACGCAGCGATGACCCAGCAGCACAGGGAGGCCCTCTGGTCTGCCGCACTGCATTCCGCCGGGCGCCGCGTGACGCGCCAGCGGCTCGCCGTCCTCACCGCCGTCGATCGCCTCCCCCACGCGACGGCGGACGACGCAGCGGCCGCCGTCCGGGCCGGCCTGCCCCACATCACCGTGCAGTCCGTCTATGTGATCCTCGCCGACCTCACCGACATCGGCCTGCTGCGCCGCGTCGAGACGCCGCACTCCCCCGCCCGGTACGAGACCCGCGTGGGGGACAACCACCACCACGCGGTCTGCACCGGTTGCGGACGTATCGAGGACGTCGACTGCGCCGTCGGCCACGCCCCCTGCCTCACCCCCGAGTGGTCCCCCGGAGCATCCCGGATGACCATCCAGATCGCGGAGGTCCTGTACCAGGGCCTCTGCGACGACTGCCGCTCGGCGGCCCACAGCCGTCCACCATCCGCACCACAGGAATAGGAGCACCATGTCCGCCAACTTCAGCACGACCCAGTCCGGCGCACCCGTCATCGACGACAGCAACTCGTCGGTTCTCGGCCGCGACGGAGCCATCCCGCTCACCGACCACTACCTCATCGAGAAGCTCGCGCAGTTCAACCGCGAGCGCGTCCCCGAGCGCGTGGTGCACGCCAAGGGCGGCGGCGCCTTCGGTGTCTTCGAGACCACCGAGGACGTCAGCATGTACACGCGCGCCGCGCTCTTCCAGAAGGGCACGACGACGGAGACCCTCCTGCGGTTCTCCTCCGTGGCCGGCGAGCAGGGCTCCCCCGACACCTGGCGCGATCCTCGCGGTTTCGCCCTGAAGTTCTACACCTCCGAGGGCAACTACGACCTCGTGGGCAACAACACGCCGGTGTTCTTCATCCGCGACGGCATCAAGTTCCCGGACTTCATCCACTCCCAGAAGCGCCTGCCCGGAACCAACCTGCGGGACGCCGACATGCAGTGGGACTTCTGGACGCTCAGCCCCGAATCGGCCCACCAGGTGACGTGGCTGATGGGTGACCGCGGCCTGCCGAACTCGTGGCGCACCATGAACGGCTACGGCTCGCACACCTACATGTGGATCAACGAGTCGGACGAGAAGTTCTGGGTCAAGTACCACTTCAAGTCGAACCAGGGCCACGAGGTCCTCACCGTCGACGAGGCCGAGGCGCTCGCCGGCTCGGACGCCGACCACCACCTGCGCGACCTCTCGGAGAACATCGCGAAGGGCAACCACCCGAGCTGGGACCTCAAGGTCCAGATCATGCCCTACGACGATGCGAAGACATACCGCTTCAACCCGTTCGACCTCACCAAGGTGTGGCCGCAGGGCGACTACCCGCTCATCCCGGTCGGCAAGCTCACGCTGAACCGCAACCCGGAGAACTACTTCGCGCAGATCGAGCAGGCCACCTTCGCGCCGTCGAACTTCGTCCCCGGCATCGCCGCGAGCCCCGACCGTATGCTGCAGGCCCGCATCTTCTCCTACGCCGACGCGCACCGCTACCGCGTGGGCACCAACCACGCGCAGCTGCCCGTCAACATGCCGAAGAACGAGGTGCGGAACTACTCGAAGGACGGTGCCGCGCGCTACCACTTCAACTCCGCCGCCACGCCGGTCTACGCACCGAACTCGGTGGGTGGACCCGCGGCCGACCCGGCGCAGTACGGCGCGCACGGCGGCTGGGAGAACGACGGCGACCTCGTGTACGCCGCGCACTCGCTGCACGCCGAGGACGACGACTTCGGCCAGGCCGGGACCCTCTACCGCGACGTGTTCGACGACGCGCAGCGGGCCCGCTTCCTGGAGACGATCACCGGTGCCGTGGGTGGCGTGCAGAGTGACGACATCCGCGCCCGGGCCGTCCAGTACTGGGCGAACGTGGACGCAGAACTCGGTGCGAAGCTGGCCGCAAACCTCGGCCACGGCGTCACGCCGGCCACCGAGTCCGAGGCAGCGCTCTACTAGAGCCTCCCGCGGCACGGCAGGACCACCAGGAGGGCGGGCCCGTACGGGCCCGCCCTCCTGTCTGCGCTCAGGACACGGAGCGGCGCGCCCCGCCCAGCAGGTCGAGCGTCACGTCCCACAGCCGGTCGGCGTTCTCCGGGTCCACGGCGTAGGGCCGCACGCCGGAGACGCCGTCGATGATGGCGGGGACGACCTCCGCCTCATGGCAGTCCTCGAGGTAGAGTCCGCCGACGCCGTCCAGGAGTGGCGATGCCGCGGCGAAGACCGAGGTCGCCGCGCCCTGTTCCGGGGTCTTGGCGCTCATCCCCGCGGCGGCCACCTGTGCCTTCGTCGCGGCGAGGACGCTTGGATCCCAGTGGCGCTGCAGGTTGGTCCAGATACCGCCCGGCATGACGGCGTTCGCGGTGATTCCGTCCGCCGCCCAGCGGCGTGTCGCTCCGACGGCGAAGAGTGCGTTCGCCGTCTTGGACTGCCCGTAGGCGTGCCCCGCGTCGTAGGGCCGCTGCCGGAAGAAGAGGTCCTCGTACACGATGTCCGACATCCCGTGCCCGCTGGAACTCAGGGAGACGATCCGCGCTCCGCCGGCCGCCGCGAGGGCGCCGTGCAGACCGATCGCGAGCGCGGCGTGACCCAGGTGGTTGGTCGCGAACTGGAGCTCCCACCCGAGCGGCGTCCGCAGTTCGGGTGTCATCATGATGCCGGCGTTGTTGACCAGGAGGTGCAGGGGGCCGGACCACTCGCCCGTGAAGCGATCGACCGCGGAGAGGTCCGCGAGGTCGAGCGGACGCACCTGCACGACGGCGCCGCCGCTGGATCGGGTGATGTCCCCGGCGACGCGATGGCCGGCGTCGACGTCCCGGACCGCGATCGTCACGTCGGCGCCGGCATGGGCCAGCGCCCGCGCGGTCTCGATCCCGATCCCCGACGCCGCACCCGTGACCACGGCGGTGCGGCCGGTCAGGTCGACACCCCGCACCACCTCGAGGGCGGTGCTCGCAGCGGTGAAGGGCGAGTCGAACGTGTTCATCGTGATGTTCCTGACCGTCGTCGTGGTGTGCCGGCCGATCCTCATGCTGCGCGCGTCGAGGATATACCGCCGTCGACGGCGAGGATACTCCCGTGCACCATGCGCGCCGCGTCCGAGGCCAGGAAGAGCACGCCGTCGGCGATGTCCTGCGGTTGCACGACGACGCCCGCCGGGGTCCCGGCAGTCATCGCGTCCAGCACCGCGCGAGCGGCCTCGTTTCCCGGCGTGAGCGTCGCGCCGGGGGACACGGTGTTCACCCGCACTCCCCGGGGGCCGAACTCCGCGGACCAGGACCGTGTCAGTTGCTCGACGGCGGCCTTGGTCGCCGTGTACAGGGCGGCGAACGGATTCCCGACCGAGGCCATCCACGACCCCACGTTGACCACCACCCCGCTGCCGCGCTCCGCCATCGCCGGCAGGATCTCAGCCGCCAAGACATGGGGGGCGCGGATGTTGACGGCGAGCATCGCGTCGAGGTCGGCATCGGAGAGGCCGGGCGTGCTGGGTGCCGGGTAGATGCCGGCGTTGTTGACGAGGATGTCGATCCGGCCGTCGAGCAGGGCGGTCGCCTCAGCGGTGAAGGCGCGGAGGTCGGCATAGGACGCACCGAGGTCGACGGCGAGGAATCGCGCACTGCCGCCGGCGTCGTCGATCTCCCGCACGACCTCCTGGCCGCGCGCCTCGCTGCGGCCGGCCACCAGGACGGTGGCGCCCGCCGCGGCGAGGGTCCGGGCGATCGCCGCACCGATACCGCTCGTGGCCCCGGTGACGAGGGCCGTCCGGCCGTCGAGGGGGGTGGGCATCGCAGGGGAAGGTGAAGGGGATGGTGAAGGGGATGGTGAAGCGATGGATGTCATGGTCCTGTTCTAGTCCGGGAGGCGCAGCAGGAACCAGAGCAGGACCAACCGGGGCATGGCAGGACCATGCTGGGCGAGCGGTCACGACCTAGAGTTGGGCCATGCCTGCAGACCGGTCCCAGCTCGGCGCCTTCCTCCGCGCGCGTCGCGACGGCCTGACACCGACCGACGCCGGCATGCAGGCCTTCCCCGGCCCCCGGCGGGTCCCCGGCCTCCGCAAGGAGGAACTGGCCGTCCTCGCGGGCGTGAGCGCCGACTACTACAGCAGGCTCGAGCAGGGCCGGCAGGCAAACGTCTCCCGCAGCGTGCTGGACGCGCTCGCGCGGGCACTCCGGCTCGACGAGGTGGAGCGCGCGCACCTGTTCGTGCTGGCCGACCCGACATCCGCGCGGCGCACGCACGCCCCCGCCGCGCAGCGGCCGGATGCCGGACTGCTCCGCCTCATGACCACGCTCGACCACGTGCCCGCACTGATCCTCGGGCGCCGCGGCGAGGTCCTGGCGACGAACACCCTCCTCACCGCGGTCCTCCGGGACCTGCCGCCGTCGTCGTCGCTGGTGCGCTTCATGTTCTTCGACCCCCTGGCGCGTGAGCGGATCGTGAACTGGGAGCATTTCGCCGCCACGACCATGGCGGCTCTGCGCGGTGAGCTCGGCCGTCATCCGGAGGACTCTCAGCTGGTGGCCCTGATCGACGAGCTCCGCGCCGGCGATCCCGACGCCGCCCGCTGGTGGGCGGACCACAGCGTCCAGGACTACGCCTCGGCTCCCAAGCGCATCCTGCACCCGGTGGCCGGTGAACTGTCCTTCGACATCGAGACCGTCCTGCCGCCCCGGACCTCCGAGCAGGTGCTGATCGTCTACACCGTCCAGCCGGACTCCCCGACCGCCCGCACCCTCCCGTTCCTCGCGAGCTGGAACGCGGACCAGCCGGCCGGGCGCTGACCCCGCTGCCCGTGCAGGGCCGTCGCCTGACCACGACGGGCACGGCCCCCCTGCCCGGCAGGCTCTCGTAGGCTGGGGTGATGCCCTCCCTGCCGCCCTGCGCCGAACTGCACCTCCATATCGAGGGGACCCTCGAGCCCGACCTCGTCTTCACACTCGCCGCCCGCAACGGCATCACCCTCCCCTACGCGGACGCCGCCGACCTGGCCGCACGGTATGCCTTCACCGACCTGCAGTCCTTCCTGGACCTGTACTACGCCACCATGGACGTGCTGCGGACCGAGGAGGACTTCGCCGACATGACGCGCGCCTACCTGCGCAGGGCTGCGGCAGCGGGCGTGCGCCATGCGGAGATCATGATGGACCCGCAGGCCCACCTCGCCCGCGGGATACCGTTGAAGACGTGTGTCGACGGCGTAGCTTCGGCTCTTGCCACGAGCGAGGCCGAGTTCGGCATCAGCACCCTCCTCATCGCGGCCTTCCTGCGTGACCGGCCCGCTGCGGAGGCCCTCGCGGTCCTGCGTGACCTCATCGCGATGAAGGCGCCGATCGTAGGGATCGGCCTGGACTCGGCGGAGGTCGGCTACCCGCCCTCGCTCTTCGCGGAGGTGTACGACGTCGCCCGTGCAGCCGGCCTCCGGTGCGTCGCCCACGCGGGTGAGGAGGGGCCGCCGTCGTACGTGTGGGAGGCCCTCGATGTCCTCCGCGTGGACCGGATCGACCACGGCATCCGGTGCCTCGAGGACGAGGCCCTGGTGGAGCGGCTCGTCGGGGAGCGGGTGCCGCTCACCGTGTGCCCGCTCTCGAACGTCCGGCTCCGGGCTGTCACCGGCCTCGCCGACCATCCCCTTCCACGCATGCTGGAGCGGGGCCTCAACGTCTCGGTCAACTCCGATGACCCCGCCTACTTCGGCGGATACCTGGACGACAACTTCGCCGCGGTCGAGGAGGTGTTCGGGTTCGGCCCCGCCGACCTGGCCCTGCTCGCCTCGAACTCCGTCCGGTCCGCCTTCCTCGGCCAGGCACGACGCGACCTGCTGCTCGGCGAGATCGAGGCCTGGCGCACCACGCGGACGCCGTCCCCGATGTAGCGCGCCGGGCGGGACGATGGAAGACTTCAGCAGGTCACGCCTGCCGGCATGCGCCCTGATGAAGGAGACACCATCGAGAAGGACTTCACGATCACCCAGGATGCCGGGATCGCCGAGGTGCTCTGGCGTCCGGGAATCGTGATCGGACCTGCGGAACTCGACGTGCTCGCCAACACGATCACGCACGCGCCGCGCTGGCGGTCCCGTCCCTTGCTCATCCACCTGGACCTGGTCCGCCACATCACGCCGGACGCGCGCCAGATGCTCGTCGCCTACCACCACGCCGGACCGATCGCCCTGACAGGGAGCGACCCGGTGGACAGGGTGCTGGCCGCCTTCATCGCGCAGTCCAGGAGCCACACCCGGTACTTCGCCCGGACCTGTGACGCTCGGGACTGGTTGTCCGGCGGGCACCCGGCAGGACGGCGCATCGGGCTGGTGGACGGGGTGTCCCAGCAGTTCCCAGCGATGCAGGGGGTCCTCGTGCCGGCGTCGGCCGAGCGGTGACGGACCACCGCCTCAGGCCGGGTGCGGCTCAGGCCAGGGCCAGCGGTCAGCGCACCCACGGCGGTCTGGTGGGAGCCCCCTCGATCGGTGTCAGGCGGACGGGACAGCGAGGCGTCGCGCATCGATGGACGAGGACACCGCCGCACCCAGGAGGAGCAGCCGCATAGTGCGCTCCGTCGCCTCGATGAGGAGCTGCTCGCCGTTGGCCACGGCGTCCTCGAGGTTCATGGGAATGGTCATGATGGAGGCGATGGCGTCGATGCCGATGTCATGCACGTCCGGCGCTCCCTTGCCCAGTGAACCGGCGAGGGCCAGGACGGGGACGCCTGCGAGCTGTGCCCGGTGGGCGATCACGGCCGGGACCTTGCCGTTGGGGGTCTGGAAGTCGATCGCGCCCTCTGCGGTGATCACGAGGTCGGTGCCGCGCATCAACGTCTCGAGATCCAGCCCTGCGAGTCCGCTGTCGATGAGGGCTTCGAAGCGCGGCACCAGCTTCGCTCCGAGGGCGGCGAGTCCGGCGCCGAGACCCCCCGAGGCTCCCGTGCCCGGACCCGACCGGTAGTCGACACCGGTGGCCAGGCCGTCCCGCCCGAGCACCCGGGCCCACTGCCGCATGGCCTTGGCGAGGTCCTCCACCTGCTGCGGGGAGGCTCCCTTCTGCGGCCCGAAGACCCGTGCCACGCCCTTCTTGCCGCAGAGGACGTTGTGCTGGTTGCAGGCCACGATCAGGGTGGCCTCCTGCACGGCGGGGTGCAGGTCGGAGAGGTCCAGCCGGTCCGCGTCGATGAGCGCGGAACCGCCGGAGGGGAGGACCCGGCCCCTGCTGTCGAGGACGCGGGCACCGAGGGCCTGCAGGGCACCGGCGCCGCCGTCGCTCGTCCCGGAATCGCCGCACCCGATGATGATCGTGCGCAGACCCTCGTCCAGCGCTGCGCGGATCAGCTCTCCCACCCCGTAGGTGGTGGTGGCGCCCGGGTCGCGCAGCGTGCGGGGGACGAGTCGGAGTCCGGCAGCGGCCGCCATCTCGACCACGGCCGTCCCCGCGGCACTGCCACCGAGCCTCGCGAAGTGGGACTCCACCGGTTCGCCCACCGGACCGGTGACGTTCACCGGTACCAGCACGCCGCCCGTTGCCGCTGCGAGGGTCGCCGCGGTGCCCTCACCGCCGTCGGCGATCGGCACCGCCGTGATCTGCACGCCGGGGAGGACGCGCCGGACGCCGGCGGCGATGGAGCGGGCCACCGTCTCGGCGCTCAGGGATTCCTTGAAGCCGCTCGGGGCGATGAGTACGCGCTGGGGAACTGACATGGTGGCTCTCCTCGGGGTGTGGCGGGTCGGGGTCGACGATGCAGGTGCAGGTGGTGCAGGTGGTGCAGGTGGTGCAGGTGGTCAGGGGAAGAGCGGGAGGCCCAGGAGCGGCCAGACGAGGAAGCTGAAGAGCAGCACGAGGACCACGTTGACGGGTGCCAGGAGCGAGGACAGGCGGAGGAGATCCCTGGCCGCATAGGTCTCGACGTCGTCCACGGCGGCGAACATCGCCACCGGCTTGGCCGAGCTCGTGAGGGTGTGGCAGAACCCGGCTGCGGCGGTGGAGGCGAAGGCCGCGGCCATCGGGTCCACGCCGACGGCGGGAGACAGGGCGATCACGATCGGGATCAGGACGGCCGAGCGCGCGGACCTGCTCTGGATGACCAGGTGCGCGAAGGTGGACAGCAGCACCACGAGGACCACGAAGAGGGGTGCCGCAGCGGCTCCCAGGGACCGGATCGGCTCCAGCACTCCGCCGGCCAGCCACTCGGCGGCACCCGTGGACACCAGGGCGTTGCCGAGGGCGAGGGTCGCGGCCATGAAGAGCAGGAGTGACCATGGCACGGACTTGAGCCCCTTGGCCAGTTCCACGGAGCCGTAGCTCGGCGAGGCCGCGATCAGGGCCCCGATCAGTGCCACGAGGGCCGGGTCCAGCCCATGCAGGGGCTCGGTGCACCACAGCACGACGACGGCACCGAGCAGGAGGGCGGCCCGGGACTCGGCGACGGTCAGGGGCCCTGTGACGGGAGTGGCGGAATGCCGCTCGAGGTCCCTGGCACTGATGCCGAGGCGCTCGGTGCGATCAGCAGCCGAGGTGAACATGCGCAGTACGATCTCCGCGCAGACATGCGAGGCGACCAGCGCCAGCGGCAGGCCGAGCAGGAGCCAGGTGGCGAAGTCGAAGCTCTCCCCGGTGGCCGTCTCGAGGATCTGGCTCGTGATCAGGTGCGCTCCGGCACCGAGGAACGAGCCGACGGCCGAGAGCAGGATCACCGAGGGGAAGAGGATCGCCAGGGCCTTGATCAGGGCCTTCCGCTCCCCCAGGGCGTGCCGCAGGGCGAGGAAGACCGGCAGCGCCAGGGCGGCGCGGCCGGAGGTCGACGGGACCGCGAAGGTGGTGACCACGAGGGCGAGGGTGGCCAGGTGGGCGAGCTGCCGCGGCGTGGTCGCCCCCGCGATGATGAAGGCCGCGCCCCGATTGGCGAGCCCGGAGGCTCGTACCCCTGCCGCGATCACGAAGGCGGCCAGGAGCAGCCAGATCGTCTCCTCACCCAGGGTCGAGAAGAGCGAGGCGGTGTCCATCGTGCCCGTGAGGACCAGGACGGTCGCCGCCCCCAGTGCGATGTAGGTGTCATCGATGGCGGTGAAGATCCAGAACCACACGGCGAGGATGAAGACCATCAGCGTGACAGCCCCCTGCGGGGAGAGCCCCGTGCCGGGCTGCTGGGCGGCCATGATGACGCCCGCTGCGATCAGGAGGCCGACCAGTGCCGCAACTGCCCGGACGACGGTCTGGCGGACGGAGCCACCGGTAACCCCGGTGGACGACGGTGCGGCGCCGGGAGTACCCGTTCCCCGTGGCGGGGGCGTGGTGATGTGTTCGATCACGCTCATGGCAGCCGGTACCCCGCTCCCCTGATCGTCTCGATCCGCGAGGAGCCGATCTTGCCGCGGAGGGCCCGGACGTAGACGTCGACCACGTTCGACCCGGGATCGAAGTTGTAGCCCCATACATGGTTGAGCAGCTGCTCGCGGGAGATGACGCGGTCCGGATTGCGCAGGAAGACCTCCAGGATGGCGAATTCGCGCGCTGTCAGTTCGACGATCTCGTCGCCGATCCGCACGCGCCGGGAGTGGAGGTCGAGGGACAGCCCGCCGTGCTCGATCACCGCGCCGCTCGTTGCGGGGATGTGGTCGGCGAGGCGCAGGCGGATCCGGGCGATGAGCTCGGCGACGTGGAACGGTTTCGTGACGTAGTCGTTCGCGCCGCCCTCCAGCCCTGCGACCGTGTCGAGCGCACTGTCCCTGGCGGTCAGGACGATCACCGGTGTCGACACCCCCTCACCCCTGATCTGGGCGAGGACCTCGAAACCGTCCAGCAGTGGTAGCCCGATGTCGAGGATGATGAGATCGAAACCGGACGCCCGTGCCAGGATGAGCGCGGTCTCGCCGTCGGCGGCGTGCTCGGTCGAGTAACCGGCAGCCTGCAGTCCCTTCTGCACGAAGGATGCGACGTGAGGATCGTCCTCGGCGACCAGGATGCGGCTCATGGTGCTCCTTGCGGTGTCGTGCTCCCGATGACGGGGAGCGAAGCGGTGATGGGCGTCGGCTCGTGGTGCCCCGGCGCGCCGTTGCCGGCCGCCCGGACCATGGGTGGTCCGAGTGGACGGGACGGCGGCTCCACCGCCGGCCGCACCGTGGCGTTCTCCGGCGCGGGAAGCAGCAGCCCGAACGTCGCGCCGTTGCCTGGTTAGCTGCGCACCCAGGCAGAGCCGGCGTGGCCGTCGGCGATCGCCCGGACGATCGCCAGACCGAGACCGGCGCCCCCACGCTGACCGGCACTGCGCCTGTCGGCCGGCAGGGAGTTGGCCGAGCCGTGCTCGAAGCGTTCGAAGATCACGGCAGCTTCCTCCTCGGTGACACCCGGCCCGGCGTCCTCGACCCAGATCCGCAGCTGCCGGTCAGGGCCGGCGCCCTCGTACGCGGAACCGATCCTGACGTCGGAATCTTCGGGGGTGTACTGCACGGCGTTCGCCCCGAGTTGGAGCACTGCCTGGGTGATCCGTTGACTGTCGAGCGCGACAGCGCCCTCCGCGACCTCCATGAGCAGCCAACGCCGGTCACCGAGGGCCTGCATCTTCGCTTCGAGGTCCAGCATCAGGACGGCGACGTCCACCGGTGCCGCCTGGACGAAGTCAGGCCGTTCGGCCTTCACCAGCAGCAGGAGGTCGGACACGATCCGCGCCATACGGGAGAGCTCGCCGTCGACGAGTGCCAGCGTGGCGGCGCGGCTCCGGGGATCATCGTCGATGAGCTCGAGGTGGCCGCGGATCACGGTGATCGGTGTCCGCAGCTCATGGCTGGCGTCGTCGATGAAGTTCCGCTGCGTCACGTAGGCGTGCTCGAGCCGGTCCAGCATGTCGTTGAAGGTGGAGGCGAGGGCTGCGACGTCGTCCCGGCCCTGCACCGGCACGCGCGCCGTGAGATCGGACTCGGTGATCTCGGTGGCCACGCGCCGCACGTCCCTGATCGGCCGCAGGATCTGGCCGGCGACCAGCCACGCGATCCCCGCGGTGAACAGCAGTCCCCCGAGCGCGACGAAGAAGATCACGGTGACGGTCTCCTGGACCTGTGCGTACCCGCCTCGGGTGAAGGCGGCGGTGATGAGTGTCCCGTCCTCGGTACCGGCCTCGACCTCCACCTTCCCCCAGCGCATGGTGCCGGCGGCCGTCTCCCGGACACCGGAGGCGGACGGATCCTCGCGGAGGTCCTGCAGCAGGTCCGTGTCGGCGGACAGCCGGTAGGTCTCGTCGTTGCCGCGTCCGGATGATCCGAGATAGAGCACCTCGTCACCGGTGACGCCGAGGATCACCTCCCCGGCCGACGCGTTCTGGCGCGACAGGTACCGCTCGAGCAGCTCACCGACGGACGTGTACGGCTGCGCGGTCAAGGGGTCCACAGCCTCACCGGCGAACGTGGTGAACTCCTGGATCTCCTGCACCACGTCGTCGTTCGCATCCCTGTCCACACCCGCGATCAGCAGTGACCGGACGGTGACGAGCAGGGCGATCAGCGCGAGGGCCGTGGTGAGGACGATCCATCCCACGATGCGCCACCGCGCCGATACCGGCGATCCACCGAGGGGTTTGGTGACCCGCCCGGCCGGGTTCGGATCCGGTACCGGGGCGGACGCCGGCCCGCTACCGCCCACATCGGTGGACATCAGTCCTCCCCGGTCGTGGCTGCGTCGTCGTCGATCTCCTCAGGGGCGTTCCCGTCCTCCGCGCCGTCATCGCCGTCCCCGGCTCCGTCGTCGTCGTCGTCGCCGAGCACCTGGCGTTCTACCAGGCCGGGAGTCTCCTGTAGCGGAGGAGCCACGGGGGCGGGAGCCGGTGCGGGAGCCGGTGCGGGAGCCGGTGCGGGGTCCGGTGCGGGGTCCGGTGAGATCGGTGCCGGGCTCGGCTGAGGTGCGGCGGACGAGTCCGGAGCCGGGGCAGGAGGAGGGGTGGACGGTATCGCCGGCGCGGCCGCAGGTGGTTCGGATGCGGGCGGCGTCGCGGCGGCGCCGTCGTCCACCCCGGAACCCGCTCCGGTGGTCCGGGCGAGATCGACCACCACCGTGCGCGGCTCCACCGGCGGCACCTCCGCGGGTCGGCTCAGGGCCTGGCTTCCCACGGCGAGGAGGGCCGGTACGGCGAGCAGCCCTCCTGCAGCGAGCACGCGGGGGATGAGGGACATCGGGACTCCTGGGTCATGGTGCGTCGGGACGTGCCGGCGACGGTCCCGATGCGGACGATCATCCGCAGGAGGCACTTCGTCGCCATCCCCTACTGTCGCGTACTCCCGTGATACCTCCATGAAGCGCCGATGAGGATTTCTTCATCCGACCCGGCACAGCGGATCCCCGTCCTCCGCGCACCCCGGCTCCCGGTCACTCTCGCCACGGGTGGTTCCGTGAGGCGGCCATTCCCCAGCGGAGCCGGGGTAGCGTGGCAGGACGACGAGACGGGAGGATCCACCTGTGGCTGATCCACTGAAGCCCACGCGGGTCCGGGCCGCCGCCTACGTGTTGCGCGGCGAGGGCGCCGGACGCGAGGTCCTGGTCTTCGACCACGTGGACCACCCGGAGGCGGGCACGCAGGTACCCGGTGGCGGCGTGGATCCCGGAGAGACGCTCGACGAGGCCGCCCGGCGGGAGGTCCTGGAGGAGACGGGGCTCACGGTGCGCGGCCCCCTGGTGGCCGTCGGCGTCCGCGCGACACCACCCGCCCCGCCGGTCCCTGACCAGATCACCGTCTTCTTCGCGGTGGAGACGGCCGAGCGGCGATCATCCTGGGAGCACCGCGTCACCGGGGACGCCACGGACCCCGGCTCGGACACCGGCCTGCTGTTCCGTTGCTTCTTCGTGCCGCTGGCGCGGGCACAGGAGGCCGGAAAGGTCACCGGCAACTACCACCTCGGGTTCGCGCACCTGCTGCGCTGACGTGGGCAGCAGGTGCGCGGAGCTCACGCCGGTACCGACTCCTTCGCCCGCTCCGGTTCCTCGCCGAGCAGCTTGGCGCCCTCCACGTCCACGTCGGGCAGGATGCGCTGCAGCCAGGTGGGAAGCCACCAGGCGTGCTTGCCGAGCAGGTACATGGCGGCGGGCACCAGCGTCATCCGGACCACGAAGGCGTCCAGCAGCACGCCGAAGGCCAGCCCGAAGCCGATCGGCCGGACCATGGCCAGGTGGGAGAAGACGAACCCGGCGAACACCGACACCATGATGATCGCCGCCGCGGTGACCACGCGGGCGCCATGGCTGAATCCGATGCGGACCGCGGCCTTCGGGTCGTCGCCGTGGACGAAGGCCTCGCGCATTCCGGACACGAGGAACATCTGGTAGTCCATCGCGAGACCGAAGAGCACGCCGATCAGGATGATGGGCAGGAAACTGAGGATGGGCCCGGGGTTCGTGACGCCGAAGAAGTCGCCGAGCCAGCCCCACTGGTAGATCGCCACGGTGGCCCCGAAGCTCGCGAGCAGCGAGAGCAGGAAACCCGCGGTGGCGATGATCGGGACGAGGATGGAGCGGAAGACGAGCAGCAGCAGGATCAGCGAGAGACCCACGACGATCCCGAGGTACACCGGCAGCGCCTCCATGAGCTTCGCGGAGACGTCGATGTTCGCCGCCGTCTGCCCCGTGACGGCGATGGCCACCCCCGTCTCCTCCTCGAAGCGGTCGGTCTCGGCGCGGAGGTCGCGCACGAGGTTCTCCGTGGTCTCGCTGGCGGGGCCTTCCTCCGGGATCACCTGGAAGATCGCCGTGCGGCCGTCCTCGCTGACCGTCGCGGGGACGGAGGCGGCGACGTCGGGCACGTCGAGCAGGAGGTCGTTGACGTCCAGGCGCAGTGCCGTCTGCTCCGCGTCCGTGGCGGTCTCCGGCAGCGAGCCGACGACGATCAGCGGGCCGTTGGTGCCGGCGCCGAACTTCTCGCCGATGGTGCTGTAGGCCTGGAACGCCGTGGAATCGGCGGGCTCCGTTCCGCCGTCGGGCAGACCGACCCGCAGCTGGGCGGCGGGGACGGCGATGACGCCGAGCAGCAGGACGCCGGCGAGAACCGTGAGGACCGGCTTCCGCGTGACCAGCCCGCCCCAGCCGGCACCCCTGGCAGCGCGCTCGTCGGCGAGGGAGGTGCCGCCGTCGGCCGCCACCGGCATGGCCGCCGAGTGCTTGTGTCCGCGGGCCTTGGCCCAGCGGCGCTTCGACACGACGCGACGCCCCATGAGGGCGAGCAGGGCCGGGGTCAGGGTGAGGGCCACCAGGACCGACACGGCGACCGTCCCGGCGGCGGACAGGCCCATCACGGTCAGGAAGGGCAGGCCGGGGACGGCGAGCGCGGCGAGCGCGACGATCACGGTGATCCCGGCGAAGAGGACGGCATTGCCCGCCGTGCCCGTGGCCCGGGCGATGGATTCCTGCAGCTCCATGCCGTGCAGCAGCTGGGTCCTGTGCCGGTTGACGATGAACAGCGAGTAGTCGATGCCGACCGCGAGCCCGAGCATGAGCGCGAGGACGGGCGAGATGCTGTTCATCTCGATGATGCCGGACAGGGCGAAGGTCAGGCCGACGCCGACACCCACGCCGATGACCGCCATCAGCAGCGGCAGCCCGGCGGCGATGAGCGTGCCGAGCATGAGGACGAGGACCACGGCGGCGACGGCCAGGCCCACGGCCTCGGTGGCGCCGACGATCCCGGAGACGTCCTCGACGATCTCCTTGCTGTAGTCGACGGTGACACCGGAGGCCTCCGCCTCGGCCGCTGCCGCCTGCACGGCCTCCCGCAGCTCCGGCGAGACCCCGTTGATCTGCTGCTCGAACTGCACGCTCGCGACACCCGTCGATCCGTCCTCCGAGAGGAGGCCGACGCCCGACGACGCGTCGAGCTGCCGCTGCGCCAGATCCAGTTCCGTCCGGCCGGATTCGAGCTGCTCGCGGCCCGCCTCGAGTTCCGTGCGGCTCGCGTCCAGCTGGTCCTGGCCCTGGGCGAGCTGCTGCTCGGTGGCAGTCACCTGCTGCCGTGGCAGCTGCGCGCGGGCCTGCTCGAACTGGGCACGCTGCGCGTCGAGGTCCGCTTGGCCCTGCGCGAGCTGCTGCTCGCCTGCGGTCAGCTGCTCCTCGCTCGCCTCGAGCTCGGTGCGTCCCGCCTCGATCTCCTCGGCGCCGGCCGCCACCTGGTCGGCGACATCGAACGGATCGACCACGCCGCGGACGCCGTCGAGGTCGGCGGTGTCCGCGAGGGCCGACTGCACGCCCTCACGCTGTTCGGCGGAGAAGGGTGCGCCGTCGTCGGTGGTGAAGACCACGGTGCCGGTGCCGCCCACCGCCTCGGGCAGTTCCTCCCTGAGCCTGTCGGAGATCCGCTGCGACTCCGTGCCGGGGATGGTGAAGTTGTTCGTCAGCGTGCCCGAGAACGCCACGGCGGCACCTCCCACGGCGAGCATGATGGCGAGCCACGCGGAGATGACCCACCACCGCCGACGGAACGCGAAGGAGCCGAGCCGATAGAGCAGGAATGCCATGGGGGTCCTCAGGGGAAGAAGCGGTGATGCGGACGGGTGGAGGGTCAGACGGACTGACCGGGCGAAGCGTGCGTGGCCCGGGCAGTGGACGGGGCACCGGATGCGACGGGTTCGGAGAACCCGTCGCGAAGCATGGTGAGGGCGGCGAGGATGCGGGCCTCGAGCTGCTCGCCGGAGTCCTCCGCATCCTCCGCAGTGGTGGCGGCCCAGTCACGCATGGCCGCCTTGGTGCAGGAGAGCACGGATCCGACGAGCGCGGTCAGGTACAGGTCGCCGGTGACGGACCCGAGCCTGCGCCTGAGCGCTTCCGCGATCAGCACCTCCGCACGTTCCCAGGAGTGGAGCTGCGCCCGCAGGAGTTCCGGATTGGTGTCGGCCATGCGGAAGAGCTCGCCGTGCTGGGACAGCCCCTCCATCCGGGTGGTCTCGCTGAAGGCCCGGATGATGGATTCGAAGAGGGGCTCGCCGGCCGGCATGCTCCCGAAGACACCGAGGGCCAGTTCGAGGAACCCGTCCATCCGCACGGTGAGGGCGTCCTCGGCACTGTGGAAGTAGTTGAAGAAGGTACGGCGGGAGACACCGGCGCGCTCGGCGATCTGGTCCGCGGTGAAGGCACCCGGTCCCACGGAGCGCGCCAGGTCGAAGGCGGCGTCCGCGATGGCACGCCGGGTGTCGATCTTGTTCTGCTCGCGGCGGCCCATGGGCTCCGCATCGTCCGTCGTTCTCAGCACGGTCCCAGCGTAGGCGAATATTTGCACACCGTGCAAACACAGCTCAGGGAGAACTCCCAGCCCACGGTCGGGCCGCCAGGCGTACTCTGGCCCCGAGTGCTGACCCCTCCCCCTCCTCCGCTCCCTCCCCATCAGTGAAGGCGAATTCCATGAAGACCATCACCCTCGGCGCCGGCCTCGGCGTCTCCCGGCTCGGCCTCGGCTGCATGGGCATGTCCGCCTTCTACACCGGCAGCGGCATGGACGACGCCGGTGCGACGACGACGCTGCACCGCGCACTGGACCTCGGCGTCACCTTCTTCGACACCGCGGAGATGTACGGCCCCTACGCGAACGAGGAACTGCTGGGCCGGGCCTTCCGGGGCAGGCGTGACGGGATCGTCATCGCGACGAAGTTCGGGACCATCCGGCACACCGCCGACGACGCGCGGGGCCTCGATGGCAGCCCGGAGAACGTGCGCCTCTCGGTCGAGGGGTCGCTGCGGCGGCTGGAGACGGACTACATCGACCTCTACTACCAGCACCGGATGGACCCCTCGGTCCCCGTCGAGGACACCATGGGGGCCCTCGCCGACCTCGTGCAGGAGGGCAAGATCCGGCACATCGGACTTTCGGAGGCCGCCCCGGACACGATCAGGCGGGCGAACGCCGTGCACAGGGTGACCGCGCTGCAGACCGAGTACTCGCTGTGGAGCCGCGATCCGGAACGCGAGATCCTGCCCCTCGTGCGGGAGCTCGGCATCGGGTTCGTCCCCTACTCGCCGCTGGGTCGGGGATTCCTGACCGGGACCATCCGGTCGGTGGACCAGCTCGACGCCGAGGACTTCCGGCGCAACAACCCCCGCTTCGCAGGGGAGAACCTGCAG
This sequence comes from Arthrobacter bussei, assembly GCF_009377195.2. GTDB lineage: Bacteria > Actinomycetota > Actinomycetes > Actinomycetales > Micrococcaceae > Arthrobacter_D > Arthrobacter_D bussei. Next base: position 922,943 of record NZ_VJXX01000001.1, read on the forward strand.
GCCAACATCCGCATCGTGGAGCAGGTGGACGAGGTCGCACGCCAGGTCGACGCGACGCCCGGTCAGGTTGCTCTCGCCTGGCTGCTCGCGCAGGGGGACGACATCGCCCCCATCCCCGGGACCAAGCAGGTGCGCTATCTCGAGGAGAACGTCGCGGCCGACGCCCTCAGCCTGACGGCGGAGCACCTTGCCGCGCTCGACGGCGTCGCAGTGCCTGTCGGCGACCGCTACGAGGACATGTCCGGCGTCGACCGCTGATCCGATGACGGGCGGCGGCCGTCCGCCTCAGCCCTGCCCGCCCCGCTTGAGGGGCAGGCGCCCCGAGTGTGCGAGTTCGTCGGCCACCGCGAGCAGTTTGACGTTGGTGTCCGCCGAGACCTGGACCAGCATGATGAACGCCTGCCCGGCGGTGATGGCGTACCGCTCCATCAGGATGCCCTTCGCCTGGCCGATCAGGTCACGCGTGGCGATGGCGTCCTTGAACTGGTGCAGTTTCTGGGCATCGGCGAAGGCGACGGCAGCGTGCGACGCGACGAGCAGCCCCACGTACTCGGACTCCTCGGTGAAGGCATGCGGCGCCCGCCCGACGAGGTTGAGGGCACCGAGGTTGTCCCCTTCCACGAAGAGCTGGAAGGAGAGCATGCTCCCGGCGCCGGCGCGGGCGGCTTTCGCCGAGAACTCGGGCCAACGGTCCTCGTCCCGGAGATCCGGCACCCTGACCGTCTGCTCGTCGTAGACGGCGCTGAGACAGGGGCCCTCCCCGGTGCGCTCCTGCAGTTCGTCGAGGACCTGCGCCAGGCGGCCCGACGGTGCCCGGGACTCGACGCGCCGCCTCCCCGTGACGAGCGTGATCGAGGCGTCGTCGGCCCCGGGGACCAGCTCGATGGAACCGCGGACCAGTCGTTCGAGCACGGCGTCCTCGGAGTCCTCCCGCTGGAGGGAACGTGCGAGTTCGCTCAGCCTGCCGGCGACGTCGTCCTGCGGCAGGCTCCAGCCGTCGTGACGTCCGTCCGGGCCGTCGTCGGGAACCATGGAGTTCTCCTGCCGCTATCGGCACCTCGCTGTGGGTGGACGAGCCACCCGGCCGGCGGCCGTGGACCCTCACCGTACCAGCGCGCGTACCCGGTCGACCGTGATTCAGCTGTCGCTGTACTATCGGTGGATGGGCTCCCATCACCACCATGCTCCGGCCACGGCCCCCCGCGGCCCGCTGGCCGGCGCCCTCGGCATCACCCTCGCCGTCTTCGTCCTGCAGGTCGCCGGCGCTCTCTGGACGGGGAGCCTCGCGCTGCTCTTCGACTCCGTCCATGTCCTGACGGACGCAGCGGGCCTCGCGATGGCCCTCGGCGCGGCGTCGCTGGCCATGCGTCCGGCGACCCCGCAGCGATCCTGGGGCTTCCGGCGCGCCGAGGTGATCGCGGCCCTGCTGCAGGCGGCCTTCCTGCTCGCGGTCGGTGCCTATGTCCTCGTCGAAGGGATCCGGCGCCTCATCACGCCGGAGGACGTCGCCGCACCGCAGATGATCGTCTTCGGCGTCATCGGGCTCGCGGGGAATCTCGCCGCCCTCGGGATCCTCTCCCGGCATCGTGCGGTGAATTTCAACCTGCGCGCAGCCTTCCTCGAGGTCCTCAACGACGCCCTCGGATCCGTGGCGGTGATCGTCGCGGCCGTGGTCATCACCCTGACCGGCTGGATGAGGGCCGACGCCGTGGTCGCGATGCTCATCGGGGCGCTGATCATCCCGAGGACGGTGAAGCTCCTGCGCGAGACCATCGACGTCCTGCTCGAATCGACGCCGGCGGGCATCGACCTGGCGGAGGTGCGGGACCACATCGCCCGCCTGCCGCAGGTCCGCGACGTGCACGATCTGCACATCACGCAGATCGCGACCGGCCTGCCCGTCCTGACCGCGCACATCGTGGTCGACGACGCCTGCTACCGGGACGGATCAGCCCACGCCGTGCTGGACCAGCTGCAGGAATGCGTGGGCCGGCACTTCGAGGTCGGCATCGACCACTGCACCTTCCAGATCGAACCCGCCGGGCATGTCCCCCATGAGACGGAGCTGTCCCACTGATGCTGCTGACACTGACCTCCACCTCCGTCCTCGAGCGCGTGGGCACGGCCCTCTCGGACCCGACCCGCGTTCGCATCCTGGTGGCGCTGCGTGACTCCCCCGCATACCCGAGCGACCTCGCGGACGCCCTCGGCGTCAGCAGGCAGAGCCTCTCCAACCACCTCTCGTGCCTGCGGGGGTGCGGGTTGGTCGTCTCGGTGCCCGAGGGCCGTCGGTCCCGCTACGAGCTCGTGGACCCGAAGCTCGGCCGCGCGCTCACGGACCTCCTCGGCATCGTGCTCGCCGTCGATCCGGGCCACGAGGGGCACCCCCACCACACGGACTGAGGTACGACGGCAGAAGGACCCGGAGGGTACGTCCCCCCGGGTCCTCCTGTCTCCACCCGCCTACTGCATCAGCCGGGACCGGATGAGGAACCGCTTGCCCTCCGGCGCCTCGACCGAGAACCCGCTGCCCCGGCCAGGCACCACGTCGACGGTCAGGTGGGTGTGGCGCCAGTACTCGAACTGCTCCCGCGACATCCAGAACTCGATGAGGCGGGACCCGGCGTCGCCCTCGGCCGATCCGGCATCCCTGCCGGGCGGGCCCGCGGAGATGTCCAGCACCCCCAGGAGCACGTCCGCCTCCGCGGTGATGAACTCCCCTGCCGGGTAGCACATCGGTGACGAGCCGTCGCAGCACCCGCCGGACTGGTGGAACATGAGCGGCCCGTGGATGAGCCAGAGCTTGTCCAGGAGCTCCACGGCGCTGTCCGTCAGCGCCACCCGGGAAACGGTGTCCCCGGGGATGGTCACCGATGCCTCGACGGTCATGGCGTCTCCTCCTAGAAGAACCCGAGCTTGGATTCCGAGTAGCTGACCAGGAGGTTCTTGGTCTGCTGGTAGTGGTCGAGCATCATGGCGTGGTTCTCGCGGCCGATGCCCGACGACTTGTATCCACCGAACGCGGCTCCCGCCGGGTACGCGTGGTAGTTGTTCACCCACACCCGGCCGGCCTGGATCTCGCGGCCCGCTCGGTAGGCCACGTTCCCGTTCCTCGACCAGACACCCGCGCCGAGCCCGTAGAGGGTGTCGTTGGCGATCTCCATGGCCTCCGCGTAGTCGTTGAAACGCGTGACGGAGACGACAGGCCCGAAGATCTCCTCCTGGAACACCCGCATGTTGTTCGTCCCCTCGAACACGGTGGGCTTCACGTAGTAGCCCTCGGCGAGGTCGCCGTCGAGCATGTTGCGCTCCCCGCCGATCAGGACCTTCGCGCCCTCCTGGGTGCCGATGTCCATGTAGGAGAGGATCTTCTCCAGCTGGTCGTTCGAGGCCTGCGCACCCACCTGCGTGTCCGTGTCCAGCGGGTTGCCCTGCACCATCTTCTCCACGCGGGCGATCGCGTCACTCATGAAGGAGTCGTAGATGGAGCCCTGAACGAGGGCGCGCGACGGGCAGGTGCACACCTCGCCCTGGTTGAGCGCGAACAGGGCAAAGCCCTCGAGGGCCTTGTCGTAGAAGGAGTCGTTGCTGTCCGCGACGTCGGAGAAGAAGATGTTGGGGCTCTTGCCTCCGAGTTCCAGCGTCACCGGGATGAGGTTCTGGCTCGCGTACTGGCTGATGAGGCGGCCCGTGGTCGTCTCGCCCGTGAACGCGATCTTGCGGATGCGCTTGCTGGAGGCGAGCGGCTTGCCGGCCTCGACCCCGAATCCGTTGACCACGTTCACCACGCCTGCGGGCAGGATGTCGCTGATCAGCTCCATGAGGACGAGGATCGACGTCGGCGTCTGCTCGGCGGGCTTCAGGACGACGGCGTTGCCTGCGGCGATGGCCGGCGCCAGCTTCCAGGTGGCCATCAGGATGGGGAAGTTCCACGGGATGATCTGCCCGACGACGCCGAGCGGCTCGTGGTAGTGGTAGGCCGTCATGTCCTCGTCGAGCTGGGACAGGTGGCCTTCCTGCGCGCGGATGGCGCTGGCGAAGTACCTGAAATGGTCGACGGCCAGCGGCATGTCCGCCGCCAGGGTCTCCCGGACGGGCTTCCCGTTGTCCCAGGTCTCGGCCACCGCGAGCATCTCGAGGTTCTCCTCCATCCGGTCCGCGATGCGGTTGAGGACGGACGCACGCTCGGCGACCGAGGTCTTGCCCCACGCGGGAGCGGCCTTGTGGGCGGCATCGAGGGCGAGGTCGATGTCCTCGGAGGTACCGCGGGCCACCTCGCAGAAGGCCTTGCCCGTCACGGGCGAGATGTTCTCGAAGTACTGACCCTTGATGGGCGGTGCCCACTCACCGCCGATCCAGTTCTCGTAGCGCGGCTTGAAACTGACCTTCGATCCATCCTGGCCAGGCTGGGCGTAAACAGTCATTGTCCAACTCCTTGAACTCCGTGTGTGCAGGACGTCGTCGTCCCTGCTGCACAGCGTAGGAGCCCGATGGTTGCATCAACGTTGCATGCATATCAGCCCTCGGTAGTGGATCCCTCGTCCGGTTCCTCCGCAGGTGCGCCCGGCTTCCTCGCCGCCGGGTCATCGGCCGGAGCGCCCTCGACGGGAGCCTCCGGATCCGCGCAGGGATCCTCGGCGGCCGGCTCTACCGCAGGATCGGCTGCGGCGGGGTTCGTGGCAGGCGAGGCACCTGCGTCAGGTGCGGCAGCGACCGGCGCTGCGGCGACGGGTTCCCCGGGAGCATCTGCCGTCGGCTGCTCGGCGTCGATGGGATCCGTGGCGCAGGGTGGCTCGGTCGGGTCGACGGCGGGCGGCTCCGTCGGGGTCGGCGTCGGGGTCGGCGTCGGGGTCGGCGTCGCAGACGGGCTCGGTGTCGCAGACGGGCTCGGTGTCGCAGACGGGCTCGGTGTCGCAGACGGGGTCGGTGCTGGTGTCGCGGACGGGCTCGGTGTTGGAGTCGCGGACGGGCTCGGTGTCGCGGACGGGCTCGGTGTCGCGGACGACGTGGGTGTAGCGGACGGTGCCGGCGTCGCAGACGCGGTCGGCTTCGGCGTCGCAGACGCGGTCGGCTTCGGCGTCGGTGTAGCGGACGGGCTCGGCTTCGGCGTCGCAGACGCGGTCGGCTTCGGCGTCGCAGACGCGGTCGGCTTCGGCGTCGCAGACGCGGTCGGCTTCGGCGTCGAGGACGCGGTCGGCGTCGCGGACGTCCCCGGACCAGCGGACTGGCCCGGCTTCGGCGTAGCCGGCGTCCCCGGACCAGCGGACTGGCCCGGCTTCGACGTCCCGGGAGACCCCGGCTTCACGACGGGCGGGACGGACGTCGATGGGTCCGCCGCAGCTCCCGGCACGAGCCCGTCATCCAGGCCGGAGCCGACATCCTGCCCTGATACGACCGAGAGGGCGTCGCTCTCCACGACCGGCGGCTGCTGGTCGGACCGCGTCGAGGACTGGGCCCACACGGGGATGTCGGACGCGCCGCCGTCGCCGGGGGTGTAATCCTTCATCCCACCCTTTCGCTCACCGTGCGAGGTGGGGACGAGGGTCCAGCGCAGGGGGTCGACGTGCTCGCCGTCGAGGATGGTCTCGAAGTGCAGGTGGCAGCCGGTGGAGGATCCGGTGGTGCCGAGCTCGGCGATGGGATCACTGCCGTTGACGATGTCCCCTTCCACCACGGAGATGCCCTGGAGGTGGTTGTACGTGGTGATGAGGCCGTTGCCGTGATCGACCTCGACCCGGTTGCCGCCACCCCAGGGGTGCCAGCCGACGGCCCGGACCGTACCCGCGTCAGCTGCGAAGACGGGAGTCCCGCACGGCGCCGAGTAGTCCTGGCCGGTGTGGAACTCGCCGGGCTGGCCGGTGATCGGGCTGGTCCGGAAGCCGAAGGGCGACGTGGGTGTGAGCTCGTCGAGCGGAGCGAAGAGATTCCCGGCGGCGGGATGCTTGACGGCCTGGGCCGAGAGGGCCTGGGACGCCTCGGCTCCTGCCGTGGCGGGCACGGCCTCCGGTTCGGGGACGAAGGTGACGGGATCCAGCGCGTCACCGGTTCCGAACGGCATGAGCAGCGACTCGCCCACGGTGCCGGTCGGTGACAGGGCGTCGGCGCCGATGAGCGCGGAGAGCGTCGTGCGGGAGTCGTCCGGGCCGACGGCGGACGCGGCGTCCCAGGACTGCGGCACGATCCCCTGGAAGCCGACGAAGCAGACCACCATCGCGAGGCTGGCGTTCATCTTCGTGCGCGATGAACCGCTAGCGCGCCCCTGCACCTTCGACCTGCTCAGGTGCTTGCCAGCCTGCGTCACGAATGTCCCCCTGTAGAAGTCCTGCGTCCGGCGGCCGGACCGGGCGACCGCCTCGGACTTCATCAGCCACCATGCATAACGTTAGCCCGCGCGCAGCACTCACCGCGACGGTTTGTTGCGATTGGCTAACAAAATTTAGGAGAACTTGAGCCTGCCGGTGGATGTACCGGTCAACTCGGCCTCGAGCCGCTCCACATGCGTCACGACGACGGCTCGCCGGGGCGATCGCCGGGGCAGGACACGCAACGCGAGGCGCCAGGCGTCGACGTCGTCCTGCGCCTCTGTCAGGAGGAGATACTGCAGCAGCGTCTCGGGCGATCCGTCCGTCAGCACGGCGTCCCGCAGGAGCGCGGACACCTCGTTCCGGAGGCGGACGACGGCCGGCGCCTGGGACCGCGGCAGAACGGGGCCCCGGTAGATCCCGAGCGCCATGCGGTGGGCGCCCCGCTGCAGGTAGCTGAGCACCTGCACGGCGTCGACGACCAGTTCGGCGGGCAGCCTGTAGGGCCTTGACTGCGGCACCATGTCACCGCCGTGCTGCGCCAGGACCTTGCGCAATCGCAGCATCTCGGCCCGCACCGTGGTCCCTGAAGCGTCCTCCGGATAGGCCATCACGGCCAGCTGGTCCGCGGTGAGCCCCTCGGGGTGGAGCGCGAGGAGGGTCAGCAGTTCCGCGTGGCGGAGACTCAGTTCCAGGGAGGCGCCGCCCGCGTGCACCAGGCCGTGGTCCGTACCGAGGATCTGCAGGCTGTTGCGGTAGAGGGTGCCTGGCGTGGGAGCCGGCCGGCGCCGCCGGGCGCCCGGTAGCCGGCTCTGCAGCCGGTGGATGCTCAGGTGCGCCTCCGCTGCGGCGACGGCAGCCTCCACGAGGGCCAGCGTGTGGGTGGCCACGGCATCGGAGGTGCCGGTGATGTCGATGACACCGAGCACGGTCCCGGAATCGGGATCATGCAGCGGGACGGCAGTGCAGCTCCACGGATGCACCTGGGGGCTGAAGTGTTCGGCGCCGGCGATCTGCACGCTGCGGCGGAGCGCGAGCGCGGTTCCCGGTGCGCTGGTCCCCACGGTCTCCTCCGACCAGTCCGCGCCGGCCATGAACAGCATGCCCTCGGCCCGACGGCGCAGCTCGCGGTCACCGTCCACCCACAGGAGGCGGCCGTTCTCGTCGCCGACCGCCACGAGCATCCCGGCGTCCAGGCTGGGCTGCACGAGCAGGCGGTCGATCACCGGCATCACTGCCGCGAGGGGGTGTCCCTGCCGGTACGCCTCGAGGTCCTCCTCGGAGCAGAACAGGCGTGCGTGCGCGGTCGAGGGGTTGGGGAGATGGGTGAGGGACCTCAGCCACGACTCCTCGACCAGGCCGCGCAGGTTGCCGTCGACACCGCCGCCCTGCCCCAGGGCCTCATGGGCGGCGAAGGCCCTCCGCTGCAGGATCTCGGAGGAGAGATCCGTGGGGAGCGTGGAACGGGACGGCGACATCGACACTCCGCTTCGTGACCTGTCCCCCGTGGGGCGTGGGACAGGTCACAGTGTAGCGGGACTACTCACCGCGGGAAATGGCCACCATGTCCTCGCGGGGCACCAGTTTCACGCGCTCCCTGACGACTTCCGCGTTGCCCGACGTGTTGACGAAGTTGGAGCCGAGCTTCATCTCGTGGGCGTCGAGCTTCAGCCACCCGTCCCACGTGGTGTAGCGGACGCCGCGCTCCTCGAGGAGCGTGATGATGGCGTCCTCCGACGGATCCTCGGCGGGCGGCAGGTTCAGCCGGTCCTCGAGCAGGAAGCCGATCGTCTCGAGGGCATCGCCCTTGGTGTGCCCGATGAGGCCCACGGGCCCGCGCTTGATCCACCCCGTGGCATAGATGCCGGGTACCGGCGCTCCGCTCTCGTCGATCACGCGGCCGCCCTCGTTGGGGATGACGCCGCGCTTGTCGTCGAAGCCGACCTCGGGCAGCTCGGAACCGAAGTACCCGATGGCGCGGTAGACGGCCTGCACCGGGTAGTCGATGATCTCGCCGGTGCCGCGGACGTTGCCGTCCCCGGTCAGCTCGGTGCGCTCGAACCTCATGCCGGCCACCTTCCCGGGCGTCTCCATGGAGTCGTGGATCTCGACCGGAGAGTGCAGGAAGTGGAGGTGCAGCCGCCGGGACGCGCCGGTCGGCTCGTCCTCGACCAGCCAGTTGGTGAGTGTCTTCACCATCGTCTTGGTCTGGTTGTTGGTGGCGATCTGCTGCTCCGAGCCCGCGTCGAAGTCGAAGTCCTCGGGGTAGAGGATGATGTCGACGTCGCGCGAGTGCGAGAGTTCGCGCAGTTCCAGGGGCGTGAACTTGACCTGCGCCGGTCCGCGGCGGCCGAACACGTGCACGTCCGTGACAGGCGATGCCTTCAGACCCTGATAGACGTTCTCGGGGATCTCGGTGGAGAGGAGGTCGTCGGCGTGCTTCGACAGGATGCGCGCGACGTCGAGGGCCACGTTGCCGTTGCCGATGACGGCGATCTCCTTCGCCTCGAGCGGCCAGTCGCGGCTCACGTCAGGGTGTCCGTCGTACCAGGAGACGAAGTCCGCACCGCCGAACGAGCCGTCGAGGTCGACCCCGGGGATGGTCAGGTCCGCATCGCGGATGGCGCCGGTGGCGAAGATGACGGCGTCGTAGAAACGGCGGAAGTCGGACAGGGTGAGGTCCCTGCCGTAGTTGATGTTGCCGAGGAAGCGGATGTCGCCTCGGTCCAGCACCTTGTGCAGGGCGTTGACGATCCCCTTGATGCGCGGGTGGTCAGGGGCAACCCCGTAGCGGATCAGACCGTACGGTGCGGGGTACTGGTCGAACAGGTCGATGCTCACTGCGAAGTCGCCGCCCTGCACCTCGTTCGACTTCGTCAGGATGTCGGCGGCGTAGACGCCTGCCGGACCGGCGCCGATGATCGCGACCCGCAGCGGTCGTGCCGCAGCTGAGGTAGACACTGAATTGCCTTCTTCCCGATGGAGGAGCTCCTGCTGGATGCCGTGGTGCGGAATAAGCGCACAGTTCCCTATTCTAAATGGCCGTGGCCTGGAGAGGGTCCATGAGTGGCGCGGATCTCCTCGGGCGAGCACCAGGTCCTCGGCGGACGCCCCCGGATGCAGGGGAATAAAGGCCTGGCGCAACCCGTTGCGGACCTCGTGAGCGGAACAGGTGCTGTGAGCGGTCGTCAGCCGAGGAGCGAGAACTCCGTCGGCATCCTCTTCGGTATCGGTGCCTACGGCCTGTGGGGCCTCCTTCCGCTCTACTTCCTGATCCTCGCGCCCGCCGGTCCCATCGAGATCGTCGCCAACCGCGTGCTGTGGTCCCTGATCTTCTGCGCCCTCCTGCTCACGGCGCTGCGCTCCTGGCGCCCGGTCCTCACTGCGCTCCGCACGCCGCAGATCTCGGGTACGCTCGCGGTCGCTGCGCTCCTGATCGCCGTGAACTGGTTCGTCTACACCTACGGCGTCACCTCCGGGCAGGCCATCGAAGCCTCGCTCGGCTACTTCATCAACCCGATCGTGTCGGTGCTCCTGGGCGTCTTCGTGCTGCGGGAGAAGCTCAGGCCCCTGCAGTGGACCGCCATCGGCATGGGCGTCCTGGCCGTGGTGGTGCTGGCGATCGGATACGGCTCGGTGCCCTGGATCGCCCTCACCCTCGCCTTCTCCTTCGGCCTCTACGGATTCATGAAGAAGCGTGTGGGGTCCCGCGTGGACGCGGTCTCGAGCCTGAGCATCGAGACCCTGGTCCTCACACCCATCGCTGCCGGCGTCATGCTGTGGCTCGCCTCGAGGGGGGAGGCCACCCTGCTCACCGAGGGTGCCGGCCACCTCTGGATCATGGCGGCCTCCGGTGTGATCACCGCGGTACCGCTGATCTTCTTCGGTGCAGCAGCGCGTCGGCTTCCGCTCACGACCATCGGCCTCCTGCAGTACCTGGCGCCCGTGCTGCAGTTCCTGCTGGCACTGCTGGTGCTGCACGAGGAGATGCCCTTCGAACGCTGGGTCGGTTTCAGCCTCGTCTGGGTGGGGCTCATCCTGCTGACCATCGACATGCTCCGCACCGTGCGGCGGCAGCCCAGGCCTGCCAGGGTGCCGGAACCGGCGACGGCGTCCTGACACCCCCCGCCGCCCGTTCCGGCCTGCCCGTCCTCATCCGGAACCCTCCGGCGAGACACCAGGCCGACGACGATCGCGGCTACCCCTCGAGCTGACGTCACTGCCGGACGTGCCGGTGACCGGAACGGGGAGCTCTGCCGTGAGGTAGGCATCGTTGAAGCGGGACAGCAGGCCTGCGAGCTCGACGACGTCGGCCGGTTCCCACCCTTCGAGCTGACGGCGGAAGGACCGCCGCCGCACGGCACGAGCCGCGTCGACGCGCCGCACACCCTCGGCGGTCAGCCTGACCGGGCGGGACCGTTCGTCGTCGACCGGCGCACTCCGCTCCACGAGCCCGAGCCGCACGAGCACCGCGACGTGACCGCTCACGGCCGGCAGGCTCATGCCCAGCACCGCGGCCAGATCGGTGACACGGCAGGGGCCGAGTGTCCTGGACGCCGAGAGCACGCTGTAGGCCGCGGGCTCCATCGCCGGGTCGATCCCCCGCGCCAGCGACCAGCAGACGAGCTGCTCGCTGCGGCACATCGTCGCCGCCCTCTCCTGGACGCCGTCGAGCACGGAGTCCCGCGACCCCGGGACCGTCGGATCCACGCCTCCATCCATGGCCGAATCCTAGGCAGCGGCCGCGCGCGGCGGAATGCCCCGGGCGAGCATTACCCCGGATGACTCACTCCGACCGTCCTGCTCCGATACAGCACAGCGCGGCAGCGGGGCGGCCGATCCTTCCCGGCGGGGACGGACGCCCGCGACCTCGGGCGGGACAACTCGCCCGTACGCCGGGGCCGGACTGCCTCAATTCAGCGGGGAGGACGGTCCGGTCGCGCCGGTACCGATGCCCGCGCCCTGCCGGACGAGGTGGTCAGCGCGGAGTGCGCACCCAGTCGCGCGGCACGACGACCATGGGCACCGGCAGCGCCCGCAGCATCTTGTTGGCCGTCGCGCCGAGGAAGATCTGCCGGTGCTGGGCAAGGCGGCTCGAACCGACGATGACCAGCTCCCCCGGATCCCACTCGATGCCGTCGATGGCCTGCTCGATCGTGCGGCCGTGCGCCACGATGATCGACGTCTCGTGCCCGTCCGGCAACTGCCCGACGGCGCGCGCCAGGACCGAGTGGGCATGCTGGTGCGCCTGGTTGATGGCCTCACCCGAATCGGACGACTCCTGGACGTCGAGGGCCACGAGGGAGACGAGCCTGAGCGGGAGTCCCCGGCGCGCGGCCGACTCGATGGCGACGTCGATGGCGCCCTCCGCTCCCGGACGGTCACCGACCGCGCACGTCATGCGGGTGAAGGTGGCCCGGTGCCTGTACCCGCGCGGGGCCAGCGCCACGGGGACCTTCGAACTGTGGAGCACCGCGTTCGCGACGCTGCCCACGGTGAACCGCCGGAGGAGTCCGTTGCTGGAAGCGCCGATGACGATCAACCCGGCGTCGACGTCGTCCGCCGCCTCGAGGAGGCCCTGCGCGAAGGAATCCGCGAGGCGCACGCGCGTGGTGACCTCGACGCCGTCGGGCACGCTGTCCTTCGCACGGTCCAGCGCCTCCTGTGCCCGGCGCCCCCCGGGAGCGGAACTGCCGTCCTGCGGCCAGTCGAGCACTGTCACGAGGTCGATGCCCGCCGACTGCGTCAGGGCCAGCGAGGTGGCCAGTTCGAGGGCGTCCTGCCCGCGGTCATTCTCGGTGTAGCCAACGACGTAGCGCACGGCGGGGTCTCCTCGGTGTGTACGGTGCGGGGGCGGCGCGGACGGCAGGCGCCGCACCGGATCGGTTCACTCTAGCGCAGCGCCTGCCGGGTGGCCGGGCGCCTCCCGAAGGACGCCCACCACTGCTACTCCTCCCGGGTCGCAGCGCCCTGGACCAGTACCTCCTGGCGGAAGAACGCCGGGTTGATCCGCGACCACACGAGCATCAGGACGGCGCCGAGGAGGATCACGCCGATGCCCAGGATGAACACCATCCCGATCCCGAAGAGCTCCGACCCGGAGCCGTAGGCGGGATCCATGGAGTCCACGGCCGTCTTGACGAACATGACCAGCAGGATCACGCCGCCGAGCAGCGGGGCCAGGAAGCGGAAGAGCACGTTGCGTGCGCTCGAGAACGCCTGGGCCCGGAAGTACCAGACGCAGGCCAGCGCCGTGATGCCGTAGTAGAAGCAGATCATCAGGCCGAGGGCGGTGATGGTGTCCCAGAGCGCGTTCTCGGACACGAGCCGGGTGAACACGTAGAAGCCGGCGGCGGCGACGGCGGCAGCCACCGTGGCGTAGCTCGGTGACTTGTGGGCCGGACTGATGCGTCCGTAGCCCTTCGGCAGGGCCTTGTAGTGGCCCATGGCGAGCAGAGTGCGCGCCGGGGAGACGAAGGTGGACTGCAGGGAGGCGGCCGAGGAGCTGAGGACGGCCATGGACATCAGGATGGCGAACGGCCCCATCACCGGCCCGGCCAGCGTGGCGAAGATGCTCTCCTGGTTGTCGGGATTGCCGGCTCCCAGCTCGCCGTCGCCCACGCCCGCGAAGGCGAGGGTGGCGAGGGCGACCGTGAGGTAGATGACCACGATCACGACGACGGTGAGGGCGCCGGCGCGTCCTGGCGTCTTCTTCGGGTTGGTGGTCTCCTCGTTCATGGTCAGCGTCACGTCCCAGCCCCAGTAGATGAAGATGGAGAGCGAGACACCCGCGGCGAAGGCCGAGAAGGACCCGACGGCGAACGGGTTGAACCACTCGGCGCTGATGCTCGTCGCGTCGAACGCCGTGCCGTTGGCCACGTGGACGAAGGCCGCGATGGCGAACCAGGCCAGGACCACGAGCTGGAACGTGACGAGGACGTACTGGACGGTCTTGGTGGCCTCCATGCCCCGGTAGGAGACGTAGCAGGCGAGCGCGATGAACACGAGCGTCGTCGCGATGTTCACCGGGAGGTCCAGGGTCAGCGCGGCGATCGAGGGGTCGTTGAGGAGCTGCGAGAGCATCAGGTAGAAGAAGTCCACGGCGACGGCCGCGAGGTTGGAGAGCACGATCACGGTGGCCGCGATCAGTCCCCAGCCTCCCATCCAGCCCACCCAGGGACCGAAGGCGCGGGTGGCCCACGTGAAGGAGGTGCCGGAGTCCGGCATGGCGCTGTTCAGCTCCCGGTAGCCGAGTGCCACGAGCAGCATCGGGATGAACCCGACCAGGAAGATGGCCGGCAGGTTCACGCCGACCTCGGCGACGGTGGGACCGAGTGCCGCCGTGAGCGTGTAGGCGGGTGCCACGCAGGACACCCCGATGACCACGGCGCCCAGCAGGCCCACCGTGCCCGAGTCGAGGCCCTTCCTGCTGAGCCCGGTTCCCCTTTGTGTTGTCTCGTCGATACTCATGCATCCGCCTCTGTGGATAAGGTGCCCGGGCCGGAGGTGGTGCCGGGCGTTGCATACGTACGCGGGACGACGACCATGGGGATGGTCAGCGTACGCAGGATCTTGTTGGCCGTGGATCCGAGGAAGAGGCGCATGTGCTGCGCGAGGCGGCTCGAGCCGACCAGCAGCACCTCCCCCTCGTCCCAGGCCATCGCCTCGACGGCCTCCTCGATGGAGGACCCGAGCGCCGTCTCGACGCTCACCCGGCCACCGGCCGCGAGCGACGACGCCGCCTCCGCGAGCCGCCGGTTCGCCTCGTCCTCGGCGCCCGCGGCATCGGGTTGCCCGGAGTCGAGGGCCACCAGGGACACGAGGCGGAGCGGAAGGCCACGGCGTTCCACGGAGGACACGGCGACGGAGATGACGTCGTCGGCCCCTGCACGCCGACCGACGGCGCAGGTCAGGCGTGTCACGGGCTCGGTGCGGCGGTAGCCCCTCGGCGCGAGCGCGACCGGGACCGGCGCGGCGTGCAGGAGACCGCGCGCCACGTTGCCCACGCTGAACCGGGCGGCCAGGCCCCGGGAGCTCGCACCGATCACGATCAGTGACGCCTCGGTGTCCTCGGCGGCGCGGATGAGTCCTTCGGCATTGGACTCGGCCCGGATGACGACGCCGCGGGCCGTCACGTCGTCGGGGACCAGGGCCAGCCCCTGGTCCATCCACTCGCGCATCTGCTCCGAGAGCAGGGTGTCGAAGCCCTGGTCCGGCGGGTACGTCCCCGCGTAGACGGAGTGCTCGGGCGTGACGAGGACGAGGTCCAGGTCGGCGTCCTGCCGCCGGGCGAGCGCGACCGCGAGGCAGACGGCGTCGTGCCCGCGCTCGTCGGCGGTGTAGCCGACGATGTAGCGCATGCTCAGGCCCCCTGCGCGGTGCCGGTGGACTGCAGGCCGGAGGACAGCTCGAGGTGGATCGCGGTCGCGGTCCGCTGACCCATGCGGATGGCCCCGTCCACGTGCTGGTAGCCCTCCGCCGCGATGTCCGAGCAGGACCAGTGGATGGGACCGACGGGCGTGCGCTGGTCCCGGCCGTAGCGGTGGAGCCCACCGAGGTCGTAGCTGGAGGCGTACGCTCCGCGCGTCCATTCCTCGGACGCCCAGTCGGACTCGTAGTACACCTCGGGCTCCAGCGCCTGCGGCCCGAGGAATCCGGCGATCGAGGACAGGATGCGCTCGCGCCGCTCGTGCGGGGGGAGCTCGAACATCGCGTCCGCCTTCTCGTCGGAGATGAATCCGACGAGCGTGCCGCGGGGGTCCTCGTGGTTGGAGTTGTCGTAGACCTCCTGCACGATCGACCCGGCGCTGAAGCCGGTGCCGGAGAGCCCCTCCTCGCGCCAGAACGGGGTGGTATAGACGGCGTGCACCTTGATGACCAGGCCGAGCGACTGGTGCTGGTGCATCTGGTGCTGGCGGCGCGGCAGCGGCGGCTCGTAGCTGATGCGCGAGTACAGGTTGGGTGGGACGGCGACGACGGCGTAGCGCGCGTGCACCGTCGTCGTGTCCGAGACCACCGTGACGCCGTCGACCCCGTCGATGCCGCTCCAGCGCAGGGTCCGCACGGGGCTCGAGAGGATCACGTCCTCCCCGAGGTCCGCCGCCATACGCTCCGAGACGGACTGCATGCCGCCCACCACCCGCCGGTCGAGGATGAAGTCCTCGTCCACCAGGTTGGAGAACGACCCCGCGGTCGCGGCCATGAGGATGGCCTGCAGTGTCGAGAAGGAGTGCGCGGGTTTGGTGAGCATGCCACCGGCGATGAAGAGGCCGATGTTGTCGCATGCCTCCTCGTCGTCGGACTGCTGCCGGAGCCAGTGGTGGAACGAGATGGTGTCCAGTGCACGCGCGTCCGGGTGGTTCCACGGCGCCTCCGGACCGGCCTCCGCCACGAGGCGGTCGAGGAGGTCGATCAGCCGCTGCATCTCCTCCCCCGTGTACTCGTCCACGGGGAACATCTCCCCGGAGTAGCGGACGGGCGCGCCGTCGGGCCCGATGTAGACGGAGTCACCGTCCCTGTACCGGGGGAAGGTCGACATCCCGAGCTCGTCGAGGAGCCCGATCAGGGCGGTCTGGTCGGGGGAGACCCACTGGCCACCCACCTCCAGCACCGCGCCCTCCACGATGTCGGTATGGGTCCGGCCTCCCACACGGTCCCTCGCTTCGAGGACGGCGACGCTGTGGCCGGCCTTCCTCAGCTCCCGTGCCGCGGTCAGGCCGGAGGGGCCTGCCCCGATGATGACGACGTCGCGCTCGATGGTCTGCATGTGATCCTCCCGGCCCTGCATGACGCGGGCCACAAAATGAACGGCATTCATTATTCCGCACTACTATAGCCAGAGGTCGCCCTCGAGGGAAGGGAGCGGGCCTAGAGTTAATCAGGACGCAACACGAAGGCAGGAGCCATGACAGCACCCTCCCCCGAGCCCCGACGAGCCGGCCGGCCGCCCCGCAGCGTCCTGTCGAAGGACCGCATCACCGCGGCGGCCCTCGACCTCATCGCCGCCGAGGGCTACGAGGGCCTGACCATGTCGGGGCTCGCCCGGAGGCTGCGGGTGGCCCCCTCCGCCCTGTACAACCATGCCGGCTCCAAACAGGAGGTCCTCGGGTGGGTGCAGGACCACGTCATGACCATGGTGGATGTCAGCGCCTTCTCGCGTGAGGCGTGGGACGACGCCGTGCGGCAGTGGGCATGGTCCTACCGGGAGGTCTTCGCGCGGCACGCCCCCCTGGTGCCGGTCATCGCGGTGATGCCGGTGACGGACGCCGCCGGGACGCTGGGGATGTACGAGGAAGTGGCGCGCGGCTTCCTGGCCGGCGGGTGGCCCGAGGAGCGCATCGTGCCGACGATCGTGGCCCTCGAGTCCTTCATCTACGGGTCGGCGCTCGACGTCGCCGCACCGCGGGACATCTTCGACTCCGGGTCGCTGGGCGATCGCTTCCCCGTATTCACCGCCGCGGTCCACAGCGCGTCGGTGACGGGGGACGCGGACAGTGCGGCCGACGCCGCCTTCCACCTCGGGCTCGATGGCATGATCACGGGCCTGCGCGCACAGCTGGCGGCCTACTCGTCCTGACGCTCCACCCGCCCTGAAGAGCCATCCGGTCCTGGTGCCCTACTCCCCCTGGCGCGCGGGCCGGACGAGTCGCCCCATCCGGTATGCGGTGGAGTGCAGGACGTCCACGAAGGCGGAACCGTCGGCCTGCAGCCAGTCGGTCAGGGCGAGCTCGAACACCGTGACGCCGTAGCGCGCCACCATGCGGGCCTCGTCGCCGGCCACCCCGTGCCGCTCGAGTGCTTCGCTGATCACCTCCCCGAGCAGGACGTTCTTGAGCAGTTCCCGCTCACGGAGGCCCTGGTCGGACTCGATGATGGCGCGCCGGGATCGGATGTCCTCACGCCAGCCCTCGAAGGGCCCCGTCGCCATCGCCTCGAAACCGTGCATCACGAGACCCAGCGGGGACAGGAAGGCAGGAGCGCCGGCGACCAGCGCCGCGACGACGCCGGGGAGCTCCCGCTCGCGCAGGAAGAGGACGTCGCGCTTGTCCGGGAAGTGGCGGAAGAAGGTTCGCGTGGTGAGCCCCGCGCGGGCGGCGATCTGCGGGACGGAGGTGGCGGCGTACCCCTGGACCGTGAACAGTTCGATGGCGGCCCGTTCCAGGCGGAGTGCGGCATCGGGGGCCCATCTGCTCATGGCTCCACCGTACTCGATGACACGGCATGCCATCCTGTCGTACTCTGATGGCATGCCGTGTCATCACGGTCTTCTATTCGGGAGATTCATGTACACCAACGCAGCCGCACTGCTCACCGACGCCTTCGGGGATCTGGAGGTACGGCCGGTCCCCTTCCCCGCAGCCCGTCCGGGCCAGCTGATCCTGCGCAACCGCGCCATCGCCGTCAACCCGCTCGATCTGATCAAGCAGACGACAGGCAAGGTGATGTACCGATGGCTCCCCTACCCGGCCGTCCTCGGAGAGGATGTGGCGGGAGAGGTGGTCGAGGTCGGGGCGGGAGTCACGCGCTTCGTCGCCGGCGATCGCGTCATGGCCTATGCGCTGGGCATGGAGAAGGGGCGGGATCATCTGGCGGAGGGCGGCTTCCAGCTCTACACAGCGGTCGACGCCGCACTGGCCGCACCCCTGCCGGACTCCCTCGCCTTCGAGGACGCCGTCGTCCTGCCGCTGGCCGTGTCGACCGCTGCCACGGCTCTCTTCCAGGATGACCACCTGGGTCTGCGTCCACCGACCGGTCCCCGCGTGGCCGGCGATCCATCGGGTGTCGAGCAGTCCCGGGCGGATGAGGCGCGGGCGGATCCGTCGTGGGTCGTCGTATGGGGCGGATCGACCAGCGTGGGTAGCAACGCGCTCCAGCTCGCCGCAGCCGCCGGATACCGCGTCGCGACCACGGGGTCGTCCCACAACCATGATCGACTGCGGGACCTCGGTGCCGACATCGTCGTCGATCGGTCCAGTGCATCCGCAGTCCGGGATCTTGCCGCGTCGCTCGAGGGTCGTCACGTCGCCGGGATCCTCGCCGTCGGAACCGGATCGGGCGAGGCCTGCGTGTCCCTGGCCCTCCTCACCGGCACCGGGCGCGTGGCTCTCACAAGTCCGTCGGTGGCGCTGGAGTCACTGCCGAGGGCGCGCGGAGCACACCTGCTCCGCGCCCGGATCTTGCTGCAGCTCGCGGCGCGCACCGCGATCCTGCAGGTGCGGGCCCGCCTGCACGGCGTGCGGGCCGCGTTCGTCTGGGGAAGTTCGCTCCACCACAATGCCGTGGGGCCCATGCTGTGGGAGCAGTTCCTGCCTGCGGCCCTTGCTGCCGGGACGTACACGCCCGCACCGGCGCCGCGGATCCTGGGCGAGGGACTGGATCATCTGCAGCCGGCACTCGACGCCCTGCGCGAGGGCGTGTCCGCGGCGAAGCTGGTGATCACGCTTCCGGGTGCGCCCGGTGACCCGGCATGACCCGGCGTGACCCGGCATGACCCGGCGTGACCTGACGACCTGGTGATCCCGTGATCCCGTGATCCCGTGTGATGCTGACCTGCCCTCGCGGGCTCCTGTCGGAGCGAGCACGGCCGGGGCGGAAGAAAAGGCCCCGCAGCTCGATGCCGCAGGGCCCTCGTCGTCGTACGCTGCCCGACCCGCCGCGGGTCAGCCGGCGTTCACGGTCCTGATGGCGTGTTCGAGCACGTCCAGGCCGTCCGCCAGCAGTTCGTCGGTGATGACGAGCGGCGGCAGCAGGCGGATGACGTTCCCGTAGGTGCCGCAGGTCAGGATGATGACACCCTCGCGCAGGCACTGTGCCGCGATGGCCTTCGTCGCGTCGGCGTTGGGCATCCGACCGCCGCCGGGCTCCACGAACTCGATGGCCAGCATGGCTCCGCGTCCGCGCAGCTCCCCGACGATGCTGCCGTCCCCGAGATCCGTCTGCAGTGCGGCGAACCGCTCGGTGACCTGCGCCTCGATGCGGCGGGCCCTGCCCGCGAGGTCCTGCTCCTTCATGGTCCCGATGGCGCCGAGTGCAGCGGCGCACGCCACCGGATTACCGCCGTAGGTACCGCCGAGTCCGCCGGCGTGGACGGCGTCGAGCAGGTCCGCCCGGCCGGTGATGGCAGACAGGGGCATGCCGCCGGCGATCCCCTTCGCCATCGTGATGATGTCCGGGACCACGCCCTCGTGGTTCACGGCGAACCACTCGCCCGTCCGGCAGAAACCGGACTGGACCTCGTCCGCGATGAAGACGACACCGTTGGCCTTCGCCCAGTCCGCCAGGGCGGGCAGGAAGCCCTCGGCGGGGACGATGAATCCACCCTCGCCCTGCACGGGCTCGATGATGATCGCCGCGACCGACTCCGCGCCGATCTGCTTCTCGATCATCGTGATGGCCCGCTGCGCCGCTTCGGGGCCCGTGATCGACGGGTTCTCCTCACGGAAGGGATAGCTCATCGGCACGCGGTAGATCTCGGGCGCGAAGGGGCCGAAGTCGGTCTTGTACGGCATCGACTTCGCCGTGAGGGCCATCGTGAGATTGGTGCGGCCGTGGTACGCGTGGTCGAAGGCGACGACCGCGTTGCGTCCGGTGGCCAGGCGTGCCACCTTGACGGCGTTCTCCACGGCCTCGGCACCGGAGTTGAACAGGACGGTGCGCTTCTCGAAGTCGCCGGGCGTCAGGGCTGCCAGCTGCTCCGCGACGGCGATGTAGCCCTCGTAGGGCGTCACCATGAAGCAGGTGTGCGTGAAGTGCTCCACCTGCTCCTTGACGGCGCCGACCACGGCCGGGTCGGACGCACCGACGCTCGTCACGGCGATGCCGGAGCCGAGATCGATGAAGGAGTTGCCGTCGACGTCGTGGATGATCCCGCCGTCGGCGTCCGCCACGTAGACGGGCACGCCGGAGGCGACGCCCTTGGCGACGACGGCCGCGCGGCGGGCGGCGAGCTCGGTGGACCGGGGGCCGGGGAAGTCCCCGGTGATGCGGCGCTTCTGCTCGAGCCTGAAGCTCGGGGCGGTGATCCCGGGAGTGGTTGCGAAGATGGTCATCGGGGAGGGTCCTTTGTCTCGGGGACGATCAGGCGTCCAGCACGCTCATGACGTGCTTGATGCGGGTGTAGTCCTCCACGCCGTACATGGAGAGGTCCTTGCCGTAGCCGGAGTTCTTGAAGCCGCCGTGCGGCATCTCGGCCGTGAGCATGATGTGCGTGTTGATCCAGACGGCGCCGAAGTCGAGGTCGCGGGAGACACGCATCGCGGTGCCGTGATCCGTGGTCCACACGCTGGAGGCGAGCGCGTAGTCCACGCCGTTGGCGAGCTCCAGCGCCTCCTCCTCGGTGGCGAAGGTCTGCACGGTGAGGATGGGACCGAAGGTCTCCTGCTGCACCACCGGATCGTCCTGGCGCGCACCGGTGATGATGGTGGGCTCGAAGAAGTAGCCCTTCTCCCCCGCGCGCTTGCCGCCGGTCGCGATGCTGCAGTGTGCCGGCAGGCCTTCGATGACGGAGGTGACCGCGTTGAAGTGGTTGATGTTGTTGAGCGGCCCGAAGTAGTTCTCGGAGTCGTCGGCGCTGCCCGTGCGCAGGGTCGCCGTGTGCTCGACCATCGCGGCCACGAGATCGTCGTGTGCCTCCTCCTGGACCAGCACGCGGGTGATCGCGGTGCAGTCCTGGCCGGCGTTGAAGAAGGCGAACTCGGTGATGGCCTCCGCCGTCTTCTTCAGGTCCGCATCGGCGAAGACGACGGCGGGAGCCTTGCCGCCGAGCTCGAGGTGGGCCCGCTTGAGGCCCTTCGCAGCGCTGGAGGCGACGGCGATGCCCGCACGGACGGACCCGGTGATGGACACCAGCCCCGGCACGGGATGCTCGATCATCGCCGCGCCGGTCTCACCGGTCCCGAGCACCACGTTCAGGACGCCGTCGGGCAGGATGCCCTGGGTCAGGCGTGCCAGCACGAGGGTCGACTCGGGCGTGGTGTCACTGGGCTTCAGCACCACCGTGTTGCCGGCCGCGAGCGCCGGACCGATCTTCCAGATGGCCATGAGGAAGGGATAGTTCCAGGGGGCGACCTGCGCGACGACGCCGATGGGCTCGCGGCGCACGTAGGAGGTGTGGCCCTCCATGTACTCGCCGGCGGACTTGCCCTCGAGGATGCGCGCGGCGCCGGCGAAGAACCGCAGCTGGTCAGCGCCCACGGCCACCTCTTCGGCGGCGATCATCTCGCGCACCTGCCCGGTGTTGCGGTGCTGCGCCTCGACGAGCTCGTCGCTGGCGGCCTCGACGGCGTCGGCGAGCTTCAGCAGCATCAGCTGGCGCTGGCTCGGGGTGGTCCGCTTCCAGGTGGTGAAGGCACGCCGGGCGGCCTGCATCGCGTCGTCGACGTCGGCCGGGGTGGAGACGGGCGACTGCGCCACGACCTCGCCGTTGGTCGGGTTGACGATGTCGAGGAGCTGATCACGAGCGCCGGCGGGCACCACGAAGTGTCCGTCGATGTAGTTCTGAAGGGTCTCGGCCACGCTGCAGCGCCTTTCACGGGGTGTCTTCGCACGCTCGTGCCGGTGCCGGTCGACGTGCGCGTTTCAGCAGAACGCTACCGGCGGTCAGTAACCCACGCCACGTGTTGTTGCACAGTAAGCAAACCTGTGTGCCGTGCACAGGTACAACTGTCCCCTACGCTGGTGGCATGGCCATCACGCTGCCCGATCTCCTCGCGGACCCCGCACTGGGCCTCGTGGCCGAGGGAGCGGCCCGGCCACCCGCACAGCCCATCCAGTGGGTGGCGGTGACGGAACTGGAGGACCCCCGGCCGTTCCTGAACGGCGCCGAGGTGGTCCTCACCACCGGTGTCCGCCTGAAGACGGGCGCTGCACAACGGGCCTTCGTGCGACGGGCGCATGAGGCCGGCGCCCTGGCGATCGGCTTCGGGGTGGGCCTGACGCACCGGCGGATTCCCGCCGCCGTGCTCGCCGAGGCGGACGCCGTCGGACTCGCCGCCTTCAGCGTCCCCTACGAGGTCCCCTTCATCGCGATTGGCAAGAAGGTGGCGGATGCTCTCTCGGCCGCGCAGTACGCGGGTCTCGAGGAACTCCTCGAGGGCCACGCCGTCCTCGCGTCCGCCCTCCTCGGAGCTGGTGGCCTCGCAGCGCTCCTCGGCGAGCTGACCCGGATGCTCGGTACCGACGTCGCACTCTTCCAGTACGGGACGCGCATCGCGGACGCTCGACGGACAGGCGCCCGGCGCCCGCCGGCGGCGTCACCACGCGCCGCCGCCGCGGACCGCGCAGCCGGAGCTGCGGACGCTGATGCGTCAGGTGCCGACTCCGACGACGCGGCTTCCCCGGTCCCGACGACCTGGCATCGCGTGCCCATCGCCACCGGCCTGAAGGACCGCTGCACCCTCGCGATCGCGGAGCCCTACGCGCACGCCGCCGTCGTCGACTACGCGCAGAGCCTCATCTCGGTGGAACTCACCAACCAGGCGCGCAACCGGACCGGCGCCCGCACGGCGACCGGCCAGTTGCTGGAGGACGTGGTGCGGGGGACGCTCGCCGGGCCCGAGGCCGCGGCGCGGCTCGCCAGCTCGGGGATCGACACCACCGCACGGCACGGGATGCTGATCGTCGACGTGGCGTCGGGGCAGCGACGCAGCCTCAGGACGCTGCCGCTGCCCTACGGCTGGGACGGTGTCTCGGCCGGGGTTGTCGACGAGCGCCTGGTCCTCGTGCTGCCCGCTCCGGCGAGCCATGATCCCGCGCCGCTCGACCCGGCGGAGCTCAGCCGGTATCTGCACGGTGCCGGCCTGACGGCCCGTATCGGTGTCGGCGGCGCCTACGCGCAGCCCACGGGCCTGCGCTGGAGCTACTTCGAGGCACGGGAGGCCCTCCAGCGCGGGCAGGCGGTCAACCGTGCCGACCGCCTCAGCCTGACGTCGCTGCTGATGTCCAGCGCCGACGTACCCCTCGCCGACCTCGCCGCCGAGACCCTCAGGCCCCTCGAGGACTTCGACGAGGCACACGGGGCGGGTCTCGTCACGACGCTCCAGCGGTACCTCGACCTCGACGGCTCGGTGGCCGCCGTCGCCGCCGACCTCGCGCTCCACCGCAACACGATCCGCTACCGGCTCCAGCAGGTGGTCACCCTGACCGGGTACGACGCCGCGGTCACGGCCGATCGCGTCCACCTCTACCTGGCGCTCAGGGTCAGGGCGCTGGGCTGAGGGCTGCGGAAGCAAGCCCCCTGACCACCCATCCCCGGCGCCCGACTGCACGAAAACCTGTCACGCACCGCTCGGCCGGCCCGCACCCATGGGATAGTTTGGAGCGACGTACACCGGTCTCAGGAGTCTTCGGGGGTATCCATGTCACTGCTTCAGGCCGACGAGCCACACCTGCGGGAAGTTGCCAGGCGGGCGGTCCTGCAGGACTACCGGCTGCCCTACGGCGAGGCAGGGGGTGCTCCGGTCCAGGAGGTCGACTACGAGACGCCGCCGGAACTCCTCAACCTCGTGAAGCTGGCCGTGCGCGTCAGCGCGATGGACATGGGTGTCATCAACATCATCACGGCGGACCAGCAGCACCAGATCGCCGCGGTCGGGGTGGAGGCGTCGGTGTGCTCCCGCGACGACTCCATGTGCTCGAAGGTCTTCACGTCCGGGTCCATCACGGCAGTCCCGGATGCCTCCCTTGATGCGCGCTTCGCCGACAACCCCTTCGTCAACGGGGGAATCGCCGAGGTCCGCTCCTACGCCTCCGTGCCGCTCCTGACCGGGTCCGGCTACGCGCTCGGCTCGCTGTGCGTGTTCTCCCCACGCGTGCTGGCGCTCGGGCCCGAGCAGCGTGAGGGCCTCGAGATCCTCGCGCGTCAGGTCGTGGAGGTCCTGGAGCTGCAGTACAAGACCAGACAGCTCCTCGAGGCGCTCGAGGTGGTGCGTCGCAGCAACGAGGACCTGGCCGGCTTCGCGGCCCGCGTCAGCCATGACCTCAAGAATCCGCTGACGGCGATCCTCGGCTACACGGAACTGAGTGAACAGGACACGGACGTCCCGGCGGCGGGACCGGCGGCACGGTACTTCAGCATCATCCGGGGTAGCGCGAGCCGCATGCTGACCACGGTCGAGGAGGTGCTGGAGTTCTCGCGCATCGGTGGGGCGATCACCCGGCGGCCCGTACGTCTGGCCACCATGATGAACGCCGTCCTGCAGGACGTCCTCCCGCTGAGCAGCGCCTCCGACGCGCTCGTCACGGTGCAGGATGCCCACCTGTTCGTCGACCGAGCCCAGGTCATCGCCCTGCTGCAGAACCTCGTGTCCAACGCGATCAAGTACTCGACGCCGGGCAGTCCGCCGCGCGTCGAGGTGGTCGCGAGCCTCGGCGAGACGCAGGTCCTGCGGATCATCGACCACGGCAAGGGCATCGACCGGGAGGATCGTACACGCGTCCTCGAGCCCCTCGTCCGCCTCCAGCGCGACGGCGACCCGGCCGGCAGCGGCATCGGCCTCGCGACCTGTGCCCGGATCGCGCGGGCGCACGAGGGCTCGATCAGCATCACGGCGACACCCGGCGGCGGGACCACGGTGACGGTCGACCTGGGTCCTGCCGCCTGAAGCCCGAGGGCTCGCCTGTGCCCTGCGGTCTGAGACCCGCGGGCACGGGCCTGGGGCCGCAGCCCGAGGCCCGAGCGCCGCATTCCGAGGCCCGAGCGCCGTGGGCTACGGGCTACGGGCTAGGGGCTACGGGCTACGGGCTACGGGCTACGGGCTCAACCTGTCCGGCGAGGGCGATCCTCGGAACCCGCGGCCCGACACTCACGGCCGGGATCCTCGGTCGTCACCGCCCTAGTACTCCTGCGCCTGCAGTTCCTGGTCCTGCTCGGCCCGGGCGAGCGGCAGCCGGAAGGTGAACGTGGACCCCTGGCCCTCGACGCTCCGGCAGCTGATCGTCCCGCCGTGCCGCTCGACGATCGCCTTCGAGATGGCGAGGCCCAGGCCCACGCCCGGAATGGCCGCATTGCGTGCGGCCGAGGTCCGGAAGAACTTCGAGAACACACCGCGCAGTTCCTCGGCCGACATACCGCTGCCCTCGTCGGTCACGCTGCACTCCACCGCACCGTCGATCTCCGCCGCCGCGATCGTCACACGCCCCCCCGCCGGAGAGTACTTGACGGCGTTCGAGAGCAGGTTGTCGAGGACCTGGCCGATCCGCGGTGCGTCACAGAGCGCCACGAGGTCACGCCCGGTGAGGTCCTCGAACCGGACGAGCGGATTGCCGTTGCGCTCCTGCGCCGCCCCGACCCGCTCCCTCACCAGGGAGGAGAAGTCGGTGGGTACGGGCCTGATCTCCGGTGTGCCCTCCGCCGTGGACAGCAGGTCCACCACGAGCTTGTGCAGGCGCTCGGAGTTGCGGGACACCACCTCCAGGCCGGAGGCGACGTCGGGCTCGAGGTCCGGTATGCCGGTCAGCAACTCGAGATATCCGCGAATGGCGGTCAGCGGCGTCCGCAGTTCGTGGGACACCGTTGCCACGAACTCGTCCTTGGCGTTGAGGGCGCGCACGAGTTCCGTCACGTCGTTGAACGTCACCACGGATCCCTCGCGTGTGCCGTCCTGGTTGGTCATCAGGCGCGACGACGTCGACAGCACGCGCTGGTTCGGGAGTTCGCCCCACCAGAGGAGGTAGTCGGAGAACACCTGGCCCTCGGCGGCGCGGCGCGTCGGGCGCCGGTTCTCCGGCATCGGGGACGTCCCGTCCTGCTGGAAGATGCGGAGGTCCTCCTCCGCGGTGTCCGAGGCCGTGCCCGCGAGGGCCCGGAACTGCTCGAGCTTGCGGTTGGTCAGGAGTGGGCGTCCGCGCTCGTCGACGGCGATGAGGCCGATGTCCACGCTGTTGACCACGGTGTCGAGCAGGCGCTCGCGCCGGGCGCTCTCCTCCAGCAGCTGCTGCAGCGCCCGGTCCTTCTCCTCGACGACGTCCTGCTGCGCCATCATGCTGGCGGTCATCACCCGGATGGTGACGCCGATCGCGAGCATGATGAACGGGAGCAGGAAGGACTGCGTCAGGGACTGGGAGGTGACCGCGGTGTCCGTCACGAACACGGGCACCCAGACGACACCGAGCGCCGCGAGGAAACCGGCGGTGAGCGCCGCTCGGGGATACAGCCCCGAGGCGGCCAGCCAGATCACGGGGAAGACGGTGAGGAGCCCCACACCGGTGATCACCGTTCCCGCGCCGTAGCGCATGAGGCCGATCGGGATGAAGTCCAGGAGCGGGATGATCAGGAAACTCGCATGCGGCAGGCGGTCCCACGGCACGAGGAAGCACAGCGCCAGGAGGACGGCCTGGAGAGCGACACCGATGAGGAAGGGCCGGCTCTCGAACAGATCAGGGTGGAACAGGGATCCGCCGACGAGGATCAGGATGACGGTCAGCGAGAGGGGCAGCTGACTGAGGACGACCCGGGCGCGCAGGGTCAACTCGTGGAACTGTCGCGTATTGAGCGTCAGGTAGGAGAGCACCCTGTCCATCCGGCGGCCACTTCCCCTCGTGCGTCGTCGAGCATCATTCCGTCGCGGCATGACGGCGCCGATGCGCTCAGGCGCGTCGGCCTCCACAGACTAGCGCGGTGGACCGTCGATTTCGGAGGGCGGAGAGCGGCCCCGGCCTCAAGATCACATCAAGATCGGCGCAACAACCCGAGCAACATGGCGAAGGCCCGGCGCGCGTGCCGGGCAGCGCGCGCCGTAGCGTTTAATGAAGTCCATGACTGTCTCCCCGGAGCCCCGCCGTGCACTGGTTGTCGAGGACGACGTCGACATCCGGGGCCTGCTCGTCCAGATCCTGAAGCGCGAGGGTTTCACGGTGACCGAGGCCGCCACCGCCCGCGAAGGCCTGGAGAAGGCGCGCGCCGGGGCCGATCTCATCACCCTCGATCTCAACCTCCCCGACGGCGATGGTGTCGAGGTGTGCCGAGAGGTCCGCGAGTTCTCCGACGCGTACATCCTCATGATCACCGCCCGCACCGATGAGATCGAGCGACTCACGGGCCTCGAGACCGGTGCCGACGACTACATCAGCAAACCGTTCAGCCCGCGCGAACTCGTGGCGCGGATCAATTCGCTGTTCCGCCGCCAGAGCCGCCAGGCCGCAGCGGACGTCGCGCACGCCGACGAGCGCCAGCGTGCCGCGGAAGTCCAGCAGAACCTGCTCCCCCGGGACCGCCTGGCGCTCCCGGACTACGAGCTCGCCGGACGCTTCAGGCCGTCCCGCAGCGTCGGTGGCGATTTCTACGACTGGTACGGCACGGCCGACGGCCTGCACCTCACCGTCGCGGACGCCATGGGCAAGGGGATGGGCGCCGCCCTCGTCGCGGCGACGGTGCGCGCGATCATGCGCTCGGTGGCCACACAGCCGAACCTCGAGACCGCCTTCGCGACGGCGGCCCGTGCCACCGAGGCCGACCTCGAGCAGACGAGTTCCTTCGTCACCCTGTTCCATGGGCGCCTCGACGCCGCGACCGGCGTCGTCGGGTACGTGGACGCCGGCCATGGACTGGCCCTCCACGTCATGGCGGACGGCAGCGCCGAGCGGCTTCCCTCGGCGGGGCCACCCGTCGGCGCGTGGCCCGACCAGACCTGGGCGGCGGGAACCGTGCAGCTCGAGCCGGGGGACGCACTCGCGATCGTGAGCGACGGCCTGCTGGACATCTACGAGACGGTGGAGGAGTTCACGGAAGCCGTCGCCGGTGTCGTCACCGCCTCCGCGGGGGTGGAGGAGGCCTGCGCCGCCCTGCTCGACATGGCGGACGTCCCGGAGGTGGCGGACGACGTCACCGTCGTCATCCTCCAGCGCTCGCCCGCCTAGCCGGCGCCCCCACGATCGACCACCACGGACAGCACCGCCGGAAGGACGTACAGATGGAATTCAGCACGCAGGACAAGGGCCGCTACACCGAGGTCACGCCGAGCGGACGGCTCAACATGGTCGCTGCGCCGAAGCTCCGCGAGGTCATCGACGGCGTCGTCAGCGCCGGTGGCCGGCGGATCGTCGTGAATCTCGCCGAGACCACCTTCATGGACTCGTCCGGGCTCGGAGCGCTGATCGGCTGCCTCAAACTGGCGCGGCAGTCCGGTGGGGACCTGCGGATCGCCGCCGTGCAGCCGCAGGTCAACATGGTGCTGGAACTCACCAGCATGCACCGTGTGCTGACGCCCCACGCCACGGCCGAGCAAGCGTTCCCCAATGACTGACAACCTGGCGCGACGCGTCCTCGAGGAACCGGCCACCGAGCAGGCGATCGAGGATCTGCACGGCGTGCTGGACCAACTGTGGCTGGACGCCGCCTTCGTGCCCCAGCTGGACCAGATGGCTTTCACGACCGCCGTCATCGAATCCGCAAGCAACGTCGTGCAGCACGGTGTCCCCTCACCCGGCGCCACCCTCCATCTCGGCGTCGAACTCACGGTGTCCGCGGAGCGATTGAAGGCGGTGATCAGCGAGATCGGGGCCGCGCCGCACGATCCCGTGCCCGACCTCGATGACCTGCCCGAGCCCTCGCTGCCCGACGAGGACGCCCTGCTGGAGGACTACGACGAGTCCGGTCGCGGTCTGTCGATGATCCGTGCCCTGGTCACGACGGTGACCGTGGAACGCCAGGGTGACACCAACGTGTGGGTCCTCTCCAGGGATTCCGGCCAGGACTGACCCGATCCGGACGGGTGCGCCGTCGTCCGTACACCCCCGGCGGCAGCAGCTGTATACCCTCCGGCGGCAGCAGCCGTATATTCTCCGGTGGCAGCAGCGCCTCCGGGATCATCACGTCCCGGTCGCTCCCGGAGGGCCGGTGGCTACGGCAGTGCCCACTGCCTCAGGAGGGCCGCCCACCATCCCCCGGGGCCGTCGGCTACGGAAGTCCCGGCCGCTCCGGGACGCCCTGCGGTTATGGAAGTGCCGGCCGGCCGAGGAACGCGGCGATGTCCGCGTAGACCTCCTTCGACTCGGGCAGGCGGGGGAAGGCCGGGAACACGTGGAACCCGCCCGGGTACACCTTCATGGTGACGTCCGCGCCCGCTGTGACGGCACGGTCCCGGAAGACCGTCGCGTCCGCCATGCAGACATCACGCGTGCCCTGGTAGATGCGGGTCGGGGGGACCGTCGCCAGCATCTCCTCCGGGGCGCATGCGGGGCTGATGAGGGGCGACCTCGGGTCGTCTCCCCCGGCCCACCACAGGCCGGCCTGCACGCCGCCCGCCACGGACAGCATCGGGTCCACAGCGTCGTACTTCGGGATCTCGGGGTTGGTCCCGGTCACGTCGAGCCATGGTGAGAACGCGACGATCCGCCCCGGTGCAGGTAGCCCTGCCTCATGGAACGCCCAGGGCTGCGCGACCGCCAGCCCGCCGCCGGCGGAGTCCCCCATGAGGGTGACATCCACCGGGTCGGCCGTCCGCAGCACCTCCCGGTACACGGAGACGAGATACGGGAAGGCCTCCCGGTAGGTGCTCTCCGGAGCCAGCCGGTAGAGCGGGACCGTGACCGCGGCGCCCGTCCGCTTCGTCAGTTCGGCGATGATCCACCAGTGCGGGCGGCCGAGCTCGTTGATGTAGATGCCGCCGTGCGTATAGATGATGTGCGACCTCGTCGCACCGAGCAGGGGGCGCACGGTGATGGTTCGGACCCCGTCGATCCGCTTCTCCTGGATGGTGTGCGTCTGCTTGAAGGTCCAGGGGACCGCTGCAGTGGACGGGTAGGTCCGCCCGGGGTACGTGGCGTTGACCCAGTCGGTGCCGTTCAGGTTCCGCTTCGTCGGCAGGAGGCCGATCAGGCGCGAGGCCGTCCGCATGGCCCACGAGCCGTCCTGCGTGCTCGGCTCGACCGTCCCGGGACCCGCTGCGTATCCGCTCGTCATGGGGCCAGCCTAGTGCGGTGCACGGAGCCGGGGTGCCTCTGTCATGCTGGTGAAGCCCGTCCTGTCGTTCGCCGGATCCACGCGGTACGCCCCGTGCTCGTGTCCGTCCCACCCGTCGGTCATCGTGAAAGAAGGAGCCGCTCGACCAGATGGACACCGCGTCGCACATCGCCCTCGCCGCAGACCTCCTCGGCGTCTTCTTCTTCGCCGTCTCCGGGTCCCTGCTGGCGGCGCGCAAGGGGTTCGACCTCGTGGGATCCCTCCTGCTGGCGTCCCTGGCCTCCCTCGGCGGAGGAGTGGCGCGCGACCTCATCATCGATGTCCCCCCTGCGGCCTTCAACAATCCCGCCTACCTGGTCCCGCCGTTGCTCGCGACCGTCCTCGTGTACTTCGTCTTCTCCGGTGTGGAGCGGGTCAAACGGGTCCTGGTGATCTTCGACGCCGCGGGCCTCGCCCTCTTCTGCATCACGGGCACCGTGAAGGCGCTCGATGTCGGGCTCAATCCCGTCTCCGCCGTGCTGCTGGGCGTCACCACCGCGGTGGGCGGCGGCCTGCTGCGCGACGTCGTCGCCAACGAGATCCCCCAGCTCTTCGACCCGCGTGACATCTACGCACTGCCCGCGATGCTCGGCGCCGTCGTCGTCGTCGTCCTCTACCTGACCGGGACCTTCACGATCGTCACGGGCATGCTGGCGGCGTCGCTCGTGTTCTCCCTGCGCGTTCTCGCCTGGCGCTACGGCTGGCACGCCCCGCTCGCGTCCCGCACCTGGAGCGCACGGAGGTAGCCCGCGCTTGCGGCCCGACGGCTAGGATGGACGCACCCCCGCCACCACTCCTGGAGTACCTGTGACTGAGCTGTTTTCCGACAAATTCCGCGCCCTGGTGCCCTCGTACTTCGAGGACGAGTGGGCCGAGGAAGACGGGCTGACCGAGGACGAGCTCGCCGAGATGCTCGAGGGCAAGGACTTCGAGCTGCCCCTGGCGCTCCGCGAGTTCTACCGTGCGGTGGGTGCCACCGAGGACATCATGGAGGCCTTCCACTTCTTCTGGGACCCCGACGAGCTCGAGATCGAGGACGGCTTCCTGCTGTTCCTCGAGGACGAGGACGAGCAGTACACCTGGGGCATGAGGGTGGAGCAGCTCGACGTCCCGGACCCGATCGTCTGGCGGCGCAACAATGCACGCGGCGAGTGGCAGAGCGAGGAGGGCACCTTCACGGAGTACGTCCTGGATCTCTTCGAGTGGGTCTTCGAGGAGGACGACGAGAACTGATGGAGTTCGTCCACCACGCTCCCGAAGGCTACCGGTGCCCGTTCTGCGACCTGGCACGGGGTGACTTCAGCAATCCGAAGAATCTGTGCAGGCCCGGGGACGTCATCTACGCGGACGACCTCGTGCTGGCGTTCATCGCCTCGCACGGCTTCGAGCCGAACCCCGGTCACGTGCTCGTCACGCCCCGTGAGCACGTCGAACTGCTGTACGAGCTGCCCGACGACGTCGCCGCCCGCATCATGACGCTCACCCGGGACATCGCCGTCGCGATCAAGCTGGCATGGGAACCGGACGGTGTCTCGACCCGGCAGCACAACGAGCCCGCCGGCAGCCAGCACGTCTGGCACTACCACCAGCACATCCTGCCGCGGTGGCACGACGACGGCTTCTACTTCACCCCGAAGCGCCCCATCGTCGATCCCGCCGTCCGGGCGCGGAAGGCCGACGAGCTCAGGTCCTTCCTCCCGACGAGGTAGCGCCCACCGGCATCCTCCTGGTGCTGCTGCGGCCTCGAGGCGCCCTTTCGCCCCCGAAGCGCGTGTCGTGCGGGGACACGCCGGTAATCCGGAGCAGTCGGCCCGGAATGCCGCGCACGAAGCGGCAGCTGCGCTCACCGTCAGCGGACGGGACGGCGGTCGAGCGCCGCGAGGACCATCGCAAGGACATCGTCCGGCTGAAACATGACGTCCTCGTAGCAGAAACGCAGCACCAGGTAGCCGCCGATCACCGTCATGTTGTTCCTCCTGCGGTCACGCCGTAGTGCCTGCCGGTCAGAATGGAACGCCGCTCCGTCGATCTCGACGATCAGGTGGCCCTCCACCAGGAAGTCGACACGACCCACTCCCGCGATGTGGACCTGTGGCCGGACGTCGAGGCCGGCACCTCGCAGCAGGAGGCGTGCCACGACCTCGATCGCGGACTCCCCGGTCAGATCCACCGACGCCAGGGCAGTGCGGGCCACGCCGTTGAACGAACCGCTCAGCCTCGATCCGACGAAGGCCGCCGTCGTGGCACCGCGTCGGAGCGCGCACTCCACCACAGGCACCGACTCCTCCGGCGGGCGGCACTGCAGGACATGCACGAGGACATCGGCGAGTCCGACCAGCGGCATGCGGGGGTGCGGAG
Source organism: Arthrobacter bussei (assembly GCF_009377195.2). GTDB lineage: Bacteria > Actinomycetota > Actinomycetes > Actinomycetales > Micrococcaceae > Arthrobacter_D > Arthrobacter_D bussei. The sequence goes on from NZ_VJXX01000001.1 coordinate 955,538, forward strand.
GAACGGATCTTCCCCGGTGATTGATACATCCCTCAGCCGATCGCCCGGCCCGGCTGACGTGCAGGACCGACCACGGCCGGACGCACCAGAGCCCGTAGTGGGTGGCAGCGGACAGGCAGGTCAGGCGTGCTCCCGCTGCCAGTGCACGGACGAGGTCGGGCGGCGCCCCGGGAAGGGCCAGGACTCCCCGTCGGATGCGGAGGATCCGGCCGTCATCGATGGAGCGCTCGATCGCGCGCTCCCCCGCTCCGCGCTGCAGGAGGGTGGAGGTGCGGGCCACCCCGCCGGAGGACTGGAGGATCTGCTCGGGTGTCATGGGTCCAGCCAAGGTGCTGCAGCCCGCCGTCGCCGGTGATCCGGCTGCTATGTGGACCGGCCGAGCACTCGCAGACGGCATGGGGATGCGGCGTCGTGCACGTGCTTCGGCGAGCGGAGCGCGTGTCGTGGTGCGGCACGCCGGGGATCGGCACCGACCGGCCTCGAAGCCCGTGCACGAAGCCGCAAGGGCACAAGCAGACGGAACGCGGCAGGACCGCTAGACGTCCCGGCTGACGACCGCCTGCGCGAAGCTGGCCAGCGCCTGCTTCACCACGCTGTCCGGCAACGGCTCGAGGGCGGCGACGGCGTCGTCCGCCCACCGCTGCGCCACGGCCCACGCAGCCTGCGTCTGCGGGTGCGAGCGGACGGCGGCGACGGCCTCGGCCAGCGCCTCGTCGGAGGTCAGGTCACCGTCGACGAGGGCGACGACGTCCGCCGCCGAGCTGTCTCCGGCAGCGGCGGCGCGGCGCAGGAGGATCACCGGAAGGGTGGGGACACCCTCGCGGAGATCGGTCCCGGGAGCCTTGCCGGACTTCACCTTCAGGCCGGTCACGTCGATGACGTCGTCGGCGAGCTGGAAGGCGACACCGACCTTCTCGCCGTAGGACACCATGACATCGACGACCTCGCGCGGGGTGTCCGCGAAGAGCGCGCCGAGCTGCCCGGAGGCGGCGACGAGGGAGCCGGTCTTGTCCGCGATCACGGAGAGGTAGTGCTCGAGGTCGTCCTGGCCGTCGCGGGGACCGACGGTCTCGTGCAGCTGCCCGAGGCAGAGCCGCTCGAAGGTGCGGGCCTGGATACCGAGGGCCTCCCCGCCGAGTTCGGACACGAGGATGGAGGCGCGGGCGAAGATGAGGTCACCCGTGAGGATCGCGACGGAGTTGCCCCAGACCTCGTGCGCGGTAGGGGCGCCACGGCGGTAGGGCGCGGAGTCCATGACGTCGTCGTGGTACAGCGTGGCGAGGTGGGTCAGTTCGACGACGACGGCGGCCTGGACCACCTTCGCGCGGGTCGGGTTGCCGAGGTGCGAGGCGAGGATGGTCAGCAGGGGCCGGATGCGCTTGCCGCCCGCCTCGACGAGGTGGCGGCTCGTGGCGTCGGCGAGGGGGTCCGAGTTGGCGATGGCTCCGCGGAGCTGCTTCTCCACCTCGGCGAGGCAGGACGAGACCGACGGCCCCAGGTCCGGGTCCTCGGCGATGAGGGCGAACCCGGGAGGCAGGCGCAGAGCCTCGGAGTCGTCCGCGATGTCCGCCGTGTCCAGCGCGCTGCCCCGGCCCACGCTGGCCCATCCGGAGTTGAAGGATTGTGTCACGGTCTAAGACTAACCACGTGCGACGGCGCCATGCGCACGAAGGGTGCCCATGACGGACGGCTGGTTGGTGGTGGGCGGGACGAGGGACTCGAGCAGATGGATCACGCGGTCCTCGAAGCCGCGGCCTCCGGCGTCGGTCAGGTTGGCGAGCATCCGGACCACGAACCGCATGAGCAGCGGGACGGGCATGCCCGTGCGCAGCGCGAGGGAGAGGATGGCCGGCTTGCCGATCAGCTGGGCGAAGATCCGGCCCAGCGTGAAGTGGCTGCCCCACTGCTCGCGGACGTAGGGTGCGTAGGCCGACATGACCTGGTCGCGGCCGAGCGGCGAGGAGACGGACCGGGACCGCTCGATGAACTCGGCGGCATAGCGTGCCGATTCCATGGCGTAGGAGATGCCCTCACCGTTGAAGGGCGAGACCATGCCGCCGGCGTCGCCGAGGAGCAGTAGTCCGGGACTGTAGTGCGGCGTGCGGTTGAAGCCCATGGGCAGGGCCGCCCCCCGGATCTCGCCGACCTGGTTCTCGGGCGTGAAGCCCCACTCGGCGGGCATGCCGCCGGTCCAGTCACGCAGGACCTGCTTGTAGTCCAGCTTCCCGAACTCGGCGGAGGAGTTGAGGATGCCGAGCCCGACGTTGGAGGTTCCGTCCCCGACGCCGAAGACCCAGCCGTACCCGGGCAGCGGTTTCCCGGTGGCGTCCGGCAGCTCGAGCCAGCCCTCCATCCAGTCGTCGCTCGTGCGCGGGCTCGTGAAGTAGGTGCGCACGGCGACCCCGAGGGGGCGGTCGTCGCGCTTCTGCATGCCGAGACTCACCGCGGTGCGGGTGGAGTTGCCGTCGGCCGCCAGGACGACGTCGGCCGTGAAATCCCGCGTCTCGCCGGTCTTCCGGCCGTCGGCGTCGAGCAGGTTCACGGTCACGCCCGTGACGCGACCGGTCTCGTCGCGGAGAGCCGTGGACACGGAGTGACCCTCGAGAATCGTTGCGCCGGCCGAGCGAGCGTGCTCGGCGAGGGCCTCGTCGAAGCCGAGGCGGGTGCGGACCAGCCCGTAGTCGGGGAAGTCGCTCAACTCGGGCCAGGGCACCTCCACAGTGCGCTTGCCGGCGATCAGGCGGAGTCCCCTGTTGCGCCGCCATCCCTCACTCTCGTCGTGCGGGAGGCCGAGGAGCTGCAGCTCCCGCGTGGCACGGGGCGTGAGTCCGTCGCCGCACACCTTCTCCCGGGGGAACCAGGTCTTCTCGAGGACCGTGACCTCGATACCCGCGCTCGCCAGGTAGTAGGCCGCGGTGGACCCGGCCGGACCGGCGCCGACGATCAGGACGGACATCTAGCCCGCCGCCGACGTGCGTCGGGTCAGCCGGACCTGGCCCGGGAGGAGCGGTTCCTCGCCGGGCGCTGCGGGAGCCTTGACGGCGCGGTGCACGGCGACGATCCCGCCGTTGAGGTTCCGGTACTCGACGTCGTTCCAGCCGCTGTCACTGATCCAGGCGGCGAGAGCGTCCTGGTCGGGCCACGCCCGGATGGACTCGGCGAGGTACACGTAGGCGTCCGGATTCGAACTGACCTTCCGCGCTATCGCCGGCAGGGCCCGCATGAGGTACTCGGTGTAGGTGGTGCGCCAGAGGGCCACGGTGGGCTGGGAGAACTCGGCGATCACGAGGCGTCCGCCGGGCCGCGTGACGCGCAGCATCTCGGCGAGCGACTTCTTCGGCTCGTTGACGTTGCGGAGCCCGAAGGAGATGGTCGAGGCGTCGAAGGAGTTGTCCGCGAACGGGAGGTTGGTGGCGTCCCCGGCGACGAAGTCGATGTCCGGGCGGCGGCGCTTGCCCACCTTCAGCATGCCGAGCGAGAAGTCGCAGGCGACGACGTCGACCCCTGCGTCCGCGTAGGGCTCGCTCGAGGTGCCCGTGCCGGCCGCGAGGTCCAGGACCCGCTGGCCCGGTTCGGCTCCGACCGCGTCGACGACGATCCGGCGCCATCGACGCGTCTGTCCCATCGACAGGACGTCGTTGACGACGTCGTACTTGGGCGCCACGTCGTCGAACATGGCTGCTACTTCGTCAGGGCGCTTCTCCAGCGATGCACGATTCACTCCCCCAGTGTCTCAAACATTGCCGCGATGCCCGACCGGCACGGTAGGGTCCGCAGGCCCGCGCCCGCCGGGACGCGGGCGCACGCACCGGGACGTGCCGAACCTCACGGCGCAGGGCGTCCTTCCCGCAGGAAGCGGGCCGGAGCCGCCGGAGTACGCTTGGACCATCATGAGCACTCCGTCCCTCACCGCGCTGACGCCTGCGCCCGGACAGTCCCGCGGGCTCCGCAGCATCACGGTGGCACGCGGCGACATGGATCCGCAGTCCGGCCTTCTCGAGTACGTGGTGCGCAATGACGCGCACACCTGGATCCGGCGCGGCGGAGGCCTCGTGGCCTACGGCGAGACGGCCCGCTTCACCACCACCGGCCCGGACCGTTTCACGCAGGCGCAGGAGTGGTGGCGCCGCGAGCTGGCTGGCGCCGAGGTGCAGGATGACCTCGGGGTACCCGGATCCGGCCTGATCGCCTTCGGGTCCTTCGCCTTCTCGAAGACCTCGTCCCACGAGTCCCGCCTGATCGTCCCCGAGGTGGTCATCGGCTGCAGCGAGGGACGGGCCTGGCTGACCTACATCACGGACGACGCCGGCGCCGAGCTCAGCGCGGAGGCAGCCGAGGCGGCGCTGGCCGCCTATCTCGTCGAACCGGACGCGGACCGCTCCCCCGATCCCGCGGACCACCTCGGCCCCGGGGTGCTCAGCGAGGAGCAGTACAAGCTCGCCGTCGAGGAGGGCGTCAAGCACGTGCAGGGCGGCGGGCTCAGCAAGGTGGTGCTGGCCCGCGACGTCGTCGCCCACCTCGCATCGCCCGTCGCCACGGCCCAGGTCCTGCGGGAACTGGCGGTGCGCTACGAGGACTGCTGGACCTACGCCGTCGACGGTCTGATCGGATCCACGCCCGAGATGCTCATCAAGGTGGAGCACAACACCGCGCAGGCACGCGTGCTCGCCGGGACACTGGACCGCGCCGATGCGCCGGTCGATGACCCCGGCTACCCCACGAGGGTGCTCGCCGGCTCGGACAAGCAGCTCCACGAACACCAGATCGCCATCGACTCGCTCACCGAGACCCTGCAGCCCTTCACGAGCTCCATGACGTCCCACAGCGAGCCCTTCGTGCTCCAGCTGCCCAACGTCTGGCACCTCGCGTCGGACGTCACCGCGCAGCTCGCCGTCGACGACGACGGCCAGGTCCCGACATCGCTGGCCCTCGTCCAGGCCCTCCATCCGACCGCTGCGGTGTGCGGCACGCCGACGACGGTCGCGGGAGCGCTCATCCGCGAACTGGAGCACCTGCAGCGGGGTCCGTATGCGGGGCCTGTCGGCTGGATCGACGCCGGCGGCAACGGGGAGTGGGGGATCGCGCTGCGCGGTGCGGTGGTCGAGACTCCGATGCGCGTGCGCCTCTATGCCGGGTGCGGGATCGTCGAGGGGTCCCAGCCCGATGCCGAGCTCGCGGAGACCTGGAGCAAGTTCAGGCCGATGATCGAGGCGCTGGGCCTGACCGCTCCGTCCTGACCCTTGGTTACCTATAGGCAATGCCTGTAGCCTGTGACGCACATCTCTCTTTCATCGTTAGAATCAGCAGGACCTTTTTCCGATCCATCACGTCCGCACAAGTGAGGCACCCATGCTTTCCAAGAACCACGCACTGCTGGCCGCCCTGGCCGTCGGCACCCTCGCGCTCAGCGCCTGCGGCGGAGGCTCCGACGACGCCGGCTCCGGCTCCGCCTCCGGGGAGGCCGGCGGCCTGAGCCTCGTCTCCGAGGGGTCGCTGACGGTCTGCTCGGACATCCCGTACCCGCCCTTCGAGTACGAGGAGAACGGCGAGTACACCGGGTTCGACATGGACCTGATGCGGGAGATCGCCACCGGGATGGGCCTCGAGCTCGCCGTCCAGGACGTCGGCTTCGACGGGCTCCAGAGTGGAGCCGTCCTCGGCGCCGGCCAGTGCGACATCGGCGCGAGCGCCGTGACCATCACGGAGGAGCGCCAGGCGAACCTCGCCTTCTCCGATCCCTACTACGATTCCCTGCAGTCCGTCCTCGTGCCCGCGGACTCGGACATCGCCTCCATCGAAGACCTCGCCGGCAAGAAGGTCGGCGTCCAGCAGGGCACCACCGGCGCCCTCTACGCGGAGCAGAACGCCCCCGAGGCCGAGCTCGTCCAGTACCCCTCCGATGCCGAGATGTACGCCGCGATCCAGGCGGGCAACGTCGACGCCCTCCTCCAGGACCTCCCGGTCAACCTCGGCCACACCGAGGACGGCGCCTTCACCATCGCCGAGGAACTGCCCACGGACGAGCAGTACGGCTTCATCATGTCCAAAGAAGGCAGCGAGGAGCTCGTGACCGCCGTCAACGAGCAGCTGACCGCGCTGCGCGACGACGGCACGTACCAGGACATCTACGACACCTACTTCTCGGAGTAGATCCATCGCAGCCCGCGCGGCGTCGATGACGGCGCCGCACGGGCCCCATCTCCTTCGAAGGAAGGTAGTTCCTCCGCGTGAAACGCTCTACACGCAGACGCCTCACGCAGGGCGTCCTCTACGCGATCTTCGCTGCAGTCATCCTCTTCGTCCTCCTCTCCGCGGACTGGGGGCGGATCCAGCCCTACTTCTTCAATGTCGACGTGGCGCGGGCCGCCTTCCCCGAGATCCTCACCATCGCGGCCAAGAACACCATCGTCTACACGGCGATCGCCTTCGTGGGCGGCATGCTGTTCGGGCTCCTCCTGGCGCTCATGAAGCTCTCCCCCGTCCTGCCGTACCGCTGGCTCGCAACCGGCTACATCGAGCTCTTCCGCGGGCTGCCCGCCCTCCTCGTGATCTTCGGTTTCGCCTTCGCGGTGCCGATCGCGTTCCAGTGGCAGGCGCCGGGCGGCAGCGTGGGTGCCGGCCTGATCGGCCTGATCGTGGTCTCGGCGGCGTACATCGCCGAGACCATCAGGGCAGGCATCGAGGCCGTGCCCAAGGGCCAGGTCGAAGCCGCGCGGTCCCTCGGCATGGGGTCGACGTGGACACTGGTCACGGTCGTGCTCCCGCAGGCGTTCCGCATCATCACCCCTCCCCTGACGAACGAGCTCGTGATCCTCATCAAGGACACCTCGCTGCTCTTCATCGCGGGCATGGCGATCGGCGACCGTGAGCTCACGACCTTCGCCCGCGACTCCCTGACGAACTCGGCGAACGCGACGCCCCTGGTGGTGGCGGCACTGCTCTACCTGGTCATCACGCTCCCGCTCACGCAGCTGGTCGCGAAGCTCGAACGACACAACAAGAGAGGCCGGTGATCCCCGTGGCGCATGCAGCTCCGGGCACCACGGCGGTGCCAGCGATCGAGATCCGCGCACTGTGCAAGAACTTCGGCGAGAACGAGGTGCTCAAGGGCATCGACTTCCATGTGGACCAGGGCGAGGTGGTCTGCGTGATCGGCCCCTCGGGCTCCGGGAAGTCCACCCTCCTGCGCTGCGTCAACCGGCTGGAGGAGCCCACCTCCGGCACCGTGATGGTGGAGGGCATCGACATCACGGACCGCGAGACGGACCTCGACGACGTCCGCACGCGCATCGGCATGGTGTTCCAGCAGTTCAATCTCTTCCCGCACCTCAGCGTGCTGAAGAACCTCACGCTCGCACAGCAGCGGGCCAAGAAGCGGGGCAGGGCCGAGGCCGTCGAGGTGGCCCGGCGCAACCTCGCCAAGGTGGGCCTCTCCGAGAAGGCGGATGCCTTCCCGGCCCAGCTCTCGGGCGGGCAGCAGCAGCGTGTCGCCATCGCCCGCGCCCTGTCGATGGATCCGGACATGATGCTCTTCGACGAGCCGACCAGCGCCCTGGACCCCGAACTCGTCGGCGACGTGCTGGAGGTCATGAAGCAGCTCGCCCGGGAGGGCATGACCATGATGGTCGTGACACACGAGATGGGCTTCGCCCGCGAGGTCGGGGACCGCGTGGTGTTCATGGACGGCGGCGTCGTGGTGGAGCAGGGCAGGCCCGACGACGTCCTCGGCGACCCTCAGCACGAGCGGACGAAGCTCTTCCTCTCGAAGGTGCTCTAGCTAGGGGGCCGTCACGTCCGCCACCGCCCGGCGGATCCGTGCGTGGAGGTCCCGGAGCGTGCTGCGGTCGGTGCGCACCTCGAGGATGGAGCGGCCCGAGATGGGCCGCTCCATCGCCGTATCCAGCTCCTCCAGCGTCGTGGCGCGCTCGTACCGGAGTCCGTAGGCGGCCGCGAGCGCGGCCACGTCCACGGTGTGCGGGGTGCCGAACAGGCGTTCGACGGTGGCGCCGTACCGCGCCGTCGTCGTCTCGGCACCGTGCTCGAGCAGGCCGAAGATCCCGCCGCCGCCGTCGTTGAGGACCACGACGTGCATGTCCGGCTGCGGTTCGCCGCTGCCGAGGAGCAGGCCACCGACGTCGTGCAGGAACGTGAGGTCACCGAGGAGGACGCGGGTCGGGATGCCCGCCGCGAGCGCCACGCCGCTCGCGGTCGAGATGGTGCCGTCGATCCCGGCCAGCCCGCGGTTGGCGAAGACCTCGAGCGGATGCCAGTCGGTCGAGGCGATCAGATCCATGTCCCGGATGGGGTTGGAGGACCCCAGCACCAGATTGCCGTCGGTGTGCTCCCAGACGGCGTCGGCCACGTCGAGTCCCGTGAGCCGCTCCTCGTCGACGAGGAGCGAGCGGATGGCGGCGTCGGCCGCTGCCCCGGCCTCGCGCCAGCGCCCGAGCCAGCCCTCCGCCCCGCGACCCGCGAAGGCGATCAGTCCGGGCAGGTCGTCGATGATGCGTTCGGTCCGGCGCCCTTCCTCGAACCAGGCCACGGGCTCGGGCAGGTACAGCGCGTGCTCGACATCGGCCCGGGCGAGGAGCGCGGTCACCGGACGGGACAGCGTGGGCCGCCCGAACGTGACCACGCGGGTGATCGACGGGCCGAGGTGCTCCAGCAGCAGGCGGTAGGCCGCGATGCCACTGCTGCCGAAACGCGCGTTCGACGAAGGCTCGGCCAGCAGCGGCAGGTCCAGGTGGGCGGCGAACACCGCGGCTACCTCGCCGGCACCGTGTCCGGCGACGACGACCGTCGTGCCCTGACCGTCCGGAACGTCGGAGCGGGACGCGCCCGCCGAGCGCGTCGAACCCTCCGCGGCGGACTCCGGCGTTCCCGAGCCGGCTGATGCATCCGATCCGATGACAGATCCACCTGCAGCGTCCCACCCGTGTGCACCGTCCTGCTGCCCTTCCGCCTGCGCGGGGCGGGCAGATCGGAGGGCGTCGGTATCGTCCGTGCCCGGCACCAGGGGGTCGCGGAAGGCGAGGTTGAGGTGCACGGGCCCGGCCGGGCTGGTCGCCGTACCGTCGACCGGCCGCCCGAGTGCGGCGCGCAGGACGTCGGCGATGAGGTTCGTGGGATCCTCCCCCGCGCCCACATCCACGCCCGCGCGCACGTGGACGCCGAACAGCCCTGGCTGCACCGTCGTCTGGTTGGCCCCGGTTCCGCGGAGCTCGCCGGGCCGATCCGCGGAGACGACCACCAGGGGCACCGCGGCATGGTTCGCCTCCATGACGGCGGGAAGCAGCTCGCCCACCGCCGTACCCGACGTCGTCACGACGGCAGCCGGCCGTTGTCCGCCGAGGGCCAGGCCGAGCGCCGTGAAGGCGCCGGACCGCTCGTCGATGCGCACGTGCAGCCGGACGAGCCCCTCGGCCTCCGCCTCCGCGAGCGCGTAGGCGAGCGGGGCGCTGCGGGATCCGGGGGCCACGACGACGTCGGTCACACCGCCCGCCACCAGGGCCCGCACGGCCCGGGCCGCCGTCACGGCGGAACCGAGGGGAGCAGGATGGGAGGTCTCTGAGTCGGTCACCTCTCCATCCTCACATCCCGGACGCGAACGCACCCCCTCCCGACGGGGAGGGGGTGCGTGGGCCGTGCGGGTCGGGGACGGCGCTACTTGCCGTCGCTGTTCCCACGGGATTCGCTGACGCCGGACTTCGGCCGGGCCTTGCCGGGCGAGCGGCGGCCGCGTCCCCTGTGGTCCTCGGCCGGAGCCTCCGCGCCGCGGTACACCTGCACCACGGAGGGGCGGGGGACGGCTGCCTCACCCTTGCCGGGCAGGGCCCCGAGCGGTACGTAGTCCGGGAAGAGCGAAGCCTGCTCGGCCCACGTCCCGTCCTCGCCCGGGTGCTGCACGGCCACGAACACACTGCCCTCCTGGTCCCGGATGATGGGCCCGCAGGTCTCGGCGTCGCGCGGGACCGCGAGGAACTGCTGCACACGGCCGCGCTCCGCGCCGACCAGGCCGACCTTGAACAGCCCGTCGTTGAATCCCACGGTGCCGGGCTGGCCGTCGGTGGAGATCCAGAGGTTGCCCTCGGAGTCGAACGCGACGTTGTCCGGGCAGGAGATCGGCGAGACCTTGTCCTTCGGGTAGCCCGCGAAGTAGGTGGACGGGTTGCGTGCAGGATCACCGCAGACGAGCAGGAGGTTCCAGGTGAAGCGCGTGCCGGTCGCGTTGTTGCCGGCCTCGGTGATCTCCACGACGTGGCCGTCGCGGTTCTGCGTGCGCGGGTTGGCCTCGTCGGCGATCGCGTTGGAACCGACGCCGCGGTTGGTGTTGTTGGTGCAGGCGACGTAGACCTTGCCGGAGACGGGGTTCGGCTCCACGTCCTCGCAGCGGTCCATCTTCGTGGGGCCCACCGTGTCCGCCGCCAGGCGGGTGAAGACGGCCACCTCGGCCGCCGTCATGCCCGGCACCACCGACTGGTTGTCGATGAGGAGCGGCAACCACTCGCCGACGCCGTCGAAAGCTCCGTCGGAGGGGAGCGTGCCCGTGCCGTTGATCTCGGCGACCGAGTTGCCCTGGAAGCGCGCGACGTACAGCGAGCCCTCACTGAGCAGCGTCATGTTGGCGCGACGTGCGGCGGGGTTGGTGCCCGGGGTGACCCGGTTCCTGGAGACGAACTTGTAGAGGTAGTCGAAGCGCTCGTCGTCGCCCACGTAGGCGACCACCCGGCCGTCGGAGGCCACCGTGACGTTCGCACCCTCGTGCTTGAAGCGCCCGAGTGCCGTGTGCTTCTTCGGGGTGGACGTGGGATCGAAGGGATCCACCTCCACGATGTAGCCGAAGCGGTTCGTCTCGTTCTCGTAGCCGGCGTTCCGGGTGTCGAAGCGCGGCTCGTCGATCTCCCAGCCGCGGACGGTCGGACGGTTGCTGATGCCGTAGCGGCGGTCGCCGGCGCTCGTGCCGGGCGAGACGAAGTAGCCGTTGAAGTTCTCCTCGCCGGAGAGGATGGTGCCCCACGGCGTGGTGCCGCCGGCGCAGTTGCCCAGCGTGCCGAGGATCGTCCGTCCCGCGGGATCGTCCTTGGTCTTGAGGAGGTCCGAGCCCGCGGCCGGGCCCGTCACCTCGTACGGCGTGGTGGTCAGGTAGCGGCGGTTGAGGGCCGCACCCTGGATGTAGGACCAGGGCTTGTTGGCGTTCTTGCGCTCGAGCTCGACGACGGACAGGCCGTGTGCGGCCTTGCCGATCCCGCGCACCTCGGCTGCGGCGAGGGTCGGTGGGACCATGATGTTCTCGTTCGTGTACTCGTGGTTCGCGAAGAGCACCGCGCGGCGGCCCTTGCTGCCCTCGATCTCGATGATGTCGGTGTAGTCGCAGTTGTAGCCGAACTGCAGCGCCTGCGCTGCCGCGGTCTGGTTGCCGGCGTCGAACCTCGGCGAGTCGGCGAACAGGGGATCGCCCCAGCGGATCACCGGCTTCCAGCCGTAGCCCTCGGGAACGGTCATGTCATCCACCAGGGCGTCCACGGGGGCGATGGCGGTGAAGGCCAGCTTGCCCGCCGGCTTCCCGGGCTTCCCCGGGGCGGCGACGGCGGACACGGCGCCGGTCGGGGTGCCGACCAGGAGCGTCAGTGCTCCGGCAGCGCCCACGCCGAGCGCGCTGCGGCGCGAGAACTCGCTGCTGACGATGTCGCGGAAGTAGGTGTTCCTCGACGTGTTGCAGACCGGATCGGAGCACGCATTGTCACACTTCAGGGCGCAGGTCACGGCACTGCGCTTGCCCTTGGTGTGGCCCAGCATGGGCAGCAGGCGGCGCGTGGTTTCAGTCATGGGGGTGGTACCTCTCAAGAAGATGAACGGCGTTCGCCCCTCACCCTGCCGAGACCACCTGAACAGCCGTGGTGCGCGCCGGTGAACGCCGGGTTAACGGCGCCGGAACAGGGTCCGCCCGTCAGCCTCCCGGAAGCACCGCATCCTGCAGCGCCCCGTCGAGCCCGCTCGCATCGACCGCGTATCTCCTGCGTGTGATCATTCCGTGTCGCCGGCGGCGGACTTCCGGTCCCGCGCTGCTAGGACCGCATGGGTCCGGGCGAGCCGCTCCAGCCACCAGGACCGACGGCTTCCGTCGGCTGCGAACCGCAGCAGTCGTTCTTCACGCACGTCGACGTCACGCACGGGCAGGCGACCGCCCTCGGGCACCAGCGAGGCGTCCGTGACGTCACCCTCCATGAGCGAGACCGTGGCCAGGCCGCAGGCGAACGGCAGGTCGGGAAGCGCTGCCGCGAGCGCGACACCGGAACGGATCCCCACCGAGGTGTCGAGCGCGGAACTGACCACGGCCGGCAGCCCTGCCTGCCGGATGATGTCGAGCGCCCGCCGCACTCCCCCGAGTGGCGCGGCCTTGACCACGAGGACGTCGGCCGCGTCCTCGCGCGCGACCAGCAGCGGATCCTCCTGCCGCCGGACGCTCTCGTCCGCCGCGACCAGGATCTCCGACCCGCGGCGCCGGAGTTCCAGGCGGACGGCCCGGAGGCCCGGGATGTCGGCCACCGGCTGCTCCACGTACTGCAGGCCGGACGGAGCCAGGGCATCCAGTGCCGTGAGTGCCTCCGTGACCTCCCAGCCGCCGTTCGCGTCCACCTTGATGCCGGCGTCGGGCAGGAGTCGGCGTACCTCAGCCACGCGGGCGACGTCGTCGCGCAGGTCCTGTCCCCGCTCCGCCACCTTGACCTTGACCGCGCCCACCGGCCCGAAGCGGGCGAGGACACCCTCCACCGCCTCCGGCCCGACGGCGGGGACGGTGGCGTTCACCGGCACGGAGTCCCGGACCGGGGCGGGGTACCCCGCCCAGGCCGCCTCGAGGGCGGAGGCCAGCCACGGCGCGGACTCGTCGTCGTCGTACTCGAGGAAGGGGCTGAACTCTCCCCAGCCGGCGGGCCCCCGCACGAGGAGTGCCTCGCGATGCAGGACGCCGCGGAACTTCACCCGCATGGGGATGGACACCACGCGGGCCGAGGACAGCAGGTCCTCGAGCGACGGCAGGGGCAGGGGGGCGGTCTGTGGCGTCACGCCCTCAGGCTACGGCAGGGGCCCCGCGGTCCCGGGAGGGCAGGCCGACGTCTCAGGACGAGGTCACAGGACGGTGGCGGAACTCCGAGGTCGGTGTGGAACGATTGACCGATGACCACGCAGCGGACCAGGACGACCGCCCGGGCGGCGCGCTCGCCGTTCGTCTTCGTGCTGGCCGCACTCGCCTGCGCGGCGGCTCTCGGCTGGACCTACTGGGCGTTCGTCCGGACGACGACGGGACAGTTCGCGGACGAGTCGGCCTGGCAGGAAGCAGGGGTGGCGGCGCCGGACACGCAACTGCCCTTCCTGCGGTTCCTCGACACTCTTCCCGCCATCTCCGTTGTCCTCGCCGCGGCGGCCATCCTCTTCGTGGTGCTCAGGCGGCAGCGGTACGGGGCCGCGGTGGTCGCCGTCGCCGTCGTCCTGACCTCGAACCTGACCACCCAGGTACTGAAGAATCTCGTCTTCGACCGGCCCGACCGCGGCGTCGCCACGCTCGCCTTCAATTCATTACCCTCCGGGCATACGACTCTGGCGGCATCGGCGGCAGCTGCCGTCTTCATCATCATGACCCCCCGCTGGCGTCCCTTCGCCGCGGCTGCGGGCGGTGCGTACTCCGTCCTCGCCGGGGTGGCCACGTTCATCAACCTGTGGCACCGTCCGGCGGACGTCGTCGCGGCTCTTCTCGTCGTCGGTACCTGGACTCTCATCGGCGGCCTCATCATCATGCGGACGGGCGATCACTGGAACCGGTGGGAGGGATTCGGCAGCGGGTGGGGCTCCTCGCGCGGCTGGCTGGTGCTCTGCTGGATCCTGGGCCCGGGCGGCCTGCTCGTGTCCGCCGTCCTGTACGTGTCCGTTCAGGCAGCGGGTCCGGCCGCCGTGCCGGGGACCGCGACCGTCCCCCTCTTCTTCTGGTGGGGGCTGACGTGGATCGTCGGCGTGGGCTTCACCCTCTCCGGGGCCGCGGGCTGGCTGTTCGCCGCCCAAGCGCGCCGCGCGCCGGCCACCGACTGCCGGCGGTAGCACCCTCCGCGGTCCTCCGCACGCGCTTTCCGTCCCCTGCTCCTTGTTGAAGCACCGCACCGTCCGGTGCCACGCTGACCGGACGAGCGACGAAGGAGGAGACGGATGAGAGCCATGGTCTACCGCGGTCCCTACAAGATCCGCGTCGAAGAGAAACCCATGCCGAGGATCGAACACCCGAACGACGCCATCATCCGGGTGACGACGGCGGCGATCTGCGGCTCCGACCTGCACCTGTACCACGGGATGATGCCGGACACCCGGATCGGCCACACGTTCGGCCACGAGTTCATCGGCGTGGTCGAGGAGGTGGGCCCCTCGGTGCAGAACCTGAAGCGCGGCGACCGCGTGATGGTGCCCTTCAACGTCTACTGCGGCTCCTGCTATTTCTGCGCACGCGGCCTCTACTCCAACTGCCACAATGTCAACCCGAATGCGACGGCGGTCGGTGGCATCTACGGGTACTCGCACACCACGGGCGGGTACGACGGCGGGCAGGCCGAGTTCGTGCGCGTGCCCTTCGCGGACGTGGGACCGGCCATCATCCCGGACTGGATGGACAGCGAAGACGCCGTGCTGCTCACGGACGCCCTCGCGACGGGCTATTTCGGGGCGCAGCTCGGCGACATCGTCGAGGGTGACACCGTCGTGGTCTTCGGGGCGGGACCCGTGGGCCTCTACGCCGCGAAGTCCGCCTGGCTGATGGGCGCGGGGCGCGTGATCGTCGTCGACCACCTCGAGTACCGGCTCGAGAAGGCGCGCACCTTCGCCCACGCCGAGACCTTCAACTTCGCGGCGTACGACGACATCGTGGTCGAGATGAAGAGGACCACGGACTGGCTCGGGGCCGACGTCGTCATCGACGCCGTCGGGGCCGAGGCGGACGGGAACTTCCTCCAGCAGGTCACCGGGACCAAGCTCAAACTGCAGGGCGGTTCGCCGATCGCGCTCAACTGGGCGATCGACGCTGCCCGCAAGGGCGGCACGGTGTCCGTCGTCGGCGCCTACGGGCCCATCTTCAGCGCCGTGAAGTTCGGGGACGCGCTCAACAAGGGCCTCACGCTGCGCATGAACCAGACACCGGTGAAACGGCAGTGGCCGCGCCTCTTCAGCCATATCCAGAACGGCTTCCTCAAGCCGAACGACATCGTCACCCATCGGATCCCGCTGGAGGACATCGCCGAGGGGTACCACCTGTTCTCGGCCAAGCTCGACAACTGCATCAAGACCCTCGTCATCGCGGACCCCAGCTAGGAGGCACACCATGTCGACGACGCCGTCCACCCCCTACGTCGCCAACAAGCCGAAGGACATCCCCTCCCCGGAGGCTCTCCGGGCGCGCATCCCGGGCTGGGGTGCGGACCTCGACCCGAAGGACCGGCCCTCCTACCCCCGCGAGGT
The DNA here is from genome assembly GCF_009377195.2 of Arthrobacter bussei. Classification (GTDB taxonomy): domain Bacteria; phylum Actinomycetota; class Actinomycetes; order Actinomycetales; family Micrococcaceae; genus Arthrobacter_D; species Arthrobacter_D bussei. The sequence goes on from NZ_VJXX01000001.1 coordinate 971,030, forward strand.
GTACGACCCCGCGGGCACCGGCGCGCACTGGGACTACCCCGAGGAGCAGCAATCGGGCCGGGAGGGCCGGGAGCGTTCGATCGAGCACGGGCAGCTGACGCCGGTCTTCGGCACCAGCGCACCGCTGCACGGCGTCTCCGGCCGGATCCGCCGGTACGCCTACCGCTACAGCGAGGGGCGCGCGGCGCACTGGCTCATCCTGATCGGGGCCGACCGGGTGGATGCCTGGGGGGCGCACCTCCGATCCCTGGTGTCCCTCCGTCCGGACAACCCGGTGACCGAGACAGGGGTCCTGGCGGAAGGACGGTTGCACGGCATCGCGTCGCGCCTCGGGAAGAGGCGCGCCGACGTCAACCACCAGTGGCTCGACCCCGTCATCGTGGGCGGTCCGTGGGTCGTGGCGACGGCAGGAGCCGTTCTGGCGGCGCGGGTGGTCCGGCGTCGCGCCCGGCGCTGACGAGGGCGTCGCGCCCGGCGCTGATGAGGGCCAGGTCACGGCGACGGCCGGAGCGTAATCGGCCGCACGGCACATGCCTCAGCTCCGCGGCACCGCCGGTTCCGCGGAGCCCGGTGCAGCGCGCGGGATCCAGTACCAGAGCACGGCAGCACCGAGGAAGCCGAGGGCGGCCGTCGCCCAGATGCCCGCGGACAGGGTCGCCAGCGCCGTGACCAGGGACAGGAGTGCGGGTCCGGACATGTTCCCCACATCCGTGAACAGCCGCCAGATGCCGAGGAACTGCGGACGGCCGGGCGACGGCGAGAAATCGGCGCCCAGCGTCATCACGATGCCCGAACCGATGCCGTTGCCGAACCCGATGAGCAGCGCCACCAGCAGCAGGCCGACTGCGTCCGCGGTGAACGGCAGCAGCGTCAGGGACGTGCCCATGATGAGCATGCACGGCACGGCGATCCAGCGGCGGCCCTTGACGTCCATGATCTTGCCGGACGGGTAGAAGATCAGCATGTCGATGGCGCCCGAGAGACCGTAGATGAGCGCCGTCGACGAGGCGTCCAGCCCGATGCTCTCCGCCCAGAGCGGGAGGACGGCCTGACGCGTCGCCCGCACCGCGGCGATCAGGAGGACACCGACACCGACCGTGACGAAGATCCGGGAGTGGCTGCGCATGACGGACCGCACGGTCGGCGCGGGCGGAGGCGCCAGCGCCGCCCCGACGGGCGACTGCGCGGTGAGGGCCAGGCGGCCGGGAGCTCCGAGCTCGGGGACGCGCCAGCTGAGGGCCGCGGCTGCGATGCTCGCGACCCCGCCGACCCAGTAGGCGCCGTCCAGGCCGTACACGGCCATGGCGAGGGCCGCGGCGAAGGGGCCGATGAACACGCCGATGCGCGTCACGCCGCCCAGGGTCGAGAGCGCGCGTGCTCGGAAATGGGCCGGGACGGCCTCGGTGAGGTAGCTCTGCCGGGCGAGGCCGAACACGGCACCGGCCATGCCGACCATGAACACCGCGGCGGCGAAGACGGGGAGGGTCGGTGCAGCGAGCGCCAGGAACATCGCGGCCGCGCACCACAGCGCCGCCCCCACCAGCGCTTTCCGCTCGCCGAAACGGGTGGCGATCAGGGTGGCCGGGACATTCGTGACGAGGGACCCGATCCCGGACAGCGTGATGACGAGGGCCGCCGTCGCGACGTCTGCTCCGAGGTCGCGCGCCGTCAGGGCGATGACGGGCAGGATGGCCCCTGTCGCGACGCCGTAGAGCAGTGACGGCCCGTACGCCCCGACGGCGATCGATCGGAGGTCGAAAGTTTCCCTGGGCACCGTTCCACCCTAGTCCGAGGGCCGGCATCGGACGCGGTCGATGTCCTCGCGACGCTACGTCAACAGAGGGACCGCGGCAACGCAGCGCGACGACGACGTGACCGCGGCTCTGGACGGAGAGGGCCCGGCGGACTACCTTGTTCCTACCGCCGCGGCTGACCCGGCGGCCTCATCCCGGCGGGAGCACCCATGGCGACACCGACCTCAGGCTTCACCGGCAGGCGCCAGAACAGGGGCGCGAACCTGCCACCGGGCCAGTACCTGACGGACAGCTTCCCCGTGATGTCCGCAGGGCCCACCCCGCACGTGCTGCTCAGGGACTGGAGCTTCCAGATCGCGGCCGGGCCGGGCCGGACGCACCGGTGGAGCTGGGAGGAGCTGCAGGCCCTGCCGCAGGAGGACGTCACCACCGACATCCACTGCGTGACGCACTGGTCGAAGTTCGGCACCACCTGGCGGGGCGTTACGCTGGACACGCTCTTCGAGGACGTCGAGTCCGACGCCGAGTACACGATGGTGCACTCCTACGGCGGGTACACGACGAACGTCCCGCTCGATGACCTCCTGGACGGGAAGGCGTGGCTCGTCCACGAGTTCGACGGCGAACCCCTCCCCTCCGCGCACGGCGGCCCGGCCCGGCTCCTGGTGCCGCACCTGTACTTCTGGAAGAGCGCCAAGTGGGTCAGCGGGATCCGGATGATGGACCAGGACCTGCCGGGCTTCTGGGAGACCAACGGCTACAACATGTACGGGGACCCGTGGCGGGAGGAACGCTATTGGTGAGGAGGACGTGGCAGACCGCACAGGTCAGCGCCGCCCGGCCCGAGACCGCCGACGCCCGCACCATCCGCCTGCGCTTCCCCGAACCCGTGACCGGCACGGCCGGCCAGCACGTGGACCTGCGCCTGACGGCGGAGGACGGGTACCAGGCCGTCCGCTCCTACTCCGTGGCCGCCTGGGTCCCGCCGTACGAGCTCGAGGTGACGGTCGAGGAACTGGACGACGGCGAGGTGTCCCCGTTCCTCGTCGGCGTCCTGGCCGTGGGTGACGACCTCGAGGTGCGCGGTCCCGTGGGCGGCTGGTTCACGTGGACACCCGACAACGGCGGCCCTCTCCAGCTGATCGCGGGAGGATCGGGCGTGGTACCGCTCATGGCGATGCTGCGCTCGCACTCCGAGTCCCGCTCGGCGGTCCCGGCCCGGCTGCTCTACTCGGTCCGCAGCCCCGCGAGCATGTTCTACGGGGGCGAACTCGCCGTGATCGGGCAGGAGAACTCGCAGGTGCGGCTGGACATCGCCTACTCCCGTGAGGCTCCAGAGGGAGCGACAGCGGGCAGGCTCACCCATGAAGCCGTGACGGCGTCGTGCTTCCCGCCCGAGGACGCGCCGGCCATCTACATCTGCGGGTCCACGGGCTTCGTGGAAGCGGTGTCCTCCTGGCTCGTGGAGGACGGACACGAACCGGCCCGCATCCGCACGGAGCGTTACGGCGGGTAGGCACGACGGCGGGCGAGCCGATCGCGCAGGACATCGGCGGCCACCGGGACAGCAGGGGAAGGACGGAGCATGGACAGCACGCAGGAGTACTCACCGGACCAGGAGCATGTGGACGGCAACGCCCTCGCCGGCGCCCTGGACCAGTTCGTCGCGGACCTCACGAGCGCCGACTGCATGTGCGCCGGATGCGGGACCTCGGGCCCCCTGGCCGCGGCGCTGCTCTACCGGCAGGCGCCCGGGATGGTGCTGCGCTGTCCCAGCTGCACCGCGGTCCTGCTGTGCCTCACGGATCAGGGTGACCGGCAGATCCTCACGGTCGACGGCGTACGGCGCCTCGTCATCAGCACACCCTGATCGTCCACGCCTACTCGCCGCCGCCGTCGCCCGCGTCGGCGCCCGCCCCGAACGAATCCGAGGCCCCGAAGGACGCGGGCAGGCCACCCTGCGGATCACCGTGACTGGATGTGACATAAGCGTGCAGGGAGTCGCCCGCCCGGAGCACCGAGGCATCCGTGTAGTCGGGTGGCCCCTCCTCGAGGGCCAGGGCGGGAAGCGGGGCGCAGGCGATGGTCGTGCCGGCCGCAGCGGGCCACGGCACACGGGTGGCGAGATCCTCGGCCTCGACGGCCGGTGCCGCAGGAAGATCGGGCTGCAGGTCCTGGTCCACGCTTACCTCCTCGTCAGGCACCACTCTCAGGGTGCACTGTCTCGATGGTCCCGCGTCCAGCGGAGGAGTCAAGGGGTCCCGGACCCTCGACGAAGGAGGGTACGCCCGCCGTGCCGGGCGGGATCCGGAGGAAGCGGCATGCCGGCGGGCGTGGACATGGCTGCAGACCAGGGATACCCGGGTCTACCCGGCCAGAAGGAACCCCGCCCACAGCCCGAGGCCGGCTGCGGCCAGCGCCGTCACCGCTGTGCCGAGTCCGGAGAGGAGGGCAGCGCGGGTCCGACCGGCCTGTACCAACCGCACGGTCTCGTCGCTCGCCGTGCTGAAGGTGGTGTATCCGCCGAGGAATCCGGTCCCGGCGATGAGCGTCCACTCCGGCGGCAGGGCCGCCGCCAGGACGATCCCGGTGAGCAGGCCCAGGAGCAGGGAGCCGGAGATGTTGACGGTCATGGTGCCGACCGGGGCCGCCCCGTGCATCCGCGAGCGGATCATCCCGTCGAGCACGAAGCGGGCCACGGATCCCAGTCCGCCCGCGAGACCGACGGCCAGCACGACGGCGACGCTCATCGCTCGGACCCGCGATGGTGCTGTTCCCCGGTCGGACGCACGCTGTGCCCGACGGCGATACCGGCCGCCGTCGCCACCAGTCCCATGAGGACCGATACCGCCAGGTAGCCGAGTCCTGCGAGGAGGCGCCCGCCGGACACCAGGAGTGACGTGTCGACGGCGAGCGCGCTGTAGGTCGTGAACCCCCCCAGGAATCCGGTGCCGAGCACGAGCCTCAGCGCCCGGCGCCGTCCCACGTCGGGACCTCGGCGCGCGAGCGCCTCGAGCAGCACGCCGAGGGCGAACGCGCCGGTGACATTGATCAGGAGGATACCGAGCGGCAGGCCACCCGGAGCCGGGAGCACCTCGGCCAGGCCGAACCGGGCGAGCGTGCCGGCCGTGCCGCCCATGAGGACCAGCCCCAGGTACCGCGGCCGGAGGTGTACCGGGCGCCGCCCGGCGGGAGGCCGGGCAGCGCCCGGTGCGTCGTCGCGATCAGGCAACGTGCCGCGCGAGGAACTCCAGCGTGCGCTGCCAGGCGTCCTCGGCCGGAGCTGCCCGGTAGGCGAAGCGGTTGGAGTCGTTGAAGAAGGCGTGGCCGGCACCCGGGTAGACGACGGCGGTGAAATCGACCCCGGCGTGCTGCATCGCCGCCTCGAGGGCCGGCAGTTCCTGGAGGAGCCCGTCGTCGTCCTGCCCGTAGAAGGCGAGGACGGGTGCCTCGATGCGCCCGAGCTCTTCCGCCGTGAACGTGGCATGGCCGTAGAACGGCACGCTTGCGAGGAGGCGCGGCTCGTGCACGGCGAGGGAGAAGCTGTACGTCCCTCCGAAGCAGAAGCCGATGATGCCCACGCGCCCGGCCACCTCGGCGTCGTCGAACAGATGGGAGAAACAGGCCCGCACGCGCTCCGTGGTGAGCGCGCCGAACTCGGGACTGCGCAGGGGCGCGAGGAGCGCACGCAGCTTCGGCTGCGCCTCGTTCCGCGCCTCGTCGTCGGGCCCGGCCAGCGCCTCCCCCAGGCCCAGGGTGTTCTGCTCGGTGATGCCCTGGTCCGCGAGGAGATCGGGCGCGACCACGACATAGCCCTCACGCGCGAAGCGGTCGGCGACATCACGCGTGTGGCCGACGAGCCCCCACACCTCGTGGACGAGCACGAGCCCGCCCCGGATGGGTCCCTCCGGCCGGACGACGTAGGCGGAGACGGTGCCCGAGGGGGTGTCGATGTCCTGGAGGGTGCTCATCCGCCTAGGTTTGCACGCTTCACCGTGCCGCGCCAACCACCCGCCCGGTTGTCCGCGACGATGTCGCGGAAGACCTCCCGCAGTGATGCGGGCGGGGTGCGTTGTCGTCGTCGGTACGCGGATCGGGTGTCCCTTGCATCGAGACAGTGTGCCGGCGACGGCGTGGAGCGCCCCGTCAGGCCAGGACGGAACAGCTCACGCGGAGCTCGCGGAGGGGTGGGTCGAAGCGGTCGTCGTCCTTCTCGACGCCGTCCGCCCGCCAGCCGTGCCGCGCGTAGAAGACCAGTGCCCGCGCGTTGCCCGCCGCCACCCACAGATAGCCGCTGCCGTACCCCATTCCCGCGAGCTCGGTGACACTGCGGGTGAAGAGCCGGGACCCGAAGCCCCTGGACCAGTACTCGGGAGCCAGGTTGATGGCCTGCAGCTCCCCCACGCCCCGGTCGACGTCGTCCCGCGGCAGACCGAAGCCGGACCAGCCCGCCACCTCGCCCCCGACCGCGAGGACGAGCTGCCGGACGTCGGGCGTCTGTGCCCCGAGCCGCTGCTCCCACCCGGTGGTCAACCGTGCATGGTCCATCCGGGCCAGGTAGTCGGCCGGCAGGATGCCCCCGTACGCCGCCCGCCACGCGTCGATCTGGGAGCGGGCGAATCCGGGTGCGTCGACCGCCGTCGCCTCCCTGATGACCCAGCTGCTCTGCACTGTTCCCCCCTCTCCGGCGACCGTCCCGACTCCGGCACGGTCGGGTCCGGCCGTCGCTCGGCTACGATGGCGCGGTGTCCAGCACCACCCTGCCATCCGGGACGACCCTGCGTCTGCTCGAGTCCACCGACGCCGCTGAGCTCGCCGCCGCGTATCGCCGGAACCGCGAGCACCTTGCCCCGTGGGAGCCGCTGCGCGAGGAGGACTTCTTCACCGTGGAGGGTCAGGCCGGTGCGGTCGCCGCCCGACTCGCGGGCCTCGCATCAGGGACGGACGCGCCCTGGGTCCTCGAGGCCGAGGGCAGGATCGTCGGAGCGGTCACCCTCTCCGGGATCGTCCGTGGCCCCTTCCTCAGTGCCCACGTGGGCTACTGGGTGGACGCCGCGCTGCAGGGACGGGGCATCACGTCGGCCGCACTCCGGGCGGTCCTCACCGCGGCCCGCGACGACCTGGGGCTGCACCGCGTGCAGGCCTCGGTGCTGCCGCACAATGCCGGGTCCCGGGCTCTCCTCGACCGGGCGGGCTTCACCCTGATCGGATCGGCGCCTTCCTACCTCCGGATCGCGGGCCGATGGCAGGACCACCTCCTGTACCAGCGCATCCTCGCCTGACCGGGACCGGCTGCGGACCCTGGTAACCGCCCGTCAGAGCGCGCCGAGGGCCTGCGCCGTCGGCACGGCGGAGGCCGCGGCCCAGGCCTGCGCACGGCACGACGCCGGGTACGGCACCGGGCGCTCGACGTCGGACAGACCCTCTCCGACACGCGCCACGTCAGGACACGCGGTGCCGGGAGCGCCGGCAGGCGGATCAGCGGGTACCATCGGTGCCACCACCCTCAGTCAACGACGACGGACGCGTGATGGCTTCTAGACTCCTCGTACCACTCGGCATGATCAGCACCTCCCTCGGGATCCTCGCGCTCTTCGCGGGCGTCCGGGGCTACCCGTTCCTCCTTCTCGCCGCGGGCGGGATCGTTCTGGCGCGCTCCTGTTTCTCCACCGGCACTGACCCCGCCGCGACGCGGGCCGACCCTGCGCCCGTTCCGCAGTTCGCCCTGCCGGCGGTACCCGAATGTCCGCCGGAGCGCCTGCGCGAGGCCCGGACGCTCGCCGCGCGCCTGGCCCGTGCGGCGAGCGAGGACCGGGCCCGGGCGGCGAGCGAGGACCGGGGCTCGGAGGCCGGGTACGGGGCAGATGCTCCGGGTTCGCCGACCGCAGGCAGGGCACGGGTCCTCGCGGACGCTGCGGCGCCGCCGTCCGGCCGGTGGTCGCCGTGACGACGCCCTCGAGCGCAGTGCCGTGAAGCGCTCTGTGTGCTGGGTCGGAGCGCCATGAGGCGCGTGCTGATCCTCGGTGGCACGGCCTGGCTCGGCAGGGAACTGGCGGCGCGGTTCCTCGACGAAGGGGACGAGGTGACCTGCCTGGCGCGCGGCACGGCGGGGCCGCCACCGGCTGGAGCCGTTTTCGCCGCAGCCGACCGTGCCGATCCCGCCGCCTACCGGGCCGTCGCCTCCGAGGACTGGGACGAGGTCGTCGAGATCTCGTGGGACGTGCAGCACGTCTCCGGCGCCCTGGCCGCGCTGGCCGATCGCGCCGCCCACTGGACCCTGGTGTCCTCGTGCTCCGTGTACGCCTCGAACACCGAGCCCGGGGCGGATGAAGCCGCCGCCCTCGTCGACGTCGGGGCCGGTGCTGATACCACGGACTATGCCACGGCGAAGGTGATGTGCGAGCAGGAATCACGCAGGGTGCTCGCAGATCGGCTGCTCACCGTCCGCGCAGGCCTGATCGCCGGTCCCGGCGACGGCAGCGACCGCTTCGGCTACTGGGTATCGCGCTGCGCCCTGGCCGGCGACGGCGCCGTCCTGGCACCGACCCTCGCCGGCCGCTTCATCCAGGTCATCGATGTCCGGGACCTCGCGGCGTGGACCGTCGACGCCGGCCGTGCGGGGACCACGGGCTCGATCAACGCGGTGGGTGACGAGACGTCCTTCGGCGGCATGCTGGTCCAGGCCCGCTCGGTCGCGGGACATACCGGTGCCGTCGTCGAGGCGCCGTCGGACTGGCTGCTGGAACAGGCCGTGACCTACTGGGCGGGCCCGCGGTCGCTCCCACTCTGGCTACCCGAAGACTTCTCCGGGTTCAACCGGCGCAGCAACGCCGCCTTCAAGGCTGCGGGAGGAAGCCTGCGGGACCTTCGGCGGACCCTCGAGGACACGCTCGACGACGAACGCGCGCGGGGACTGACGCGGGACAGACGATCGGGACTGACGCGCCGGGAGGAGCTCGCTCTGCTGGCCTCGCTCTAGGAGCGCCCGCGCGTCCTCGGCCAATACCCCTCGACCTGGCTCACCGGGCGGACGGCGGCACCGTCCGGGTCCTGTCCGTACTGGGACCTCGCCCGGCGCTGGCGTAGCAGGTCCCAGCACTGGTCGAGGCTCTCCTCCAGGTGGCGCAGCCGCTCGGAGTTCTCCTGACCGCGCATGCTGCCTGCCTCGTTCTGCCGCAGGTCGTGCTCCTCGTCCACGAGCGAACGGATCGTGGTGAGGATGTTCTGGTCGTCCATGCTGGGCCTCCTCGGCGTCTCCGCGCGCAGTGCTCACGCTGCGGACCGTGTACGGGCGCACGCGGTGCACGTACCGTACCCGGATCGCACGATCCGGACCAGACCGGCGTTCCTGGAGCACCACGTCGAGCCCGAGCGGGCGGAGCAGCGCCACGCCGTGCCCTGCCGGCGATGGCTTCCCCCGACGGCACGACGGCGGCGGATGCCGGCTGTGCGGTCGGGCCCTCCGGCGCTGTGAGGTTGCTGTGCATCCGCCTGTCGGACCGCAGGACAGGGAACACCGCGCGCGGACCTCCCGTTGGACGGTGTGTCCCCTCTCGTGAAAGGTACTTCGCTGCGCATCCTCCTCATCGGTATCGACGGCTCCGGCAAGAGCACGGCAGCGCACGAGCTGGAGCGGGCCCTCGTAGGCCGGGGGCAGGCCGCCGCCGTCTTCAGGAATCCTGCAGGCCGCCGGACGATGGCCGGGTGGTGGGCCCGGCTCGGACACGCACCGGGTCCGCGTGTCCTCGACGCACTCGAGACGGTCGCCCGGGTGGTCAACGTCCTGCGCAACGAGCTGCGGATGCGGACCTACGACGGCGTCGCGGTGCTGGACCGGGGCCTGGAGTGCCAGCTGGCGCTCCGCGCCGCCCGGGGCCTGCCGCGGGGCGTGATGGTGCCCTGGCTCCTCGGCCTGCTGCCCGCCGCGGACGTCGTCGCCTTCTTCGACGTCCCGGTCGACGTGGCCGTCGACCGGGTGAGGCTCCGCGCCACCGACGAGGAGGACCCGGCGGACCTGACGGCACTGGAGGCCGGGTACCGCGCCCTGTCCGAGTTCGCCTCGTTCACGGCCGTCGACGCGTCGAGGCCCCTGCATGACGTGCTCGAGGACCTGCTCGCACTCGTCGACGGCGAAGGCGCCGCATCCGCGAGCGACCGCCTGCTCGCGGTCTCTCGCACCCCGTAGGGACCCGCCCGGCGCCGCCTAGAGCGCGCTGATCGTCCAGCCCGTCCGGTGCGTCTGCCCGGGCTCGAGCACCACGAGGTCCTCGCCGGAGTTGAAGGCCTCCGGCGGGCAGGTCATGGGTTCGACGGCGAGACCGAGGCGCGTGCTCTCGGGCTTCTTCGGGAGGTCCGCGGTGTGGATCTGGACCCAGGGGCAGCTCTCGTCCCACGTCATGGCCGTCCCCGTCCCATCGGCAGGGTCCATGAGGCGCACGGTCGCGAACCCCGCGGCATCACGCTGGATCCCGGTGAACGCGTGGTCGATCTGCACGTCCCCGAGGGCGTGCGCCGAGCGGAAGTCGAAGGGCGTCCCGTCCACGTCCTCCCTGCCGACCGGCAGCAGGCGGTCGGCAGTCACGGTCAGCACCGTCGAGGCGGGGAGTTCGAGCACCCAGTCGTCGAGCGCGGACGTGCCTGCCACCAGGTACGGGTGGGGGCAGACCCCGTAGGGGGCCCGGTTGGATCCGGTGTTCAGCGCGGTGACCTCGGTCCGGAAGCCGTCCGGGCCCACGCCGAAGCGCGCGTGCAGCGCCACGGTGAAGGGGTACGCCGCGCTCGGCTCGATGGTGCAGCCGAGCGTCACGCTGGAGGCCGTGTGCTCCACGAGCGTCCAGGGGATGTCGAAGACGAGTCCGTGGAGGGCCGTGACCCGCTCGGGTTCGTTGATCGCCAATTCGTGATCGACGCCGTCGAACGTGTAGCGCCCGTCGGCGATCCGGTTGGGCCAGGGAGCCACGAAGGCGCCGCGGAAGTTGGGCATGTCCTCGTCGGGGCCGAAGCCGACCACGAGGGGGCGGCCCTCGTACGTCAGTTCACGGACGGCGGCACCGAGACCGAGGACGACGGCCGCATAGCCGTCGCCCTCGATCCTGTATTCGGGATGGTTCATGCGAGGGCTACGGCCGTCCATGACACGGGTGGCAGCGTGACGGTCACGGCGCCGCCGTCGAGTGTCGCCGTGGTGTTGGGCTTCATGGTCACGCGCTCGGGCTCCTCGAGAGTGTTCTTCGCATACACGTCCGTATCGTACAGCGACTCGGCGCTGACGCCGGTGAAGCCGTCGAGGGCCGCGATGTCGATCGTCACGGTGATCTCCTCGGTCTGCGAGCGGTTGACCAGGAAGACGGCGGCGGTACCGGCGGCGTCGTCGTGCGTCGCCACGGCGTCCACGAGCGGGACGACGCCGTACTCGGCGCTCTCGTACGTGCCGGCGTCGAGCTTGAGTTCGAGAACGGAGCCCTGCGCCAGGCGTGAGGTGATGGCGAACGGGAAGAAGGTCGTCTGCCGCCATGCCGGGCCGTCCGGCTCCGTCATGATCGGCGCGATCACGTTCACGAGCTGCGCCAGCGACGCCGACGTCACTCGGTCCGCGTGCTTGAGCAGCGAGATCATCAGGTTGCCGAACACGACGGCGTCCGCCACCGAGTAGCAGTCCTCGAGCAGGCGCGGGGCGACCGGCCAGTTGTCGAGGCCCTGGATCTTGTCGACGTTCTCGAAGCGGCTGATGTACCAGACATTCCACTCGTCGAAGGAGATGTTGATGGTCTTCGAGCTGCCGCGGACGGCCTTCACGTGGTCGGCGGTGGCGACGACCGATTCGATGAAGTGGTCCATGTCCACGGCGGAGGCGAGGAACGAGGCGAGGTCGCCGTTCTTCTCCTCGTAGTAGGCGTGGCAGGAGATGTAGTCGACATCGTCGTACGTGTGCGACAGGACCACGCGCTCCCACTCGCCGAAGGTCGGCATGTGGGCGCTGGAGGAGCCGCAGGCCACGAGCTGGATCGACGGATCGAGCTGGCGCATGGCCTTGGCCGTGCGGGAGGCGAGCTTGCCGTAGTCCTCCGCGGAGCGGTGCCCGAGCTGCCACGGACCGTCCATCTCGTTGCCGAGGCACCAGATCTTCACGTCGAACGGGTCGGGCCGCCCGTTGGCCATGCGCTGGTCGGCGAGAGCCGTGCCCTTGGGCAGGTTCGCGTATTCGAGCAGTTCGAGGGCCTCGAGCGTGCCGCGCGTCCCGAGATTCACCGCGAGCATGAGGTCGCTGTCCACCTTCCGCAGCCAGGAGGCGAACTCGTGCATCCCGACCTGGTTGGTCTCCGTGGAGTGCCATGCGAGATCGAGGCGCGTGGGGCGCTCCTCGCGCGGGCCCACGCTGTCCTCCCAGCGGAAACCGGAGACGAAGTTGCCGCCCGGGTAGCGGATGGTCGAGACACCCATCTCCCTGACCAGCTCGACGACGTCCTGGCGGAAGCCCTCGTCGTCGGCCGTGGCGTGGCCGGGTTCGTAGATGCCGTCGTACACGTGGCGGCCGAGGTGTTCGACGAAGCCGCCGAAGATGTTGCGGTTGATCGGCCCGACCGTGAAGTGGGGGTCGAGGGTGAGGCGTGCGTTCTGCATCGAACTACTTTCTGCGCGGTGTCGTGGGTCGGTGGGGGCGGGTGCCCGGGCTACTTGAGCGAGCCCAGGGACAGTCCGCCCTGCCAGTACTTCTGGAGGGACAGGAAGGCGATGATCAGCGGGATGATCGAGATGAAGGCACCCGTGGTGATGAGGTTCCACAGCGCCTCGCCGCCGCTGCCGGCGTTGGAGAGGGCGGTCCAGCCGTTGAGTCCCACGGTGACGGGGAGCAGCAGCGGGTCGCTGAGGACCGCGAGCGGCAGGAAGAAGTTGTTCCAGGTGCCGACGACGGAGAGCAGGAGCACCGTGACGATGGCCGGGCGGAGCAGCGGCAGCGCGATGGTGAAGAACGTCCTGAGTTCCCCCGCCCCGTCGATCCGGGCGGCATCGAGCAGTTCGTCCGGCACCGCCTCCTGGGCGAAGACCCGCATGAGGTAGACGCCGAAGGGGCTGAGGAGCGACGGGAGGATGACGGCCCAGATGGTGTTGACGAGACCCACCTCGCTGAGCAGGACGAACGTCGGGATGACGAGCGCCGTCAGCGGGACCATGACCGCGCCGAGGAGGACGCCGAAGAAGGCGCCCCTGCCGCGGAACCTGTACTTGGCGAAGCCGTAGCCGGCGAGGACCGCGAGGACCGTCGCACCCACACCGCCGGAGATGGCGTACAGGAACGAGTTGCCGAGCCACCGCCAGTAGATGCCGTTCTGGCGGTCGAACAGGCCCTGCACGTTGTCGAAGAAGTGGAACTCGTCGTCGAACCACAGCGGCCCACCAGAGCCGCTGAAGAGGCCGGCGGTGTCCTTGGTGCTCGCGACGGACAGCCACCAGATGGGGGTGATGAAGTAGATGACGAGGATGAGCAGGAAGATGTGCGAGCCGATGCGTGGTCCGCCGCTGCGGGCCCTGGTGCGCGACGCCGCGCTCCGGCCCCTGCCGCCCTGCTGCTTCGGATCGAGCGTGTCGGTGACGAGTGCCATGGCTTATTTCAGTCCGCTCTGCTTGCGGGTCAGGAAAAGGAAGAAGAAGGAGAACACGAAGACCACGATGCCGAGGGCGAAGGAGATGGCCGAGGCGTAGTTGAACTGGCTGTAGGAGAAGGCCAGCGAGAACGCGTACATGTTCGGTGTGTAGTCCGTGGGGATGGCACCCTGCGCCACCCCCCGCAGCACCTGTGGTTCGGTGAAGAACTGGAGGGTCCCGATCAGGGCGAAGATCACCACCATGACGAGCGACGAGGAGATCATCGGCACCTTGATGCGCGTGGCGATCTGCCGGTCCGAGGCGCCGTCGAGCACGGCCGCCTCGTAGATACCCGGGTCGATGCCCCGCAGCGCCGCGTAGATGATGATCATGTAGTAGCCGGCCCACTGCCAGGTGACGATGTTCACGAGGCTGCCGAAGATGCTGTCCTGCGCGAGGAAGTTCGGCGCCTCGGCCCCGAACAGGGCGAAGACCGTACTCGCGGGACCGAAGCGCGGGCTGTAGAGGAAGCCCCACATGAGCGCGCCGATGACCACGGGCACGGCATAGGGGATGAAGATCATCAGCCGGGAGAACTTCGACGCCCAGGTGGCCAGGTTGTCGAGGACGAGCGCGGCGATCAGCGCCACGATCATCTGCGCCGGGATCATGATGAGCCCGAACTTCGCGACCGTGAGCAGTCCGTCGAGGAAGAGCGGATCGGTGAAGGCCTTGGCGTAGTTCGCGAATCCCACGAACCTGTCGCCGGTGGCGAGCGTGCTCGTGAACAGGCTCATCCGGAAGGCGAAGACGAGCGGGAGGACCAGGAAGGTCAGGAAGATCAGGGCGAAGGGTGCGACGAACAGCCATCCCCAGCGTTGGCGGCGCCGGTAGTTCCTGTCCGGTCGGTGCTTGACCGGCTGGTGTGCCTCGGCGCGGTGGGACGACGTCGGCGCGGTGGTCGTGGCCATGGTGGTCTTTCCTCGGGATCGGAACGGATGTGGGGTGAAGGTCTCCGCAGGGACCGGGAGGCAGGGTGCCCGCCCTGGGGCGGGCACCCTGCCGGCAGGCTACGTGAGCGTGAAGCCCTGCTCGGTGGCGTACTGCTCGAGCGAGGCCTGCAGGTCGTCGAGTGCCTGGCTCGCGTCCTTCTCGCCCTGGACCATGGCGTAGATCTGCACCGTCAGCTGGTCGTAGGCGTAGTTCTGGAAGGGGCTGAAGGTGGCGCCCTCGTAGCCGGCAGCGGCATCGAGGAACACGTCCCTGTTGATCTGCTGCCCGCCGAAGAACTCGTACTCCTTGGTGGCGAACTCGTCGGATTCCAGGACCGGCGCGTAGGAGGGGAAGAGGGCGCCCGCGTCGACGCCGAGGTTCATGCCTTCCTCGTTCCCGAAGATGCCCATGGCCACCTTCGCGGCGAGCTCCTTGTCGGAGGCCTGCTCGGTCACCGCGAAGGTCGAGCCGCCCCAGTTGACCTGCACGGGGTTCGCAGCGTCCCACTGCGGAAGCGGCGCTGCACGCCAGACCGCGGTCGGGTCGGCGTCCGAGAGCCCCTGCAGGTACCCGGGCCCCCAGGCCGCCGCGAGATACACGGCGTAGGAACCATCGACCAGCTTGGTGTTGTAGTCGGCGGTGAAGGCGTCATCGGTGGCCACGAGACCGTCCTTGACGAGTCCCTCCCAGTACTCGAGCACCTTCTTGGCGCCGTCGTCGTTCACGTTGATGCCGATCTCCTGCGGGTTCGCGGAGTCGTACTCGAACGGGACGGACCCGGCCTGGGCGAAGAGCGCCTGGTTGAATGCGCGGCCATTGGTCGGGAAGTCGGCCATGACCGCGCCGTCACCCGAGGCCTTCAGGGTCTGCGCGGCCGCCTCGAACTCCTCCCAGGTGGTCGGCACCTCGATGCCCGCGGCGTCGAAGATGTCCTGGCGGTAGAGCATGCCCATGGGTCCGCCGTCGACCGGGATCGCATACACGGCGTCGCCGCTCGATGCGTCCTCCCAGGCACCCTCGGCGTAGTCCCCCTCGACGTCGTTCGCGCCGAACTCGGTCAGGTCCACGAGGGCGTCGCGGATGGTGAAGCTGGAGAGGACCTCGGACTCGAGCTGGATGACGTCCGGGGCTCCGGACCCGGACTCGATCGACGTCGAGAACTTCGTGTACTCGTCATTGCCCTGACCTGCGTTCGTCCAGCAGATCTGGACGTCGTCGTTGGCGTTGTTGAAGGTGTCGACCACCTGGTCGAAACCGGGGTACCAGGCCCAGACGGTCACCTGGGGAGCCTCGGCGTTGACGACGGTGTTGGTGCAGGAGGCCGCTTCGGAGCCCCCTCCTCCGCCGCCGGATTCCCCTCCGGAGCAGCCGGTCAGTGCTACGGCGGTGGCGGCGACGATGCCGACCGATGCCAGGAACGTGGCTTTCATATCGTGTGCTTCCTCTCGCGGTGGCGTTCCACCGTGGCCAGCCCGTGGGCGGCCGGTCCAGGTCCTGCAGGGAGGAGGATCACCGGGGCACCCGGATGGCGTGCCCGCTCGAATCTTCCTTGATCCGGGTCCCGTCCTCCTGCGCGTCGACCTCCGGTGGAGAGGTGTGGAGCAGGGCTTGGTTCCGTCGTTTACATCGTTGTAGGTAAACGATGTAGAAGAAGCATGCAGAGTGAGGCCGGTCACTGTCAAGCAGGTGCTGCG
The DNA here is from genome assembly GCF_009377195.2 of Arthrobacter bussei. Lineage (GTDB taxonomy): Bacteria > Actinomycetota > Actinomycetes > Actinomycetales > Micrococcaceae > Arthrobacter_D > Arthrobacter_D bussei. The sequence goes on from NZ_VJXX01000001.1 coordinate 987,054, forward strand.
GGAATCCTCCCCGGCGTCGGCACCATGACCCGCGGCGCGGGCAGCTCAGCCGGGCAGCGCGGAGGACTCGCGCTCGATCACCTGGTAGCGGGCTTCGAACTCGCGGGGAGGCACATCACCGTCGCGCCGGGAGATCCGCTCCTGCAGCACCCGGACCGCGGTGTCCGCGATCTCGAGCCTGCCCGGGTCGATGGTGGAGAGGGTCGGCAGGGAGTACCGCCCCTCGTCGAGGTCGTCGAACCCGATGACGGCGACGTCGTCGGGGATCCGCAGCCCCGCCTCCTGCAGCACCCGCATGGCACCGAGCGCCAGGGTGTCGTTCATGCCGAACATCGCGTCGAACTCCACCCCCGATTCGAGGAGCTCGCGCATGGACGTCGCCCCATTGGCACGGTGCCAGAAGGTGGTGTAGCCGACGAGGGCGGGATCGAAGGGGATCCCCGCCTCCTCCAGTGCCTGCTGGTAGCCGCGCAGGCGGAGACCGGCCGAGCCGATCACCTCACCCCGGTGGCCGCCGACGACGGCGATGCGGCGCCGGCCCTTGGAGATGAGATGCGCCGTCGCGGCCCGCGCCGATTCCACGTTGCTCATGGTCACGTGGTCGGTGGGGCCGCCGAAGATCCGTTCGCCGAGCAGGACGAGCGGGAAGTTGACGTCGAGGTAGTGGGCGTCCTCGTTCGACATGCCGAGCGGACTGAAGAGCAGGCCGTCGGTCATCTGCAGCCGTGGGCTCCGCAGGATCTCCAGCTCGCGTGCCCGGTCACCGCCGCCGGTCTGCTCGATGAGGACCTTGAGCCCCCGCCGCTCGGCGGCCGTGATGACGGCATCGGCCAGTTCGGCGAAGTAGCTGAGGGACAGCTCGGGGACGGCGAGGCCGATCACGCCGGTCCTGCCGGACCGGAGGCTGCGTGCCGAGAGGTTGGGGCTGTACCCGAGCTCGTCGATGGCCTCCATGACCCGCTGCTTGGTGTCGGCCCGGATGTGCTGGTAGTCGTTGATGACGTTCGAGACGGTCTTGATCGAGACGCCGGCCGCCAGGGCGACGTCCTTCAGTGTGGCCGCCATTGCGCTCCCTCGATCCACCGGTGATGCCCTGCACGTCACGCGTCCCGCGAGTCTACAACGTTGTAGGATTGCCGGGCACCCTACCGCTTGTGTCCTGCGGCTCCTTTCCCGCCGGCGCGACCCTGCCAGACAAGGACACCATGATCGAGGAACAGGTACGGGACCGGCTCAACTGGGCGGGAAACCATGCGTATGCCGCCGAGGCGATCGCCCACCCCACCACGCTCACGGAGCTGCAACGGGCCGTCACGGGAAGCACCCGCGTCAGCGCCCTCGGCTCCCGCCACTCCTTCAACGACATCGCGGACAGCCCGGGCACCCTCGTGTCGCTGGACGTCATGGACCCGGCCGTCTCGGTCGATCCGGAGGCCCTCACGGTCACGGTCGGCGCGGGAGTGCGCTACGGCGTCCTCGCCGAGCACCTGCAGCGCCGCGGCTACGCCCTGCACAACCTCGCCTCCCTCCCCCACATCTCCATCGGTGGCGCCATCGCGACCGCCACCCACGGATCGGGGGACCGCAACGGGAACCTCGCGACCGCCGTCGTGGGCCTGGAGCTCGTCACGGCCTCCGGTGACGTCCTCACCGTCACACAGGGGGACGACGATTTCGACGGCATGGTGGTGGGCCTCGGCGCCCTCGGGGTCGTCCACCGCGTGACGCTGCGCATCGAGCCGACCTTCGAGGTCCGCCAGGACGTATTCACGGACGTCCCGTGGGACGCCGTGCTCGCCGACTACGACGCCGCCACCTCCGCCGCCTACAGCGTCAGCCTCTTCACGGACTGGACCGGCGGCACCATCGGTCAGGCCTGGCTGAAGAGCCGCGTGGACAGCGGGACCGCGGTCCCCACGGACTTCTTCGGCGGCACCCCGGCAGAGGCCGCCCTGCACCCCGTGCCGGGCGTGGCCGCGGACCACTGCACGCAGCAGCTCGGCGTCTCGGGCCCGTGGTCGGACCGCCTGGCCCACTTCCGCCTCGCCTTCACCCCCAGCAACGGCGAGGAACTGCAGACCGAGTATCTCGTGGGCCGCGAACACGCCGTCGCGGCCATCGAGGCCGTGCGCGCCCTCGCGCCACGCATCACGCCGCTGCTGCAGGTCTCGGAGATCCGCTCGATGGCCGCGGACGGGCTCTGGCTCAGCAACAACTACCAGCGGGCCGGCATCGGCCTCCACTTCACCTGGAAGCCCGCCCAGCCCGAGGTCGAGGCGCTGCTGCCGGAGATCGAGGCCGCCCTGGCGCCGTTCGCCATGCGTCCGCACTGGGGCAAGCTGTTCACTGCTGATGCCGCCCGGCTGGCCCCGCTGTATCCGCGCTTCGACGACTTCCGCGCCCTGGCGGCACGCATGGATCCCGAGGGCAAATTCCGCAACGCCTTCCTGGACCGGACCGTCTTCGGCTCGACCGCCTAGGTCCTCGGACCACCCGGCCGGTCAGTGCTTGCGCGTCAGCCAGGTCCAGTGGGCCAGGGTGCGGAGGCGGATCAGGAGCGCCCTCGACTGCTCGGGGCCGTACGGGAGGATCGGGATGGCCTTGGTCATGTCCACGGAGGCCTCGTCCATGGCCAAGCGCGTCACCCTGATGGCACTGCGCATCTTGTTCATCTGCGTGGTGACCTCCGCGACGCCGACGGGAGCTCCGTGACCGGGGACGAACACGTCGTAGAGGTCCTCCAGCGCCACCATCTTCCCGAGCGTCCGCACCCAGTCCACGGGGAAGGAGTCCTCGAACGCCGGATCCGCGCCCTCCTCCACGAGGTCACCCGTGAAGAGGACGTTCCCGGCGCCGACGAGCAGATCGTGGTCCGTGTGGCCGCGGCCGAGGTGGAAGAGCGTCACCGACACCTCCCCCAGGTCGAGGTCCACGGGCGTGCCCTCCACGAGCCGGTTGGCCGGGAGGATCTGCGTGTGGACGCCGTCGCCCGTGCCCATGGCCGGTTCGACGGCGGCGACCAGCGTCCGCTGGTCCTCGCCGGTCTCACCCTGCGCGGCGCTGCACCTCGCGGTGGCCCAGAACTCCTCCACACCCTGCGCGGCGAAATAGGCGTTGCCGAAGAAGTGGTCCGCGTGCGCGTGCGTGTTGACCACGATCAGGGGCAGATCGGTGATGCCCCGGACCTGCGCGTACACCTCGGCGGCCCCGACGGGACCCGCACCGGCGTCGACCACCAGGGCGCGCTCGCGCCCGACGACGAGGCCCGCGTTCATCCGGAAGCCGGGAGTCGGGAGCTGGTAGATGCCCGGCGCGAGCTCGCGCCAGGGGCTGCGGGTCTCGGCGCTGGGGACGTCGGTGGTCATGGGGTCCTCTCGGTCGCGGCAGGACTCCCAGTCTAGGTCGGCCGGGTCCGCCCGCCGGGGAGCAGGCCGTGACCTCGTGGCGCGAGGAGCCGACCCGGCGACCCCACCGGGCGTCGGAGCCGGGATCTGCAGCGTCAGGTCCCGGCAGTCGCGGTGTCCGGGGCGGTGTCCGGGGCGGGCCGCGGGCGTTCCGGCACCCGGAAGACCGGCAGGGCGAGGTTGATCAGCGGCCCGATGAGGAGCGCGAAGGCGACGGTGCCCAGCCCCACGGTCCCGCCGAGCAGCCAGCCCAGCACCAGCACCGTGCCCTCGATGCCGGTGCGGACGAGCCAGATGGGCAGGCCGCTGCGCGCGTGGATGCCCGTCATCAGTCCGTCGCGCGGTCCGGGCCCCAGGCGGGCACCGATGTAGAGGCCGCTGGCGACGGCGAGGAGCACCAGGCCGCCGGTGAACAGCAGGATCCGCGCCCACAGCTGGGTGGGCTCGGTGAGCAGTGCCAGGCCGATCTCCGCGCTCGGCCCCACGAGCGCGACGTTGAGGACGGTGCCGATGCCCGGGCGCTGCCGCAGCGGGATCCAGAGGAGCAGGACGATCAGACCGATGATGTTGGTCATGAAACCGAAGGGGATGCCGGTCCGGAGGGACCCGCCCTGCCCGAGGACGTCCCAGGGCGAGACGCCGAGCGTCGCCCGGATCATCATCGCGAGGGACAGGCCGTAGAGGAAGAGTCCGAGCAGGAGTTGCAGTCCGCGCCGGACACCGAGGAAGGTCATGCCTTCAGTACAACGTGTAATTGGACTGACAACAAGATGCCAATTGTGAAATGGTGGCTCCATGATGGTCCTCACCGCGCGGCGCCTCGCCGCGGAACTCGGCTCCTGGCGGACCGCCGGGCCCGCTTACGCGGCACTGGCCGACCGCATCCGCCTGCTCACCCTCGACGGCCGGATCCCCCTCGGGTCACGGCTACCGGCCGAACGGGAACTCGCGGTGCAGCTCGCGGTCAGCCGCACGCTCGTCGCCGCCGCCTACGCGCGCCTGCGCTCGGCCGGGTACGTGCAGAGCACGCGCGGCTCGGGATCCGTGGTGGCGATGCCGGGACGCGGCGCCCCGGCGCACGACGACGGCGGCTCCGGCGTCGTGCTCGACCTCAGCAAGGCAGCACTGCCCGCCGCCCCGCAGGTCGGTGAAGCAGCCGTACGTGCCGCCTCCGAGCTGCCCGCCTACCTCAACGGTGACGGCTACGACCTGCTCGGCCTCCCCCGGCTGCGGCAGGCCCTCGCCGACCGGTACACCGCCCGCGGCGTGCCGACCGAGCCCGGGCAGCTCATGGTGACCCTCGGCGCGCAGCACGCCATCTCGCTCCTCGCGCGGACCTGGCTCACGCGCAGCGACACCGTCCTCGTCGAGGCCCCGAGCTATCCGCACGCCTACGAAGCGCTCCGCGCGGCCGGCCGGCGGCTCGTCCCCGTCTCCGTCGGCGCGGGGGACGGCTGGGACGACGACGGCCTGGAGCAGGCCTTCGACCGGGCACGGCCCGCCCTCGCCTACGTGATGCCGGACTTCCACAACCCCACAGGGGCCGTGATGCCGCCCGGACAGCGCGAGCGCCTCATGTCCGCCGCGGCCCGGGCCGGCACGGTGGTCGTGGCGGACGAGACGATGGCCGAGCTGCGGATCGAGGGCGACGCCGAGCCGCCCCTCGCGGCGTTCGGTCCCGCCGTGCTGATCGGCTCCATGGGCAAGACCGTCTGGGGCGGGCTGCGCATCGGCTGGATCAGGGCGGAGCGCGAGGTGATCCGGCGGCTCGTGCAGTCCCGGTACGCGCAGGACCTCGGGACGCCGATCCTCGAGCAGCTGATCGCCCTCGAGATGCTCGGCGACTACGACGCGCTGCTCCGGTTCCGGGCGCAGCAGCTCGCCGACGGACAGCGGGAGCTCGGCCGGCTCCTCGCCGCACAGCTGCCGGGGTGGGACGTACCGCGCGTCTCGGGCGGCCTCTGCACCTGGGTCAATCTCGGCGCCCCGGTCAGCTCCGAACTCGCCCTCGCCGCGCGCGACCGCGGCCTGCTGCTGGGAGCCGGGCCCCGCTTCGGCATGGACGGCGTGTTCGAGCGCTTCCTCCGCGTCCCCTTCAGCTATCCGGCCGAGGACACCCGACGGGCCGTGGGAATCCTCGCCGGGGCGTGGGCAGCCCTCGACGGCAGCAGGTCCGCGCGCGACGACTTCGCCCCCGCACTGGTCTAGCGGGCGCACCGGCACCGCGGCGCGGACCCGGTCGCGTCACAGCTGGTGCGCGGGCGCCGCCCGATGACTTGCCAGATGGAGTGCGAGATAGGGCGCCGTGGCGCTCGTCCCCGCGTCGAGGCGGGCGACGTCAGCAGGCGTCCCCGTCGCGACGATCGACCCGCCCGCCGAACCGCCTCCGGGCCCGAGGTCGATCACCCAGTCGGCCGCGGCCACCACGGACATGGTGTGCTCCACGACCACGACGGTGTTCCCCGCGTCCACGAGCGTGCGCAACTGGGCGAGGAGCAGGACGACGTCGGCCGGGTGCAGGCCCGTGGTCGGCTCGTCGAGCAGGTACAGGGTGTGCCCGCGGCGGGCGCGCTGCAGTTCCGTGGCGAGCTTGATCCGCTGGGCCTCGCCCCCGGACAGCTCGGTGGCCGGCTGGCCGAGGCGGAGGTAGCCCAGGCCCACCTCGCGGAGCGTGGCGAGGGAGCGCGCTGCGGCGGGGACGTTCGCGAGGAAGCCGGCGGCGTCGTCGACCGTCAGGGCGAGCACGTCGGCGATGCTGCGGCCGTCCAGCGTGACCGAGAGCGTCTCCTCGTTGTAGCGCGCGCCGTGACAGGTGGGGCACGGCCCGTAGCTCCCGGGCAGGAAGAGCAGCTCGACGGACACGAAGCCCTCGCCCTGGCACGTCTCGCAGCGGCCGCCCTGAACGTTGAAGGAGAAGCGACCCGCTCCGAAGCCCCTGGCCCGGGCCTCGTCCGTCGCGGCGAAGGCCTTCCGCACGGCGTCGAAGAGCCCCGTGTAGGTGGCGAGGTTGGATCGCGGCGTCCGCCCGATCGGCTTCTGGTTGACGCTGACGAGCCGGTCGACGGCCTCGAGGCCGCTGATGCCCGCCACTGGCGGCTCTGCCGCGCCGGCCTGACTGTCGGCGTCGTCGTCGATCTCCTCCGGGGTGTCGTTGCGCACGTGCGCCCCGACGGCCTCGGCCAGGACCGTACTGACCAGGGTCGACTTCCCGGAACCGGACACCCCGGTGACCGCCGTCAGCACGCCGACCGGGATCTCGGCGTCGAGTCCCGCGAGGTTGTGGCGGTGGATGCCGGTCAGGCGCAGCCAGCCCGCGGGCGAACGCGGGGCGGGAGGACCGGCGTCCGCGGATCCGCTTCCGGCGAGGAACGGTGCCGTCACCGATGCCGGGATGGCGGCGAGGCCGTCGACCGGGCCGCTGTAGAGGACGGTGCCACCGCCCTCGCCCGCGCCCGGGCCCACGTCGACGATCCAGTCCGCGTGGCGCACCACGTCCATGTTGTGCTCGACGACGAACACCGAGTTGCCGGCGTCCTTGAGCTCCTCGAGGACGGCCAGGAGCGGCTCGACGTCGGCCGGATGAAGGCCCGCCGAGGGCTCGTCGAGGACGTAGACCACGCCGAACAGGCCGGAGCGGAGCTGGGTGGCGATCCGGAGCCGCTGCATCTCCCCGGGTGAGAGCGTGGGCGTGGCGCGGCCGAGGCTGAGGTACCCGAGCCCGAGGTCCACGAGCGTGCCGAGCCGCTGCACGAGGTCCCTGCTGATGGTCACCGACACCTCCGTCCCCTCCCCCGAGGTCCACGACCGGTGTGCGGCGGACGGGTGGACGAGGGTCGCTGCCGGTTCGAGGTGCGCAGCCAGCTCCGCCAGCGGCAGGGCGTTGGCCGCGGCGATCGAGAGGCCGGCGAACGTCACCGCGAGCGCCTCCGGCCGCAATCCGCTCCCGCCGCAGACCCCGCACGGCCCGGATTCCATGAAGGGCAGCACGCGCTCGCGCATCTGCTGGCTCTTGGAATCGTGCAGGGTGTGCAGCACGTAGCTCTTCGCGCTCCAGAAGCGCCCCTTGTAGGGCTTGGCCACGCGGTCCCGCTGCGGGGTCACCTCGACGACGGGCTGCTCCTCGGTGAACAGGAGCCACGTCCTCGCGTCCTCGGGCAGCTCACGCCAGGGGACGTCGATGTCGTGACCCAGTTCGCTCACGACGTCGCGCAGGTTCTTGCCCTGCCAGGCGCCCGGCCAGGCGGCGATGGCGCCGTCGCGGATGCTGAGCGTCGGATCGGGCACGAGGGACTGCTCCGTGACGTCTCGGGCTATGCCGAGCCCATGGCAGCGCGGGCAGGCGCCGGCCGCAGTGTTCGGCGAGAAGGCGTCGGACTCGAGCCGTCCGGCGGCGTCCGCCGGGTATGTGCCGGCCCGGGAGTAGAGCATCCGCAGGGAGTTGGACAGCGTGGTCAGCGTGCCGACGGTCGAGCGGGCGCTCGGGGTGCCGCGCCGCTGCTGGAGGGCGACGGCGGGAGGCAGCCCGGTGATCGAGGCGACATGCGGGGTGTGGCCCTGTTGGATGAGCCGCCGCGCGTACGGGGCCACCGACTCCAGGTAGCGGCGCTGGGCCTCGGCGTAGATGGTCCCGAACGCGAGGGAGGACTTGCCCGAGCCGGAGACACCCGTGAAGGCGACGACGGCGTCCCGGGGGCAGTCGACGTCGACTCCGCGCAGATTGTTCTCGGTGGCGCCGAGGACCCGGACGAAGCCGGGTCGGCTGGTCGGCGTGCCGGAGGGGATGCTTTCGGTCGATTCGATCACCGGTCCCACCCTACGGTCCCCCGCGCCCCCGGGCGCACCTCCCCCGGGCTTCAGCCCACCATGCGCGCATCGAGGGAGGTGCGCCGGATGCCGGCCGCGACCCGCGTCGTCGCGGCGACGACCGCTGCCTCGACCGCTGCACGGTCGGTGGACTCGGATTCGTGGATGAAGGCCGTGGTCCCATGGCGCATCCCGCAGAACCCGATGATGCCCTGCTCGATCTGCGTGGCGAACGACGTCGCGTACCCGTGCCGCCTGATCGACTCCTCCTCGGTTCCGGCCAGGGGAAGCAGGTGCATGGTCAGATGCTGGAGCAGGGGCCGCACCGGACCGTCGCCGTCGTCGTCGAAGGCCCACCCGCCGATGAAGACCCGGTCGATCCACCCCTTGAGGATCGCCGGCATGGACCACCAGTACAGGGGGAAGACGAGCACCACGTCCGTCACGGCGTCGAGCCGTTCCTGCTCGCGCAGGACGGACGGTTGGGGCTGCCCTGCACCGCGGTACAGCCGCCGGTCCTCGACGGTGAAACGGGGATCGAACTGCTCCTGGTCCAGGTGGGCGAACTGCGGCTGCTGCCCCTCGAGCAGTCCGCCGAGGCGGTCGGCGACGTGATGCGTCAGGGAGCCCTGATCGGGGTGCGCCGTGACGATCAGGACCGTCATCGGGGGCACCTGCTGGGCCTGGTGCTCGCGAGACCGCCCTCGGACACGGCCCTCACGGGATGACCGCCGTCACCTCGGCCTCGATGAGGATGCAGGGCTCGAAGAGGATCTCGACACCGATGAGCGCAGCAGGGACTGCGGGGATCGAGAACTCCTCACGCGCCCGGTCCATGCCCTCGGTGAAGGCCCCGTACATCTCCCGCTTCCAGCCCGCGGCGTACCACGTGAAGCGGACGACGTCGTCGAAGGTCGCCCCGGCGGCCGCGAGTGCCTTCGCGACGTTGCGGTGCACCTGGACGATCTGTCCGGCGAGATCTCCCGGCGCGACCAGCCGCCCCTCCGCGTCCCAGGCCACCTGCCCGGCGATGTGCACCTGCCGCGAGCCGGACGCGACGGCCACGTGGTGGTAGAGCGGGACCGAGATGTGGTTCTCCGGGTTGATCAGGGTGACGGGCATGGCATGTCCTTCGGGTCGGGGATCGAGGTGACTCAATGAGTTCAAGCGTGAAGTGATTCAAGCATGACTTCATGCGTGAAGTCAAGGGACCGCCGATACGATGGATGCATGGTTTCCTCCTCGAGCATCGACCCCGTAGGCAGCGCGTCGGAGCCCGTCGCTTGGCTGTCCCCCGACGAGAAGGAAGCCTGGACCGGGCTGGTGTCGCTGGTGCTCCTCATGCCCGGACGCCTCGAATCACCCCTGCAGCAGGAAGCCGGCCTGACCCTGTTCGACTACCTGACCCTCAGCCACATCTCGGAGACACCGCACCACGAGATCCGCATGAGTGATCTCGCCTACCTCGCGAACGGCTCCCTGTCCCGGCTGTCCAACGTGGTGAAGCGCTTCGAGCAGCGGGGGTGGGTGACGCGATCGCCCGATCCGGCCGACGGGCGCTACACCCTCGTGGCGCTCACCGCCCCGGGCTTCGACGTCGTCGTGGCAGCGGCGCCCACGCACGTCCGGGCCGTCAGGGAGTCGGTCCTCGACCCGCTGGACGAGGACGACCAGCGTGCCCTCGCCGTGATCGCCCGGAAGCTCCGCACCCGGCCCGAGGACCTGGCGTAGCCGGAGGGCCGAGGCCGTCTGCAGAGCCTGCCGCGGGTGATCGACGGTGCGGATTCGGCGAGTGGTCCGGCGGACGCGAGAGGTCGCAACAGCAGTCACTCCTGGCTTGCGCCTCGAGGGTGATCGGGTCCGGTGCACGGCTATTCGTCGCTGGGAGGTGCTGCGGCCTGGTAGATGATGGCGGCTGCGACGTCCTTCAGCCTGACATTCGTGTCGTTGGACAGTCTCTGCAACCGGAGGAAAGCCTCTTCGCCGGTGCAGTGATGCTGGGCCATGAGAACACCCTTGGCCTGCTCGATACCGGCCCGCGAGTTCATCGCTTCCTGCAGTTGTTCCACCTCTTGGCGCGCGGATCGGTAGAGACCGGAGGTCACCATGGTCGCCGCCGAGTATTCCGTGAACCGCTGATGCCGGTCCGCGTAGGGTGCGTCCGGATCAGCTTTGAGGTATTCGAGGAGACGGACGAGGTCCTCGCGGTGCTCGGTGACGTCGTGCACCTCCTGCAGGAGAGCGACCACTCGACCGCTGCCGTCCAGCACCGGGCTGTTGACCGGACTCCAGTACCGCTCGAGGAAGGCGCCGGGGCGGGCAGGATCAGGGATGTCGAACCGGTGGAGGAGCATGCTGTCCCTCTGTCCGGTCCTCTTCACCCGTTCCAGTGATTCGCGCATCACCCTGGCCGGCTCCTGACCGGATTGCGACGGGCTCTCTGCGAACACCTCGAAAGCCTGGCGCCCGACGAGGTCAGCGGCAGAGATCCCTACCAACTCTGCGAACGCTGGATTCACGTCGAGGATCACGTACTCGGGATCCATCAGGGAATATGCCGACGACGTCGCGTCGAAGATACCCCGAGCATGAGCTGTGATCCGATCAACCTCTTCTTCCGCGCCTGCACTGCCGTACCGCTCCACGCTGCGTCCCTCGCTCTTCGTCCAACACCTCGACACTCTTCAATCGAGACCGATGTCAGAACGTTCAACCCTAACCGCAGGCCTCATCCTCCAGGCCGGAAAATATGCGCCTATGCATCCCTGACGGACTATGGTCGCGCTCACTGCTCGTGCGCCTGCTGGTCACAGAACGATGCCGGCCCATCCCAGGACCCCGAGCACCAGCCCCCTTTCGATCACTCGACTGCTGAGGGACGTCCTGAGCAGCTGAGGCTTCTCCAGGCACCCTGCCCGGTCGAGCAGCGGCCGACGTGTCAGGTTGTCACGGAGGTGGTGGAACCTCGCTCACCGCCTCTCCCCCGCAGGTGCTGACAGCAACAGTCGTCGATCGACGTCTTCCATGGAGTCACGTTCCGGCGTGTGATCCCAAGAGAGCCCGAGGTACCACCTCCGCCACATGATCCTCGTGCGGGTTCTCCAAGGATGGTGCCGGAACAGCACACCGGGGTCTCGGTACTGCCCGGGGCGAGGCTGCGGATCATAAATCGCGCCGTCATCGAGCGGAAGGCATCGACCGGCACGATCCGCACGTCGCGACCGACTGCACGCGTTCCTAGGCTGGAGTGATGGCTGACATCAACGAAGAGTTCCCGACGCTGGACGATCTCAACCCCGACAACGACGCCCTGCCGCGGCCCTCGCCCCGGACCCACGGCAAGTCCGACGACCACGTGGACGACGACGCCCTCGCGCTCGCCACCGAACGCGAGGAAGTGGCCCTGGGCCTGAAGGACTACGTGCCGGACGACGTCCCCGACGCCACGGATCCGCTGCCCCCGGAGGCCGCTCCGGAGGCCGACCTCGCGCAGCGCGGTCTGCTGGAAGACCCCGGCAGGGGCTGACCGGACAGCGTCGTCCGCGGCCGGTCAGAGGTCGGCCAGCATCCCGCCGGGGTTCTCCATCGCGTCGGCGACGAAGCGGAGGAACCCGCCGGCCGTCCCGCCGTCGCACACCCGGTGGTCGAACGCGAGCGTCAGCTCGGTCACCTTCCGTACGGCGAGCTCACCGTCGACCACCCAGGGGCGGTCGATGATGCGTCCCATGCCGAGGATCGCCGATTCCGGGTAATTGATGATCGCGGCGCTGCCATCCACTCCGAAGACGCCGTAGTTGTTCAGCGTGAAGGTGCCGGAGGATAGATCGGACGGCGTCGCCTTCCCGGCACGCGCCAGGGCGGCCAGCCGCCGGATCTCGTTATCGAGTCCACGCGCCGACAGGGTGTCGGCGCGTCGGACGCTCGGCACCACGAGACCTCGGTCGGTCTGGGCCGCGATGCCGAGGTTCACGCCGTCCACGCGCACGAGCTCCTGCGTGCCGTCCTCGCCCGTGGTGATCCTGCTGTTCAACTCGGGATAGTGCGCCAGGCCCGCGACCACGAAGCGCGCCACGAAAGCGAGGATGCCGGGGACGGCGTCGGGCGTGCGTCGCTTGATGCCGTCGCGGAGTTCGACGAGGGCCGTGACGTCGACGTCCACCCATACGGTCGCCTCGGGGATCTCCCGCCGGCTCCGCGACATGGCGTCCGCGATCGTCCGCCGCACGCCGCGCAGTGGTGTCCGCTCGAGGATGGCGAGGCCGGACCGTGAGTCGCGGGACGTCGATGGCTCCGCAGGGGGCGCGGCCGCTTCGGGACCATCCGCCAGGCCGGAGGGGATGACGTGCGCGGCGATGGCGGCATCGATGTCGCGCCGGAGGATCAGGCCCTTCTCCCCCGACCCGAGGACGTCGTCGAGCTTGATCCCGTGGTCGCGGGCGAGCTTGCGCACGAGCGGCGAGACGCACAGGGGTGCGCGTCGCTCGTGAGCCTCACCCGGGTCCGTCGAGGCGTGAGCCGGCCTCCCGGCCGGAGTGCGAGCCGGACCCTGGGTCGGCGCCCGCCCGGCGACGTGTGCGGATGCGCTCGCCGGGCTGCTCGTCGAATCCACAGCACCTACGAGCGCCGGTCGCGTGCCTGTCGGGGCCGCACCTTTGCGCGGTCGCGTCCGGCCGCCGGTCAGCCCACCCGGGGTGCCGTAACCGATGAGGACGTTCCCCGACCCCTCGCTCACGACCGGTGGCTGCTCGTCGGGGCGTGTCGCGGACGCCGGGACACCGGAATCCTCGCGAAGCTCCTCGGCGGCGCCGTCGATCGCCGCGGCATCAGAGGTGACTGCGGCATCGGGGGTAGCTGCGCCGGATCCTGTCGCGGGAGCCCCCTCGGGCCGCACGGACAGGAAGGGGGCGCCGACGTCGAGCACCTCGCCCGGCCGCCCGTGGAGGACGGCGACCGTTCCCGCGAAGGGGGACGGTACCTCCACCACGGACTTGGCGGTCTCGACCTCGGCGATCGCCTGGTCGACGGCGACGGTGTCCCCCTCCGCCACGAGCCAGGACACCAGCTCGGCCTCCGTGAGGCCCTCCCCCAGGTCGGGGAGCATGAAGACGAGGAGCTTCTCGGCAACGGTCGGCGTGCTCATCTCAGTCCTCCCACTGCAGCTGGTCGACGGCGTCCAGGATGCGGTCCACGCTCGGCAGGTAGAAGTGCTCCAGCTTGGGCGAGGGGTAGGGGATGTCGAAGCCGGTGACCCGGAGGACGGGTGCCGCCAGCGAGTGGAAGCAGCGCTCCTGCACGCGGGCCACGATCTCCGACGCCACCGACGCGAACCCGGGGGCCTCGGCCACGACCACGGCGCGGCCGGTACGCCGGACGCTCTCGCAGACGGTCTCGTCGTCGAAGGGCACGATGGAGCGCAGGTCGATGACCTCGATCGAGCGCCCCTCCTCGGCGGCGGCAGCCGCAGCGGCGAGCGCCGTGGGCACGGACGGACCGTAGGTGATGAGCGTGGCGTCGGTTCCCGCGCGGGCGACGACGGCGCGGCCGATCCGCCGGGGCGCCTGACCGTCGTCGTACGTGCGGCGGAGCTCCGCGAGGTCCACCTCCTCCTTGGACCAGTAGAGCTTCTTCGGCTCGAGGAAGACGACGGGGTCCGGGGAGGCGATCGCCTCGCGCAGCATGAAGTAGGCGTCGCGCACTGTCGCGGGCGCCAGCACGGTGAGGCCCGGCGTGTGCGCGTAGTAGGCCTCGGAGGAGTCGCAGTGGTGCTCCACGCCGCCGATCCCGCCGGCGTAGGGAATCCGGATGACGATCGGCAGGCGCACCTTGCCGCGGGTCCGGTTCGGCATCTTCGCGACATGGCTCACCACCTGCTCGAAGGCCGGGTAGGCGAAGGCGTCGAACTGCATCTCGACCACGGGCTTCATGCCGTTCATCGCCATGCCCACGGCCATGCCCATGATGCCGGCCTCGGCGAGCGGGGTGTCGAAGCACCGCTCCTCGCCGAACCGGGCGGTGAGTCCGTCGGTGATGCGGAAGACCCCGCCGAGCCTCCCGACGTCCTCGCCGAACATGAGCACGGCGGAATCGGCCTCCATGGCGTCCGCGAGGGCGGCGTTGAGGGCCTTCGCGAACGTCGAGGTGGATCGTGGTGCGGGTGGTACGACGCCGGCCTGCCGGTCCTGGGTTGCGCGGGCGGGCGCCTCCGTGGTCTGCGTCATGGCCGGTCCCCCGTCGCCTGGTCGCCGGCGCCGGGTGCGTCGCCGGCGTCGTCCGCAGCGGGGTCGGCGCCGCGCGCCAGTTCCTCGCGCAGCTGCTCCGCCTGCTCGCGCAGCTGCGACGTCTTCTCGGTGTACACGTACTCGAAGAGCTCTGCCGGATTCACGTCGACCTCCGTGTTGAGTCCCTGGCGGATGGCGGCCGCGATGCGCTCCGCCTCGTCGGAGAGCGTGCGCTCCCCGTCATCGGTCAGCAGGTTCAGGTCCCGCAGGTAGGTGCGCATCCGCAGGAGGGGATCGCGCGGCACCCACTGCTCGACGTCGTCGGCCGAGCGGTAGCGGGTGGCGTCGTCGGCGTTCGTATGCGCCTGCATGCGGTAGGTGTGTGCCTCGATGAGCGAGGGGCCCCCGCCGTCACGCGCGCGGTCCACGGCGGAGCCGAGGACGGAGAGGAGGGCAGCGAGGTCGTTCCCGTCCACCCGCTCGCCCGGCATGCCGTAGCCGATGGCCTTGTGCGCCAGCGACGGCGCCACGGTCTGGCTCGAGAGCGGCACCGAGATGGCGAACTCGTTGTTCTGGATGAAGAAGACCACGGGGACGTGGAACACGGCGGCGAAGTTCAGGGCTTCGTGGAAGTCCCCCTCGCTGGTCGCACCGTCACCGCACATGGCGAGGACCACGGTCGGCTCACCGCGCAGCTTCGCGGCGTGCGCCACACCGACGGCATGCAGCAGCTGGGTTGCGAGCGGGGTGGCCTGCGTGGCGACGCGGTGCTCGTAGGGGTCGTAGCCGCCGTGCCAGTCACCGCGCAGGAGCGTCAGGACCTCGAGCGGGTCGACGCCGCGCGTGATGACCGCGACCGTGTCACGGTAGGTGGGGAACAGCCAGTCCTCCTCGTCCAGCACGACGGCGGCGGCCACCTGGCACGCCTCCTGTCCGTGCGAGGACGGATAGACCGCCATGCGGCCCTGGCGCACGAGCGCGTTCGCCTGGTCGTTGATCCGGCGGCCCGTCACGAGCCGGCCGTAGACCCCGAGCAGGCGCTCACCGTCGGGGAGGGGGTAGCGGTCGTCGTGCGTGTGCCGCCCCGCGGGGTCGATCAGTTGCACCGGCCGGGCCGACGGGAGGAGCGCGCGGTCTGCCGCCGACGTCGTTCCGTCCTCCGCAGGCACGCCCATCATGCCCCTGCCCTCGTTCGTTGCCGTACTCATGTCCGCCTCCGTCACCGGCCGCTGCAGCGGCGCGTCGATCCCGCGCGCCGGGATCCCCGGCGCTGGATGCTGTGTCGCTCCAGTATGGCCAGCGGTCCTCTTTTGTATCCAGAGAGCAGCAGAAGTCTGGATGTTCGAATCCAGGAAGGAGTATTGTTTGGACGAATCGCTAGTGTGAGCTGGATTACGTGAAGGAGCGTGGACAGGTGGCGGACGGAAAACTCGACGACGTCGACCGGAGGATCCTCGCCGAACTGACGCGGGACGGACGGCAGTCCGTCACGTCGGTCGCCGAACGGGTGCACATCTCCCGCGCTCACGCTTATTCGAGGATCGCGAAACTCACCGAGGACGGCGTCCTCACCCGGTTCACGGCCATCATCGATCCCGCGAAAGCAGGCCTCCGCTCCTCCGCCTACGTCACCCTCAAGGTACGGCAGCACTCCTGGCGCGAGCTCCGGGACAAACTCCGCGACGTCCCGGAGATCCACCACATCGCCCTGGTGGGCGGGGACTTCGACGTCATCCTCCTGGTGCGGGCCGAGGACAACGTGGGCCTGCGGCGCGTGATCTTCGACCAGCTGCAGTCCATGCCCGGGGTGCTCGACACCCAGACGTTCCTGGTCTTCGAGGACCTCGACACGCGCTGAGGGCATCCGCCCTCGTGTCGCCGTTCCCGTCGGAGGACGGGCGGTCACGGTGGTCACCGCGGCCGGCGAGGACCGGCGGTCACCGCGCCCTGCGGGTGAGGATCAGATGGACCACGCCGCTGGGGGACGGCGTGGCTTCGATGGCGAAGCGCTGCTCGAGTCCTTCGAGAGAGTCCCAGAGGCGTTCGCCCCGCCCGAGGACGATCGGCACGAGGACGATGTGCAGGTGGTCGATGAGGTCGGCCTCGAGGAACGCGCGGACCGTGGTGACGCCGCCGCCGATCCGGACGTCGAGGCCTCCCGCCAGCTCGCGTGCCTGCGCGAGCGCCGCCGCCGGCTCCGCATCGACGAAGTGGAACGTCGTCCCACCCTCCATCTCGAGCACGGGCCGCGGATGGTGCGTGAGGACGACGACGGGCGTGTGGAAGACGGGATTCCCGCCCCACCACCCCTTCCACTCGTGGTCCTCCCAGGGGCCGCGGTGGGGTCCGAACTTGTTGCGGCCCATGACCTCCGCACCGATACCGGGTTTCCAGGCGCTCGCGAAGGCCTCGTCGACGCCGGAGGAACCCGCCGACTCCCCGTGCAGGCCCATCCCGCGGAAGGTGCGGGTCTCGAACGCCCATTCGACGAGCCGCGAGCCGGCATGCCCGAACGGGGCCTCGAGCGTCTGGCCCTCCCCGGTGCCGAACCCGTCGAGGGAGATGGAGAAGTTGTGCACGCGGACGAGGGACATGGCAGCTCCTGGGTGCTGGTGGCGTGGACCCACTGTAGGGCCCGCCGCGTCGCGGGTCACCCGATGCTGCACACCCGGCTTCTACCCGCCCGGCCGGGACATCTCGCGAACCTCCAGCGCCCGCGCCATCCGGTCCACCACTTCGGTGACGACGGCGCGCGATGTCGCGAAGTTCAACCGGACATGACCTCCCCCGCCGGCGCCGAAGACATGGCCCGAACTCAGGGCGACCCGGGCGTGGTCGAGGAAGAACCGTGCCGGACCGGCCAGGTCGGTCACGATACCCGGGGCACCGTCCGCGGCAGGGTCATGAAGGCCCAGCGGGCGGCAGTCCAACCACGCGAGGTAGGTCCCCTCGGGCGGACGCAGGCCGATCTGCGGGAGCCGCTCCCCGACGAGCTCGCGCAGCAGCGTCCTGTTGTCCGCCAGTCCTGCGAGCAGGGCGTCCAGCCAGGGCTCCCCCTCGTCGAAAGCGGTGGCGTGGGCGATGACGCCGAGGTGGCTAGCACCGTGTCCCACTTCCTCGGGCAGACGCCGGAGGTCGGCCGCCGCACCCGGACCGGCGACGATCAGCCCCGTCTTCAGGCCGGCCAGGTTCCAGGCCTTCGACGCGGCCACCACGGCGAAGCCGTCCTCCGCGCCGGCCACGCTCAGATAGGGCGTGAAGGCGGCACCCGCCAGGACGAGCGGGCTGTGGATCTCGTCCGAGACCACGCGGACGCCGTGGCGGCGCGCCAGGTCCGCCAGCTGCTCCAGTTCGGCGCGGGAGTGGACCGTGCCGGTCGGGTTGTGGGGGTTGCTCATGAGGTAGACGGCGGGCCTGCCTGCTGCACGGACCTCGCCGAACACGCGGTCGAGCGCTTCGTGGTCGAGCCGGCCCGCCTCGGTGCACGGCGCGTGCCTGATCAGGCGCTGGTCATGCTCCACGAACGCGTAGAACGGCGGGTAGACGGGTGCGCTGACGACGACGGTGTCGCCGGGCGACGTCAGGAGCCGGATCACCTCGACGATGCCGAGCATGACGTCGGGTGCCAGGGCGGTGTTCGCCGGATCGACGCCGGCCCAACCCCAACGCCGCGCGGCGAACCCCGCGTAGGCCTCGGCGAGTCCCCGCCCTGAGGGGTAGCCGGTGTCGCCGTGCTCGATGGCCTGTACGAGCGCGGCGGCGATCGGTTCGGCCAGTCTGACGTCCATCTCGGCGACCCACAGGGGAAGGACGTCCTCCGGGTAGGTCCGCCACTTGACGCTCGTGCGGCGCCGGAGGTCCTCGAGGGACAACTCCTCCAGCGGATTCGCGATACCGGCCATGGTGGCTCCTCCTGTGGGCGATGCGATGTCGCCAGCTTGCCATGCCTGATTCTGCTTCTGCTTCTGATTCTGCTTCTGATTCTGCTTCTGATTCTGCTTCTGCTTCTGCTTCTGCCGACCTTCGTCACGGTTCTCCCGCTACCTCGGCAGGGCTACCCATGGTGTTTGCTCCCCGCACCCCGGCATAATGACCGAAGCAGATCCGCGGGGCCGGGTTCGCGTGGTTCCACGTGGGGGAGAGAATGACTGGTTCAGGGAGCACCGGCGGTCAGGAGCACGACGACGGGAGGCGCCCGCACGGCGCAGGCGGGTCCGGCGTACCGCCGATTCCCCCGGGCCCGCTCGGGGGCGGTGCGACTCCCCCCGGCCCTTTCGACAATGGTCCGGGCCGCGGCGCGTCCTTCGATGATGTGCCGCGGACCGACGGCCCCCGCACGGAGAACCTGTGGGCGACACCCGGACCCGGCGACGCCGAGCAGCTCGTCGGGAGCCGGCCTTCCCCGCCGCAGTTCACAGGACCAGGTCAGGTTCCGCAGGGCACCGTCAGCGGCTATGCGCCAGGCCCTGGTGGCCCGCGTCCGCACAGGAAGGGCCTGCCGGTGTGGGGCTGGGTCCTGATCGGTGCCGGGACACTCGTGGTCGGCCTGATCGGTGTGGTGGTGGTCCTCGCCATCCTCGGTCTCGCCGCGACGTTCACCACCACAACGGCCTCCGAGACGGGGTTCGCCGCTCCGCCGTCGTCGGAAGTCCCTGGGGTCCCCGTCCCGGACGGCACCGGCCCCGACCCCGCCGCCGGCGCGATCGACGCTCCCGAGCAGCAACCGCTCGACACGTCCGCCTTCTTCACGGCCCCGCCGTCCTGGGCGCAGCCGCTGGAGACATGGACCATGGACGACATCCCGGCCGACGGCATCTCCACCTTCAGCAGCCCGAACGGCTGCGACCTCCTGCTGGAGCAGGCGTACATGCCGCCGCTCGAGGGTGACGGCGACCTCCTGAGTGACGCTCCTGCCACCTCGAGCTACATGGTCTACCTGCTCGAATTCTTCGCGGACCTCGAAGGCGGACCGACCGAGGGCGAGGCCGGCACCGTGCCCCTCAGCATCAACTTCGCCGGCGGACCCACCATGGACCTCTCGACGACGACGCTCCCGGGTCTCACCCTCGCGGGCGATACCGGGGTGCGCTACGTCGCGACCCGCGCCATGCCGGCGAGTGAGGGGGTGGTCAGCGCCGTCATGACCTGTCCGCAGGCCGTCCTCGACGCCGACCCTGCCTTCTTCTCCGAGGCGATGGCGCAGCTCTACATCCTGCCGACTCCCTAGGAGCCCTCCACCTCGACGCGCTAGGTTGCAGTCTGGTCATGGCCGCCGTCGTCGCGGGCACGTACCGGGGAGTCCGGACGTGTGCGCGATCAGTGCGTGGCAGGACCGGCGGCAACGCCCGGAACCGGGAGCCGATCAGCTGCCGAAGCGCGGAGCCCGCTTCTCCCGGAAGGCCGCGAGACCCTCGCGGTAGTCCTCGGACCTGCCGAGCACGGCCTGCGCGTCGTTCTCGCCGCGGATGGCGTCCCACAGGCCCAGGCGCTCGTCGCGGATCCGCCCGATGAGCTGCTTCGAGGCGACGAGGGACTGCAGCGGTCCGCCGGCGGCCCGGGCGGCCTTCGCCCTCGTGAGGTCGAGGAGGTCCGCCGCAGGCACCGCACGGCTGAAGAGGCCACCGGCCACGGCCTCCGCGCCGGTCATGAGGTCGCCGGTGTACATCAGGTCGAGGGCCCGGTGCGAGCCGAGCCGTTCCATGAACAGCCAGTGCCCGCCGGAGTCGAGCATCAGCCCGAGATTGGCGAAGGGCGAGCCGATCTTGGCGTCCTCGGCGACGTAGACGACGTCGGTCGCGATGAGCAGGCCGAGCCCGACGCCGAGGCACGCGCCCTGCGCCGCGGCGAACGTCGGAGCCGGGAAGTCGGCCATCTTCCGGAGCAGGGGCGTCAGGGTCACGTCGAGGAACTCGTACGCGTCATCGTCCTCGAACGTGATGGCCCCGAGGTTGCGGCCCGCGCAGAAGGCACGCCCCTCCCCGCGCAGCACCAGGGCTCGGACCGTGCCTTCCCGCACACCGGCTGCGGCGTCGTCGTACGCGGCAGCCAGGTCCTCGAGCGCCCGGGCATCGACGGCGTTGAGCCGGTAGGGCGCATCCAGCACCACGTCGGCGATGCCGTCGGCGATCGTCAGCCGGACCATGCTCGTGGCGGTGGTGTCCTGTGATGCGGTCATCGCTGCTCCTAGGCGTCGTAGTCGACGGTGACGGTGTCGCTGGTGGGATGGGCCTGGCACGTCAGCACGAAGCCCTTCGCCACCTCGTCGGGCTCCAGCGCGTAGTTCTCGGTCATCTCCACGGTGCCCTCGACCACCTTCGCGCGGCACGTGCCGCAGACCCCACCGGCGCATGCGAAGGGGACGTCGGGCCGCACCCGCAGGGCGGCGTTCAGGATGGACTCCCGCGCATGGGTGGGACTCTGCACGGATCCCTGGAGGCCGTCGAGGTTGAAGGAGATGGTGTAGTTCTCGCCGCTCTCCGCGGGCGCGACCGGCCGGCCGATGCTCCCCTCGGGACGTGTGGGCTCGCCCGTCGTGAACAGCTCGAAACGGATCTTCTCAGCGGGGACGCCTCGCTCCGCGAGCGCATCCCGGCAGAGCTGCACCAGCTCGAAGGGCCCGCAGAGGAACCACTCGTCCACCCGCTCGGCGGCCAGGACCGTCCCGAGGAGCTTCTCCAACTTCTCGGCGTCGATCCGGCCGGACAGCAGCGGCGAGATGCGCTGCTCCCGGGACAGGACATGGTGCAGCGCGAACCGCGCGGGGTAGCGGTCCTTGAGGTCGGCGAGTTCCTCGAGGAACATGACGTCCATCGCCGCCCGGTTCGCGTAGATGAGGTCGAAGCGCGCCTTGGGGCTGCCGGCGAGCATCGACCGTGCGATGGAGATCACCGGCGTGATGCCTGATCCCGCCGCGACGGCGACGAGGGAGACGGCCTGCTCACCCGGCGTCGTGCGCGGGGTGAACTGTCCCAGCGGACTCATGACGTCGAGGGTGGCCCCCGTCGCGAGCGACTCGTTGGCCCACGTCGAGAACACGCCGCCGAGGTCGCGCTTGACAGCCACGCGGAGCTCGCCGGGGCGCGGATCGGCACAGATCGAATAGCTGCGCCTTACCTCCCTCGGCGCCCCGTCGACGTCGAGCGTCGCTCTGAGCGCCACGTACTGGCCGGGGAGGTAGTCGTACTTCTCCTGGAGCTCGGCGGGAACGTCGAGGGTGACTTCGACCGCGTCATCGGTGAGGCGGCGCACCTCGCGGACCGTGAGCGTGTTGAAGGCGCTCCGTCGCTGGGTGGAGGGGGCGAGGACGACGGCCATCAGTGCACCTTGAAGTAGTCGAAGGGTTCCCGGCAGTCGTTGCAGACGTACAGGGCCTTGCAGGAGGTCGAGCCGAAGCGCGTCATCTCGCGGGTGTTGAGCGACGAGCACTGCGGACACTTGACGCTGAGCCCGATCCGGACCGGACCGGCGGCGGCCTTCCCCGTGGGCGGGGCGATGCCGTAGTCCACGAGTTTCGCCTTGCCGTCGTCGCTCATCCAGTCCGTGGTCCAGGCCGGCGAGAGGACCAGGCGCACGGCGACGTCGTCGTACCCGGCTCCCGTGAGGGCCGCGGTGACGTCGTCGCGGATGGCGTCCATGGCGGGGCAGCCCGAGTACGTCGGGGTGATGGTCACGAGGACCTGCCCGGTCTCCGCGACATGGGCGTCGCGGAGGATCCCGAGGTCCTCGATCGTGAGGACGGGGATCTCCGGGTCGCAGACCGTCGCCGCGATGTCCCAGGCGGCGGCGTCCACGGCGGACGAGGGCCGCAGGTCGATGACGGTCACCACGACGCCCCGGGGTACTCCCTCGCGAGCACCTGAAGTTCGGCGAGGATGTAGCCGAGATGTTCGCTGTGCCGGCCGAGACGCCCGCCGCCCACGGATCCGGGCACCTGCGGCACCTCCAGATCGGCCTCGGCGAGGACCACCTGCACCGCCGCGTCGAAGGGCGCACGGAGAGTGCTCGGGCGGACACCGACGTCTCCGAGCTCATCGACGAGTGGGTGATCGGTGAAGAGTTCCTCGACGTACGGCCAGGTCAGCTTGAGGCCCGCGATCATCCTGTGGCGCGACTCCTCGGTGCCCTGGCCGAGGCGCAGGATCCACTGGATGCTGTGGTCGCGGTGGTAGTCCACCTCCTTGACCGCCTTCGCGGCGATCGCGGCGAGGGTGGGATCGCTGGAATCCACCAGCCGCGAGTAGAGCTCCCACTGGTAGAGGGCGACGACGAACTGCCGCGCGATGGTGCGGGCGAAGTCGCCGTTGGGCTGCTCGACGAGGTGGACCGAGCGGAACTCGGGCTCCCGGCGGAAGTAGGCGAGATCGTCCTCCGTCCTGTCCCATGCCCGTCCCGCATAGGTGAGGAAGGACCGGGCATGGCCGATCTGGTCGAGCGCGATGTTGGCGAGAGCCACGTCCTCCTCGAGTTCGGGTGCTCGGGAGATCCACCAGCCGAGCCGCTGCGCGAGGATCAGGGCGTCGTCGCCCAGCCACAGTGCGTACTGCGCGACGGCGTCCCCTGGCTTCGTCTCGAGCAGTGCGATGTCCTCCGGCCGCAGGGCATTGCCCGGGGTGATGCGGGTGGCGCTGGCGTTGGCCTCGCTCACAGGTGCTTCACTCCCTCGCTCTTGGTGTAGTACGTCGCGTGCCGGTAGTCCTTGCCCTGGGGGGATTCGAAGAACTGGTCCTTCGCGTCGGGATCGCTGGTGATGATCGCCGTCGCCGGGACCACCCAGAGGCTCACGCCCTCGTTGCGCCGCGTGTAGAGGTCACGAGCGTTCCGCACGGCCATCTCGGCGTCGGGCGCGTGGAGCGATCCGGCGTGGACGTGGGAGAGCCCGCGCGACGACCGCACGAACACCTCCCAGAGCGGCCAGGCAGCACGTGGTTCCCGCGGACCCGACGACGGTGCCTTCGCGCCGTCGTCGCCCGTGGTCGATCCGCCCGTCACCTACGCCGCCTGCGCGGTCTTGAGGACCTGCTTCTCGGCGTAGGCCGCAGCGGCCTCGCGCACCCATGCGCCGTCCTCGTGGGCTTCGCGACGCCGCTCCATGCGCTGGGCGTTGCAGGGTCCACGGCCCGCGAGGACCTCCTTGAACTCGTTCCAGTCCAGGGGCCCGTGCTGCCAGCGGCCGGTCTCCTCGTCGAAGCGCACGTCCTTGTCGGGCAGGTCGAGCCCGAGAACCTTGATCTGCTCGACCATCATGCCGACGAAGCGCGAGCGCAGCTCGTCGTTCGAGAAGCGCTTGATGTTCCACTCCATGGACTTCTGCGAGTTGGGCGAGTCCTCGTCCGGCGGACCGAACATCATCAGGGACGGCGCGTACCAGCGGTTCACGGCGTCCTGCGCCATCTGCTTCTGCGCCTCGGTGCCGTTGGCCAGTTCGAGCAGGATCTCGAAGCCCTGGCGCTGGTGGAAGGACTCCTCCTTGCAGATGCGCACCATCGCCCGGCCGTACGGGCCGTAGGACGCACGGCACAGGGGCACCTGGTTGCAGATGGCTGCACCGTCGACGAGCCAGCCGATCGCACCGATGTCGGCCCAGGTCAGGACGGGGTAGTTGAAGATGCTCGAGTAGCGCGCCTTGCCGGCGATCAGGTCCTCGGTCATCTGGTCACGGGGCGTTCCGAGGGTCTCGGCCGCGGAGTAGAGGTAGAGCCCGTGGCCGGCTTCATCCTGCACCTTGGCCATGAGGACGGCCTTGCGCTTGAGGGACGGCGCGCGCGTGATCCAGTTGGCCTCGGGCTGCATGCCGATGATCTCGGAGTGCGCGTGCTGGGAGATCTGGCGCGTCAGCGACTTGCGGTAGTCGGCCGGCATCCAGTCACGCGGTTCGATGCGTGAGTCCTGGGCGATCAGTTCGTCGAATCGACGCTCACCGGCGGCGTCGTGGTCCTCGCGGCTCCGCGGATCAATCGCTGTCGTCGTCATCGTGCTACCTCGCTCGTCTGGACGTATGCGGCGTATTTACCGACCGTTCGTTCAGTATAGGGAGCGGGGCGTTGAGCAGTCAACGGAACGACGGGTCGCCGGACGGGATCTGCCGGTCAGCGAGGCGTTCCTCCAGCCAGGTGAGCGCCAGGGAGACGGACGTGAAGTACCGGGTGGGATGCACCGCCCTGCATGCTGCCGCGGCCAGCACCTCGTCCATCGGCCCGTCGCCCAGCAGGGCGGCCGCGACCACGAGCGACTCCGCGTTGAAGGCGGCCCGTGCATCGGACCGGACGTCGACCGTCGTCGTCATGTCGACCAGGATGGCGTAGGGCCCGTCCGAGGACATGACCCTGCTCGCGGCGAGCACCGAGAGCGCGTCGTCGTGGTCGATGTGCGTGCCCGGACTCCAGGAGAGGCGCTGCAGGCCGGGCGCGATCAAGGAGACTGTCGCTCGGCCGCTCGCCGCCACCACGCTGTCCATCGGCTTCCTCGCAGAATGCTGCCCTGGCGGCCCGGGCACGTCCGGGTCCGTTGCAGCGCTGCACGTGCGCAGAACCTATCACTCGTCAGGAGGCAGCGTAAGGGGCGGGCCTTGCTCAGACGGTGTGCGCGAGCCCGTCGACAGCCACCGCGTCGAGGATGGCACGAAGTGCGCGGAGTGGCTTCGTCTCGGCCGCTCGGCCGGAGAGCTGCACATGCATCCAGTCCGCAAGGCGCTTCTCCCCCGCCGTGGCCGGCGCCACGAAGGAGGGCAACCGACCCTCCTCCTCGACGAATTCGGCCACACTGGCCACCCTGAGCCATGCCGTACCGGTGCGGGGGCTACCGAGCTCGTCCGCCGTGAGCAACCCCGCCTGCTGCAGGATTTCCCGACGAGCGGGCCCCATCCGTCCGGCACGCACCGACTTCCGCTGCTCGTCGAGCCACAGGGCCAGACGGTGCTCACCGGCAATGGCAGATCGGGACGAGGGCTCACGGCCTTCGGCGTTCATGAAGGCGGTCAGGGCGCGGAGACGGAGGTCCCAGGAGGTGGTCGGCACGGTGAGCGCCCTTTCACGGGTGATGCAGTGGTATCGACAGTAAGGCTACTACTCTCTAGGCAAACTAAGGATTGTGTTCGATTGTGACGCCGTGGCCTGCCGTCCTGCCCGCTCTCCCGACCGAACGGTCGTGCAAAAATGACCGTATGACTGCTGCCGGAGCCGCACCGCTCCCCACTGCCCGCCGGGGACGTCCCGGGTACGACCAGCAGTCGGTCCTCGCCGTCGCCGTCACGGCCTTCAACCGCCACGGCTACGAGGCGACGTCGATGGGCATGCTCGCCGAGGAACTCGGCATCAGCAAGTCGGCGATCTACCACCACGTGCCGTCGAAGGGCGACCTGCTCCGGCTCGCGCTCGACCACGCGCTCGGCGGGCTGGAGGCCGTGCTCGAGGACAGCCGCGCGGGCACCGGTGCCGCGGACGCCCGGCTGGAGTTCGTCCTCCGTGGCACCATCGCCGTCCTGACCGAGCGCCTCCCCTTCGTCACGCTCCTGCTGCGGCTCCGCGGCAACACGGAGGTGGAGCGTGAGGCCCTCGACCGGCGCCGGAGGTTCGACCGTGAGATCGCCGCGCTCGTCGACGCCGCCCGCCACGAGGGCTCCATCCGCGACGACATCGACCCGCGGACAACGACGCGCCTCATCTTCGGGACCATCAACTCGATCGTGGAGTGGTACCGACCCGGAGGACCGCTCACCGCCGACAAGCTGGCCGACGACATCATCCTCATGGTCTTCGACGGCCTGCATCGGCGCTGACCGGGCTGCTCTCCGGCGTCGGAGGACTCCCGCCCACCGGCGTCCCGGGGGACGAAGGCGCGAAGACTCCCATCGCTGAGGAGTTCCGAGTGGGGGATTGCCGCCCGCTCCTCCCACCGACCGTTGCCGGTCAGTGGGAATAGACGCTCCTTCCCACCGACGGAAGCCGGTGAATGGGCTGACGCGTCACCGCAACGGGGCCGTGGCGTCGTCCACAGAGGGACAACACGGCACCCTGGATCCCGACGGGCCGTCACAGTGGTCCCATGACGGTCGTTCACCTGCTTTCCGGGCTGGGTGGGGTGGCCCGGCTGACGGAGCTCGTGGCCGCCGGTACGGGGAGGGCCGCCATCACGACGGCGTGCGAACGGGCTCAGGTCCTCCGGGTTGCCCGCGGTATCTGTGCGCTTCCAAACCATGATCCCGCGGTCGTGGACGCGCTACGGCTGGGCGTCGAACTCGCCTGCGTCAGTGCGGCGCACCACCGCGGGCTCTGGATCCTTCGACAACCCCGGCTGATGCACGTTGCCACGGACCACGGGCGGCAGATCGACACTGCCGGCTTGCGCGTTCATCGAGCGGCACGCCGCGTGACGGATCTCGTCGTGTGCCTGCAGGTCATGCGGTGCCTGCCGGAACTCGATGCCCTGTGCATCGTCGAATCAGCAGTCGTCCGGGGCGCCGTCACGCTCGATGACCTGCGGGAGCACGTCGTCGGGCACAGGTCCGGCGCCCTGCGCCGGATCGTGGCGCTGATCGATCCGCAGGCTGAGTCGATCCTCGAGACGGTCGCGAGGTATCGACTGCTCGAGGCCGGTTTCCACGTCGCGTCGCAGGTGCAGGTGTCCGGCGTCGGTCGTCTCGGCCTCGTTGTCGATGGAGTCCTGGGGGTCGAGGCCGACGGGCGCGAATACCACAGTGACCGGCGCGCCTTCGAGGAAGACCGTCGCCGGTGGAATCTGCTGCCAGCACGCGGGATGCCCGTGCTGCGCGTCACCTGGTCCCTGCTGCAGAGGGATCCGGACACCTTCATTCGACTCGTCAGGGCGGCCCTCGAGGCGCACTCTGCCCCGTGACCGCGATCGGTCGGTGGGCAGAAGCGTCTCCTCCCACTGACCGGCCTCGGCCAGTGGGAGGAACGCGTCCCGACGGCCCCGGAGTGGGCGGAACGGCAGCCCCGAACCGGGACCAGCAGCTCCGGCTACTTCTGCACGAGGGTCAGGACGTCGTAGGTCGCCACGATCTCGTCGTCCTGGTTGTGCAGGATGGCGTCCCAGGCCACCTCGCCGTACTCGTCGGTCTCCCGCGGCGTGATGCGCTTGGCCGTCAGCGTGACCCGGATGGAATCACCCGCGGCGACCGGCGTGATGAAGCGCAGATTCTCCAGGCCGTAGTTGGCGAGGACGGGCCCGGGCTCGGGATCGACGAACAGGCCGGCGCCCCAGGAGAGCAGCAGGTAACCGTGCGCCACGATGCCGGGGAAGAACGGGTTGGCGGCAGCGGCCTCCTCGTTGGTGTGCGCGTAGAAGGTGTCGCCCGTGGTCTCGGCGAAGGCGGTGATGTCCGCCAGCGTCACCTGCCGCAGTGCGGACCGGACGCTGTCGCCGATCCGCAGCGTCGCGAGGTCCTTGCGGAACGGGTGGACGTCGTCGAAGCGGCGGTCCGCTCCCGTGTGCCACTCACCGGTGATGCTCGTGAGCATGTTCGGGGAGCCCTGGACCGCGGTGCGCTGCATGTGGTGCAGCACCGAGCGCATCCCGCCGAGCTCCTCGCCGCCTCCGGCCCGGCCGGGCCCACCGTGCACCAGGTGCGGGACGGGCGAGCCGTGCCCGGTCGAGGAGCGGGCGTCCTCGCGGTTCAGGATGAGCACGCGGCCGTGGTGCGCCGCGATGCCGAGGACCAGTTGCTGCGCCACAGCGGGGTCGTTGGTGCAGACCGTGGCGACGAGCGAACCGGATCCGAGGGCCGCGAGGCGGACGGCGTGCTGGACGTCGTCGTACCCGATCACCGACGCGACGGGGCCGAAGGCCTCGACCGAGTGGAGCGCCCCGGCTTCGACGTCCTGCCAGGTGAGCAGCACCGGTTCCATGAACGCCCCGCCCGGCGCCTTGCCGGAGGTGTTGTCGGCGAGCACGACGTCGGGCGCGTCCAGCGACCCGAACGCCAGGGACGCGCCGCCCGCGATCAGTTCGCGCACGGATTCCTGCACCCCCTCGAGCTGGGCGAGGGAGGCGAGCGCGCCCATCGTGACGCCCTCGGCGCGTGGATCCCCGAGGGTCACCCGCTCCCGGATCCGATCGCCGGCAGCCCGGACGACGTCCTCGACCAGGGATTCGGGCACGATGGACCGCCGGATGCTCGTGCACTTCTGGCCGGCCTTGACCGTGATCTCCGTGACGAGCGACTTCACGAAGGCGTCGAACTCGGGGGTGCCGGGGACGGCGTCGGGTCCCAGGATGGCCGCATTGAGGGAGTCCGTCTCGCCCGTGAAGCGGACGCCGCCGCGCGCGATGGATGCGTGCGACTTGAGGTGATTGGCAGTCGAGGCCGAACCGGTGAAGGAGACGAGGTCGCGGTAGTCGAGGTGGTCGAGGATGTCGCGGGCGGGACCGGAGATCAGCTGCAGCGCGCCCGTCGGCAGGATCGCCGAGCCGATGATGAGCTTCACGACGGCGGCGGTCAGGAACCCGGTGGGCGTGGCGGGCTTCACGATGGTCGGGACGCCGGCGAGGAACGCGGGGGCGAGCTTCTCGAGCATGCCCCACACCGGGAAGTTGAAGGCGTTGATCTGCACGGCGACGCCCGGGATCCGCGTGTGGATGTGCGTCCCGAGGAAGGAGCCGTCCTTCGAGAGCACCTCGGGCGGACCGTCGACGATCACGTGCGAGTTCGGCAGCTCGCGGCGGCCCTTCGAGCCGAACGTGAAGAGCACGCCGATGCCGCCGTCGATGTCCACCATCGAATCGATCCTCGTGGCGCCGGTCTTCGCGGACAGCTCGTACAGCGGTTCACGGTGGGCGTTGAGGTACTGGGCGAGCTCCTTGAGCTTCAGGGCGCGCTCGTGGAAGGTGAAGCGACCGAGCTCGGCCTGCCCCGTGGTCCGCGCGAACCCGATCGCCGCGGCGGTGTCGATGCCGGCCGTGCTGACGACGGCGAGCTCCTCGCCCGTGCTGGCGTCGCGAACCACGGTGCCGTCGTCGTCCGCGGCCGCGCGGTCGGGCGTCCACCAGGCGTCCTCGATGAAGCTGGGGACGACGTCGATCTGTACTCGTTCCGGGGCGGTGGTCATGGCCGCTCACCTTTCGCTGGTTGTGCCGAGGGAGGAGGGGAGACGGAGGACGACGGCGCATCCTCCCAGTCGAAGAAGCCGCGGCCGCTCTTGCGTCCGAGGTGCCCCGCGGCCACCTTGTCACGCAGGATGGCCGGCGGGGTGAAACGGGGGCCGAGTGTGGACTCGAGGTATTCGGCGATGCCGAGGCGGACGTCGAGGCCCACGAGGTCGGTGGTGCGCAGCGGCCCGACCGGATGCCGGTACCCGAGGACCATCGCGGCGTCGATGTCCTCCGCCGACGCGACGCCCTCCTCGAGCATGCGCATGGCTTCGAGGGCGATCGCGACGCCGAGTCGCGAACTGGCGAAGCCGGGGGTGTCCCGCACGACGACGGGCGCCTTCCCGAGCGCGGTCACCCAGGTCCGCGTGGCGGCCTCGAGCTCCGGGGAGGTCTGGCTGCCCACGACCACCTCGATCAGGGCGGAGGCGGGGACGGGGTTGAAGAAGTGGAGGCCGCAGAACCGTTCCGGCCGCCGCAGGGCGCCGGCCAGCGCATCGACCGAGAGCGACGACGTGTTCGTGGCGAGCCAGGCGCCGCCGTCGAGCACGTCCTCGACGGCCCGCAGTGCGTGACGCTTGAGGTCCAGGTCCTCGGGAACCGCCTCGACGACGAGCCCGCAGTCCGCGAAGGCGGCGTAGTCCGTGGAGACCGAGACGCGGGCGGACAGGGTTCCGAGGTCATCCGGCGTCGTCCCGCGGTCGACGCTGCGGCCGAGGGCCTGCGTCACGCGGTCGAGCCCGGCCGCGGCTGCAGCGTCGTCACGCTCGACGACGACGACGCGCGCGCCCGCGAGGCAGAAGGCGTGCGCGATCCCCGCGCCCATGCGACCGCCGCCGAGCACACCGACGGAGGCGGGGACACCGACGACTGAGGGGACGTCGAGGGAGGTCATCAGGAACCCTTCTTCCGGTCGAGGAAGTGCTGCATGCGATCGAACTTGGCCTCGGACTCGAACAGGATGGCCTGCGCCAGCTGGTCGATCACGGGGTGTGACTCCCGGGGGGCGTGGAAGACGCTCTTGGTGATCCGGACGGCGAGGGGGTCCTGGCGGGCGATCCGGTCCGCGAGTCCGTGGGCAGCCGCCAGGAGCTCGTCGGGCTCGTGGACCGAGGAGATGAGGCGTGCGTCGAGGGCCTCCTCCGCGGAGAGGATGCGCCCTGCGAGGAGGATCTCCTTCGCGAGCGGCTCCCCCACGAGTTCCTTCAGGCGCCACGTGGCTCCGGCGGCGGGCAGGATGCCGAGGCCCGTCTCGGGATTCCCGATCTTCAGGCGGGGGGTGCCGATGCGGAGGTCGGCGGCGAAGGCCAGCTCGGCGCCGCCGCCGAGCGCATAGCCGTCGAGGGCGGCGATGACGGGCATCGGCAGGGCCGCGATGCGGGCGAACAGGGTCGAGTTGATGCCCGCGAGGGCGTCGTCGCGCCGCCGTTCCCGCAGCTCGGCGATGTCGGCGCCCGAGGCGAACACGCCGCCGTACCCGATCAGGATCAGCGTGCGCGGAGCGCGCTCGAGGTCCGCGCAGACGGCATGCAGCTCATCGACCATCTGCCGGTCGATGGCATTGCGGACCTCGGGCCGGTGGAGTTCGACGACCAGGACATTCGAGCCCTCGACTTCGGTGAGCTTCAGCGCGGCGGGCATCAGACGCCCTCGAGCAGCATCGCGGTGCCCTGGCCGACGCCCACGCACATGGTCGCGAGCCCGAGGCGGCGCGCCTCCCCGCTGAGTTCCCGCTCCATGCGCCCCAGCAGGGTGATGGCGATGCGGGAGCCCGAGGAGCCGAGCGGGTGGCCGAGGGCGATGGCCCCGCCGTCCCGGTTCACGATCTCCTCGTCGAGACCGAGGCGGCGGATGCACGCGAGGGACTGCGTGGCGAAGGCCTCGTTGAGTTCGACGGCGCCGAGATCGGCGATGCCCGCTCCGGTCCGGTCCAGGACCTTCTGCGTGGCGGGTACGGGACCGATCCCCATGATCTCCGGGGGTACGCCGGCGGAGGCACCGTCGAGGATCCGGGCCCGTGGCGTCAGCCCGTAGCGCTGCAGGGCCGCCTCCGAGGCGACGATCACGGCGGACGCGCCGTCGTTGAGCGAGCTGGAATTCCCGGCCGTGACGATCCCGCCCGGCCGGACGACGGGTCGGAGTCCACCGAGGACCGCCAGGGTCGTCTCGGCGCGCGGTCCCTCGTCGGTGTCCACGGCGAAGGACGTGCGGCCCCGGTTGACCTGCACGGACACGATCTCGTCGTCGAAGCGCCCCGCCTCCATCGCGGCCAGCGCCCGCTCGTGGGACCGGAGCGCGAAGGCGTCGGCGTCGTCGCGCGTGATGCCGTCCACCGAGGCGAGCTCCTCGGCCGTCTCGGGCATCGAGTAGGTGGTCTTCTCCCGTGCGGCGAGCAGCGGATTGGTGAAGCGCCAGCCGATGGAGGTGTCGACGACGGCGCCCGGCTTGGCGAAAGCCTTGTCCGGCTTCTCCATGACCCAGGGCGCGCGACTCATGGACTCGACGCCGCCCGCGATCACGATGTCCGCGGCACCCGCCTTGATCATGTGGGAGGCCATGATGATGGCGGAGAGGCCGGATGCGCACAGGCGGTTGACAGTGATGCCGGGGACGGTGTCCGGGAACCCTGCGAGCAGGGACGCGAGGCGCGCGACGTTGCGATTCTCCTCGCCGGCGCCGTTCGCGTTGCCGAGGATCACCTCGTCGACAGCGGCCGGATCGAGGCCGGCACGCTGGACCACCGACGAGAGGACGAGGGCTGCGAGATCGTCGGGGCGGACACTGGACAGTGCCCCGCCGTAACGGCCCACGGGGGTGCGGACTCCCCCTACCAGGAATGCCTCGGCCATGGTCGTCTCCCTCGTCGTCACAGGTTCGGCCCCGTCGCTCGGAACGAATTACTGAACGCTCGTTCTGTAAAGGCCTGCTCCACCCTTACATGCCCACCCTGCACGGTCAACCGGCGGCAACCCGACCCAGGAGACCGGGCCCGGCGGGTCGCCCTCCGCCGCGCGGGCAGTGGCAAGATGGGAGCCATGACCGCTGACGCCACCGCGCTTGAAGTCCCCGTCCCGCCCGCCGCCAGGAAGGTCCCCTCCGACCGCACGCACCACGGCGACACCTTCGTCGACCACTACGAGTGGATGCGCGACAAGGAGAGTCCGGAGCTGATCGAGTACCTCGAGCGCGAGAACGCCTACACCGAAGCCGTGGCCCGGCACCAGGAGCCGCTGCGCGAGGCCATCTTCACGGAGATCAAGGACCGCACCCAGGAGACCGACCTGTCGGTGCCCGCCCGCAAGAAGGGCTGGTGGTACTACTCGCGCACCGAGGAGGGCAAGCAGTACGGCATCCAGTGCCGCGTCGCCGCGGCGGACACGGGTGATGTCGGCCGTGACTGGACGCCGCCGGAGGTGGTGCCCGGCCGCCCCGTGCCCGGCGAGCAGATCATGCTCGACGGGAACGAGCTCGCCGAGGGCAAGCCCTTCTTCTCCCTCGGCGGCCTGTCCGTGACCGAGGACGGGACGCTGCTCGCATACTGCGAGGACAACGCCGGCGACGAGCGCTTCACGCTCCGCGTCAAGGACCTGACGACCGGCGAGCTCCTCCCCGACGAGGTGCCGAACGTCTTCTACGGCCTCGCCTTCTCCCCCGACGGATCCCGCGTCTACTACACCGTCGTCGATGACTCGTGGCGCCCGTACCAGGTGCGCTCGCACACCCTCGGCACCGCGGTGACGGACGACGACGTCGTCTACCAGGAGGACGACGTCGCCATGTGGACGGGCTTCGAGGTCTCGGCGGACCGCACGCAGCTCCTCATCAGCATCGGCTGCTCCGAGTACAGCGAGTACCGCGTCCTGGACCTCGCGCGGCCCGACGCCGGCCTCACCACGCTGATCTCCCGAGACGAGCGGATCCTGTACGACGCCGAGCCCGTCGTCATCGACGGCGCCGCGCACTACCTGCTCACCCACGACCGCGACGCGAGGAACTCGATGGTCAGCCTCGTACGGGCCTCGGAGTTCGACCGCCCGCTCGCGGACCAGGAGTGGACCACAGTCCTCCCGCACGACGACGCCGTCCGCGTGAACGGGTTGACCGTCACGCAGACGCACCTCGTCCTCTCGGTCCGCAAGGACACCATCGAGCGCGTCCAGGTCCTGCCGCTGGCAGG
Source organism: Arthrobacter bussei (assembly GCF_009377195.2). Classification (GTDB taxonomy): domain Bacteria; phylum Actinomycetota; class Actinomycetes; order Actinomycetales; family Micrococcaceae; genus Arthrobacter_D; species Arthrobacter_D bussei. Next base: position 1,020,758 of record NZ_VJXX01000001.1, read on the forward strand.
TCTCGGGTCGAGCGACCAGGAGCTGCCGACGGAACCCGACTTCGACGAGGAACTGTTCACCTGCAACCTCGCGAACGCCGAGTTCGAGTCCCCCGTCATCCGGCTGTCCTATACGTCCTACCTCACTCCGCCACGCGTCTACGACTACGTCCTCGCGGCCGGTTCACTGGAGCTGCGCAAGGAGACAGACGTCCGTGGCGGGTACGACCCGGCGGAGTACGTCGCCGAGCGGCAGTGGGCTCCGGCCGCGGACGGCACGCTGATCCCGCTGTCGGTGGTCCGCCGCGCCGACCTCGCGCAGGACGGCACGCATCCCGCCGTCGTCTACGCCTACGGCAGCTACGAGGTCAGCATGGACCCCGCCTTCTCGATCGCGCGGCTCTCGCTCCTGGACCGCGGCATCGTCTACGTGACCGCGCACATCCGTGGGGGCGGCGAGATGGGCCGGACCTGGTACGAGCAGGGCAAGAAGCTCGCGAAGAAGAACACGTTCACCGACTTCGTCGATGCGACCACCTACATCGGCTCCTCGGGCTGGGCGGACCCTGCGCGCATCGCCGCGATCGGCGGTTCGGCGGGCGGACTGCTCATGGGTGCCGTCGCGAACCTGGCGCCCGAGAAGTACCGGGCGATCGTGGCGCAGGTCCCGTTCGTCGACGCCCTGACCACCATCCTCGACCCGGAGCTCCCGCTCTCCGCGCTCGAGTGGGAGGAGTGGGGCAACCCGATCACGGACCCCGAGGTGTACCGGTACATGAAGGAGTACACGCCCTACGAGAACGTCCGGCCCGTGGCCTACCCGCGGATCGCGGCCGTCACGAGCTACAACGACTCCCGGGTCCTGTACGTCGAGCCGGCCAAGTGGGTGGCGCAGCTCAGGGAGACGACGACGGGCACGGAGCCGATCGTCCTGAAGACCGAGATGGACGGTGGACACGGCGGCGCCAGCGGACGCTACTCCCGCTGGCGCGACATCGCGTGGGACTACGCCTTCGCCGCCGAGGCCGTCGGCGCCACGGATGTGCTGGCGCGTTCCACGAGCTCGGTCGAGTAGATGACGGGCTCCGGGTGCGAGCCCGGAGCCTCGATCTCCTCGAGGAGCATGGTGCCCGCCTTCACGGCCATCTCGACCATGGGCTGCGTGATGGTCGTGAGGGGCGTGGCGGCCGTCTCCGCCACGGCGTGGTTGTCGTAGCCCATGAGGGCGATGTCCCCCGGCACGCTCCTGCCCGCCGCCTGGATGGCCTCCATGACGCCGAGCGCCATGAGGTCCGACGCGGCGAAGATGCCGTCGATGTCCGGGTGCTCGGCCAGCAGCCGCCGGGCAGCAGCGGCGGCCCCGTCGGTCGTGAAGTCGGCGTGGACCACCGGCCCCTCGGGCAGGCCCGCCTCGCGGAGGCCCGCCTGCCAGCCGCGGAGGCGGTCGACGGCGGCCGTCATGTCCGCGGGTCCGGCGACGGTCGCGAGCCTGCGGCGACCGATGCCGCTCAGGTGCCGGGCGGCGATGCGCCCGCCACCCTCGTTGTCGGTATCCACATACGTGACGTCGAACGCCGTGTCCCAGGGGCGGCCGATGAAGATGGTGGGCAGGCCGGTCTCGGAGAGCGATCTCGCCCAGGAATCGGCCTTGTGGTGGGAGACGACGATCGCGCCGTCCACGTGGCCTCCGCGGAGGTAGCGCAGGGTGCGCGCGGAGTCGTCGTCGGTCCTCGACATCAGCAGCACGAGCTGGACGTCGGTCTCGCGGAGCGCCTCCGTGATCCCGGTGATGACGACGGCGAAGAAGGGATCCATCATGACCCGGACGTCGGGTTCGGGGATGACCAGCGCGATCGACGAGGTGCGCCGCGTCACCAGGCTGCGGGCAGCCCTGTTCGGGATGTAGCCGAGGGACACCACGGCACGGTCCACGGCTGCCTGGGCCTCGGGACTGACGCGGTCCCCTCCGTTGATCGCGCGTGAGGCCGTGGAGCGCGACACCCCGGCGGCCAGGGCCAGGTCCTCGAGCGTGGGGCTCGGGCGGCCTGGCACCTGGCGCAGTGACCGGGGCGGGGAGGCGTTCATCACCTCGACAATACGACACCCGGCTTTCCCGCGTCCGCGGCCGAGGCGTCGGCGCTGAGTGCGTTGGTCGCGGCGAGGCGCGCGTACCAGAGGGCACTGGCCTTCGGGATGCGCTCCTGCGTCGCGTAGTCCACCCGGACCAGCCCGAAGCGCTGGTGGTAGCCCCACGCCCATTCGAAGTTGTCCAGGAGGGACCAGGCCAGGTAGCCCCGGAGGTCCACCCCGTCATCGATCGCGTCCTTCATGGCCCGGACGTGCTGGTCGAAGAAGGAGAGGCGGTCCTGGTCGTCCACGAAGCCACCCTCGTCCGGGACGTCGTCGTAGGCCGCCCCGTTCTCGGTGACGTACACGGGGATCCCCGCGGGTCCCGTGTACTCGTCCTGCAGGCGGTTGAGCAGACGGCGGAGTCCCTCCGGCTGCACCTCCCAGTCCATCGCGGTGACGGGCAGGCCGCGTGGGACCGAACGCACGCCGTGTGCCGCGACGTAGGGCGAGGAGATCGGGCGTTCGAGCGGCGCATGGCCCTCCTGGGGGACGGACTCCCCGGCCGGCGTCATGGTGACGGCTTCGCCGTGGTAGTAATTCACCCCGAGGACGTCGATCGGCGTGCCGATGACCTCCAGGTCGCCCTCACGGATGTGCTCCGTCATACCGAGGTGCGCGACGTCCGCGAGGACGTCCTCGGGGTAGGCGCCCCGGAGTACCGGATCGAGGAAGATGCGGTTGAACTGCCCGTCGATCCGGCGGGCCGCATCGCGGTCCGCCTCGCTCTCGGGATCGAGCGGGTCGGGGACGGTGAGGTTCAGCGTGATGCCGAGGGTCGCCTCCGCGTCACGCCGGCGCAGTTCCTGCGTGGCGAGTCCGTGCCCGAGCAGGAGATGGTGTGCGGCGGCGAGTGCCGCCGTCGGCTCCTGGCGGCCGGGCGCATGGATGCCCGCGGCGTAGCCGAGGAAGGCCGCGCACCACGGCTCGTTCAGCGTGGTCCACACGCGGACCCGGTCCCCGAGCGCCTCGTGCATGACCGCCGCGTACTCGGCGAAGCGGTAGGCCGTCTCGCGGTTCGTCCAGCCGCCCTCGTCCTCCAGGGCCTGCGGGAGGTCCCAGTGGTAGAGGGTGAGCCACGGCTTGATGCCCGCTTCGAGGAGCTGGTCCACGAGCGCCGAGTAGAACGCGATGCCCTCCGCGTTCGGGGTGACGCCGTCGGGCATGCAGCGCGACCACGACGTCGAGAAGCGGTACGCCTGCAGGTTGAGGCTCTTCATGAGGCTGACGTCCGAGGCGGACCGGTGGTAGTGGTCGCACGCGACGTCGCCGTTGTGTGCATCCGCCACCGCTCCCGGCACCCGGCTGAAAGTGTCCCAGATGGACGGCCCCCTGCCGCCCTCCCGGGCTGCGCCCTCGATCTGGTAGGCCGCGGTGGCGGCTCCCCAGAGGAAACCCTCGGGGAAGGTGATGTCGGTGCTGCTCATCCTTTGACTGCTCCTTGCATGATTCCTGAAACGAGTTGGCGTCCCGCGACGGCGAAGAGGAGCAGCAGCGGGATGGTGGACAGCACGGCCCCGGCGAGCACGATCGAGTAGTCGACGAAGTGCGCGGCCTGGAGCAGCTGCAGAGCCACCGGAAGGGTGGGGTTGGAGGGATCCAGCACGATGAACGGCCAGAAGAAGTTGGTCCACGTGGCGACGAAGGTGAAGAGTGCGAGCATCGCGGCTGCGGGCCGTGCTGCCGGCAGCCCAACGTACCAGAACGCCTGGATCATCGACGCGCCGTCGATCCGCACGGCCTCGATGAGTTCGTCCGGCAAGGCGTCGCGAAGGTACTGCGTCATCCAGAAGACACCGAAAGCCGTGACGACGCCGGGCACGATCACGGCCCAGAGGGACCCTGTCCACCCGAGTTTCGCCATCACGATGAACAGCGGGACCACGCCGAGCTGGGTGGGCACCGCCATGGTGGCGATGACGAACACGAGCAGCACCTTGCTGCCGCGGAAACGGAGTTTGGCGAACGCGAAGCCGGCAAGCGTGGAGAACAGCACCACCGAGGCGGCCGTGACGGTGGAGACGATGATGCTGTTGCTCAGGGCCTTCCAGAACGGGATGCTGTCCAGCACGGTGGCGGCATTGGCGAAGAAGTTGCCGCCCGGCGTCAACGGGACGCCCTTGCTGATCACCGAGCTGTCGTGGCTGCCCACGAGGAAGGACCACCAGAGCGGGAACACGGATCCGAGGATCACCGCGCCGAGGAAGCCGTAGGTCAGGAAGCCGGGGCGTCGCATGGTTCCACCGGCGCCTCCGCGGCGCCGGGCGCCCAGGCCACGCTGGGCGGCCCGGGCAGCGCCCTTGCCCGCAGTCTGCTCGATCATGGGGACGGAGCTCACTGTCGGCCTCCCTGGTTGGCGATGCGGCGGGTGATGAGGAAGTTCGCCATCGCGATGATGACGATGATCAGGAACAGCAGCCAGGCGACGGCGGATGCCCTGCCGAAGTTGCGCTGCCCCCAGCCGAGCTCCCAGATGTACATGGTGAGCGTCTGCCACTGGCGGTCCGCCCCGCCGAGGCCGGCCTGGTCGAACACCCGGGCCTCGTCGAAGATCTGGAGTCCGCCGATGGTGGCGGTGATGACCACGAAGATGATGGTGGGGCGCAGCATCGGCACGGTGACCGAGAAGAACTGGCGGAGCCGCCCCGCGCCGTCGATGGTCGCGGCCTCGTAGACGTCCCTCGGGATCGCCTGCATGGCCGCGAGGAAGATCAGGGCGTTGTAGCCCGTCCAGCGGAAGTTGACCATGGTGGCGATGGCCGCGTGGCTCGCCAGCGAGTCGGAGTGCCAACGGACCGGGTCCAGGCCCACCCCCACCAACATCTCGTTGAACAGGCCTGCCTGGTCAGCGAAGAGGTTGTTGAAGATCAGCCCCACGGCCACAGGGGCCACCACGAAGGGAACCAGGACGCCCATCCGCCAGAACGTCCGGGCCCTGAGGTTCGCATCCAGCACCGCGGCGATGGCGATGGCGATGACGACCTGCGGGACCGACGAGAGGAGGAAGATGCTGAACGTATTGCCTACCGCGTTCCAGAAGAACGGCTGCGCGAGCACGAACTCGTAGTTCTCCAGCCCGGTGAACTCGCCCTGGCCTCCGATGAGGTTCCAGGAGTGCAGCGAGACCCATGCCGTATAGAGCAGCGGGAAGAGGCCCGTGACGGCGAAGAGCAGGAAGAACGGCGAGATGTAGAGATACGGGGACAGCTTGACGTCCCACTTCGATACCTTCTGGGAGAAGGCCAGCCGCTTCACGCTCTTGTCGCGTGGAGACCGCTGTCTCGTAGGGGGTGGGGTGTGGACCCGGTCCGTGACGGCCATCGGCTACAGAGCGCCCACAGCGGTGACGAACTTCTCCCAGGAGGAGTCGGGATCGTCGGTCTTGTCGACGTCCACGCGGGTCAGCGCCTGCTGCATCGCGTCGTTGATGGCGAAGTACTTCGGGCCCTTGAACGGCGTGACCTCGACGGCGGTGGCGCGGTTCGCGAGGATCTCGCCGGTCGGCGCGTCGTTGAAGAAGGCGTTGGTCTGGCCCAGCAGCGCGTCACTCTCGAGCGCCTCGACCTGGCTGGGGAACGTCCCCTTCGACTCGAAGGCCTTGACCTGCTGCTCGGGAGCCGTGAGCCACTCGGCGAGCTTCTTCGCCTCGGCCTGGTTGGCGCCCTGGGTCGGGACGGTCAGGTACGAGCCGCCCCAGTTGCCGCCGCCGCCGGGGAAGACATCAGCGATGTCCCAGCCCTCGATGCCTTCGGCGTTGCCCTCGATGACACCGAGCATCCAGCCCGGGCAGAGCTTGGTGGCGAAGGCGTCGGACTGGAAGCTCGCCACCCAGTCGTCCTCCCACTGCGTGAGGTGGGCCGAGAGGCCGTCGGTGACGGAGGCCTGGAGGACCTGCTCGTAGATGTCCTTGACCTCGGAGTTGTCGGTCGCGATGACCGCGCCCTCGTTGTCCTCGTAGGCGTTCTGGACCTGGTTGATCATGCCCTGGTAGGTGGCTCCGGCGGAGTCGAACCAGGCGACGCCGTCACTGGCGGCGACGAATTCCTTCCCGGCGTCGAAGTAGTCCTGCCAGGAGCCGTCGAGCATGTCCGCGACGGACTCGCGGTCGCTCGGCAGGCCGGCCTTCTCGAAGAGGTCCGCGCGGTAGCACACGCCCTGGGGGCCGGCGTCGGTGCCGTAGCCGATGAGCTGGCCGTCCTCGGTGGTCGCGGCCGCCATCTTCCAGTCCAGCCAGCGGCCCTCGACAGCGGGATCGCTGAGGTCGGCGAACTGGTCGGGGTATTCGAGCAGTTCGGGCAGCCAGTCGACCTCGATGCCCTCGATGTCGGACAGGCCCGAGCCGGCGGCGAGCCTCGTGGTGAGGTTGTCGCGGGCCTCGTTGGAGGTCGCAGCCTTCTTGTGCTCGATCGTGACGTTCGGGTTGAGCTCCTCGTACTCGGTGAAGAGCTCCTCGTAGCCGAACTCGTTGAAGGTGCCGACCGAGAGGGTGACGTCCTCGGTGCCGGTCTCGCCTTCGGTTCCTGCGTTCTCGGTTCCGCCGGATCCGCAGGCGGTGAGGGCCAGGGCGAGGCATGCCGCCGCGGCGGAAAGTGCTGTGATGCGTGCTCTGCTGTGCACGGGTGACTCCTTTGTCAGCTTCGACACCTGCGGGCGCAGGGCTGTCGAGGGGTTTCTTTGGGTGGACTTTCCTGGCGGCCGGACGGGTTCTCTCACCGCGATGGATGACGAACCGGGACCAGGACGGGGGTGGCGGCGGCGAGAACCGGGAGCACCCGGAACCCGCCGCCGGAGCGAGTGGATTCGGCAGCCCAAGACGTCGGTTCCCGCCACGCTGATCAGGAGCGGTGGGAGCGCTCTCACGCTGTCAGATCATCCTGACTGTGACGTACGGCACTGTCAAGTGGGAGCGCTTCCACGGTAGTCGAGAGACTTCGAGAGCGCGGCATCGTCGCAGGTCAGGGGCGGGACATGATGGTCTTCGTGATGGGATCGTTACCGGAAGGACGCGATCGGGAACCCGAGGACTCCCCCGGGGAAGGGCTAGAGTTGCCGTCGACCGACCCCGTTCCACCGCCCCGGAGACCGCAGCCGTGACCCACGAATCCCCCGCACCCTGGACCATCACCCTCGGCGAGCTCGACGAGAAGATGGGCGTGAGGATCCTCGAGCAGTCGGTGGAACGCGTGGTCGCCACGATGCCCGTCGAGGGCAACCGCCAGTCCTTCGGACTGCTGCACGGCGGCGCTTCCCTGGCCGTCGGGGAGGCCGTCGGCTCCTGGGCGGCGGTCATCCACGCCTCCACCCAGGGCAGGACGGCCGTCGGTGTCGACGTGTCCGCGACCCATCACAGGAGTGCGCGCGAGGGCGTCATCACCATCACCGCGACCCCGCTCCACCTGGGCCGGACCCTCACCACCCACGAGGTCCTGATCACCGATGCGGCAGGCCGGCGCCTGTGCACCCTGAGGATCACGAACCTCCTCCTCGACAAGCGCTGATCCGCGAGTACCGTTAGGCCATGACTCCCGCCGCGCGTGTCCTCCGTCAGCACTCCCTCAGGTTCGCCGTCCTCGCGACCGCAGCCTCCGCCATCCTGGCCGGTGGCGCCGCCCCCGCGGCAGCAGCGCCGAAGCAGCCGCTCTCCTATGTCGCACTCGGTGACTCCTATGCCTCCGGTTTCGGTGCCGGCTCCTACGTGAACGGGTGCGGTCAGTCACCGTTGGGCCTACCCGGCATCCTCGATGGCAAGAAGCAGGTGCAGCTCGTCGCCGACGCCACCTGCGCAGGCGCCAAGGCCGCCACGGAGCCGGGTGGCGCGCTCGATCTCCCCGAACAGGTGGCTCGGGTGGCGGCCGCAGGCGCGCTCTCCCCCGCCACGGACCTCGTCACCCTCTCGGCCGGCGGGAACGACGTCGGATTCGGCGAGATCGCCGGTGCGTGCGCCACGCAGTCCACGGCCGTATGCGCCCAGGTGATCGCCGGCAAGAACGCGACAGCGCTGCCGGCGCTCGACCGGAACCTGGACACGCTCTTCGATTCCATCGACGCGGCCGCGCCGAACGCGACGGTCGCCGTCACCGGGTACCCCCACCTGTTCTCCCCCGAGTTCGGCATCCCGGTCATCCCCGTCGCCTCGCAGACGGCCTTCAACGCCGGAACGGATGCGCTCAATGCGGTCATCCGGAAGCAGGCCGAGGCGCACGGGTACACCTTCGTGGACCTCGTGCAGAAGTTCGACGGCCACGGCCTCGGCTCGCCGTCGCCGTGGATCACCTTCCGCGCCGGCGCGGTGGACAATCTGCACCCGACGGCGGAGGGGTACAAGTCGGGGTATTTCCCCGCCGTCCGCAGCTCGGTCAACCTCGCCCAGCTGCAGCGCTGATCACCCCTTCCCGCCGGACAGGTCCAGGCAGCACCCGGTCCCGTCGGGCAGCGATCTCCCGTCGGGGGCGAGCGGCCCCGCGGACCTCGATGCTCGGTGGTTCCTGTGGTTCCTGTGGTTCCTGTGGTTCCTGTGGTTCCTGTGGTTCCTGTGATTCCTGCGGGGCCTTCGGTTCCAGCGGTTCCTTCGGGGCCTGTGATTCCAGCGGTTCCTTCGGGGCCTGCGGAGCCGGCCTCCCGGCCCGGACACCGCCCGCCGGTCGGCGTCGCTAGGCCTGCACGGGCGCTCGCGAACCGGTGAGCCGCTCGCGCAGCAGGTCGAGCTCGGCCTCCGTGAGCCCGGCGTCGAGCAGGTAGCGCGCGGCGTCGAGTGAGGACAGCAGCGTTCCGAGGTGACCCTGCGCGACGGCGAGCCACTCGGCCAGTTCCTCGTGGGAGCGTGGCGTCTCGTGTGGCACCTCCTGGCCCCGGTAGCGGTCATTGATCGCCGTCACGGCTCTCGCGTAGTCGGCGCCGATCTCCGGATGCGGGATGCCGGAGGCGGCCAGCAGCAGCGCCACCACCATGCCCGTCCGGTCCCTGCCGGCGGCGCAGTGGATGACGACCCCGCCGGGTGGGGCGGTGACGAACGCCCGGGCGATGGCCCCGAACTTCTCCGGCCAGCGGTACAGGTTCTCGCGGTAGTGCTCGGGGGTGTTCAGGTACGGGCCGGTCAACGCCATGAAGTCGGCGTCCGTCTGGTCCTCGGTCGGCAGGTTGAGGACCGTGAACCGGGCGAGGACATCCGGCCGGACGCGTGGGTCCTGGGAACGTCGTCCCAGCTCGAACGGATTGCGCAGGTCGATCACGGTGCGGGCGCCGTGCTCCCAGGCCTGCTCCCACCCCGCCTCCGTGACCCACTCGTGCCGGCCCATCCGGTAGAGGCGCCCCGGCTGCACGGCGGACACGGCCGCTCCGACGTCACGCGCGTTCACCGCTCCGTCCCAGAGGGGACCCGGCGCCGTGGCTCCGGCGGCCGGTGAGTGCGAGCCTGACGATGCTCGGCCCTCGGCGGGCGGCAAGGACGCGCCGGAGCGGACGGGCGGGACTGGGTGGAGCGGGCTCGAGACCGGTGCGGCGTCCATGCGCCGAAGCCTAGCAAGCACAGTCCGGCGGGCGGCGCACGGCCCATCGTCGACGGAGAAGACTCCTGCATCGGCCGTCGGCGCCGACTACGGTGATCCGATGACGCCGAACGGGACCGATGACAGCAGCGCCGTCGAGCAATCGGTGGACAGCGATCTCCTGGACTTCGTGACCGAAACGGGGGACGTCCACGATTTCCTGTAGGAGATCGCCACCCGGGCCGCGCGCCACCTCACGACGCCGGACCACCAGGTGATGTGCGCCGTCTCCCTGCTGCGCCGGCGCCGCCCCATGACCGTCGCCTGGAGCAGCGAGGACGCGCGGCGACTGGACGACGAGCAGAACCGGGTGGCCGAGGGGCCGTGCATCACGGCAGCCCGCTCGCTCGAGACGGTGTACGTCCCGGACACGCTGCAGGACGACCGGTGGCCCGACTACCTGCAGACGGCGGGCGGACAGGGAGTACGTTCCATCCTCGGCACGCCGTTCCACCTCGCCGACGAGGCGAACGCGGGCCTGAACTTCTACAGCTCGTCCCCTGACGCCTTCTCTGCCGCGTCGATCGGCGTCGCGCACGAGTTCGTCCGCGAGACCTCGAATGCACTCCGGCTCGCCGTCCGCCTCGCCGTGCTCGCCTCCGAGCGGGACGATCTCGATGCCGCCCTGCGTTCGCGGTCGACGATCAACACCGCCGTCGGGATCCTGATGGCGCAGAACCACTGCTCGCAGAAGGAGGCGCTGACCTTCCTCGAGCGCGCCTCCAGCGTCCGCAACCTGAAGCTGAGGGACGTGGCAGCCGCCGTCGTCGCCTCCGCCGGCGGTACCGCGGATCCCCCGCCTGCGCCGTGACCGGAAGCCGCGGCACCCGGATCGTTCGGCCCCGGCGCACGGCGGCGTGTATCGCGCACGAAGCACGGCAGGGCGTACCTCCCGCGCGGCTAGACTCGACGGGTGACTTCAGAGCTTCCCGCCTCGGTATCCGACACCTTCGACCCCGCCCGCTGGCGTGTCGTCGCGGGATTCGAGGACTTCACGGACCTGACCTACCACCGCCAGGTGGAGCGCGACCACGACGGCGACGTGGTGCGCGACCTCCCCACGGTGCGCATCGCGTTCGACCGCCCCGAGGTCCGTAACGCCTTCCGTCCGGGCACCGTCGACGAGTTGTACCGCGCGCTCGACCACGCCCGCATGACCCTCGACGTCGCGACGGTCCTGCTGACCGGCAACGGGCCGAGTCCTCGTGACGGAGGCCATGCGTTCTGCTCCGGTGGCGACCAGCGGATCCGCGGCCGGGACGGCTACCGCTATGCGGACGGTGAGACGAGGGAGACGATCGACCCGGCACGCGCCGGACGGCTCCACATCCTCGAGGTGCAGCGCCTGATCCGCACCATGCCGAAGGTCGTGATCGCCGTCGTCAACGGCTGGGCAGCCGGCGGAGGGCACAGCCTGCACGTCGTCGCGGACCTGACGATCGCCTCGGCGCAGCACGGGAAGTTCAAGCAGACCGACGCGACCGTGGGCAGCTTCGACGCCGGATACGGGTCCGCGCTCCTCGCGCGCCAGATCGGGCAGAAGAAGGCGAGGGAGATCTTCTTCCTGGCCCGTGAGTACTCTGCGGTGGAGATGGTGGAGATGGGGGCCGTCAATGAGGCCGTCGATCATGCGGAGCTGGAGGTGGTGGCGCTCGGATACGCGGCGGACATCGCCCGGCAGAGCCCGCAGGCCATCCGTATGCTGAAGTTCGCCTTCAATCTGGCGGACGACGGCCTCGCCGGGCAGCAGGTCTTCGCGGGTGAGGCGACGCGCCTCGCCTACATGACCGACGAGGCCGTGGAGGGCAAGGAGGCGTTCCTCGAGAAACGCGCTCCAGACTGGTCCTCGTTCCCCTACTACTTCTAGGAGCGGCGTGGAACTTCTTCCCGTCCATACCCCGGACGGTTCCGATCCCCTGGAGCTGCTCCCATCCCTCGCCGCGGCACTCGCGGGCGAGGGTCCCGCCGTCGCGCCCCACGTGCTGCCCGACCAGGAGTTCCGGGGCACGCTGCCCAACGACGAGATCGCCGCCGTGATCAGTACTTCCGGGTCCACCGGCACGCCCAAGCAGACGATGCTGAGCGTCGACGCCCTCGCCGCCTCGGCCATGGGGACGGCCTTCGCCCTGAAGGCCGAGGGACAGTGGCTCCTCACCCTGCCGGTGCACTACGTGGCCGGCTTCCAGGTGCTCGTCCGGTCGCTCTTCGCCGGGACGCAGCCGTGGGTCATGGACACCTCGGCAGGGTTCACCCCGGCAGCCTTCACGGCGGGGGCCGCCGAACTGACGGACAAGGTCCGCTTCACATCGCTGGTGCCCACGCAGCTCCACCGCCTGCTGACCGATCCCTCCCCGGAGACCCTGCGGGTCCTGCGGCGCTTCGACCGGATCCTCCTCGGCGGCGCACCTGCCGGTTCCGCCCTGCGTTCCCTGGCACGCAGCCACGACCTGCGGATCGTCGAGACCTACGGCATGAGCGAGACCTGCGGAGGGTGCGTGTACGACGGCGTCCCGCTCGACGGCGTCGACCTCCGCTCCGTCGACGGACGTTTGCGCATCGGTGGGACGGTCCTCGCCGAGGGGTACCTGGGCGCGCCCGAGCTCACCGAGGAGCGGTTCGTCTTCAATGCCGGCCAGCGGTGGTTCGCGACCGACGACGCCGGGGACGTGGCCCTCGACGGCTCGGTGACGGTGCACGGCAGGCTCGACGACGTCATCATCACCGGCGCCCTGAAGGTCTCCGCCGCGAGGGTCACCGACGTGATCGAGGCGCTTCCGGGCGTCGAACAGGCCATGGTCCTCGGCCTCCGCAGCGAGGAGTGGGGCACGGCCGTGGCGGCGGCGATCGTGGGCGACGTGGACGCCGACGTCATCCGCCAGGCGGTCCACGTCGAACTGGGAGCACACGCCGTGCCGAAGGCCATCGTGACCCTGGACGCCTTCCCCCTCCTGCCGGGCGGCAAGCCGGACCGCCGCACCATCCACACCCTGCTCGAACGCGCCTGACCCTCCGGGCAGAGGGCTCCTCCGACATCCGCACCGACCAGAAGGACCTCCCCGTGGCGACTGCCGCTCAGTGGCTCGAAGGAGCCCGCCCCCGAACCCTGCCGATGGCGTTCGCCCCGGTGATCATCGGCAGCGCGGCGGCCTTCGGGCTCGGCGGGTTCAAGCCCGTCAACGCCGTGCTGGCGGCGATCGTCTCCGTGCTGCTGCAGGTCGGCGTGAACTACGCCAACGACTACTCGGACGGCATCCGCGGGACCGACGACGAGCGCGTGGGGCCTCTCCGCCTCACCGGCTCCGGCGTAGCAGAGCCGCGGCAGGTGAAGCGGGCGGCCTTCGCGGCGTTCGGCGTCGCGATGCTGGCGGGCCTCGCCCTGATCGTCCTGTCCCAGGCCTGGATACTCCTGCTGGTCGGCGTGGGCTGCATCGCGGCGGCGTGGGGCTACACCGGCGGCAGGAACCCGTACGGCTACCTGGGGCTCGGTGACGTCTTCGTCTTCGTGTTCTTCGGGCTCGTCGCCACCCTCGGCACCACGTACACGCAGGCCGACCAGCTCTCCGCACCGGCATGGATCGGCGCCGTCTGCACCGGGCTGATCGCCACGGCGCTCCTCATGGCCAACAATGTCCGCGACATCCCCACGGACAGCGTGGTGGGCAAACGGACCCTGGCGGTGCGGCTGGGCGACACCGCCGCCCGCATCAGCTACGTCATGATGCTGGCGGCAGCCGTCCTGCTGCCCTTGTCGCTCAGTTACGACTACCCGTGGGTGCTGCTGGTGCTCCTGCTCATCCCGGCCTGCCTCATGCCCAGCTGGCTGATGCTGAAGGGGAAGAAGCGCAAGAGCCTGATCCCGGTCCTGAAGCAGACGGGCCTGATCAACCTCGCCTTCAGCATCCTGTTCGGCGCCGGCATCGTCATCACCACGGCGCTCGCCTAGCTCCGGAGGTCCTGGCGGGTCCTCCTGCGCGGGTCCTGCTAGGCGCGGGGCTTGCGGTCGGAGTTGACCGGCGTATTGGGGTCCAGTGCGTCCTCCGCGGCCGCGTCGTCGAGCTCGACGGCGGTGCGCACAGGTGGTGCCCCCGGCGTGAACCGACGCTGGAGCGTCGCTGCCGCGGCGTCCCGGAGGTCGCGGGCGAAGAGGTAGGTCAGGCACCAGGCGAGGACCGCGGCGACCACGGCGGAGAAGAACAGTCCGAGGCCCAGCAGCACGCAGGCCACGTAGAACACGACGATCAGCAGGAGGCGCAGGGCGCTGAATTTGAGGAAGGCCACGCTCCAAGTTTACTCGCCTACAATTGGCGCATGCCTCGCCTCCTGCTGTTCGCCGCGATCCTCGGGGTCGCCGTCATCATCTACGCGCTCATCGATTGCGTGATGAGCCGCAAACACGAGGTACGCAGCATCTCCAAGACCGCGTGGTTCATCACGATCCTCGTCCTGCCTCTCATCGGAGCCGGCATGTGGTTCCTCCTCGGCCGGCCGCGCAACGACGGCCCGTCCGGTCCGCGCCGGCCCGCACCGCGCAAGCCCACCGCACCCGATGACGATCCCGCCTTCCTCCAGAACCTCGAGGCACAGCGGCGGCAGCAGGCGCGCGAGCAGGAACGCCGACGGCGTGAGCAGGAGCAGAAGGATCTCGACGCGAAGGCACGCGAGCGGGAAGCCCGGAGCCCTGCCGAGGACGGCAAGGCCGACGGCGAGGGGAACGACGACGCCGGATCCGGCCCCGCGGGAGCACACCGCCCCTAGCGGGCCTTCGGCGGGCCCCCATCGCCCATATCGGACGTCCCGAGGGCGTTCATCGCCCGTCGCGGTCCGTTCGAAGGATTCTCAGCGCCGCGTCCGGCCCTTCCAGGGACGTCCGGTGTCAGTAGTGGCTACCCAAGCGGCCGATCGTGCGCTACATGCCTCCCACCCTCCATCAGGACCTCCGCGCCGGGTCCCTCACACCCTTCACGGGGATGACGTGCGATGGTTCGAACCCTCCCCACGTGCGGAGCCCTCCGGCGGGCAGATCAGCACCTGCAGCTCCCCGAGTGCCAGGCACGCAATACAACGGGACACGGAGAAGCCCCGCGGTCGTGACCGCGGGGCTTCGTCGTGGGGCCCGCTGCTCCTAGACGCCGGAGTAGCTGTGCAGGCCCGAGAAGTAGATGTTCACGATCGTGAAGTTGAAGACGATGCAGAGGTACCCGACGATCGAGAGCCAGGCGGCGCGCGTACCCGTCCAGCCCCTGGTGGCGCGAGCGTGCAGGTAGCCGGCGTAGACGGTCCAGATCACGAAGGTCCAGACCTCCTTGGTGTCCCAGCCCCAGTAGCGGCCCCAGGCCTGCTCCGCCCAGATGGCGCCGGCCATGAGGGTGAAGGTCCAGCCGACGAACGCGATCGCGTTCAGGCGGTAGGACAGGTTCTCGAGGCTGAGGGCCGAGGGCACCAGGCGGAGGAACTTCGCGGTGTCGACCTTGCCCGCGAGGAGCTTCGCCTCCCGGCTGGTCTGCAGAAGCTGCAGGACGGACATCGCGAAGGTGATGGTGAACAGGGCCGAGGACGCGACGGCGATGGACACGTGCACGATCAGCCAGTAGCTCTGCAGGGCCGGGATCAGGCGGGCGACGGGCGTGGGGAAGCCGACCGTGGCGGCGCACAGCATGATCACGACGAGGCCCACCACGAAGGAGCCCACGAAGCGGAGGTCCTTGCGGGTGAGGGTGATGAGGAAGATGGCCGCGACGAGGAAGGCACCCGTGGTGCAGAACTCGTACATGTTGCCCCAGGGCACGCGGTTCGCGGCGACACCACGGCTCACGACGGCAGCGCCGTGGATCACGGCCGCGAGGATCGTCAGCGACACGGCGATCCGCGCCGTCCCGCGCCGGGGGCCGGCGCCGTAGTCCATGGAGTCGTCCGCGGTCGAGCGGGCCGCCGGGGTGGACCCCGCTGCCGACGCCCCGCCCCGTGCCCCGACGCCGGCGAGTGCACGCTCGGGCGCACCCTGCTGGCTCGCGAGCCGCGACTCGATCGTGCCGATGGTCGTGCTGGACCGGACGAGGTCCAGCACGAAGAAGATCAGGGCCACCACATAGGCGATGGAGGCCAGCAGCATGAGGAGCTCGCTGATCTGCCCGAGCTCGGCGTTGACTGGTTGTGGCATCAGTTGTCCTTCGTCGTGTGGTGCGAATTCCCCGTGCCGGCTGCCGATGTCCCGGCCTCCTGCAATGTATCTTCCTCCGCGGCACCCTCGGGTGCCAGCCAGCGGTCGGCCAGCAGCTTCTCGACGGCCTCGCCCTCGGCAGGCAGTCGGTGGTCCTCGCCGCGGGCGAGCAGACCGTACTCGAGCATGATGCGCCCGTCGGGATGCTCGCCCGTTCGGACCCAGAGCCTGCGCCGGCCGATGAACAGGGACGCCGTCAGGCCCAGAAGCGCGAGCGTCGAGAAGACGAGTGCTCCGACCTCCCCCGGGTCGTGGTGGATGTCCAGCGCCACGTAGCGCTTCAGTCCGTCGAAGGTGACCGAGCCCTTGCCCTCGGGCAGGTCGTAGGTCTGGCCGACCCCGAGCACGATCCCGCCGTCGTCGTTGGTGCGGCTGTTGAGCTCGGTCAGGTTCTCCGTGTCGAGGACGTAGACGTTCTCGGGCGTGCCGTCGTCGAGCCCCAGGTCCCCGTAGTAGGAGTTGAGGTTCAGCTGCGGGTTGAAGGGATCAGGATCCCTCGAGAAGGAGACGCCCTGCTCGTCGACGAAGGCGGTGGGGAGGAAGAATCCGACGAAGCCGAGCTGGTCCGGCTTCGCGTCGGGCGCCTTGATGACGATCAGCGAGGTGTAGAGACCGTCGGACGGTACCGAGACGACGGGCCCCTCGGAGGCGATGTTGCCCTCGCCGTCGCGCACCGTCACGACCGGCGCATACCCGTTGCCGACCAGATAGACGTTGGTGCCGCCGATGGTCACCGGCGCATTGACCTTGAGGACCTGTGGCTCCTCGTCGGCGCCCGGCCCCTCCTGCGTGGTGATGTTCGCCGTGAAGTCCAGGGGCTGGCCGTAGTGGCTGGTCTGCTCGCGGTCGAAGCGTACGTCGAAGGAGTCGAGGCGGATCGAGAAGGGATCGAGCCGGTCGTCGGAGAAGTTCGATCCGGGGTTGAAGCTGTCGTACCCGATCAGGGTGTTGACGAAGCTGTCGCCCTCGACGATCACCTTCTGGCCGTTGTAGCCGAACAGCCCTCCGACCGCCACGGAGACGAGCACGCCGATGAGCGAGGTGTGGAAGACGAGGTTGCCGAACTCCTTCGCGAGTCCGCGCTCCGCACCCACCGAGGGACGGTCCGTGCCGGCGTCGCGCACGTCCACCCGGTATCCGCGCTTCTTCAGCAGGGCTGCGGCCTCCTCGGCAGCGGCCGACGGCGTGAGCCCGGCCGCGCGTGCCCGAGGGGCGGGGACCTCGAGCGTGCCGTAGACGGGCAGTCGCGAGAGCCGTTTGGGCGTCCTCGGGGGCGTGGAGCGCACAGCCCTGAAGTGCGCCCGTGCCCGGGGGACCACGCAGCCGATGAGCGAGATGAAGAGCAGGAGGTAGATCGCGGAGAACCAGACGGACGAGTAGACGTCGAAGAGCTGGAACCAGTCCAGCACCGGGCCCGTGTCCGGATTGTTCTGGATGTACTGCGTGACGACCGCGGGATTCGCAGGGCGCTGCGGGAAGAGCGAACCGGGCACCGCCGCGACGGCGAGGAACAGGAGGAGGAACAGCGCGGTGCGCATGCTGGTCAGCTGCGTCCAGGCCCACCGCAGGGTGCCGAGGAAGCCGAGGGAGGGCAGGACGACGTCGGATTGGCCGCCGCCGGCCGTGCCCCTCGTGTCCTCGGAGATGTCCTGCGAGATGTCCTGCTTCACAGTGCCCTTCCCGTCCGTGCTTCGTCCTCGTGGCTGTTACCGGCGCGTGGGGTCGTCATATCGGCAGCACCACATTCCCGATCACCAGGTCCTGCAGCCGGGTGATCCAGATGTTCCACAGACCCGTCACCATCAGCACGCCGACGAGCACGAGCATGCCGCCTCCGGTGCGCTGCAGCAGCAGGCGGTGCCTGCGGAAGAACGCGAGTGCCCCCATGCCGCGCCGGACGCCGAGTGCGATCAGGAGGAACGGGAGCCCGAGTCCGAGGCAGTAGACGAAGGTCAGCAGGGCACCCTTGAGCGCCGTCGCGTCATTGCCCGAGATGGCCAGGAGCTGGACCGCTCCGAGCGTGGGGCCGATGCACGGCGCCCACCCGAGCCCGAACGTCACGCCGAGCAGCGGGGCTCCCAGCAGGCCGGCGGGCACCTTCGCGTGCACGCGGCTCTCGCGCTGGAACCAGGACAACCCGCCCATGAAGACGACGCCCAGGAGGATTACGACGACGCCGAACACCTGGATGAGCCAGCCCTGGGAGACGCGCAGGAAGGCCCCGAGCTGGCCGAAGAGCGCCCCGTAGGCCATGAACACGACGGAGAACCCGAGCACGAACAGTCCGATCCCGGCGAACATCCGGCCGCGCCGCTGCTTCTCGAGGTCCACCCCGGTGAGACCCGTGACGTAGCCGAGGTAGCCGGGGACGAGCGGAAGGACACAGGGTGAGGCGAAGGAGACGAGCCCGGCCAGCAGGGCGACCGGCAGCGCGAGGAGCATGGACCCGCTGAGCACGGCATCGGCGAACGCGTTCCCCGCGACGAGGGGAACGGAGGTGGAGAGGTGACCCGCCTCGGGCAGGACCATCGAGGTGATCATCGGCGCGGTGCGCGCACGGCGCTACTCCGCGAGCGCATCGGTGATCAGCGCCTTCAACGTGCTGCGGTCCGCGAGGCCGAGGATGCGTGCGGACACGCGCCCCTCCTTGTCGAGCACGAGGGTGGTCGGCACGGCCTGCGGGGGGACGTACTGCGTCATGTCCAGCAGGACGCCGCCGTCCTTGTCGTCGAAGCTCTCGTACGGGATGTCGAAACTGCGCTCGAAGGCCTCGGCGGTCGCCTGCTCATCGCGGATGTTCACCCCGTGGAAGACCGCGCCCTGCGGCGCGTACTCGTCGTGCAGCGAGACGAGGTCGGGTGCCTCCTCGCGACAGGGCGCGCACGAGGCGTACCAGAAGTTGAGGACGGCGACCTGGCCGGCCCAGTCGGAACTGGAGACCGCCGTCCCGTCGAAGAGGGTGCCGTCGATGGCGACGGGCTCGCCCCGGACCGTCGGGTCGTACTCCGTGACGGAGCCGTCACCGGCGATGTAGTTCTTGCCGTCTCCCGCATCGGCCTGCTGGGCCAGGGGATCGTCCGCGGCGCACGAGGTCACCACGAGGGAGACCGGCACGGTGAAGGCCAGCGCCATGCCCAGCCTGAGCAGCAGGTGACGCCTGGTG
The DNA here is from genome assembly GCF_009377195.2 of Arthrobacter bussei. GTDB lineage: Bacteria > Actinomycetota > Actinomycetes > Actinomycetales > Micrococcaceae > Arthrobacter_D > Arthrobacter_D bussei. The sequence goes on from NZ_VJXX01000001.1 coordinate 1,039,788, forward strand.
GAGCGGACGAGTGTGGTCACGGCTTCTTCCGTTGATTTCTACGACGTGTAGTAATTCTATTACGCCCCGGGGACATTCGCGGCACCGGGCAGGAGGTCCGCGCAGGGCTCGGCGTACCGGACCCGCCGGATGACGTCACCCTCGAAGTCGATCGAGGTCACCGAGGTCAGCGTGCACTCGCGCTGGCGCGGATCGTGCCAGAGACGGCGGCGCTCGGCCGCGAGTCGCGTGACCCAGATGGGCAGCTGGTGGCTCACCAGGATGGCCTCGGCCGGGGCCTCGGACGCACCGCCCAGCTCGACGGCGCGGCGCCGTGCGTCCTGCACGCCCCTCATGACCCGCTCCGCCTGCTCGCTGTACGGCTCGCCCCAAGACGGACGGAACGGGTTGACGAGCAGCGGCCAGTACCGGGGCTGGCGGAGGCGGCTCTTGATCCTCGACATCCCCTCGAAGCGGTTGTCCGCCTCGATGATGCGCTCGTCCGTGGAGATCTCGAGATCGAGGGCCTCGGCGACGGGCTGCGCCGTCTCCTGCGCACGGGTCAGGGGAGAGGCCACCAGCAGGACGATGTTCGCGCCGTCGTCCCGTCGCTGCGCGAAGTGACCGGCCATCTGGGACGCCATGCGCCGCCCGAGCTCGGAGAGGTGGAACTCGGGGAGCCTGCCGTAGAGGACGCCCTCCGGATTGTGGACCTCACCATGGCGCACCAGGTGGACGGTTGATCTCTGCATGCCCCCAGTTTCCCGCATGCCACCGCGTCACGGCCAATCGCCGACGAGGAGGCGCAGGGCGCTCTCGTGATCAGTTGGTTGAAGACTTGAGCGATGTGTGGAATAAAACATGCAAACGCATGCTTTTCCATCTCGTAAGCATTCGCCATCCCTCTTCTCCAGGAGATCATCATGACCGTTCCCACAGGCCTCACCTCCGGCACCTGGTCCTTCGACCCCGCGCACAGCGAGGTCGGCTTCAGTGTCCGCCACGCCGGCATCAGCAAGGTCCGAGGCTCCTTCAAGGATGTCGACGCCTCCCTCGCCGTCGGCTCCTCCCTCGAGGACTCCGCCATCACCGTCACCATCAAGACCGCCTCCTTCAGCTCGGGCGACGAGAACCGCGACGGCCACGTCAAGAGTGCCGACTTCTTCGACGTCGAGCAGTTCCCGGAGATGACCTTCGTCTCGACGTCGCACGCCGGCTCGGGCGAGAGCTACACCATCACCGGTGACCTCACCATCCGCGGCATCACCAAGTCCGTGGTCCTGGAGGCCGACTTCAACGGCGTCGCCGTCGATCCCTTCGGCACCACCCGCGCCGGCGTCTCGGCGTCCACGACCATCTCCCGCAAGGACTTCGGCCTGACCTGGAACGCCGCGCTCGAAGCCGGCGGCGTCCTCGTCGGTGACAAGGTGACCATCAGCATCGAAGCGGAGTTCGTCGCTCCCGTCGCCGCGACGGTCTGACCCGACTCTCCTCCCCGCCGCCGCACCGCCCGACGGCCGGCGTCGTCCCCCGACGACGCCGGCCGTCGGCGTCCCACAGGCTTCCCGCGGTGGACCCGGCGGACGTGGCGAGCCCCCGTGACCGGCCCGCACGTCCGCGCCCGCGTCGGACGCCGTCGGCCTGTCACCCTCGCGGGGGACCTACTAGGCTGGCGGAAGACCGCACCGGCGGCGGGGACGTCCATGGGGGCACCGGCGCCGATCCTGCGGATCCAGGACAGCCACGCACTGCACACGGAGGACGCCGCGATGAGTACGCCACACAATGACCAGGGCCCGGGGAACAACGCGCAGGGCTGGAACCCGCCCGGAGGCGCGAGCCAGGACGGCCGCCAAGCCGGGCAACAGTACGGGCAACAGTACGGGCAGCAGGACAGCTCAGGGCCCTACGGCTACCAGCCCGCCCAACCCTCGAGCTACGCCTACCCGACCTCCGGGAACATCGCGGACGGCTCGGACGCGCCCGGGAAGGGCCCGGCCCCCAAAGAGGTCATGCGGGCGTACTACCTGATCCTGGCCGCCGGAGTCGCCTACCTCGTCTCCTCGATCACCTCGGCGCTGCTGATCGACATGCCCGAGATGGCCGGCGGCTCGTTCGGGGTCGGGATCAGGCTGGTCTTCGCCGTGGTGTTCGCGGCCGTCTACGTGGTCCTGGCGCTGTTCATCCGCCGGGGACAGAACTGGGCACGCATCACCGCGACCGTCCTGGCCGCGCTGAACGTGGTGTCCACGGTCGGGTCGCTCCTGCTCCTGCCGATCATCAACCAGGCCGCGGAGGCCAGCGGGACCGTCGTCCCCGAGACGCCCGTGATCTCGACGGCGCTCGGCCTCCTCGTCATGCTGCTCGGCGTGGCCGGCGTCGTCATGACCTACCTGAAGCCCGCGCGGCCCTACTTCGCGCCGCAGCGACTCGGGTACTGACCGCCCCGACCTGCGACTACTGGGCGCGGGAGATCGGACCGAGGTCCGGCTCCTGCGCCCTCTGCGCGTGGTAGGCGAGGATCTGCAGCTCGGTGGACATGTCGACCTTGCGCAGCTGCACGTGCGACGGGACCTGCAGCACCACCGGGGCGAAGCTCAGGATGCTGGAGATGCCGGCCGCCACCAGCCGGTCGCACAGTTCCTGGGCGACGGACCCGGGCACGGAGAGCACGGCCATGTTGGTACGGGTCCGCTCCAGGACCGTCTCGAGGTCGTCCACGGCACTGACCCGGAGATATCCGACCTCCGCTCCGACGACGAGCTGGTCGGCGTCGAACAGCGCCACGATCTCGAAGCCGCGCGAGACGAAGCCCGAATAGCCGGCCAGCGCCCGGCCGAGATTACCGGCGCCGATGATGGCCACCCGCCAGTCGAGCGTCAGCCCGAGGGCGATGGAGATCTGCCGGTTGAGGTACTGCACGTCGTAGCCGACGCCGCGCGTGCCGTAGGAGCCGAGGTAGGACAGGTCCTTGCGGAGCATCGGCGAGTTGACCCCCGCGGCGTCCGCCAGCTCCTCCGAGGAGACACGCTCGATCCCCTCGCCGAGCAGCGTGTTGAGCGCCCTCAGGTAGATGGTGAGGCGCGCCACCGAGGCGGGAGGGATATGGCGCACCGGATCGCCCACGGGGTGGAGGCCTGGCATGTCCGGTGGTGTCACAGTGTGCGGCTCCGTTGCTAGCGCCGCCGCACCCCGGCGGAGGACGGCGGATCCTGGACCCTCGACGGCGGGGGCGGAAGTATCACCACTTTATGCCGAGCGCGCAGGGCCACCAAGCCCACCGTCGCCCGACACCCCCGGACAGCCCGGCCGTGGCTCGGCGGAGGTCCGGAGGAGCTCGGCGGGCACCGTTCGTCGTCACCTCAACCGCCGGAGAGCAGCCTCCGCAGCCTCGCCTCGTCGATGGACCAGAAATCGCGCTGCACCCCGTCGATGAACAGCACCGGCAGTTCCTCCGCGAAGCGGGCTCCTGCCGCGGGAGCCTCGGTGACGGAGACCTCCTGCCACTCGAGCCCCAGCTCCTGCACGACGCGGGCCACGACGAGCCGGGCGTCCTCGCAGAGATGGCACGCCGGACGGGTCAGGAGGACGGTGCCGGTCGCGGGGATCTCCGCCGATGCTTCCATCACTCCACCGTACTGCCGGGTGACGTCGGGGGCAGCGGGACGACGAACTACACTCGGAGCATGCCGGACGCCGCTCGGGGCACGCAGCCCATGCCAGGGCCTCCGGCGACCGTCCAGGGCGAGGCCGCCTTCTTCGACGTGGACAATACCCTGATGCGCGGTGCGAGCCTCTTCCACGTCGGCCGGAAGATGTACCAGCGCAAGGCGTTCACCCTGCGCTTCGCCGCCGGCCTCGCGTGGAAGCAACTCCGTTTCATCATGCGGGGCGAGACCATGACGGACGTCAACTCGGTGCGGGACGCCGCCCTCGCCTTCGCCATCGGCATCGCCCACGAGGACATCCTCGCCCTCGGCGAAGAGGTGTACGACGAGATGATCGCCTCCAAGATCTGGCCCGGCGCACGCGCCCTCACCGAACACCACCTGTCCGCGAACCGCCAGGTCTGGCTCGTCACGGGGACGCCGGTCGAGGTGGCCGCGGTCATCTCGAGCAGGCTGGGCCTGACGGGCGCCCTCGGGACCGTCGGCGAAGTGGCCGACGGTCTCTACACAGGGAAGCTGGTGGGCGAGTTCCTCCACGGACCCGCGAAAGCCGTCGCCGTCCTCGACCTCGCGGAACGGGAGAACCTCGATCTCTCGCGCTGCTGGGGGTACAGCGACTCCTACAACGACATCCCGCTGCTGACCGCCGTCGGCCATCCCGTGGCCATCAACCCGGATGGCAGGCTGCGCCGCCACGCCCGCGCGAACAACTGGCCCGTCTACGACTTCCGGAGCGGACGGCGCGCCGCGACGCTCGGGCTGCGGGCGGCGACGGTCGCGGGATCGGTCTACGGCCTCTGGCGGGGCTTCTCCCGCTTCCGGAGCCGCTGACGCCGAGCGGCTCAGGTCGCCGACCCCGCGGTCGCGACACCGCTCTGCATCCGGCGGCGGGTGAGCGGTGGCCGACGAGCGACCCCGGACCGTGACCGATCTCCAATCTCCGGTGGCCGACGAGCGACCCCGATCTCCTGCCGCCGATCTCGGACCTCCGGTGGCCGGTGATCGATCCCGGCCGTCCCCGGGAACGACGACGGCCCGGCACCCCACGAGGGTGGGATTCCGGGCCGTTCGGCAGACCTCGGCGCTGGGCCGGGCTGTCTACTTCTTGTTGCGGCGCTGGTGGCGCGTCTTGCGCAGCAGCTTGCGGTGCTTCTTCTTGGCCATACGCTTGCGGCGCTTCTTGATTACTGAACCCATAGAGTCCTCACAGACTGTTGTGGTGCCGGTCCCGCCCTCCGGCGACGTGCCAGGAGTCGGTACCGGGGTTGACGAAAGGCGTGTACCTGGTGGCAATCGCCCGGATGATGCACTGACTCGGACGGACCTGTGGCCGCCGAAAACGCTCCTTAACAGGGTACATCCGTTTGGTGGAGGGTCAGGACGGCCCGGCCGGGCAACGGTGGCTCAGGCGCTCTCGGACTGACCCTCCACCTGGGCCCGCTGGAGGAATTCCTCGACGGCCGACTCCGGAACACGGTATGAACGACCGAATTGCACGGCGGGCAGGTCCCCGGCGTGCACGAGCCGGTACACGGTCATCTTCGACACCCGCATGAGGTCGGCGACCTCCGCGACCGTCAAGAACTGCACATCCGAGAAGTTAATCCCGTCTGCCATCTCACCACTATTCCTTTGCATGGAGGTCCGTAACTCACCCTGAGACCGGCATCGAGAAAGACACCCCTGAGCGACTGATCGGCGTGTCGCCTTGAAGCATAAGGATTATCCGCCTAGGGGATCACTGTAGTGGCTGATGTGGCCAAAGTGAAAGGGCGCCCCGGAGCCCGTGCCCGCCGGCTCCGACCAGCCGTTCTCCCGCCGTTCTCCTGCCCTTCTTCAGCCTCGAAGCGCGGCGCGATCGCCCGACGCTACGAGGACGGATCGCGACGCCGGCGGAGCTGCGACAGGAGATCCGCGGCCCGCTCCGCCGCGCGTCCCATGGTCCGGCCGAGCTGCGCCCTCGAACCGTCCGCCTCGGCGAGCGGGTCCGGTCCGGCGAGGACCGCGGCGGCCAGGACGGCGTCCTGTGCCTGACCCTCCCCGGCCCGGCCCTGCCCCGGCTGCGTGCCGAGCGCTTCGACGAGATCCTCCACCGTCGGCGCCTCCGCCTCCGCCTCGGCGAGCGGTCGTGGCTCCACGCCGTCGAGCCACTCCCTCACGAGGCCCAGTGGGGCGGTGTCGAGCGAGTAGAACCGCTTCTGCCCCTGGGCCCGCATGGAGACCAGTCCCGCCTCCCGGAGGACCTTGAGATGCTTCGATACGGTCGGCTGGCTCACGTGCAGCTCGACCACGAGCTCCCCCACCGCTTTGTCGCCGTCGCGCAGATGCTCGAGGATCTGTCTGCGCGTGCTCTCGGCGATGACAGCGAAAACATCATCGATACCCATCCGCCCACCCTAGCGATATATACGCCGGACGGCATCCTGCCGCGCGATGGTCAGTCGAACCAGGGGTCCAGCCCGTGGAGGGGGAAGACGGCCTTGCGCGTCGCCATGACGGTCCGGTCCAGCTCGTCGTCGGGGTCGTAGCCGATCTCCCAGGAGCGCCACCAGGTGTCGGCGCCGTCACCCATGAGGGGTGGCGCATCGACGCCGTGCCGTTCGAGCACGTAGTCCCGCCACGCCGCAGGGACGGGTGTCGCCGGGCCCATCGGAGCCCCCGCAGCGACGGCGACGAGGAGCGTCCACGACCGCGGGACCACGCTGGCGAGCGCGTACCCGCCCCCGCCGGTCGCGATCCAGCGGCCTCCGCAGAGCCGGTCCGCCAGGTCCCTGACTGCCAGCATGAGGATGTGCTGGGCATCGATGCTGACCCTCAGGTTCGTCAGGGGATCCTCGCGGTGGGAATCGCAGCCGTGCTGGCTGACGACCACGTCCGGAGCGAAGGCTCCGGCAAGCTGTGGGACCACTGCGTGGAAGGCCCGCAGGAGAGCGGCGTCTCCGGCCGTCGTCGGCAGTGCCACGTTCACCGCGGACCCCTCCGCGCCCGGCCCGCCGATCTCGTTCGCGAATCCCGTACCCGGGAACAGGCTCATCCCGGTCTCGTGGAGGGAGATCGTCAGGACCCGGGGATCGTCCCAGAAGATGCTCTCGGTGCCGTCCCCGTGGTGGGCGTCGACGTCGACGTAGAGGACGCGCTGCGCTCCGCGGTCGAGCAGTCGCTGGATGGAGGCGGCGGCGTCGTTGTAGATGCAGAAGCCGCTGGCCCGGGACCGCGCCGCGTGGTGCATCCCGCCACCGAAGTTGACGGCCCGGACGGCGCGGCCGCTCATGAGGGCGTCGGCGGCATCCAGGGACCCGCCGGCGAGCCGCGCGCTGGCCTCGTGCATGCCGCTGAACGCGGGGTTGTCCTCGGTGCCGATGCCGTGCGCGGCGTCAGATCGGTCCGGATTCCAGCTCAGGTCGCGGACGGCACGGATGTAGTCCTCGCTGTGGACCGTCGCGAGGTCCTCGTCGGAGGCGACGGACGGGGCGACCACCCGGACGCCGTCGAGGTCGAGCAGTCCGGAATCACCCAGGAGCCGGGCCGTCAGGTGCAGCCGCTCCGGGTTCATGGGGTGCTGCAGGCCGAAATCGTAGGCCAGCATGGCCTCGTCCCAGGCGACCTGCAGGGGTACCGCCGGACCGGTGTGCGTAGACATCCCTGCAAGGGTACGCGATGCCTGATCTTCCCACGACGGGGCGGAGTGAGATGCTTTACTACTGCAGGGGAGAATCAGGGGCAGCCGCTTCGGCGGAAGGACCGGCACACGGGGCAGAGCGGACGTCAATGGTAAGTCAACAGCCACGGTGGCTGAAGGACGATCGACGCGGGTACGTCAGGCTGCTGGCCTCGGTCCGCGACTTCGTCGACTCCTTCGCGAACAGCTCCCCCGCCCGGCTGGCGCTCTTCATCTTCACGGCGGTCATCCTCGTGTTCACCGCGCTGCTGAGCCTGCCGATGTCCTCGGCCACCGGAGAGGTCACGGCGCTGCACGACGCGTTCTTCACCGCGGTATCCGCCGTCTGCGTCACCGGCCTCACCGTCGTCTCGACCGCCACCCACTGGTCCTTCTTCGGGCAGCTGGTGATCCTCCTCGGCATCTTCATCGGCGGCCTCGGCACCCTGACCCTCGCGTCGCTCCTCGCGCTGATCGTGAGCAAGCGGCTCGGGGTGCGTGGGAAGCTCCTGGCCCAGGAGGCACTCAACAACGCCAGCCGGCTCGGCGAGATCGGCACGCTGCTGCGGATCGTCATCACCACCTCCGTGGTGATCGAGATCGTCCTGGCCATCGTGCTGATCCCCCGGTTCGTGATCCTCGGCGAGCCATGGTGGCAGGCGGTGTGGCACGGCGTCTTCTACTCCATCTCCGCCTTCAACAACGCCGGCTTCACCCCGCACAGTGACGGGCTGGTGCCGTACGAGACCGACCTCTGGATCCTCACGCCCCTGATGGTCGGCGTGTTCCTCGGCAGTCTCGGCTTCCCCGTGGTGATGGTGCTCGTCCAGGTGCGGCACCGTTTCCGCAAGTGGACGCTGCACGCGAAGCTGACCGTCTCCGTCTCCCTGATCCTGCTCGTCGCGGGCACCTTCGCCTGGGGCTTCCTCGAGTGGGAGAACGAACGCACCATCTCGAACCTGAGCGTCGCCGACAAGACGATCCACGCCCTGTTCGCCTCGGTGATGACGCGGTCCGGTGGCTTCAACCTCGTGGACCAGAACGACATGACGTCCACCACGATGCTGCTCACCGATGCCCTCATGTTCGCCGGCGGCGGCTCGGCCTCGACCGCGGGCGGGATCAAGGTGACCACCATCGCCGTCATGTTCCTCGCCATCGTCGCGGAGGCCCGCGGGGACAGCGATGTGAGGGCCTGGGGCCGCACCATCCCCTCGGGCGCCATGAGGGTGGCCATCTCCGTGATCTTCATGGGCGCCACCCTGGTGCTGATCGGCAGTGCGCTGATCCTCAGCATGACGGACGAGCCCCTGGACAAGGTGGTGTTCGAGGTCATCTCAGCGTTCGCGACCTGCGGCCTCAGTACGAACCTCAGTGCCGAACTCCCACCCGCCGGCAAGTACGTCCTGTCCGCCCTGATGTTCGCCGGGCGCATGGGAACCATCACGCTCGCCTCAGCCCTGGCGCTGAGGCAGCGCAGCACGCTCTACCGATACCCCGACGAGAGGCCGATCATTGGCTGAGAGACCCGCCCACAACGCCCCCGTCCTCGTGATCGGCCTCGGCCGGTTCGGTGCGGCGACCGCCGAGCAACTGGTCCGCCAGGGGCGCGAGGTCCTCGCCATCGAGCGGGATCCGCAACTCGTGCAGAAGTTCGCGAGCATCCTCACGCACGTCGTGGAGGCGGATGCCACGAACATCGATTCGCTGCGCCAGCTCGGCGCCCAGGAGTTCTCCGCGGCCGTCGTCGGGGTGGGCACGTCGATCGAGTCGAGCGTGCTCATCGCCGCGAACCTCGTGGACCTCGGGATCGACCACCTGTGGGTCAAGGCGATCACCCCCTCGCACGGCAAGATCCTGAAGCGCATCGGCGCGAACCATGTCATCTACCCCGAGGCCGACGCCGGGCAGCGCGCAGCGCACCTCGTGGGCGGACGGATGCTGGACTTCATCGAGTTCGACGACGGCTTCGCGATCGTGAAGATGTACCCGCCGAAGGAGACCCAGGGCTTCACGCTTGCGGAATCGGCGGTGCGCTCCAAGTACGGCGTCACCGTGGTCGGCGTGAAATCGCCGGGCGAGGACTTCACCTACGCCCGCCCGGACACGAAGGTCTCGGGCCGGGACATGCTGATCGTCTCGGGGCACGTGGACCTGCTCGAGCGCTTCGCCGGCCGGCCGTAGGGTGCCGGCACTCCAGACCCCGGCGCCACCGACGGCGTCCGGCAGGGTGGCCGCACTCAATGCTGCCGCCTGCGCCCTGGTGCTCGCCGTCGTCGTCCTCGCCGCGCAGATCCATGGCCTGGACCTCACGGTGTACCGGGAGGGTGCGCTCGCCCTGCTGGGCCGCGCGGGCGACAAGGAGCTGTACGACGACGTGCTGGTCCGGACGGACACCCGCGGGCTGCCCTTCACCTACCCGCCCTTCGCGGCGCTCCTCCTCATCCCCGTGGCACTCGTCCCCGAGGCCTGCGCCCTGGCACTCGTCACCGGGCTCTCCTGCATCTGCCTCGTGGGGGTGTCGGTCGTCGTCGTACGGTACCTGCGCTCCGCCGGTGTGTCCTGGAGCCGGCCGCCCCTGGCCCTGCCGGCGGTGGTACTCCTGATCGGCATCAGCGGACCGTGGCGGGAGGGCCTCGGCTTCGGGCAGGTCAACGCACTCCTGATGGTGCTGGTCCTCGCCGACCTGCTGCGCTCCACGCGGCTTCCCCCGGGGGTCCTGATCGGCATCGCCGCGGGGATCAAGCTGACGCCGCTCGCCTTCGGCCTGGTGTTCCTGGCCCGCCGCGACTGGCGCTCGCTCGCCTGGCTCACCGCCTCCTTCGGCTCCACGGTCGCGGTCGCCTGGCTGGTGGCACCCCGCGACTCGGCGATCTTCTGGCTGGGCGCGCTCTTCGACGCCTCCCGCGTGGGCGACACCGCGGACCTCTACAACGTGTCGCTCAACTCGATCGTCATGCAGTCCGGCCTTCCCGACGGCCTCCAGCGCCCGCTCTGGCTCCTTGCGTCGCTCGCCGTGATCGTGGCCGGCTACCGCGCCATCAGGCGTGCCGACGACGACGGCGACCTCCTGCGCGCGATCACCGCGAACGCCGTCGTGATGCTGGCGATCTCACCCATCTCCTGGTTCCACCACTGGGTGTGGATCGCCCTGCTGTTCCCGGTGGGTCTCGTGTTCGCGCGATCGCGGGCGGGAGTGACGCGCGTCGTGACGTGGATCCTGCTCGCGGTGCTCCTACCGGTGATGATGTTCTCCTCCATCACCGTCACCCTGACCCTCACGGGCACCGTGTCCGGTCAGGGGCCGCTGCCGCTGGCGATCTTCTCCGGCCTCGGCGTCGTGGTGCCGGTGGCCCTGCTGGCAGTCTGGTCCCTGCATCCGGTCAGGACGACGCCGGAGCAGCCAGTTCGCGCGTGATCTCGGCGGCGCGTGCCGTCGCCGCCCGCGCCCCGCTCGCGATGATCGACGGCAGCCCCATCGCCTCGAACGTCTCGATGGCGCTCTGCGTGGTGCCGTTGGGACTCGTGACGCCGCGCCGCAGTGCTGTGGCATCGGCGTCCTCCTCCGCCAGCATGAACCCTGCCCCGGCCACGGTCTCCCGGGCGATCAGCGCCGACAGGTCCGCGTCGAGTCCGAGCTCGACTCCCGCCGCCGCCATGGCCTCGGCGAGGTAGAAGGCGTAGGCCGGGCCGGAACCGCTGACGGCCGAGAGGGCGTCCACCTGGGACTCGGGGATCTCCACCACCGTGCCGGCAGCGGCCAGGAGCTCCCGCACCCTGCCCATGTGCTCCGGCGTCGACGCCGAGCCCGCAGAGATCGAGAGCACGCCCCTGCCCAGCCTCGACGGCGTGTTCGGCATCGAGCGGACCACGGCCTGGCCCTCGGACAGAGCGGCCTCGATCATGGCGAGCGAGACCGCGGCCGCGACACTGACGACGACGGCGGTCGGCTTCAGCGCCGCAGCGATCTCGCGGGCGAGCGGGACGATTCCCACGGGCTTCACCCCCAGGATGACGACGTCGGCTCCGCGCGCCGCGGCGGCGTTGGCGCCGTCGTCGTCACCCGTGGCGAGGACAGTGACGCCGTGCCGTGCACGGAGTTCCTCCGCCCGCGCCGACCGGCGGACCGTGGCGGTGACGCCTGCGGGGTCGGTGCCGGCAGCCAGGAGGCCGGCCAGGATGGACTCGTTCATGGATCCGCAGCCGAGGAAGGCGATGCGCGGTGAGGTGTCGGCAGTCATGCAGTCATCCTGCCACGAGGGGCTCACAGCCTACTCCCAGCGTCCTTGCCGTTGCAGCACAAGGACGCGTCCTAGAGTTACTGGTACCTCATAAGGGTGCGAGTGATGAGGACCGGAATTCCTGATCCGGTCCGGCGTCGGTGGCAACAGATGATCCCCCCAACATCTGGACAGTCCACCGGCGCCATCCTCTTTAAGCCGCCGTGCCCGGTCGCATCGTCGCCACCTTCCCCGCGTCCTCCCCACGGACGGACGTACGCGATCGGTCGGCGAGGTGGTCGCGCAGCGTCAGCTGACGAGATGCTCGCGCGCGAAGCGGAGGGTCTCGGCGAGCCATTCCTCGCGTTCGCCCGCACCTCGGGCGCGTCGCGTACTGACCTCGACAGCCACCACACCGTTCCAGGCATCGGCGGCAAGATGTTCCAGCGCTTCGGCGCACCGCTGCTGGCCCTGGCCCGGCAGCAGGTGCTCGTCCTTGCCGTTCGGTGTCCCGTCCGTCAGGTGCACGTGCGCGAGCCGGTCCCCCAGCCCGCGGATCTCCTCGTAGGAGTCCATCCCGGCGATCGCGGCATGGGAGAAGTCCCAGGTGATCCGGTCGTAGGGCTCCGGTACGGGATTCCAGTGCGGCAGGTAGGCCTTCGCCTCGCGGCCACGGACCTTCCAGGGATACATGTTCTCGACCGCGATCTCGACGCCGTATTCCGCCGCCACCCGCCGGATGCCCTGGGGGAACTCCTCGGCGTACCCCGTCTGCCAGCGGAACGGCGGATGCGTGACCACGGTCTTCGCACCCACCTCCGCGGCCATGGCTGCGGAGAGCTCGATCTTCGTCCATGCCTTGCCCCACACCTGCTGCGTGAGCAGGAGCGTCGGCGCGTGGATCGCCAGGATGGGCATCTCGTACCGCTCGCTGAGGACATTGAGCTGGTCCGGGTCCTGGCTCACCGAGTTGTTGGTGACCATGACCTCGACACCGTCGTACCCGAGATCCTGCGCCAGGGCGAAGGCATCGTGCACTGCGAGAGGGTAGACCGAGGCGCTGGAGAGCGCCACGGGGATGGCGGGAAGTGCCTCTGGCGAGAAGGCCATGTCAGGCTCCGCTGGACAGCGGGCCGCGCCGCGTCGAATCGAGCTGGGCGTGGCCCACGCCCGCACCGGGCAGCGGCTCCTCGGCCTCGAACATCTTGGCGTCGAACCGTCGCAGGAGCAGCCCTTCGCGCAGCGCCCAGGGGCAGATGTCCATGGAGGGCACCTCGAACAGTTCCAGGGCGCACTCGGCGACGAGCGCGCCGGCGAGCACCTGGGGCGCGCGGAGCTCCGAGACTCCGTCGAGGTTGGTCCGGTCCTTCGCACTCATGGCGGCGAGCCGTTTGGTCCAGAGAGTGAGGTCCTCCCGGCGCAGTTCGCGGCGGACGAAAGGACCAGCAGCCGACGGCGCGGCACCGGCGATCCGCGCGAGGGACCGGAAGGTCTTCGAGGTCCCCGCGACCAGGTGCGGCCGGCCGAGGTGGGCGAACTGCGGCACGGCCTCGCGGAGGGTTGACCTGATGTATCGGCGCAGTTCCTTGACGCTCTTGGCCGACGGAGGATCACCCTGCAGCCAGTCCCGGGTCAGCCTGCCCGCACCCAGGGGGACGGACAGCGCGATCTCGGGCAGCTCGTCGGTGCCCATCGCCAGTTCGAAGGACCCTCCACCGATGTCCAGGTTGAGGATCGACTCGGCACCCCAGCCGTACCAGCGGCGCACGGCCTGGAAGGTGACCGCAGCCTCCTGGTCACCGGAGAGTTCCTGGAGGTCGACGCCGGTCTCCGCACGGACCCGCGCCAGCACCTCGCTGCCGTTGCCGGCCTCCCGGATGGCAGAGGTGCAGAAGGCGAGGAAGTCCTCGGCGTCGTGCCGGTCCGCGAAGGCGCGTGCCTCCTGCACGAACCCCACGAGCTCGTCCTGGCCCTCACGGGAGATGCACCCGCGCTCGTCGAGGTAGGCGACGAGCTGCAGGGGCTTCTTGTGGGACGCGAACGGGACGGGCCTGCCGCCCGGGTGGGCGTCCACGAGAAGAAGATGGACCGTGTTCGACCCTATGTCCAGCACACCTAGCCGCATTGTTCCCGCGCTCCCAGCTCAGCCCCCACCATTGTCCGTGTCCGCAGTGCCGCGGCTACTTGCCCGCCGCGACCTTGCGCTTGGCGGGTGCCCGCCGGGTCGTCTTCTTCGGCGCCGGACCCTTGGCGCGCTTCTCGGCGAGCATGTCGATCGCCTGCTCGCGCGTGAGCTCCTCGATCGCCATCGATCCGGGCACGGTGATGTTCGTGACGCCGTCGGTCACGTAGGGACCGAAGCGCCCGTCCTTCACGACGATCGGCTTCTCGCTCACCGGGTCATCCCCGAACTCCGCGAGCGGCGGGGTGACCGTGCGGCCGCCACGCTGCTTGGGCTGCTTGTAGATCTCCAGAGCCTGCTCGAGGGTGATCGTGAAGATCTCCTCCTCCGAGCCGATCGACCGGGAATCGCTGCCCTTCTTCAGGTACGGCCCGAAGCGGCCGTTCTGCACGGTGAGCTCCTTGCCCTCCTCGTCCGTGCCGAGCACGCGCGGCAGGTTCATGAGCTTGAGGGCGTCCTCGAGCGTCACGGTGTCCACGGACATGGACTTGAACAGCGATCCCGTGCGCGGCTTGACCTTCGCCGGCTTCTTGGGCGGCTTCGGCTTGCCGTTCTTGTAGTACTCCACGGGCTGGCTCGCGAGTTCCTCGGCCGTCACCTCCGGGATCAGCTCGATCACGTAGGGCCCGTAGCGCCCGTCGCGGGCCACGATGGTGCGCCCCGTCTCCGGATCCTTCCCGAGCTCGCGCTCCTGCGACGTCGGAGCCTCCATCAGCTCGATGGCCTTCTCCGCCGTCAGCTCGTCCGGAGCGAGATCCTCGGGCACGTTGGCACGCTGCGGCTCCGTCCCCTCGGGCGCGTCCGCGGGGAGCGGCTTCTCGAGGTAGGGGCCGAACTTGCCGACGCGCAGCGTGATGCCGTCCGCGATCTCCACCGAGTTGATGCGCCGTGCGTCGATCTCGCCGAGGTCGTTGACGATCGTGTGGAGTCCCGTCTCCTTGCGATCGCCGTAGTAGAAGCGGTTCAGCCACTCGACGCGGCCGGCCTCGCCGCGCGAGATGCGGTCGAGGTCCTCCTCGAGCTCCGCCGTGAAGTCGTAGTCCACGTAGTCGTTGAAGTGCTCCTCGAGCAGGCGCACCACGGAGAACGCGATCCAGCTCGGTACCAGCGCCTGGCCGCGTGTCCGGACGTAGCCGCGGTCCATGATGGTGGACATGGTCGCCGCGTAGGTGGACGGACGGCCGATGCCGCGCTCGTCGAGGACCTTCACGAGGGAGGCCTCGGTGTAGCGCGGGGGCGGGGACGTCTCGTGGCCCACAGCTTCGATGGCCTTCGCCCCGAGTGCGTCACCCGTGGCGACGTTCGGCAGGCGGGTCCCCTGCGCGTCGTCGTCGGCGCCGTCCTCGGCGCGGTCGGCGTCGCGTCCCTCCTCGTAGGCGGCCATGAAGCCGCGGAAGGTGATGACGGTGCCGGACGCCGCGAACTCGGCGTCCCTGCCGTCCGCGCTCGTCGCGCCGAGGCGTAGCGACGCCGTCGACCCCTTGGCATCGGCCATCTGCGAGGCGACGGTGCGCTTCCAGATCAGCTCGTAGAGGCGGAACTCGTCGCCGCGCAGGGACTGCGCCACCTGGGCGGGCGTGCGGAAGGAGTCACCCGCGGGGCGGATGGCCTCGTGCGCCTCCTGAGCGTTCTTGGCCTTGCCCTTGTAGACGCGCCGCGCCTCGGGCACGTACTCGGGTCCGTACAGCTCCGACGCCTGCCGGCGCGCCGCATTGATGGCCTGGTCCGAGAGCGAGGACGAATCCGTACGCATGTACGTGATGTAGCCGTTCTCGTACAGGCGCTGCGCCACCTGCATGGTCACCTTCGAGCTGAAGCGCAGCTTGCGCGCGGCTTCCTGCTGCAGGGTCGACGTCGTGAACGGGGCGGCGGGACGCCGCGTGTAGGGCTTGGTCTCCACCGAGCGGATCGCGAACGCGGCCGACTCGAGGCCGGCGACCAGCGACCGCGCGGAGTCCTCGTCCAGGCGCGCCACGGCCGACGACTTGAGCTCGCCACGGTCGGTGAAGTCCTTGCCGGAGGCGATCCGGCTGCCGTCGACGGCTACCAGCTTCGCGGGGAACGCGCTGCCCTTCGAGGAGTCCTCGGGCGTGAACGTGCCGGTCAGGTCCCAGTAGGACGCGGCGCGGAACGCCATGCGCTCCCGTTCGCGCTCGACGACGAGGCGCGTGGCGACGGACTGGACGCGTCCCGCCGAGAGCCCACGGGCCACCTTGCGCCACAGGACGGGCGAGATCTCGTAGCCGTAGAGCCGGTCGAGGATGCGCCGGGTCTCCTGGGCGTCCACCATCGGGATGTCAACCTCGCGCAGTTCACCAAGCGCGCGGGTGACGGCTTCCTTGGTGATCTCGCCGAAGGTCAGGCGGTACACGGGGACCTTCGGCTTCAGGACCTGCAGCAGGTGCCACGCGATGGCCTCGCCCTCGCGGTCGGCGTCGGTGGCGAGATAGAGCTCGTCGGCGTCCTTCAGGGCCGCTTTCAGCTCGGCGACGGTCTTCCGCTTCTCCGGGGAGACGACGTAGTACGGCTCGAAATCCTTGTCGAGATCGACCGCGAACTTGCCCACCGAGGACTTCTTGAGTTCCGCCGGCAGGTCCGACGGCTGGGGGAGATCACGGATGTGCCCCATGGAGGCCGCGACCTGGAAACCCTCACCGAGATACCCCGAGATGCTCTTGATCTTGCTCGGGGACTCGACGATGACGAGCTTCTTGCCGTGCTTCTTGTCCGTGGCCTTGGTCGGCACTTCTCTCCTATATATACGGGTGCGATACCTCGGCAGGTTCGCGGGTTCACGGTCCGGAACCCCCTGCTGGGCCTCACCACACAGTATGCGTCATGCGTACCTGCACAAGGGTAACGGCTGGTTTCAGGCCCCCGGAATCAGGAACCCCTCGCGGATCAGCTGCTCGACATCGACCAGCAGCCCGCTGCTGAACGCGGGCTCCGGCCGCTCGAGGAGCATCGCGAGAGCCCCGGCGATCTGCCCTGCCGTGAGGTCGCCGTCGCACGCCGAGGCGAAGCCCGCGAGTTCCGTGCTGAGGAGCGAGGTCCGCCGGAGACCCGCGCCCTGACGCAGCAGGATGACGCCGGGGTGCTCGGCGCCCGGGCGCTGGTGCCGTTCCTCGGTGACGTCATCGGCCACGAGGAGGAACTCGTCCGCGATGCCGAGGCCCGACGCCGACTGCTCGGTCCGCGCGGAGAGCCAGTCCGCGCGTTCGACGGCGGCAGCCAGGTGCGGGCCGATGGGTTGCTCGATCTCGTGCGTGATCTCCTCGAGCACGACCCGGACGAGCGCGTCCTCCCCGGCAGGGCGTCTGAGCCAGACGGAGCCGAATCCGACGGCTTCGACGTCCCGTGAGGAGAAGTCCGCGAGGTACGCGGAGAAGCTGTCGAGGTACGCCGCGCGGTCCCGGTTCTCCGCCGCGTCGCGCAGCCAGGTCTCGGCGTACTGTACCGGCGTGAGCTGCTCGCGCTGGATCACCCAGGCATCGACGCCCGCCGGGACGAAGGAGCGGATCCGCCGGTCCCACGGGGTGCCCTCCGTGATCTCCCAGTTGCCGAGCAGCTGGGCGGCGCCGCCCGGCGCGAGCACCCCGGGGATCTCGCGGATCAGCGTCTCCACGATGGCGTCCCCTGCCAGTCCGCCGTCGCGGTAGGTGTAGGACTCCTCCTGCGGACCGGTGCGCGGCGTGATGACGAAGGGCGGATTCGAGACAACCAGGTCGAAGCGCTCGCCGGCAACGGGGTCGAGGAGGCTCCCGAGCCTCAGGGTGATCCGGTCCCCGGGCTGCTCCGGATCGACCCCGAGCGCGGGCCCGTTCAGCATCAGGTTGAAGCGGGCGAACGCGAGCGCCCGCTCCGAGATGTCCGTGGCGGTGACGTGCCGGGCATGGGACAGCAGATGGAAGGCCTGGATGCCGCAGCCCGTCCCGAGATCGAGAGCGCGGTCCACCGGCGTCCGCATCACGGTCTGCGCCAGGGTCAGCGACGCACCGCCGATTCCCAGGACGTGGTCGTGGCGGAGGGGCCCGGGACGCTGCTCGGAGCCGAGGTCGCTCGCGACCCACAGGTCCCCGCCCACGTCGGAGCCGTAGGGGCGCAGTTCTACGGAGGCCCGGATGCCCACGCCGGGTCCGGGCGTCGTCCCCGTGGGGGCTGCAGGGTCCGCCCACGTCACGGCGGAACCGCCGGCGCCGGCGGACCTGCCGTCCTCGGCCAACCTGCCCTCCTCGACCGGCTCTCCCTCCTCGACCAAACGGAGCCGGAGGAGTCCCGCTCGTCCTGTCCGGGGGAAGGCTGCATCGATCGCGGTGCCGTCCAGGGCTTCCCCGAGGAGCCACAGGAGCACGGGGACGGCTCTCTCCGGCGCGGACCGCGGGGGCCCGCCGCCGTCGACGCGCTGCGGTGACGGCCCGATGGTGGTTTCGGGCGCCGACTTCCCGAGCAGCCTCCTGGCCTCCAGAAGTGCCGGAGCCAGCTGTCCCCGGGCGAGGGCCGCGTAGGCGGCCGGGCCCAGGAGAGCGCCGACGCCGTCGACCGTGTAGTCGAGCGCCTCGAGGTCGGCGGCGAATGCGACGAGCAGTGCGGGGTCCCGGCTCGACGGCGCGGTGGAGACATCAGCGTCGAACTCCGGCCACGTGCTGCCGGCCCGAGCCGCGGCCGCCACGCCGCCGTCTCCGTCGGCGCCTGCGTCGGCGTCGCTCGACCTGACCGCGTCGTCACGTCCGCGCATCAGGCGGCACCCGCTGCGGTCGCTTCGGACTCGTCGGCCTCGCAGCCCTGGGGGCAGCGCAGGGTGACGGGGTCGGCGGCGCAGCCGGCGCAGTACAGGGTGAGGTTCCGGCACTCCTGATTGGAGCAGTTCTGAAAGGTGCTGGTGGGCGCCGTACACCGCACACACCTGCCGAGAGTGACGGCGTCGTCGCTGAATTCGAGGTGCATGCGCTTGTCGAACACGTACAGCGAACCCTCCCAGAGTCCCCCGTCGCGGTACTTCTCGCCGTAGCGGACGATCCCGCCGTCGAGCTGGTACACCTCCCGGAAGCCGCGGTTGACCATGAGGCTGGACAGGACCTCGCAGCGGATACCGCCCGTGCAATAGGTGACCACCGGCTTGTCCTTGAGGTCGTCGTACTTGCCGGAGTCGAGCTCGCGGACGAAGTCGTGGGTCGTCCGCACGTCGGGGACGATCGCGTTCCTGAACCTCCCGATCTGCGCCTCGAGGGCGTTGCGCCCGTCGAAGAAGACGACCTCCTCCCCCGCCGCCTTCTTGGCGTCGACCAGGGCGTGGAGCTCCTCGGGTGCGAGGTGCGTGCCGCCGCCCACCACCCCGTCGCGGTCCACGCGGAGCTCGCCCGGCGCCCCGAAGGAGACGATCTCGTCCCTGACCTTCACGCTGAGGCGGGGGAAGTCCGCTGCGCCGCCGTCGGACCACTTGATGTCCATGCCCTTAAACGCGGGATACTCGCGGGTGGTCTTCACGTACTGTTTGACCGCGGCGATGTCCCCACCGACGGTGCCGTTGATGCCGTCCTTCGAGATCAGGATCCGGCCGCGCAGCCCCCACTTCTCGCAGAGAGCGCGCTGCCAGAGTCTGATGGCGTCGGGATCGGGGAGCGGCGCAAAGGCGTAATACAGGGCAACACGGTTCATCGACACGACTTAAAGCCTACTTTGCGTCTCAAAACGGTCACCCTCGCGGCCGTCCCTGTGATTAGCCGCCGCCGAGAACTATGGTTCAGCACATGGGCGTACATGCAGACGAAGAACTCCTCCAGACCTGGATCACCGGATGGTCCGCGTGCCGCGGGTACGAGGCGCACCGGGACGCGCGCAGCACCTCCGTGCTCCTGACCGACCAGCAGGACCAGACGGAGCACTTCCTCTTCGAACCCACCGCTGAACGCTTCAGGGAGCTTGCGGCCGAGACGAAGGATGACCCGCGGCGCATCCTCACGGTGGTCACGAACCGGATGCGGGAGTTGATCGACGAGGCGGAATCCGCCGGGCTGCGGGTGACCGATCGGCAGCAGTCGCTGATGAGCGCGGACATGCACGGACAGGACGTCGAGGACCCGCGGCCGCCGGGTGACGAATTCACGCTCGAACGGGACAGCGAGGGCGCCTGCCGGCGCGTGACCGTACGGGCCGGCGACGCCGTCGCCGCACGAGGGTCGGTCTCGGTGGTCGATGACTACGCGGTGTACGACCGCATCGTCACCGAGGAGGACTTCCGGCGCCGCGGACTCGGCAGCTACGTGATGCGGGCCCTGACCGCCGGTGTCCTCGAGGACGATGTCACGACCGGGCTCCTCATGGCATCCGCCGACGGCCGCGCCCTGTACGAGTTCCTCGGCTGGCAACACCTGGCGGACGTGTTCGTCATCAGAGGATAAACCCCCTCCGACCCGTCGCTGCGCCCGACCCGATGGGAGAATTGCCGGGTGGCGCCGCCGAACCCCCTGATCCCCCTGCTCGGGGGTGGAACCGACCCCGAGCAGCTCCTCCATGTGCGGGAGATCCCGGCGCGCGAGGCGGAGCACGCTCCATGGCCTGACTGGGCCCACCCCGACGTCGTCGAGGCCTTCGGGGCTCGCGGCGTCCGTGAGCCCTGGCGGCACCAGGTCGAGGGGGCGACGTCGGCCCACGATGGGGAGCACACCATCATCGCGACCGGGACGGCCTCCGGGAAATCCCTGTGCTACCAGTTGCCGGTGCTCGACGAGATCCACCGCAGCGAACTCGCGAACCGCGCCACGCTCGCGCCCAACGGGTCGGTGGCGCTGTACCTGGCCCCGACGAAGGCGCTGGCCGCGGACCAGCTGTCCGCCATCAACGCTCTCAAGCTGCCGACCGTGCGCGCCGAGACCT
Organism: Arthrobacter bussei; assembly: GCF_009377195.2. Classification (GTDB taxonomy): domain Bacteria; phylum Actinomycetota; class Actinomycetes; order Actinomycetales; family Micrococcaceae; genus Arthrobacter_D; species Arthrobacter_D bussei. The sequence goes on from NZ_VJXX01000001.1 coordinate 1,060,368, forward strand.
ACGACGGCGATACCGAGTCGGGGGCTCGCCGCTGGATCCGCGACCATGCGAACCTGGTGCTCGCGAACCCCGACATGCTCCACTACGGGATCCTCCCGAACCACACCTGGTGGGCGAGGTTCTTCCGGCGGCTGAAGTACGTGATCATCGACGAGGCCCACAGCTACCGCGGTGTCTTCGGCTCCCACGTCGCCAATCTGCTGCGGAGACTGCGGCGGATCTGCGCGAGCTACGGGGCGCATCCCGTGTTCATCGGGGCGTCGGCCACCTCGGCCGAGCCCGCGGCGTCCTTCGGCAGGCTGATCGGGGCACCCGTGCGGGCCGTCGACCGGGACAGTTCCCCGCACGGCTCGACGACGGTCGCCTTCTGGGAGCCGCAACTCACCGGTGCCAGGGGCGAGAACGGAGCGGCCACCCGGAGAACCGTCATCGCGGAGACCTCCGACCTGCTGGCCAATCTCGTCGCCGCCCAGGTGAGGACCATCGCCTTCATCAAGTCCAGACGGGGAGCGGAGAGCATCGCCCAGACGTCGCGCCGCATGCTCGAGGACGTGCACCCCAGCCTGCCCCATCGCATCGCCGCGTACCGCTCCGGCTACCTGCCGGAGGAGCGGCGCGCCCTCGAATCCGCCCTCCGCAGCGGCGAGCTCCTCGGGGTGGCCAGCACGTCCGCGCTGGAGCTCGGCATCGACATCTCCGGTTTGGATGCGGTGCTCGTCGCCGGCTGGCCCGGTACCCGCGCCTCCCTGATGCAGCAGATCGGCAGGGCCGGACGGTCGGGTCAGGACGCCATCGCCGCCTTCGTCGCGAGCGACGATCCCCTGGACACCTACCTGGTCCACCATCCGGAGGCCGTGTTCGATCTCGCCGTCGAGGCCACGGTGTTCGATCCCTCGAACCCCTACGTCCTCGGCCCGCACCTCTGCGCCGCCGCCGCGGAGCGTCCCCTGACCGACGAGGACCTCGACCTCTTCGGTCCCACCTCGGATGAACTCCTCGGCACCCTGTGCGAGCAGGGCTTCCTGCGCCGCCGGCCGGCCGGGTGGTTCTGGACGCATCCCCAGAGCGCGGCGGCGATGGTCAACCTGCGGGCCGACGGCGGCGGACCCATCAACATCGTGGAGGAGGAGTCCGGCGCGCTGCTCGGGACGATGGACTCCCCGCAGAGCCACTACCAGGCTCATCCCGGTGCGGTCTACGTCCACCAGGGACGGACCTACGTGGTGCAGGAACTCAACGAGGAGGACCACTGCGCCGTGGTGTCGAGGGCACACCCCGACTACTACACGCAGGCACGCGATGTCACGCAGATCGAGGTGATCGGGCGAGACATCAGCGTGTTGTGGGGAGGGGTGCTCGCGAATTTCGGCGACGTGAAGGTGACCACGCAGGTGGTCTCCTTCCAGCGCAAGGCGTTCTCGTCGAACGAGATCCTGGGTGAGGAACCCCTCGAACTCGGTGCGCGGGACCTCTTCACCAAGGGCGTCTGGTTCGAGATCAGCCCGCAGCTCCTCGAGGCCGAGGGCATCTCCGCGGAGGAGCTGCCCGGCGCTCTCCACGCGGCCGAGCACGCGGCGATCGGCCTGCTGCCGTTGGTGGCCTCGAGCGACCGCTGGGACATCGGCGGGGTGTCCACGGCACTGCATGCGGACACCGGGCAGCCGACCATCTTCGTGTACGACGGCCATCCCGGCGGGGCGGGGTTCGCCGAGCGTGGTTTCGAGGCCGCCCGGACATGGCTGTCCGCCACGCGCGATGCGATCGAGGCCTGCGAGTGCGCGTCCGGCTGCCCGTCCTGCGTGCAGTCGCCGAAGTGCGGCAACCGCAACAATCCGCTCAGCAAGGGCGGGGCAGTCGCCGTGCTGTCCCTCATCCTGCAGCAGGCGGGGTCCGCACCCGGCGCTGCGTCCGGGAACCGGGCGGCAGGTACGGGCAGGTCCGTCCCCGCCGGCGGGGACGACTGATCCGAACACGCCCCGGGGAGCGGACCGGCTGCGCCCGTGACGCGCCGGCGTCGCGGACATCGTCGCATGCAGCAGGACGACCGGCCGCCGCCCGGCGGGCCCTCCTCCCGGGCAGATGAACGTCCTCACGGCGGCGGCCCCGCGCGTGCCGCTCCGACCGCATCGGGCAGGACGCCGACGACGTCGATACTCACGCGAACGGTGACAGTTCCCTCGCCGGTCGCCCCCACAGCGCAGTCCTGCACCGTGGCTCCGTGCCTGGCCGCCACCTCGGCCGCCACCACGCAGGGCTCCCCGGCCGTCAGCCCCCGGGCTGTGTCCGCCGCGGCCAATGCGGACAGGTCCGCCGCCGTCGCCGCTCTCGATGCAGCGGAGGCCGCCTGCAGGAGTAGTCCGGCCGATCCGATGAGCAGCAGTGCCAGCAGTGCGAGTCCCGCCATCAGCACCGTCCCGGCGCCCGTCTCATGGTCGAGCCGATCCGGGCCGACCCCTGGAGCGGTCGACCTAGCCATTCGCCTCCTCCCGACCGGACGCCGACGCGATGAGGTCGATGTCCATCAGGTCGACGACCGGCCCCACGACCTCGGCCCGGACGTGTACCGTCGTCCAGCCACCGCGGGATTCGATGGAGGCGACGGCGCCCTCGCCCGCCAGCCTGCGCACGGTCTGCTGCACGGAGGCGCTGCTCTCGCCGCGAACGGCCTCCCGCGCTCCGGCGCGCGCCGCCTCGTCGATGCGCAGCTGCAGCACGCCGACATGGCCGATGCCGAGGAGGAGACCTGCGAGGAGGACCAGGGCGGGCACCACGACGGCGACCTCGGCGGTGACCGACCCGCGTTCGAAGCACTCGCGGCCCTGCACCCGCGTGTGATCGAAGGACTGCAGGACCCGCGCAGGGTCGCGAGCGGGGTCCACGCCGGGAGCAGCCCGGGCTCCGACATGACCGCCGTCGGACCCGCCCTGATCTCTGCGCATCAGCCGAAGTTCAAAGCCGACGCGATGAGGGACATGAGCAGCCCCTTGATCTCCCCGCTGGAGAGGACCGCGACGAGCAGTGCGGCGAAACCCACCGCCGCGAGCGTCGCGATCGCGTACTCCGCCGTCGCCATACCGGCCTCGCGATCGATCGGCCCGGCCCCGCGGTCGCGGAGAATCCGCTTGTTGGAGCGGTGGCGCTGCGCGGAAGCGCGCCGGGCCACCCGGTTCCGCCCGGCATCGTCGACCCCTGCGTGCAGCGAGGTCCCTCCGTCGGGTCCGCTGGTATACCGACGTCCGCCACCGTCTCCATCACCGGGGCCGGGGCCGGCATGCGGGATGACGGGGAGGCGCGGCACGGCGATCATCCTCGAGCCACCGCTGCAGTCGGCAGATGCGGAGGACTCGGCTTCACGCGGGTCGCGTCCTCCTGCCGGGCCCGACGGGTGAACGGGATCATCACGGTGCAGTCCCTCCCCGGCGTGCAGCGTCCTCTGGTGGGTCTCCGGGCGACTCGTGGGCAGTTGTTTCACCATGACATTTCCTTCTCGTCGTGGGCTTCCCCACGCTCTGTGCGCGACGGTCGTCGCACGAACAACTCTGGTCGGCTCGACCGATGTGCCGGCCGGACGGAGGCGCTAAGTGGATAACCGGTCGCGGAAGACGTGGCAGGTCCTGCTCCGGCCCGACCACCGCATCGGCCAGTCCGGCGGCCGTCGGCCCGGGCGTGCACGGCAGGGGATAGGACCGCCGGCCCAGACGTGCACGGCAGAGGGTAGGGCGACGTCCAAATCGGACTCGGCCGGACCGGGATCGACGTCCCGGACCAGGCACGGCATGAGCGGAGCCGACGGAGCCCCGACGGAGCACACCGGTGGACCCACCTAGAGCGTCGGCAGGAGGCCGAGCACCACGGGAACGACGCCGAGGCAGATGAACGCCGGCAGAGAGCAGAGTCCCAGCGGCAGGACGAGGTGCACGCCGAGCGCCGCTGCCTTGCGTTCTCCCGCTCTGATGCGGCGACGCCGGATCTGCAGGGCGTGTGCCCGCAGGAGTTCGGCTGACGGCGCCCCGGTCGCGACCGCGAACTGGAGTCCACGACGCACGGCGTCAACGGTCCGTGCGGCGCGCTGCTCCCCTCCACGCAGGGGACCGCGCGACCGGCCGCCCGGCTCCGTCCACGTCATCGCGACCATCTCCCATGCATCGTCCCAGGCGGCTCCGAGAAGTCGTGCCTGATGGACCCGGCTCAGTGGGATACCGACGTCGACGTCCGCGACCGCGGCAACCGCGGCCAAGGCATTCTCGACCGAGGACCCCGCGTCGAGCATCGCTGCCATCAGGTCGAGGAGCAGGGGCGCGTCGTCCACACCACGCCGCTCGCGGGAGCGTCCCGACGGCACCGATGCGCACCTGGTCCGAGGTGGGTGCAGAGAGAGGAGGACAGTCCCTGCAGCGAGCAGCAGCGCCGTCACCACACCCTCCATCAGGACGCCGATTCCGCTCGTCGGACGAGGCGCCCCGACCACGACCGCGCGACGATCATGAGAATCACGCCCACGCAGAAAGCTGATCGCCCGAAGGGATCGGTGGACAGCACCTGCACCGGATCGACGCCCAGCGCGAAGCCGAGCAGCAGTCCCACGACGGGCAGCCAGGTCAGGAGGACGACCGTGGCGCGCGGTCCGGCAAGAGCCGTCTCCCTCGCGGCCCGCCCAGCGAACTCGGACTCCAGCTGAGCGGCATAGTGGTCCAGGATCGTGGCCAGCGGTGCACCGCTCCTCTCCGCCACGGCCAGGCATGCCGCAAGATCTCCCCAGAGACGACCGACCGCTTCGGACAGGAGGCCCCCCGTGACGTCCCGCGGCGCGGGACCGAGGGCATCGCTCAGGGCTTCCGGGACGCTCAGGCCCAAGGCGGACGCCCGCCGCGCCGCCGAGATCACAGGCCTCGCCCGCGCGGCGAACCCGGTGTCCTCCTCCGCGTAGACAGCGTCCAGATCGGCCCACAGCACGGAGGGAGGTCTCCCCGCCCTGAGCAGGCCGGCCATCTGGCGGACGAACAGGGGTAGCTCCTCCACCGACTCCGAACCCGAACCCGAACCCGAACCCGAACCCGAACGCAGCATGCGCCCGAGTCGCCACCGGAGCCAGAGGACCCCGGGCGGCCGCCCCACGGCCCTCCGACCGGCGGAAGCCGTTGCGCCTTCGTGACGGACAAGCCTGCCCGGGTCCGCGAGCACGACGACGGCGAGCGCGAGCAACAGGGCTACTGCTGCCCCTCTCATGGGGCCGTGCGGGCCGGGAGCCGTGCCTCCACCGCGACTTCCGGGGCGGGGCCCGTCCAGCCCACGCGCCGCGCGAAGTCGACCCACCCGCCGGATCGGAAGCAACCGCGCCCGGTGTCGACGAGGACGGGGTCGACGACCAGCCCGGCAACCCGCTCGAGTCGGAGGAGGTTCAGGCTCCCGACGTACCGCCCACGGCCATCTCTGGCGACGTGCACGACGACGTCGAGCGCACTGGCCGCCTGGCGGTCGAGTGCCTCGGGTGTCAGACCCGCCAGGGCGGCGAGCGCACTGAGCCGTGCGGGTACGGCCTCGGCGGAGTTCGCATGGATGGTCCCACCGCCGCCGTCGTGACCCGTGTTCATCGCGGCCAGGAGCTCCCTGACCTCGGCGCCACGGCACTCCCCGACGACCAGGCGGTCCGGCCGCATCCTCAGGGCCTGCCGAACCAGTGCGGTGAGGTCGAGGACGCCGGCTCCCTCGAGGTTCCCGTGGCGTGCCTGCAGACCCACCGTGTGCGGATGGGCGGGATCGAGTTCCGCCGCGTCCTCGACCAGCACCAGCCTCTCCTGCGGCGACGCGAGCCCGAGCAAGCTGGAGAGCAAGGTGGTCTTCCCCGTACCCGTGGCGCCGCTGATCAGGAAATTCAACCGCGCCTGCATCATCAGGGTCAGGGCCTGCGCCATCACCGGTGCCACCGCCCCGGACGCCACCAGTTCCTCCAGGGTGAAGACACGCCGCCTGCGGATCCGGATGGACAGGAGCGTCCCTGCGGTCGAGATCGGCGGAAGGACCGCATGGACACGGAAACCGTCGAGCTGAACATCGACGGCCGGACACCCGTCATCAAGACGCCGGCCCCCGGCCGCGATCAACCGGACGGCCAGGGTCCGCACCTCCGCGTCCGCGGCGAAGATCCGACCGACCCGCTGCAACCCGTCATGTCCGTCGACCCATACGTCCCCGGGCCCGTTCACGAGGATGTCGGTGACCGCGGGATCGGCGACGAGCTGTTCCAGTGGCCCGAGACCCTCGAGCTCGGCTCGGACGAAGTCGAGAGCGGTCAGGACGCCCTCGGACCCGAGCAACCTGCCGGTGGACCCGATCGCGCCGGCGAAGGCCGCGTCCGTCGCGGCCACCTCTCCGGCCAGCACAGCCCGCCTGACGGGGTCCACGATGGCAGCATCGCGGTGCCCGTGCTCCGGGCGGAGGAACCCCGACACATCGGTGCTACGGCTCCCCCGCTGCTCCGACGAGAGGCGGAGCTCGCGGCGCGTCCGGCCCTCCCCCGATCTCCCGTCCGTCATACCGGCCCTCTGACGACCCGGCAGATCGTATCGACGGTTCTGCGCGCCTTCCGCGGCAGCCGGAGGTCGGTCTGGCGGCCGCTCACCTCGGCAGCGGACGCCCCGCGGACGGTTGGAAGGAACGGGAGCGGACCCGGTACCCCCAGCACCTCCGCGACGCACCAGGCATCGAGTCCCGCGGTGACGGGGCCTCGCAGCACGACGGTGACCGGAAGGGCTGCGTGGGAGCGGAGAGCGGCACCGGCCGCCATGATGCCGCGCGGCCGGGACGGCACGAGGAGGACGAGGGCATCGCACAGCTGCGCCAGCGGGCCGCCGCCGGCCTGCCCGGAGGGCAGGTCGACGAGGGTGAGGTCGAATCCGGCACGGGCGGCATCGAGGACGATCCCGCCCGCTTCGGCCGTGGTCTGCAGCCCCCCTCGGGCTCGCTCTCCCGATGGCGCCCTGTGGGACAGGACCGACAGGTCCTTGACCGTCGGCAATGCGGAGGAGAGCTGATCGGCGTTGAGCATGCCCCGGATGCCCTCCAGATCCTCCCACCGGACGCCGGGATGTTCCTCCCAACCGATGCTCACCTCCAGTCCCCCGCCGGCGGGGTGTCCGTCCACCAGCAGCGTCCTGTGCCCTTCGGCGGACAGTGTCCGCGCGCACCAGAAGGCGAAGGAGCTGACACCGCAACCACCCGAGACGCCGGTGAATCCGATCACGGACCCACCTGTTCCCGGATGGAGGCGACGCCCGAGGTGTTCGGCCAGCCACCCGCCACCCTGCGGCACGATGACCACCCGTGACGATGCGAGACGGGCCGCCTTCCCCCACACCCGGGCCTCCTCGTCCGCCGCGGCGACCACGATCACGTCGCGGGTCGCCGAGAGTTGGTCGAGGGGTGCGTCCACACCCACCAGCAGTACCTCGGGGTCGAGGTGAAGGGCCTCGGCAATACCGTTCACGACGACCGGAGTGATACCGGCTGCAGCGCAGGCCCGGGCGACCTGGTCCCTGATGAACTGCGATCCACCCGCGAGGACGACCCCGTGCCGCGCGGTATCGGCCTTCCACCCCTGCTGTGTCATGGGGCAAGCCTCGTTCTCCGTAGGACGACGATGGGGCGGACGTACGGCTATGTGGACAAGCAGCCGGGACGGCTGCGGATTACAGGAATGACACCGGGACGGCCGACAATATGGGCATGTACATCGCCGTGGCCCCGCCGTCCGGGCGCGCTGATGCCGGTGACGTCGAGCTGCAGCGCCTCGACGTCGACGGGGAGCTTGTCGGCGGGGCCCGAACGGTTTCCCGCAGGGAGCTACCGTCAGTCGTGGCAACCGAGGAGCCGGGTCGGCCGAGGTGGGTCTGGAGCAGTACACGGCAGTGGTACCCGGATCTGCTGCGGGCAGGCTCGGATGTGGACCGCTGCTGGGATGTGGCCCTGACCCGCACCATCCTGACGAACTCCCCTTCTTCCGGCGCGTCGCCCTACCTCGTCGCGCTGAGGGCGAACGGGCCGAGTGGTGATGGGACGGAGCCGCCCCGCACCCTGCTGCCGCCTCCGGTAGCCGCCAACCAGCATTCGCTGTTCGACCAGCCCCAGGAGCCCCCGGGCCCACGCCTCGACAAGGTCGTCGAAGAGTTCCGGAACCAGCTCGCTGCGAGCGCAGGAACCACGGACCATTCCCGGCTCTCCCTCCTGATCGCCGCCGAGTCCGCGGGCGGACTGATCGCTGCGGAGATGGAGCACTCCGGCCTGCCGTGGCGGAGGGACGTCCATGAGGACCTTCTCGAACGGACCCTCGGACCGCGACCTCGGGAAGGAGCGCGGCCGGTGGAACTCGAGCGGCTGGCCGAGGCACTGCGTACTGCCCTGGGCAGCCCTGCACTCAATCCCGACTCCCCGCAGGACATGCTGCGGGCGCTGCATCGCGCGGGCATCGAGGTGAGGACCACCCGCTCCTGGGAGCTGGAGCAGCATGATCACCCAGCCATCGAACCGCTCCTGGCGTACAAGAAGCTGTCCCGTCTTCTCACGGCGAACGGCTGGACCTGGCTCGACACGTGGGTTCATGGCGGACGATTCCGCCCCGAGTACGTCGTCGGTGGAGTGGTCTCCGGTCGCTGGGCGTCCCGCGGCGGTGGCGCGCTGCAGATCCCACGCCAGGTCCGCGACGCCGTCCGGCCCGACGACGGTCAGTGCTTCGTCGTCGCCGATGCCGCGCAGCTCGAGCCCCGGGTCCTGGCGGCCCTCGGTCGTGATTCCGCGTTGGCGGCTGCGGCGCGCGGCCGGGACCTGTACCAGGGCATCGCCGACCAGGGCTTCGGGGGTGACCGGTCGAAGGCGAAGCTGGCCATGCTCGGGGCTATGTACGGGGCCACGAGCGGTGAGTCCGGCAGACTCATGCCCCAGTTGACGCGCGCCTACCCGCGCGCGATCGGTGTCGTCGAGGCCGCGGCGCGGGCCGGCGAGACGGGCGGGGGCGTCTCGAGCTATCTGGGCCGCGGGTGTCCTCCCGCCTCCGAGGAATGGTTCGCGCGGCAGCGGACGACGACGGCGGAGGAACAGCGTCGCGCCGACAGCGCGGCACGGGCCCGCGGGCGGTTCACCCGTAATTTCGTGGTGCAGGCCTCCGCCGCCGAATGGGCCCTGTGCTGGTTGGCGGAGGTGCGGCGGCGCATCGCGACGGCGGCTTTTCCTGAGCCACGCAGCCGCATCGCCTTCTTCCTCCACGACGAGGTGATGCTGCACGTCCCCGTCGCTCGCGCCGAGGAGGCGCAGTTCATCCTCGAAGACGCAGCACGAGCCGCGACGCGCCTCATCTTCGGGGACATCCCCATCGACTTCGCGATCACGACGGCGATCGTCAGCTCCTACGCGGACGCCAAGTAGCGCCGTGCAGAGTTGTCCACATCGCCCCGCCCTCCCGTCCGAGGAGACCGTCCGGCCCGTACGGTGGCACGGACGCAGGGGAGGGTGAGTGTGATGCACGCGCTGAGGATCGACACGGACCGGATGGAGGAGGCGTCCGCATGCGCCGAGGCGGCGGGCAGCAGAATCTCCGATGCAGTCGGTGTCCTGGGCGGGATCCTCGACCGGAGCGGAGGAATGGCGGGCTGGGACGCCCTGGGGTCCGACTGGGCTGCCTCGTACGATCCGGCCGCCGCTGAAGCGGTTGATGCCTGCTGTGAACTCGCCCTCGCCTGCTCGGACACCTCGCGCGCGCTCGCCATCGCAGCCGGGAACTACCTCCAGGCCGAGCATGTCGCGTCGATGGGTGTCTCTGCCCTCATCAGGCCGTTCCTGCCCGCGTTCCGTCCGGACGGGCCGACCTCGGTGTTTCCCTCGGCCGCTGATGGCAATCCGGGCTGGCCTCCGCCTGGCTGGGACATCGTCGCGGGGATCGCGGGCGTCCTCTGGCCTGCCGGAGACCCTGAGTCGCTCCGGTCCGCGGGCACGGCATGGATGGAGCTCGCGGCGCAGATCGAGGTGGGGATGGACGGTTCTGCGACCTTGGCCGGCGACGCCGTGCAGGGGCTCGCCTCGGTGGACCTGACGAAGTTCCGTACGAGGAACGCGGCACTCCAGGACACCGGCCGGCTGATCGCGCTGGCAGCGCGGGACATCGCCGGCGGATGCAGCTCGCTCGCAGGGGCCATCACTCTCGCACATGAAGAACTGATCGACGAGACGCAATCCTTCCTGCTGGAGTGCGCGGCTCTCGCGGGCGTCGGCGTCGCCCTGAGTTTCGTGACACTCGGCGGATCGGCGGCGATCACGTCCCTCGTCGGGGCGGGGCGGGCTGCGCAGATGGTGATCCGGGTGCAGTCCGTGCTGGCTCGGCTCACCGCGGCGGCCCGCTCGGTCGGTGTGGTCGTGGCACGTCTGCCGGGGGCGGGCCGGCTGACGGACGGGCTGCATGCGCTCTCACGGACACCGGCCGCCCTGTCCTCGCTCGTCGGTCCGACACGACAGACGGTGACCGTGATGGCCCGGCATGTCGCCTCCTCCCCCCGACTCTCACGGCTCGCGCCGGCAGTGCGGGTCGTACACCCCGTCGGGGTTGCCGGGGTCAGGTTCGTTGATTCGACAGCGGTCTCCCTGGCCCTCTCCAATCCCGCCTCCCTCGCCCTCGGCCTCCTGCCGGTCGCCACCCGCCGGACGGTCCTGCGATCGGTCATGCCGCAGGGGAACACGCCGGAACGCGTGCTCGAACTGGTCCGGGCGAAGGGCCTCGGGACACAGCTGCTCCCGGCGGCAGGCACCGCGGTCAGGACGAAGGAACGCCTCGACACCGTCGAGGGGCTCGTCGGCCTGCCGGCCCATTTGGGCGAACGCTACCTGCCGGCGAAACCCTCGGCAGTGCCGCTCCCGGAGGGCCCGGGCCGGCTCACAGCGGTGCGGGGATCTCCAGCGACCGGTCCCACACGCGGGTCCACCCCAGTCCGTCGAAGATCGCGTCCAGGAGCATCGCCGTGAATCCCCAGATCACGGCGTGGGGCGTGATGAAGGCCGGGGTGCGGCTGACGAAGCCGTCGCGTTCCAGGAACGCCGTCCGTCTGCGGTCCGGGTCGAGCAGGGTACTCACGGGGCACCGGAAAACGAGCTCGGACTCCGCAGTGTCCACGGCGCGGGTCGGCGACTGCCGCGCCCACCAGGCAAGAACGGGAGTGACCATGAAATTGCTGACCGGGAGGCCGACCTCCGGAAGGGGGCCGAGGAGCTCGACCCCCTCGGGATCGAGGCCGGTCTCCTCCCACGCCTCCCGGAGCGCTGCGCTGCCCTCGTCGACGTCACCGGGATCGATGGTCCCGCCGGGAAACGCCACCTGCCCGGGATGATGGGACAGCGAGCCGGCGCGGACCACGAACAGCAGATCGAGGTCGTCATGGGTGATGTCCCCCGGCGCCGGGGCCTGGCTGCGATCCTGTCGCGCGCCGAACAGCACCAGGACGGCCGCACGACGGGTTCGTGCCGGATCGAGCCTAGCGAACTGCCAGCCGTCGGGCCGCACGAGCGCAGAGTCCGTGCCCTGCATCGACCGGACCCAGACGGACACCTCGTCGCGGACGTTCATCGCCGGCCGATCGGCAGGGGGCGTCGTAGCCACCGACGATCGACCGACCACGAGGCTGCGGCCCTTCCCCTGGGCGTCAATGATTCAGGCACCCAGTCCGTGCCCTGCCTCGCGGAGCTCTGCCCGGGTGCGCCCCGCTCGCATGAGGTCCAGGAGGTCCTCGCGTCCCGGCGCGAGCTCGTACTTGAGGAGCTTCGCCGCCTTCACGGGGTCCGTCTCGCCCTCTCCATAGGACGGGCACAGGGCTGCGACCGGGCAGACGCCGCAGGCGGGCTTCTTGGCGTGGCAGATCCGCCTGCCATGGAAGACGACGTGGTGGGACAGCATGGTCCAGTCCTTGCGGTCGAACAGCGCGCCCACCTCCATCTCGACCTTCACCGGATCGTCCGATGCCGTCCACCGGAAGCGGCGGGCCAGACGCCCGAAGTGCGTGTCGACCGTGATGCCCGGAACGCCGAACGCGTTACCGAGCACCACATTGGCCGTTTTGCGGCCCACTCCGGGCAGAGTCACGAGATCCTGCAGCGAGGGAGGGACCTCACCGTCGTAGTCGTCGACGAGGCGGCGGGACAGGGACAACAGGCTGTTCGCCTTCGCACGGTAGAACCCGGTGGGGCGGATGATCTCCTGCAGCTCCATCTCGTCCGCCTCGGACAGCGCCCTGGCGTCCGGATACCGCTCGAACAGGGCCGGCGTGGTCAGGTTCACGCGGACGTCGGTGGTCTGAGCCGACAGGACGGTCGCAACGAGGAGCTCGAAAGCATTCCTGAAGTCGAGTTCGGCGACTGCGTACGGATAGGTCTCGCCGAGGATCCGGTTGATCTTCCGAGCACGGCGCTTGAGGGTGACCGGAGCCTCCTCCTCGAGCTTCACTTTCCTGCCTGCCACGATAGGGCTTCCTTCCAGCGGTGCGTCTCGGTCCAGGTGTTCGCCGTGGCGGTCCGTGCGTCAGTCGCGGGGGGCTCGCTCGATGTTGCGGAGATCGCGCAGGATACCGACGGCGCCCGTGCGCTTGTCCTGGACGAGGAATTCGCGCCCCCGGTCCTCGATGCCCACTTCCCAGTCCCCGGGTTGCAGGGTGAAGATCTCTCGTCCCGACTGTTCGTCGACGACGGGACGGGGGGATCCGACGGCGAACCAGAAGGCTTCGACGACCGGTTCCTCATCCGCGGACCGGGTGGCGGTGATCGGCTCCTGCCGCGCGCGTTCCTCCGGCGCTGCATCGGCCGCCCCGTAGGTCTTCGTCGACCCGTCCTGCACGACGTCGTGCACCCGGGTCTGATCCGCGGCGCCCGTCCGGGACCCCGGCGAGCGGTCGGAGCGGTCATCCGTCCGCTCATCGGATTCCTCACCGATGGAGTGAGCGCCGGACTCGGCCGACGCGTTGCGGTCGGATGCCTGTGCTCCGGACCGCTCCAGCCCGGACTGGCCCGACGCTGCGGCTCCTGCTCCCACCGCACCCGCACCGCCGGCACCGTAGAGGCCCGCACCGTTCTGCCGGACGGCAGCCGCAGCCGGATTGACGGCATCGGCCGCTCGTCCGCGATCAGTGGCGCCGGACCCGCCGGGAGCCGCAGAGCTGCCGGCGCCGCCGGTGGCCGGTCCGGACGTCACGGATGCTGCCGACTTCTCGGCCTTCAGCGCCTTCCCAGGCTTCTCGGCTTTCAGCGCCGCCCCAGGCTTCTCAGCCTTCTCGGGCCTGGGCGGGCGCGGGCCGGCGGCCGTCATGGGACGTGCCATGCGATGGGCCGCCACCTCCGGCCGGTCCTCGAAGTCGTTCCTCACCACGGGCACGAAGGGGCCGACGACGGTCGCCGCCAGCATGCCGAGGGCTCCGATCAGCGCAAGCAGGGACCCGGCCCGGAAGTCGGTGACGGTTTCCAGGAAGAAGAAGGCAGCGGCCAGCACAGCGCTCACGGACGCGAACTGGTCGACGGAGAGCGATCCCACCCGGAGCCCGTGCGAGCCGAGCCGACGACCGGCCAGCAGTGCCAGCGCGATGACGGGCATCAGGATGCCGATGCCGATGAAGAACAGCGGCTCGCTGTTCCAGAACGTGGCAGAGCGCACCATGCCGTCGATGAACGGCAGCAGCGTGCCGATGAAGACCAGGGCCACGCCCCCGCCGAAGACCGCTTCGCGGAGCGTGAAGGGACCGACGAGCGCCGTACTGGGGCCGACCGGGGAGGAAGACACACCCGAATCCGAGCCGTGCCCCGAGGACGAGGGTGCCGGCCCTCCGGTGTCCGCGCCGGCGGCGCGCTGCCCCTCGGATGATTCGGTCATGGTCTTCTCCCGTTCGTAGCGCTGGTCGCCGGCGGCCCCCGACCACCGGCGTTGATTGCCTTCGTCCACCCTAGCCACCGCTCCGTGGCAACTCCACCAACCAGGCCTGGAGCGTCCTGGCCGCTCACCGCACAATCGCCGCATCTCGGCTAGGCCGTGTGACCGCGGGCACACGGCGAGGCGGAGAACTCGATAGTGTTCCGGTGGAGCACGTCGCGGTGCTGCGGTTCCTCGCGGCCCCGGCCGGGCTCCTCCATCGAATCTGTACCGGACACGTCATAAAAGGGGTAGAACATGAGCGCCGATCGCCAGGGCGACGCCTTCGAGAACCTGCTGCACGAGGAGCGCCGTTTCCCGCCCAGCGCGGAGTTCGCCGCGAACGCCGTGGCCCAGCCGTCCCTCTACGACGAGGCGCGCGAGCAGGGCACGGAGTTCTGGGCCGCCCAGGCCCGTGCGCTCCTGTCCTGGGACACGGACTTCACGCAGACGCTCGACTGGACCGACGCGCCGTTCGCCAAGTGGTTCGTGGGCGGGACCATCAATGCGGCCTACAACGCGCTGGACCGCCATGTCGAGGCCGGGCTCGGCGATCGCGTGGCCATCCACTTCGAGGGCGAGCCCGGTGACACCCGGACCATCACCTACGCGGATCTCACGCGAGACGTGAAGAAGGCGGCCAACGCCTTCGAATCGCTCGGCGTCGAGAAGGGCGACCGCGTTGCGGTGTACCTCCCCATGATCCCGGAGGCCGTCGTCACGATGCTCGCCTGCGCACGCATCGGCGCGGTCCACTCCGTGGTGTTCGGCGGGTTCTCCGCGGATGCCCTCCGCAGCCGCATCGACGATGCCGAGGCGAAGCTCGTGGTCACCTCCGACGGCACCTACCGTCGGGGCAAGCCCAGCGCCCTCAAGCCCGCGGTCGACGGTGCGCTCGAGAAGGAGGGGCACACCGTCACCAACGTCGTCGTGGTCCGCCGCAACAACGAACCCGTCGAATGGACCGAGGGGCGCGACGTCTGGTGGCACGACGTCGTGGAGGGGGCGTCCGACGAGCACGAGGCGGTGGCCCACGACGCCGAGCACCCGCTGTTCATCCTCTACACCTCAGGCACCACCGGGAAGCCGAAGGGCATCCTCCACACGACCGGTGGCTACCTCGCGCAGACCGCCTTCACGCACCGGAACACCTTCGACCTCCGCCCCGAGTCCGATGTCTTCTGGTGCACCGCGGACATCGGCTGGGTGACGGGCCACAGCTACGTCGCCTACGCGCCCCTCGTCAACGGCGCGACGCAGCTGATGTACGAGGGGACACCGGACACCCCGCACCAGGGCCGGTGGTGGGAACTCGTCGAGAAGTACGGCGTCACCATCCTCTACACGGCCCCGACGGCCATCCGCACCTTCATGAAGTGGGGGCGCGACATCCCCGGGAAATACGATCTGTCCTCCATCCGCGTCCTCGGTTCCGTCGGCGAACCCATCAACCCCGAGGCCTGGATGTGGTACCGCGAGGTCATCGGCGGTGGCAAGGCGCCGATCGTCGACACCTGGTGGCAGACGGAGACGGGTGCCCACATGATCGCGCCGATGCCCGGCGTGACCGCGACGAAACCGGGCTCGGCGCAGGTCGCCGTCCCCGGCATCGCGATCGACGTCGTCGACGAGCTCGGCGCCTCGGTACCCGACGGCTCCGGCGGCTACCTCGTCATCCGCGAGCCGTGGCCCTCGATGCTGCGAGGCATCTGGGGCGATCCCCAGCGCTTCAAGGACACCTACTGGTCCCGCTTCGACGCCATGTACTTCGCGGGGGACGGCGCCAAGAAGGATGCCGACGGCGACATCTGGCTCCTCGGTCGCGTGGACGACGTCATGAACATCTCGGGCCACCGGCTCTCCACCACGGAGATCGAATCGGCGCTGGTGAGCCACCCGTCGGTGGCGGAGGCGGCCGTCGTCGGCGCGAGCGACGAGACGACGGGTGAGGCCGTGGTCGCCTTCGTGATCCTGCGGGGCTCGGCGAAGGACGACGACGACATCGTCACCACCCTGCGGAATCACGTGGGCAAGGAGATCGGGCCCATCGCCAAGCCGAGGAACATCCTGGTGGTGCCGGAACTGCCGAAGACCCGCAGCGGGAAGATCATGCGCCGCCTGCTCAAGGACGTGGCGGAGGGTCGCGAGGTCGGTGACGCCACCACCCTGTCGGATCCGACGATCATGCAGCAGATCGCCGTGTCCCTGCGGAAGTAGGAGCGCACGCGGAAGGCCCCTGCCCGCGGGCAGGGGCCTTCCGCGTCGGTGAAGCCAGGTCCGTCAGGCCGGGTCAGCCGATCGTGGCGTCCACCGTGACCTCGATGTTGCCGCGCGTGGCGTTCGAGTAGGGGCAGACCTGGTGGGCCTGCTCGACGAGGGAGTCTGCCGTCTCCTGGTCCACGCCGCCGATCTCGGCGTGCAGTGCGACGGCGAGCTGGAACCCGCCGCCGTCGGTCGGGTTGATGCTGACCTCCGCCGTGACGGCGGTGTCGCTGATCTTCGCCTTGCTGCGGCCCGCGACGAGCTTCAGGGCGCTGTGGAAGCAGGCGGCGTAGCCGACGGCGAAGAGCTGCTCCGGGTTGGTCGCGCCACCGGCTCCGCCCATCTCCTTCGGGACGGCCAGGTCGACGGCGAGCTGCCCGTCGTCGGTCCGGGCCTCGCCGTTGCGCCCGTCGCCCGTTGCCGTGGCCACTGCGGTGTAGAGAGCACTCATGGTGTCGATCCTTTCGTCCCGGGTGCCAGGGTGACGCCCATCTCTTGTAGACTAACTAGTAACTCTACGCCGACAAAATCGTCGCCCGAGAAGCCCCTGAACCCCGAATGGAGCACGATGACCGCCCAGCTGCCCGTCCGCGAGCGCATCCTCGCCTCGGCCACCGCACTGTTCGACGCCACGAGCATCCGCTCGGTCAGCGCCGATCGCGTCATCGCCGACGCCGGCACCACCAAGGTGACCTTCTACCGCCACTTCCCCTCCAAGGACCACCTCGTGGTCGCCTACCTCGATCAGCAGCTCGGGCTGCTGCAGCAGGCCGTGGCGAAGGAGCGTGCGGCCGGGCTCGACGCCTGCACGGTCCTGCTGCACGTCGCCGAAGCCAATGGCAGCGCTGCCTGCCGTCCGGGCTTCCGGGGTTGCACCTTCATCAACGCCGCAGCCGAGTATCCCGCGGCCGGTAACCCGGTGCGGGCCGCCGTCGCCCGGTACCGCTCCTGGCTGCACGACGTCGTCGCAGGCTTCCTGCGCGACCTCGGCGCGGACGAGCCGGACCTCGTCGCGGACCAGCTCATCATGCTGCGGGACGGCGCCATGGTGCACGGTTTCATGGAGGACCCCGCCGCCGTGACCGACGCACTCGTGACGGCGGGGCGGGCGATCATCGGGGCGCAGATGCGACGGTCCCTGCCCGCGTAGGCTCCCTGGACCGCGGCAGTGTGATGTTCGTCCTGAAACGTGGCCCCACGGCACTGCCGAGAGGACAATTTCAGCGTGTCCACTACCCTTCAGCAGCCTCCCGTATCGAATCCGCGCATGGCCCGCCGCGTCGCCGGCGCCTCGTTCGTCGGAACAGCACTCGAGTCCTACGACTTCTACGTGTTCGGCACCGCAGCCGCCCTCGTGTTCAATGTCGTCTTCTTCACCGAGCAGGATCCGCTGACCGGCACCCTCTCGGCGTTCCTGGTCTTCGCGATGGGATTCGTCGCCCGCCCCCTCGGAGCCATCCTCTTCGGCCACCTCGGTGACCGGATCGGCCGCAAGCGGACCCTGATCTGGACCATCACGCTGATGGGCCTCGCTACAGGAACCGTGGGACTGCTGCCCGACTACAACACCATCGGGATCTGGGCGCCCATCATCCTCACCGCGCTCCGGTTTCTGCAGGGACTCTCCCTGGGCGGCGAGTGGGGCGGCTCCATCCTCATCGCGACCGAGCACGCCGAACCCCGCAAGCGCGCGCTCTACGCGTCGATCCCCCAGCTCGGCTCCCCGGTCGGCACCATGCTGATCTCGGTCATCTTCCTGGTCCTCGCCGTCGTCGCACCCGAGGTCATGACCACCTGGGGCTGGCGCATCCCGTTCCTGCTCGCCTTCCCGTTCCTCGCCGTCGCGATCTACCTGCGCCTCGCGATCGACGAGACCCCGGTCTTCAAGCAGGCGAGCGAGGGACACCGGCTGCCCCGCATCCCCTTCCTCGAGGTCCTGAAGTCCCAGCCGGTCGCGATCGTCGTCGCGATCGCCTCCGCGGTGCTCGGGATCGGCTCCTACTTCCTCATGGTCACCTACACCCAGGCCTATGGGACCGAGACGCTCGGCCTCTCACAGGCCACGGTGCTCAACGCCGCCCTCGTCGGGTCCATCCTCCAGCTCGGCACCATCCCGGCGTTCGGCTACCTCGCCATGCGCATCGGGTCCGCGAAGGTCGTCGCCGGCGGGGCCCTCGGAACGGCGTTGATCGCCTTCCCGCTGTACTGGGTCATCAGCATCGCCACCGAACCGATGTACATCGCCGCCATCATCCTCGGCGGCATCCTGCCGACGGCGAGCTGGGCCGCTCTCGGTGGCCTCATGGCGGACATCTTCAAGCCGGCGACGGCGTTCACCGCCCTGTCCTTCGCCTACAGCATCGCCGCGATCGTGGCCGGGTTCGCACCCTCGATCACGCAGCGCTTCGGCATCGCGACCGACGGCGCCTGGTGGCACCCCGGCGTCATCCTCGCCGCCATGAGCCTCGTGACGGTGGCCGGCGCGCTCGGCGCCGTCCGCCTGCGCACGCGGCTCGCCGATCCGGTGCCGGCCGGGAGCCGTGCGGCATAGTGGGTGCATGACGCACCACACGCCCAGCATCCTCGTGATCAACGGCCCCAACCTGAACCTGCTCGGCACCCGGGAGCCGGCCGTGTACGGCACGGCCACGCTCGACGACGTCGTGCGCCTGGCCGAGGAGTCCGCGCAGGCAGCGGGCTGCACGACGACGGCGATGCAGTCCAACCACGAGGGCGAGCTCATCGACGCGATCCACGCGGCGCGGGGCACCGCTGACGGCATCGTCATCAATGCCGGTGCGTTCACGCACACCTCCATCGCACTGCGGGACGCGCTCGCGGCCGTCGGGCTGCCGGTCGTCGAGGTGCACATCAGCAACGTGCACCGGCGCGAGGACTTCCGGGCCCACTCGTACATCTCGGGCGTGGCCGACGCCGTGATCGTGGGGGCGGGCATCGACGGGTACCGGCTCGCCGTCGATCACCTCGCCCGCCGCCTGACCGGGCACCGGACGTCCGAGGCGTAGCAGACGCACCGCACCGGCCCGTCCATCGTTCCCGAAAAGTTGTTTCTATCGGCCCCGACCAGGCGGGAACAGGCCCCTCGATAGGGCACGATGGTGCTATGACGGACATCACCCCCGCCGCGCACGCGACCGACCGGCCCGAGGATCTCGACGCACCCCTGCTGGAGGTACGGGACCTCGCAGTCAGTTTCCGGACCACGCACGGCGAGGTCCAGGCAGTCGAGAACGCCAGTTTCAGCCTGAAGCGCGGCAGTGCGCTGGCCATCGTCGGTGAGTCCGGCTCCGGCAAGTCGACGACGGCGATGGCCTGCATCGGCCTGCTGCCCGGCAACGGCCGTGTCACCTCCGGCAGCATCATGTTCGAGGGGCAGGACCTCGTGAAGCTGCCCGAGGCGAAGATGCGCTCCATCCGCGGGCGCGCGATCGGCCTCGTGCCGCAGGACCCGATGTCCAATCTGAACCCGGTGACGAAGATCGGCACGCAGGTCGCCGAGACGCTCCTGGTGCACGGCATGGCGACGAAGAAGAACGTCAAGCAGCGCGTCATCGACGTCCTCTCCGCGGCCGGCCTACCCGACGCCGGCGAGCGCGCCAAGCAGTACCCGCACGAGTTCTCCGGCGGCATGCGCCAGCGCGCGCTGATCGCCATCGGCCTCGCCTGCCAGCCGCGCCTGCTCATCGCGGACGAGCCGACCTCGGCGCTCGATGTCACGGTGCAGCGCACCATCCTCGACCAGATCGAGACGATGACGGAGCAGCTGGGCACGTCCGTGCTCCTGATCACCCACGACCTCGGCCTCGCCGCCGAGCGCGCGTCGCAACTCGTGGTCATGCACCGCGGCCGCGTCGTCGAGACGGGTCCCGCCGACCAGCTGCTCAACGATCCCCAGCACCCCTACACGCAGTCCCTGGTGCGCGCGGCGCCCAGCGTCGCCGCGGTCCGCCTGCGGCCCGGAGCCTTCACGGCCGATGCCGCATCACGCCTCAAGCTCGCCGAGGCGGTCTTCGCAGAGCACGAGGCGGAGCACGAGACGGAGCACGAAACAGGGCACGGGACAGGGCACGACGCCGGACAGGGCGCGGTTTCCAGCGGCGAGCAGGCGTCGTCCGCCCCCGCCGCCGGGTCCGGCGGCACGGGCGCCCACGCGGTGACGTCGTCGGCCGTTCGCCCGACCGCCCCGGCACCGATCGCTGCAGGCACGGCGCACACCCCTCCCGCGAACATCGTGGAGATCCGCGACCTCACGAAGATCTACAAGCGGCGGGGCAGCAAGGACGATTTCTATGCGGCGAAGAACGTCACCCTGGACGTCCCCCGCGGACAGACCGTGGCGATCGTCGGCGAGTCGGGCTCGGGCAAGACGACGACCGCTCGCATGCTGCTCAAGCTGATCGAACCGACGTCGGGCACCATGACGTTCGACGGCATGGATGTCGCGACCCTCGACAAGGCGCAGCTGAACGACTTCCGCCAGCGCGTGCAGCCCATCTTCCAGGACCCGTACTCCTCGCTGAACCCGATGTTCACCATCGAGCGCATCGTCGAGGAGCCGCTCAATGCCTACAAGCGCGGATCCAGGAAGGAGCGCGCAGCACGCGTCCGCGAGCTGATGGACCAGGTCTCGCTCCCCCAGAACGCCCTGCGGCGCTACCCGGCGGAACTCTCCGGCGGGCAGCGGCAGCGCGTCGCGATCGCCCGCGCCCTGGCCCTGCAGCCCGAGCTCATCGTGTGCGACGAGCCGGTGTCAGCCCTCGACGTCCTGGTGCAGGCCCAGATCCTCAAGCTCCTCGGCGACCTGCAGTCCGAGCTCGGTCTGAGCTACCTCTTCATCTCGCACGACCTCGCGGTGGTCCGCCTCATCTCGGACTACGTCTGTGTCATGAAGGACGGCGAGCTCGTCGAGGCGGCGAGTTCAGAGGAGGTCTTCCAGAACCCCCGCCACCCCTACACGCGGAAGCTGCTGGCGTCGATCCCCGGCAACGAGCTCAAGATCGACGAGGACCTCGCGTCCTAGTCCGGCTCACCAGCTGATCCGCTCGAACGTGTCGCGCAGCTTCTCGCCGCGTGACGCGTTCAGGGCGGACACCCACGCGATGCGCCCCGCGAGGTGGTCGCGGAACTCACCCCGGCCGCGGCGCTGGGACTCCGGACCGTGGTGCGCGCAGTTGTGCAGGATCGCCTTCAGCGCGTCGTACTCCGTCCGTGCGACGTTTGGGTGCGCATTGACGACGATCCCCGTCACCGACTGGCGGACGCTGGTGCCGCGCACGCGCGTCTTCCGGGCGTTGACCGCAAGACCCTCGGCGGTGACGATGCGTCCCGCTCCCCGCGGGACTCGCGCGCCCCGCCTCCCCCGGCTGTCGGGACCGTGGGGGCCGCCAGAGCCGTCACAGCCGACGAAGCCGACGAAGCCGACGAAGCGATGGTGATCTCGCCGGCGACCGCGGGCTCGGGGAGGACGTGTGACCGCTCGTCGGCCGGCCCGGCACGGGGGAGGACGTGTGACCGATCGCCGGCGGCCGCGGGGAGGACGTGCGACGGCGCGATGGGTCTGCTGTTCGCGGCGGCCTTCACCACCGCGTCGGTGAGTGCCGGTTGCGCTGCGATCCAGCGGGACAGCTCGCGCGGGGCGCCCGCCGGTCGCCGGGGATACCCCGTCAGGACCGAGCGCACGAGCGGTCCGAGCCACCGCCGTCGTGCCCCGAGCACGTACGCTCCCGCATCGACGAGGTCCTCGCGCCGCCAGTCGGGCGCGTCGAGGAAGGCGTGGGCCAGCAGCCAGGCGAGGGCGGCGCGGGAGTCCGGGCGAGCACCAGGGATCCGGCCTTCGGCCGCTTGTGGGCGCGACCCGCGGCCTGCGTCCGGTCCTGCACGCCATCGTCGTCGTGCAGGACGTGGTCGTGCGATCGGTCGTCCTGATCCATGGCCTCCCGCTGACCCGCCCGCGGTGGTCGCGCGGCGTGACGGACCCCGGCCGACCTGTCGTCCTGTTCGGGCGCTGAGCTGAGCGGAGCGCAGTCAGGTGCCCGAGGCGCTCTGTGCTGGTCGGTCTGCGTGTCCCGTGGTATCCCCGGAGAGGACCGCGTACCGCGTACGTGGCCCGCCTCGGCCGGGATCCGCCGGTGCCACCCTAGCAAGCAGTGCGTTCCGCTTCGCGCTGCGTCGATCGCCGCGACACACGGGGGACCGGCGGACCCGCCATCACCGCGCGCACCGGTCGAAGGTGTCCGGGCGCTTTCGCGCCCTCCTGGTCCCGAGCCTGTACCGGACGGCCGCGAGTGAATACATTGGCTGCACGACGACGATCACTTCAACGGACGGGGCGGCATGGGAGAGAACGACGGCAGGGAGGGGGCCACACGCACCGCGATGCCCGCACAGCGATGGTCCGAGGGGTGGCCCGCGCTGCGCGTGGCCGACTGGAAGGACACGCAGGCGACGCTCCACATGTGGATGCAGATGGTCGGCAAGATCCGCATGGCGCACGCGCCGCTGGTGAACCACTGGTGGCAGGTGCCGTTCTACGTGACCCCGCGGGGCCTCGGCACCTCCTCCATCCCCTACGGCACCGGCGTGTTCGACCTCGAGTTCGACGTCGTCGCCCACCGCCTGCTGATCCGTACCAGCCTCGGCGAGGAGCGCAGCGTGCCCCTCGAGCCGCAGTCGGTCGCCCGGTTCCATGAGCGGGTCATGGCGGCGCTGGCGGACCTGGGGGTCGAGGCACCCATCCGGCCCGTCCCCACCGAGGTGGAGTCCACCATCCCCTTCCCCGAGGATCACACGAATGCCTCGTACGACGCCGCCGTGGTCACTGCCTACTGGCGCCAGCTGATCCAGGCCGAGCGCGTCATCACCCGCTTCCGGGCCGAGTTCCTCGGGAAGGTCAGCCCCGTGCACTACTTCTGGGGCGCCATGGACCTGGCCTGCACGCGCTTCTCCGGCCGCCCGGCGCCCACGCATCCCGGCGGCGCGCCGAACTGCGCGGACTGGGTGATGGAGGAGGGGTACTCGCACGAACTCTCGAGCTGCGGCTTCTGGGCCGGTGGCGGCGAGGAGGGCGCGTTCTACTCCTACGCGTACCCGGAGCCGGAGGGCTACCGGGATGCCTCGCCCGGCGTCGAGGGGGCGTTCTACAGCGAGGAGTTCCGCCAGTTCCTCCTGCCCTACGAGGCGGTGCGGTCGTCCACCGATCCGGATACCACCCTGCTCACGTTCCTGCGCGCGACCTACCGTGCCGCAGCCGAAACGGGGCACTGGGACGAGGGCCTGCTGATCGACCCGCACCGGTTGGAGAAGCACGCCCGGTAGGACGGTCCGGGTACCCGCATCTGCGTATGCCTCTGCGTCTGCCTCTGCGTCTGCCTCTGCGTCTGCCTGGCCGGCATGCGGATACGACGACGGCCACCACCCAGGTGGGCGGTGGCCGTCGTCGTGCACGGCTGGGGCGCGGTGGCTACTTCCGCCGCGTCTTCGGGTCGAGCGCCTCGCGGAGCGACTCGCCCAGCAGCGTGAAGCCGAGCGCCGTGATCGCGATGCAGGCGCCGGGCAGGAAGGCGAGCTGCGGTGCCACGGCGAGTTCGGCCTGCGCGTAGGTGAGCATGCGCCCCCACTCGGCGGCCTGCGGCAGCCCGCCGCCGAGCCCGAGGAAGGACAGTGCGGCCGCGTCGATGACGGCGGTCGCGAGCGTCAGCGTCGCCTGCACGATGACCGGGCCCATGCTGTTCGGCAGGAGGTGGCTCATCGTGATGGTGCGCCGGCTGAGGCCCAGGGTCTGCGCCGCGAGGATGTAGTCCGCGCCGCGCTGCGACAGCATCGACGAGCGCAGGAGCCGCGCGAAGATCGGGATCTGCGAGACACCGATGGCGATCATGATGGCGTACGAGCTCTGGCCCAGGACCGCGGCGATGCTGACGGCGAGGAGCAGGTTCGGCACGGACAGCAGGATGTCGACGAAGCGCATGATCACGTTGTCCACCCAGCCGCCGAGGCCGCCCGCCAGGACGCCGAGCAGCATGCCGCCCGCGAGCCCCAGCGCCGTGGAGACGACGCCGATGAGCAGCGAGGCCTGCGCACCCCAGATGAGCTTGCTCAGCACGTCACCGCCGAAGCGGTCGAGGCCGAGCGGGAAGCCGTCGATCTCGCCCGGCCCGGGGATGGTGGTCGGGGTGATGGACGTGCGGCCCGGCAGTTCGTCACCGCCGTAGGGGGCGAGGAGCGGCGCGAGGATGGCCACGAGCAGGAACAGACCGATGATGACGGCGCCCACGATCGCCTGCGGATTGCGGCGCAGGCGGAGGAAGGCGTCCTTCCACAGGCCGGTTCCCCGGCCGGTGTCGATGGCGGGGTCGTTCGGGGCTGCTGAACCGCCGGCGGCGGGAGGCAGGATGGTACTCATTGCACACGCACCCTCGGGTCGATGACGGAGTAGGACAGGTCGACGATCAGGTTGATCAGGGCGTAGAGGATCGCGATGAAGATGATGAAGCCCTGCAGCACCGGGTAGTCCAGGCCGAAGATCGCGTCCCGCAGGAACCGCCCGATGCCGTTGAAGGCGAAGACCGTCTCGGTGAGGACCGCCCCCGAGATGAGCAGGCCCAGCTGGAGGCCGATGGTCGTGACCACGGGCAGCATGGCGTTCCGCAGGATGAAGCTGCCGCGGATGGTGCGCTCCATGAGGCCCTTGGCGCGGGCGGTGCGGACGTAGTCGGCGTTCTGCACCTCGAGCACCGAGGCCCGCGTGATGCGGACGATGATGGCGAGCGGGATGGTACCGAGGGCCAGCCCCGGCAGGATCAGGTGCAGGAAGGCGTCCCACGCGGCGTCGTACTCCCCGGTCAGGATGCCGTCCAGGACGTAGAACTGCGTGTAGTGGGTCGCATCGATGCGCGCGTCCTGCCGGCCGTCCGGGGGCAGGATGCCCCACTGGATGGCGAAGATGTACTTCAGGATGAAGGCGAGGAAGAACACCGGCACCGTGATGCCGATCAGGCTGAGCACCACCGAACTGTGGTCGAGGAACCGGCCGTAGTACCGCGCGGCGAAGTAGCCGAGGGGCACTCCGACGCCGATGGCGAAGACCAGGGCGACGACGGTCAGTTCGAGCGTGGCGGGGAAGCGCGTGGCGAATTCCTCGAGCACCGGCCGGCCGGTGTTGATGGAGACGCCGAAATCGCCCTGCAGCAGGCGTCCGACATAGGTCAGGTACTGCGTGAGCAGCGGCCGGTCAAAGCCGTAGAGCTCGTTGACCCGGGCGATCGCCTCGGGCGTCGCCTTCTCGCCCAGCAGTGCCGTGGCGGGACCGCCGGGAAGGCTGCGCACCCACAGGAACAGCAGGATGGACAGTCCGAACAGGGTGGGGATGAGCAGGGCTATCCGTTTACCGATGACGCGTAACACTCGAGGGATCCTTCCGGGTCGACCGGCGCGAGCCGGACAGGGGGCCTACAGCGCGATGGAGCCGGTCCCGACCAGGGACCGGCTCCACACGGGTACTGCTGCTACTCGCTCAGCTCGATGTCGGTGAAGACCTCGTCATTGACGGGGCTCGCCGGGTAGGAGGTGACGCGGGGCGCGAAGGCCAGCGACGGGGCGGGATGCGCGAGCGGGATGGCCGGGTTGTACTCGGCGATCTGCTCGTTGATGTCCTTGTACAGCTCCGTCTGCTGCTCGCGGTCGCTGACACCGCGGGCCTCGTCGAGGG
The DNA here is from genome assembly GCF_009377195.2 of Arthrobacter bussei. Lineage (GTDB taxonomy): Bacteria > Actinomycetota > Actinomycetes > Actinomycetales > Micrococcaceae > Arthrobacter_D > Arthrobacter_D bussei. The sequence continues at coordinate 1,086,278 of NZ_VJXX01000001.1, forward strand.
CTGCGAACAGCTCGGGGTTGTCGAAGCCGAACTCCAGCTTCTCCTGCCCGAAGAAGACGCCGATGAAGTTGTCGGTGTCGTTGTAGTCACCGGTCCAGCCGAGCAGGTGCAGGCCGTGGTCCGGGGTGCCCTGGACCTGGTTCAGGTAGTCGGGCGACCAGGCGGCGGGAGCGGGCTTGACCGTGATGCCGACCTCGCTGAGCTGGGCCTGCAGGTTGGTGAAGACCTGCTCGGGGGTGGGCATGTACGGACGGGACACGTTCGTCGGGTAGTTGAACGTGACCTCGAAACCGTCGGGGTAGCCCGCCTCGGCCAGCAGCTCCTTCGCGCGCTCCGGGTCGTACTCGTAGGTGGTGACGTCCTCGTTGTAGCCGTCGACGACCTCGGGGATGAACTGCGTCGCCACCTCGGTACCCTCGGGCAGCGTTTGGGCGACCAGCGCCTCCTTGTCGATGGCGTGCGCGATGGCCTCACGGACCTGCGGGTCGGCGAGTTCGGGGATCGCCTGGTTCATGCCCAGGTAGAGGATGGTGAACGGATCGCGCGGCGTGATGTTGTAGCCGGCGTCCTTCAGCGACTGCGTGTCGGCGGGCGCCACGAGATCGTAGCCGTCGATGTCCCCGGCCTCGAGCGCCTGGCGGCGTGCCTGCGGGTCGTCGATGATCCGGAAGATCGTGTTGGTGATCTGGCCCTTGTCACCCCAGTAGTCGTCGTAGATCGAGATCTCGAGCTGCTGCCCGACATCCCACGAGTCGAACTTGAAGGGACCGGTACCCACGGGGTGGCCCAGTGCGTACTCGCTCAGCGACGGAGCCTCGGCCGTGCCGCCGATCTCGTCGGCCGCGAACTCCTCGAGCGCCGTCGGGCTCTGCATGGCGAACGCGGGGAGGGACAGCGCGGCGATGAATCCGGCGAACGGCTTGGCCAGGTTGATGGTGACCTCGTTGTCGCCATTGGCCTCGCAGGATTCGTAGACCGCGTTCTCGGGGCTGTCGGCGAAGCCGCGGAACAGCGATCCGTAGTAGTAGGAGGTGGTCTCGGCCTGCTGGATGCCGGTCCAGTTGTACCAGCGGTCGAAGTTGAAGCAGACGGCCTCGGCGTCGAACGGCGTTCCGTCGTGGAAGGTCACGCCCTCCTTGAGCTGGAAGACGGTGGACAGTCCGTCCTCGGCGGTCTCCCAGGACTCGGCGAGCAGCGGCGCGGGATCGGCGGTGCCTGGTTCGACGCCCACGAGGCCCTCGAAGATCTGGCGGCTGACGCGGAAGGACTCGCCGTCGCTCGCGAAGGCGGGGTCGAGTGATTTCGGGTCGGACGATGCGGCGAAGACGAAGGTGGAGTCGACGGCGGACTCGCCCTCGGCGCCGGTGTTCTCCTCGCGCTCGCTCTGCACGCAGCCCGTGAGGAGGAGTGCTGCGACGGAGAATCCTGCGGTGAGCACGGCGCGTTTTCTTGCGAAACCGGTGCCGCGCACGGATGTGCCTCGGTTGGACATGTGTTGCTCCCTGGTGAACGAGTGATTCCTACCGGATCTACCGGTATCCATGGGGACCACAGCGGCGAACGCGCTGATCCGTGTGACGAGCCTAACTTCCGGGAGGTCCACGAACGGTATTTCCCGGGCATCGGTGGTTACGATTTGGCATCACGGGCCGCCGAGCGCACGCCTGTCACGGCCGCGAAACGTGGCTGGAACCGGAAGGAACGCCATGGAAACAGGAACGACGACGTCCGCCCGCTACCGGCGCTTCGCGGACCTCGAGGCGCGCGGCTACTCACCCCTGTACGACGACTGGTGCACCGGCATCAGCGATGACACGGAGTTGCTCGCGATGCTCGACACGCTCCCGCCGGCCCGTCGCCAGCCCGTCCTGTTCCTCGGCGCAGTGCGCTTCGTCGGTGTCCCGCTCGAAGGCTTCGCCACCTTCCGGTCCTTCGTGCTCGCCCGATGGCCCGAGATCCGGCAGGTCATGCGGACGCGGACCACGCAGACCAACGAGGCGGGGCGGTGCGCCGTCCTGCTGCCCTCCCTCGCCGCGATCAGTGCCGCCGAGGGCAGGCCCCTGGCCCTCATCGAGGTCGGCGCGTCAGCGGGGGCCTGCCTCTACCCGGACCGCTACGCCTACCGCTATTCCCCCGGACCGGCCCTCGATCCCGCGGGCGGGTCGTCCGTCCCCGCCCTCGACTGCTCCACGGCGGGTCCGGTCCCGTTCCCGCAGCGCCTGCCCGATGTGGTGTGGCGGGCGGGCATCGACCTCAACCCGCTGGACGCGCGGGACGGCGACGACGCCCGCTGGCTGGAGGCGCTCGTCTGGCCCGAGCACACCTTCCGGCTCGAGCGGCTCCGCGCCGCTCTCGGCGTGGTCCGGTCGGAGCCGCCCCTGCTCGTCCGGGGGGACCTCACCGAGGAGATCGTCCCGCTTGTCGACCGGGCGCCCAGGGACGCCGTCGTCGTCGTGTTCCACAGCGCGGTGCTGGCCTACGTCGACGCGGAGGGCCGGAACCGGTTCCGCGAGACCATGCTGCGGTTCGCCGCGGCTCGCGACCGCCCCGTGCACTGGCTCTCCCACGAGGGCCACGGGACGCTCGCGGGGGTGGACGGGGCGATGGAACGCGCGCCGGAGGAACTGGACGGCCGCTTCGTGCTGCAGCACAACGGGCGGACGGTGGCACGCACCGGACCCCACGGCCAGTCGATCGAGTGGCTCCCGTAGATGCCTAGCCGCGCGTGCACTGACCGGCGGAGACGGCGTCCTGGAGACGCGGTGCACCTTCGGCGATCGGGCGGAGCTCGTCGAGGGACAGCGCGTAGCCGACCGGCGCGTCCGCCGTCGACTTCGCGAAGACCACCCCTGCGACCCGGCCGTCCATGTCCAGCAACGGGCCACCCGAATTCCCCTGCTGCACGTTCGCGGCGAGGCTGTAGACCTGCAGCGCCTGCGGATCGGCGCCGTAGATGTTGTTGACGAGCACCGGCGAGAGGCTCTGCACGCTGGCCGGCTGGATCCGGTACGGACCGCCCGCCGGGTAGCCGGCGAAGGCCACGGTGGTCCCGTTGGCCACCTCGTCGCCGAGTGGCAGCGGTGCGGCCTGCAGCCCGTCCACGGCGATCACGGCGATGTCCCGGGCCGTGTCCAGCTGGACCACCCTGCCGGGCAGGGCTCCGCCACCGGGTACCTCCACCACCGGTTGGTCGACACCGGCGACGACGTGCGCGTTGGTGATCACGCGGTCGGGCGCGACGACGAAGCCGGAACCGGTCTGGTTCTGGCCGCACTGGAAGGCGGTGCCCGTGATCCGGACGACCGACGCGGCAGCAGCCGCCAGTTGGGGAGTGTCCACCGAGGCGTCGGGCACGACCGCCGGCGTGGCCGGGCCGACGCCCTCGAGGAGGGTGGGGATGCCGTCGTCGACCGCGATGGTTCGGAGCTGGGCCGTCCAGGTGCGGACGGGGCCGGGTGTCGCGCTGTCGATCGCCCGGATGACCTGTGAGGACGCCAGTTGCTGCGAGAGGAACGGTACCCCGAGGGTACCGACGCCGAAGGCGAGCATCGACAGGACCAGCGCCGCGACGACGACGTTCACCACACCGCCGAGGATGCGGTCGACGACGCGCAGCGGAGGGAAGTCCGACCACTTGCGGATCGAGGCCCCGAGCGCCGAGCCGACGGCCTGGCCGATGATGATGAGGACGATCACGGTCGCGATGACGGCGATGAGCCGCCACGGGTTGTCCGGCACCCAGGCACTCACGAGGGGGATCGCGAAGAACGCCGCGACGGCGCCCGCCACGAATCCGGCGATCCCGCCGAGCGTCACGAGGAAGCCGTTGCGGATCCCCGTGACGAGGTAGCCCAGCAGCACCACGACCAGGACGAGGTCGAGGAGGGTGAATCCCGCGAGATTGACTTCCGGCACGAACATTCTCCCCTGGCTGTGGACGGCGGGAGCATGGACGGCCTCCCGGCACTGCGTGCGATTCTAGCGGCGAAGCATGGGAGGAACGTGGGAGGACCGGGGCGCCTGCGCCCTGAGGACGCGGATTGCGCGGCCCGGGGCGTGTATCAGTCGTCACATCTGCTCCCGTACGGCAAGATGGTCAGGAGAAGGCAGCGGGTACCGCCGCGGAACGACGCACCACAGACGCATCAGGAGAATTCATGGACATCGAAGTACTGCGCCGGGCGCCCCTCTTCGCCTCACTGGGGGACGATGTCTTCGCCGCCCTGACGGACGAGCTCATCGAGGTGGACCTCCCGCGCGGTTCGTCGGTCTTCCGCGAGGGCGACCAGGGCGACCAGCTGTACTTCATCGTCTCCGGCAAGATCAAGCTCGGCCGCACGGCCCAGGATGGACGCGAGAACCTCCTCGCGATCCTCGGTCCGGGCGAACTGTTCGGCGAGATGGCCCTGTTCGATCCGAGCCCGCGGACCGCGACGGCGACCGCCGTGTCGGAGACACGCCTCGCCGGTCTGAAGAACGAGAACCTGCGCACGCTGCTGGAAACGCGACCCGAGGTCTCGGCGCAGCTCCTCCAGGCGCTCGCGCGCCGCCTGCGCCGCACCAACGAATCGCTCGCGGACCTCGTGTTCTCCGATGTCCCGGGTCGCGTGGCGAAGGCCCTGCTCGATCTCGCGGACCGCTTCGGCCGTCCCGCGACGGACGGCGTCCTCGTCGCGCACGAACTGACGCAGGAGGAACTGGCGCAGCTCGTCGGAGCATCCCGCGAGACGGTCAACAAGGCGCTCGCCGAGTTCGTGCAGCGCGGATGGCTGCGCCTCGAGGCCCGCGCCGTCGTGATCCTCGACATCCAGCGCCTGAGGCAGCGCAGCCGCTGATCCTGGCGGCCCCTGGTGCCGCCCCCGGGAACGACGAAGGCACCCGCCGGATGGTGGGTGCCTTCGTCATGTGCGGTCGGGTCAACGGCCGCGCTGCACCGAACCGCCCTCGGTGAGCTTCGGGCACTCGACCTTCAGCATCAGGTCGCCGTCCTGCTCCGCGAGCTCCGGGTAGTACACCTTGACCGGGCGCTTGTGGGACAGGTAGGCGATGCAGCCCCGGCTGGACCCGATCTTCTCCAGGATGATCTCGACCGCGGGGACCGCCAGTTCGCTGAGGACGTGCCCCACGGTGTTCGGCTGGCCGACCTCGTCGCCGAGCCGGGTGGTGTCGCGGTCGGCGATCTCCTGCGCCGCCCACCGCCACTGTCCCCACACACCCTTGCTGTCGAGGATGCTCGGCTCCTGGTTCACGGGCTGCGCCGCCGCGAAGTAGTGGGTGTCGAACCGCCGGTGCGCGAAGTCGGGTGTGAGCCAGTGCGAGAGGGGCTTGATGAGGTCGGTGCGGACACCGAGCCCGCGACGGCTGAGGATGTCCGCGAAGCGGCACTCGCCCTCGTTGATGGCCTCGCGCGCCTTCATCCACTCCTTGGCCTGCGTGCCCTCGACGAGCGAGGAGGCATCGGGTCCCGCCAGCAGGACACCGGTCTCCTCGAAGAGTTCCCGGATCGCGCAGAGGACGTGCCGTCGCGCTGCCCGGTGGTCGTCGACGCCGAGGGTCTTCGCCCACATGGCCGGTGTCGGGCCGTACCAGGGCAGGTCGTCGTCGTCGGACTCCTCGATGCTCCCGCCCGGGAACCCGATCACGCCGAGCGGTGACTGGCCGCGCCGGTAGGAGAGATAGGTCTCGGTGCCGATCGCGCTGTCACGCAGCAGGACCACGGACGACGCCGGCCGGGCCTTGAGCGGTGTGCGCTGCCCATGCTCGATCCAGCTCAGCGCCGCGGTGCGCTGGTCCGGGTGAACAGGGAAGAGCCTGGTGCTGAGACGGTCCACGGCCTAGATGAACTCCGCGATGACCTCGACCTCGACGGGCGAGTCGAGGGGGAGGACGGACACGCCGACGGCCGAGCGAGCGTGCACGCCCGCATCGCCGAGGACGGAACCGAGGAGTTCCGATGCGCCGTTGACGACGCCGGGCTGGCCGGTGAAGGAGGGATCGGAGGCCACGAAGCCCACCACCTTCACGATGCGCGTGATGCGGTCGAGGTCGCCGATCTGGCTCTTGATCGCGGCGAGGGCGTTCACGGCGCAGGTCGCCGCGAGGGCCGTCGCGGTCTCGGCGTCGACCCCGCCGTCGACCGCCCCGACCTTCCCCGAAGCTGGGAGTTTGCCGTCAATCATGGGCAGCTGCCCGGAGGTGTAGACGTGGTTGCCGCTCACGACGGCGGGAACGTAGGCGGCCAGCGGCGGGACGACGCCGGGAAGCGTGATGCCGCGCTCCGCGAGACGCGCCTCGACCGCGGAAATCACGGGTTCGGGGGCTGCCACTGCTAGTTCTTCTCCCGCTTCAGGTAGGCGACCAGACCCTTGCCGTCCGGCCCGGGAACCACCTGTACGAGCTCCCAGCCATCATCGCCCCACTGATCGAGGATCTGCTTCGTCGCATGGATGATGAGCGGAATCGTGGAGTACTCCCATTTCTTCATGGGGAAAGCGTAGCGGGTGCTTGTAAACTGGAATAATGGCTGCGCGCAAATCACCCCTCTTCGACACGGCTACCACTCTCGGCAAGATCGTCGCCTTCCTCGGAATCAGCGGGCTGGCCGGCGTGCTCGCCGCAGGCCTCCTCGTTCCGGTGGCCGCCGCCGCCGGTACCGGAGCCTCCGCCTCGATCCAGTTCTTCGAGGAACTGCCCGCGGAGCTCGAACGGGAGGCCCTCGCGCAGCCGACGACCATCGTGGCCGCCGACGGGTCACTGATCGCCACGCTGTACGAGGAGAACCGGCAGCCCGTGACCCTCGACCAGATCTCGCCCGCCATGAAGGACGCGCTGATCGCCATCGAGGACTACCGGTTCTACGACCACGGCGGCGTGGACATGGAGGGCATCCTCGGCGCGATCGCCAGCAACCTCACCAGTGACACGACCCGCGGCGCCTCGACCCTCACGCAGCAGTTCGTGACGAATGTGCTGAACGACACCGCGCGCCAGAACGACGGCACGGCCGTCTTCAACGGCAGCAAGTCCGTCGGTGACAAGCTGCGCGAGATGAAGCTCGCCATCGCCGTCGAGAAGGAGCTCTCCAAGGACGAGATCCTCGAGGGCTACCTCAACATCGTCCAGTTCAACGGCACGAGCTACGGCGTCCAGGCCGCGTCGAAGTACTTCTTCAATGTGGACGCGAAGGACCTGAACATCCAGCAGAGCGCCCTGCTGGCAGGGGTCGTCAACGGTCCTACGGTGTACAGCCCCGAGCTCAACCCGGAGGGCGCGCTCCAACGCCGCAACATCGTGATCGGCGCCATGCTCACGCGGGGGAAGATCACGCAGGAGGAGCACGACGCGGCCATCGCGACCGACCTCGGACTCGCCATCACCCCGACCCTCAGTGGGTGCGTGGGTGCCGCGCAGGCACCCTACTTCTGCGACTACGTCACCCACCTGATCCTCAACGACCCCGCGTACGGCGAGACGACGGAGGATCGCAGGAAGGTGCTGTACCGGTCGGGCCTCACCATCAGGACGACGCTCGATTCTCGCGTCCAGGGCGCCGCGCAGACGGCCGTCAACGAGACCGCGAACCCCGACACGACCGACGGCAAGGTCGGCCACACGATGCTCAGCCTCGATCCGAAGACCGGCAACATCCTGTCCATGGCGCAGAACACCCGGTACAACCCCGAGGTGGCGCAGGGCAACACGGTCCTGAACTTCAACGTCGACCAGTTCGACGGCGGAGACCCCTCGAAGAGCCTCGGCGGCGGCGGCGGGTTCCAGCCCGGCTCGACCTACAAGCCGTTCACCGTGGCGGCCTGGGTGGAGGCGGGCAAGAGCCTGAACCAGCAGATCGACGGACGCAAGCGCATCTATCCCGAGGGTGACCGCTGGCGTGCGAGCTGCGAACCGGGCGGGAACTACGTGATCAACACGCCGGACGGCGAGGGCTACGAGCCGCAGAACTACGGGGACGAGAACTACGGCACCTACACCGTGCTGTACGGCCTCGCCCAGTCCCTCAACACGATCACCATGGAGACCGCCAAGCAGCTGGACCTGTGCCGCATCAGGGACATCGCCTTCGACCTCGGGGTGCACAACGCGAACAGCAGCGAAGGCGCGCCGACTCCTCCGGGCATCAACCCGCCGGCACTGATCGGTGGCGCTGTCTCGGCCGCCCCCATGTCGATGGCCACCGCCTTCAGCGGATTCGCCAACGAGGGAACGGTCTGCGTGGCGCGGGCCCTGACGGAGGTCACCGCCGTCGACGGGACCAGCTACCCGGTGCCGCCCGTCACCTGTGAGCGGAAGATCGAGGCCGACGTCGCCCGCGGAGTCAACTACGCGACCCAGGAGGTCATGAAGATCGGCTCGGGATCGACGCTGCAGTACGGCGGCATCCCCATGGCCGGTAAGACCGGCACCAACGACGCCCGCTCGCAGACGTGGTTCATGGGCTACAACTCGGACATGGTCACCGCGAGCTGGGTGGGCAACTGGCAGGGCGAGGGTGAGGAAGCGTCGCTCGGCGGCCTGCAGATCGGCGGCCAGGTCTACCCCGAGATCGACGGCTCCCTGATCGCCGCCCCGTCCTGGGCACGCTTCATGCAGCAGATCCCCGGCCTCTACGTCGGACAGCCGTTCACGGCGCCGCCCTCGGCCATGATCAACGGCCCCCAGCGCGGCACCACGCCCACCTTCCCTGCCCGCCCGGGAGTACCCGCGGTACCCGGCACCAACACCGGTGGAACTGGCACCGGCGGCACCACCGGTGGTACCACTGGAGGAGCGGCCGACAACGGCGGCACCAACGGCAACGGAAACGGCTAGCGTGACATCGACTCAGACATCCCGGAGCGGGGCACCGCTCGGCTGGGCGGCGGGGCTCACCCTGACCGCCGCGGCCGCAACCCTCGCCTACGCCTCGGCGGTCGAGCGGACCCTGTACGGGGTCCGCGAGGAGACGGTGCCGATCCTGCCCCCAGGAGCAGCTCCCCTGCGGGTCCTGCACCTCTCGGACATCCACATGGTGCCGGGACAGAAGTCGAAGGCGGACTGGCTGCACGGCCTTGCACGCCTCAACCCCGACCTCGTGGTCAACACCGGTGACAACCTGAGCCACCGCAAGGCCGTCGGGCCCCTGCTGGAAGCGCTCGAGCCGCTGCTCGGGGTACCGGGCGTCTTCGTCCCCGGGTCCAACGACTACTACGCACCGGTGTTCAAGAATCCCCTGCGGTACTTCGCGGGACCCTCGATCGCGCCGAAGGAGTCCGCACCGCAGGACCTGCCGTGGGCGGACATGTTCAGTGCCTTCGGGGCCGCGGGCTGGGTGGACCTCACCAACAGGTCGCAGTCCATCGGCTTCGGGAACATGCGCATCGACTTCACCGGCGTCGACGACCCGCACCTCGACCGCGACCGCTACGTGCCCTACCCGTCGGGCAGCAGCACGTCCGCCGAGGCCCCGCACATCCGCGTCGCCGTGGCGCACGCCCCGTACCAGCGGGTGCTCGACTACTTCACCGCGGGTGGCGCGGATCTCATGCTCGCCGGCCACACCCACGGCGGGCAGGTCCGGGTGCCCGGCTACGGCGCACTGGTCAGCAACTGCGATCTGCCGACGTGGCGGGCCCGCGGCCTCACGGAATGGGACCATGAGGGCCGCACGGTGCCGCTGAATGTCTCGGCAGGCATCGGCACGTCGCGCTTCGCTCCGATCCGCTTCGCCTGCCGACCCGAGGCGGTCCTGCTGACCCTTACCCCGCGGGGTTCCCGCTAGCGAGCATTTCCTGTTTCTTCGCGCTTCCCGAACCTGATCGGCGTCACGGCGGGCCTGCCCTAGGATTGTTGCTGAGGGACACCAACAACCATCGATCACCGAAGAGATGGCCATGAAGAACCAGAACACCCTGTGGGAATCGCTCGGCCGGCTGTATCCGCACGTGAGACCCATCATCCCCCGCCTCGTCCTCGGTCTGCTCTGTGCCCTCGGTGCGAGCATGATGGCGCTGGCCATCCCCCAGGTGCTGCGCGTCCTCATCAACGACGCCCTCGCCGAGGGTGGATCGGCGCGCACCGTATGGGTGGCCTCCGGCGTCGTCCTGCTCCTCGGTGTCCTCGAGGCCACGTTCGTGGCCCTGCGCCGCCAGTTCGTCATCACCCCGGCGACGACGGTGGAGACGAACATGCGCACCTCCTTCTACCGGCACCTCCAGAACCTGACGATCGAGTTCCACGACCGCTGGGGCAGCGGCCAGCTCCTCTCCCGCGCGATGAGCGATCTCAACCTCATGCGCCGCTGGATGGCGTTCGGGCTGATCATGCTCGTGGTGACTTCGCTGACGGTGGTGATGGGCGTGGTGATCATGTTCTTCACCAGCTGGGTCCTCGCCCTGATCTTCGTCGCCGCGGCGGTCCCCCTCATGATCTACGGCTACCGCTTCCGCACCTCCTACAGCCGAGTGTCTCGCAAGAGCCAGGACCAGGCCGGGGACCTCGCCACGACGGTCGAGGAATCGGTCCACGGCATCCGGGTCCTCAAGGCGTTCGGCAGAAGCCGTGAAGCCCTCGAGGACTTCGAGGAGCAGGCCGAGGAACTCCGCCGGACCGAGATCCACAAGGCGCGCTCGCTCGCCACCTTCTCCATGATCGTGACCCTGCTCCCGGAACTCGCGCTCGGCGCCTCGCTCGTCGTCGGGGTGACCCTGGCGGCGAGCGGCGACGTGACCATCGGTGCCCTCGTGGCCTTCTTCGCCACGGCGGCGGCCGTCGCCGGTCCGGTGGAGTTCATCGGTCCCCTGCTCGCCATGACCTTCACGGCCAAGACGGCGATCGACCGCCACTACGAGGTCATGGAGTCGGAGAACACCATCACCGACCCGGAGCAGCCGATCCACCTCGACGCCCCGAAGGGGGAGGTCGTCTTCGACGCCGTGCACTTCCGCTACCCCGACGCGCAGGACGACGCCGGGGACGTGCTGGACGGCATCGACCTGCGCCTGCGGGCGGGCGAGACCATGGCGCTGGTCGGCGTGACCGGGTGCGGCAAGAGCACGCTGCTGCAGCTCGTCCCCCGCCTCTACGACCTGACCGGCGGGTCCATCACCATCGACGGCGTCGACCTGCGGAGCCTCACCCTCACGGAGCTGCGCAGCCTGGTCGCCGTCGCCTTCGAGGACACCACCCTGTTCTCCACCTCGGTGCGCGACAACGTCCTCATGGGCTCGGATGCGACCGGCGCAGAGGCCGAGCGCATCCTCGCGGAAGCCCTCGACGTCGCCCAGGCGCAGTTCGCCCATGACCTGCCGGACGGGGTCGACACGCTCATCGGGGAGGAGGGGCTGAGTCTCTCCGGCGGGCAGCGCCAGCGCATCGCCCTCGCCCGCGCCATCGCGGCCCGGCCGACCGTCCTGGTGCTCGATGACCCGCTGTCGGCGCTCGACGTCGCCACGGAGGAACGCGTGGAGGAGGGCCTCCGCGCGATGCTCCGCTCCACGACAACGCTGATCGTCGCGCACCGGCCCTCCACCGTGGCGCTCGCCGACCACGTCGCGCTCATGCGGGACGGACGGATCGCCGACGTCGGGACGCACTCGGAGCTGCTCGCGCGCAGCGACCACTACCGCTACGTGATCGCCAGCCTCGACGACGAGGAGATCGCGCAGCTCGGACGCACGGCGGTCACCGGGCAGACCGTGCCCGACGACGAGGAGGCGCTGGCATGAGCCGCACCACGACGACGCCCGGCGGCGCTCCGAGGGACCGCAGACCCCGGAGGACACCGAAGGCACAGGAGACACCGGCGGAATCGGGCTCCACGTCCGCCGGCGTCCTCAACGAGGACGACGTCCTCCTCGACCGCGCCCAGAGCAAGGCGGTGCGGTCCCGCTCCTTCCGCCTGCTCGGCTCGCTCATCCGGCCCAACCGGCGGCAGTTCATCTGGACCGTCCTGCTCGTGGTCGTCTCGCAGGCCGCGCGCGTGGCCGGCCCGGCGATCATCGCGTTCGGCATCGACCGGGCCCTGCCGGCCCTGATCGACGGCGATCCGCTCATGCTGTGGGTGGCGGGCGGCACCTACCTCCTGGCCGCCGTCCTCGCCGCCGTCCTGACAGCCGGATACGTCCGGGCCACCGCGCAGCTCAGCCAGTCGATGCTCCTGGATCTCCGGGTGCGGGTCTTCCGGCACACGCAGCGGTTGAGCCTGGAGTTCCACGAGAAGTACACGTCGGGCCGCATCATCTCCCGGCAGACCTCCGACCTCGAGGCGCTGCGGGAACTGCTCGACTCGGGCATCAGCTCCCTCGCCTCGGGTGCCATCTTCATGCTGTTCACGGCAGCCACCATCTTCGCGCTCGACTGGCGCACCGGGTTCCTGATCCTCGCAGCCGCGGTGCCGATGTTCTTCCTGGCCCGCTGGTACCAGAAGCACTCCCAGATCGCGTACCGGGAGTCCCGGGTGGTGTCGGCGAAGCTGATCGTGCACTTCATCGAGACCATGACCGGCATCCGCGCCGTGAAGGCCTTCCGCCGCGAGACGGTCAACGCTGAGCGCTACGACGAACTCGCAGAGGACTACCGCACCGTCACCGTGCGCTCCATCAACCTCAACGGTGTCTTCCAGCCCGGCCTCGTGCTGATCGGCAACGTGACGGTCGCCGTCGTCCTGGTATTCGGTGGGTTCCGCGTGCTCGGTGGCTCCCTCGAGGTCGGCGCGCTCCTGGCCCTCCTCCTCTACAGCAAGCGGTTCTTCCAGCCGGTGGACCAGATGGCCATGTTCTACAACTCGTTCCAGTCCGCCGCCGCGGCCCTCGAGAAGGTGTCCGGACTGCTCGAGGAAGTGCCGACCGTCCGTCCGCCGAAGAACCCGGTGTCGCTGCCCGACCCGCGGGGCGACATCGACTTCCACGACGTCCAGTTCCGCTACGGCAACGGCCCTGTGGTGCTGCCCACCCTCGACCTCTCCATCAGGGCGGGGCAGACGGTCGCGCTGGTAGGCCAGACGGGTGCCGGGAAGTCCACCCTCGCCAAGCTGATCGCGCGCTTCTACGACGTCTCGGAGGGCCGGCTCACGCTCGACGGCGTCGACCTCCGCGAGCTGGCTCCGGCGGACCTCCGGCGCGCGGTCGTCATGGTCACGCAGGAGGCCTTCCTCTTCAGCGGTTCGGTGGCCGACAACATCGCCGTCGGCAAGCCCGAGGCCGGCCGTGAGGAGATCATCGCGGCCGCCCGCGCCGTCGGAGCCGAGGAGTTCATCCTCGAGCTGCCCGAGGGCTTCGACACCGACGTGAACAAGCGCGGCGGCCGCGTCTCCGCCGGGCAGCGGCAGCTGATCAGCTTCGCCCGCGCCTTCCTCGCCGACCCGGCGGTGCTCATCCTCGACGAGGCGACGTCCTCACTCGACATCCCGAGCGAACGCCTGGTGCAGGAGGGACTGCAGAAGCTCCTCGGCAACCGGACGGCACTGATCATCGCGCACCGCCTGTCCACCGTCGCGATCGCCGACCGCGTGCTCGTGGTCCACGACGGGCGGGTCGTCGAGGACGGCACGCCGGCGGATCTCATCGGTGGCACGGGGCGCTTCGCCACCCTGCACGCCGCGTGGAAGGACTCGCTGGTCTAGCGGCCGGGCGCCGTCGGGCCCGGTTTTCCTCGCCGCTGATCCTCGGCTATCCTTGGACAGTTGCCGTTCAGGAGGTCTTCCCTCCCACCGGTGGCACCGGGGTGTGGCGCAGCTTGGTAGCGCGCGTCGTTCGGGACGACGAGGTCGCAGGTTCAAATCCTGTCACCCCGACCACAGGAACAGCTGCAGAAGGCCCGCCGGTCACCCGGCGGGCCTTCTGCATTGCGGGTCGGATCAGCGCGCGGAGGTCGTCACGACCTCGTACCCGGCGGGATCCACGGCGCCGAACTTCGCGTTGGCAAGCGCCAGCGTGTTGCCGAACAGTGCCACGGTGGTCGGCACGTCGAAGAGCGGACTCGTGATGACGTCCTCCACCTCGCCGCTCGAGCGGTCCTCCGACAGGCTGATGCGGCTGACCTGGTTGAGCCGGTTCTGCACGGCGTACACGGTGTCGCCCTTGGCGAGGATGCCGTCCACGTTCGGCAGGGCGGCCGTCGTGATGGCGGCGCTCGCGCCCGTGGCGGAATCCACGGTGTAGAGGGCCTGGTTGGCGGAGTGCGCCACGATCAGGGTGTCCCCGCCGTCGACCGACGTGATGCCGTTCAGGTTGAAACCGGGCGTGACGAGCGCGGCGGGTCCCGAGAGCGTGATGGTCTGGACCTCGCCCAGGGCGCCCTTCGGCCCGACGGGGAGGAAGTAGAGGTCGGCGCTGCGCGAGTTCGTGAACCAGGCGCCGTCCTTCGTGAGGGTGACGTCGTTGATGAAGGCGTCGCCCGTGGCCAGCTGGACGTCCGCGACGGGCGCTCCGGTGCGGGTGTCGTACACGTAGGCCTGGCCGGTCGGCCCACCCGAGACGAACAGCAGATCGTTCCGGACGTCGGCCTTGAGCCCCACCGCCACCCTGCCCTCCGGGGCGTCGATGAAGAGGTTCGCCGTCCCCTTCCGGACGTCGCCGCGGTAGATGTCGCCGTCGCCGAGGTCGCCCGCGTAGAACGTCGAGCCCTTGCCCGCGGCGATCCCTTCCGCACCGGACGCACCGGGCAGCGGGATGAAGGCGCCCTGCTGCTGGGACGCTGCGGCGTTCGCGGGTGGGGCCGCGGGCTGCGCGGCGACGGCGCCGGCAGCGGGCAGCAGCAGGCCGCCGGTCGCGACGACGGCGACGGCGGCGTGGGCCAGGCCGTGGCGGCGGGAACGGATGGAGGGGGAATCGGTGTTCACGGTGCTCCTCGATGGTTCTGCGCGGGCGGACCATCGGGGTGTACCGCACCGCGCTGTGTCGACTGGGTCCTGGCCGTCCGGTGGACGGCCATCATCGTGTACCACGGCCGGGACGGCCGCCGGCGCCGGCGCTGTTCTGGAACTGTGGCCGGTCCTCACCGATAACGCTCGGGTCGCGGCCATCGTCCCCGGGAACCGTCCTGGACCCATCAACCACCGGACGCTCGTTCACACCTCGCGGCGGGTGGAGGGCGTGTCGTCGACCGACACGCCGTCCTGGGCAGCGCGGTGCCGGAAGAAGCGTGAACGAGGGCGCGCGTCGCCCGCGAGAGAGAGCCGGCCATGAGCACGACGCCGTCAGGAGCCTCAGGCGAAAGTGCGGCCCGTCAGGCGCTCGTACGCCTCGACGTAGCGGGCGCGTGTGCGCTCGACGACGTCCGCGGGCAGTGCGGGCGGTTCTCCGGAGCGGTCCCAGGCGGCGTCGTCGGACGTCAGCCAGTCGCGGACGAACTGCTTGTCGAACGAGGGCTGCGCCTGCCCGGGCGTGTACAGGGCAGCGTCCCAGAAGCGCGAGGAGTCGGGGGTGAGGACCTCGTCGCCGAGGGTGACGGCGCCGGTGGCCGGGTCCAGGCCGAACTCCACCTTCGTGTCCGCGAGGATGATCCCCCGCTCCCGTGCGATCGTCTCGGCCCGCGTGTAGATCTCGAGCGTCAGGGTCCGGAGCTCGGCCGCGGCGTCGTCGCCCACGGTCATGACGACGGCGTCGTACGTGATGTTCTCGTCGTGCTCCCCCACCTCGGCCTTCGCCGACGGCGTGAAGAGCGCGGGTTCCAGGCGCGAGCCGTCCACGAGGCCGTCGGGCAGCGGCAACGAACACACCGTCCCGGACGCCCGGTACTCCAGCAGGCCGCTGCCGGTGAGGTAGCCGCGCGCGATGCACTCGATGGGGTACATGGCGAGCTTCCGGCAGATCATGGCCCGCCCCTCCACCGCCGCGGGCACTCCCCCGGCGGCGTCGGACGCGATGACGTGGTTCGGGATGCCGGCGAGCCGTTCGAACCACCAGAGGCTCAGCTGCGTCAGCACGCGGCCCTTGTCGGGGATCTCCGTCGCGAGTACGTGGTCGTACGCGCTGATGCGGTCGCTCGCGACCACCAGGACGACGTCGTCGCGCCCGTCCTCGGGCTCGTACAGGTCCCGGACCTTGCCCGAGTAGACGTGCCGCCAGCCCGGGAGCTCGGGGTGCGCGGGGGCGAAGGTGCTCATGCGGTCGCCGCCGCCGGTCCGGTGAAGGACACCTCGGCGCGTGCCGCCTTCAGCGCGATGTCCGTCCGGTACTGCCCGCCCTCGAGGTCGATCAGTGCCAGTCCCTCGTAGGCGGTGGAGCGCGCGTCCTCGAGGGAGTCCCCGAGTCCCACGACGGCGAGCACGCGGCCCCCGGAGCTCACCACCTTGCCGTCCCGCTCCGCCGTGCCGGCGTGCAGAACGTGCGCGCCGTCCACCTTCGCGGCCTTCCGCAGGCCGCGGACACGGCGGCCGATGACCGGTGCGTCCGGGTAGTTCTCCGATGCGAGGACCACGGCGACGGCGGTCTTCGGCGACCAGTTGAGGGGGTCGATCTGGTCGAGGGTCCCCTTGGCCGCGGCGAGGAGCACTCCCCCGAGCGGCGTGGTGAGCCGGGCGAGGACGGCCTGTGTCTCGGGGTCGCCGAACCGCGCGTTGAACTCGATGACGCGCATGCCGCGCGAGGTCAGGGCCAGCCCCACGTAGAGGACACCCGCGAAGGGCGTGCCGCGGTGCGCCATCTCGTCGATGACCGGCTGGGCCACGCGTGTCAGGACCTCCTCGACGAGACCGGCCGGAACCCATTCCAGGGGCGAGTAGGCGCCCATGCCGCCCGTGTTCGGGCCCTGGTCGCCGTCGTGGATGCGTTTGAAGTCCTGTGCCGGAGCGAGGGGGACGACGGTCCGGCCGTCGGAGAGGACGAACAGGGACACCTCGGGGCCGTCGAGGTACTCCTCGATGACCACGGTGCCGCCTGCACGGAAGCATTCGGACGCGTGGGCGCGGGCCTCGTCGAGGTCGTCGGTGACCACGACCCCCTTGCCGGCGGCGAGGCCGTCGTCCTTCACCACGTAGGGGGCGCCGAAGGTGCAGAGCGCTTCGCCGGCCTCCTCGTCGGTCGCGGCGACACGCGCCATGGCGGTGGGGACGCCCGCAGCGGCCATGACCTGCTTCGCGAAGGCCTTCGACGCCTCGAGCTGTGCCGCGGCCCTCGTGGGCCCGAAGACGGGGATGCCGGCGTCGAGCAGGGCATCGGCCACCCCGGCGGCCAGCGGCGCCTCCGGCCCGATCACCACGAGGTCCGACCCGAGCGAGCGGGCCAGCTCGACGACGACTCCCGGGGAGCCGGCATCGACGTCGTGCGTGCGCACGTCCGCCGCGATCCCCGCGTTGCCGGGAGCCGCATGCACCTCACGGACGAACGGATCGGCCAGCAAGGCCCGGACGATGGCATGTTCGCGGCCGCCGGGGCCCAGCACTAGAACCTTCACAGTAGGACAGCGTACTGGAGGCGTCCCGGCCCACCCACTGGGCGGCCCCTGTTACGGGAGGCCCGCCTACCCATACTGTCCAGCGCCCTCTCCGAATACTTCGCATGAGCAACTCCACCAAGCCCCGCCGCGGCCTCTCCCTCCTCGCCGCGCTAGCCGGCATCATCGCGGCCGGCGTGGTGCTCGGTGTCGCCGAACTCGTCGGAGCCTTCTTCCGAGCCAGCGCCACCCCCGTCATCGCGATGGGGTCCACCTTCATCGACTTCACGCCGCCGTGGATGAAGGATTTCGCGATCGAGACCTTCGGGACCAATGACAAGCTGGCGCTGCTGGTCGGCATGGGCGTCACCATCACGGTGCTGGCCGCGGTGCTCGGTATCCTCGCCTTCCGCAGGTGGGCCCTCGGGGTCGCCGGCGTGGCCTTCATGGGCGCGATCATCATCGCCTGTGTCCTCACCCGGGCCGGAGCCTCGCTCCCGGATGCCGTCCCCACGGTGGTCGGCACGGCCGCGGGCCTGCTGGCGCTCCGCTGGCTGATCGCCCGGCTCCGCCACGCCGAGGCTCCCGCCGCATCGACGGTCGGTGCGGACGTGGCCGGCACCGACAGCCGGGCCTCCTCGCGGAGCGACGGAGTCACCGTGACGGAGGCCCGCGAGGTCTCACCCGAGCACGACGGCGCCCGGGGTTCCGTCGCGACCGCAGCACGTCCCACGACCGGCGGCACAACCGGCAGCACGTCGCGCCGCGGCTTCTTCGCTGCAGCCGGCATCACCGCGGTGGTCGCCGCTGCGGCGGCCGGTGGCGGGCGGCTGCTCTCCGGCGCCCGCAACAACATCGCAGCAGTGCGGGACGGGCTGCAGTTCCCCGCTCCCGCGAGCGCTGCGCCCGCGCTGCCGGCCGGTGTCCAGTCGCCCGTGGAGGGCGTGACACCCTTCGTCACCCCGAACGGCGACTTCTACCGGATCGACACCGCGTTGAGCGTGCCCCAGCTCACCACCGACGACTGGGTGCTCCGCGTGCACGGCATGGTGGAGGAGGAGTTCGAGCTCACGTTCCAGGACCTCCTGGACGCCGACCTGATCGAGCGCCATGTCACCCTCACCTGCGTGTCGAATCCGGTGGGTGGCTATCTCGCCGGCAACGCGAAGTGGCTCGGCTACCCGCTCCGCGAGGTCCTCGCCCGGGCCAGGCCGCTCGACGGTGCGGACATGGTGCTCTCCACCAGTTCCGACGGCTTCAGTGCGTCCACTCCCCTGCCCGTTCTCCAGGACGACCGCGACGCCATGCTGGCCGTCGCCATGAACGGCGAGCCCCTGCCCGTGGAGCACGGCTTCCCCGTCCGCATGGTGGTCCCCGGCCTCTACGGCTACGTCTCGGCGACCAAGTGGGTCGTCGACCTCGAGGTCACCCGCTTCGCGGACCGCACGGCCTACTGGACCGACCGCGGCTGGTCCGAGATGGGACCCATCAAGACCATGGCGCGTGTCGAGGTCCCGCAGTCCTTCGCCTCCTTCGAGCCCGGCACCGTCATGATCGGTGGTGTCGCCTGGTCCCAGCAGCGGGGGATCACGAAGGTCGAGGTGTCCGTCGACAACGGAGCCTGGGAGGAAGTGACCCTCGCTGACGAGGCGTCGGTGGACACCTGGCGTCAGTGGTCGCACGAACTCACGCTCGAATCGGGGCTGCACACCGTCAAGGCGCGGGCCACGGACGCCGTGGACGGCCTGCAGACCGAGGAGCGCGCCGATACGGTACCGAACGGCGCGTCCGGGTGGCAGTCGGTCCAGTTCACCGTCACCTAGGCCACCGGGCACCCATGAGCCAGGAGCACGGCGCTCCACACGATCTGCGCCCACCGGATGACCCGTTCTCTCCGGTGGGCGCAGTTGTGCCCGGCGGACTCCGCCGACCGGCCGGAGCGATAGGGAATACTGGGATCATGCCCTCCACCTTCACTACGGCTGACGCCGTGGACTTCGCCGTCCTCGAACGCAACGGCTTCATCGAATCCCGCCACGTGGGGGCCGCCGTCGTCCTCGCTGCGGACGGCTCCGTGGTGACGGAGCTCGGGGACATCACCAGCCCGATCTTCCCGCGGTCGACGCTCAAGCCGTTCCAGGCCCTCGCGAGCATGAAGGCGGGCGTCCCGCTGCGTGGCCCGCAGGTGGCCCTCGCCGCCGCGAGCCATGTCGCGAGCAACGAGCACATGGACGTGGTGCGTACCATGCTCGACGCTGCCGGGGTGACCGAGGACCACCTGCAGTGCCCCGAGGACTGGCCGCAGGACGAGCAGGCCCGCAACGACCTCGTCCGTGCGGGGAAAGGCAAGCAGCGCATCGCCTTCAACTGCTCGGGCAAGCACGCGGCCTTCCTGTGGGCCTGCACCGAGAACGGCTGGGACACCTCCACCTACCTCGAGCCCTCCCACCCGCTTCAGCGCTCCGTGGCCTCGGTCATCGAGGAGTACACCGAGGAGTCCGTCGCGGCCTGGGGCGTGGACGGCTGCGGCGCTCCCGTGGCCGCGGTCTCACTGACCGGGCTCGCCCGCGGGATCGGGAAGGTGTCACGGGCACCGTCGGACAAGCACGCCGATGCCCGCGCCGCGACGATCGCGACGGCCATGCTCGACTACCCCTGGGCGGTCCACGGCGAGGGTATGGAGAACTCCGTGGTCATGGAGGACCTCGGAGTCGTCGCCAAGAGCGGGGCCGAGGGAGTCCTCGTCCTCGGAGCGCGCACGGGCGCGTCGCTGGCCCTGAAGGTCCTGGACGGCAACAACCGCGCCGCGACCCTGGTGGGCCTGACGCTGTTCGCCGCCTCGGGAGCCATCGACGCCGAGAAGGTGGGCGCGGTGCTCGAGAAGGTCGTCCCGCCGGTCTTCGGTGGAGGACGGCCCGTCGGCAGCCTGCGCCTCGCGGCCCCGGTCATGGCTCTCCTCGACTAGGGCTCCCGGACCATGGCACGACGACGCATCACGAGCGAGGACGGACGGGACGCCCTCGCCTCCGTTGCGGCGGGGGCGGGCGGCAGGCCGGAGCTCGCCATGGCGGTGCGCTTCACGCTCGAGGAGCTCGCCGAGCTGGCTCCCGGCAACAGCGTCGAGGTCCGCGTGCCGCCGTTCGGCGTGACTCAGTGCGTCGCCGGCCCCCGCCACACTCGGGGGACCCCGCCCAACGTCGTCGAGACCGACGCCACCACCTGGCTCGCCCTCGTGGGCGGGACGGTCACCTGGCCCGAGGCCGTCGCCGCCGGGAAGGTCGCGGCGTCGGGGCAGCGCGCAGACCTGAGCGCGTGGCTGCCGCTCTTCGGGCGCCGGGCATGAGCATTTCGGCGCAGGGCGGGGGCACGGGCCCCGACACGCAGGACCGGCGCCCGACGGCGTCCACCGCGGGACGCGCCACGCCGACCGGCGCGATCGCCGGACGGAACGCCTCGGCGGCGGGCGGCCCCCTGGACCGACTCCGCGGCGTCCGGACCGCCGTCGTCGCCGCCGTGCGCCGCCAGCCCCCCGGAGCCTGGCTCATCGGCCTGGCCGCCGCCGTCGTCTACAGCGTCTTCTCCGTCACCCAGTGGAACCTGCTCGACTCGCCGTCATGGGACCTCGGGATCTTCACGCAGCTCGCGAAGGCGTACGCGGGCCTCGACGCACCGATCGTGCCGATCAAGGGCGAGGGGTTCAACCTCCTCGGGGACCATTTCCACCCCCTCCTCGTGCTCCTCGCTCCCGCCTACGCCCTGGCGCCGTCGGGCCTCACCCTGCTGATTGTGCAGAACCTCCTGTTCGGGCTCTCCGTCGCCGTGGTCACCCGGGCCGGCATGCGCCTCGTCTCCCCTCTCGCAGGCATGGCCGTGGGCGTCGCGTATGCCCTGTCCTGGGGCCTGCAGTCGGCCGTCGCCGCCCAGTTCCACGAGATCGCCGTCGCCGTGCCGCTCCTCGCCCTCGGCCTCGAGGCGCTGCTGCGGCGACGCGTGCTGCCGGCCGTCCTCTGGGGCGGTGCCCTGGTCTTCGTCAAGGAGGATCTGGGCCTGACGGTGATCGCACTGGGGCTCGTCGTCGCGTGGCGCCTGCGGACGGCGGCAGGGCTCTGGCTCTCGGTCTGGGGTGCGCTGTGGCTGATCATCTCGGTCCGCCTGATCCTGCCCGCACTGAACGCGACGGGCCAGTACGACTACTCGGACCGGATCGACGTCGGCGGGATGATCGCCGATCCCGCCGGCGCCGTCGTCGACCTCGTGTCCGGCGCGCCCAAGCACGAGACGCTCCTGCTGCTCCTCCTCGCGGGTGGCTTCGTGGTCCTGCGGTCCTCGCTGAGCCTGGTCCTGCTCCCCACCCTGCTGTGGAGGTTCGCCTCGGGCCAGGAGGGCTACTGGGGGCCGGAGTGGCACTACAGCGCCGTCCTCATGCCGGTCCTGTTCCTGGCACTCGTCGACGCCGTGCACACGCTGCGCAGGAGCAGGCGCGGATGGGTCCGGGCGATCGCACTCATCGGTGTCCCCGGTGCCGTCGCGGCCTCCCTGGTCCTGCTGCCCACGCAGAAGTTCGCCGTGCTCGCCGAGCCGGCCA
Source organism: Arthrobacter bussei (assembly GCF_009377195.2). Taxonomy (GTDB): domain Bacteria; phylum Actinomycetota; class Actinomycetes; order Actinomycetales; family Micrococcaceae; genus Arthrobacter_D; species Arthrobacter_D bussei. The sequence continues at coordinate 1,108,230 of NZ_VJXX01000001.1, forward strand.
CCTATCGGCAGTCGGAGCGGTGGGATCCGGCGCACCGCATGATGAACCTCATCCCCCGCGGCGCGACGGTCGAGTCCGGCGTGGTCCTCATGGCCTACCTCGTCCCGGACACCCGGGTGTACTGGCTCGGCAACACCAATCCGGCACCGGACTACCTGATCGTCGACGCGGAGGACTGGAGCTGGGGTCCTGTACGGCCGGCCGATGCCGAGGCCCACGCGGAGCAGCACTATCCCGGCGCCGACTACACGACGGTCTTCGACGAGGCCGGCTACCAGCTCGTCGAGCGGCAGCGCTGACGCCCGCTAGCCTTGACGCATGACCTCCGACCCCTCGCCGCACGGCACCCCAGAGCAGCCCGAGACCCGCGGTGCCGTGCCGACGGACGGGCAGCCGACCCCGGCCGACCGCGAGGCGACGCCGGTCGTGCAGCCCGATGGAGCGTCCGGTGCCACGGCCTCGCCCGGATCCGCGGACTCGCCCGGATCCGCGCACTCGCCCGCAGCCCCCGGTTCCCCCGACTACCGTGAGGTCACCGTCCGCAGGGCGCCGAAGTTCGTGCCCTTCATGGCGGTCGGGGCGATCCTCGGATTCCTGGCGGCCCTCGTGGTCGCCTACACGGGACCGGTCGACCCCACGCTGACGCGCGAATCGATCCTCGGCTTCTTCACCATCGCGTTCGCCCTGCCGGGGGTGCTCCTGGCGGCACTCCTGGTGCTGGTCGTCGATCGCCGCAGCGTCAAGCGGGCGGAACGGGCACGCGCCCAGCGCACCTACGACGACGGCGCCTGAGGCCGTACGCCCCCTTCCCACCGCGCGGGTGCCATTGCGTGCCGTGAGAGAATGAGCCCATGGTGCGCGGCGACGGACAACTCTCCCACGATCTTCTCCCCGGCGAAAAAGGACCCCAGGATGCCTGCGGCGTCTTCGGCGTCTGGGCGCCCGGTGAGGAGGTCGCCAAACTCACCTACTACGGTCTGTACGCGCTGCAGCACCGGGGCCAGGAATCCGCGGGCATCGCGACCAGCGACGGCCGCCGGATCAACGTCTACAAGGACATGGGACTGGTGTCCCAGGTCTTCGACGAGTCCACCCTGAACACCCTGACCGGGCACATCGCCGTCGGGCACTGCCGGTACTCCACCACCGGATCCTCCCACTGGGCCAATGCCCAGCCCACGCTGGGCGCCACCGCCGCCGGCACCGTGGCCCTCGCCCACAACGGCAACCTGACCAATTCCGCGGAGCTCTACCAGATGGTGCTGGACCGTCATGGCAAGCCCCGCGCGGGCGAGCTGGCGCAGGGCAACACCACCGACACGGCGCTGGTGACCGCGCTGCTCGGCGGGAATGACGACCGTTCCCTCGAGGAGACCGCCATGGAGCTCCTGCCGAGCATCCGCGGTGCATTCTGCTTCGTCTTCATGGACGAGGGCACGCTGTACGCGGCGCGCGACGCCTACGGCGTCCGGCCCCTCGTCCTCGGCCGGCTCGAGCGCGGCTGGGTGGTCGCCTCCGAGCAGGCGGCGCTCGCCACCGTCGGCGCCAGCTACATCCGCGAGATCGAGCCCGGCGAGTTCATCGCCATCGACGAGGACGGCGTGCGCAGCAGCCGCTTCGCCACCCCGACGGCCGCGGGGTGCGTCTTCGAATACGTCTACCTCGCGCGGCCCGACGCCGCGATCGCGGGCCGGTCGGTCTACGAGTCCCGCGTGGAGATGGGCCGGCAGCTGGCGCGCGAGAACTCCGCCCCGGGAGACATCGTGATCCCCGTCCCCGAGTCCGGTACCCCTGCCGCGGTCGGCTTCGCCGAGGAGTCCGGCATCCCCTTCGCCCACGGTTTCGTGAAGAACGCCTACGTGGGCCGCACCTTCATCCAGCCCAGCCAGACGCTGCGCCAGCTCGGCATCCGGCTGAAGCTCAACGCCCTCGAGTCCGTCATCCGCGGCAAGCGCATCATCGTCGTCGACGACTCGATCGTCCGCGGCAACACCCAGCGCGCCGTCGTCCGCATGCTCCGCGAGGCCGGTGCCGCGGAGGTCCACGTCAAGATCTCCTCGCCGCCCGTGCGCTGGCCGTGCTTCTACGGCATCGACTTCGCCTCGCGCGCGGAACTGATCGCCAACGGCGCGGCGATCGACGAGATCAGCGCCTCGATCGGTGCCGACAGCCTCGCGTACATCTCCGAGGACGGCATGATCGACGCCACGCAGCAGCCCCGGGAGCGCCTCTGCACCGCCTGCTTCACGGGCGTCTACCCCATCGAACTGCCCGACGGCGACCGCCTCGGCAAGAACCTCCTGGAGCGCCTGGACCCCGCGGACAAGTCCGGTGCCACCGGCTGCGATCCGGGGCCCGACGCCGAGTTCGAAGCCGTCCTGACCGCCGAAGACAAGAAGGAACGGGTATGAGCCTCCCCATCACGTACGCCAGTGCCGGAGTGGACGTCGAGGCGGGTGACCGCGCCGTCGAGCTCATGAAGGACGCGGTGCGGGCCACGCACGGCGAGCAGGTCATCGGCGGGGTGGGCGGCTTCGCCGGGCTCTTCGACGTGTCCCGGCTCCTCACCTACACGCGGCCGCTGCTCGCGACGTCGACGGACGGCGTGGGCACCAAGGTCGCGATCGCGCAGGCCATGGACATCCACGACACCATCGGGTTCGACCTCGTGGGCATGGTCGTCGACGACATCGTGGTGGTGGGTGCCGAGCCGCTGTTCATGACCGACTACATCGCCTGCGGCAAGGTGGTCCCGGAGCGGATCGCCGACATCGTCCGCGGCATCGCGGCCGGCTGCTCCCTCGCCGGCACCGCGCTGGTGGGCGGCGAGACGGCCGAGCACCCCGGCCTGCTCGGTGAGCACGAGTACGACGTCGCCGGTGCGGCGACCGGCGTCGTCGAGGCCGACCGCGTCCTGGGGCCGGAGCGTGTGCGGGCGGGCGACGTCGTCATCGGCATGGCGTCCTCGGGCCTCCACTCCAACGGCTACTCCCTGGTCCGCCGGGTCATCAACCAGGCCGGCTGGGCGCTCGACCGCCAGGTCTCCGAGCTCGGCCGCACCCTCGGTGAGGAACTGCTGGAGCCCACGCGGATCTACGCTGCCGACTGCCTCGCGCTCGCCCGCAACGACGCCGCGCAGGTGCACGGGTTCAGCCACGTCACCGGTGGCGGCCTCGCCGCGAACCTCGCGCGCGTGCTGCCCCAGGGGCTCGAAGCCACGGTGGACCGCTCCACCTGGGAGCTTCCCGCCGTCTTCACGCTGGTCTCGCAGCTCGGCTCCGTACCGCTGCCCGACCTCGAGCGCACCCTCAACCTCGGCGTCGGGATGGTCGCGATCGTCGGCGCCGACGGTGCCGATGCCGCGCTGGCCCAGCTCACCGCGGCCGGCGTGCCCTCCTGGGTCATGGGCAGCGTGCAGGTCGCGGGCAACGGGAGTACCGACGGCCCCGACTACGTGCAGGGCGCCAAGGGCGTCGACGGCGGATCCGTGCGGCTGCTCGGCGCCTACGCCTGACGCACCTGCCGATCCGCGGCTCGATCCACCGCGGAACGATCCACCGCGGAACGGGGCATCCGTAGCGAGATCGGTCCGCCTCGCCATCCCGCCCACCGACCCGGCCACGGTCGCTGCGCGCAGGCTGGTCCGCTCGCCGCCCCTCCCCCTGACCGGCCCGGACCGCCTCGCCGTCCCGCCCACCGACCAGCCCCGGTCGCTGGGCAGAGACGCTTCCTCCCGCTGACCGGCCTCCGCCGGTGGGAGGAAGCCCACCCTGGCGAAGCCGGCAATGGCTCCACGACGAAGCCCCCGCCCTCTTCGAGGAGGACGGGGGCTTCGTCGTGCCGGGGCGGGCAGGCTCAGGGCTTTCCGGGTGCCTTGCGGATCACGACGACGTCGAAGGAGCTGGTCCGCGTGTTCCCCGCCTCGTCCGTCGCGGTGCACGTGACCGTCGTGGTGCCGATGCGGAAGCGGGATCCCGACGCCGGCGCGCAGTCGAGGGGTACGGCGCCGTCGAGCGTGTCGATGGCGGACGGCGGGGCGTAGGTCACCTTCGCCCCGCTGGCGCCGTTGGACACCGCCGTGACGTCCGGGGAGTCCGCGATGCGCGGGGGCAGGACGTCGGCCGGGCGGGCCGGCAGCCGTGACGGATCGACGATGCCCCAGTAGGCCGGCGTGACCTGCAGGTCGTCGTCGAACGGCAGGGGCTGCTCCCAGGGGCGTGCCATCGGCCACGTCCGCAGCCAGGTGCGCGCATTGCTGATGCCCCAGAACGTCACGGACTCCACCGAGTCGGCGTGGTCCGTGAGCATCGCGAACAGGTCCCGGTAGTAGTAGCCGACCTCCGCAGCGGCATCGGCGTCGTTCCGGAAGGCGGGACTGTACGGATCCGCCGGAACACCGCTGACGTCGGCGCCCTGGTTCTCGGTGGAAGCGTTGACGTCCAGCTCGGTGATCGCCTGCAGGAGGGTGGGATCGAGTGCCTCGACGGCCTCGATGGAATCCTCCAGCCACTGCACGGGCCGGGCGACATCGACGTGCGCCTGGTGTCCCACGCCGTCGATGGGGACGGACCGCGCCTGCAGGGCCCCGATGAGGTCGAGGTAGTCGGCGCGCTTCCCGGGCATCTCCGTGTTGTAGTCGTTGATGAACAGCTCCGCGTCGGGGAAGTACCGGTCGGCGAGGCGGAAGGCCTCGTCGACGAAGCCCTCGCCGAGGACCTGGAACCAGCGGCTGTCCCGCATGTCGTGGGGGTTGGCCGTGTCGCCGTCCGCGATGACCTCGTTCACCACGTCCCAGGCCCAGATGGGACTGTCACCGTCGGGGTAGCGCGCATCGATGTGGTCGGCGATCCCCTTGATGTGGGCCTCCATGCGCGTCTTCAGCAGCGCCTGGTCCGCCGGGCTGTTCGTGAGGTCCCGGTCACCGTCCCTGAAGAACCAGGCCGGCGTCTGGGAGTGCCAGGCGAGGACGTGCCCGTACACCTCGACGCCGTTCGCGTCCGCGAAATCGAGCAGCTGGTCCAGCTGGGTGAAGGTGAACTGCCCCTCCACCGGCTGCACGCTCTCCGGCTTCCCGGCGTTCTCGGGGGTGAAGGCGTTGTAGTGCTTGCGGAGCAGGTCTGCTGCGGTACCCACCGTCTCCCGAGCGTCGATCGCCACGCCGACGTGCTCGATCCCCTGGCTGCCGAGCACGTCCTTCAGCGCCGGGACCTCCGCCTGGATCGGCGTCTCGGCGAACGGTGCCAGGCTGAAGTCATCGAGCAGGAAGTCGACCCCGACGGGTCCCTCGACGTAGACCTGCGCCGTGTCGGCCGCAGCGCCGAGCGTGTACGTGCCCTTCAGCTCCGTCCAGCCGTCGGCCGTGACGGACGCGCCCGCGCCGGCGACGCCGTCGTAGGCACTGCCGCCGCCGTTGTCGCGCTGCACCGAGACCTTGAGGGAGGCCGGCTGCTGCCCGGGCGCGAGCCTCGCCCACACCGACACCTCGACGGCGACGCCGACGGGAAGGCCCGCCGTGACGTCGAGCGCCGCACCGTGCCAGGGCTGCGTGCGCCCGGTGACCAGCAGGCTGCCGGTCCCGGTGCGGGCGTCGGTCGAGGTGGAGACCGAGACGCCGTCGCCCCGGGCGGTCCACCCGTCGGTGCCGGTCTCGAACCCGGAGGTGATCCCCGCCGTCGCAGCTGCCGCCCCGCCCTGCGGGAGCGTGAAGGTCCAGCCCTCGGCCAATTTCTCGGCGACGACCGTCGCCACGGCGTCCACGGTGTTCGACCGGTCTCCGCCGCCGTCGTGGGCGAGCACCACCGCGCCGGGTGTGAAGGCTGCGCGGAGGTTCGCGGTCAGGGTCTCCTCGCCGAGATCGTTGCCGTCCCAGTCGAAGATGACGTTGCCGAGCCCGAGCGGCTGCATGCCGAGCGCGGCAGCCACCTCGCCGGTGGCACCCCAGCTCCCGTTCGGTGCCCTGAAGTAGGGCACCGGCTGGGCCGGATCGCCGACGGCGGCGCGGATGATGCGGAGGTTCTCCTTGAGGTCCGTCTCCACCTGGCCCTGGGTCCACGAGCCCATGTCCGCATAGGACGTCCCGTGGTTGCAGAGCGTGTGCCCCTCGGCGACGATCCGGCGCAGCAGGTCGGCGCCGCCCTCGGCCTGCACGTTCTGGCCGATGATGCAGAAGGTCGCGGTGATGCCGCTGTCCCGGAGGAGATCGAGCACGGCGTCGGTCTCCCCCGGGTTGGGGCCGTCGTCGAAGGTGAGGGCGACCGCGTTCCCGGTGCCGCGCGCAGCGGCGACGGGTGTGCTCGTGGGGTTGCCCGCACCGCCCGGGACGAACGCGGGGTCAGGGGTCGGTTGCCAGGTGCCGCCGTCGGCGGATGCCGCCGTGCCGGTGATCACGACGTCGTCCACGAGGTAGTCGTACGGCGCGCCGAGGTCCGAGGTGCCGAGGTAGGCCCGCAGCGTGGCGGGATCCGCGCCGGCGGGTGCGGTGAAGGTGCCGGAGACCGTGGTCCAGGCGTCGGCCGAGACGGTGGTGTTGCCGACCCAGCTGTAGGCGGGTTCCACGACGAAGCGGGCCGAGGCCGTCGTGCCGGGTGCGGACGCCAGCTTCAGCTGCGCGGAGAACGTGTAGGTGCCGCCCGCCTGCAGCAGGTTCGCGGGCGTCTTGATGCCGTCGTAGTCGTTGGCACGCCCGGTCACGAAAAGGGCCTTGTCGCCGCCGTCCTCGACGACGGACAGGGTAACAGCACCGTTCTGCACGAGGGGGCCGGGATCGCCGTCCTCGAAGTCCTCACTGAGGATCACGGCGGGCTCATCGGGGTCGGCGGCCTGCGCGGCCGGGAGCATCAGGGCCCCGGCTCCGGCCATCAGCCCGAAGGCCGTGGCGCCTGCGATCAGACGTCGTTGTCTCATGGTTCTCCTTCGTCGTGCGTCCGGCCCCCGCGGGAACCGGACAGCAGCCGCGGAAAGCGGCGGTGGGGGTGCGATGGTCACGCACGGGTGCTGCGGGTGGTGCGGGTGCGTGCGCAGGGCGGGCGAGGTCCCCCTCCATGCCCGCCCTGCAGTTCCGGACTAGCGGTTGCCGCGTCCGGGCGACGCCTGCTCGAGGGTGTCCTGCAATGCGTAGTAGGCGGGCTTGCGGGTGAAGTCGTCCTCCATGACGGTGGCTTCGCCCTCGCCGCTGAAGAAGACCGGGACCCACGAGTACTTGTCCGTGAAGCCCCAGATGGTGAACGAGTTGCACTCCTCGACCGAGACGCAGGCCTCGAGGGCCCGCTGGTAGTAGCTCGCCTGGGTGGCGAGCTGCGCGTCGGTGGGCTCCGTCCCTGCTGCGACGTCCATACGGACGTCGATCTCCGTGATCGCGGTCTCGAGTCCCAGGTCGTCGAAGCGCTGCAGGTTCGCCTGCAGGTCGCCCGGGAAGCCGTAGCGCGTGCTCAGGTGCCCCTGGATGGCGAACCCGTCCACCGGTACGCCCTCGGCCTGCAGGCGCGGGATCAGCTCGAGATAGGCGTTGCTCTTCGCGTTGACACTCTCCACGCCGTAGTCGTTGAAGAACAGCGCGGCCTTCGGATCGGCCTCGTGGGCCCAGCGGAACGCATCGGCGATGATCTCCGGGCCCAGCTCACGGATCCAGATGTTGTCCGTGGTGCGCAGTGTCCCGTTGTCGTTGAAGATCTCGTTAGCCACATCCCATTGCTGGATCTTGCCCGCATAGCGGCCGACCACCGTCTGGATGTGGTCCTTCAGGATGGCCCGCAGCTCCTCCTTCGTGAAGTCGCCTTCCTCGAGCCACTCCGGGTTCTGGCTGTGCCAGAAGAGGGTGTGCCCGCGGACCACCTGCTTGTTGGCCTGGGCGAACTGCACGATCGCGTCCATCTCGGCGAACCGGTAGGTGCCCTGTTCGGGGTGGACGAACTCCCACTTGAGCTGGTTCTCGGGGGAGACGGAGTTGAACTCGGCGGCAAGGCGGGCGCGGTACTCCTGGTCGAAGGTGAACGGGTCGGGGTAGGGCTGCGTCTCGTGGTGTCCGCCTCCTGCCACGGCCGTGCCGATCCTGAGGTCCTTCGGCGCGACCCAGCGCAGGGTGTCCTTCTTGTCGTCTCCTTTCCCGATCCTCTTCTCCACTCCCTTCTCGATCCCTGGGGACCGGGAGGGCTGGGACGCGGCGTGGGCGGGAACTGCGACGGGAAGAATCATGGCCGACGCGAGGACCGCGGCGGCGATGGATGAACGAACCTGCATGAGCTCTCCTTCGAGGTACCTGAGGTGCGGCTACCGATACAGTGATCGTGATTTTCCGGAAGTTTCCGGAAAAGCCGTTGCTGTAGGTTAGGAACATCGCACCAGGAACGTCAAGGGTGCTGTCGAATACGGTCCCGGGGGTGCGCTGCTGCCTCTTCGGTGTTCCCAGGGAGGACGATGTGCAGGACAATGCCCAACCCGCGGTGACCATCTCTGCCATCGCAGCCGCCGCCGGCGTCTCGGTACCGACGGTCTCCCGCGTCCTCAACGGCAGGTCCGACGTCGCCCCCGGCACCCGTGAACGCGTCGAGGCGCTGCTGCGTGAGTCCGGCTATCGACGCCGTGGCGCCGTCGTCGCCGCGCCGTCCGGGCTGGTTGACCTCGTCTTCAACGACCTGGACAGCCCATGGGCGGTCGAGATCATCCGGGGGGTGGAGGAGGCGCTCAACACCGAGGGGCTCTCGGTCGTGGTGTCCGCGATCCACCGCCGCGGCAGCGCGGACTCGACCCGCAAGTGGCTCGACACACTGGGCGCCCGGCCCAGCGACGGAGCCATCCTGGTCACGACGGACCTCGACTCCTTCCTCCATGCGGAGCTGCAACGGCTCCACCTTCCGATCGTGGTGATCGATCCCGCCGGGGTACCGGACCTGGAGGTGCCGACCATCGGCGCGACGAACTGGACCGGCGCCGTGAACGCGACGGAATACCTGATCCAGCAGAATCATCGCCGCATCGGCTTCGTGGCGGGGCGTCCCGGGATCTGGTGCAGCCGGGCACGCCTGGACGGATACCGCGCCGGCCTCGAGGCGGCCGGCATCGCCGTGGACCCGGACCTCGTCCAGGACGGCGACTTCGACTACGCCTCCGGCTTCAGGGCCGGCACCGCGCTCCTCGCCCTGCCGTATCGTCCGAGCGCCATCTTCGCGGCGAGCGACCAGATGGCGCTCGGCGTGTACGAGGCCGCGCGCCAGCAGGGACTGCGCATCCCCGACGACCTCAGCGTGGTGGGCTTCGACGACCTGCCCGAAGCCGGCTGGGCCTCCCCTCCCCTGACGACCATCCGCCAGCCCCTCTCCGACATGGGCACGCTGGCCGCCCGAACACTCGTCCGGCTGATCCGCGGCGACGCGGTGGAGAGCCCCCGCATCGAGCTGTCCACCCGGCTCGTCCAGCGCGCCAGCGTTCGGGCACACGGGACCTGACGCCTGATTGCTGCTTGACTCCCGGCGAAAAGCTAATATGTTTGTAACGACAACATATTCGTCACACACCCTCTGGAGCACTCAATGGCGATCGAGCCCACCCGCGACGACAAATTCTCCTTCGGACTCTGGACGGTGGGCTGGGAAGCCCAGGACCAGTTCGGATCCGCGACCCGCCCGCCCCTCGACGTCGTCGAGGCCGTCAACCGCCTCAGCGACCTCGGCGCGTACGGCATCACGTTCCACGACGACGACCTCTTCCCCTTCGGTTCGTCGGCCGACGAGCGCCGGAACCAGATCGACCGACTGAAGGGCGCCCTCGACTCCACGGGCCTGATCGTCCCGATGGTCACCACGAACCTCTTCAGCCACCCCGTCTTCAAGGACGGCGGCTTCACGAGCAACGACCGCGGCGTCCGCCGTTTCGCCCTGCGCAAGGTCCTCGACAACATCGATCTCGCCGCGGAGCTCGGCGCGAAGACGTTCGTGATGTGGGGTGGACGCGAGGGCAGCGAGTACGACGCCGCCAAGGACATCCGCGGCGCCCTCGAGCGCTACCGCGAGGCCGTCAACCTGCTCGGCGACTACGTCACCGACAAGGGCTACGACATCCGCTTCGCCATCGAGCCGAAGCCCAACGAGCCGCGCGGCGACATCCTGCTGCCCACGCTCGGCCACGCGATGGCCTTCATCGAGACCCTCGAGCGCCCTGAGCTCGTCGGCATCAACCCCGAGACGGGCCACGAGCAGATGGCCGGCCTCAACTTCACGCACGGGATCGCGCAGGCGCTCTACCAGGGCAAGCTGTTCCACATCGACCTCAACGGCCAGCGGAGCATCAAGTTCGACCAGGACCTGGTGTTCGGCCACGGCGACCTGCAGAACGCCTTCTCGCTCGTGGATCTGCTCGAGAACGGCGGGCCCGACGGCGGCCCGGCCTACGACGGCCCCCGCCACTTCGACTACAAGCCGAGCCGCACCGAGGACATGGACGGCGTCTGGGATTCGGCTGCCGCGAACATGCAGACCTACCTCCTGCTCAAGGAACGCGCCGCGGCCTTCCGCGCGGATCCCGAGGTGCAGGCCGCACTGTCCGCCTCGCGCGTCTCCGAGATCAACGAACCCACGCTGAACAGCGGGGAGGGCTACGAGGCCCTGCGCGCCGACCGCTCCGCCTACGAGGACTTCGACGCCGACGCCTACTTCAACGGCAAGGGCTTCGGCTTCGTGAAGCTGCAGCAGCTCTTCATCGAGCACCTCCTCGGCGCCCGCTGATCCATGGCCCTCGTCACCGGCGTCGACTCCTCGACGCAGAGCTGCAAGGTCGTCGTCGTCGACACCGCGACCGGCGCCGAGGTCCGCACCGGACGTGCCCTCCACCCGGAGGGCACGGAGGTCGACCCGGAGGCGTGGTGGCAGGCACTGCTCACCGCGCTGGAAGAGGCGGACGGCCTCGGCTCCGACGTCGACGCCCTGGCGATCGCCGGCCAGCAGCACGGCATGGTGCTGCTCGGTCGTGACGGCCGGGTGCTGCGGGACGCGCTCCTGTGGAACGACACCCGGTCCGCGGGTGCTGCCGAGGACCTGATCGGTGAACTCGGTCTGGCGGACCTGGTCGCCCGTACCGGGTCCGCTCCCGTGGCGTCCTTCACCGGGACGAAGGTGCGGTGGGTCCGCGACGCCGAACCCGACGTCGTCCCGGGCATCGCCGCCGTGGCCCTGCCGCACGACTGGCTGACCTGGCGGCTGCGTGGCTTCGGACCCGACGGCGGGTCGCCGCTCGGACCGGTGCTCGACGAGCTCGTGACCGACCGCTCGGACGCGAGCGGCACCGCCTACTGGAATCCGACCACCGGGGAGTACGACCTCGCGCTCTTCGAGCAGATGCTGGGCCGCCCGGCCCGCGAGGCGCAGGCCGGGGACGCCGGGGACCCGGACGCCGTCGTAGTTCCGCGCGTGCTGGGACCTGCCGCTGCAGCTGGGACGGTGCACGCCGCCCACCTCGCGTCGGCCGACCGGCGCATCGTCCTCGGACCCGGCGCGGGCGACAACGCCGGCGCCGCCCTGGGGCTCGGCGCGGAGGAGGGGGACGTCGTCGTGTCCCTCGGGACCAGCGGCACGGTCTTCGCCGTCGCCGCGGACGCCGTGGCGGACGCGTCCGGGACCGTGGCCGGCTTCGCCGATGCCAGCGGGCTGTTCCTGCCCCTCGTGGCGACGCTCAACGCCGCGCGGGTCCTCTCGTCCGTCGCGAACGTGCTGGGGGTCGATCACGACGGACTCGCGGAGCTTGCCCGCAGCGCCGGACCGGGGGCAGGGGGCGTCGTCCTCGTCCCCTACTTCGAGGGTGAGCGCACACCCAACCTGCCGACGGCCAAGGCGAGCTTCCACAACCTGAGCATCGCCTCGGCCACCCGGGGGAACATGGCCCGTGCCGCCATCGAGGGCATGCTCTGCGGCCTGGCGGACGCACTGGACGCCGTCCGTGCAGCCGGCGTCGTCCCCCGGCACCTCCTGCTGATCGGCGGCGCCACCCAGAACGGAGCGGTCCAGGACGTGGCCGCACAGGTCTTCGACCTGCCCGTCCGCATCCCGGCGCCCGGGGAGTACGTGGCGCGGGGCGCGGCGGTCCAGGCGGCGTGGGTCCTCGCCGGAGCACGGCCGGCCTGGCCGGTCGCCACCCTCGAGGACCGTGCGTCGGACCACCGGCCGGTGATCCGCGAGCAGTACCGGTCAGCCCTGGCGTCGCTCTCGTTCTGACAGCCCGCGTACAACGGAAAGGCACCCCCGACCGGGGGTGCCTTTCTGCTCTCGAGGCCCGCGCAGCCTACCGGTGGGTCTGGTGGTCGATGCCGACCTGGTCGACCTTGCGGTGGAAGTGCATGCCCGCCTTGCCACCGAGGATCGCCGCGACGAGCGGGATGAGGATGGCGATGGCCAGGGCGATGAGGCCGCTGGCGGTCAGCGTGTCCCGGTCGAAGCGGATGCTGGGCGCACCGTTGAGGTTCGAGAGCACGTTGAACTGGTCGCCGGCGACCGCGGCGAGGATCGCGAGGACGATCGCGACGATGATGCCCCACAGCCAGACGGCGAGGCCCTGCTTGGCGCCGTCGAACCGGGCCATCCGGCCGGCCACGTACCCGCCGCAGTAGTAGGCGATGAACAGGATCACGGCGAGGACGATCCCGCTCACGATCCCGATGGTCTGGGCGTTCTGCTGGGCCTGGTCGGCCGCCTCGTTCGCGCTGCTGGAAGTGGAGGCCCCGATGCCGACGCCGATCGCCGTCGCCAACGCGCTGAGGATGACGGTCAGGCCGATCGCCGTCAGCCATCCGAAGAACGCCGACCCGAACTTGATGCCGCCGAACTGCTCCTTCTCCGCCGCGACGACGTCGTTCCGCCGGCTCTTCGGGGTGCTCGCACCCGACGTGTTCTCTGCTGCTGACATGATGCTCGCGCTCCTTGGTGAGTAGGGATGACCAGCCCGGCCGGCTTCTGCTCCGGATCGAGATGATCAGTCTGCTTACTACCGTGACGCAGTGGTGCTGGTCCGCGCAAGCTCCTTAAGTTGCCCGCCGTGCACCTTCAAGCCGCTCGACGCTCCGGACGGACCGATCGGCGCGTCCCTGCGCGCCGATCGTCAGCCGCAGGAGGGCGTTGTCCGCAGCGCAGCCGCGATCCGACCGTCAGTGCCGCTTGCCAAGGGTCCATCGGCATGCTTGGAGTGCCGTCGCCTGCGAGGCCTCCCGCACCTCCCGCCTCAGCCGGGGTGCGGCGACTCCTCGGCGACCTGCTCCGCACTCTCGCCTGTCACGTCGGTGGCCGAGTGGTCCGCCGGCCGCGGGCCACCGAGCGGTTCGGGGTGCCATGCCTCCAGGTGCCAGCCGACGGTCGGGCACCCGTCGAGAACTGCGGCGCCCGTGTCCCGGATGTCGAGCTGCGCGGCCAGGTCGCCGTGCATCCCGGTGCGGATGGCCGTGTAGACGCGGATCGCTGCACCGTGGGTGATGACGGCGACAGTGCGCTGATCGGGGTATGACCGGGCGAGGCGACCTATCGCGGCATCGAACCGTTCGAGGAAGCCGTGCCCGTCCGCCCCGCCGGGGAGCGTCCGGTCGAGGTCGCCGTGCATCCAGCCGACCAGGCAGGCAGCGTACTCCTGGCGGGCCGCCTCGTCCGCGCGCATCTCCAGGGCACCCGCCGTGATCTCCTCGAGCCCGGGCACCACCTGTCCCGACAGGGACCGCGCAGCGCCGAGGGGCGCTGCGGTGAGCTGGGTACGCACCAGGGGCGAGGCATGGATGCCGGCGATCGGCTCATGGGCCAGGGCCGCTGGAAGAGCCGCGGCCTGTGCTTCGCCGAGGTCCGTGAGTGGCGCTCCGGGGAACGCCGTATCCAGCGCTCCGACTACATTGCTCGGGGTCTGGCCGTGCCGGATCAGGATCGGCCGCACGGGCGCTAGTCACCCACGGCGTCGCGGCCGCGCTGGACGATCAGCGGATCCGCTCCGTACACCACGTCCGGATCCTTGTCCTCGTAGTCGAACTGGTTCAGGAAGTAGCGCATGGCGTTGAGCCGCGCACGCTTCTTGTCGTTCGACCGTACCGTGATCCAGGGCGCATGATCGGTGTCCGTCCGCAGGAACATCGCCTCCTTCGCCGCGGTGTAGTCGTCCCAGCGATCGAGGGACGCGAGATCCATGGGGGACAGCTTCCACCGGCGCACGGGATCGATCTGCCGGATGGCGAAGCGGGTCCGCTGCTCGCGACGGGTGACAGAGAACCAGAACTTCGTGAGATGGATCCCGGAATCCACCAGCATCTTCTCGTAGCCGGGTACCTGCTGCATGAAGGTCTCGTACTCGTCGTCCGTGCAGAACCTCATGACCCGCTCCACATTCGCCCGGTTGTACCAGGAGCGGTCGAACATCACGATCTCCCCGGTGGTCGGCAGATGCTGGACGTAGCGCTGGAAGTACCACTGGCCCTGTTCCCGGTCCGACGGCTTGCCCAGCGCCACGGACCGTGCAGCACGCGGATTGAGGTGCTCGGAGAACCGTTTGATGGTGCCGCCCTTGCCCGCGGCATCCCTGCCCTCGAAGACGATCACGTGCCGCAGGTCGTGGTCCTGCCCCCAGTACTGGAACTTGAGTAGCTCGATCTGCAACCGGTACTTCTCCAGCTCGTAGGCCTGTCGCGTGACGCGCTCGTCGTAGGGGTAGTCCTCACGCCAGGTCTCCACGGCCGACCCGCCGGGGTCGATCAGCTCGGGATCCTGGCCCTGGCCACCGCGGACCGTGTAGCCCTCGCTCACGAGGTGGTCGATCGCCTCGCGGAGGTTCTCGCGGATCCAGCCCTGCTCGTCGGAGTCCCAGGAGCGCCTCGGCTGTGTCAGGGCGTCAGCCCTTTCGCGGAGACGGGCTTCGTCCGGCAGCGGGGTGTCGTCGTAGGAGGTCATGAAGCCAGACAACCACGGCGGCGGAACCGGGCGCCACCGCGGATGCGGGGATTCGCCGGCTGTTCACCGGGGCACAGGACGGCCCACCGCGGCGTCCGCCAGCGCTGCGGGACAGCCAGGGTCGGAAGTTCCTGGGTGAACGCCGTCCGAAAGTTTTGACATCTGCGTCGATAGCCAGGTGGTGTCGAGAGCTTCCGCCGGTCACGCCTCAGCACGAGATCCTCTCCGCAGCGGGGTATACTCCGCACCTGGCGGCGCCTGCATCGCGCTCAGGCGCCGAGGTAAGCTGTCCCGCATGTCGATCCCGGCGGAAGAACCGCGCGTCACCCTCGCCCAGCTGGCAACTGCGGCGGGCGTCTCCCTCTCCACCATCTCCAAGGTGCTGAACGGCCGGTCCGACGTCTCCTCGAAAACCCGATCGAAAGTTGAGGAGCTCCTCGAGGAGCATGGGTACCGGCGCCGCCTCGTGTCCGCCAGTCAGTCCGCCCTGGTGGAACTCGTCTTCCACGAGCTCGAGAGCGCCTGGGCGCTGGAGCTGATCCGCGGGGTGGAGAACGTGGCGCGCGAACACGGGATGAGCGTGGTCCTGACCGAGTCAGGGACGCGGCACGCCCCCGGCCCGGAGTGGATCGAGGGCGTGATGGCCCGCCGTCCCGCCGGCGTCGTGCTCGTCTTCTCCGACCTGCCGCAGGACTATCGGGCCAAGCTGGCAGCCCGCTCCATCCCGTTCGTCATCATCGATCCCGCGGGCGACCCCTCCCCCGACGTCCCGTCCGTCGGGTCGGCGAACTGGTCGGGCGGCATGATGGCCACGCGCCACCTGATCGATCTGGGCCACACGAGGATCGCCACCATCAGCGGCCCCGAGGACATGATGTGCTCCCTCGCACGCATCGACGGCTACCGGTCCGCGATGGGCATGGCCGGCCTGCCGATCGAACCAGGCTTCATCCGGTACGGCAACTTCCACGTGGACGGCGGACGCGACCACGCGTTCACCCTGCTCCGCAGGCCGCACCCGCCCACCGCCATCTTCGCGGGCAGCGACCTGCAGGCGCTCGGCGTGCTCGACGCCGCCCGTCAGATCGGCCTCCGCGTGCCGGACGAGCTCTCGATCGTCGGGTACGACGACCTGCAGCTGGCGCAGTGGTCCAGCCCGGCCCTGACCACCGTCCACCAGCCGCTCATCCAGATGGCGGAGGAGGCCACGCGGATGGTCCTCCGGCTGCGGAACGGCGAGCGGCCCAACAACCTGAGGCTCGACCTCGCGACCAGCCTGGTGGTCCGCCAGAGCACCGCGGCCCCGTCCGAGGGGTCGGCACGGGCGACGACGGCCGCCCAGCAGCGCGCCTGACCGCCACCCGGGCAGGGGCTAAGTGGAGGGTCTGGATACGATGGGGCCTGATCAGGTGGGCGGAGGCCTCCTGCGGAGCGAAGGAGGCCAGGACGTGCGGTCGTCACCCGGCACACTGAACGGTACCGAGGGTCTCCGCGCGCAGAACCTGTCCCAGATCCTGACGATGGTCCACCGCCACGGCCCCCTCTCCCGCTCGGAGCTGACCCGGCGCACGGGTTTCAACCGCTCGACGGTCGGCGCCCTCGTCCTCGCCCTGACCGGGAAGAACCTGGTCCGGGAGACGGAGCCCACCGGCGGCCGCGTGGGACGGCCCAGCCCGATCGTCGAGGCCAACCCCGGTATCGCCGTCCTCGCCGTCAATCCGGACATCGACGCCCTGACGGTCGGCGTCGTCGGGCTCGGCGGCCGGGTGCACGCTCGCGTCCGGCGGGAGACCGACACCCTGCCCACCCTCGACGACACCGTCCGCCTCACCGGGGAGATCGTGGCCGACCTCGACCCCGTCCTCGCAGGGCTCGACCGCCTGCTCGGGGTGGGGATCGCCCTGCCCGGGCTGGTCAATGCCGGGACCGGCCGCGTCCTCGTGGCGCCGCACCTCGGCTGGCGGGACACCGACCTCACCGGACCCTTCGGCTCGGCACTGGCGCTGCCGGCCGTGGCGGCGAACGATGCCTCGCTCGGATCCCTGGCCGAGAGCATCTTCGGCGCCGCCCTCGGTGTTGCGGATGCCGTCTACCTCAATGGGAGCGCGAGCGGCATCGGCGGCGGGATCGTGACCGCTGGCGCGCAACTGGTCGGCAGCCGCGGGTACGGCGGCGAACTGGGGCACACCCTCGTCAGCCCGGGCGGATCTCCCTGCCACTGCGGCCGGTCCGGCTGCCTCGACGCCGAGGTGCGGCTGGAACGCCTGCTGGAGGCGGCAGGAGCGGACGGGGGAGGCATCGAGGCCCTGGAACGCCTGCTGTCCGGAGACCCCGGCAAGGAGGTCCTCGCCGAAGCGGAACGGCAGGTGGGCCTGCTCGCCGTCGCCCTCGTCGACTTCGTCAACATCTTCGACCCCGAGCTGATCGTGCTCGGCGGTTTCCTGGGTTCACTCGTCGGTTTCGCCGGCGCTCGCCTCGAGGACGCGGTGAACGAGGCATCGCTGGCCGGGCGAGTCGACGTCCGCCGCGCGGCACTGGGGCCGGAGCTGCTCCTCGTCGGGGCGGCCGAACTGGCCTTCCAGCCCCTGCTCGCCTCACCCGCCTGACGAGGACGCCCGGTCTGCCCGGCGGCAGTGCCGGGCGGCCCGGCGTGCGCGGACGCGGCGTGGAGCCTGGAGCACGAGGCCACCCTTCGTCGACTTCCGGGCACACAGAACGGCGCATCGCCCGTCAGGGCTGATGCGCCGTGTGCGGTTCACCGGTGGATGCCGGAGCCGGGTCAGCCGGTGCGGCGCGTGCCGCTCCCCTCACCGTCGTCGTCGACCTCGTCGGCGTACTTGTCCGCATATTCCGAGTAGTCAGGCTCGACCGGCTCGATGGGTTCGGTACGTCGGGTGGAAGCACGACTACCCGGGCCTGTGAGCTCTCGCTGCAGTGCCGAATAATCAGTGGACGGGCTGAAGTACTTCATGTCCCGTGCCTGCTTGGTAGCTTTTGCCTTTTGACGGCCGCGCCCCATGGCGTGACCCCCTTTTTGCGTCGATCCGGAGGTGGTCACTGGGGCGCGAGGCCCAAGGCTGCAGCGAGGCCCCGGAGTATTCGGTCAATTTGTCGTAAGTATAGGTTACATGCTTTCGAGGGCACCCCCATGCCGGTCGGTCGACGTGCGGACACGACGCCCCGGTCCGTCACGGACGGGCGCGCGGGCGTCCGGTGGGAGAACAGGACCGTGACGGCGGGGGGTTTGTCGCTAGAGTCGACATCGATGCCGGAGGGCCCCGACCACGAGCCAAGGAACGACGAGGAGACAGCGACCCACCATGAGTGACGAGGAGCAGGAACCGGGGCGTCCCGGCCTCGAGCCGGAGGCTGCGGCCGGCGCAGGACACGACGGTGCAGCGGCAGGCCGACCGGGGACCGAGCAGGGCAGCGATCCGGGCGTCGATCCGGGTCCGGACGCGGGTAGCGGTCAAGGCACCGATCCGGGCGTCGGTCAGGACAGCGATCCGGGTACCGACTCGGACGCCGACGCGGGCGTCGATCAACACATCGATCAAGACATCGAGCAGGGCAGCGATCCTGACACCGACGCAGGAGCACTGCATCCCGGCACGACGGCGGTCGGTCCGGAGGGCGCGGAAGCAGCCCTGGACACGGATCCGGTCGGCGGACCCTACGCCTTCGCCCCACGCGGCGGCGAGGTCGGCCTCGGCGATCCGGGCGTCTATCCGGGCACCGATCCTGCATCCGTGGGCGCGGTAGCCGCCGCAGGAGGCACGGGAGCCGCAGGAGGCACCGGACTGACCACGGGGCGGCCGTCGGGAGAATCCGACGGCAGCCGGTCCGCCCCGGGTGCGACGGCCTGGAACCCCACGACGCCGGAGGGCGGGGCGGACGGGCACCCGAAGCGCGACCGTACGCGCTCACGTCGCGGAGGCCTTCCCCTCCTCCTGGTCACCGGCGGAGGGGTGGTCCTCCTCGGCCTCCTGGTGTGGTTGCTGGTGGCCCTCTTCGGCGGGTCCGACGACGAGGACCGCGTGGACCCCTCGTCGATCGCGGCGGGTGAGTGCCTCGCGGACTTCACCGTGATCACCGAGGAGGCTGTGCTCGTCCAGTGCACCGAGCCCCACAACGCACAGCTCGTGGCCACCGAGGAGTACCCGGAGGACGCCGACTTCCCCGGACGGGACCAGCTCGGGCTCCGCGCGGAGGCCGCCTGCGCCTCTGCGTCGGAGGACATCGATCCGGACGTCGTCACGGTCGACCTGCAGGTCACCCTGCTGCGAGCGACCCCCACTGCCGAGACGTGGGCCGACGGCGACCGGCGCGTCGACTGCTTCGCGGTCGTGGAGGACGGTGACACGATCGCGCAGAGCCTCCTGACCCCCTAGGGACAGGACGATCGAGGGGGAGGGACCCTGCGGTCCCTCCCCCTCGTGCGTGCTCGGCCGGTTCCCCCCTGGTCAGCGCGCGGCGCGGACCACCAGGCCCTCGGCTCCATCCGGGTCCAGGGCGTCCGCCCCGGGCCGGTCCACGACGACGGTGTCGCCGTCGGCGATCTCACCCGCCAGGATGCCTCGCGCCAACCGGTCGCCGATCTCGCGCTGCACGAGCCGACGCAGCGGCCGGGCTCCGTACGCCGGATCGAACCCGGTGAGGGCGAGCCACTCCCCGGCGGCGGCACTGACCTCGAGCTCGAGCCGACGGTCGCGCAGCCTGTCACCCAGCGCCCGGACCTGCAGGTCGACGATCCGCGAGAGCTCATCGAGGCCCAGCGGATCGAAGATCACGACGTCGTCGAGCCGGTTGAGGAACTCGGGCCGGAAGGCGGCGTTGACGGAGGCCATCACTCCCGCCCGCTTCGCGGCGTCGTCGAGCGACGGATCCACGAGGAACTGCGACCCCAGGTTCGAGGTCAGCACGAGGATGACGTTCCGGAAGTCCACCGTGCGGCCCTGACCATCGGTGAGGCGACCGTCGTCGAGCACCTGCAGGAGCAGGTCGAAGACCTCGGGATGAGCCTTCTCCACCTCGTCGAGCAGCACCACGCTGTAGGGCCGGCGGCGGACGGCCTCGGTGAGCTGCCCGCCCTCCTCGTAGCCCACGTACCCCGGCGGGGCACCGACCAGCCGCGCGACGGAGTGCTTCTCCGAGTACTCGGACATGTCGATCCGGATCATGGCCCGCTCGTCGTCGAACAGGAAGTCCGCGAGCGCCTTGGCGAGTTCCGTCTTGCCGACGCCTGTCGGACCGAGGAAGAGGAAGGATCCCGTGGGCCGGTTCGGATCGGACACGCCGGCGCGGGCACGCCGCACGGCGTCGGAGACCGCCGCGACCGCCGTCCGCTGACCGATCAGGCGGGCGCCGATGACCTCCTCCATGGCGAGCAGCTTCTCGCTCTCCCCCTGCAGCATGCGCCCGGCGGGGATTCCCGTCCACGCGGAGATCACCTCGGCGATGTCGTTCGCCGAGACCTCCTCGGCGACCATCAGTTCGGGAGTGTTCGCCGTCTGCTCCTCCGCGGCCTGGGCCTCCCGCAGCTCGCGCTCCACCCGGGGAATCTCGCCGTAGAGGATGCGCGACGCCGTCTCGAGGTCGCCTTCCCGCTGGGCGCGATCGGCGTGCGAGCGCAGGTCGTCGAGCGAGGCCTTGAGGTCGCCCACGCGGTTCAGGCCTGCCTTCTCGGCCTCCCACCGCGCATTGAGTCCGTCCAGTTCCTCCTGGCGGTCGGCCATCTCGGCGCGCAGCGCCTGCAGCCGTTCGGCGGACGCCTCGTCCTTCTCCCGGGAGAGCGCCATCTCCTCCATGTGCATGCGCTCCAGCGATCGGCGCAGCTCGTCGATCTCCACGGGTGCGGAGTCGATCTCCATGCGGAGGCGTGAAGCCGCCTCGTCGACGAGGTCGATCGCCTTGTCGGGGAGCTGCCGGCCCGGAATGTAGCGCTGGGACAGGGTGGCCGCCGCGACCAGGGCGGAGTCGGCGATGGAGACCTTGTGGTGCGCCTCGTACCGCTGCTTCAGGCCGCGCAGGATCCCGATGGTGTCGGGCACGGACGGCTCGCCGACGTACACCTGCTGGAACCGACGTTCCAGCGCCGGGTCCTTCTCGACGTTCTCGCGGTACTCGTCGAGCGTCGTCGCGCCGATGAGGCGCAGTTCCCCGCGCGCCAGCATGGGCTTGAGCATGTTGCCGGCGTCCATGGAGCCCTCGGAGGCACCGGCGCCGACGACGGTATGGAGTTCGTCGATGAACGTGACCACCTGGCCGCCGGACGAGCGGATCTCGTCGAGCACGGCCTTCAGCCGCTCCTCGAACTCGCCACGGTACTTCGCACCGGCGATCATCGACCCGAGGTCGAGGCTGATGAGGGTCTTTCCACGCAGCGACTCCGGGACGTCACCGGCGACCATGCGCTGGGCGAGGCCCTCGACGACGGCGGTCTTGCCGACGCCGGGCTCGCCGATGAGCACGGGATTGTTCTTGGTGCGACGGCTGAGGACCTGGACCACGCGGCGGATCTCGGCGTCCCGCCCGATCACGGGGTCCAGCTTGCCGCTCCGGGCCACCTCCGTGAGGTCCACGCCGAACTTCTCGAGGGCCTGGAAGGTGTTCTCGGGGTCGGGGGTGGTGACGCGGCGGTCGCCTCGCACGCCGGGCAGGGCCGAGGCGAGCGCTTCGCGGGTGAGCCCGAGACCGCGGAGGATCGAACCCGCGGCCCCGCCGTCGGCGGAGAGGGCGAGCAGAAGGTGTTCGGTCGAGACGAACTGGTCGCCGAGTGTCTCCGCCTCCTGCTGGGCTGCGCTGACGACATTCAGCGCGCCGCGGGAGAACTGCGGCTGCGCCACGGAGGAGCCGGACGACGACGGCAGGGCCTTGATGGCGGAGCTCGCCTGCACACTGATGGTGTCCGGGTCGGCGCCGGCGGCCTTCAGGAGCGCGACGGCGATGCCGTCGCGCTGGTCCATGAGCGCCTTGAGGAAGTGCGGTGCGTCGATCTGTGCGTTGCCCGCCGTGGAAGCGTTCATGGCCGCCGCCGACAGCACCTCACGGCTCTTGGTGGTGAAATTGGTATCCACGCGCGGTTCCTCCCCTGGTCGTGCAGTTCGCTGGACTATATTGAGTGTACTCGGCTCAACTTTGGCCGGCAGGGGTTGCGCCCCGCGCTTCGCCGTGGGTGAACGGGAAGCACGCCACCTCGTCAGCTCGCGACCGGCACCAGGAGGTCGGCGAGGAGTTCCTCGAGCTGCTCCTCGGCGAAGGCCGAGGCATCCTCGCCGAACACCCAGCGCAGATGCCCCGCGACCTCGACCGAGACGATCCCGAGCATCCGGTGCCAGCCGACGATGAAGGGACGGACCTCCCCCGGACGCATGGGCAGGCCGAGACGGGATGCGGTCGCGGCGAGCGAGGCGCGCACGCCCGGCGACAGGACACCGTCGTCGACCGTGCGGAGCCTGCCCGCCGCCAGCGCCTCGACGAAGAGCGAGCCGAAGAGGCCACCGAAGCGCTGCCCCGCGTCCACCGTGGGGCCACCCTCGGGCGCGGCGTAGTGCATCAGTGGGGTGCCATAGACGAGGCCGAACTCGGGCCGGTGCTGCAGCGCCCAGGCGCGGAAGGCCAGTGTCGCGGCGCGGATCCGGCCCTCGACGTCGTCCGGGGGGCAGGCCTTCAGTGCGTCCAGGCACGCCGCGGTGACCTCGTCGGTGCACGCGGTGATCAGCAGGGTCAGCAGGTCGTCACGCCCCCGGACGTACCGGTACAGCGCGGGTGCGGTGACGCCGAGGCGTCGGGCCACCTCCCGGACGACGATCGCATCGGGCCCCCCTTCCACCAGCAGGGTGCGACTCGTCGCCACCAGGGCGTCCAGGGTCAGGGGCGTGGTCGCCACGGAAGGAACCTCATCTCTGGGGGGTTGTGCGGTGAACACTGTTCACCCTACTCTGTGTGAACAGTGTTCACCCGACCTGAGGAGACTCGATGCGCACCCCCTATCTGGTCCTCGCCGTCATCGGCGGCGCGGGCACCTGGTTCTTCAACCTCCGCTCCATGGCGGCGGGTGAGGACTACGTGGCGGGCTGGTTCGCGAGCGCCGCGTCCTCGTCGGCCGCCGTCGACGTCATCGTCGTCGCGTTCGTCGCGTGCATGTTCATGGTGCTCGAGGGCAGACGGCTCGGCATGTCACGGGCCGTCTGGCTCCTCGTCCCCCTGAGCCTCGTCGTCGCCATCGCATTCACCTTCCCCGTCTTCCTGGCGTGGCGGGAGCACCACCTGCTGCGGAGCACCGACGCCCGCGCCGCGGCCCTGCCGGAGTCGGTGGCTCCGTGAGGTACACCGCCCTGCTGCGGGCCGGATGGCGGGTCAGCCCGGCGCTGATGGTCCTGCTCGCCTGCGCCGTCGCGGTCCTGCCCGTGGCCGCGGTGCTCGCCGTGGCCGATCCCACGCTGGTCGCCGGCGCCCCCGCCTGGAACAAGCCGCTCAAGTTCGCCCTGTCCTTCATCGCCTTCGCGCCCGTGATGCTCTGGATCTTCGGGCGGATCGAGCGCGGCCGGCCCACCCGCGCGGCGCTCGAGGTGCTCGGCTGGGCCCTGATCGCCGAGCTGGCCATCCTCGTGGTCCAGGCCGCACGTGGCAGGGCCTCCCACTTCAACACCGCGACACCGCTGGACGGTGCCCTCTGGGCCGCCATGGGTGCGGGCATCGGCATCTTCTCCATCGGCGTCATCATCGTCGGAGTCGTCCTCGCGCGGCGGCGGCTCGACGGCGGACTCGGGCTCGCGGTCCAGCTGGCCGTCACCCTCATGACCGTCGGCGCCCTGAGCGGGTACGTCATGACCGGTCCCCGGTCCGGCCAGACCGGGACGGGGCCCGTGACGGGAGGCCACACCGTCGGTGCGATCGACGGCGGTCCGGGCCTGCCCCTGCTGGGCTGGTCGACCGAGTACGGTGACAGCCGCGTCGCCCATTTCGTCGGCCTCCACGCCCTGCAGGCCGTTCCGCTCGTCGCCCTCGTCCTCGCGTGGCTGGTCGGTCGCGGCGTACTGCAGCTGACGGTGCGTCGGCAACGCCATATCGTCGCCGCCTCCGCGGCGGCCTATCTCGGACTGATGGTCACGCTGTTCGTCCAGGCGCAGCGGGGCCAGTCCGTCGTCGCACCCGACGCCGTGACCCTCGCGCTGGCCGCCGCGCTCGTCGTCGTCCCCGCGACGGTGGCCCTCGTCCTCGCGCTGCGCGGCGACGCGGTGCCGATCGCGTCCGCAGGCGGCGCACCGAAGGCCTTCATCCGCTGACCCCGATGGTCCGCCGGTGGATCGTGGATCACGATCCCGCCGCGAGGACGGTACGGCAGGTCCCGGACGGCACATCCGCGCTTCTCCGACATAATGGGCCCCATGGGGAAACTTCACCGCGCCACGGCCGTCCTGACGACCGCAGTCCTCGCCCTCACGCTGGCAGCCTGCACCGACGACCGCCCCACGGCCGAGGACGCGGCGGGCACCCTCGCCGACGGCCTCGCGCAGCTCGACGTCGCACAGTCCGCCTTCACCTCGATGCAGCCCGCCGAGGTCACCGACGAGCTCGCCGCGATCACCGAGGGATTCGGCCCGGGAGCACCGCAGGTCTCCGTCTCGGGCGTCGAGGAGACGGGCGAGGACACCGCGACGGCGACCCTCGACTACGTGTGGGACCTCGACGAGAGCGACGAGGACTGGACCTACAGCACGACGGCGGACCTCACGCGCGTCGAGGACGTGTGGCAGGCCGCGTGGGAGCCCCGGGTCTTCGTCCCGGATCTGCTGCCCGGAGAGAAGCTCACCCTGACGAGCGTGCCCAGTGACCGCGGCGACATCACCGGGGCCGGCGGCGAGGTCATCGTGACACAGCGACCCGTGATCCGCGTCGGCATCGACAAGCTGCAGGTACCGGAGGCGGAGCAGGCGGCTTCGGCCCGGGCGCTCGCCACCCTGCTGGAGCTCGACCCCGCGACCTACGAGCAGCAGGTGGCGGAGGCGGGAGCAGAGGCCTTCGTCGTCGCCCTCGTCCTGCGGGACGATCCCACGCGTACCGTCACCGACGCACAGATCGACGCCATCCCCGGGGCCCTGCGCCAGGCGGACACCCTCGAACTCGCACCCACCCGCACCTTCGCCAGGGAACTGCTCGGCAGCGTCGGCGAGGCCACGGAGGAGCTCGTCGAGCAGTCCGACGGCGCCGTCCGGGCAGGTGACATCACGGGCCTCGGCGGACTGCAGCTGCAGCACAACGAGCAGCTCGCCGGAACGCCGGGCCTCGCGGTGGACGCCGTCCCGGCGGAGACCCCCGGCACCCCCTCGCAGCGGCTCTTCGCGAAGCCCGCCGTCGACGGGGAGGATCTCGCCACGACCCTCGATCCGCGCCTCCAGAGCCTCGGGGAGGACGTCCTCGCCGACGAACCCTCGGCGTCGTCGATCGTCGCCATCCGACCCAGCACGGGCGAGATCCTCGCCGCCGCGAACGGACCGGGCAGCGAGGGCCTGCAGACGGCGCTGCTCGGCCAGTACCCGCCGGGATCCACCTTCAAGGTCGCCACGAGCCTCGCGCTGCTCCGGCAGGGCTTCACGCCCGAGTCACCCACGGAGTGCTCCGAGGAGGTGACCGTGGACGGCCGCCGGTTCAACAACGCGGGGACGTTCCCCGCCCAGTTCATCGGGACCATCCCGCTGCTCGAGACCTTCGCGCAGTCCTGCAACACCGGATTCATCGCGGCAAGGGACGAGATCACGCAGGCGGAGCTCGCGCGTGCGGCATCGGACCTCGGGATCGGCGTCGAAGCGTCCATCGGCACCCCGGCGTTCTTCGGGTCCGTGCCCACCGAGGCCGAGGGTACCGCACACGCCGCTGCCATGATCGGCCAGGGCGAGGTCCTCGTCTCGCCGCTGACGCTCGCCACCATGGCGGCGTCCGTCGGCGCAGGGGTTCGCGTGACGCCCACGCTGCTCGCGGCGGGTGAATCGACGGAGCTCGATCCCGGGTCGGAGGATGCGGCCGCCTCCGACGCCCCGACCGATGACGCGGCGCCGCCGACGGACGGGGCGTCGGGTTCCCCGTCGTCCGACCCTGCAGCCACGTCGCCGTCGTCCTCGGTGGACGAGGACGCTGCGCCCTCCGCCTTCACCGGCGCCGAATCGGCGACCCTGAAGGCGCTCATGGCTGCCGTCGTCGGCCAGGGCGGTGCGCAACTGCTGCAGGACGTCCCCGGTGAGCCGGTCCTGGCCAAGACGGGCACCGCCGAGTTCGGCAGCGAGACCCCGCCACGGACCCATGCATGGGTCGTCGCGATCCAGGGCGACCTCGCCGTGGCCGTCTTCGTCGAGGAGGGCGAGCTCGGATCCACCTCCGGCGGGCCCCTCATGCAGGCGTTCCTGGCGGGCGCGGGGTCCTGATCCCGGGCAGGTAACGGTTTGTCCACTTTCACGGCTTGGGGGTCAGAGAAGCATCATGCATCGCATAGGTTGAGGTTCCCGGCGGTGTCATGTCCCGCCTTCCGCAGTTCCAGCAGTTGACCGTTGAAAGGGTCGCAGTGGATTTCTCCTTCATACCGTTCGTCATCGGCGCCATCGTCCTCGTCGTCGTCCTCATCGTCGTGGCGATCCTCGCGAAAATGGCTCTCCATATCGCCAGTCCCGACCAGGCGCTGATCATCTCGTCCAAGGACAACAAGGGCCAGCCCGACGTCGACAGCCAGCGCGTCGTCTTCGGCCGCGTCTTCATCAACCCCTTCGCGCAGCGCGCCTACCCGCTCTCGCTCGCGTCCCGCCAGGTGTCCCTCCGCATCGAGGGCATCTCACTCAACGGGATCAAGCTGCACCTCACCGGCGTCGCCCAGGTCAAGGTCGGCGGAGACGCCGACGCGGTCCGCAAGGCCGCACAGCGCTTCCTCAACCAGCAGGACGCCATCGACCACTACACGCAGGAGACGCTCTCGGGCTCGCTGCGGTCGATCGTGGGAACCCTGACCGTCGAGTCGATCATCCGCGACCGCGCCACCTTCGCCAAGAGCGTGAAGGAGGAGGCGGAGCACTCCATGCACAACCAGGGCCTGGAGATCGACACCTTCCAGATCCAGTCCGTCGACGACGACTCCGGCTACCTGAAGAACCTCGGGCGCCCCGAGGCCGCATCCGCGGAGCGCAACGCGAAGATCGCCGAAGCCCGCTCGGTGCAGGAATCGGAGCAGGCCCGTGCCATCTCCGACGAGCAGGTCGCCCTGGCGCAGCAGCAGCTGACCATCCGTCGCGCCGAACTCAAGGAAGCCGCGGACGCCCGCCAGGCGCGTGCCGACGCCGCCGGCCCCTTGGCCCAGGCCGAGCAGAACGAACAGGTCATCATCCGCGAGCAGCAGGTCGCCCTGCGGCGTGCGGAACTGCGCGAGCGCGAGCTCGACACCGAGGTCCGCAAGCCCGCGGACGCCGACAAATACCGGCTCATCCAGCAGGCCGACGCGAAGCTCGAAGAGCGCCGCCGTGCCTCGGAGGCCACCGAGATCGAAGCGCGCGTCGACCTCGCCAAGCGGAAGCTCAGCGCCGAAGGTGATCGCGTGGCCGCCGAGGCGGACGCCGCCGCGAACACCGCGCGCGGTAACGCGGAGGCCGCCATCAACGAGGCGAAGGGTCGCGCGGAGGCGGCGGTCATCGCGTCACGCGGTGCTGCCGAGGCGCAGTCCACGGAGGCACGCGGCAAGGCGGAGGCAGCCGGTATCGCGGCCCAGGCCGAGGCCTACAAGCAGTTCAACCAGGCGGCCATCCTGTCGAAGGTCCTCGAGGTCCTGCCGTCGATGGCGCGGGAGATCGCGGCGCCGATGTCCGCCATCGACACCATGACCGTCGTCTCCACCGACGGCGCGAGCCAGCTCAGCAAGAACGTCACGAGCGGCGTCCAGCAGACCACCCAGATGGTCAAGGACACCACCGGGCTGGACATCATCGGCCTGCTCGGCGATCTCCTCAAGAACGCCGACAAGCCCGGTCAGCACGGCTCCGGCGGATCCTCGGCGGTCAGCGGAGCGGAGTAGGAGTAGGAGTAGGAGTAGGACAGGGCCAGGGGGCCGCTGCAGCCATCGGCGCAGCGGCCCCCTCGTCGTTCGACGACGGCCCGCACCCAGTACCGTCGCAGGTGGAGGACAGCATGGACTTCGCGGACCACGTCCCGCAGGGTGCGCGCTTCACGCCGCACCACGTGCCACCGGACATCGTCATGGTCGAATGGCAGCCCTGCATCGCTCTCACCGACGGCGACGCCGAGCACATCATGGGGTTCATGCGCTCGGCCGGGACGGCACCGCGCCCCCTGCTGGTGCACCCCCAGGACATGCGCTCCATCAGCCGCAACGCCCTGGCGGCCTTCGCCGAGACGGGCTGGGTCTCACGCATGGCGGTGACGGGCCGGTCCCTGATCGACGGGTTCCTGCTCGAGATCTACGACGAGCTCTACCGTCCACCCTACGAGGTGCGGCACTTCGAGGTGGATGCCGCCGCCCTCGCCTGGTTGCGCTCGCCCGACACCCCGATCGGTCCGGTCTCGCGCCGCCGCAGGATCAGCGGTAGGTCGGCAGATAGGTTCCCGACGACGGGACGATGACCTTGCCGAGCGGTGCGAGGGACACCGGTATCAGTTTCAGGTTGGCGATCCCGAGGGGGATGCCGATGATGCTGACGAACATCGGGATGGCGGTGAGCACATGACCGATGGCGATCCAGATCCCGGCGACCAGCAGCCAGATCACGTTACCGATGCTCGACACGGCCGTGACCCTGCCGCCCCGGTTGACGACGGTCTGTCCGAAGGGCCACAGGGCGTAGACGCCGATCCTGAACGAGGCGATGCCGAACGGGATGGTCACGATCAGGAGGCAGCAGACGATTCCCGCGAGGAAGTAGCCGAGCGCGAGCCAGATGCCGCCGAACAGGAGCCAGATGACGTTCAGGAGTGCGTTCATCCCACCATTGTTCCGCACACGGCACGCCGCGCGCTCGCCCGGAACGCAGGAGGGACCGTACCCGGTGGGTACGGTCCCTCATCGCGCAACCGGTGCTAGCGGGTCCGGCGGTCGTTCGATGCCGGCGCGCTGGCCCTGCGGGAGCCGGCCGGACGGCGGGCACCCTCGGCGCGCGGGGCGGACGACGGCGCGTGGCTGCGCTGGCCACCCGCGGCGGGCGCGGACGTGCTGGACCAGCGGACGGCGTCGCCCACGCGCTGCCCCGAGGCGGGACGCCGGCTGCGCGTCGACGTCTCCGATGCCGTGCGGGGCTCCTCCGAACGGCGGCGCGAGCCCCCGGCCTTGGCCCCCGACCCGGTGTCGGAGCCGAACCGCGGCGCCTGGGGCTGGTCCTTACGGCGCTCGGCCCGGTTGCCCTGGGCCGACTGCGGCTCGGCGGAGACGCGTCCGCGGCCGCCACGACCGCCGCGTCCACCGGCCGACGGCGACGCCGAGCCGCGGCGCGCGCGCTTCCGCTCGGCGTTCGCGCCGGTCGAGGTGCCTTCGCCGCGCACCGTCTCGCGCTGGGCGAGGAGGGCCGCACGCGTCCGCGGATCGATCTTCTCGGCGATGTCACCCGTGAGGGTCAGCACGAGCGGCGAGGTCGCCCGCACGGTCTCGAACGCGACATCCACCCCGGCAGCCTTCATGAGCTTGTGGACCTCGGACTTCTGCTCGGGCAGGGTGATCGTGACCACCGTTCCCGAGGAGCCTGCCCGGGCCGTCCGGCCCGAGCGGTGCAGGTACGCCTTGTGCTCGGTGGGCGGGTCCACGTGCACGACGAGCTCGACGTCGTCGACGTGAACGCCGCGCGCAGCGACGTCGGTCGCGACGAGCACGCGGACGTCACCCGTGGAGAACTCCGCGAGGTTGCGGTCGCGGGCGTTCTGCGACAGGTTGCCGTGGAGGTCGACGGCGGGGATGCCGGCGTCGGTCAGGGTCTTCGCGAGCTTGCGGGCATGGTGCTTGGTGCGCATGAACAGCAGGCGGCGCCCGGTTCCCGAGGCGAGCTGCACGATGAGCTGCTTCTTCTGCGTCTGGTCGCCGACCATGAGCACGTGGTGCTCCATGGTGGTGACCGCGGCCTGCGGGTCGTCCACCGAATGGGTGACGGGGTTGGTCATGTACCGGTTGACCACCTTGTCCACGCCGTTGTCGAGGGTGGCCGAGAAGAGCAGGCGCTGGCCGTCCTTCGGCGTGGTGTCGAGGAGCTTCTTCACGACGGGCAGGAAGCCGAGGTCGGCCATGTGGTCCGCCTCGTCGAGGATGGTGATCTCCACGGACTCGAGCGTGATGAGCCGCTGGCGCATCAGGTCCTCGAGGCGGCCCGGGCAGGCGATGACGATGTCGACGCCCGCGCGCAGGGCCTTCTCCTGGCGCTGCTGGGACACCCCGCCGTAGATGACGGTGGTGTTGAGGCCGAGCTGCTTCGCGAGCGGCTCGACGGTGGCGTTGATCTGGGTGGCGAGCTCACGCGTCGGAGCGAGGACGAGGGCCAGCGGCCGTCCCGGCTTGCGGCGGTAGGCCGCTTCCTGCTCGGCGAGTCGGGAGACCATCGGGAGGGCGAAGGCCAGGGTCTTGCCCGAGCCGGTGCGGCCGCGTCCGAGGACGTCGCGTCCGGCCAGGGAGTCCGGGAGGGACTTGACCTGGATGGGGAATGGTTCGGTGATCCCCTGCGCGGCGAGGTTCTCGACCAGCGCTTTGGGCACACCGAGGGCAGCAAAAGTAGTCATGTGAAGTACACGAACTTTCTTCTCATCTTCCCCGGCGCCGGTTGGCACAGGGGTTCGCCGAAGAAAAGTCAGACAGTGTCCACCGCGCTCACGATTCTGGGAGCTTTGTGCGGGACAAAAGAATGCGTTCTATCGACGCAGGCTGCGCGCTGAACTGGCTGATGGTACGCCGTGCGCAGGCAAGTAGGTCCAGTTTATCAGCACTGGCGGCTCACCCCTGCATGGGGACCCGCTCCGGGCCACCGCCGTCGTCGTCTGCTCGAACCGGCCCCGTACTCGCTCGGACGATCAGCCGGGGCTGGAGGGATCCTGCTGCGCCGAGCGCCTGCAGACCGAGCAGCTCGTCGATGCAGCGGCGACCGAGGTCGTGGAACTCCTGCCGAAGCGTGGTGAGGGACGGCTCGTAGTACTCGGCCTCGGGAACATCGTCGAAGCCGATCACACTCACCCGGCCCGGCACCTCACAGCCTCGCTGTCTGAGGGCCTTCAACAGTCCCAGCGCCATCTGGTCGTTGCCGACGAAGAACGCCGTGGGAAGCCGTCCGAGCTCCACGCCGAGGCCCGCATCGTAGCCCGATCGCGCACTCCAGTCGCCATGGAGCAGCAGCCCCTCCTCCAGCCCGTGCCGCGCGAGCGCCGACCGCCAGCCTGCGAGCCTCCGTTGCGCATCCACCCAGTCGGCGGGCCCGGCCAGGTGTGCAATCCGCCGGTGTCCAAGTGAAACGAGATGCTCGACCGCACTCGCAGCCGCACTCTCCTGATCCAGCGCTACGTCACCGCCACGATGACCGCCTCCACCGACGGTCAGCATCGGGATGCCTGACTGCATCGTGGCCAGCACCTCCAGCGCAGAGACGTGCGGCGTGAGCGCGATGACGCCCTCCACACCGTGATCGAGCAGATCACTGAGTGCCTCGTCCACGGTCGGCGCGGAGTAGTCCTTCAGGGTGACCACGGTCAGGAAATAGCCGGCACGACGCGCTGCGTCCTGGACCCCCATCAGGACGCTCGAGGGTCCGTACTGCGAGAGTTCGCCCGCGAGGACCCCGATCGAGTGGGTCCTGCCCGTCGCGAGCGAACGGGCAGCAGCATTGGGCCGGTAGTCGAGCTCGAGGATGGCCGCGTGCACCTTCCGCCGGGTGGCGTCGCTGACGTTCGGCCTTCGGTTGACCACCCGCGACACGGTCTGGTGTGAGACACCCGCGAGGGAGGCGACATCGGTCAGGCTGGGGCTCCGCGGTGTCGTCGCCGCTGCCACAGGACCTCCTTCCTCCGTCCGCCCCCACAATTTCTGACCCGACCCTACAGGCTGGACGGGTCTACATCGATGGAGGGGCGCGTAGCCGATGCACGAGTCCGAAACGTGACACAAATCACTTGACCCGCAAATTGTTAGCGTTCACAATCGACCGCAGGGCACGAAGCCCCGCGCAGCAATGAAGGTGCAGATGCCCTTGCTGTGGTCCCCAGATCCAGGAGGCAGCAGTGCTCAAGAAGACTTTCGTCACGGTCGCCGCAGCGACGACCCTCGCCCTCACCGCCTGCGGCGGAGGCACCGATGCCGGCACCGGAGCCGGCGGCGGATCGGGTGACGGCATCACCATGGGATTCGCACAGGTGGGAGCCGAGAGCGGGTGGCGGTCCGCCAATACGAAATCCGTGCAGGACGCCGCCGAGAAGGCCGGCGTCGACCTCAAGTTCTCCGATGCCCAGCAGAAACAGGAGAACCAGATCAAGGCGCTCCGCTCCTACATCCAGCAGCAGGTGGACGTCATCGCCTTCTCCCCCGTCGTCGAATCCGGCTGGGACACGGTGCTCAAGGAAGCGAAGGACGCCGGTATCCCCGTCATCCTCACCGATCGCGCAGTCGACTCCTCGGACACATCGCTCTACAAGACCTTCCTCGGCTCGGACTTCGTCGAGGAGGGCAAGAAGGCCGGCGACTGGCTCGTGGAGGACTCGGCGTCGACCGACGGCCCCATCAACATCGTCGAACTGCAGGGCACCACGGGTGCGGCGCCCGCCATCGATCGTAAGGAAGGTTTCGAGGCTGCGATCGCGGCGGATCCGGACCTCGCGATCGTGGAGTCCCAGACGGGCGACTTCACCCGCAGTGGAGGCAAGCAGGTCATGGAGGCGTTCCTCAAGAACACCCCGGACATCGACGTCGTCTACGCCCACAACGACGACATGGGGCTCGGCGCGATCGAGGCCATCGAGGCCGCCGGGAAAGTACCCGGCAAGGACATCAAGATCATCACCGTCGACGCCGTCAAGGACGGCATGACCGCACTGGCCGACGGGAAGATCAACTACATCGTCGAGTGCAACCCGCTGCTCGGTGAGCAGCTGATGGACCTCGCCGCGAAGGTCGTGGCGGGCGAGGAGGTGCCCGAGCGGGTCGTGACCGAGGAGTCGGCCTTCACACCGGAGCAGGCGAAGGAAGTCCTCGCCAGCCGGGAGTACTGAACCGACCGCCTCCGAGACCACGACGTGGATACACACGTCGACGACACCAGGGATGCGGTGGGCCTCGCCCACCGCATCCCGCAAGGGAAAGACAGCTGAATGAACGAGATCGTCCCCGTCGTGGACCTGCGCGGCATCTCCATCGAGTTCCCGGGGGTCAAGGCCCTGGACGGCGTCGATCTCCGCCTGTTCCAGGGCGAGGTCCACGCGCTCATGGGAGAGAACGGTGCAGGAAAATCGACGCTGATCAAGGCCCTGACCGGCGTCTATGCGATCGACAGCGGGACCATCACCGTCCTCGGGGAGCAGCATCGATTCGCCGGCCCGGCCGAAGCGCAGGACGCGCGCATCAGCACGGTGTACCAGGAGGTCAATCTCTGCCCGAATCTCTCGATCGAGGAGAACATCCTCCTCGGCAGGGAACCGCACCGCAGGGGAGGTATCCACTGGAAGGAGGTGCGCCGCAGGGCCAGGGCCGTCCTCGAGCAGCTGAATCTCGGCCACCTCGATCCGGGATCCGTGCTCTCCTCGCACTCCATCGCCATCCAGCAACTGGTCGCGATCGCACGCTCGGTGCAGGTGGATGCGAAGGTGCTGATCCTCGACGAGCCGACCTCCAGCCTCGACACGGAGGAGGTGCAGCAACTCTTCGCGGTCATCCGCTCGCTGCGGGACAACGGCGTCGCCATCCTCTTCGTCTCGCACTTCCTCGAACAGGTCTATGAGATCTCGGACCGCATGACGGTGCTGCGCAACGGCAGGCTCGTCGGTGAGTTCATGACGAGGGAGCTCCCCCGCATGTCGCTCATCTCGAAGATGATGGGCAAGGAACTCGACGCCCTGACGGAGCTCGACCGATCGGACGTCCGTGCGCGGCCGGACAGGACCGACGCCGTACCGCTCCTCCTGGCGGAGAAGCTCGGACGGAAGGGGTCCGTCGGCAACGTGGACATCGCCCTGTACGAGGGACAGATCCTCGGTCTGGCCGGTCTCCTGGGATCGGGCCGGACGGAGACCGCCCGACTCCTCTTCGGAGCGGACCGTGCGGATCAGGGACAGCTCACCATCAGGGGGACCGCCCAGACCCTGAGATCACCCCGGTCCGCCATCGACCACGGCATCGCCTTCTCCTCCGAGAACCGCAAGGAGGAGGGACTGATCGGTGACCTCTCGGTCCGGGACAATCTCGTCCTGGCGATGCAGGCGAGCCAGGGGTGGCTGAGGAGGATCCCTGCCCCTCAGCAGGATCAGCTGACCGAGAAGTTCATCGCCGCACTGGACATCCGACCCGCCAACAAGGACGCGCTGATCCGCAACCTGAGCGGCGGGAACCAGCAGAAGGTCCTCCTGGCACGCTGGCTGATCACGAACCCGAAACTCCTCATCCTCGACGAACCGACCCGCGGGATCGACATCGGCGCCAAGACGCAGATCCAGAAGCTCATCAGCACCCTCGCCGCGGACGGCATGTCGATCATCTTCATCTCCGCGGAACTCGAGGAAGTGCTGCGCCTGAGCGACCACATCGCCGTCCTCAAGGACCGACGCATGGTTGCCGACCTACCCAACGACGGAGTCACCATGGAGGACGTCATGACGATCATCGCCGGATCCGCCGCATGAACGCGCTGCTGAAGCACCGCCTGACCTGGCCGGTCCTCGCCCTCGTCCTCCTGCTCCTCCTGAATCAGGTGTTCCGTGCCGATTTCCTGTCCGTCCGCCTTCAGGACGGCCACCTGTACGGCAGCCTGATCGACATCCTCCGCAACGGAGCACCGACCATCCTCATCGCCCTCGGGATGACCCTCGTCATCGCGTCCCGCGGGATCGATCTCTCGGTGGGGGCTGTCGCCGCCATCGCCGGCGCCGTCTCCTGCACCTACATCTACACGTCCCCGGACCCGTCCTCGCTGCAGACCGCAGCGGTCGCGGTGGCTCTGGCCGTGGTGGCAGGGCTGGTCCTCGGTCTGTGGAACGGGTTCCTCGTGTCCGTCGTCGGCATCCAACCCATCATCGCGACCCTCGTCCTGATGACGGCCGGGCGGGGTCTGGCACAACTCGTCACCGACGGGCAGATCATCTCCGTGTCCAACGATTCCTACCAGTCGATCGGGGCGGGCTTCGTCCTCGGCCTGCCCATCTCCATCCTCATCGCCGCAGCGGCCTTCCTCGCCGCCGGGCTCCTGACCCGGCGCACCGCCCTCGGAACCCTCATCGAGGCCGTCGGGATCAATCCGGTGGCCAGTCGCCTCGCCGGCCTGAACGCACGCACCATCACGATGGCGGTCTACGTGTTCAGCGGGCTGTGCGCCGCCGTCGCCGGCCTCATGATCAGTTCCAACGTGACGGCGGCGGACGCCAACAATGCCGGCCTCTACATCGAGATGGACGCCATACTCGCCGTCGTGATCGGTGGGACCTCGCTGGCCGGCGGTCGGTACAGCCTCGTCGGAACCCTGATCGGAGCACTCATCATCCAGACGCTGACCACCACCGTCTACACGCTCGGCATCCCCCCGGAGGTGACCCTGGTGTTCAAGGCCCTGGTCGTGATCATCGTGTGCCTGCTGCAGTCGAGCCGGGCCCGGACCCTGCTCAAGCAACGCAGACGACCCGTCACCGCGACCTCCGACGTGAAGGTGGCCATCTGATGTCCGTCGTCACCCGGACCCCCGCACCCCTGAACCGGACCCGCATCAGCCTGCTCGAGGGAAAGGCGCGCTACGCCCCCACCCTGGCGACCGTAGGCCTGTTCCTGGCGATGTTCGCCGCCGGCGCGGTCATGTATCCCGGCTTCCTGTCCGGTCAGGTCTTCCTCAACCTCCTCGTCGACAACACGTTCCTCATCGTCCTCGCCGTGGGCATGACCTTCGTGATCCTCACCGGCGGAATAGACCTCTCCGTCGGGTCCGTCGTCGCCCTGTCCATGATGATCGCCGCAGCCCTCCTGCAGGCCGGCTGGAACCCCGTCGCCGTCATCGCGCTGGTCCTCCTGACCGGGGCCACCTTCGGACTCCTCATGGGCCTCGTCATCCAGGTCTTCGAGATCCAGCCCTTCATCGTGACCCTGGCCGGGCTCTTCCTCGCCCGCGGTCTCTGCTACGTGATCAGCGTCGATTCGATCACCGTCACCGATCCCTTCTTCACGGCCATGGCCCAGGCCCGCATCCCCCTCGGCGGACGGATGTTCATCTCTCCCGGTGTCGTGATCGCACTCCTCGTGGTCGCCCTCGCCTTCTACGTCCTGCACCAGACCCGGTTCGGACGCACCGTCTACGCCATCGGCGGTGGGGAGTCCTCCGCCCTCCTGATGGGACTGGCCGTACCCCGGACGAAGGTGCTCGTCTACGGGATCAGCGGGCTGTGCTCGGCCGTCGCCGGCGTCCTCTTCTCCTTCTACAGCCTCTCCGGATACAGTCTCGCGGCCACCGGACTCGAACTGGACGCGATCGCGGCGGTCGTGGTCGGCGGGACGCTTCTCACCGGCGGCTACGGGTACGTGCTCGGCTCCCTCGCCGGCGTCCTCATCCTCGGCATCGTGCAGACGTTCATCTCCTATGAGGGCACCCTCAGCTCCTGGTGGACACGCATCGTGATCGGCGCCCTGCTGCTGGCCTTCATCCTGCTGCAGAAACTCTTCTCCCGAAAAGTCACGGTCACCTGACAGGTGCCCGCGACCGGATCCGGGAGACCCCGGACCGGTGTGCCGTCGGGGGCGCGATACCCCGGCGGTGCACCGACGTGGCGAACCGCGCGGCCGGAGTCTCGCCAGCCGCGCGCGCATCTGCGAGGGTGGGAGCACCAGTGCCGCCGCCCCTGCCAGGAGGAACCCATGACCCTGTCCCCAGACACCCTGCTCGAGGACGCGCGGTCGCTCTCCGGTGACATCGCCGATCTCCGGCACCGGCTCCACCGCGAACCCGAGCTGGGACTCGACCTCCCGCGGACGCAGGAGAAGGTCCTGCAGGCGCTCGACG
This sequence comes from Arthrobacter bussei, assembly GCF_009377195.2. GTDB lineage: Bacteria > Actinomycetota > Actinomycetes > Actinomycetales > Micrococcaceae > Arthrobacter_D > Arthrobacter_D bussei. The sequence continues at coordinate 1,145,314 of NZ_VJXX01000001.1, forward strand.
GACGTCCCTACGAGATCACCCTCGGGACGGATACGACGTCGGTCACCGCCGTCCTCCGCGGCGGAGCCCGCCGGGCAGCCGCGGGTGATGCACCCGTGGTACTCCTCCGCGGCGACATGGACGCGCTCCCGGTGCAGGAGGCCACGGGCGTGCCCTTCAGCTCGGAGGTCGACGGCGCGATGCACGCCTGCGGCCACGACCTGCACACCGCGATGCTCGCCGGCGCCGCGGCCCTGCTCGCCGAGCGGCGCAGCGAGCTCCCGGGCGACGTCGTGCTCATGTTCCAGCCGGGCGAGGAGGGGCACGACGGCGCCGGCGTCATGATCCGCGAGGGCGTCCTCGACGCGGCCGGCAGGAAGCCCGACGCCGCCTACGGCATCCACGTGGTGTCCTCCCTGCTCCCCACGGGGATTCTCGCGAGCCGCGGCGGCCCGCTGATGTCGGCATCGGACGGGCTCCTGGTGACCGTCCGCGGGGCGGGCGGCCACGGTTCCTCGCCCCATTCGGCGAAGGACCCGGTGACCGTGGCGGCGGAGATCGTCACGCAGCTGCAGGTCATGGTCACGCGGCAGTTCGACATGTTCGACCCCGTGGTGCTGTCCGTCGGCGTGCTGCGTGCCGGGACGCAGCGGAACATCATCCCGGAGACGGCGCGCATCGAGGCGACGGTCCGGACCTACTCGGCGGCGAGCCGTGACCGCATGACCGAGGCGCTCCGCGACTCGTCCGGCACATCGCGGCCGCGCACGGCCTCGAGGCGGACATCAAGTACCTCCACGAATATCCGGTGACGGTCACCGACCGTGACGAGACGGCACACGCCGAGGCGCAGGTGGGCGCCCTGTTCGGCGCCGACCGGTACCTCACCATGCCGCAGCCCATGAGCGGTTCGGAGGACTTCTCCCGCATCCTCGAGGCGGTACCCGGTTCCTTCCTCTTCCTCTCGGCCGTCACACCCGGCGTCGACCCGTCCGGCTCGCCCTTCAACCACTCGCCGTACGCGGTGTTCGACGACGGCATCCTGGCCGACGGCGCCGCGCTCTACGCCCAGCTCGCCATCTCCCGGCTGACCTCCGACGGGAGGCGCCCGACCCCGGCCGCATGAGCTGCAGCCGGTAGCCTTGGGAACGATGGAGCCTCGAGAACAGAACCCCGACCAGCCGCACCGCACCCAGCCCGTGTCCTTCGTCCGCCGGGGGTCCCGCCTGCAGGGTAGGCGCCGCGAGGCATGGGACGATCTCGCAGCGGCGTTCCTCATCGACGTCCCGCGGATCGAGAACGCCGACACCTCGGTGGCCCCGGGTTTCGTGCTCGACGTCGCCGACGCCTTCGGGCGCTCGGCTCCCCTGGTCGTCGAGGTGGGGTCCGGCCTCGGCGAGGCCATCACGCATGCAGCGGAACTCGATCCGGAGCGCGACTACCTCGCCCTCGAGGTGTACCGTCCGGGGCTCGCCCAGACCATGCTGCGCATCAGCCAGAGGGGCCTCACCAACGTGCGGACCGCGCAGGTGAACGCCGCGGAGGCCTTCACCGACATGATCCCGGCGTCGTCCGTCGCGGAACTGTGGACCTTCTTCCCCGACCCGTGGCACAAGGCCCGCCACCACAAACGCCGGCTCGTGAAGGAGGACTACGTGGAGCGCGCGGCGCGCGTCATCGAACCGGGCGGCATCTTCCGGCTCGCCACGGACTGGTCCAGCTACGCCGTCCAGATGCGCGAGGTCCTGGAGGCGAGCGGGGACTTCGTGAACCTGCACGCCGGCGAGCGCACGGGTTCGGAGAGCCCGCTCACGCAGGTGTGGGCGAGCGGCGTGGAGGCAGTGGTGGGCGGCGCTCCCGTCCGGGAGGGCAGGGACCCGGTGAGCACCGGGAACACCGGCGTCAACGAGGGCACGGACGAGCGCGGCGGCTGGGCCCCGCGCTTCGACGGCCGCACCCTGACCAGCTTCGAGAACAAGGCGATCGCGGCCGGACGGATGGTCTTCGACCTCGCCTACCGTCGCGTGTGACGGACGGGGGCTGGGCGGGCCACGCCAGGGACTCCCCCGCCTACCGGCGGATCCTCCTGGCCCTGCTGTTCGCCGGCCTGGCGACCTTCGCGCAGCTCTACTCGCTGCAGGCCGTGCTCACCGGCGTCGCCGCGGAGTTCGTGGTGCCGGCAGCCGACGCCGCCCTGACCGTGTCGGCGGCGACCCTCGGCCTCGCCGTCGCGGTCATCCCGTGGTCGGCCGTCGCCGACAGGGCCGGGCGCCGGAGGTCCATGGCGTGGGCTATCGGTGGCGCCGTCGTCCTCGGCCTCCTGGCGGCGCTCGCACCGACCTTCGAGGCACTGATCGTCCTCCGGTTCCTCGAGGGAGTCATGCTGGGCGGGGTGCCTGCGACGGCGCTGGCCTACCTCTTCGAGGAGGTGCAGCGGATGCATGCCGCCGTCGCTGCGGGAACGTACATCGCGGGAACCACGCTCGGCGGACTCGCGGGCCGGCTCATCGCCGGACCGGTGGGCGATCTTCTCGGCTGGCGGGCAGGGGTGCTCGCGGTCAGCGCCATGGCCGGCGCTGCCGCGGTGGCCTTCGTCCTCCTCGCGCCCCGTGCACGGGGTTTCGTCCCCGTCCTGCGGGGTCGGGGACCGTCCCTGGCCGCGCGCGTCCTCCTGAATCTCCGTTCGCCCCGCCTGCTGGCGGTCTACGCGCAGGGGTTCCTCCTGATGGGCGGGTTCGTGGCGGTCTACAACTATCTGGCCTTCCGGTTGGAGGCTACCCCCTTCCTGCTCCCCGCCTCGCTGGTCAGCCTGCTGTTCCTCGCCTACCTCTCCGGCACCGCGACGTCCCGTCTCGCGGGAGGCATCAGTGCCCGCGTCGGACGCCTCCCCGTCCTCCTCTCGGCGCTCACGGTGATGCTCGTCGGGCTGGCAGTGACGTTCTCGGACCTGCTCCCGCTCGTGGTCGTCGGGCTCGTGGTCTTCACGGGCGGGTTCTTCGCCGCACATTCCGTCGCGTCCGGGTGGACCCCGCTGCTCGCCACCGCGGGCCGCGCCCAGGCAGCGGGTCTCTACAACGTCGGCTACTACGCCGGCTCGAGCGTCCTCGGCTGGGTCGGCGGTCTGTTCTTCGGGACGCACGGCTGGCCGGGCGTCGCCGGATTCGCCGCTGCCCTGTCCCTGGCCGCGGGACTCCTCGCCGCCGTCGCGCTGCGGGGAGCACCGGGCGCACATCCGGTGAGGTGACACGGGGTACCGGCCGCGCTGGTCAACACGCCGCGCCCGGCTCCCCGCCGCACGCCGGACACGGGTAGATTCGCTGGAGCAGCCGGACGATCCCGGACGCCGACCAGGGGACGCAGGGACATGGGTATTTTCAGCCGCCGGAGGGCCGGCGGGGACGCGATCAGCGCCTTCTGGGACTGGTGGGCGGACGACGGCGAGGAACTGCTGACCACCGCGACCCGGGCGGGCGACTTCGAGGCCTACGTGGACGTCATGACGCGGCGCGTCCGGGCCATGGCCAGGGGACTCGAGTGGGAGACCAGGACGGGCACGGACGCGGAGCACACGCTCTGTGTCTCGAGCGGCGGTGACGCGGCGCTGCGCCCCGTGGCCGAGCGCTGGTACCGCGCATCGCCACCGGCCGGCAGGCGCTGGGAGTTCGTCCCCGCCCGGAGCGCGAAGCCGGACATGCTCGACTCCACCATCACCTATCGCGGCAGGACCTTCGACCTGCGCCGCACCCGCGTCCACGCGGCGGTGACCCGGGCCGGCGACGGCTTCATCCTGTCGGTCCACCACCCCGGATTCACCGGCCAGTGGGACGACGAGCACGGACTGTGCGTCCTGCTCCTCGAGTGGCTGCTGGGCGAGGACGACGTCGAGCGCTGGGTGCGGCGCGTGGACTGCATCGTGCACGACGTCGTCGACAGCATCCCCGCCGCCGAGGTGCCCGGATGCGTGCGGGATCTCGCCCGCACCCTGCCCGAGCCCGGTTGGCTCGTCATGCAGGGCCGGCACGGGAGCGGCGACCCGGTGACCGTGCGCGTCCTGCGCCCCCTGCGGTGGATCGACCATCCTCGCTTCGACCTGCACACCACCGTCCGGGCGGTGTTCGACGCCGACGGGCAGGGACTCCCGGTACCCGGAGCGGTGGCCGGGCTCGACGAGCTCGAGGACACGCTCGTCAGGTCCCTCGGCATCCGCGGGATGCTGGTCGCGGTGGAGACCTCCAGGGGGGCCAGGACCCTGCACTTCTACTCCGACTCCGAGGATCAGAACGGGCGCGACGCCCTCGATACGGCAGTGCGTGACCGCCGATCCGTCACAGCCCGGCATGCCGTCGATCCCGGCTGGAAGAAAGTGCAGGACTTCGCATGACCTACCGCTCCCCCACCTTCGTCGGCCACCTCATCGGGGCATCATTCGGCCTGGTGTTCGTCCTCGTGAACGCCACCGGGCTGCCGGTCGTCCTCGCCGCCACGCTGAGGGCCGCAGCCGTGGCCGCGTTCGTCGTCGTGGTCCTCGGGTTCCTGCGGACCGCACGGGACCTCCGGCAGGCCGGGCGCGCCCGACCCGCCGGATTCACCCGGTTCTACTGGCTCGTGGTCCTGATCGAGGCCCTCGCCCTCTTCGGTGGCCTCGCCGTGCTCCGGCAGGTGGAGCCCGCGGCTGCGCTGGGCTGGATCGCCCTCGTGGTGGGCGCGCACTTCTTCCCGCTGGCGCGGCTGTGGCCGGAGGGCCGGCGTCAGCTGGTCGCGATCGCGACGGCGATGAGCGCCCTCGGCGTGATCGGGCTGGTGCTGGCCTTCTCGACGCGCGACGCCGTCCTCGTCGCCGTCGTCTCGGGGGTCGGGTCGGGGCTCGTGCTGCTGGGCTGGTCCCTCGTCCAGTCCGTCGGGACCCTCACCGGCCGCCGCAGCGGAGCGGACGCCTGACCGCTCGCGCCCCTACGGACGGGACGCGGACTCCGCGTGGTCCCCGCCGGCAAGGGCCCGGATCACGAGTGCGGCTGTAGCGCGGCCGTCGGCGATCGCCGCCTCCGCGTCGGATCCACGCAGGATCATGCCGAGGACACCGGTGTAGACGAGGGTGATCCGATCAGCCAACACCTTCGCCGGCGCACCCTGGAGGTACGCGGCGGAGAGCGCCTCGAGCCGATCGACGAGCAGTCGCGTGTCACTCGCAAGAGTGTCCGCCAGATCGTTCCCCGGCGCCGGGGTCTCCGCACTGGCGCCGAGGAACACGCACCAGCGCGACGGCGTGAGTGACGTCCTGTGCCGAGCGAGGGCGGTGAACACCGCGAGCAGCTTCTCCTCCGGTGCCACCGCCTCGTCCACGCACTCCTGCCAGGTGGAGTCCCACCGCGCCAGCCGTCGCTTCAACGCCTCGACGACGAGTCCCTCCTTGTTGCCGAAGTGCGCATAGAGGGTCGCGGGCGAGACCCGGGCACGGCCGAGGATCTCGTCCACGGGAGTGCTCGTCATGCCCTGCAGCGCCGCGAGATCCTCCGCCGCATCGAGGAGCCGCTCCCGTGCCGAGGGTTGTGGTGTCATGCCCCAAACCTATAACGTTCGTTGCAATGAAACGATCGTTATACCCCTGGTTCACCCTCTCCGCCGTCACGGTCGTCGCCGCGACCTACGGCCTGGCCCGGCTGGGCTACGGGCTCTTCCTGCCCGCCTTCTCGCAGACCTTCAATCTGGGCCCCGCCCTCGCGGGGATCCTCTCCTCCGGAGCATCGCTCCTGTACTGCGGCGCGGCCGTCGTCGGGTTCCGCCTCGCGCCGTCGAATCCCCGCCTCGTCACGGCCCTCGCCGGCGCGACCGCCTGCGCAGGCAGTGCGGGCATCGCCCTGGCGCCGCACGTGCTGGTCTTCGTGGTGGCTGTCCTCGTGGCCGGCATGGGCGCCGGCTTCGCATCACCCGCGCTCGTCGAACTGGTGCGGCGGAACACGGAGCAGGGCCGGCGGGGGCGCATGCAGTCCGTGGTCAACTCCGGAACGGGATTCGGCGTCGTCGTGGCGGGCCTCGTGTCGCTCGCCCTCGGAGATGCGTGGCGGGTGGCCTGGCTGGCCTTCGCCGGGATCGCGGGAGCATCCACTCTCGCGGTGCTGCGGCTCGACAGGTCGTCCCCCCGGGGGGCGGGGAGCGGCCCCGGGCGTTCTGCGCCCGTCGCCGCGTCGGGCCCCAGCGGGCTGTGGCGACCACTCATGGGGTCGTTCGTCTTCGGAACGGGGTGCGCAGCCCTCTGGGTGTACGGCCGGTCCACCCTGGAAGGGGCCGGCGGCCTCGATGCGTCCCTGTCCGCGGGAGCGTGGATCGCCCTGGGGGCGGGTGGCGCCGGGGCCACGCTCCTCGCACCCTGGCTCGCGAGCCGGCCGCTGTCGGTCACCTGGCCCGCCACGACCGTGGCGTCGGCAGGAGCCACGCTGATGATCGGCGTGACCCCGGGATCAGTAGTCCTCGCGTGCGCGGCGGCGGCCCTGTTCGGCCTGGCCTACACCGCGGCCACCTCGGTGCTGATCCTCTGGGCGTCGGCCGTCGCCGACGCCCGGGAGTCGGGCGCCGGCGGGACGTCCCTCCTGTTCATCGCCCTGGTGCTCGGACAGGCGGCGGGAGCCTTCCTGACGGGACTGCTCCTCCAGGTGACCGGCCCTCCGACCGCCTTCGCCCTCTCCTCGATCCTGTGCGCAGCGAGCGCGACCGCCGTCGTCGGCTCACGCCGCAGCGCACGTCAGCCGTCGCTGTGACTGCTCGCGAAGGCACGCCCCCGAGCAGGGGAAGGCGGTGGCGCACCCAAGGCGCCGGGGTGGTCCGAACGGTCACGCCGACTGCGCCGACGCCACGGACTGGACGGATCAGAAGGCCGATGACGGCAGGTCGCGCTCACCCTCGACGATGGCCGTGATGATCCGCCCGGCGACCGATCGGGGGTCCTTGCCCTGCGGCAGTTTCGGCGCCTCGCCGGCGATCGGCCTCGTGGCGAGGCCGGTCTCCGTGTGGGGTGGCCTGGCGTCGAGCACGCGTACGCCCTGTCGACGCAGCTCAAGGGTCAGGGCCTTCCCGTACGCACTCAGGCCGGCCTTCGTCGCGGAATAGGCGGCCATCCCCGCGGTGGGGCTCTCGGCGACGACGGCACTGATCTGGGCGATGAAGGAGTCCTTGCCGAGCTTCGGCGCCACCTCGCGCATCAGCCGCATGTAGCCGAGCAGATTCACGAGCATCAGTTCGTCGAGGGTGTCGTCGTCCACCTCCACAGCAGGACCGAAGGCCACGACGCCGGAGGCGAACACCACGCCGTGGAGTTCCCGCCCGTACACCGCAGCGGCGATGTCGGCCGGCCCGGTGGGCTTGCCGAGATCGGCGGCCACCTGCCCGACGACGGCCTCCCCCAGTTCGCCGGCGAGCACCGAGAGCTTCTCCTCCGACCGGCCCGAGAGGGTGAGCTGCGCGCCCTGGGCGGCGAGCTGGCGTGCCAGCTCCGCGCCGAGCACACCGGTGGCGCCGACGACCAGGACGTTGGTACCGCTGAGTTCAGTCATGGGGTCACTGTAGCAACGGGCTCCGACCGTCCCCGGCCCAGCGGATACCGGGCCCTCCGGCCCCTTCGATCCCGTCCGGCGCGGGGTGCAGGAGGGAGCAGCGCGCTCAGTACCGCGCCGGCGGACCGCCCCGGTGGTCCCGACGTTTCAGCTCGTCGAGCTGCTGCTGCACGGACGCCTCCGCCTCCAGCTCCTCGAACGCCTGCTGCAGCCGGGGCGACGACGGGTCGGACCAGGACAGCTCCTCACGCGCCCGGGCCTGCGCCTCGAAGCGGCGGACCTCGAGCTCGGCGCGGTGGCGGGCCGCCTCGATCGAGGCTGCCTCGCGGGAGGAGGACGCGAGCGCCTCGTGGACACCGATGGCGGCCTGTGCCGCCGCACGCCGCGCGACCATCGCGTCGTACTCCATCGCGTTCTGCCGGACGCGGTGTTCCAGCCGCTGCACGTCCTCGTGGAGCCGACGGGCCTGCTGCTCGGCCTCGCGGAGCTGGGCGGTGAGGGTGTCGAGGCGTCGCCGCGCCGTCATGGACTCGCGGATGGCGGCCCGGGCGGCGTCGTCGTCCCCACGCTGGACCGCAGCGGCTACGGCGGCTTCCACGCGGTTGAGGTACGCGGCCGCCTCGTTCGCGGCGAGCCCCACCCGGTGGTGGTGGGCGGCGACGTCGGCAGCGCCCCGCCGCGCCTGGTCGAGCAGGGCGCGCTGCGCCGCCTGCGCGTTCTGCGCCTCGACGCGCGGGTCCTGCTTCGCCTCCACGGCGGCACTGCGGTTGGCCTTCACGATGCGCGTGATACGCCGTCTGATCGTCACATGGACCCCCGGTGGTCGCTGAAGTGGTGTCGTCCCTCCCAGACTGAACCGATCACCAGTCCGGGCGGTTCCCGTAGGTGTCCCGCCAGGTCCCCATGGCCGAGATCTCTCCACGGAGACGGGTGGTGGCCTGATCGAGCTGGCGGGTGTCGATGGATCGCGACGTCTTCAGGAGGCTGCGGCGCAGTTCCGCCGAGAGCTCGTCGAGGGCCTTGGCCTGGGCGGCGAGATCGGTGGTCAACTCCTCCTTGAGCTGCCGGTTGGGCTCCCGGTCCGCAGTGCGCAGCATGTTCTCGAGGGACGCCGCTGCCCGGTCGATCTCCGCAGCGGCCCGCGGCAGGTCCCCGACCGGCCGCCCCTGTTCCGAGGCTTCCTGCAGCGCGAGGTGGGTGGCGCGCGATGACCGCTTGAGTTCGCCGATGAGCCGTGCGGGTTCACGAGTGAGGCGGTCCGGGGCGTACGCGCGGGCCGCGAGCATCCCGCGGTCCCGGGTACGCTCGATGACGCGCGAGCGCCTGACCTTCCGCACCACGAGCCAGCCGGCGATGCCCGTTCCCGCGCCGATGGTCGCGAGCACCCCGGCACCGACCGCCAGGGTCTCGACGAGAACCTCAAGCACGGTGCTGATCCGGGGTGGCTGCCATTCCTCCAGTCTGCCCTCGTCCTCCGACAAATTCCACCCGGACCCGTCGACGGGGTAGGGGTGGGCCCCCGGCGCTTCCTGCTCCCGCGCTTTATCGTGCCTCTTCCAATACTGTGCGCCACACACTATAGTTTCGGTCATGAGCAGAGACGACGACCTCACTGCAGGACATCTGCAGGAACTGCGGCGGGGAACCGTCGTCCTGGCCTGCCTCACCCGGCTGCGGACACCCGACTACGGCTATTCGCTCCTCGAGTCCCTCGACGTCCTGGGCATCCAGGTCGACGCAAACACGCTCTATCCACTCCTCCGCCGCCTCGAGAAGCAAGGGCTGCTGGTCAGCGAGTGGGACACCGCCGAGTCCCGTCCCAGGAAGTTCTACCGGACGAGCCCGGCGGGCGACGATCTCGCCGCACTCCTCACCGACGACTGGGATCGGCTGACCGCATCACTGCATCGCCTCTCCGAAGGGCAAGAACCATGACCAGCCTGACCGACCGCTACATCTGGGCCGCTGTCCGCACTGTTCCCGAATCCGAACGGCCGGACCTCGAACTCGACATCAGGGACCTGATCGAGGGCGCTGTCGAGGCGCGGACCGCCACCCGCCACGATCCCGCAGCCGCCGAACGTGACGCACTCTCCGAGCTGGGGGACCCGGAACGGCTCGCCGCGGACTACGTCGACCGACCGCTCACGCTGATCGGACCCCGCTACTACCTGGACTGGCTCAGGCTGCTCAGGACCGTCCTGCTCATCGTCGTCCCCCTCGCCACGGTGGCCGTCCTGGTCGTCCAGCTGCTCACCACGGGGAGCATCGGCGGTGCGATCGGCAGCGCGGCGTCCACGGCGATCACCGCCACGGTCCACATCGGTTTCTGGACCACCCTGCTGTTCGTCGTCCTGGAACGCAGCGGGACCACCGACGGCACCGTGCAATGGACCGTCGACCGCCTGCCCGACGTGCCCGACCACGACCGGGGCGCACGCCTGTCCGAGTTCATCGCCTCCCTGGTGTTCCTCGGCCTGTTCGCCGGCGCGATCGTCTGGCAGCAGCTCCGCCCGGCGGTCCGGGACGGGGACGGAGGAGCCGTCCCGGTGCTCGATCCGGCGCTGTGGTCCTTCTGGATCCCGTGGTTCCTCGGCCTGATCGCCGCCGAGGCCCTCTTCGCCCTCTGGGTCTATCGACGAGGCTGGTCCTGGTCCTCCGCAGCGGTGAACCTCCTGCTGGGGCTCGCGTTCGCCGTGCCGGCCCTCCTGCTGTGGGCCGGCGGCAGGGTGCTCAATCCGGCCTTCACCGGCGCCGTGGGATGGGATCCGGCGGTCGCAGCGGCAGGTGGCTGGAAGGCGGGCGGCATCGTGGTCGCCGCCGTCGTGATCATCGCGGCCTGGGACGTGGCCGACGGCTTCCTGAGGGCGCACCGGGCGCTCGCGCACCCTGCACGCCGGCTGTCCGCACGCCGCTGACCGCAGGTCCGCAACCGGTCCGGACGTGCACGGCGGCGTTCAGCGGTCCCGGCCGCCGGGGCCGGTGCCGGGGAGGCGCCACGCCTGCGCCCCCGGACCCTGCCCCGAGAACACGATGCCGTCGGCGCCTGCGACGACCCCGCCGCCGGGCAGGCGCAGGCCGATCGGTTCCGCATCGTCCCAGTTCCCCGGCAGGAGCCCGGACGGGACCCGGACGCCGTCGTAGTCGGCCCGCGCCGCGACCAGGAGCACGCACTCCTCCTCGTGCTCGCGGAGGAGGACGACGGCGTCCGCGTCCGCCGCGAGCCAGCGCACCGACCCCTGCCGCAGGGCGGGAGAAGCCGCGCGGAGTGCGGCGAGGGACCGGAGGTGGGCGCGCAGGCTCCCGGAGGCGCCGTCGGCCGTCCCCCATGGCAGGGGCGTCCGGGAGTCCTCGCCGTTGACGCCGGACAGGCCGAACTCGTCGCCGGCGAACAGGGTGGGCAGCCCGGGGAGGAAGAAGGCGAGCGCCAGCCCGACGGCCGGTCCGCCCGCCACCATGACGGACGCGGCCCGCGCGGTGTCGTGCGTGTTCAGGGCGGTCATGGTCTGGGTCCGGACCCGCCAGGAGAAGCCCGAGGCGAGGGCGGTGTGGGTGGCGATGAGGTCCCGGCCGCCGATCCGGGGGACACCCCGCACCGGCGTGCCGAAGAAGTTGATGTCCGCCGTCGCGCCCGCCCCCCGGCTCAGCCATTGCCAGAGCGGCCGCGTGAAGGGGGAGTAGGTCATGCCGCCGTCCCACGCCCGGCCCGCGAGGTCCTCCGTGGCATCACCCGTGGATTCCGCGAGCAGCATCAGGCCAGGCCGCACGGCGTCCATGGTGCCGCGGATGAGCGCGGCGACCTCCCGGCTGTGGTCCTCGGGCCCGTGACGGCCCGTCATGTTGGCCACGTCGATGCGCCACCCGTCGAGGCCGAACGGCGGGAGCAGCCATCGCGCCACCACGGAATCCGGGCCCTCGACGAACCGGCGCCGGAGCTCGGCCGAGGACCAGTCGAGCTTGGGCAGGCTCGGGACGCCGAGCCAGCTCGCGTACTCCGTTCCGTCGTCGCTGACGTAGTAGAAGTCCACCTCCGCGCAGGTGGGATCGGCGAGCGCCTTCAGGAACCAGTCGTGGCCGTCCCCCGTGTGGTTCACGGTCAGGTCCCCGATGACGGCGATACCGCGATCGTGCGCCGCCTCGACCAGGCGGACGAGCGCCCCGTCGCCACCGAGGAGGGGGTCGACGACGTCGAAGGTCGTCGCGTCGTAGCGGTGGTTGGAACGCGCAGGGAAGAACGGGGTGAGGTAGAGGACGCTCGCGCCGAGGTCGGCGAGGTGGTCGAGCCGCTCGCGGACCCCGTCGAGCGTCCCGCCGTAGACCTGGCGGGGCGTGAGCCCGCCGTGCGGCCGGACCGGCTCGTACCAGGCGCACCCGACCGCCCACTCCGGCAGGTCCCGCGGCGCCGCGTCGGGCGGCGGCCCGTCCGCGGACCGGCCGAACCGGTCCGGAAACACCTGGTAGACCACGGCATCCTGCGCCCACCCCGGCGGCGCCGGACGGCAGTCGATCCGGAAGTCGTCCCGGTCGGCGGGGTCCGTGGTCGAGATCCCGACGGCGCCGAGCCAGCGGTGGACCGGCCCGTCACCGCCCGGCAGCTCGAGGAGGAAGCGGTACCGCAGCGTCGGGTTCACGGCGGTGACGCGCGCATCCCACCACGACCACGCGCCGTCGTCGTTCCCCGCGGCCGGCCCGCGGGCCTCGTCGTAATGCGCTTCGCCGTCGCGCAGGGACCGCACGAACACGCGTCCGGGGCGCCCCCAGACGGCGGGGACCCGGACGCGGATCACGAGTTCCTCCCCCAGCGACGGCGACTGCTGCGGGACGTAGAGCGGCGACCCGTCGTGGTGCGGGGCCAGGAAGGACTCCTGCACGCGTCAGCCCTTGACGGAACCGGCCACGAGACCGTTGGTGATGTACTTCTGCAGGAACAGGAACAGGGCCATCACCGGGACCGCTGCGAGCACGGCGCCGGCGGCGAAGACGCCCCAGTTCTCGGAGCGCTGCTGCGCCACGTAGGAGTAGAGGCCCACGGCGAGGGTCTGCGACTCGGGGTCCGTGAGCACCACGCTGGCGATCACGAACTCGCTGCTCAGCCCGATGAACGCCAGCAGCCCGACGACGGCGAGGATCGGCGTGACGAGCGGCAGGATGATCGTGAAGAACACCTGCACGTGGCTCGCGCCGTCGATCCGCGCGGCCTCGTCGAGCGACTTCGGCACCGTGTTGAAGAACCCGTACATGAGGTACGTGTTCACGCCGAGCGCTCCGCCGAGGTACACCATGATCAGGCCGAGCTGGCTGCCGAGGCCCAGCCAGGGCACGACGTCGGTGATCGCATTGAGGAGCAGGAAGATCGCGACGACGGCGAGCAGCTGAGGGAACATCTGGAGGATCAGCAGCGACAGCAGGCTGACGCGGCGCCCCGTGAAGCGCATGCGGCTGAACGCGTAGGCGGCCAGCGCCCCGAGGAACACGGTGGCCGCGCTCGTCACCACGCCGATCACCATGGTGTTCATGAACCAGCGGCCGAAGGGACGCGTGGGATCGCTGAACAGGGCCTCGAAGTTGCCGCCGTCGAACGCGGTGAACAGGGCGTTGGACCCGGCCATGGTGCCATTCGAGTTCAGGGCGGCGGAGAGGACGTACAGGAGGGGGAACACGGCGAAGACCGTCGTGACGACGCCGACCACGTGCCGCCAGCCCTTGTGCCGGAACCACTGGCCGAAGGAACGCTTGCGCTGTGCGGGGACGGAACCTGACCCGCCGGACTGGGTGGGGGCCGGTGCTACTGCCTGCGGATCGATGAACGTGGTCATCCGTTGATGTCCTCCAAAGCCTTGGTCTGCCGGAAACTGATGGCGGAGATCACGGCGACGATGATGAAGATGATGATGGACAGGGCGCTGGCGAGGCCGTAGTCGCGGCCCACACCCGTCCCGAAGGCGATCTCGTAGACCATCGTGATGAGGATGTCGGTGTGGCCGATGTTCGCCGTCGTGTTGTCGAAGCGGGGCCCGCCGTCGGTCAGCATGTAGATGACGTTGAAGTTGTTGAAGTTGAACGCGAAGCTCGCGATCAGCAGGGGTGCCACGGAGACGAGCAGCAGCGGCAGCTTGATGGCCGTGAAGGTGCGCCAGGCGGAGGCGCCGTCCATGCGGGCGGCCTCGTTGACCTCCTCGGGCAGGGACTGCAGCGCGCCCGTGCAGACCAGGAACATGTAGGGGAACCCGAGCCACAGGTTGACCACGAGCACGCTGACCTTCGCGAGGACCGGGTCGGTCAGCCAGGGGATGTCCGCGCCGCCGAAGAAGGTGTTGTTCACGAACCCGAACTCGGGATTGAGCAGGCCGGACCAGACGAGGCCGGCCAGGAACGCCGGGAAGGCGTACGGCAGGATCATCAGGATCCGGTAGATCCGCTTCCCGCGGAGGTCCGGGAGGTTGAAGGCGTTGGCGAGGAAGAGGCCGAGCGCGAAGGTCGAGAGCACCGAGACGATCGCGAAGGTGAAGGTCCAGAGCATGACCTGCAGGAGCGGACCGCGGATGTTCTGGTCGGAGAACGCCTTCGTGAAGTTGTCGAAGCCGACATTGATCTTCCATCCGGTACTGAGCTGCTCGCCGTCCTCGGCCTGGAACGAGCCCTCGCCGCGATCGGTGTAGGTGGCGCCGGTCTCGAGGTCCGTGAAGGTGCTGGTGTCCTCGTCGTAGCTGAGCGACGGTCGGTACACGTAGGCGTTGGAGCCGTCGCCGGTCTTCAGGCTGCCGTCCTCGGGGTCGTCGGAGAAGGGGACCGTGATCGCGAGGATGTCCGCCTGGTTCGCGAGGACCTCGCCGAACTGCAGGGCGCGGTAGCCCTCGAGCTCCGTGCCCTTGCCGGTGCTGTCCGTGACGGCGGCCTCGGCCTCCTCCAGCGGCTCACCCGTGGTGCCGACCGAGACCGTGCCGTCCGGCTCGGTGGCCAGGAGGTGGAAGACGCCGTCGCGCTCGAGGATCGTGACCCGGTACGCGGGCGAGTCGGGGACGCGCTGCTGTGCCGAGAGCTGGATGGCGTTCACGGCATCGGCCTTGGTGCTGTTGTGCCCGTCGCCGTAGTTGGTGAAGGCCACGTAGCCGCTGTAGATCATGACGAAGACCTGGAAGATCACCAGGAAGAAGATGCCGGGCGCCAGGTACTTGGCGGGCAGGCCGCCCCGGCGCAGATAGACCCAGTTGATCAGCACCGTCACGACGGCGGCGAACACGAGGACCAGCCACTTCTCCTGCAGGAAGAGGGTGATCATGACGTAGACGGCGAAGGCGTCCACGAGCCCGAGCAGCACGATCTTCACGAGCAGGCCGAGGGTCGAGTCGGCGCGGAGGGCGGTCTTCTTCGGCGGGCGCGTTGCGGCCGGGCCGGGAGGGGCCAGTGTGGGCATGGGGGGAGCTTTCGTTGATCGGCGACGCTGCTGGGTGGAGGGCCACCGCCGGGAATCGCTCGACCGGCGGTGGCCGGCCTGCTGCCGGAGCAGCCGGGACGGCGCCCGCCGTCTGGACGACGGGCGCCGCGGGGTCCTACTGTCCGGCGATCTTCGCCTCGATGTTGCCGACCATGGTGGTCCAGGCACCCTCGGGGTCGCCGCTGCCCTTGATCAGGGCGAGCTCGGTGGCTCCCCAGTCGGCCCAGACGGCCTGCATCTCGGGCAGCGCCGGCATGGGGACGCCGTTGGCGCCGATCTCGCCGAAGGCTGCGACGATCGGATCCGAGGCGGCCTTGTCGAAGCTGGCCTTCAGCGCCGGGGGGCGTCCGCCGACGTCGTACATGGCGTCCTGCGCGGCTTCGGTGCTGAGGTAGTTCACGGCGAACTCGTTCGCGGCGAGCGCGTTGACGCTCTGCGAGGAGATGAAGAAGCCGTTGACGCCGATGAACGGCTGGGCATCCTCGTCACCGACCGTGGGGAGCTTGTCCACGGCGAGGTTCAGGCCGGCGGCCTGCGCGTCGGGGACGTTCCAGGGACCGGTGAGGAAGTAGGGCGACTCCCCCGCGTTGAACTTCTCCTTGGCGATGTCACCCGTGATGTTGGAGTTGATGATCTTCGATCCGGTGTCTCCCCATTCCACGAGCTTCTTCGCGAACTCGACACCGCCGGGCTCGCCGAGCAGCAGTTCGTCTGCGTTGTAGCTGCCGTCCTCGTTCTGGCCGAAGACCGGTACGCCCAGGGACGTCTGCAGCGGGTACAGGTGGTACGGGTCGCCCTGCTTGGGGTCCATGCCCACGAGGAACGGGTAGACGGCGGATCCGGCGGCGACGGCGGCCTCGCCGTTGGCGATGACCTCGTCGAAGGTGTCCGCAGGCTCGGGCACGAGGTCCGTGTTGCGGAGCAGTGCGATGTTCTCGAGGGCGTAGGGGACGCCGTAGACGCTGCCGTCATAGGTCATGGCCTGGACGGCGGACTCCTGGAACTCGGCGGCCTTGTCACCGAGTTCCACGGGCGCCACGACACCGTTCTGGACGAACGTGCCCAGCCAGTCGTGGGGGCCGACGATCAGGTCCGGGCCCTTGCCCGTCGGCACCTGCGTGATGAAGTCGTCGCGCACGGCGGCAAAGTCCTTGACCGCGAGCTTGACCTCGATGCCGGTGTCCTCCTTGAAGGACCGGGTGATCTCCTCGAGGGCCGGGGCGCGCTCGGCGTCCACCCACATGGTGAGGGTCGTCGACCCGCCCTCGGCGAGGTCGGCGGCCGCTGCGGAGGTGGTGGTGGTGGACGAGGACTCGGAAGCTCCCCCTCCGCAGGCCGTGAGGGCCAGGACTGCAACCGACATCACGCCGGTGATCAGAGCGTGCCGACGCGTCGGCTGGGTGGATCGCACCTTCATTGGTGAACCTTTCATGAGCGTCTTCGGTCAGTACCCCGGCGGCGGACGGAGAGTCCTGGAGCCGGGAGACGTCGATGCCACGGCCACCCCGGGGACGGAGCAGCGGTGACCCGAGTCACAACTGTAAACGCTTGCAAGATTTCTGCCTAGTCCACGCAAGATCGACGCAATATCGCTGACAAACCAACAAAGTCAGCCCGCTGATGGTTGGAAACGCTTCCAGAACATGGCCGGTGTGGGCTTAGGATGGTCCGCATGCCCGAGATCGCCCCCCTGCTCGGCGAGACCCTGACCTCGCCCACCGCCTTCCACGCTCCGCTGCACGCACCGCACGAGGAGGACCAGTGGTGGCGTTCCTCCGTGATCTACCAGGTCTATCCCCGTTCCTTCCGTGATTCCAACGGTGACGGCACGGGCGATCTGCCGGGGATCACCGGCGAACTCGCGCGCCTGGCGGAGCTGAGCATCGATGCCGTCTGGCTCTCGCCGTTCTACACCTCGCCCCAGCGCGACGGCGGCTACGATGTGGCCGACTACTGCGACGTCGACCCGCGGTTCGGCACGCTGGACGACTTCGACGCCCTCGTCGGGCGGGCGGACGAGCTCGGGATCCGCGTGATCGTGGATCTCGTCCCCAACCACTGCTCCAGCGACCACGCCCTCTTCCAGTCCGCCCTCGCCGCACCCGCCGGCTCCCCCGAGCGCGCGATGTTCATCTTCCGCGACGGCCGCGGCGAGGACGGCAGCATCCCGCCGAACAACTGGCAGTCCCACTTCGGCGGACCGGCGTGGACACGGACCGCCGCTGCGGACGGCGCGCCCGGCCAGTGGTACCTGCACCTCTTCGACTCCTCGCAGCCCGACTTCGACTGGGACAACCCGGCCGTGCGCGCGGAGTTCGAGCGTGTCCTGCGTTTCTGGCTGGACCGCGGCGTCGGCGGCTTCCGCGTGGACGTGGCGCACGCCCTCATCAAGGCCGAGGGGCTGCCCGACTGGGGCGGACGCGCCGACGGCGGCTCCACCGAGGGCTTCCCCGGCTGGGAGGCACCGATGTTCGGCCAGGACGAGGTGCACGCGATCTACCGCCGGTGGCGGGCGATCCTCGCCGAGTACGACGGCGAACGCATCCTCTGCGCCGAGGCCTCGATCGATCCCCTGCCCCGGCTGACCGACTGGGTCCGCGCGGACGAGATGCACCAGGCGTTCAACTTCGCCTACCTGCACCACCCGTGGAACGCCCACGCCCTGCGGGACGTCATCTCCTCCTCGCTCACGGCCTTCGACGCCGTGGCGGCGCCCACCACCTGGGTGCTCAGCAACCACGACGTCGTCCGGCACACCAGTCGCTTCGGCCTCACCGACGGGACCCCGCGTGGTGGTGACGGGATCGGGCACGGTGACCCCCAGCCCGACCTCCACACCGGCCTCGCCCGCGCCAGGGCGGCGTCGCTCGCCATGTTCGCCCTGCCCGGCGGCATCTACCTCTACCAGGGCGAGGAGCTCGGTCTCCCCGACCACACCTCCATGCCCGACGACGCCCGCCAGGATCCGACCTTCGCCCGGACCGGCGGCGAGCGGATCGGCCGTGACGGGTGCCGCGTGCCGCTGCCGTGGCGCGCGGACCAGCCCTCCTCAGGGTTCGGCGGGGCGGACTCGACCGCAGCGCCGTGGCTCCCCCAGCCCGAGGGCTGGGCCGGGTTCGCCCGCGACGTCCAGGCTGCGGACCCGGATTCCACCCTGTCCCTCTACCGCACGGCGCTGCAGCTGCGGCGGGATCTGCGCCTCGGTGCGGGATCACTGAGCTGGTCCCGGCCGTTCGAGCAGAGCGACGTCGTCGCCTTCCTCAACGGCGAGGTACTCGTGGTCCTCAACATGGGTGAGTTCGCCGCCCCCCTGCCTCCCGGCACGGTCATCGCGGCCAGCACGCCCGGCGCGGTGGAGGACGGCCTGCTGGTGCCGGATGCCTGCGTCTGGATCCTGAGCACCGCCGGATAGCGGATCGGCGCCCGATCCGGGATGATCGGGCGGGGCACGCCGACCGGCGCGCCCTTCATCGTCACGTGCCGGTCCAACCGGCCGGGAGTGCAGACCCAGGGGGACCATGGCCGGGATCAAGGATGTCGCCGAACTGGCCGGCGTCTCCACGGCCACCGTCTCCCGTGCCCTCAGCGGGAACGGGCGCGTGTCCGAGCGGGCCCGTGCCCGCGTGCTGCAGGCCGCGAAGGAACTCGACTTCGTGGTCAGCTCGACGGCGTCGTCCCTCGCCTCGGGTCGGCACCGCAACATCGGCGTCGTCGTGCCGTCCGTGGCCCGCTGGTACTACTCCCAGATCCTCGACAGCGTGGCCGCATCCCTCCTCGAGGCGGGGTACGACCTCACGCTCTACAACCTGAACGAGGACGCCGGGTCCCGGGACCGCGTCCTGTCGGAGTTCCTGCTGCGGCAGCGGTGCGACGGCGTCATCCCCGTCTCGCTCGAGCTGAGCCGTGACGAACTGGGCCAGCTCCTGGCGGTCGGGAAGCCGGTCGTGGGCATCGGGGGCCCGCTGCCCGGAGCCGAGACCTACAGCGTCAACGACCACGAGATCGCCGAACTGGCCACCGAGCACCTCATCACGCTCGGGCACCGCAGGATCGCCCACATCGGCGGGTCGGACGCCTTCGAGAACGACTTCCGCATCTCCGGCACCCGGCGGCACGGCTACGAGTCGGCCATGGCCGCCGCGGGGCTCACCATCCTCGACTCCTGGCGGATCGACGGCGACTTCACCATCCAGGGCGGCTACGCCCAGGCCAAGCAGCTGCTCGGGTATCCGCGGGACACCCCCACCGCGGTGTTCTGCGCCTCCGACGAGATGGCCATCGGCGCCATCCTCGCCGCGCGCGAACTGGGACTGCGCGTCCCCGAGGACGTCTCGGTCATCGGGATCGACGGGCACGAGCTCGGCGAGGCCCTCGGCCTGACGACGGTCGCGCAGTTCCCGCAGGAGCAGGGCCGGCGGGCCGTCGAGCGGCTCCTGCAGATCCTGCAGGAACCGGACGCGCACCGGCCGACGAACCATGCCGCGCGGACCGCCCTGATCATCCGCTCCAGCACGTCCGTCCCGAAACCCTGAGACACAGCCGTCACCGCACGACGAAGGCCCGGCCCCCGTGCGGGAGCCGGGCCTTCCCGGGCAGGGTCAGCGGGCCTCGAAGACCGCGACCGTCCGTGCCGGGACCGTGAACGTGCCGTCGGCGGCGGCGGTCGCCCCACGGACGACGTCGTCGCTCCCCTCCGCCTGGACGGCGTGCAGGGCGAAGCCGGTTCCGGCGGCAGCAGGGACCTGCTGCACCGTGGCGTCGTCGGACGCGTTGAAGACGACGACGATGCCTTTCCGCCCGGAGTCGACGTCCGGACCGACGGTGTCGTCGAGGTGCATGACGATCACGCCGGGTGTCTGGTCGGCACCGCTGCCCGGGAAGGACAGCTTCTGCTGCACGAGGTCCGCCGTGCCGAGGCTGAACAGCGGACTGCCCTGCCGGATGGCGAGCAGCTCCTGCGCCTGCAGCCGGGCCGCCTCGATGTCCGCCGCGGTCGGCTTGAGGGCGGGATCGGCGAGCAGCGGCTGCATGAAGGCGTATTTGTCCTCGTTGTCCGCCCGGGGCGGGAGGCCCCTGCCGAAGCCGTTGTCGGTGCCCGTGTGGTCGAGGACGTTGAACCAGTCGCCGGAATCGTAGCTGTTGCGATCCAGCGACTTGCTGCGGAGCGACTCACCGCCCGCGTGCCAGAAGGAGATGCCCTGGCCGAGCGCCGTCGTCGAGAGCGCCAGGGTCTGCATCCGGATCCGGTCCGCCATCGCGGTGTCCGTGGGCAGCTTGAAGGCCAGGGCGTCGAACAGCGTCTCGTTGTCGTGCGCTTCGACGTAGGTGATCGCCTCCTGCGGGTCGGCGGTGTACCCGGCGGGTGAGCCGTTGTAGTCGACGCCGGCGCCGGTCACCTCGTTGCCGAGGCGGTCCGTGAACCGGTAGTCCCTGAGGTTGCCGGTCAGTCCCACGCGGATCTGGTCCTGGGACAGCAGCAGGCGGGCCCGCTGCTCCTCCTCCGTACCGTTCCCCTCGACGCCGTTGGGGTCGGTGAGCAGGCCGGAGGCGAAGCCCTGGATCCGGGGGTCGCCGTCGAACGGACCGCCGCCGCGCACGGCATCACGCAGGCGGTCGTTGAACGTGCCGATGCCCGTGCCGGCCATGGTGGTTTGCGTCGCCTGCTCGAACCGGGCGTTGTCGGCCACCTCACCGAAGTTCCAGCCCTCGCCGTACAGGTAGACGGATGTCCCGTCGACGCCGTCGCGCTTGAGCGTCAGCTCGTCGAGGGCCGCCCGGACGTCGAGGATGTTCTGCTTGGAGTGGTGTCCCATGAGGTCGAAGCGGAAGCCGTCGAGCTTGTACGTCCTGGCGAGCGTGACGATGGAGTCCACCATCAGCTTGCCCATCATGGTGTGCTCGGTGGCGGTGTTGGGGCAGCAGGTCGAGGTCTCCACGGCGCCCGATGCGGGGTTCAGCCGGTGGTAGTAGCCGGGCACGATCCGGTCCAGGTTGTTGGTCGAGGACTGGCCCGCGCCCGCGGTGTGGTTGTAGACGACGTCCTGGATCACACGGAGCCCCGCGGTGTTCAGCGACGAGACCATGGTGCGGAACTCGGCGATGCGGGTCCCGTCCGACGGATCGGTCGAGTAGGAGCCCTCGGGCGTGGTGTAGTGCAGCGGGTCGTACCCCCAGTTGAAGCCGTCCTGGCCGGCCACGGCCGAGACGCACTCCTGCTGTTCCGTGCCGTCGGGCGCGAAGGAAGCGAGATCGCAGCCGGGCTCCGCCTGGAGCGCGCGCTCCTCCTCGATGGTGCCGATGTCGTTCACCGGGAGCAGGTGCACGGCGTTCAGGCCACTGGACGCGAGTTCCGAGAGCCGCGTCATGCCGTCGCTGTCGGAGCGCCCGAAGGCCGCGTAGGTGCCACGCTCGGCCTCGGGCACCGTGGTGTCGGTGATCGAGAAGTCGCGCACGTGCAGTTCGTAGACGGACAGTTGCTCCGGTTTCTGCATGGCCGGCTTGGCGAGGCGCGACCATGACGTCGGCATGAGCGCGGGATCCTCGAGGTCCACGATCAGGGACCGCTCGGAGTTCGTCGACAGGCCCACGCTGTAGGGGTCGGTGACGATGTTGTGCTCGACGGCACCGGTCTCGGGGACGAAGACCTCGACGTCGTACACGTAGTACGCGCCCTTCCAGTCCTTCTCGCCCTTGACGCTCCACACGCCGTCCTTGCCCGCACGCAGCGCGCGCGTGGCGATCGGGCTGCCGCCCGTACCCTCCCGGAAGACCCGGACCGAGACGCTGCGGGCGGTCGGAGCCCACAGGTCCAGCTGGGGCTTCGTGCCCTTCCAGCTGAGGCCGAGCTCCTGCCGCGCCGCACCGGCGTAGAGGCTGTCCAGCACCCCCGGCACCTGCACGCCGGTGGCGGCCAGGACGGAGCCGTCCGGCGCGAGGGCAGCGAGCAGCAGCTGCCCCTTGAGGAGCTCACCTGCCTTCCGCGCGTCCTTCTTCCCGAGCGTGAGGGTGGTGAAGGAGGAGAGGTGCGGGTGCGTGGCGGCGAGCTCGGGGGCGAGCTCCGAACCGCTCACCGAGAGATCGAGGGACGCGCCCCCGACGACGGCGCCGTCCTCGACCGCCAGGCCGCCCTCGGGCGCCGAGTACAGGCGGTACCGCGTGCCCTCGGGGAGGTCCACGTCCAAGGCGAGCGTCCCGGGGGTGAGCCAGTGCCCGGCCATGGTCGCCGTCGGGGCCGCGGGGACGTCGCTGGAGATCACGTGCGTACGGTGGTCGTAGGTGAAGGTGACGGGGCCGCCGGGAGCTTCGAGGGCCAGGTTCGCACCACCCGCCGCTCCGCCCGCACCGTAGTTCTCGCCCCATGCATCGTTCAGCGCCACCTTGTACTCGTAGGAGCCCGCGGGGACGTCGAAGGTCGCCGTCCAGGTGTCCGGTGATCCGGGCTCGGGGACAAGTCTTGTCGCTGTGCACTCGGGCTGCCAGTCGCCGGGGCAGCCGATTTCCGATTGCAGCGAACCGACGAGGGCCACCGTGCCCGGGACGGCTGTGTGGTCCGCGAGCGCCGGAGCGGGCGTCAGGATGGCGAGGAGGGGCAGGGAGAGGACGACGGCGGCCAGCCGGGACGCGCGCGTGGCAGCGGGCCCCCGTGCCGGCCGGGCCGTGGCGTCGAGGAGTGTCATGGTGGTCCTTCCCCGACCACGCGTCGCTGCGCGGCCGGACTGTCCAGGAGTGGTCCTCCCGACCCTAGGGAGGGGCATGTCTTGGCGTCAAGCAACTTTCACGAAAAGTTTCTACAGCCGAATGCCGCCTGCGCTAGATTGACCTCATGACTTCCGAGACCCGGATCGACCGCCCCCGACTGGACGACGTCGCCCGGACGGCCGGCGTCAGCGTGCCCACCGTCTCACGGGTGCTGAACGGCAAGGGCGGCGCCTCGCAGGAGACCCGGCAGGCGGTGCTCGCGGCCATGGACAGCCTGGGCTACGAGCGCCCGGCACGGACGGCAGGCCGGTCGAAGGGGCAGATCGGCGTCGTGGTGCCTGATCTCGTCAATCCCGTCTTCCCGGCGTTCGCGGGTGCGATCGCCGCCCTGCTGGCACCGAACGACTACATCCCCGCCCTCTGCACGCTGCCCGGCGGTGGCATCACGGAGGACGAGTACGTGGCCCTGATGCTGGACCAGGGCGTCAGCGGCATCATCTTCGTCTGCGCCGCGCACTCGGACGGTCGGGCGAGCGTGGAGCGCTACCGCCGGCTGCGTGGCCGCGTGCCGTTCGTGCTGGTCAACGGCGCCCGCCCGGAGATCGACGCTCCTTCCGTCTCGAACGACGACGCCACCGCCATCCGGACCGCGGTCCGCCACCTCGTGGCGCAGGGGCACCAGCGCGTGGGGTTCGCGACGGGCTCGGACCGGTTCATCCCGAGCCGCCGGAAGCTCGAGGGCTTCCGTGCCGGGCTCCTCCAGTTCCTCGGCGAGGACGATGCCGATCCGCACATCGCGACGAGCATGTTCACCATCGAAGGAGGCCAGAGTGCCGCTGACGAACTGATCGACAGCGGTCACACGGGCATCGTCTGCGCCTCGGACATCATGGCGCTCGGCGCGATGCGTGCGGCGCAGACGCGCGGGCTCAGAGTCCCCGAGGACATCTCGGTGGTCGGCTTCGACGACTCACCGCTCATGGCTTTCACCGACCCGCCCCTGACCACGCTCCGGCAGAACATCTCCGCGATGGCGGAGGCCGCCGTGCACGCCCTCGTCACCGAACTCGCCGGGGACCGCACCTCCCGCTCGGACATCCTCTTCCAGGCGGACCTCGTGGTCCGTGGCTCGACGGGAGCGGGACCGGCGGTCCGGACCGCGTCCTAGTTCGCGGCGCGCAGGGGCAGCTGCGCCAGAGGAGGCCGGACGGCCTCCGGTCGCCAGACCACGACGGCCTGGCTCCGCGGGCGCGGACGCTGCCCACGCGCGAGGGTGACGACGTCGCCCGCGAGGCCGGCGGCGAAGACGCGCCCCGACTCGGCCTGCACGCGCCGCTGCGCGAGTTCCGCCGTCAGCTCGCCCACGCGGGACCGGAGCGCCGCGACCTGGTTCTCGAGGTCGAGGATGCGGCGGATACCCTCGAGGGACACGCCCTCCTGGGAGAGCCGCTGGATCTCCCGCAGGGTCCCGACGTCCTTCTGGGAGTAGCGCCGCGCCCGTCCCGGGGCACGGCTGGGCGTGACGAGTCCCAGCCGGTCGTACTGCCGCAGCGTCTGCGGGTGCATGTCGGCGAGCTCCGCGGCCACGGAGATGACGTACACGGGCATCGTGTAGTCCATCGGTGGCCTCCTTCCGTGCCGGTCCTCCCGGCGTTCGCTCAAATGTACTGTTACAGGCGCGCCTTCGCGGCCAGGCCGTCTCGGGGGTCGGCGTCCTTCGTCGCGTCCCTGAACGCCTCGACGGCCGCTTCTGCCTCCTTGGACAGATTCTGCGGCACCACCACCTCGACGGTCACCAGCAGGTCTCCCGTGGTCTTCGACGTCTTCACACCACGGCCCTTGAGGCGGAGGGTACGGCCCGACGGCGTCCCCGCGGGGATGCGCATCTTCACGAGCTCGCCGGTGAGGGTCGGGACCTCGATCTGCGCTCCGAGGGCGGCCTCGGGGAACGTGACGGGCACGGTCAGGCGTATGGTGTCCCCGTCGCGCTTGAACAGCGGGTGCTCCTTGACGGACACCGTGACCATGAGGTCGCCCGGGCCCGCCTGGCCGGGCTGGCCCTTGCCCTTGACCCGGACCTTCTGTCCATCGCGGATACCGGCGGGGATCCGTACGTCGATCTGCTCGCCCGAGGGCTCCCGCAGGCCGATCGTGGTGCCGTTGATCGCGCCGGCGAAGGAGATGGAGGTGCTGGCCGTACGGTCCGCGCCCTTCTGCGGGCGGGACTGCTGGAAGCCGCCGGGGAAGCTGCTGCCTCCCATCCCGCCGCTGCCGAAGAGATCGGCGAACTCCGGGGGGAGGTTGCTGTTCGAGAACCCTGTGCGCTCGCGCGGCCCTGCGCCCTGGCCGAAGAGGTTGCCGAAGATGTCCTCGAACCCGGCGCCGCCTCCCGCGCCCCCACCCGGACCACCGGCGGAGAATCGGGCGCCCCCGCCCATGGCACGGATGGCGTCGTACTGCTGGCGCTGCTCGGCGTCGGACAGGACGGAATAGGCCTCCGACACGTCCTTGAACATGCGCTCGGACCCGGCATCGCCCTGGTTCTGGTCGGGGTGGTGCTTGCGGGCGAGCTTGCGGTACGCCTTCTTGATGTCGGCGTCGGACGCATCTTTGGAGACACCCAGGATCTTGTAGAAATCCTTGTCGACCCAATCCTGACTAGCCAATTGGCGTCTCCTTCCGTAGTTCTTCGAATAAAGAGGTGAGTAATCGGCGGGAGCCGGGGCAGTCCCCTAGGAAGGCGGCTTCAATATTCCAAGGGCCGCCAGGCCCGCAGGAATTTCGTTGCCGCCGTTCGGGGGCTGTCCCGGCTCTCATGGTGCTGATTACTCCGGAACCGCCACGATGACCTGGGCGGCCCGGAGGACGCGCTCGCCCTTACGGTAGCCGGCGCGGAGGATCTGGCTGACACTGTCGGCCTGCACGTCGGCACTCGGCTGCTGCATGAGCGCCTCGTGGACGTTCGGGTCGAACGCGACGCCGACCTCGTCGATCCGGGTGAGCTCGTACGCCTTGAGGACGTTCTCGAGCTTGCCGGCGATCGCCGCGAACGGGCCCCCGGCGAGGTCGCCGTGCTGGCGTGCTGCGTCGATGTCGTCGAGGACGGGCATCAGCGAGTTGAGCACGCCGATGACCGCCTGGTCACGGGCGACGTCCCGGTCACGCTCGACACGGCGCCGGTAGTTGACGTATTCCGCCTGGAGCCGGAGGAGGTCGTTCCGCAGTTCCGCGACGACATCCACGGCCGGATTGCTCCCGCCGTCGTCGCCCGCCTCATTGAGGATGGCCTCGGCCTGGGCCAGGGCATCCCCCTCGGAGGCGTCGCCCGAGGGCTCTGCCTGCTCCCCGGCCACGGAATCCTCCGCAGCCGGGGCGCCGGCATCGTTCTGCTGCCCACGGACTTCGCCTGTTTCCGGGTCGATCTTCCGGTTGTCGCGGAAGCTCACCGGCTCCGACTGGTGCTCTTCTTCATTTCCGTGGTGCGGCATGACTACTTCTTCTCGTTGTCGTCGTCGACGACCTCGGCGTCGACGATGTCCTCGTCGGAGCCCTCGGCCGTCGGCTGGTCGTCGGCGGGTGCGCCACCGGCCTGGCCCGCGTCCTGCTGGGCCGAGGCGTAGATCGCTTCGCCGAGCTTGGACTGGGATGCCTGCAGCTTCTCGAAGGCCGACTTCACCTCGTCGTCGTTGTCCTGCGACTCGAGCGCCTTCTTGAGGGCGTCGACGTCGGCCTGGACCTCCGTCCTGACCTCCTCGGGCAGCTTGTCCGCGTTGTCGGCGATGAGCTTGTCCACCGAGTAGGCGAGCTGCTCGGCTCCGTTACGGACGTCGGCCGCCTCGCGGCGCTTCTTGTCCTCTGCTGCATGCTCCTCGGCCTCGCGGACCATGCGCTCGATGTCCTCCTTGGAGAGCGAGGAACCACCGGTGATGGTCATCGACTGCTCGGTGCCCGTGCCCTTGTCCTTCGCGGACACGTGGACGATGCCGTTGGCGTCGATGTCGAAGGTGACCTCGACCTGCGGCACCCCGCGGGGGGCCGGTGCGATGCCGGTCAGCTCGAAGGTGCCCAGCGGCTTGTTGTCGCGGGTGAACTCGCGCTCGCCCTGGAAGACCTGGATGGCCACGGACGGCTGGTTGTCGTCCGCCGTCGTGAAGGTCTCGCTGCGCTTGGTCGGGATGGCCGTGTTGCGCTCGATGAGCTTGGTCATCATTCCGCCCTTGGTCTCGATGCCGAGGGACAGCGGGGTGACGTCGATGAGCAGGACGTCCTTGCGCTCGCCCTTGAGGACGCCGGCCTGCAGTGCGGCACCGACGGCCACGACCTCGTCCGGGTTGACCCCCTTGTTGGGCTCCTTGCCGCCTGCGAGCTCCTTGACGAGCTCACCGACCGCGGGCATACGCGTGGATCCGCCGACCAGGACGATGTGGTCGATGTCGGCGACCTTGATCCCGGCCTCGGCGATGACGTCGTTGAACGGCTTCTTGGTGCGGTCCAGCAGGTCCTTGGTCAGGTCCTGGAACTTGGCACGCGAGAGGTGCTCGTCGAGGTGGACGGGACCGTCCGCCGTGACGGAGAGGTACTGCAGCGAGATGTTGGTGGAGGTGGCCGAGGAGAGTTCCTTCTTGGCCTGCTCCGCAGCCTCCTTCAGACGCTGCAGGGCGATCTTGTCCTTGGACAGGTCCGCACCCTTGGCCTTGGCCTGCGACAGCAGGTAGTCGACCACGCGCTGGTCCCAGTCGTCGCCGCCGAGCCGGTTGTCACCGGCGGTGGAGCGGACCTGGATGGTGGAGAAGGCGTCCTCGTCCTTGCCCACCTCGAGGAGCGAGACGTCGAACGTTCCGCCGCCGAGGTCGAAGACGAGGATGAGCTCGTCCTCCTTGCCCTTGTCGAGCCCGTAGGCGAGGGCGGCCGCGGTGGGCTCGTTGACGATGCGCAGGACCTTCAGGCCCGCGATCTCGCCGGCCTCCTTGGTGGCCTGGCGCTCGGCGTCGTTGAAGTAGGCGGGCACGGTGATGACGGCGTCCGTGACCTTCTCGCCGAGGTAGCTCTCGGCGTCGGTCTTCAGCTTCTGCAGCGTGCGCGCGGAGATCTCCTGCGCGGTGTACTTCTTGCCGTCGATGTCGACGTTCCAGTCGGTGCCCATGTGGCGCTTGACCGACGCGATGGTGCGGTCGATGTTGTTGACGGCCTGGCGCTTGGCGATCTCGCCGACCAGCACCTCGCCGGACTTGGAGAATGCGACGATCGACGGCGTGGTGCGGGCGCCCTCGGCGTTCGCGATGACGGTGGGCTCGCCGCCTTCGAGGACCGAGACGACCGAGTTGGTGGTTCCGAGGTCAATACCTACTGCACGTGACATGCAATTTCCTTTCGACTGCCCGGGATTTGCGAGGCGCTCATCCGCCGGGCGCGTAGATTGAGCGTTCTGCACTCAACTATAGGCCCAGCGGGCTCGGGCACCAAATCACCTTGAGTCGGGTCGGCTCAACTTCTCCTCAGGCGGCCGGGACAGCGGTGATCAGGCCTTCCCGGAAGGCATCCACGAAGAGGGCGTGGTCCTGCCGGACGGTGTTCGCATAGGACTCCCCGAACTCGACGATGTCCTCGATGAATCCGCCCCGCGAGCGCTCGACGGCGGCGAGGATGGCCGTCTCGGTGCGGAAGGGGACGAGGTCGTGGTCGCTGTCCTCGTCGGTGGAGCAGTGGATCTTCGCCGTCGCCTGGCCGAGGGCCTCCAGCACGGGCGCCATCTGCTCGGGCTCCGTCAGGTCCTCCCAGGAGAGGTCGCGCTTGTAGGGGGACAGCTCCGACACCACGTAGGAGACGCCGCGGATGGACGTGTACCCGAGGAAGGGATCCGTGTGGGTCTGCAGCGAACGCTGGCTGACGACGGCACGGTGCCCGTCGTCCTCGAAGTAGTCACGCACGCGCTGGTCGTGGACGATCCTGCTGGGAGCGGCGATGGTGGACTGCTTCATGGTCAGGACGATGTCGTTCTCCTGGGCCTCGTCGAAGCCCTCGATCAGGACGTTGTAGGTCGGCAGGCCCGCGCTGCCGATGCCGAAGCCCTTCTTCCCGACGATCCCCTTGACGCGGTAGAAGATCCGGCGACGGGACCGTTCGCCGGCAGGGATGGTGCGCAGGTACTGCTGGAACGCCTCGGCCACGTCCGCGTACTCGCCGTCGTCGAGCGACCTGATGGAGCCGTCGTCGCGGAACTGGCGTTCGTCGTCCTCGATGACGGTCAGGGAATCGAGCAGCCGGGTCCGCCGGGCGGCGCGGGCCTGTTGGAGGACGCGGTGGATGGTCCCCTCGGTGTTGTCGAGGCCGAAGGCGAAGGTGGACTGCTCGTCGTCGACGTAGTCCGCGACACGTCGCAGGTAGGCCTCGAGGTAGATCCCGGCGAGGTCGCGAACGGCCCGGGACGGCAGGGCCTTCTGCCAGCAGAGGAGCGTCAGTGAGGCGACGAAGCGGCGCAGGTCCCAGGAGAAATGTCCCACGTAAGCTTCGTCGAAATCGTTGACGTCGAAGGTCAGGCGGCCCTCGTTGCTCATGTAGGTACCGAAGTTCTCGGCGTGCAGGTCCCCATGGATCCAGACGCGACCCGTCCGCTCGTCGGCCCAGGCGTCGTCGAGGCCTGCCATGTCCGTGTAGAAGAGGGACGCACTGCCGCGGTAGAAGGCGTACGGGTCCGCCGCCATCTTCCGGAACCGTGCCCGGAAGGCGAGCGGATCGACACCCATCAGGTCCTGGTGGGCCTCGACGAGCGTGTCGACGATGTGCTGCTGACGGGTATCGGTGGCTGCCATCCGCCCACGGTACGCGCGTTCCCTGCCGGACGGCCGGGATCGGGCCCGGAACGGCCGGTGGAAGCGACCGGTGGGGACTCCCGCGCAGGTCGGCGGGTGCAGGACGGGCCCGTCCGCCGAGGTCCTACCGGCGGGTGAGGGTGGCGTGCAGGGCGGTGACGCGTTCGAGGATGTCGTCCCGGATCAGGCGCATGCGCTCGATCCCCTCGATGCCGCGCTCGCTGGGCTCGTCCGTCTCCCAGCGCTCGTAGAGCGTGCCGTCGACCTCGTCGACCTGCGCCTCGGCGCCGAGGACGACGACGAGGTCCGCCCGCTCCTGGTCCTCGCGGGTGATCCGGCGGGGCACGTTCCGGCTGATGTCGATCCCCAGCTCGGCCAGGGCCTCCGCGGAGAGGCCGTTGACGGCGGACCCGGGCTGCGACCCGGCGGAGGCACTGGTGACAGCACCCCCGGCCACCCTGTCCATGAGGCCGGCCGCCATCTGTGACTTGCCCCCGTTCTTGACGCACACGAACAGGACCGAGGGTGCGGCTGCCTTGAAGCTCATCGGGGTACTCACTTCTGCTCTGGAGGTCGGGGATCAGGGGTCGGGGATCAGAGGCCGGGGATCAGCAAACGTGACGGGCCGGTTCATGACGTGGAACGCGGCGCTCGACGTCCCGGGCCAGCATATGCACCGTCGACTGCACCGTCGACTGCACCGTCGACTGCACCGTCGACGATCATCGATGCCTCTCCCGGGAGGACGGCGCACGGCCCGGCGTCGGGAGTCCTCTGCCCGCTCTCCCTCCGGCAGCCCCGCTCCTGGTCCGCTCCGGGCTCGTCGGGAACGTCCGCGGCTCGGCCCGCTCCCCTGGCCGCAGCCCGCGGTGCCGGGGCATACTGCGGTCATGGAACTCGAAGAGTGGTGGGCAGCCGTCCTGCCGGAGACGCGGCAGTGGCTGGGCGATCACAACGGTGAGGCACTCTCCCCCGAGGTGGCCGCGGACATCAGCCGCGTGGGCGGCCTGATCGCCGCCGACCCCTGGTGGATCGGAGAGCGCGGGCCCGACGGCGTCTTCCTCTCCGATGCGGCGACCGACTGGATCGAAGCCCGCGCCAACGGGGAGTGACGCCGGGGCGGCCGCGGTCGTCACCGACGCGGCGGACCTCCCGTGCTCCTGCACCGCCGATGATGAAGGGAGCCGGCCCCGACGGACATCGCGGCCGGCCCCCTCCGGCATCCCCTAGGCGACGCCGGCGCGACGGCGGACCAGCACCGCACCGCCGATACCTGCTCCCACCAGCGCCAGCGCGCCGAGGGCCAGAGGCGCGGTCGACTTCGGCGCCGGGACCGGCGCCGACACGACGCCGGTGTCCACGCCGCCCATCGGCAGAGCCGTCAGCTGACCCCGGACCGCACCCGGAACGAAGCTCGATGTGTGCGTGTCGGCCGAGAAGCCGGCGGGGTCGGACTCGAGCTGCTTGAGGGAGAAGCCCCCGCCCGTGTCCGCACCGCTGTCACCCGTCAGTCCCGTGGTGAAAGGGCCCTGCAGGCAGCCCGAACCCGTCAGGGTCCCCTCGCCCGCGGGATTCGGGAAGGCGATGCGGGGCGGGCCGTTCTTCCCCGCCGCGGTCTGGTGGATGTGGGTCGAGGTCTTCGCCATGCTCTGGAACGGGGGTGTGACGCCGTCGAGCGTGATGTCGTAGCAGATGATCTCGAGGTCCGAGTTGATCATGAAGTTGAACGTGCCGGTGGCGCCGGGCTCACCCGGGGCGGGTGCGCCGTCCGGGCCGATCACGTTGCCCGGGAGCGCCGCGACGGTGTAGGCACTGGTGAAGGAGTCCGGCCGGTCGACGGCCGTCTCCGCGGACGCGGGCGCAGCACCCATCGCCGTCACGAGCGCCGCTGTCCCTACGATGCCCGACAGCCCGGCGATCCTCTTCGTGGTCCTCTGCATGGTGTCCCTTCCGATGTGCGCGCCGCGGATCGGTGCGCCTGCGAAGGTATACTCGCGCTTGCGTCCGGGCGTTCATCGCCGCGGACGGACCGTCGTCGTCGTGGACTAATTGGACGTCGCGGACGAACCGGTGAACGTTTCACCACCCCCGAGCGGTATCCCCTTCGCACCCACTTCTGCGGACAGGCGGACACGATGCTCGGGACGACGGCTCGGAGGGCGGATTCAATCAGGGACGACGCCGGCACCTTCGACGTGCGGGAGGCCTTCGACGAGCACGGCCGTGGCCTCTACGCCTTCGCGTACAACAGCACGCGCGACGGCGGCATGGCCGAGGAATGCGTGCAGGAGACCTTCGTCCGGGCCTGGCGGGCACGGGCCAGCTACCGGCCCGACCGCGGGTCCGAGCGGACCTGGCTGTTCGCGATAGCCCGGAACGTGGTCATCGACCAGCTGCGTGCCCGGCAAAGACGGCCCACACCGGTCACCGACGACCACCTGCAGGCGTCCGCCACCGTGGTCTCGGAGACGGGACCGGCCGATGACCGGATCGTGCTGTACGGCGGGCTGGCGCGGTTGAGCCGGGAACACCGCGAGGTGATCGTCGCGGTCCAGCTGCAGGGTATGACCTACCTCCAGCTCGAGAGGCACACGGGCGTTCCCGCGGCGACGCTGCGCACACGGATGTTCTACGGACTGAGAGCGCTGAAGGAAGCACTGCGCGAGGAGGAGGAGCAATGAGCGATCAGCATGCGCGCCGGGAGGCACTGCTCGCGGCTGCCCTCGCCGGTGATCTCCACGGCGACGAGCAGCGCGACTTCGACCTCGCGTGCGCCGCGGATCCGACCCTGGCGGACGAGCTGCAGGAGCTCAGGGACCTCACTCGGCGGCTGGACCGCGCGGACCTGACCTGGGAGGAACCACCGCTGCCGCCCGGCCTCGCCGAACGCGTCTCCCTGGCCACGGGTGCGTCTCCCGCCGGTCCCGCCGAGGAAACCGCTCCGTCCCGCTCCCGACGCACCGGCAGCAGAAGGCTCACGTCCGGGACCCGCCCGCGCCGCCTGCAGTTCTCACTGGCAGCGGCCGGACTCGTGGTGGCCGGCGCGCTCGGGGGGCAGGCCCTGACGGGAGCCCTGCAGGCTCCCCCGGACGGCCCGCCCGGGACGCTCGGCGCACTCGAGGACGTCACCTTCTCGGAGCAGCCCGCCGGAACCACCGTCGACGCCGCTCTCGTGGCGCACACCTGGGGCACGGAGACGGTCCTCGAACTGGACGGACTCGCCGTCGGGGAGGAGTTCGAGGTGGTGCTGGTGGGTGACGACGGCGAGGAGTACCTCTCCGGCACCTTCCTCGGGGCGGACCGCACGGTCACCTGCCGGATGAACGCCGCGGTGCTGCGCGAGGACGTGTCCCAGCTCCAGATCCGCGACGGTGGGGGCGCCGTGGTCGCGGTGTCCGACGTCGTCCTGCTCTGACCGGAGGACCACGGAGGACGGCGGGCGGGACGACGCCCGCGCCGCCGCCGCCGTCCGGCGGTCAGCCGAACGGGTTGGTGTCCTGGCAGGACACCTGATCGGCGGTCTGGTTGATGGCACCCGATACGTCGGGGCCGGCGACCTGGTCCAGTCCACCTGCGGCGTCCGCGCCGACATACACCTGCACACCGTAGACCGAGGGATCAGGAGTAGCGATCGACGCCGGCAGCCCGAGCAGGGCGGCGATGGCCCGTGCCTCCTCCTCGAAGCCCTCGCCGTAGTAGATGCCGGTGAGGGGCGTCGCGGGGGCGAGCATGCTCCCGGCCCCGGCGTAGCCGGCCCCGGTCAGCGCCGGGACGAGTGACGCGACGACGCTTGCGCCGCCTGTTCCGTCCGCGACGACCACGGGGACCGAGGAGGCTTCGGGCAGCGGACCGGCGTCGGGACTCGCGGTCGGGTCGGTGCTCCCGGCCGTGGGAGCACCCTCCGAGGGAACGTCCGTCGAGGGAACGTCCGCCGCGGGCGTCGTCAGGTCGGCACTGGACCGGAGTGCGGCGAAGAGTTCGGAGGCGAGGGGTTCGTCCAGCACCAGGCGGTTGGGATCAGCGGCCGGCACCGTGGGGACGGCGATGAACGCGACCTTCGCCGGGTCGATGTCCTTCAACCGGTTCCCGATGGTGACCATCGCGGGAACGGAGGCCAGGCCCCTGTCCACGGTGAGGTTGCTGGTCAGGGCGTCGGCGATCCC
Source organism: Arthrobacter bussei (assembly GCF_009377195.2). Taxonomy (GTDB): domain Bacteria; phylum Actinomycetota; class Actinomycetes; order Actinomycetales; family Micrococcaceae; genus Arthrobacter_D; species Arthrobacter_D bussei. The sequence goes on from NZ_VJXX01000001.1 coordinate 1,178,942, forward strand.
GAGCAGTCGCTGCGGGTTCCCGAGAGTCCCCTCGTCCTTGATCTTCCGGGTGAGCGAACCGAGGAAGGCCTGCTGCGCCTGGATCCGGCCGAGGTCGCCGCCGTCACCGAACGCCGCACGGGCCCGCAGGAACGCCAGGGCCTGCTCGCCCTGGACGCTCGAGGTCCCGGCCGGCAGCTTCAGACCGGACTTCGGCTCGTCGATCGCCTGGGTGACACAGACGTCCACTCCTCCGACGGCGTCGGAGAGCTCGGTGACCGCGTTGAAGTCAGCCAGCATGAAGTGGTCCACCTCGAGCCCCGTGACCTCGTTGACGGTGTCCACCGCGCACCCCGGACCGGCGTCCCGCATGGCGCTGTTGATCATCTCGCCGGACCTCCCGCCGAACGAGCCGCCGCCCTGCCCGTCCGTGCAGGCGGGGATGTCCACGAGGAGGTCCCGCGGGAAGCTGAGGACGTTGACGTGCTGGTTGTCCGCCGAGATGTCGAGCAGCATCATGACGTCCGCCTGCCCGTAGCCCGAGGAGTCGTCCTCCGCGCCGTAGGCCGCATTCGATCCGCTCCGCGTGTCCGACCCCAGGACCAGGATCTGCAGCCGGTCGGTGCGGTCGTCCACCCCGGACCCCGAGGTCCCGGTGGCGCTGAGGTCGAGGCTGTCGACGTTGGTCGCCAGTCGCACCGCCCAGTACCCGCCGAACACGACGACGGCCGTCACGAGAGCGATCACGGCCACCGCCACGGGACGCAGCCACCGGGGACGACCGCCGTCCACGTCGTCGAGGCCGCGGCCGGAGCGGTGCTCGTCGTGGCGCTCGGCACGGTGCTCGTCGTTGTGCTCGGCCCGGTGCTCCTCGTGGCGCTCGGCTCTGCCCGGCACGCGTGCCCCCTGGCCGGGATCAGAGGGTCCGACGGGTCGGTCCGCCGGCGGGGGCTGGTCGGGCAGGTGCGTCACGCGGGTTCCTTCGGGTCCGGGCAGCACGAGGCGAGCCGGCGGGAGCAGGGGAAGCTGACACGGTAGCAGCAGCGTCTGGGTGTTCCATGGGACGCGGGACGCCGATGCGTGATGCCTCACAGACGGCCGCCTCACCCCGTCCGAGGTGGATCGGGGGATGCCGCGGCCGTACGGTGAGGAGAATGGCCTTGCACCCGACACCCAGCAGCCCTGTTCCTCCGAACCCCTCGCTGCGCGCACTGCCCAGCTTCCTGCAGGGAGCCCTGATCGGTCTGGTGGAACTGGTGCCGGGGGTCTCGGGAGGCACCATGGCCCTCGTCCTCGGCATCTACGACCGCCTCATCGCCTCGGCCGACCACGCGGTCCACGCCGTGACCGCCCTCCTCGGCGGGAAGGGCCGGGCGGCGTCCCGCACGCATCTCCATGCCGTCGAATGGCGGCTGGTGCTGCCCCTGGCCATCGGGATGGCCGTGGCGCTCCTCACGCTGGCCGGACCGCTGCATGCCTTCGTCGACACGCAACCCGTGATCGCCCGGGCCCTCTTCCTCGGCATGGTGCTCGCGAGCCTGCTGGTCCCGCTGTCCATGGTCACGCGGCTGCTCCCGCCTCGTCCCGCACCGTGGGCCCTGGCCGTGTTCGTGGTGGTGGTCGTCGCTGTCGGCGTCTTCCTCGGACTGGGACTGCCGACCCTGCAGGTGGGCGAGCCACAGGGGTGGGTGCTCGTCCTCAGCGGTGCCGCCGCGGTCTGCGCACTGGTGCTGCCCGGCCTCTCCGGCTCCTTCATCCTGCTCACGATCGGCCTGTACGAGCCGACCCTCGAGGCCGCGAGCACCCGCGACATCGGCTACCTCGCACTCTTCGCCGGTGGCGCGGTCCTCGGGCTCGCGACAGTGGTGCGTGGCCTGGCCTATCTCCTGCGTGCGAGGAGGCGCGCAACACTGCTCATCGCCACCGGCCTGATCCTGGGTTCCGCGCGCGCCCTGTGGCCGTGGCAGGACGGGACGGCTCTCCTCGCCCCGGACCCCGGTGCGTGGGCCGCTTCCCTCGCCGTGTTCGTGGCCGGTGCCGCCGTCGTCGTCGTGCTGTGGCTGTGGGACCGGCAGGCCCAGGCGCGTCGCGCGCCGCAGCGACCGCCGGCCTGACGGTCCGCCCCCTACCGGACCACGAGGAGGACGGCGAGGACCAGCATGACGACGGCGATCAGGGCGTCGAGCACGCGCCACGCCCCCGGACGCGCGAACAGCGGGGCGAGGAAGCGCGCCCCCGCGCCGAGTGCTGTGAACCAGACGATGCTGCCCAGGCCCGCGCCGGCGGCGAACCACCACCGGCCGGTGGGGCCGTGCGTCCCCGCCAGGGAGCCGAGCAGCAACACGGTGTCGAGGTACACATGGGGATTGAGCCAGGTCAGGGCGAGGCAGGTGCCGAGCGCTGCCCGCCACGACGTCGTCGCGGCGCCCCCGGCGGTGTCGAGGGTCCCGCCCCGGACCGCCCTGCGTGCGGCAAGGACGGCATAGCCGGTGAGGAAGGCCGCGCCCGCCCAGCGGATCACCTCGAGCAGCACCGGCGCCCCCTCGATCAAAGCGCCGAGGCCGCCGACGCCGAGCCCGATCAGCAGGAGATCCGACAGGGCACACACCGCCACGACCAGGGCCACGTGGGAGCGTCGGAGGCCCTGGCGCAGCACGAAGGCGTTCTGCGATCCGATGGCGACGATGAGGGTCAGGCCGGCAGCGAAGCCGGTGGCGGCAGTGGTGATCACCTGATCAACCTAGAAGGGGGCACCGCGTAAGACCAGCTAAAGCTTCTTCAGCATGGTAAGAAGTGCTCATGACACATGTCGACCCTGCACAGGCGCAGGCGCTCGCCGCGATCGTGGGCGGAGGCAGCTTCGAGGCCGCGGCTGCCACGCTCTCCATCACCCCGTCGGCGGTGAGCCAGCGGATCCGCGCCCTGGAGGTCGCCGTCGGGCGACCCGTCATCACGCGGGCCCGGCCGCTCCGGGCCACCGACGCCGGACAGGCGGTGGTGCGGTTCGCCCGGCAGCTCGAACTGCTCACCGCCGACCTCTCGGACGAGCTCGCCGCGGAGGACCAGCGGAGCCGGCAGCACATCACGATCGTGGTCAACGGCGATTCCCTCCACACCTGGGTTCTGCCCGCCCTCGCCCCGATCGCGGAGACGCTCCAGATCGAGATCCTCCGGGAGGACCAGGACCACTCGCTCGACTTCCTGCGCAGCGGCGCGGCAGCGGCGGCCATCACGTCGGTCGCGGCGCCGGTCCAGGGCTGTTCCTCCCACCCGCTCGGCATCATGCGCTACGTCCCGGTGAGCACTCGCAGCTTCCGTGAGGCCTGGTTCCCGGACGGCGCGACGCCGGAGGCGCTGGCAAAGGCCCCCGTCATCGTCTTCGACCGGAAGGACGACCTGCAGGACGCGTATCTCCGCTCACGCATCCGGTACACCGGGGACGCTCCACGCCACCACGTTCCCGCGGCCGAGGAGTTCGCGGAGGCCATCCGCCTGGGCATGGGCTGGGGCCTGGTGTCGGAACTGGAGTTGCACCGGGATCGCGGGGACCTCCTCCCGTTCGACGACGACGGGCACCTGGACGTCCCTCTCCACTGGCAGCAGTGGCGCCATGGCTCGACGGCGCTCACGGCCGTCGGATCGGCCGTGCGACGCGGCGCTGCGCTGCTCCGGCAGCCCGGGACGGGGAGGGCGGAGCGGTGACGGGGCGTGGTGGAGGGAGCGATCCCACGGCGTCGGTGCGGGTTGCTAAAATCGTGGAGCGGGCAGCCGCCCGTCGACAAAGGCAAACCCGGTGCGAGCCGGGGACGCAAAGCCACGGGACCCACGCGGTCAGCCGGGCCGCCGAAGAGAACAGGTCTCGCACCATGGCACGGACATCCGCCGTCACTTCCGCCCTCCCGTCCGCCCGGCAAGCGGAGCACCCGTCCGGAGCGGCGCTGCTGCCCCCCGAGACGAAGGTCGCAGCCCATGAATAGCGTCGCTGCCGGTGACCGCCGCGCAGCGGTCGTGATCGAGGACGACCTCGACATCCGCAACCTGCTGTGTGCCGTCCTCGAGCAGGGCGGCTTCGCGGCAAGCGGTGCCGCGACGGGCCGCGAGGGTGTGGACGCCGTGCGGCAGGAACATCCGGCGGTCGTCACGCTCGACATCGGCCTCCCCGACATCGACGGGTACGAGGTGCTGCGCCGCATCCGCACGACGTCGGACTGCTACGTGATCGTCCTGAGTGGCCGCACGGACGAGATGGACATCCTCACCGCGCTCCAGGCCGGCGCGGACGACTACGTCCTGAAGCCCTTCCGGCCGCGGGAGCTGAGGGCACGGATCGACGCGATGCTACGCCGGCCCCGCATCGGCCAGCCGGTGGCTCCCCCTGCGTCCGTCACCCCCGGAGCATCCGGCGGCACCGCGCCTGCCTCGCCGGCCACCACCGAGGCTCCGGCGGGTGCGGCGGCGGGCCTCCTCCGCAACGGCAACCTGGTGCTGGACGGCGAGGCCCGCACGGCGACCTGCTCGGGCGTCGAACTCCCGCTCACCAAGACCGAGTTCAACCTCCTGCACGAGCTGCTGCGCAGCAACGGCGCGGTGCGCACCAAGGAAGAGCTGGTGCGCGTATCCCGCGGCAGGGAGTACCGGGGCTACAACTTCGTCAGCCGCACGGACGAGCGCGCCATCGAGGTGCACATCGCGAACCTGCGGCAGAAGCTGGCCCGGACGTCGGGGGACCCGGATCTCATCACCACGGTGCGCGGCGTCGGCTTCAGGATCATGCCGAGGAGTTCGACCTCCCGTTAGCCGTGGGCTCGAACGCCCCTGGCGCCGAGCGGCGTCTGCGGCCGACCGGCACCGCACGGGGGCCGGGCTAGGGTGCGGCGCCCGTGCTCCCCTTCGGGTAGACACGCTCGAGCTCGGTGACGGTGTCCGCCGCGCAGGCACGGAGCAGCGCGAGCGAGATCAGGGCGTCGTCGAGGTCGTCCGCCGCGATCAGGCGCTGCATCCGGAGCGAGGCCTGCGTGAGGCGCACGGCGCCCACCATGGCCGACGACGTCGTGACGCTGAGCACCGCGTCCGCCGCGCCCATGGCATCGCCGCCCTGCAGCCGGACGTCCAGCCGGTCGATCTTCCCCTCGAGCGTCGAGCAGAAGTCGTGGGCGAACCGGCTGACGACGGCGGGATCGTCGAAATCGCTCCTCATGTCCTCCAGGACCGCCGGCACCAGCAGCGGAGCAGCCTTGCCCGGCGCGCCCGTGACCGGGACGGCTTCACTCCTGGGGGGTGCCGTCCCGCTGTCCTGGTGCTGACCAGGACCTGACGGAGTCGAGTGGATGGGCACAGTCCAAGGGTAGCGACAGCGGGATACGAGGGTGCGGAACCACCCGGTTCTTGCGCAAAGCTTGCGGAAGGCCCGGGACGCTGGGTGCCGGGCGCCGCCGGGCCGCGGAGGAGCCGGTGCACGTGGCGACACGGAGGGACCGCCGGAGCTCACCCGGACGGCCCCTCCGCGGGCGGCGACCGCTAGCGGGGCGAGGGGATCTTCCCGAGCTTGGACGGCCACCAGATCGCCGGCCCGATGTCGTAGGCCAGGGCCGGGATGAGCAGCGAGCGCACCAGCACGGTGTCCAGCAGGACGCCGAACGCCACGACGAAGGCGATCTGCGCGAGGAACAGGATCGGGATGACCCCGAGGGCCGCGAAGGTCGCGGCCAGGACGACGCCCGCCGACGTGATGACGCCTCCCGTGACCCCGAGACCGCGGAGGATCCCCGGCCGGGTCCCGATGCGCAGCGACTCCTCCCTGACGCGGGTCATCAGGAAGATGTTGTAGTCCACGCCGAGCGCCACGAGGAACACGAAGGCGAAGAGCGGCACCGAAGCGTCCGCTCCCTCGAACCCGAACACGTTGTTGAACACGAATGCGGAGACGCCGAGCGCCGTCGCATTGGAGAGCGCCACACTGGCCACGAGCAGCACGGGCGCCAGCACCGAGCGCAGCAGGATGACGAGGACCACGAGGATGACGAGCAGGACGATCGGGATGATCTTGACGAGATCCGCCAGCGCGGTGTCGTTCGTGTCGATCGCCACCGCTGTCACGCCGCCGACGAGCGCATCCGGGCTGGCGTCGTCGAGCGCGGTCCGTAGATCCCGCACCACGTCCTCCGCCCGGTCCGAGTCCGCCTGGTACTCGAGCGTGCCGCTGATGAGCACCCGGCCGTCCTCGACGACGGCGGCACCGGTCGGATCTGCCGTGAGGCTCGCGTCGGCGATGCCCTCCTGGGCACGCACGGTGTCGAGCGCAGCATCCTGATCCCGCTCCGGCGCCACGACGTAGACGGGGCTGCCGGAACCCGCGTCGAAGTGCCGGCCGAGCGCCTCCTGGCCGTCCACGGCGTTGGAGGGCGCCAGGATCAGTGCGGACTGCGGTACACCGCTGGCCTGCAGCTGAGAGAGCCCGAGGGCGCCCGCGACGAGGATGAGCAGAGAGGCGATCCAGAGGACGCGAGGACGGCGTGCCACCTGCAGAGCCACACGCTTCCAGATGCCCTTCAGCCGCTCGAGGCCGGTTTCGGCACCGGCATCGGTCGGCGCGGCGTGCTTGCCGTGGTGGGGGGCGACGGCGACCGCGAGCCGGGCATCGTAGCGCGGCCGCAGCGGCCAGAACGCGCCGCGCCCGAACAGCAGCAGGAGTGCAGGCAGGAGCGTCAGCGCCGCAGCCAGGGAGAAGGCGATCCCGATGGCCGCGATGGGCCCGAGACTCCTGTTCGAGTTGAGGTCCGAGAAGAGCAGGCAGAGCAGGCCCAGGATCACCGTGGCGCCCGAGGCCAGGATGGGTTCGACCGATCCGCGGTAGGCCACGCGCATCGCGTCCCACCTGGTCTCGTTCTCCGCGAGCGCCTCCCGGAACCGCGCGACGAGCAGCAGCGCGTAGTCGGTGGCGGCACCGATCACGAGGATGGACAGGATGCCCTGGCTCTGTCCGCTCAGCTGGATCCAGTCGAGCTTCGCGAAGGCGAAGACCAGCAGGATGGACGTCGCGAGGGCGAAGACGGAGGTCAGCAGGACGAGGAACGGCAGCACCACGGAACGGTAGACGGCGAGCAGGATGACGAAGACCGCGCCGAGCGCCACCCCCAGCAGGATCCCGTCGATACCGCCGAAGGCCTCCACGAGGTCGTTGGTGAAGCCGGCGGGCCCCGTGACGTAGCCCGCGACGCCGTCGGGCAGCTCGTCCGCGAGGACCTGCCGCAGTTCCGTGACCACCTCCGCGAGCTCGGCGTCCGGGGAGACGAACGCGATGTACTGGACGGCGAAGCCGTCCTCCGAGGGGATGGGACCGGCGACCGCGGGAGCGCCCTCCGCCGGCGGCTCCAGCCCCTCGACGGCGCCGAGCGTGGCACCGAGGTTCTCGTAGGTCCCGAGCTCCTCCTGCGGGATCGCCGTCTCCGACTCCGCCACGATGACCGCCGGGATGGCCCCCGAGTCACTGAACTGCTGCTGCAGTTCCCCGGCCTCGGTGGACTCGGCGCTCGCGGGCAGGAACGATGCCTGGTCGTTGCTCGACACTTCCTCGAGCCGCCCGAACGTCGGCCCTCCCACCGCAGCGCCCACCAGCCAGATCAGAACGACGACGACGGGCAGCAGGACCCTCAACCACGTACTTCTCATGAATTTCCACGCCTTCCTAAGGGTATCTCTACAGCAGAGTATATCTATGATGGAGATAATTGGAACCGGCCTAAGCTGGAGGAGAGGAAGGCGAGGAATGATGGCGGCACGGGAAGACCTCATGGCACTCATGCGCCAGTTCACCGTGGAGACCGACCGCTACGTGGACGTCGCGAGCAACCGCGACAGCCTCTACCGCACCGACCTGCACGCCCTGAGCATCATGATGGGCGCCGCCCGGGCCGGGCTCACCGTCACGCCGGGCCTCCTCCGTGAGGAACTCAACCTCAGTTCGCCCGCCACCACGGCGCTCGTGGACCGGCTCGACTCCGCCGGGCACGTGACGAGGCGGCGCAGTGACGTGGATCGGCGCCAGGTCCACCTCGAGATGACGGAGAAGGCGCGCGCCACGGGCGCCATGCTCTTCGCTCCCCTGGGCCGCCACATCACCGGCGTCCTCGACCAGTACTCCGGGGAGGAGCTGGCACTGCTGCGCGACATGATGCAGAAGGTGACGGACGCGACGGTCGCCGCGACGATCGAGGCGCGCGACGACACAGCGGCTGACTGAGGACCGTCCCCGCGCTACGCTCCCCTCATGAGCGACGAGGTCTACTCCCACGGCCACCACCCCAGTGTCACCGCGGCGCACGCCGCCCGAACGGTCGCGACCTCGGCCGCCTACGTCGAGCCCCTCCTCGAGGGCGGGATGGACCTGCTCGACATCGGCTGCGGCCCCGGCAGCATCACCGCCGGATTCGCGGATCTCGTGGTCCCCGGCTCGGTGGTGGGCGTCGACAGCTCGGCGGACGTCATCGCAGAGGCCTCCGAGACCCACGCCGGACTCCTCAACCTGACGTTCCGCGAGGGCAACGTCTACGACCTCGATGCCGCCGACGAGTCCTTCGACGTCGTCCACGCCCATCAGGTCCTCCAGCACCTGGCCGATCCCGTCGCCGCGCTCCGCGAGATGCGACGGGTGGTGCGGCCCGGGGGGCTCGTCGCGGTCCGCGAGGCCGACTTCGGGGCGATGACCTGGTTCCCGGCCGTCGACGAGCTCGACGAGTGGCGCGGGCTCTACGGGCACCTGGCCCGCGGGAACCGGGGTGAGCCCGATGCAGGGCGGAGACTCCCCGGCTGGGCCGCTGCGGCAGGCTTCGCGGAGATCGAGGTGTCGTCGTCGAACTGGACCTATTCCGCCGAGGCGGACCGCCGGTTCCTCGCGGACTCCTGGGCGGACCGGGTGCTGCACTCCGCCTTCGCGACGCAGGTGCTGGAGCGAGGGCTCGCCGATCAGCAGACGCTCCGGCGGCTGGCCGAGGGCTGGCGCCGGTGGGCCCGGCGCGACGACGGCGTCTTCCTCATGCCGAGCGTGGAGATCCTCGCGCGGGGCTGAGACGGGGCAGCACCCGCAGAGGCTGGGCCCATGCAGGACATCGAGAGGGCACCGCGGGGCCGGTGGGAGAGGATCTTCTCCTGGGCATCCGTGGGCAGCCTGTTCCCGACTCTCGTCGTAGGTGACCTCCTCGAGGGACTAGGGCTCTCCTGGTGGGAGCGGATCGGCGTGGTCGCCGTCCTCATCGGCGGCACGACCTACCTCCTCTCCCGACCGGCGTCCGCCGAGCGGGCCCTGCGCCTCGACGCCGACCTGCGCAACGGGATCCTGGACTGCGCCCTCAGGTTCCCCCGCTCCGTACCCGGATCGCTCGGGGACCTCTGGGACCCGGGAGTCGCCCGGGTGGAGGACCTGATCGGCTCCCCCCGGCGCCGGCTGGAGATCGGGCGCACCACCCGGACATACTGGGGTGATGAAATCCGCCCTCATCACCCTGGCCCTCATCGCACTCGTCCTCCTGGTCGTCGGCATCGCCGTCGAGACCCTCAAGTTCCTGCTCTACGTCGGCCTGGTGGTCCTCGTCGGTGCCGCCGTCGTGCTCCTGCTCCAGCGCGTCCGCTCGGGGGCCCGCCGGTCCTAGCCACGGCACCGGGCGTCGCTAGGCTGTCCGCATGTACCGCATCGTCACCGTCTGCACCGGCAACATCTGCCGCTCCCCCATGGCCGAACTCATGCTGGCCCACGCGTTCGCCGAGGCGGGCATGGCAAACGACGTCGTGGTGGACTCCGCGGGCACCACGGACTGGGAGTCCGGGCGACCCATCGACGAGCGCGCAGCAGCGAAGCTGACGGAGCTGGGCATCGAGAGCCACCTCCACCGCGCACGGCGCTTCGAGACCGCGTGGTACCGCGAGCGGGATCTCATCCTGGCGCTCGACCTCGACCACTACCGTGAGCTGCGCTCGGAAGCACCCGACGACGCGTCCCGGGACCGGATCCACCTGCTGCGCGAATTCGACCCGTCGACCACGGACACCGACCTCGAGGACCTCGGCATCTACGACCCCTGGTACGGCGACTCCAGCGATTTCGAGGCCACCTGGGGCATGGTCGACGGCGCCGTCGAGGGCGTGGTCCGCTTCGTGCGGCAGGAGCTCGACGCCGGCGCGCCGGACGCCTGAGTCCGGGCGCTTACCATGAACGGGTGAACCCCTCGCTCTGGCTGGCGCTGCTCGGCGCCGGAACCCTCATCAGCCTCGTTCCCGGGGCAGGTGCGGTGAACACCATGAGCAACGCCCTCACGGTCGGGTTCCGGCGCTCGATCTGGGGCATCCTGGGCCAGCAGACCGCCCTGCTGGTGCACATCGGGATCGCGGCCGCCGGGGTGGGGATCCTGGTGGCGAACTCGCCCCTCGCCTTCGACCTCATCCGCTACACGGGCGCGGCCTACCTCGTCTACCTCGGCGTGAGGAAGTTCCTGCAGAAGCCCGAACACGGTGACCTCCACGCCCTCCGCGGTGCCGAGGGACGGCTCCCGATGTTCCGCCGCGGGGTGTGGGTGAACCTGCTGAACCCCAAGGCCGTCGTGTTCTTCCTCGCGCTGATCCCCCAGTTCATCCGGCCGGACGAGCCCCTCCTGCGTCAGTACGGCGTGCTGGCAGCGACCGTCGTGGTGATCGACGTCCTCGTCATGTGGTTCTTCTACGCCGGGACCGCCCGCTCGTTCCGCCGCTTCACGCGCGACGACCGCGGCCAGAGGATCCTCAACCGCACCTTCGGCTCGCTCTTCGTGGGCGTCGGCGCGCTGCTCGCGCTGGCCTGAGCCGTGCCCACCGACACCCCGCTCCTCATCGCCGTCGACGGCCGGTCCGGTGCGGGCAAGACGACCCTCGCCGTCGAGCTCGCCGCCCTCCTCCGCGAACACCACACCGTGTCCGTGTTCCACCTCGAGGACATCTACCCGGGCTGGGACGGGCTCGACGACGGCGTGGCACGCTACCTGGAGCACGTCCTCCTGCCGCTGCGCTCCGGCAGCACCGCCCGCTGGAAGGCCTGGGACTGGACCGCGGACCGGGACGGACCGGAGCGCACGACGGCCGCCGCGGAGATCGTCCTGCTCGAGGGCGTGGGGGCGGCGACGGCGGCGGCCCGGGCGCATCTCGACGTCGTGATCTGGGTCGAGGCCGACGCCGCGGTGCGGCACCGCTCGGCGATCGCCCGCGACGGTGAGACCTACTCCCCCTTCTGGGACCGCTGGGCCGACCAGGAGTCCGCGTGGCTCGCCGTCGACGATCCGAGCGGTGCGGCCGACGTCGTCGTGCGGGGGCACGAGGTCGAACCGTCGCCACACGCGGTGCGCCTCGCCCTCACCGCCCTGCCCGCCTGCGCCGGGCTGCTCGCACCGGAGCGTGCGGTGCGGCGCGGGCTGGTCCTCGCCGCCGAGCGCATCGACGCCTCGCCGGATGCCGGACCCGACCCTGTGGCGCTGTTCACCGCGCTCTACGCGGAGTCCGCCGCAGCGGTGTGGCTCGACAGCTCGGACGCGGCAGGTGCCCCCGGGGCCGGAGTGGCCCCGGGCGGCCGCAACCGCTTCAGCATCCTGGCCGACGACGGCGGCGCCTTCGGGCAGCAGGCGTTCCACCGGAACGGGGTCACCGAGATCAGTGCGGGCGCCGTGACGACGCGCGTGCGGGAGCCGTTCTTCCGCTGGCTCGACGACGTCTGGGGCCGCCGGGCGGTCCGCTCGCCCGAGGGGCTCGCCTGCGACTTCGGCCTCGGCTGGGTCGGGTACCTCGGCTACGAGCTCAAGCGGGAGACCGGGGGGTCGTCCGGTCCGTCCGTCGGCGAGTCCCTCCCGGATGCGGCGCTCGTCTTCGCCGGGCGCGCCGTCGTGATCGACCATGCCGACGGTGCCGTGCACCTCCTCACGCTCTCCGACGGACGGCCCGACCCCGAGCGGGAGGCATGGTTGGCGCGGGCACGGCATGCCGTCGCCTCCACCGCCCCGCGCAGCCCCGGGAGGCCGCTGCCCGCGCCCGCCTTCACCCTCCGTGACACGCGCGCCGAATATCTCGCGAAGATCCGCCGGGCGCAGGCGGAGATCACCGAGGGCACCACGTACGAGGTGTGCCTCACGACGTCGCTGTCCGCCGAGGTGCCGCGCGTCGATGCCCTGGCGGCCTACCTGCGACTGCGCGCCGTGAGCCCTGCGCCCTTCGCGCACTTCCTCCGCTTCCCCGGCTTCGCGATCGCGAGTTCCTCCCCCGAACGCTTCCTGCGCGTGACCGCCGACGGCGCCATGCGTGCCGAACCGATCAAGGGGACGCGCGGCCGCTCCACGGACGCCGCCGAGGACGCGGCCCTGCTGGAGGACCTGCGGACCTCGCCCAAGGACCGCGCGGAGAACATCATGATCGTGGACCTGCTGCGCAACGACCTCTCCCACCACGCCGTCCCCGGCTCCGTGACCGTCAGCCGCCTGTGCGGGATCGAGACCTACGCCACGGTCCACCAGATGGTCAGCACCATCGACGCGCGCCTGCGCCCGGGCAGCGCCCGCGCCGGCGTCGTCGCCTCGGCCTTCCCGGCAGGGTCCATGACCGGCGCCCCGAAGATCAGCACCATGGCCGTCCTCGACGCGCTCGAGCGGGAGCCGCGGGGGCCCTACTCGGGGGCCGCCGGGTACTTCAGCCTCACCGGGGCCACCGACCTCGCCGTGGTCATCCGCACCCTGGTGCTGCAGGACGGACCGGCGGACGGTGGCACCCGGCTGACCCTCGGCGTGGGCGGAGCGATCACCGCCGACTCCGTCCCGGATGACGAGTGGGACGAGATCCGGACGAAGGCGCGCGGGGTGCTCTCCGCGCTCGGCGCCCGGTTCCCGGATCACGACGCGCCGACGGGCTGATCCCGGCCGACGTCGACGAGGCACGGGAAGAAAGGTCTGGTGCCCCGGGACCCGTATCCCTACGATGTTCTTCTAGGCTGATCGCCGGTACCGGCGACGCAGCACCAGGGCCGGTCATCGGGGGCCGGGCCGTGGCGCAGATGGGGGATTCTTCCGACATGAAGTCGTTCGCGTGTGGTGACGTGGTTCCGGGCTGCGACGCCCGCTGGACGGTCGAGTCCGAGGACGAGCTGCTGGCCGGCGTCCGCGACCACGCTGCGGCGGTCCACGGGCTCGCGGACCTGCCGCCCGCCGTCGTCGCCGCTGTGCGTGCGCGGACGACGACCGCCTGATCCCGGCCGCGTCGACGGGTCCGGGGTGGTGATGGCCGATGCATGACGTCGGGACGGTCCTGCTGCTGGAGGACCAGTGGAGCAGGGACCTCGCGTCGGCCTGCCGGGGGGAGGGCATCGTCTCGATGTACCAGCCGATCGTGGACACGACGCGCGCTACGATCGCCGGTTTCGAGGCACTGCTGCGCTTCCCCGGGTACGGCGAGAAGAACCCGGCGGCGTGGTTCTCCAAGGCCCGCGAACTCGGGCGCGCCGCCGAGCTCGAAGCAGCAGCCCTGCGGGTCGCCCTCGCGCACCGGTCCGGACTCCCCCGGAACACCTTCCTCACGGTCAATGTCTCACCGGACCTCCTCTCCTCGCCCGCGATCCGCTCCGTCTGGGAGGAGTGCGGGAACCTCTCCGGGGTGATCGTAGAGCTCACGGAGCACTCCGCCATCGAGTCCTACGCCGCACTGGCACCGGATCTCGAGCTCCTGAAGGAACGCGGCGCACTGATCGCGGTGGACGACGCCGGCTCCGGGTACGCCGGGCTGCAGCACCTCCTCGCCCTCCGCCCCTCCTTCATCAAGATCGACCGGGACTTCATCAGCAACATCCACCACGACGAGGCGCGCCGTGCCCTCGTCGACATGCTGGGATCCTTCGCCGACAGGATCGACGCGTGGATCATCGCCGAGGGCGTGGAGCAGGTGGAGGAACTGGACGTGCTGGCGTCCCTCGGCGTACCGCTCATGCAGGGCTATCTGCTCGGCCGCCCTGCCCTGCCCTGGGTAGGTCTCGACGAGGGCATGGCGCGGCACCTGGCAACACGCGCCGGCGCCGGCCGTGCTCCCGCCATCCGGGCGATCACCGAGACCGCCCTCACGGCGCGGGACCTCACGGAAGCGGGTGCGGCCTTCGCCACCCAGCCCCTGCTCACGGAGGTGGTCCTCCTTGCCGCCGGACGCCCGGTGTCCGTCCTCACCCGGGAGGACGCCGTGGCCGGGGCGGCGCCGCCGGGGATGTGCGTGAACATCCACACACCCATCCGCGAGGCCCTCGCCCGCTGCATCACCCGCGACGAACCGTCGCGGTTCAGTCCGGTCATGGCCACCGACGACGCCGGTCGCTTCGCGGGACTCGTCCGGCTGGAACGGCTCATCACCGCGCTCACGGACGAGCCGGCTGTCGCCGACGAGGCGATGAGCGCGGGATGCGCCGGCGACGACGGTCCTCCTTGAGGGGAAAAGGACCTGCACGCGAGCGGGAGCACCGGGTTGCCCGGCCATAGTGGAAGGACGCAACCGAAGACCTGGACCTGTCCGCGTCCTGACGTTGACTACATCGAAGCGCGTGCGCGGACGTGGGGTTCCGCCCTCCGGGAGTCAAGAAGAGGCTTCCAGGGGGCGATCTCGACCACCAGTGCGCTCTCGCCCTGATCTCCGCGCCGATCGCAAGCGCTTCCAGCCCGCGTTGCGCAACTTCCCAGCTTCATGGCCGAGGGTGAGACTGAAAGCAACGACGCGAGGGAGACATCATGAGTTCGGGCCACCTTGAACGGGTCGTCGCTGCGGCACGCTCCAGCAGTTCCCACACCATCCAGGGCCTGCACCCCGACACCGGCGCCCTGTCCCTGACGGAACTGCAGGTGGCCGCGGCATCGGCCGTCAGCAGCGGGGAGCCCCTGGCTGTCGTCGCCGCCATGGCTGACCTCCCCTCGCTCGCGGTACTGGATGCCGTCGACGCCCTGCAGCCCGGGTCCCGCTGATCGCTGCGGACCGGTACGGCACCGGGCAGCATCGCCGGCCGGGGACTAGGGTCGATGCATGACCGCCCTCCAGCCGACCGTCCTCCGGGGCACCGGGGTCATCCTCGAGCCCCTCGCTCCGGGCCACCATGACGGACTGGTCGACGCCGCCCGGGACGGAAGCCTCTGGAAGCTGTGGTACACCTCCGTCCCCAGGCCGGAGGACATGGGGCAGGAGATCGAGCGACGCCTCACCCTGCAGGACTCCGGAGCCATGATCCCGTTCACCGCGCGGACCGTCGAGGCGGACGGGCCGGGCCGGATCATCGGCATGACCACCTACATGAACATCGATCGCGACACGCCCCGCGTCGAGATCGGCTCCACCTGGAACGCCGCCTCTGCGCACCGCACGGGCACCAACACCGAGTCCAAGTACCTCCTGCTGCGCCACGCCTTCGAGGTGTTCGGTTGTCCCGCCGTCGAGTTCCGCACCCACTGGCTGAACCACCAGTCCCGCGAGGCCATCACCCGCCTCGGCGCGAAGCAGGACGGCGTCCTCAGGAGCCACACCCGCGCGCGGAACGGCGAGCTGCGCGACACCGTCGTCTACTCGATCCTCGCCCACGAGTGGCCGATGGTGCGGGACAGCCTCCTGTTCAGGATGGGGCGGCCCGCGTCCTGACGGCCGCGCGGACCCCCTCGTCGCCTACGCTGTCAGGCATGACTGTTCTGGTGTTCCTCGACCCGGCCCACGACGACGGCACGGTGGCCGACGCCTCCCGACCCCAGCTCATGGCCACCGATCTCGGCGCAACGCGGGGGGACGGCATCTTCGAGTCGATGCTGGCCGTCGGAGGGACGCCGCGCAAGGAACAGGCCCATCTGGACCGGTTGGCGTCGTCGGCCGCCGCACTGGACCTGACCGTGCCCGAGGCCGGCGCCTGGAGCCGCGCGATCCGCACGGGTCTCCGCGAGTTCGCGGCGGCCGAGCCCGACCGCACGGACGCCGTCGTGAAGCTGATCGCGACGCGCGGCGTCGAGGGTGCGGGCAGCGCGACTGCCTGGGTGCAGGTGTCCCCCGTCCCGGCGTCGACGCTGAGGCAGCGGGAGACGGGTCTCCGGGTGCTGTTCCTCGAGCGCGGATACGACAGCACTGTCGCGCAGCGCGCCCCCTGGCTGCTCATGGGGGCCAAGACGCTCTCCTATGCCGTGAACATGGCGGCCGTGCGGCACGCCAGGGCGCACGGGGCCGACGACGTCATCTTCACGTCCTCCGACGGCAAGGTCCTCGAGGGCCCCACGTCCACGGTGCTGCTCGCCCACGACCGTGACGGGCTGAAGACCCTGCTCACTCCGCAGCTCGAGAGCGGCATCCTGGCCGGCACGTCACAGAGCGCGCTCTTCGCCGCGGCGAAGAAGCAGGGCTGGGAGCTGGGGTACGGTCCGCTCGAGCCCCACCACCTCCTCGAGGCCGACGCCGTGTGGCTCATCTCGAGCATCCGGCTCCTCGCGCCCGTCCTCTCCCTCGACGGCCAGGACCTGCGGACCTCGACGGCCCTGACAGCCGAACTGACCGAGCTCGTCGACCGATTCGTGTAATCCTCGCCACAATCGGGCCCGAAAGGGCCGAATGCGACGCCGATCGCGGCTTTTCACCGCCCGGCGTTTTGACCCGACCCTTCCTGCTGGCCTAGCGTTTTCCTGAAATCAAGAGTTCCAGCCCACGGCCCTGGCCGGCTGGACAGCAACCCTCTCCCGTAGTGGGGTGCTCCAGGTGAAGATTCGGCCGCCGGGACAAGTCCCCCGGATGGCAAGTACGGCGTCGTGCGGTCCAGCACCGGAGAATTCCGGGTCCCCCGTTCCGCATCTGCGCGCACAGCCCAGAACAGCGAGCGTGTCACCCAGCAGCAAGCAGCCCTTCCTCCTGCCGCCCTGCGGCGTCCCCGACATCCCATCCTCCGCGCCCGCCAGCGGGCGCAGCTTCGACGAAGGACCCCCCATGACCATCTCCCGCAAGCTCCTCACGGCCCTCACCGTCCCCCTGCTCGCGCTCACCGTCTCCTGCGGCGGCTCCTCCAGCGAGCCCACCGAGAGCACCGACGCGCTGGCCGGCAGCGATCAGCAGTCGCTCGACCAGTACACCACCGAGGACACCACGCCGATCGACGAGATCGACACGTCCGGGCTCGATCTCATCACCGACGGCACCCTGCGCGTCGGCACGCTCTCGGACGCACCGCCGAACATCTTCCTCGAGGACGGTGTCTTCACCGGCTACGACAACGAACTGCTGCGCGCCATCGGCGAGAAGCTCGACCTCGAGGTCGAGTTCGCCTCCACCGACTTCTCCGCCCTCCTCGCGCAGGTCCAGAACAAGCAGTTCGACGTCGGATCCTCCTCGATCTCGACGACGGCGGCCCGCCGCGAGAACGTCGGCTTCACCAACGGCTACGACTTCGGCTACATGGCCGTCGTGACGAAGGACGGCTCCTCCGTCACGGGCTTCGACTCCCTCTCGGAGAGCACGCGCATCGGCGTGGTCCAGGGCACGGTGCAGGACGACTACGTCTCCAACACGCTGGGCCTCGAGCCGGTCCGCTTCCCCGACTACAACACCGTCTACGCGAACGTGAAGAACGGTCAGGTCGACGCCTGGGTCGCCCCCTCCCAGCAGGCCACCGGCCAGGTGAAGGAGGGTGACGGCACCACGATCGCCGAGACCATCATCAACACGGAGAACTTCACCGCGTACGCCGTCAACAGCGACAACCAGGCCTTGATCGACGCGCTCAACGCCGGCCTCGACGCCGTGATCGCCGACGGCACGTGGACCGAGCTCACCCAGGAGTGGTACCCCGACCGCGAGCTCCCCTCCGACTGGAAGCCCGGCAGCAAAGCCGCGGTCGTGAAGTAGCAGGTCCTGCATGGATGCCTTCGAACAACTCGGTAAGACGTTCTTCGACTGGGAGGCGATGGCCGCCGTCCTGCCGGACCTCCTGACCGTCGGACTGCCCAACACCCTCCTGCTCGCGCTGGCCTCGGGCGTCATCGGCACGATCGTCGGGATGATCCTCGCCATCATGGGGATCTCCCGCAACCGCGTGCTCCGGTGGATCGCCCGCATCTACACGGACATCTTCCGCGGCCTCCCCGCCGTCGTGATCATCCTGCTCATCGGCCTGGGACTCGGTCCGATCCTCCGGCAGGTCACGGGCAGCACGAGCCCCTATCCGCTCGGCATCCTCGCGCTCTCCCTGATCGCGTCGGCGTACATCGGCGAGATCTTCCGCTCGGGCATCCAGAGCGTGGAGAAGGGCCAGCTCGAGGCCACCCGGGCACTGGGCTTCAGCTACGGCTCGTCCATGCGGCTCGTGGTGATCCCCCAGGGCGTCAGACGCGTACTGCCCGCCCTGGTGAACCAGTTCATCGCGCTCATCAAGGAGTCCTCGCTCATCTACTTCATCGGCCTCGTCGCCAGTGAACGGGAGCTCTTCCGCGTGGGCAACGATGCCGCGAGCAACACGGGCAACCTGTCACCGCTCATCGCGGCCGGAGTCCTGTACCTGTGCCTGACCATCCCGCTCACGCATCTGGTGAACTTCATCGACCACCGGCTGCGTGTCGGGCGGAAGCAGAAGCCCGAGCCGGAGGAACTCACCACCATGAGCGAAGGAGCGCGGGCATGAAGGCCATCGAGTCGGGCACGCTGACCGGAAGGGGCCTGCACCTCTCCTTCGGGTCGAACCACGTGCTGCGCGGTATCGACCTGCACGTGGAGCGGGGCACCACGGCGTCCGTGATCGGCCCGTCCGGGTCCGGCAAGTCCACGCTGCTGCGCGTCCTGAACCGCCTCATCGAGCCGGACCAGGGGGACATCCTCCTGGACGGGCGCTCCGTCCTGAAGGACAATCCGGACGAGTTGCGCCGCCGCATCGGGATGGTGTTCCAGCAGTTCAACCTGTTCCCGCACAAGACGGTGCTGGAGAACGTCACCCTGGCCCTGCGCAAGCTGCGCGGGATGTCGGCGGACGAGGCACGCCGGAAGGGCCTCGCCCAGCTGGACCTCGTAGGCCTGAAGCACAAGGCCGACGCCCGGCCGGGCAACCTGTCCGGCGGGCAGCAGCAGCGCGTGGCGATCGCCCGCGCCCTGGCGATGGATCCCGAGGTGATGTTCTTCGACGAGGCGACCTCGGCCCTCGACCCCGAGCTGGTCAAGGGTGTGCTGGCCCTCATGGCGGATCTCGCGTCGGCGGGCATGACCATGGTCGTGGTCACGCACGAGATGGGATTCTCCCGGAACGTCTCCGACACGGTGACGTTCATGGATGCCGGCGTCGTCGTCGAGTCCGGCCCGCCGGCAGCGATCTTCGACGACCCGCGGACGGACCGCCTGCGATCCTTCCTCTCGGACGTCCTCTAGCCGGGCCGCGAGCACGGACGATGCGCCACAGGGGGCCCGCCACGGCAGGCCCCCTGTGGCGTCTGCCCCCGGCCATTTCCCGACGCCGCCCTCCCGGCGGCGTCAGGACAGGATGAAGTTCCAGGTCCCCGCGAGGACGGCTGCGGTGACCGCACCGGCCGCAATGAGGAGCCCGACGGCCGCGACGACGGCGTCGAGCGCCGAGAACGAGCTCTCCCTGGCCCAGGTGCGTGTCCCGCCGCCGAAGCCGCGGGCCTCCATGGCCGTCGCGAGGCGGGTGGCGCGCCGGATCGCCTGCACGATCAGCCCGAAGGACTGCCCGAGGAGGTTCCGGGTGCGCGCGCCGAAGGACCCGCCCGAGCCGACTCCACGGGCATGGCGGGCCAGCCCGAGCGTCTCCCACTGCTCCACCAGCAGACCCGCGAGCCGCAGCGACGCGAGCCCGCCGAGCACGAAGCGGTGCGGCAGGTGCAGCTTCTGCGCGAGGGCGTCGGCGAGGTCTGTGGGGTCGGTGGTGAGCAGGACGAAGATCCCCGGCAGCGCGAGCGCGAGCCCGCGCAGTCCGACGGCGATCCCCGACGCGACGGAGCCCTCGGTGAACAGGAACGGCCCGACGTCGAGCACCACCCCACCGGTCTTCTCGGCCAGCAGTGCCGTGCCGTACGCGCCGATCAGGGCGGCGATCAGCAGCGGCCAGATCCGGCGCGCCAGTGCCAGGACGCTGATGCCGAGCAGGGGCATGAGCACCAGTTCGCAGGTGAGGACCACGGCTGCGCTGACCCAGTCGATACTCGCCATCAGGGCGAGCGTGATGACGGCGGCGGCGAACAGCTTGGATACCGGGTTGGCCCGCAGGAGCGTCCTCCCGGTCAGGACCGGCGTCAGGTAGTCGGTGCTCATCGGTGCACCAGGGTCCCCGCACCGCCGGAGACGTGCAGGGTCGCTCCGCCCAGTGCGTCGATGAACTCGGCGTCGTGGGTCACGGAGAGCACGGCCACACCGTCGTGGACCAGCTCGCGGAGCAGGGTGACGAGCTCGGCCCAGGTCAGGGCGTCCTGCCCGAAGGTCGGCTCGTCGAGGACCAGGATCCGCGGGGTGGTGGCGAGCATCGTCGCCACGGACAGGCGGCGCTTCTCGCCGCCGGAGAGCGTGAAGGGGTTGGCCTTCAGCAGGTGCGTGAGACGGAGGCGCTCGGCGAGTTCCGCGATGCGGCCAGGAGCCTGCGCGCCGCCCACCCGGGCCGGGCCGAAGGCGAGCTCCTCCCCCACGCTCGCGGTGAGGAACTGGTGCTCGGGCTCCTGGAACACCGTCCCGATGCGCTGGACGAGCTCGGGGGACCGCCACCGGAACGGGTCGTCACCGGCCGTGCCCGCGAGGGCCGGGGCGGCCCGGACCGAGCCGGCGCGCGGGCGCAGCAGACCGCCGAGGGTCAGGGCCGCCGTCGACTTGCCGGCACCGTTGGGGCCCGTGATGCCGATGGCCTGCCCGGCACGGACGGCGAGGTCGAGCCCGGCGACGGCGACCGGGCCGCGCTTCGTGCGCGCGACGTCGAGCCCGGTGGCTGCGAGGAGCACCTCCCCTCCGTCGGACGTCGGCACGGCGCCACCGACGGCGGGCCGGCGACCGGGCACCCACACACCCGCCTGTTCGAGACGGCTGCTGGTCGCCTCCTGCACGAGGACCTCGCCGGGTGCGCCGTCGGCGAGGACACCGCCGTCGGCGTCGAGCACGATCACGCGGTCGACGACATCGGCCCACACCGCGACCCGGTGCTCGACGACGACGAGCGTGGCCCGGGTCCGATCGAGGACACGGATCACGGCGTCCCGGACCTCGAGGACGCCGTCCGGGTCCAGGTTGGCCGTGGGTTCGTCGAGCAGCAGCAGACCGGGCTCCATCGCGAGGACGGAGGCGAGTGCGAGGCGCTGCTTCTGCCCGCCGGAGAGGGCGGTGGTGGGGTGGTCGAGCGGCAGGTCGAGGCCGACGTCGTCGAGCGCCCGGTGCACGCGTCGCCAGATCTCGTCCCGCGGCACGGCGAGGTTCTCGGCCGCGAAGGCCACCTCGTCACCGACGCGGGCGAGGACCACCTGGGACTCCGGGTCCTGCAGCACCAGACCCGCGCGTCCCCGCGCCGCGGCGGGAGGGACGCCGTCGAGCAGGAGGTCCCCCTCCTGCTCACCCTCGTCATTGCTGCCGAGCACGCCGGCCAGCGCGTGGAGCACCGTGGACTTCCCCGCGCCGGAGGCACCGAGCAGCAGCACCCGCTCTCCGGGCGTCAGCTCGAGGTCGAGGTGCCGGGCGGCGAACGCCCTGCGCCAGGCGTGGCGCCAGCCCCACCCCCGCGCGCTGACCTGCACTGCGCGCGGGAGGGGCCCGTCGAGTGGTGTCACACATCCGCCGTGCGGCCGGCGGCGAAGGAGGACAGCACGCCCGTCCGTGCCAGGCCCCGGGTGGCGAGCCAAGACAGCAGCCCGGCGATGACGACGCCGGAGATGGCCGCGAAGAGCACGTAGAGGAGCTTGAACTCGATGGTCCACAGCGCGTTGTACAGGATGTTCTCGCTGATCCCGAGCGCCAGTCCGGCACCGAGTCCGGCCAGCAGCGCCACGGGGAGGTTCCATCTCCGGTAGAGGAACAGCAGGAAGACGAGTTCCGCGCCGAGCCCCTGGATGGCGCCCGAGAGCAGCACGGCCAGGCCGAACTGCGTGCCGATGAGGGCGGACACGGCTGCTGCGAGGACCTCGCAGTAGATCGCCGCTCCGGGTTTGCGGATGATCAGGCCGCCGAGGACGCCGGCGATCAGCCAGCCCCCGGAGTAGAGCCCGCCGAGCGGCGGGAAACCGGCGGTGAGCAGACTGATGCCCGAGTAACCGGCGGACCACGCGAAGAACAGGACGCCGACGGCGACCGCGATGACCGAGGCCACGACGATGTCGACGACGCGCCACTGGTTGGTGTGCCGGGAGACGCCCCTGAGGGCGGTGGGTGATGCCATGGTGGATCCTCCTGAGGTACAGGAGGGGGGAGTGCCGGTACCGCCGAGGCGATGTCCGTGCACTCCGAGAACTCGACTCCCTTCGCCGGTACTAGCCGGATCAGGTTCGAGGGTCTGCGGTGGTCCGCACTCTCAGCGCCCGACCCGGCAGCATGCCGCGGGTCTGCGCTCCCCTGTCGTGTGATGGTTGAGCGTTCCGATCCTACACCGCAGAGGAGTGCGCACGGGCAGGCCGACCGGCCTGGACGAACCACGGCGAGGGTCCCGCGGCCAGGGCGGACTCTTCCCTGCGGAGCGCCTCGTCGCGCGGCTAGGGTAGGTACAGGACCACCGGACGAGAAGGAGAAACCATGAACGTCGTGTTCAAGCTGCTCGGAGTGGGAATGAGTGTGGGTGCGGGCTTCGTCGGCACCAAGCTCGTCGACTTCCTGTGGGAGAAGATCACGGGCGAGGCGCCCCCGAAGAGCAAGGACGGGCTGGAGAACACGCTGCGCTCGGCCCTGGTCTTCGCGATCATCTCCGGAGCGGTCAGCACCACCATCCAGGTGCTCACCAACCGTTCCACGCAGAAGGCGATCGAGAGGTTCGCGAAGACCCGCGACCTCACCTGAGTCGCGGGAGTTCCCGGCACCAGCGTGCAGCACGAGGACAGGACGGGCTCCCCAGGGGGCCCGTCCTGTCCTCGTCCGGGACGGCGGCTGTCCCGCTACGTGTCGTCCGCCGGTCGCAGCTCGGGCCCGACTGCCTGGAGGATGCGGTGGAGGCTCATGCCGATCCCCGCGGCTGCGCCGAACGGCACCTCCCTCGAGGACGTCTCGTAGGCCGCCGCTTCCAGGTCGCGGAGGGCGCGTTCCGCCGTGGCGAGCATCGCGGCATCATCCTCCTCCACCGTCCAGAGGTCCAGCACGTCACCGATGGCCCTGAACGCCACCTGGAGCGATGGGCGCACCGCGACCGGCAGGGGCCGCTCCCGGGATGTGCCGTGCAGGGCGTCCTGCAGGAGATTGGTGATGTTCAGGGTGTGCGAGGCCACCACGTCGAGGACCTCGACGTGCCGGTAGTCCTCCCTGACGTCCCGGGGATGGAAGCGCCTGCGCACGTTGCCCTTGCGGCTCTCGTCCGCGTACCGGAGTGCGCTGCGCGCGTTGCGGGCCGAGGCCGAGAGTCCGTCCCGCAACTCCGCCCACCGCGCATCGTCCTCCGCCCAGTCCTCCTCCAGCGCCTGGCCCATCTGCTGCAGGTCCCGGGCCGCGGTCCGTCGGAGCAGGCTCATCTGGCCGACGGCGTCATCGAGGTGGAGCGGCGGGAAGATCAGGGCGCTGACAGCCAGCCCCACCGCCACGCCGACCACGGTCTGCACGAGGTAGCCCAGGGAGTACCCGAGGTCCTCGTTCCCGATCACGAGGACGAAGAGCCCGGCCGAGGCGATCCCCGAACCGCCACCGGCCGTCCTCCTGAGGAATCCGCCCAGCAGCACCCCGGCCCCGACGACGAACGCGATGGTGATCCAGTTCGGATCCCCCGCCCAGACCGCGACGTAGGCGAGGACGATCCCGAGGGTCAGCCCCACCACCGTCTGCAGGCCGAGCTTGAGGGTGCCCGAGACCGTGGGGTACATGGCCAGGAGGGCTCCGAGCGGCGCGTAGTAGGGGTAGTCCGACGGCGTCCCGGGGATGGCCAGGGCCAGGGTCCACGCGAGAGCGGCGGCGAGCGCCGCCTTCGCTGCGAGCAGGAGTTGCGGATTGACGGCCGCCGCGCGCAATCGGCCCTTCAGCTCCGGGTCGAGGCGCGGGACGCGGACGCGGCGGCCGGGAATGCGTTTCTGGGACATCCCGGCAGTATCGCACCGGACCGACCGATGCTGCCCGAGGAGGGGTAGCAGCATCCCCTCCTCGGACAGGGGGCCGGCTCTTTCCACAGGCGTCCCGCCGGACGATACTGACGGCATGAACATCCTCAGCACGGAACAGATCCTCGATGCCGGGCTGGACGACTGGCGGGAACTCGCTCAGGCCCTGCACGCCCGCTTCCTGACGCACGACTTCGCCACCGGGGTGGCACTCGTCTCGGCCATCGGCGATCTCGCGGAGAAGGCGGGCCACCACCCCGACGTCACGCTGAGCTATCCCCACGTGGACGTGAAGCTCATGAGCCACGACGCCTCGGGCGTGACGGAACGGGACGTCGACCTCGCCCGCGGCATCAGCGCCCTCGCCGGCGATCGAGGCATCCTGGCCGATCCCGCTGCTCCCGCCGTCGTCGAGCTCGCCCTCGACACGGCGGACGTCGCGGGGATCGGCCCGTTCTGGGCCGCTCTGCTGACGGGTGACGCGGGTGCGCTGGACGGCGACGACGTCGCCGACCCGACCGGCCGCGTCCCGCTCCTGTGGTTCCAGCACACCGATGCCCACGACATCCCGCGCCAGCGCTTCCACCTCGACGTGTGGTTGCCGCAGGACGCCGCAGAGGCGCGGATCGCCGGCGCCGTCGCCGCCGGCGGGACGGTCGTCGACGACGGGCAGGCGCCGTCGTTCACGGTGCTGGCGGACTCGGACGGCAACCGCGCCTGCGTCTGCACCGTCCTGGGACGCTGAGGCGATCCGGCAGCCATGACCGGGCACGAGGACCGGGGGGAGGACGTCGACGTCCTGGTGGTCGGTGCCGGCCCGACCGGCCTGATGCTTGCCAACTGGCTCGTGAAGCTGGGCGTCCGGGTCGCCGTGATCGACGCGAAGGACGGGCCGACGGAGGAGTCGCGGGCGCTCGGGGTGCACTCGCGCTCCATGGAGATCTACGACCAACTCGGCGTCGTCGGGCGCGTCCTCGACCAGGCCGTGCGCGCGGTATCGATGCGGCAGGGATTCGGCCGGACGGCCTTCGCGCCCATCCCGCTCACCACCCTCGGTCGCGGGATCACGCCCTACCCCGGCATGTACGTGCTCGAGCAGAGCGCCAACGAGCGGATCCTCGCGGAGAACCTCCTGGCGCTCGGCGGGTCCGTCCGCTGGCGGCACCGCCTCGTGGCCCTGGACCTGGCCGACGGCGGTGTCGTCGCGCGCGGGGACGCTCCGGCGGGCCCCTGGACGCTCCGCGCACGGTACACGGTGGGGTGCGATGGTGCATCGTCGGCCGTGCGGGCACTCCTCGGCATCCCGTTCGAGGGGACCACCAGCCGCAGGACCTTCTACCTCGTGGACGCCGTGGGAGTGGAGGGGCTGGCTCCCGCCTCCGTCAACATCCGGCAGGGCCCCACCGAGTTCCTCCTCGCTTTTCCCATGCGGTCCGACGGCGAGGGCAGGGGCGGGCAGCGCCTCATCGGGATCGCCTCCGACGACGACGCCCCCGCCGTCACGGAGGACGTGGCGCGGAGCCGCCTCGCAGAGTCCTTCGGTGTTACCTACGAGTGGTCCCGCTGGTTCTCCACCTACAGGGTCCACCACCGCATCGCGGCGCGGTTCCGAACGGGGCCCGTGTTCCTCGCCGGAGATGCCGCCCACGTCCACTCGCCCGTCGGGGCGCAGGGCATGAACACCGGGCTGCAGGACGCGCACAATCTCGCGTTCACGCTCGCCGACGTGATCCTCCGAGCCGCCCCCGAGCGCATCCTCGACCGCTACGAGGCCGAGCGCCGGCCGGTCGCCCTGCGGCTGCTGCGCACCACGGATGCCGTCTTCCGCGGCATCACCTCACGCTCGCGCCCCGCCATGCTGGTGCGCCGGTACCTGCCGCGGGTCGTGCTGCCGCCGGCCGTCGCCGTCCTGCCGCACCTGCCCCTCGGGCGCCGGCTCGCGGGCTACCTCGGCCAGATCCGCATCCGGTACGGCATGCCCGGCGCTGCGGCGGGGCGGCGGGGACGGCACGCCGTCGTCGGTCGCCGCCTGCCGTGGACGGGCGGGAACTTCGACGCGCTCCGGGCTGCGTCCTGGCAGGTGCACGCGTACGGCGGAGGGGCCGACGCTCCCGGAGCCGCCGTCGTCGCGGAGGAGCTCGGCCTGGCGCTCCATGCGTTCACCTCCTGTGGTGCCACCAGGCTGTGCGCGGGCACGCTCTACCTCGTGCGGCCGGACGGCTTCGTCGCCTCGGCCGCGCCGCCCACGGACGCCCCGCGGGTCTTCCGTGCGGCGCTGCAGGATCAGGCCCCCCATCTGCTCGTGGAAGGACGACGATCATGACGACCATCGACACCGGGGCACGCCCCTCGGGGACCGGGTGCGCGGAGTGCGAGGACACCGGCGGGTGGTGGGTGCACCTGAGGAGGTGCGCGGGCTGCGGCCACGTCGGCTGCTGCGACAGCTCACCCGCCCAGCACGCCTCGGCCCACGCCGCCGGGACCGGTCATGCCGTGGCCATGTCCTTCGAGCCGGGCGAGAACTGGTTCTGGGACTACCGTGTGCAGCAGTTCGTCGACGGTCCGGCGCTCGCGGAGCCCACGAGCAGGCCTGTGGATCAGCCCGCCCCGGGGCCCGCGGGTCGCGTCCCCGCCGACTGGCGACGACACCTCCACTGAATGCGCGGACCGGCCCGGCCACTCCCGGGCCCGCCGGTGGACCTGCTCCGTGACAGCCGTCCGACAGAGCGGTCTGCGTTCGTCTCGCCGTGGCCTACACGGCATCGGGGGCGTGCTGCACGCCCAACCCCTCGAGCAGGACCACCAGGGTTGTCCGCAGTCCCGGCTCCGAGCCGAAGCGCTCGGGGGCGACCGGTAGCGTCTCGCCGGCCCGGCGCAGCGTCTCCCGCCCTGCATCGGTCAGTCGGACGGTCAGCGCCCTGCCGTTGACTGCGGACGCCCCTCGCGTGAGGAAAGCCCGGTCTTCCAGGGAGGCCAGCGTGCGGCGCAGGGTCTGGGGCTGCAGATGCAGGATGCGCGCGAGCGCGGCCTGGGTCACGGGTTCGACGGCCTCGAGGGCCTGCAGCGCCACGAGCCCCGCGGTGGTGAGCCCCACTCCCTGCAGCCGCTCGTTGACCTCCTGCTCCCACAGACGCGCCGCCGTCGTGAGGAGGCGGCTGGCCGACCACTCCTTGTCAGCGGACGGTACACCGGCCTCGGATGGGCCGCGCGACGCGGAAGCTCCCATCGCGCGGGTGGTGGCGGGGCGGGTCACCCGCTCCACCCGGTACGGCCGGTGAGGGCCAGCAGTACCTCGTCGACAGCGGCGCCCACCTGGTGCTCCACCGCGTCGTCGATCGCGGCCCATGGACGCGGCGCGGAGCGCAGCACGCGCAGGAGGGCCGACGTAGCGCCGACGAGGCGGTCGGCACCGATCATGGCGGCGCTCGACCGGAGACTCAGCAGTGCGATGACTGCTTGCTCGGTCTCGCGCGTGGCGCACGCACGCCTGATCCGGCGCAGACGCTCCGGAGCGAGGTCGACGAAGGACGCCACGAAGGCCGCAACGGCTTCGGTCGACGTCTCCGCGACGAACTGCTCGAGGACGGCGCTGTCGATGGGATACGACGGGTAGGGACCCTGCACGGTCATGCCGATGACTCCTGGGGGGTAGCGCTGGGCGGGCAGAGACCAGCAGGGCTGAACCAGGCAGGAGAAGGATCGGACGGCGCGGGGACGTTCTTCTTCACCGGCATGCGCCCCCGCAGAACCGTTGATGACCTGACGGACACGCTACCGTGCGCCATGGTGGTCCCGTAACTGCCGGGCGTCAGGCGTCAGGCAACACCTTCGCGGGGGAAGACCTCGTCGAGGTACGCACCGAGGACGCGTGGGCTGAACGGCTTGCCCATGAAGTGGTCGGAGCCGGCGGCGAGGCACTGCTCGGCGGTGAGCTGGGGCGGGCGCGCGGAGATGGTCAGGATGTGCGCGTGGGACTGGGCACGCAGAACGGGACACAGGCTCAATCCGTCCATGTCGGGCAGGTTGAGGTCGAGCGTGATCAGCTGGGGGTCCGTCTCCTCCACGAGGCGCCGGCCCTCCGCCCCCGTGACGGCCTCATGCACCGAGAACCCGCGGGAGGACAGCACGATCACGAGCAACTGGCGGATATCGGCGTCGTCCTCGATCACGACGGCCTCCCGGCGCTGCCCGTTCATGCACTCGCCCCGCCCCATCGCCACCCCATAGTTCCGATTCCCCCGATCAGCAGTTACCTTACCGTCCCCGCCCGACACATCCCCCGCTGCCCGGTCACCCGCCGGCTCCTCCACGGGACCCTTCGTCGGCACCTCCACGCCTCGTTCATTTGCTACGCTCCGACAGGAGTGGTCCGTCGAACGACGTCGGCCACGAACCGACACCGCACAGGCTGCAGGGGGCATGCCCGACAGGGGAAAGGCAGAACCATGCCCACAGCCGTTCTGGAGGATGGCTCGCGCCTCGAGGTCTCGGTGCAGGGCGAGGGCGCATCCCTCCTGCTTCCCGGCCCGGACAGCGGGGCGACGACGGCGCTCCTGGTCGAGGGTCTCGCGTCGGCCGCCCGCGTCGTCGCCTTCGACTACGAGGCGCACCTGGGTCGCGGTCGCCGCGCCGGCGCCCTGACGGTGGATGCCGTCACCCGGGATCTGCTCGCCGTCGCGGACGCGGCCGGCGCGACGACCTTCTGCTACCTCGGTCACTCCTGGCTCGCCCTCGCAGGGGCGCACCTCGCCTCGGCGTCACCACGGATGCGCGGCCTGGTCATCGGCACGCCGCCACTCCTGGGTGGCTCGTCGCCCGCCCGTGCCTCTCCTGCACACCCGGCGGACCGGACCGCGGTGGCGCACTTGAACCGTCAACTCGACGCCTTCCTCGAGAATGCACGGACGCGGGCCACCCTGAGCCGCACGGCCCTCGCCTCACTCGATCTCCCGCGGTTGTGCATCGCGGCAGCGGACGGTGCATCACCGCTCCCGCCCTCGGCGGGCGGGAGCACAGAGGTCCCCCCGCCGTGGTGGGACCCTGCTGATCTGGAACGGTCGGGCTGGAGCGTGGTCACAGCGGAGCACGGTGCTCCGTACGCTGGTGCCCGCACCCCGGTGACCGAGGTGGTCGACTGGCTGGCGTCGGTCGATGCCGGACGCCGCCGTCCGCCGGGCCGGCAGCGGACGAGCCGGACGACGGACCGGCTGTGCGTCGTCGAGGACGCCCCCGCAGCGACCGCCGGCTCTACCGGCCGTGCGGCGTGGACGTACGCCGACCGCACGGACGCCTATCTCTCCACCTGTGGCATCCCGGAACAGTACTTCGACGACCGACGCCTGCGGTCGCGCGCGGAGGAACTCCTCGCCTTCCTGGAAGCCGAGACAGAGCACCTCCGCACCACGGGAGGCGCGGCCCGTCGAGCAGCGGACCAGGCGGCGAGGCGGCGAGGCGTCCGGTCCGGACCCGGCGAGGGCGGTGCCGCGGCTGCGCCCGTGCATCTGGGGCGCGTGATCGCAGGGCGGCAACGGGAACAGTTGGAGGTGGCCGTCATCCTGCGTTTCCAGGAACTGCGCAGGGCGGACCGCGACCGCGCCGACGGCGGGGAGCGGACACCACGCCTGCGGGCCGTGGACGACGACTAGCCGCCGAGGTTCCGCCGGTACCGGTGGGAGCGTCGGGGACGACCTGCCCCACGCGGACGGCACCGGGATGATCCCGGTCGGACCCTGTCGGTGCAGGGCCGCTCGTTCAGGAGCGGATCAGGAGGATCCGCCGGGTTCGCCCGCCGTGGTCGCAGCGTCCGGAGCGCCACCCCGAGGAGAACCGGCACCGGGGCCGTCCGTGCCGCCTTCCTCCGCCGTGGTCGCAGCGTCGCCCGGCGTACCGCCCCCAGGATCCCCCGCAGGAGAACCGGCACGCCCCTGCCCGTGGCCGGGCGCCGCTGCGGCCCGGGTGACGATGTCATCGAGCTCGTCGAGGGTCAACAGGTCCCGCCGCAGGTGCCGCGTGCGGTATCCGGCCCGACCCACCATGTGCGCCGAGACGGGGCTCGTGAGCAGCTGGAAGACCCAGCAGAGCACGAGGACCGGCACGAGCAGCCAGCTGCCGTTCTCCACCGCGAGGGCCAGGAGGAAGAGCAGCAGTCCCAGCACCTGCGGCTTCGTGGCCGCATGCATGCGTGAGAGCAGGTCGGGGAAGCGGACGAGCCCCACTCCGGCTGCGAGCGACATGAGGGCACCGCCGATGAGAAGGACGGAGACGACGACGTCCTGGATCATGGGCTACTTCCTGTCCGTGACGAAGCGTGCGACCGTGACCGACCCGATGAACCCGATGAGCGAGATCGCGACCAGCAGGATCAGGTTGTCGAGGTGCCGGTTCACCACCATGTTCAGGACCAGAGCCGCCCCGATGATGGCGAGGACGACGTCGAGCGCGAGGACGCGGTCCAGGATCGACGGTCCCAGGACCGCGCGGTAGAGGGCCAGACCCGCTGCCAGCGCGAGTATTCCTCCTACGACATAGATGACGGCGCTCATCCCCGCTCCTCCGCGAGCAGTGCATCGAGATCCGTACGCGTCCCCATGATGCGGATCAGCCACGCCTCCGTCGCGCGGACCTCCTCGCGGATGTCCTGGGCGTCATCGTCCGTCAGGACGTTGAGGCAGTGCAGGTAGAGCGTCGACGTCGAGCGGTCCACCTCCAGCACGAGCGAGCCCGGGATCAGCGAGAGGGCGTGCCCGGTGGCGGTCACGAGGAAGTCGGAGGAACTCCGCAGTTCGACCGCGACGACGGCGTTCCGGAGCTCCGGTCCCCGCGTGAGGCCGAGCCAGAACACCTGCACGCTGGCGGTGACGAGCTGGACGAGGAACCTCCCGATGAACGGCACCAGCCAGAACACGTTGAACCGCCCTGTCAGCTCCACCGGGGGAAGATAGAAGAAGTTGACGACGCCGTAGGCGATGATCGCCCCGAACACCAGGTTCCCCACGCCGAAGTCCTGCCAGAGTGCACCCCACACCAGGACCAGCCAGATGACGAGGGGAAGCTCCGTGATCAGGGGGATCCGCTGCCGGCTCATCGGTCGGCCCCCGCTCCGAGGACGGCCTCGATGTACGGCGTGCGGTCGAGCATCTCCTGTGCGGCGCCGTCGCTCAGGGTGAACAGCGGCCCCGCGAGGACGGTCAGCGCGAGCCCCAGCGCAACGAGGCCGATCGTGGGGCCGGTCATGCTCGCCGGCAGCAGCCGCACGGGGTCCTTGCCGGCGAACCGACCGGTGTCCTCGCCCGTCACGTGGCGGGAGGTTCCCACGCTCGAGCCGTCGGCCTTGCTCGCGAGGAGGATGGGATCAGGGTCCTCGGCATCGGCCGGGCTGCGCCAGAACGCACGGTTCCAGACGCGGGCCATCACCAGCAGCGTCAGCAGGCTGGTCGCCACTCCCCCGGCCACCAGCACGTAGGCGAGGGGTGTCCCGAGTTCCACGCCCGCCTGGATCAGGCCGAGCTTGCCGAGGAAACCGGAGAACGGCGGGATCCCGGCGAGGTTCATGGCCGGCAGGAAGAACAGGAGCCCGAGCAGCGGCGACAGCTTCGCGAGCCCGCCGAGCCGGTCCACGTTCGCCGTGCCACCACGGCGCTCGATCAGCCCCGTCACGAGGAACAGGCTGGTCTGCACGATGATGTGGTGGGCCACGTAGTAGACGGCCGCACCGAGGCCGATCCGCGTGGAGATCGCGAGCCCGAACACCATGTAGCCGATATGACTGACGAGGGTGAAGGAGAGCAGCCTCTTGATGTCCGACTGCGCCAGGGCGCCGAGGATGCCCACCACCATGGTCAGCAGGGCGACCACCATGAGGAGGGAGTTGATGCGGTCGCCCGGGAAGAGCAGCGTCTCCACGCGCACCATCGCGTACACGCCCACCTTCGTCAGCAGACCCGCGAACACCGCGGTCACGGGCGCCGGCGCGGTGGGGTAGGAGTCCGGGAGCCAGAAGGAGAGCGGGAAGACCGCTGCCTTGATGCCGAAGGCCACGAGCAGCATGAGGTGGAGGACCAGTTGCGTCGCCGGGTCCACCGACTCCAGCTTCACGGCGAGATCCGCCATGTTGATGGTCCCCGTAGCTCCGTAGATCATCGCGATCGCGATGAGGAACAGCATGGAGGACACCACGCTCACGACGACGTAGGTCACCCCCGCGCGGATGCGCGGAGCCGTCCCGCCGAGCGTCATGAGCACGTAGCTCGCGGTGAGGAGGATCTCGAACCCGACGTACAGGTTGAAGAGGTCCCCGGTCAGGAAGGCGTTGGACACGCCGGCCACCAGGATCAGGTAGGTGGGGTGGAAGATCGAGACCGGCCCGTCCTCGTCGCCGTCCGCCATGCCCTGGCCCGCGGCGTAGATCAGCACCGAGAGGCTGACGGCGGAGGACACCACCAGCATCAGCGCCGAGAACTGGTCCACGACGAGCACGATCCCGAAGGGTGGCTCCCAGCCGCCGAGCTTCACGGCGTGCGTGCCGGAGGACGGGGCGGCGATGAGCATCACCACCTCGATCAGGAGCGTCACACTGAGCGTCGAGATGCTCACCGCACGCTGCGCGCGGGCGTGGCGGATCAGGATGAAGGTCACCGCGGCCCCGAGGAAGGGCAGGACGACGGCGAGCGGGGCGAGGTCCGCGGCGATCAACGGGGGCCCTCCGTTCTGCCCGCGCGATCGGCATCGGCATCGGCGGCGGACGGATCCTCCGCCTCACTGAACTCGGTGGTGTCGGCGATGATGTCGGCGTCGTCCTCGTAGTCGTAGCTGTCCTGGTCGGCGACCCGGCGGTCCTCGGGATCGTCCTGGACGTCGTCCTCGCGGCCGAGCACCCAGGACCGGTAGATGATGCCGAGCATGAAGGCCGTGACGGCGAACGTGATCACGATCGCCGTCAGGATCAGGGCCTGCGGCAGGCTGTCCGTGTATTCCTCGGGCGGCGTGCCCGCGATGTACAGCGGGGACGTCCCGCCCGGTCCGCTCGTCGCGAGGATCAGGATGTTCGCGCCGTTGCCGAGCAGGATCAGGCCGAGGAGCACCCGGGTGAGGCTGCGCTCGAGCAGGAGGTAGATGCCCGCGGCGAAGAAGGCCGCCATGAGGACGATCAACGTGATGTTCACCGTCATGGCCGTGCTCCCTCGACCTCGGTGGCGGGTGGGACGAGGGCGTCGGACCCGGTGTCCTCGGCGACAGGGTCGTCCGACTCCGCGCGTTCGTCGATCTCCGATCCGAGGCTCCGCAGGACATCGAGGACCAGGCCGACGACGATGATGTAGACGCCGATGTCGAAGATGGTGGACGTCACGAACTTCACGTCGCCGAAGACGGGCAGCCAGAACTCGAGGATGTAGCTCTCCAGCACGGCCCCGCCGAGGAACAGGGGCCCGATCGCCGTCAGGGTCACGATCGCGAGGCCGGCGCCGAGGAGGGTCCCGGCGCTCACCGGGCTGGCCTCCGCCAGTTCGAACCGTCCGCCCGCCAGGTACCGGATGGCCAGGGCGAGCCCCGCGGTGAGGCCGCCGGCGAAGCCACCGCCGGGGAGGTTGTGCCCGGCGATCAGCAGGTAGACCGAGAGCACGATGATCGTGTGGAAGAGCAGCCGCGTGATGACCTCGAAGATGATGGAGCGCCGCTCAGCGGCGAGGGTCCGCCCCGCGACGAGCCAGGGATCACGGCTGACGTCCGCGAACCTCACCGCGAGGGCACGCGCGGCACCGGCCCGCCCACCGGCGTCGAGCGGTTCCTGCCCGCGGTCCACCGAGCCGTCCTCGACGCCGTCGGCCCGGCGCCGCTTGTCCCCCCGGCCGCGGACGAAGATGAGGCTCGCGATGCCGGTCGCCGCGATGGCGAGCACGGTGATCTCGCCGAGGGTGTCCCATGCCCGGATGTCGACCAGGAGCACGTTGACGGCATTCGCGCCGCCGCCGTCGTCGTAGGCCATGCCGGGGTAGGCGATCGAGATCGGAGCGGCGTTCCGGGAGGCCATCGCCGACATCGCGATGACGGCCATGATGCCGCCGAAGGCGATCCCGAGGCCTGCCCGCAGCAGCCGGTGCCGGCTCTCCGAGCGATTCCACAGCCGGGCGGGCAGGGAGCGCAGGGCCAGGACGAAGGCGACCAGCACGATCGTCTCGACGAGCATCTGCGTCAGGGCGAGGTCCGGCGCTCCGTGGAGGGCATAGATGATCGCCATCCCGTAGCCCGTGATGCCCACCATGAGCACCGCCATGAAGCGCTTGGTGGCGCGGAGCGCGGCGACGATGCCGACCAGGATCGCGGTCGCCGCCACGACCTGGGCCGGCGAATCCGCGATGCGGAAGCCTTCCGGCATGGGCGCGTCGAAGACGATCAGGGCCGTGAGCGGCGTGAGAACGGCCGTGGTGAGGATGACGAAGAGATAGAAGGCGAGGGAGCCGCGCTGCGTCCGCCCGGTCACGCCCACCGCGACGTCGTCGAGCACGCCGATGGTGGAGCGGTACACCACCTCGGCATCACGAGCGGACGGCAGGCGCCCCTGCAGACGCTCGAAGGGACCGCGGACGAGGTACAGGGCGGTACCGGCAGCGATGGTGACGACCGAGAGCAGGAGGGGGAGGTTGAATCCGTGCCACAGCGCCAGGTGCGCCGTGTCACCCCCGACGGGGAAGAGCGAGGCGTAGGGCTGGATCACGGCGTCGAGCGGGAGCGGCCACACACCGAACAGCACGGACGCCACTGCGAGGACGGCGGGCGCCAGGAGGAAGGAGGTGCGGACGCGCGTGAAATCGGTCCGTGGTACGCCGTGCTTGAGGGCGAAGGCGCCCCAGACGAAGCGGGCGCTGTAGGCGAAGGTGAGGACGGACCCGAGGACGATCCCCCCCAGCAGGAGGGTGCCGACCACGCCGTCCTCCGCCCGGTGCACGAAGGCCTCGAGAACCGATTCCTTGGCGACGAACCCGAGCAGAGGCGGCACGCCGGCCATCGATCCGGCAGCCACGAGCGCGACGGCGAACAGGGCCGGTGAGGTGGACCCGACGCCGGACAGCACGCGCAGGTCACGCGTCCCGGACTGGTGGTCGATGATCCCGACCACCAGGAACAGGGTCGCCTTGAAGAAGCCGTGGGCGAGCACCAGTCCGAGGCCCGCGAGGGCACCGTCCTGCCCGCCGAGCCCCACGACCATGACGAGGAAACCGAGCTGGCTGACCGTGCCGTAGGCCAGCACGAGCTTGAGGTCGTGCTGGCGGAGCGCCCGCCACCCGCCGAGGAGCATGGTGGTCATCCCGAGCACGAGGATGAGCGGGTACCAGAAGGCCGTCTCGCCGAAGCCCGGGGCGAAGCGAGCCACGAGGAAGACCCCGGCCTTGACCATCGCGGCGGCGTGCAGGTAGGCGCTGACCGGCGTGGGCGCGGCCATGGCGCCCGGCAACCAGAAATGGAAGGGCACGAGTGCCGACTTCGTGATGGCGCCGACCAGGACCAGCGCGATGGCGACGTCGATGATGGTCCCGCGCGACACCAGGTCCGCCGACGAGGCGAGGATCTCCGAGACGCGGTAGGTCCCTGCGGTCTGGCCGATCATCACGAGGCCCACGAGCATCGCCAGTCCGCCGAACGTGGTGATGATGAGCGCCTGCAGTGCCGACCGCCGCGCTGAGAGCCGATGCCGCGAGTAGCCGATCAGCAGGTAGGAGAGGATGGTCGTCAGTTCCCAGAAGATGAACATGAGGATCAGGTCGTCGGCCAGGACCAGCCCGAACATCGATGCGGCGAACGCGAGCAGCTGGGCACCGAAGGCACCGACGTCGGGATCGTCGCTCTTGAAGTAGCGCGCACAGTAGAACAGCACGAGGGCGCCCACGCCGAGAATGAGGATGCAGAGCACGGCGGCCAGCGCGTCGAGGCGGAAGGCCAGCTCGAGCTGGAGGCTGGGTATCCAGGGCACCGTGAGCGACGGCGGTGCGCCACTGGCGCCGTCGAGGGCCTCCTGGTCGGAGCGCAGCACCGCGGGCAGCTGCACGAGGAGCCAGACGAAGCCGCCCGCAGGAGCGGCTGCGAGGACGAAGAACGCCGACCTGCCAAGCCGGGCGAAGAGCGCAGGCGCCACGAGCGCACCGGCGAACATCACAATCAGCACGGTGAGCATGGGGTCTCGATCTTCCGGTGGCGGTCGGTCGGGCTTCTCCAGTCTATCGACTGGAATTGGTCAAAGCTTCCCCTGTCCCCGACGCGCCCCCTGCTGCGACGCTCCTGTGATAGAGGTCATGCGGCGCTAGCATTCAGCTCATGAGCACCTACCAGCAGGTCCCTCAGCCTGCCGACATCCCCGAACCCCTGCCGTCCGCCGGCACCGGTCGCATCTTCAGCAGGCCGGTCCTCGCCTGGGCGTCGTGGGACTGGGGCTCCGCGGCCTTCAACGCCGTCATGACCACCTTCGTCTTCACCGTCTACCTCACGTCCGAGGCGTTCGGCGGCGAGGAGCGCGCATCG
Organism: Arthrobacter bussei; assembly: GCF_009377195.2. GTDB lineage: Bacteria > Actinomycetota > Actinomycetes > Actinomycetales > Micrococcaceae > Arthrobacter_D > Arthrobacter_D bussei. The sequence goes on from NZ_VJXX01000001.1 coordinate 1,215,667, forward strand.
CAGGTCCTCGGCTGGGGTCTCGCCGGCGCCGGCCTGCTGATCGCCCTGCTCGCCCCGGTCACCGGGCAGCGATCCGACTCCGGAGGCCGCCGCAAGCTATGGCTCGGCGTGAACAGCCTGATCGTCGCGGTCCTCACGGCGCTCTGCTTCTTCGTCTTCCCGAGCCCCGGCATGCTGATCCTCGGAGTGGCGCTGATCGCCGCCGCCAACATCTTCTTCGAGTTCGCCGGCGTCAACTACAACGCGATGCTGACGCAGATCTCCACGCCGGCCACCATAGGACGCGTGAGCGGCTTCGGCTGGGCCATGGGCTACGTCGGCGGCATCGTGGCCCTCGTCGTCGTGCTCGTGGTGTTCATCCAGCCGGTCGTCGACTGGGCCGGGGCTTCGAGTGAGAACGGGCTGAACATCAGGCTCGTAGCAGTGTTCTCCGCCCTGTGGTTCGCGGCCTTCGCACTGCCCGTGATGTTCGCCGTGCCGGAGGTGCCACGGCGGGCCAGGGCCGCGCAGCTCGGATTCCTGGCCTCCTACGGGCTGCTCGTGCGCCGGGTGAGGACCATCTACCGCGAGAGTCCCCACACCATCTACTTCCTCCTCGCGAGCGCCATCTTCCGGGACGGGCTCGCGGCCGTCTTCACGTTCGGCGGCATCCTCGCGGCGGGCGCCTTCGGCTTCTCGGCGAGCATGGTGATCGTGTTCGCCATCGCTGCGAATGTCATCGCCGCGGTCGGAGCGGTGGTCGGCGGTTTCCTGGACGACCGCATCGGACCCAAGCGCGTCATCATCGGAGCGCTGGTCGGCCTGCTGGTCGCGGGGTCGGCGATCCTCCTGCTCGGCACCGCGACGTATTCCTTCTTCGGCATGCAATGGACGTCCGACACCACGTTCTGGGTCTTCGGGCTGCTGCTGACGCTCTTCGTGGGGCCGGCGCAGGCCTCGTCGCGCGCCTACCTCGCGCGGCTCGCCCCTGTCGGGGACGAGGGCGAGCTGTTCGGCCTCTATGCGACCACCGGCAGGGCCGTGAGCTTCCTCGCGCCGACCCTGTTCGCCCTCTGCATCGGGCTCTTCGGGTCCCAGCTGTACGGCGTGATCGGGATCCTCGTGGTCCTGCTCGCCGGACTCCTCGTGCTCCTGCCGGTCAAGCCGCCCGCACAGGTGACGCGCGCCGTCGTGCCCGAGGCGTAGCCGCAGATCGGGGCACGGTGCGGCCGGGACGGGCCGCCTAGATGTCGGTGCGGTGGAAGTTCAGGTGGCTGCGTGACGCCGTCGGGCCCCGCTGCCCCTGGTAGCGGTTGCCGTACTCACCTGAGCCGTAGGGGTGCTCGGCGGGCGAGGTCAGCTTGAAGAAGCACAGCTGCCCGATCTTGGAGCCCGGCCACAGCTTGATCGGCAGCGTCGCCATGTTGGACAGTTCCAGGGTCACGTGGCCGGAGAAGCCGGGATCGATGAAGCCGGCCGTCGAATGGGTCAGGAGTCCCAGGCGACCGAGCGAGGACTTGCCTTCGAGCCGGGCCGCGATGTCGTCCGGCAGGGTCACGGTCTCGTAGGTGGACCCGAGCACGAACTCGCCGGGATGCAGGATGAAGGGCTCATCGGGAGCCACCTCGACGAGGCGCGTGAGATCCGGCTGGTCCTCCGCCGGATCGATGTGCGCGTACTTGTGGTTGTCGAAGAGCCGGAAGTAGCGGTCGATCCGCACGTCGACGCTGGAGGGCTGCACCATGAGCGGATCGTGCGGCTCGAGGACGATCCGGTGGGCGGCGATTTCTGCTCGGATGTCGCGGTCTGAGATCAGCACCGTCCAAAACTACCAGCCGCGCCGCGGGTGCCAGGCGCGTCGGCGATGGGGCGTCGACCGCGGCCCCGACGGCGCCGTCAGCGGCCGATCTCGGTGCGCACCGCGAAGAGCTCCGGGAAGAACGTGAGCTCCAGGGCACGCTGGAGGAACCCGACGCCGGACGATCCTCCCGTGCCCCTCTTGAAGCCGATGGTGCGGGCCACGGTCTTCAGGTGGCGGAAGCGCCACAGCTGGAAGTTGTCCTCGAGGTCCACCAGCTCCTCACACGCCTCGTAGATGTCCCAGTGTGCGGCGGCGTCCTCGTACACCTGCTTGTACACGGCGACGAGGTCCGGGCTGAACACGTGGGCCAGACGGACGTCGCGATGCAGGAGCTCATCCGGGACCGGATACCCGCGCCTGGCCAGCAGGGCGATGAACTCGTCGTAGATGCTGCTCTGCCCGAGGAGTTCCGCCAGCAGGGCCTGCGCTGCAGGATCGGCGTGGAACACGTCGACCATGGCGGCGTTCTTGTTGCCGAGGAGGAACTCGACGGCGCGGTACTGGTAGGACTGGAAACCGCTCGAGGCGCCCAGGTCCCCGCGGAACTCGGCGTACTCGGAGGGCGTGAGCGTCGCAAGCACGGACCACTGCTCCGTCAGCGAGCGCTGGATGTGCTTGATGCGGGCGATCCCCTTCATCGCCGCCCGCAGATCATCCGCCTGCAGGTGCAGCCGCACGGCCCGCAGTTCATGCAGCACCAGCTTCAGCCACAGCTCGGAGGTCTGGTGCTGGATGATGAACAGCATCTCGTCGTGGTGCTCGGGCGAGCTCACGGGGTGCTGCGCGTCGAGCAGCTTCCCGAGTTCCAGGTAGGAGCCGTAGCTCATCCTGTCCGAAAAATCCCGTTCGATCCCCTGCTCCAGGTCGCGGGTATTCCGCTGCACGCTCATCCGGCAAGACTACGTGCCACAGGGTGGGCCCGAATGTCGGACCACGGGTCTACGGTGGGACCAATTCGAGGAGGCCCCCATGCAGAGAATCCACTGCGGCATCGTCCCGCCACACCTGCTCACCAGGCTCGCTGCACTGCAGGACCCGCGCCTCTCGGGGGCGTCCAGCGCCGCGCGGCACGCCCTCCTGGAACTGGACCCGGTCCTCCGCGAGCGGTCCGAGGCCCTGCGCGCTCCGGTGCGTCGCGGCTCGGCGATCGCCGGCAGCCTGACCCGCCGCATCCACGACGCAGGCGGTCGGGAGGAGCTCCCCGGCGAGGTCGTCCGTGCGGAGGGAGCACCCGCCACCGGTGATGTCGCCGCGGACGAGGCCTACGACGGGCTCGGGTCCACCTACCGCCTGTTCAGCGAGGAGTACGGGCGATCCTCGATCGACGGCGCAGGGAAGCGCCTCGATGCCACCGTGCACTACGGCTCCAACTACGACAACGCCTTCTGGGACGGCGAGCGCATGGTCTTCGGTGACGGTGACGGCGAGATCTTCGGCCGCTTCACGGCGTCGCTCACGGTCATCAGCCACGAACTCACGCACGGCTTCACCCAGTACTCCACCAATCTCGAGTACCAGGGCCAGTCGGGCGCCCTCAACGAGTCACTCTCCGACGTCTTCGGCGTGCTCGTGGAACAGCGCGATCTCGGGCAGGACGCGGCATCGGCCGCCTGGCTCGTCGGGGCGGGCATCTTCACCCCCTCGGTGCGCGGCGAGGCGCTGCGCTCACTGAAGGCACCGGGCACCGCCTACGACGACGACGTCCTCGGCAAGGACCCCCAGCCCGCCACCATGGCGGACTACGTCGAGACGACGTCGGACAACGGAGGCGTGCACATCAACTCCGGCATCCCCAACCACGCGTTCTACCTCGCCGCCACCGCGCTGGGCGGCGAGGCGTGGACGGGCGTGGGGCGCGTCTGGTACGACGCCGTACTGAGCGGCACCATCCCCCCGGACTGTGATTTCCCCACCTTCGCGCAGGCCACGCAGGACGCCGCGGGTCGACGCTTCGGCGTGGACAGCCGCGAAGCCGGTGCCGTCGCGGAGGCATGGACCCGGGTCGGCGTCCTGCGGTGAGGATCGAGATCACGCGCTCCGGCGGATTCGGCGGCATCACGCGCACCTGGAGTCTCGAGGTGAGCCGCACGGAGGCGGAGCAGCGCTGGCTTCCCCTGGCCGAGGCGGAGGCCGGTGCGGCGACGGATGCCAGACGCGCGGATGCCGGACGGGCGGATGCGACCGGGCCGCTGGTCGACCGCGCGCAGACCGCTTCGGGGGCGGGTCCCGGAGAAGCAGCAGCGCCCGCGTCGCGCACCCCTGAGCGCGGGCCGGGCCAGCAGCGGGACCGCTTCACCTACCGCATCTCCATCGGCTACACCGAGGTCACGGTCAGCGAGGGGCGCCTCGACGAATCCTGGCGCGAACTGATCGAGCGGGCACGGGCGGAAGGGACGGACGGCGCCGGTCACGGCCCGCCCTGAGACTGTTGTAAGGTGATGGAGCGGTTTCAACTGCCGTGCGGGCGTAGCTCAATGGTAGAGCGCTAGCTTCCCAAGCTCGATACGCGGGTTCGATTCCCGTCGCCCGCTCTCGTCCTTCCCGGACGCCTTCCGTCCGTGTCCTCGTGTGCGCAAGGACACCCCTCCCTCCCCGTCCCGGGCCCGGCATCGGCAGTATCCTTGAGCGGTGAATCGCACCATGTTCAAGTCCAAGATCCACCGCGCCACCGTCACCCACGCGGACCTGCACTACGTGGGCTCGGTCACCGTGGACCTCGATCTCCTGGAAGCCGCGGACATCCTGCCCGGCGAACTGGTGTCGATCGTCGACATCACCAACGGTGCGCGGCTGGAGACCTACACCATCGCCGGCGAGCGCGGCTCGGGCGTTCTGGGCATCAACGGTGCAGCCGCCCACCTCGTCCACCGCGGGGACCTCGTCATCCTCATCACCTACGCGCAGATGACCACCGAGGAAGCACGCTCCTTCCTGCCCACCGTGGTGCACGTGGATGCGGACAACGCGATCGTCGAGCTCGGCACCGACCCCGCGGAAGCCGTGACCGCCGGTATGGAGCGGCCCCCCTTCGCCCTCGACAACTCGGCACTGCCCGCCTGAGGGCTGCTCCCCACCTCCGTTCGCCGTACCGGCGACGACGCACGCGCATCCCGCTTTCCCTGCATGCTCACCCGTTGCACGATCATCAGTCCCGCCTAGCGATTTGTGACGGCAGGGCTTAGGGTCAAAAAGCAAGCTTGCTTAGGCTGTCGATTCGCGTGAACCGTCAGCCGGGTTGTCTACGAGGATGTGGAGGCTCGGTACGAATGCCGATAAGTCGAAGAACACGCAGTGTCGTGAACAGCCGTCGCAAGGCGGCCGTCGTGGCGGGCATGATGATGGGCACGCTCGTGATGAGCGGATGCGGGCCCGCACAGTCGGACAACGCGCTGACCTGGTACATCAACCCGGACGCGGGCGGGCAGGCCGCGATCGCGCAGAAATGCAGCGAGGAGTCCGGCGGCCGCTACACCATCGAGACCTCGCTCCTCCCCAGTGATGCCGCCTCCCAGCGCGAGCAGCTCGCACGGCGTCTCGCCGCGGGTGACAGCTCGCTCGACATCATGAGTCTCGATCCCCCGTTCATCCCCGAACTGGCCGAACCGGGCTTCCTCGCGCCCGTGCCGGACGACGTCGCCCAGAGCACCACCGAGAACGTGGTGGAGGGCGCCCTCGCCGGCGCCACCTGGAAGGACGAGCTCGTCACCGTCCCGTTCTGGGCCAACACCCAGATCATGTGGTACCGGAAGTCCGTGGCCGAGGCCGCGGGCCTCGACATGAGCAAGCCGGTCACCTGGGACCAGATCATGGAGGCGGCCCGGACGCAGGACAAGTCGCTCGGTGTGCAGGGCGCCCAGGCGGAATCCATGACGGTCTGGGTCAACGCGCTGGTCGAGTCCGCGGGCGGGTCCATCATCGTGGATCCCGAGGCCACCGCGGACACCATCGAGCTCGGGCTCGACTCCGATGCGGGCAAGGCGGCGGCAGACGTCATCTCCACCATCGGCAAGGACGGACTGGGCGGGGCAGGCCTGCCCACCCAGGACGAGAACGGGTCCCTCATCGCCTTCCAGGGCGACTCGGGCTCCTTCATGGTCAACTACCCCTTCGTCTGGCCGGCCACCACCGCGGCCGTCGAGGCGGGGACCCTGGACCAGGCGGTCCTCGACGACATCGGGTGGGGCGTCTTCCCCAGGATGTCCGAGGATCAGGAGTCCGCTCCCCCGCTCGGCGGCATCAACCTCGGCGTGGGCGCCGAGAGCGATAATCCGGAGCTCGCCTACGAAGCCGTCCAGTGCATCGTCTCGGTCGAGAACCAGTCCGAGTACTTCGTGACCAACGGCAACCCGCCGTCCAACACGGAGGCGTACGAGGACCCGCGCATCGAGGAGAGCTTCCCGATGGCGGAGACCATCAGGGATTCCCTCCAGGTCGCAGCCCCCCGTCCCCAGACCCCGTTCTACAACGAGGTCTCCACCGGCATCCAGCAGACCTGGGCACCGCCGTCCGCCGTCGATCCGGAGAACACCCCGGAGACGTCGAGCAACTTCATCACATCGGTCCTCAGAGGGGAGCAACTCCTGTGACCTCCGCCATCCCCGCCAAGACGACGACGGCGTCGTCCACCGAACCCGGCCCGCGGCTCAGCCGGGACGACAAGGGCACGAAGACCAGGAAGGCGCCGAAGCAGTACAGCGACCGCGTCCGCGCGGAACGGCGACTCGGCTGGATCCTCGCCGGTCCCGCGTTCATCATCATGCTGCTGGTGACGCTCTACCCGATCCTGCAGGCCATCTACGAGAGTCTCTTCAAGTTCCGGCTCACGGCGCCCGGTGAGCGCGAGTTCATCGGCCTCGGCAACTATGCGGTCATCCTGTCCGACCCCGTGTGGTGGTCGGGCCTGTGGACCACGGTGTTCATCACGGTGGTGACGGTCCTCGTCGAGCTGGTCCTCGGTTTCGCGCTCGCCCTCGTGATGCACAAGGCGCTGAAATCGGTCCGGGGGCTCCTGCGCACGGCAATCCTCGTTCCCTACGGCATCATCACCGTCGTCTCGGCCTTCGCCTGGTTCTACGCCTTCGACATCAACTCCGGCTACATCAACTCCTGGTTCGCCTGGCTCCCCGGGATCGACGAGAACCTGAACTGGTTCGCGCAGGGCGGCACCGCGCTGTTCGTCATCATGGCCTCGGAGATCTGGAAGACCACGCCGTTCATCTCCCTGCTCCTGCTGGCCGGCCTCGCCCAGGTCCCGGACGAACTCACCGAGGCCGCGAAGGTCGACGGTGCGACGTGGTGGGAGCAGATGCGCAAGGTCATCATCCCCAACATGAAGGCGGCGATCATGGTCGCGGTGCTCTTCAGGGCGCTGGACGCCTTCCGGATCTTCGACAACGTCTTCATCATGACCAACGGCGCGTACGGCACGGAAGTGCTCTCACTGCTGGCCTACCGGCAATCGATCAGCCGGCTCGAGATCGGTCTCGGGTCCGCCGTCTCCGTGCTCCTCTTCCTGTGCGTCCTGCTGATCTGCTTCGTGGCGATCAAGCTCTTCAAGGTGGATCTCGCCGGGTCCCAGGGAGGAAAGTGATGACGAACTCCAGCACGAAGAACAAGGTCCTCTGGGCCATCGTGACCGTCCTCGTCCTGATCTACGCACTCTTCCCGGTGCTCTCGATCCTGGCGACGTCCTTCAAGAGCCCCAGCGACCTGACGAGCGGGAAGTTCCTCCCGTCGTCGGGCGCCGCGACCACGAGCAACTACGAGCAGATCCTGGTCGGCGACGCCCAGGGACTGTTCCTCTCCGCGCTCCGCAACTCGATCGGCATCTCGCTGATCGCGACGTTCATCGCCGTCGTCCTCGCCACCCTCTGCGCCTACGCGATCGCCCGGCTGGACTTCCCCGGCAAGAAGCTGGTCCTGACCACCGCGCTGGCGGTCTCGATCTTCCCGGTCATCTCGATCGTCACTCCGCTGTTCAACCTGTGGCGGACCATCGGCCTGTACGACACCTGGCTCGGGCTCATCATCCCGTACCTGTCACTCACGCTCCCGATCTCCATCTGGACCCTTGCCGCGTTCTTCCGGCAGATCCCGTGGGAGCTGGAGCAGGCGGCGCAGGTGGACGGGGCGACGACGTGGCAGGCGTTCCGCAAGGCCATCGTCCCGCTGGCCGCACCCGGCGTGTTCACGACGGCGATTATCGCCTTCTTCATCGCCTGGAACGACTTCGTGTACGGGATCTCGCTGACGTCGACGGAGGCCGCGCGGCCGGTCCCGGCGGCACTCGCGTTCTTCACCGGGGCCTCACAGTTCGAGGCACCGACGGGGGCCATCTCGGCGGCGGCGATCATCGTCACCATCCCGATCGTCCTCCTGGTCCTGCTCTTCCAACGCCAGATCGTCTCAGGCCTGACCTCCGGCGCCGTCAAGGGCTAACGCCCCCGGTTTCAGTAAAGGATTCGCACCATGGCTTCAATCACCCTCAACCACCTGGTCAAGAAGTACGGCGACGGGTTCCCGGCCGTCAATGACGTGAGCATCGACATCGCCGACGGGGAGTTCATCATCCTCGTGGGTCCGTCGGGCTGCGGGAAATCGACGCTGCTGCGCATGATCGTGGGCCTCGAGGACATCACCGACGGCGACCTCCTGATCGACGGGCAGCGCGTCAACGACAAGGCGCCGCGCGACCGCAACCTGGCGATGGTGTTCCAGAACTACGCGCTGTACCCGCACCTCACCGTGTACGAGAACATCGCCTTCCCGCTGCGCCTCGCCAAGGGCAAGCACTCCGAGGACCAGGTGGACAAGCTGGTCACGGAGGCGGCCGCGACACTCGAGCTCACCGACCACCTGCAGCGCAAGCCGGCGAATCTCTCGGGCGGTCAGCGGCAGCGTGTCGCGATGGGTCGCGCGATCGTCCGGCAGGCGGATGCGTTCCTGTTCGACGAGCCGCTCTCCAACCTGGACGCGAAGCTCAGGGGCCAGATGCGTTCGGAGATCTCGCAGATGCAGCGCCGGCTCGGGGTGACCTCGGTCTACGTGACGCACGACCAGACGGAGGCCATGACCCTCGGCGACCGCGTGGCCGTCCTCAAGAAGGGTGAGCTGCAGCAGATCGCCTCGCCCCGAGAGCTCTACGAGCAGCCCGTGAACCTGTTCGTCGCGGGTTTCATCGGCTCGCCGTCGATGAACTTCCTGCCGGCCACACTCGAGGGCACCACCCTGAAGACCGCCATCGGCGACCTGCAGATCCCCGAGGGCAAGGCGGCGAAAGCAGCGGGCAAGAAAGTGGTGCTCGTCGGCGTGCGTCCCGAGTTCTTCGAGGACGCGAAGCTCGTGGAGGACCACAAGATGTCCAACGGTTCGACGTTCACCGCCACCCTGACGCACACGGAGTGGCTCGGCAACGAGCAGTACGGGTACATCAACTTCGATCCGGCGCCCGAGATGCGGGAGCTGCTCAACAGCCTCGCCCGGGACATGGATGCGGACGAGCTGCGCCCGCAGGTGGTCGTCACCCTCGATGCCGCAAGCCGCATCCGCGGAGGCCGGGAGGCCGAGATCTGGCTCGACACCCGCAAGCTCCACCTGTTCGACGCCGAGACCGGCGAGAACCTGACGCGTGACGCCGAAGCGGGCGCCGAGCTCACCCGTGAGGCCTCGGAGGAGCGTGCGGAGGAGCTCGCCAACGCCCAGCAGTCGGGAGAGGGCCAGGGTCACGGTGGTGGCTTCGGCAGCGGCACCTCGGGGCAGGCGGGCGGCTCGCCCGTCGACGCCGGCCCCGGCCGGGCCGGCGGCGCCACGGCCGCCGGGGGCAAGCACTCCGCAGGGTGACCGGGTGCGCTGCGGGCGCGCTCGGAGCTCCCCTGAGCAGGACCGGCACCCGCAGGGGTGCCGGTCCTGCTGTGTAGTCTGACCCTATGGTCGAACACGACGGCGCCGCCCGGTCCGCCGCCATCACTGCCGGATACGTCTTCGAGGGGCCCACCCTCCACCTGGGCGCTGCCATCGTGGACGGCGTGCTCGATGCCGGAGCACAGGTGCGCCTGCCGTTGGCCATGATGAACCGGCACGGCCTGATCGCCGGGGCCACGGGCACCGGCAAGACGGTCACGCTGCAGGTCATGGCGGAACAGCTCTCGGCGCAGGGCGTGCCCGTCTTCCTCTCCGACATCAAGGGTGACCTCACCGGGCTGACCACTCCGGGAACGGCCACGGAGCGGCTGACGAAGCGGACCGCCGGGGTGGGGCAGGGCTGGACGCCCACGGGCTTCCCCGTCGAATTCCTCTCCCTGGGTGGTGACGGTGGCGCCATTCCCGTCCGTGCAACGATCTCCTCCTTCGGCCCGCTGCTGCTCAGCCGCGTCATGGACCTGAACGAAACACAGGAGTCGAGCCTGCAGCTCGTGTTCCACTACGCGGACAAGAACGGACTGGAGCTCTACAACCTGCCGGACCTCCGGGCCGTGATCAGCTTCCTCACCTCCGACGAGGGCAAGGAAGCACTCGAGGCCCTCGGCGGCCTCTCGAAGGCCACGGCCGGCGTCATCCTCCGCGAACTCGTCACGCTCGAGGCGCAGGGCATGGACGCGTTCTTCGGCGAACCCGAGTTCGACACCGCGGATCTCCTGCGGACGGACGCCGACGGGCGGGGGATCATCACGTCCCTGGAGCTCGTGACGGTGCAGCAGAAGCCACGCCTGTTCTCCACATTCCTGATGTGGCTGCTCGCCGACATGTTCGCCGAGCTGCCCGAGGTCGGCGATCTCGACAAACCACGCCTCGTGTTCTTCCTCGACGAGGCGCATCTGCTGTTCACAGGCTCGTCGAAGGCGTTCCGCGAGTCCATCCAGGCCACGGTCCGGCTCATCAGGTCCAAGGGGATCGGGATCTTCTTCGTGACGCAGACGCCGAGGGACGTGCCCGCGGAGGTCCTCGGACAACTCGCCAACCGGGTGCAGCACGCGCTGCGGGCCTTCACGCCCGACGACGCGAAGGCGCTCCGCGCAACGGTCTCGACCTTCCCCATCAGCCCGTACGATCTCGAGGAGGTCCTCACGTCCGCCGGCATCGGCGAGGCCGTCGTGACGGTGATGAACGAGCGGGGCGCCCCGACGCCCGTCGCGTGGACGCGGCTCCGGTCCCCCGAGTCCGTCATGGGCCGGGCGCCCGAGGGAACGGTGGCCGCCGTCGTCGCCGCCTCTCCGCTGCTCGCCCGCTACAGCCAGGCCGTCGACAGCCACTCCGCGTACGAGAAGCTCCGCGGTCTGCCCGTTCCCGCCGGCCGTGGCGTGGACGGTGCGTCCGGCGCCCCCTCCTCGGGCGTCGGGGCGCCCGCGCCGGAATCGCCGACGACGGAACCGAGTGAGCCTGCAGCGCCCGAGGAGCGCCCGGACGCCCGGGGCGATGCCGCCGATGCGACGCGGGACACGGCCCGCGAGGACCGGGACGCGGAAGCGCGGCGCATCGAGGAGGAGATCCTCGGCATGCCTTCCCGGCCCACCCGCGAACGTGACCGCCGGCCCGTCGACGACGGTTCCCCGCGCATGGGCGGGCGCGGCCCGGACGGTCGCGCAGGTGGCTACGGCGGCGGATACGAGGGCGGATTCGAGGGCGGCCGGACGCCGGGTGATGGCCGTGCACGGACGGACCGCGGCGGATACAGCGCGAACCGTGCGGGCGGGTACGACGCCGGACGGTCCTCCGGCAGCACCGGGCCGGACAGGAACGAGATGGCGGACCTCGCCCTGAAGGCCGCCGGAGTGATCGGCAAGGAGCTCGCGCGCGGGCTCTTCGGCACGAAGCACCGCAAGCGGAAATGGTACTGAGGCTTGCGCCCCGGCTCGCCGCAGTGCGGAGCGCGCGCCGATGATCGTGGTGGAGATCGTCAGTTCCAGCCTGGTGGCGCTGGGCCTGGGTCTGCTCGGCGCGGCCCTCGTGATCCGGCTGGTCTACGGGTCCTGGACCAGGACCCAGGCGATCACCTTCACGTACGAGGGCCATCCCTACCTTCGCTGGCACGATCACCGGTACCGCATCGTCGAGGCGCTCTGGTCCAGTGGTTCCCCAGGTCGCAGCCGGAAGGCGCGCATGCCTGCGGCCCCGCCGCCCGGTGAGGACGTCACCATCCACTACCACGTCCGACAGCCCACCCACTGGTCGCTCGGCGAACCCTACCGAGGCACCCGCGTGATCGCCGTCGTCGGGCTCGCGTGCGCGGTGACCGGCACCCTGCTCGGCTTCCTGCCCGCCTGATCCACCGCAGCCGGTACCGTGGGGAGATGCACACACCCCCGGTCGTGAAGGTTCTCGCAGCCTGGCTGCTGGGTCTCATGCTCGTGGGTGCTGCCTTCATGGCGACCGTCGCGGTCCTGAACAGCAGGCTCTTCAGCCCCGAGCACCAGGTGAGCCTCTACCTCGATGCGTTGCGCGACGGCAACGGCGGCGAGGCCCTCGGCCTCCTCAACGCCTCGGTACCGGAGGGCTCCAACCCGGCCCTGCTCGACGGCGACGCCCTGCGCAGCGCGACAGTGGGACTCGCAGACCTCGAGGTCGGGGATGCGCGCGGAAGCGGCAGCGACCGTGTCGAGGTACCCGTGACCTACACGCTGGACGGCGTCGAGACGACGAGCGTCTTCCCGCTCCGGCAGACCGGCACCGAGTGGGGATTCTTCACCGTGTGGGAGTTCGAGCCGACCGTCCTGCCGACCGTGGAGGTCTCCGCCCTCAACAGCGTGGAGGCGGCGGTGAACGGGCTCGACGTCGGCCTCCCCGACGGCCGCGCCGCACTGGCAACGTTCTACCCGGCTGCCGTGACCGCCCGCTACGAGGGCCGCTACTTCGCCGCTCCCGAAGGCCGCACGACCGTGACGGGCGTCGAGGCCCCGCAACCCCTCGCCCTCGCACTGGAGCCGACGCCTGAGCTGACCACGGCGGTGGAGGAGCAGGTGCATGCCTTCCTCGACGGCTGCGCTGAGCAGACGGTCTTCCAGCCCGGCAACTGCCCGTTCGCCTATCCCACCGACAAGCGGCTCGCCGGTGACATCAACTGGACCATCGAGGAGTACCCGAGGGCGTCGATCACCCCTAGCGAGGGGAGCTGGCTGCTCGCCCCCCTCAGTGGAAGGGTACGGATCGACACCCGATTGCGGGACTTCTTCTCCGGTGAGGTGAGCGACGTCTCGGAGGCCATGCCGTTCGATTTCACGGCGGATCTGAACGTGACCGAGGACTCGATCACCGTCACGCCCGTGGTCAGGTACTAGCCACCCACGAGCTGCCCCCGGTCAGGGGATCAGGTTCTCGGCGCGGTAGCGGTCGAACAGCGACGTGAACACGTCGAGCGTCCTGCGGTATCCCGTGAAGCCGGCGTCACGGCTCTTGCCCATGTCCACGATCACCTCGATCTCGATGCCGAGATCGCCATCCGTGTGCCACCAGGAGGCCAATCGGTCCAGGGAGGTCTCGGCGAGGCCGTGCCGCTCGGCCAGCTCCGACCACTGGCCCTCCCGACCGCTCATGGCCTCTTCGAGGGGACGTGGCGCCTCCGCGAATCCCTCCCACTCCACGCCGAAGTAGCCCGCCAGCCTGGGCCACATCCAGCGCCACCGGAAGACGTCTCCGTTGACGATGTTGTAGGCCTCGTCGGCGCCCGCAGATGAGGTGGAGGCCCACACCATGTGCTCGGCCAGCAGGCCTGCATCCGTCACGTTCGCCAGCCCATTCCACTGCTGCGCCGACCCGGGGAAGACGAACGGCTCACCCGCCTCCCTGCACAGGGTGGCCTGGGTGGCGAGCGTGAGCGCCATGTTCATAGCATTGCCGACGGCGTAGCCGAGGACGGTGTGCGCGCGGTGCACGCTCCACGTGAAACCCTGCTCGGCGGCGGCGGCGAACAGTTCGTCCTCCTGCGCGTAGTAGAAGTTGGGCGAGGGCAGGCGGGGCTCCTCCTCGTGGAACGGCGTGTCCGCCATGTCGCCGGAGCCGTACGACTCGAACGGCCCGAGATAGTGCTTCATGCCGGTCATGAGGGCCACGTGGGCCACCTCCTTGCCGTGTAGTGCGGTGAGGAGGTCGCGCAGCATCCCGGCGTTGACGCGGATGTTCTCCTCCTCCGTGTCGCGGCGGGACCAGGCGGTGAAGAAGACGTGTGTGGGGTTCTCCGGCGCGAGCACCTCGACGAGGGAGTCGGCCGACGTGAGGTCCGCCGAGAGCCAGCGGACGCCGTCGCGCTCCTGGCCGGGCCTGCGGGAGAGGGCCAGGACGGGCCAGCCCTCCCCGGCGAGCTTCTCGACGAGCGCGGAGCCGGCGATACCTGTGGCTCCCACCACGAGGGCGGTGCGCTGTCCGTCGTGCTGGTTCGTTCCGGTGTCGATGGTCATACGTGCTCTCCTCCTGCGCCGTCCAGCGGCGCGGCTTCATCCTGTGCGGGCGTCGTCCCTTGCAGCCGTTGTGCTCTTCAGGCTGTGCTCTTCAGGCTGTGCTGTTTGGGCTGTGCTGTTCGGGCGATCGCCCCTCCTCGGTTGCGACGACCCCAGGGAGGCGATCGCCCCTCCCCTGCGACAAGTCACGCTGCGCAGTCTCTATTCCGTTGGGCTCATCGCGGCGCTTCGTCCCACTCACCGGACCCGGTGGATGGGAATGTGCACATATTCCCATCCGACCGACGGCGGTCAGTGGGACGAACGCTCGGCCGGGGCGGATGACCTCAGGTCTGCGCAGACTGAGGCGATCGAGCAGGCAGGCGGCGTACCGCCGGAGCAGGGGGCACTTCGTCCCACTCACCGGACCCGGTGGATGGGACTGTGCACATATTCCCACCGACCGACGGCGGTCAGTGGGACGAAGGAGGTCGCCACGCCCCCGGGCCGGGCGAGCGGACGGCTGATCGGATAGATTCGCGCGCCGGCCTGGATGCACCACTGGGGTGCCAGACGCCCGATTGCTGCACTACGTGGCCAGCACACACGCCGGGCGCACCCGGCACCCATCGCATCCGGCACACTGGACACAGACGGCACTCAACGAGCGGCACCACCACCCAGCGCCCGGCACCAGCCGCCCGGCACAAGGCACCCGCCGCCCAGCGCCCGGGACCAGCCGTCCAGCACCCCGCACCCAGAGCCGCCCGGCACCGGCACCGGCACCCAGAGCCGCCCGGCACCCGGCACCCGGTACCCGGGCTCACGCGAAGGGGACCCGCCGCAGCAGGTGCCCCCGGTCCGCCTGGTGGAACGCAGGGATCAGCCGAGTCCGCGCAGGTCGAGTGTCAGCTCGGTGTCGCCGCCGGCCGTGACCGTGACCGGGATACCCCAGTCCTGCTGGTACAGGTGGCAGGCCGCGTGGTCGGGGATCTCCCCGCCGGGTTCGCCGTCGCAGGACGCCGCCCGTGCGGTGATGTGGAGTACGCCCTCGCCGGCCTCCGCGGCCAGCACGAGCTCCCGCGTCAGTCCGGTGGAGGTCCCGCCGCCCGAGACCAGCAGGGACTCGGGCGAGGCGCTGATCTTCAGCTGCGTCGGGTCACCCCAGCGGTCGTCGAGCTTCTGGCCCTTCGGCGCGGTGAAGCGCACCGTCAGCGCGACGGGTCCCGCGGACATGGG
This sequence comes from Arthrobacter bussei, assembly GCF_009377195.2. GTDB lineage: Bacteria > Actinomycetota > Actinomycetes > Actinomycetales > Micrococcaceae > Arthrobacter_D > Arthrobacter_D bussei. Next base: position 1,231,111 of record NZ_VJXX01000001.1, read on the forward strand.
CGACGTCGGACGCTGGGTCTGCGACGCGCCCTCGTCGACGGCGAGCGCCTCCTTGGGCAGCGGTACGCGGACGAGCTGGTGCCGGTTCGCCTCGACGACGATGAGCAGCGGGTCGCCGCCGTCGGCGACGGGCGTCAGGTCGACCAGCACATCGGAGGGCTCCGACAGGCCGCGGAGCAGCGTGGAGACCTGGCGGGTCACCGGGTCGTACCGGCGGACCGCGCCGTTGTAGGTGTCGGCGATCGCGACGGACCCGTCGGGCAGGGCGGTGACACCGAGCGGGTGCTGGAGACGCGCCTGGTCGGCATCGCCGTCGCGGAACCCGAAGTCGAACAGTCCCGTCCCGATCGCGGTCTGGACCTGGATGCGCCGGCGGCCGTTGACCTCGATGAAGGACAGCTGCCGGACGGCGGACGTCTCGGAGTCCGCGATCCAGATGGTGCCGTTGGCGTCCTCGGCGAGCCCGGAGGACTGGGCGAACCACGCCGCGGAGGCGTCGCCGTCGAGCAATCCCTCGAGTCCCGTGCCGGCGAGGACCTCGACGGCGTTGCTGCGGGGATCGTAGGCGAAGATCTGGTGCGTCCCCGCCATCGCGACGACCACGCGGTCCAGCACCGACGAGTACAGCACGTCCCACGGTGACGACAGCGAGACATTGAGGGCATCCGTACCGAGCTGGGTCTCGGTGAGGCGCGGCGTCTCACTCTCCGCGCCGACCTCGTGCGCGTTCTCCTGCCGGCCCGTCTTGGTGTGGTTGCCGGCGTCGAGCAGGCGCTGCGTGCCGTTCCCGGCGAGGGTGCGCACCTCGCCCGTGGCCAGCGTGACACCGCGCAGGCGGTGGTTCACGGAGTCGGCGACGACGACGTCGTACCCGACCTCCGCCGCGAGCCCGGCCGGCAGGAGCACGAGGCCCTGGGGCTCGTTGAACTGCGCGTCGGAGGCGCCTCCGTCGAGGAAACCCTTGCTGCCCGAACCGATGGTGCGGCGCACCGTGACGAGATCCGCCTCGAGTTCGACGAGGCGGTGATGGCCGGTGTCGCCGACGAGGAAGGTACCGGTGGCGGGCAGCGCGAGGAGCTTGCCCGGGAACTTGAGGTCGCCCGCGGTGCTCTCCGCCGGCACGTAGGGGCCGTCGCCGCGGTGCAGCGTGCCCTTCGCCTCGTGCTCGGCGACGAGTTCCTCCACGAGCGAGGTGAGCCCGGCGGCGTGCCCCTCCCCGGAGAGGTGCGCCACGATGTAGCCCTCGGGGTCGATGACCACGAGCGTGGGCCAGGCGCGGGCCGTGTAGGCCTGCCAGGTGGTGAGCTCCGGGTCGTCGAGGACGGGGTGGTGGATGTCGTAGCGCTCGACGGCGGCCGCGAGGGCCACCGGATCGGCCTCGTGCTCGAACTTCGGCGAGTGCACGCCGACCGTCACGAGGACGTCGGAGTACTGCTCCTCGAGGGGCCGCAGCTCGTCGAGGACGTGGAGGCAGTTGATGCAGCAGAAGGTCCAGAAGTCGAGGATCACGATCTTGCCGCGCAGGTCCTCGAGCTGCAGCTGCCTGCCGCCGGTGTTCAGCCAGTTGCGGCCGGTCAGCGCGGAGCCGCGCACCCGGTAGTTCACGCGGGCGCGGACTGTGGTCTCGGTCATTCGTTGTCTCCTGCGGTGTCTCCGGCGGTGGCGCGTGCCGTCGGCTGCTGGGCGGGGCGGCGGTTCCCGGCATCACGGGCCGCGAGGTCGGCGAACATGCTGTTGTAAGCCGTCAGGTCGGCGTCATTATTCCGGTCCGCGGCACGATCCTTGCGTTTGGTCTCCCTCGCGTCGGAGCGCGACCACACGACGGCGACGCCGATGGCGAGCAGGAGCGTGGGAATCTCGCCGACACCCCAGGTGACCGCCCCGCCCACCTGCTGGTCCGCCAGGGCCGAAGCGCCCCAGTCGCGCCCCATGTTGCCGAACCAGGAGGCCTCGAGCAGCGAGGTCGAGCCCATCAGCGTGACGCCGAAGAAGGCGTGGAAGGCCATGGTCGCGAAGAGGAGCAGGATGCGCATCGGGTAGGGCGCCCGGAACGGCACGGGGTCGGAACCGATCATCGACAGCACGAAGATGTAGCCGGTGATGAGGAAGTGCGTGATCATCAGCTCGTGTCCGACGTGCTCGCGCAGGGCGAACCCGAAGAGCGGCGAGTAGTAGAAGATGATGATCGACGCGACGAAGTTGCCGGCAGCGAACAGCGGGTGCGTGATGATGCGTGACGGCCACGAGTGCACGATCACCAGGATCCATTCCCGCAGCCCGCGCGAGCCGTCGCGGCGCGCAGTCAGGGCCTTCAGGGCCAGGGTCACGGGTGCACCGAGGACCAGGAAGAGCGGCACCACCATGGTGAGAGCCATGTGGTCCACCATGTGCGCGCTGAACAGCACCATGCCGTAGATGGCGGGCGCGCCCGAGGTGAAGTAGGTCAGGAGCGCGAGGCCGAGGAGCCAACTGATGAGCTTGGCCACGGACCAGGAGTCGCCGCGGCGGTGCAGCTTGGCCATCCCGAGCACGTAGGCGACGCCGAAGGTCAGGGCCACGGTGATCCACAGCCAGTCCGGCCGCCACTCGGTCAGCCAGCGGCTCAGGGTCGGCTCCGGCGGGAGGTCGTACCCGGTCAGGATGCGGGCGGGACCGGCCTCGGTGGGCAGCACTTCGGAACGGGGTGGCGCGGTCCGCCCGAGTGCCCCGGCCACACCGGAGACCGCGCCCATGATGACGAGCTCGACGGCGATGAGCTGCCACAGGACCCGGCGCGCGGAGAGCCGGGACTGCGCCGTGCCGCCCGACGCGCCGAGCTGCGGGATGATCCACTGCCGGTGCATCCAGCCGATCCCGCCGAGCAGCAGCGTGGCGATGGTCTTGAAGGTGACGAGCAGGCCCCATTCGGAGCTGAGCTGCGCGAGGTCGGTGATGCGGAGACTGGCGTTCACCACGCCCGAGGCCACCACCAGGATGAAGGCGAAGCCGGCGAGGGCCGAGAAGCGCTTGAGGACCGGGAGGGCCTGGTCGCCGAGCTTCCCGCTCACCACGGCGAGGGAGATGATCCCGCCCACCCACAGGCACACACCCACGAGGTGGAGGGCGATCGAGTTCACGGCCGCGTTGTGGTCGTCGCCGCTCGCCGAGTGCCCGATCAGGGCCATGGGCAGCAGGTTGAGCAGGGCGAGCACCAGGGTGAGGGCGAGACCGGTCTGCGAACGGACACCGAACAGGAGTGTGGCGAGGACCGCCGAGACGATCGAGGTCACGAGCCACGCGCGCCCGGTCGAGAAATCCGTGAGGAACGCGGCGAGGCCCTGGGTGTACGCCGGGTCGGTGCTCAGGGGCAGGCCGGCCGCATCGGAGTAGGTGAAGACCATGACGCCGAGCGCCCCGATGGTCCACAGGACGGCGGATACGGAGGCCAGCATGAGGACGCGGGTGAAGGCCGGGTGCTCGGCCGCGGTGTCCTTGGGCTTCCGGCCTGACGTCCCGACCTTGCGCGGGAGCATGATCACCGCGAAGACGAGGGCACCGATGGTCGCGGCGGCGGCGGTGTTGTTGAGGACCTTGGAGACGGGCAGGCCCCAGCGGGTCAGCGCTCCCGGATCACCGAGTTGCCGGGCGGCGGCGGCACCGGAGTAGAACAGGGCGACCACGAGCGAGACGAGCACGACGACGCCGGCGAGGACCAGCCAGCCCGTCCCGATGGCACGCTCCGGGGAGGCTGCGGCGAGGGTCTCGCGCGGTTGCTTCGCAGTTGTCGACACATACACCATTCTCTACCCGGAGTAGAAATAGGGCGAATCTTCCGCAGGATGCCGCCGAGGGCGGACGTGTGCCGACGACGAAGGGCCGCTGCCGTCATGGCAGCGGCCCCTCGGTCGTTCAGTCAGCGGGAGACGCGGACTATTTGGCGGAAGCCTTCAGCTTCGAGCCTGCGGTCAGCTTGACGCTGTGGCCCGCGGCGATCTGGATGGTCTCGCCGGTCTGGGGGTTACGGCCGGTGCGCGCTGCGCGGCTGGTGCGCTCGACGGCGAGCCAACCCGGGATGGTGATCTTCTCGTCCTTGGCGACGGACTCGGCGAAGACGTCGAACAGGGCGTCAAGGACGCCGTTGACGGCAGCCTGGCTCGTGTCGGCCTTCGCTGCTACCTCGGCAACAAGTTCACTACGGTTTTTAGCCACTTCAGGTCCTCCTGGACGTCACTCTTCGGAACGAGCTTTTCACGGTATTCGAAAAGCCTCTGTCCGAAAACCTATCAGCTTGGGCGCCGCGCCCCGCGTGTTTCCGCGGCTTTTCGGCATAATCACGGTATTTCCGGGGCTCTTTCCGGCCGTCGGAGGTCGGGCGCACCGCTTCTCGGGGCCCGACACGACAGAAGCCGGCAACCCTGGGGTTGCCGGCTTCCGTGATGTCACCGCCGGAGGCGGCGGGTGGTGCTGGTGGGACGCCAGGTCCCGGGAACTGCTACCAGCTGGACTTGGTCACACCGGGCAGCTCGCCCCGGTGGGCCATGTCGCGGAAGCGGACACGCGAGATGCCGAACTTCTGGAGCGTTCCACGGGGGCGCCCGTCGATCTGGTCGCGGTTGCGCAGGCGCACCGGCGAAGCGTTGCGGGGGAGCTTCTGCAGGCCGAGGCGTGCCGCTTCGCGGGCTTCGTCCGTGGCGTTCTCGTCGACGAGGGTCTTCTTCAGCTCGAGGCGCTTGGCCGCGTAGCGCTCGACGATGACCTTGCGCTGCTCGTTGCGAGCAATCTTTGACTTCTTGGCCATGTTTAGCGCTCCTCTCGGAATTCGACGTGCTTGCGGATCTTGGGGTCGTACTTCATCAGGACCATGCGGTCCGGATCGTTACGACGGTTCTTCCGCGTCACGTACGTGTAGCCCGTGCCGGCGGTCGACTTCAGCTTGATGATCGGACGTACGTCCTTGTCCTTCGCCACTAGAGCTTCACTCCCCTCGCGAGGATCGACGCGACGACCGCGTCGATGCCGCGCACGTCGATCGTCTTGATGCCGCGGGCCGAGACCTGCAGCGTGACGTTACGGCGAAGGGAAGGCACGTAGTAGCGCTTCTTCTGAATGTTGGGGTCGAACCGACGCTTGTTGCGGCGGTGCGAGTGCGAAATGCTGTGTCCAAAGCCGGGCTCGGCTCCGGTCACTTGGCAGTGGGCTGCCATAACTCTCCTCCAGATTAGATGAACGTGACGGAATCACTTGTCGAGCGTCCCGCCACCAGTAATGACACCGTTATTACTGCAGCTTTCCGGAGGTGTACCCGGCAGGGTGAGAACCTGCCACAGTGCCTCGCCGCGGGGAAGACGGTGAAGATCAGGCGGGGCGGCCTTGCGGCCGGTCCAGCCCTGAATTCTAGTAGTCACGGGTAGCCGGGCACATTCCGACCTGTCCTGGGAACAGGGCGGCCTCCACCACAGCCAAACGCCTTACCATACTACCGACAGGTTCTGGCCTGACCAAAACGGGTCAGTCGCCCGGCTCGCCGTCCCGCCCGACGACCACGGGCTCGTCCGGGCCGCCGCCAATGCGGTCCCCGGACACGGCGGCATCCGAGTCGACGATCGCCCAGCGTACCGACACCCCGCTCCCGATCCGCACCCTGTTGAGCACCACGGAGTCCTCGACGACGGCTCCGGCCTCGATGACCGCCCCGGCACCGATCACGCTCCTCCGGACGGTCCCGTGGACCCGCGCTCCGGGAGCGATCAGCGACCCTGCGATCACGGCGCCCTCACCGACGAAAGCCGGTGCCACGTGGGGCGGCTCGGTGAGGATGGGCCAGGCAGGATCGGCGAGGTCCGGTCCGCTGCCGGCAACGAGGTCGAGATGCGCGCGCAGGTAGTTGGCCGGTGTGCCCAGATCACGCCAGTAGCCCTGGAGGCGGTGCTCGACGACGGCGTGCTGCTCCACCAGGTGCGGTACGAGGTGGTGCCCGTAGTCGCCGAGGTTCTCCTGCTGTCCGTCGAGTCGGTCCAGGGCGTCGAGCAGGGCCTCCGCCGAGTACAGGAAGACCTCGGCGGCGACGATCCGCGACTGCGGTTCGTCCGGCTTGTACGAGAACCCGGTGACGCGGCCGTCGTCGTCGACCGTCACGACCCCGTGCGGTGACGCATCGCCGTCGAAGTCGACCGTGACCATGGTGAGCGCCGCTCCCGCGCGCAGGTGCGTGTCGACGACATCGCGGTAGTCGAGGCGGTACAGGTGGTCGGAACTGAGGACGAGGACGAGGTCCGGAGCGAAGTCCCGGATGAAGGCGGACTGGCGGAGCAGCCCGTCCGCGTTCCCCTCGGCGAAACCCTCCCCTTCGCGGCCGCTGAAGGGGGGCAGGACGAGCAGGCCGCCCCTCGTCCGGTCGAGGTCCCAGGGCCTGCCGTTCCGGAGGTGGTCGTTGATGGTCTTCGGCTGGTACTGCTCCATGATCCACACGTCGGAGATGCCACTGTGGTGAAGGTTGGACAGCGGGATGTCGATGAGCCGGAAGCTCCCCCCGAGCGGCATGGCGGGCTTGGCCCGGTGGTCCGTCAGCACACCGAGCCGGCCGCCCGCCCCACCGGCCAGCACGATCGCGAGGATACGGGGTTGGTGCCGGTACTGTCCCTGCTGTGCCATCTGCCGTCCTGTCCTCGTCAGGGCCGCGAACGGCCTCCGCCAGCCTAGTGACCGCTGCTGTGAACCTGCTGATGGAGCGACGCCGCAGCGGCCGCGTCGGGGACCGCGTGGTGGTGCTGGACCTCCACCGCGGGGGCGTCCGACGCGACATCCTCCGCGCCGGGCCCGATCTCCGCCAGGATCCAGTGCGTACCGTCCAGGCGCCGGAGGATCTTCCGGCCCACCCGCTCGAGATCGGCGACATCCTCCGCGTCGAGGGCGTCGAACACCGTGGTCCGGACCTGGGCCACGTGGGAGACGGCGAGGTCCTCCAGCATCCGGAGGCCGTCCGGGGTCAGGGACGCCGTCGTCACCCGGCCGTCGGAGGACGACGGCACGCGGGCGACCCAGCCGCGGGCCTCGAGCTTCTTGACCACGTGACTGAGCCGCGAGAGCGACGCCGTCGATCGCGCCGCGAGGTCACTCATGGGGAGGCTGGTGCCCTCGGACTCGGAGAGCATGGCGAGGACGTGGTAGTCGAACAGGGTGATGCGCGCTTCCCGGAAGAGGTGTGCGTCGAGGGTCGACGGCAGGAGCGACGTCAGCGCGTATAGTGCCAGCCACGCCCGCCGCTCGTCCGGTGTGAGCCAATGCGCCGCCATGCGCTCATTCTGGCACATGGCCGGCGGTGTCCACCGGGCTCCGCGACCGCCCCGTCCGGGTTGCGGGCGCGGGGCCCGCGTGGTCCCTTCCGCGGACGGCCGGGCACAGGCCCGCGCGGCGCGACGCCGCCGGAACCGTCTCCCCACCGGCGACGGTGCCCGGCGCAGGAGGCCCTCAGGCGGTCACGGATGCCCGGAGCGGATGCCCGGGCACAGGATACTTGGGCTGCAGGTCGTCCCCCGAGGACACCCCACGGAGCCGGCGCCCCACCCACGGGCTCAGGTACTCCCTGGCCCACTGGGCATCCGCGCGGAGCTGCTCCGCACGCCTGAGTGCGGGCCGGGCCTCGAGCTCCGGGAGGCCGATCCGGTGGGACGCCTTCATGGCCTCGAGCACCCGGACCGCCATGAGTGTGTGGCCCGCGGCCGACATGTGCATGCGATCCACGTCCCAGTAGCCCCAGTCCTGGAACTCCCGCAGCCGCCAGTAGTCCACGATCGTCGCACCACGTCGGTCGGCGATCTCCCGCACCCACTCGTTGTAGACGGCGGTGCGTCCGCGCGTCCTGCCGAACACGGCGGACCCGGAGGCGTCGAAGCCCGTGAAGAGCACGACGTCGGCTCCCGAGGCGCGCAGGCGGGCGATGCCGTCGTCGTACCGCGACATGAGGAGATCGATGTCGATGCGCGGGCGGAGGATGTCGTTGGCGCCGGCGTACACCGTGACGAGGGTCGGCTCGAGGGCCAGCGCCGCGTCGATCTGCTCGTCGAGGATCTGCCGCATCTTCTTGCCGCGGATGGCGAGGTTGGCGTACTCCCAGGACGGATCGGCCAGGACCAGCTGCTCGGCGACGCGGTCCGCCCAGCCGCGGACGCCGTTGGGCGACTCGGGGTCCCAGTCACCCACGCCTTCCGTGAAGGAGTCTCCGAGGGCCACGTAGCGCGAGGTGTTGGTCACGACCAAAGATTACCTTCGACGTCGGGGTGCCCCGCGATAAGCTCGACGGAGCCATCCGTTGACACCCTGCCGAAGGACACCATGCCCACCGAAGCACCACCCGAGGCTCGTACGGACGCCACGCCCGCCGGCAGCTCCTCCCGCCGGCGGGTGGCCCTGATCATCAACCCGATCAAGGCCACCGATGTCGACGTCGTGGGCGCCGTCCGGCGCATCGCCGAGGAGGACGGCTGGGACGAGCCGCTCGTCATCGAGACCACGGCCGATGATCCGGGCCACGGCCAGGCGCGCGAGGCCCTCGGCGCCGGTGTGGAGCTGGTGATCGCCGCCGGCGGCGACGGCACCGTGCGCTGCGTCGCGGAGGAGCTGGCGGAGACGGGGACCATGATGGCGCTGGTCCCGCTCGGTACCGGGAACCTGCTGGCCCGGAACCTCGACATCGCGGTCGATGACCCCGATGCCGCCGTCGAGGCCGCGTTCCGCGGGACCGAGCGGACCATCGACGTCGTGCATGTCACCGTCGACCGGGCGCAGGACGCGCACGTGTTCCTCGTCATGGCGGGGATCGGGTACGACGCCGCGATCATGTCGGACACCCGGGACGATCTGAAGGACAAGGTGGGCTGGCTCGCCTACGTCGATGCCGGTCTGCGGAACCTTCCGGGCAAGCCCACGCGGACCACCATCTCGGTGGACGGCGGCAAGCCCTTCGAGCGCAGGCTGCGCAGCGTCATGGGCGGGAACTGCGGCAAGATCATGGGCGGACTCGAGATCTTCCCCGGCGCGAAGATCGACGACGGACTCATGGACCTCATGACGGTGGCACCGAAGGGCGCGCTCGGCTGGCTCGCGGTGGCGGGAAAGCTCTTCGCCCGGGGCAAGGGCAAGGACCCCTCCCTCGAGTACTTCCAGTGCCGTACCGCGGAGGTGACCCTGCGCGAGCCCCTCGAGGTGCAGCTCGACGGCGATCCCCTCGGCAAGGCCACGCACATGGCCTTCGAGGTGAAGCCCGATTCGCTCAGGCTCCGGATGCCCCTGGGGTACAAGGACCCGGCGGTCGTCAGCGAACCGCTCCCCTAGCCCGTTCCGGGACGCATCGCGCCCCTCGGCTCCGGGCAGGCTCCGGCAGGCTCCGGCAGGCTCCGGGCAGGCTCCGGGCATCAGAGCCAGGGCTGAGGGTCGACCTTCTCGTCGTCGACCATGACCTCGAAGTGGAGGTGGCAGCCGGTCGAGTTCCCGGTGCTGCCCACGGCGCCGAGGAGGTCGCCACGCGCGACCCGGGCGCCCGCGGCCACGTCGAGGACGCTCAGGTGGTTGTAGGTCGTGCTGAGGCCGTCGCCGTGGTCGACCACGATGCGCTGCCCGCCGCCGTACGCGTGCCAGCCGGAGTCCACGACCGTGCCGGCGTCGGCGGCCTTGACGGCCGCCCCGCAGGCGCTGGCATAGTCCTGGCCGGTGTGGAGTTCCTCGCCCGATCCGCCCAGTGGGTTGACGCGGTAGCCGAAGGTCGAGGCGACGACCGGGTTGTCGACGGGAACGCTGAAGGCCTTGCGCTCCTTAGCCGCCGGTGTGAGCGACGCCGAGAGCGCGCGCGCCGTGACGATGCTCGGAGCTATGCCGTCGGCTGCCGGGCCCGCTGCGACGAGGCCGAAGGTCACCGCCGCATCGGCGGGAGCGGTGACTGCCGGGGAGGACCGGGGCGCCGGGATCGCAGGGGCGTCCGTGGTGATCTGCGGAGCGGTGCCCTGGGCGGCCGGCGCGACAGCACCCATCACGAGGCCTGCCGAGGCCAGGACGATCCCGGCCGTCGCCGCGTTGCCCCGCAGCCGCTCCAGCCGCGTGGGGCGGCCGCCCGCGCGGTGCCCGCCGGCGGCTCGCGGCGCCGTTGTTCGTACGCCCGCCGGGGCCGATGCGGCCTCGCGGAGGGATCGACGGGAGGGAAGGATCGGCGACGCCGCAGTGTCCGCGGACCGCGCCGCACGAAGGGCCCGACGGGACGGGAGGCTCGTAGGGGGACGTTCGGACGCCTCAGGGGCGATCCATGCGGGGGCGGGCGCCTCGGACGCCCGGGCCGCCGGGGCGGGGAGGACATGGGTCATCCGTCGGGCGGTCGGGGAAGGATCGGCGGGATGCCCTTCGGCACGACGTCGACGGGTGTCCTGCTGGTGCACGCGACCGTCGGACGCGCGGCGGCGACCGGACATGACCGTCTGGCTCAACGACTGACCTCTTTCAGGACGCCCGCGACGTCGGTCGGCGGATCGGAGCAGGACTCGATCCGGCTCGTCGGCACGGCGGCCCCGCGGAAGGCCGTGGAGGGCGTGCGCCGACTGGACCGCGAGGGACACGGATGGTGCGGCATCGGCCGCCGGTCCGTGGATCCTCCGCCCCTGTCACAGGGTGTTCGGCGGTCCGCTGACAGGGTCGGGCGTGCGGACCTGGTGGAGAAAGGTGCTGTGGCTGGTCAAACCCTAGGGCACCATGGACGAAGTTACAATTCCGTTATCCAGGCTGTGGATCATCTGTGTGATACTCCTGTCCGGCCTCGGGTTCCTGCGGAAAAGCCCGGCGAAACCTGCGTTCGGAGCATCCGATCCCGGTCAGGACAGTTCCGCGCGACCCTTGCGCCAATAGCCCATGAACGCGACCTGCTTCCGGTCCACGCCGACGTCCCGGACGAGGTAGCGGCGCAGGCCACGGACCACAGCCGCCTCGCCGGCGATCCAGGCGTAGAACGGCTGCGTGCCGGGGAACCTCTCGGGATTGACCGTGGACTTCACGATGGCCGCTTCCAGGAGCTGCGGTGTCTCCCACAGGATCGTGCGATCGATGTCGACATCCTCGGGCTCGCTGCCACCGCTCACTGCGCCCGATCCCGAGAGCGAGACCCAGCCGGGGACCCTGACGGCGTCGCGGACGGCGGCGTCGAGCGCTTCGCCGTGGGACAGCCCGCCACGGGTGAGCCAGGTGATGGAGACCGAGGAGCGGGTGCGGATGTCCTGGATGTCCCGCGCGTCCGGGACTTCGAGGAAGGCGTGACCGCTGATGTCCTCCGGCAGCGACTCGAGGATCGCGCTGATCGCGGGGACTGCGGTCTCGTCCCCCGCCAGCAGGACGTGCTGTGCGAGGCCCGGACTCCACTCGATCCCACCGTAGGCACCCGCCGTCGCGCACTGCGCGGCGGACGAATTCGGGCCGATGACGCAGACGCGGTCGCCCGGCCGTGCCGCGGCCGCCCATTCGGCGGCGGGCCCGCCACGCCCGTCGGCGTCGAGGTGCAGGACGAAGTCGACGTCGATCTCCGGCCGCTCGCCGTCGCAGCGTGATGCACGCACGGTGTAGGTCCGCATGGAACCCCGCTCCTCGGCGTCCATGCCGAGCCAGGCCTGGTACCAGCTCGACGCCGACCCACCCGCCATCATGCCGGCGATGTCCGGGCAGTCGCGACCCTCGGACGGGATGACGATCTTGATGCGGAGGTCGAGGGTGTCCCCCGCGACCCCGAAGGAAGTCAGGCACGCGCCGCCGAAGGTGATGCGGCGGAAGGACGCCGTCAGGTCCTGCACGGCGGTGACGACGACGTCGAAGGCCAGGACCATCGGTTCGGTGTCGGAGGCGGTCCGCCTCGCGGTCCGCTCGGTCACGTCGGTCATGATGCTGCCTCCACTCGTGCAGGAACGGTGTCCTGCGGATTGGGTCGGTACCCCCGTGACGGCTCGCGGCCGCCCGGGGAGGAAGGATGGTGGACGGCCGGCGCCGCCCCGTGGTGCCGGCCGATGGGGACGACCATCGGGGTGTGGGACACCGGGTCCTCGATGACGCGGCACTCGAGGTTGAACACCCCGGAGACCGTCTGCTCGGTCACGACGACCGACGGCGGTCCCTGTGCCACGATCCGGCCGTCGCGCATCGCCACGAGGTGGTCCGCATACCGGGCCGCGAGGTTGAGGTCGTGCAGCACCATCACCACGGTGGTGCCCGATCGGCGGTTGAGGTCGGTGATGAGGTCCAGGACCTCGACCTGGTGCGTCACGTCGAGGAAGGTGGTGGGCTCGTCGAGCAGCAGGATGCCGGTCTGCTGGGCGAGCGCCATCGCGATCCACGCCCGCTGGCGCTGGCCGCCGCTCAACTCGTCGACGTTCCGGTCCGCGAGGGCCAGCGTGTCGGTGGCCTCGAGCGCGGCGGTGACGGCGTCGTCGTCCTCGGGGGTCCACTGGCGGAACCAGCCCTGGTGCGGGTAGCGGCCGCGGCCCACCAGGTCGGCGACGCTGATGCCGTCGGGTGCCACCGGTGTCTGCGGGAGCAGACCGAGGACACGGGCCACCGCTTTGGTGGACTGTGCATGGATGTCCGTGCCGTTGAGGATGACGCTGCCCGTGACGGGCTTGAGCAGCCGGGCGAGGCCGCGCAGCAGGGTGGACTTCCCGCAGGCGTTGGCCCCCACGATGACCGTGACCTTGCCCGCGGGCAGCTCCAGCGAGAGCTTGTCGACGACGGTGCGCTCGTCGTACGCGAGCGTGAGCGCCTCGGCGGACAGGGTGTCCGGCGTTGCCCCGGGCGCTGGCACGGAAGCTGCCCCGGGAGCCGCAGAGGTGGCGCGCGGCAGATGCGCCGCCGGTTCGTGGCGAAGGGTCATCTCAGCCTCCCTGGCCTCTGCGGTTGGCCGTGGCGAGCAGCCACAGCAGGAACGGCGCTCCCAGAACGCCGGTGACGACACCGACGGGAAGCGAGGTGCCGTCGATCAGGTTCGCCGCGACGAAGTCCGCGGCGAGGACGATCACCGCGCCGACGAGTCCCGCCATCGCGAGCGAGGGTCGGTTGCCGAGCAGGCGGCGCGCGATCGGGCCGGACAGGAACGCGATGGACGCCACCGGGCCGGCAGCCGCGGTCGCGACGGCGGCGAGGGCGACGGCTGTGGACATCAGGCCGAGCCTCGATGCCTCGACGCGGACACCGAGGCCCGCCGCGGCGTCGTCGCCCAGTTCGAGACCCTGCAGGCTGCGCGACAGGATGACCGCGGCCGGCAGCAGGACGAGGATCGAGGCGACGAGCACCGCGACGCGGTCCCAGTTGCTCGAGTTCAGTGATCCGTTGAGCCAGAGCACGGCCTCGGATGCGGTACGGAGATCCGTGCGGGTGATGAGGAAGCTGACGAGCGCGTGCATGACCGCAGCGAACCCGATGCCCACCAGGATGAGCCGGTACCCCGCCACGCCGCCCCGTCGGGAGATGAGGTAGATCGCCGCGGCCACCACCATCGCCCCGACCAGCGCCGAGAGCGAGACAGCGGCACCTGCGGCGCCGAAGAGGACGATCGCCGCCACGGCCGAGGCGCTCGCACCATAGCTGATGCCGATGATGTCCGGGCTTGCGAGCGGATTGCGCAGCATGGTCTGGAACACGGCGCCCGAGACGCCGAACGCGACGCCGATGAGGAGGCCGATGACCGCTCGGGGAAGCTTGTTCTCCAGCACGATGAAGCTGGCTCCGGGGATGTCCGCCCCGCCGAGGATGCGGAGGAAGTCGGGGATGGTCACGGTGTAGGTCCCGAGCAGCACGTCCACGGCGAACAGGACGACGACGGCGAACGCTGCCGTTGCCAGGCGGAGGGCCGTGCTGCGGCGGCGGCGCGCCCGGGCGCCGGCCGGCGGAGAGCTGCGGAACCCGGCGGGACCCTGCCCGGCGGGCGCGGGAGCCTGCTGGAGGGCGCTCACAGCTGGGCCATCCGGCGGCGCCGCACGAGCCAGACGAAGACGGGCGCGCCGACGACGGCGGTCATGATGCCTACCTGGACCTCGCCCGGCGGAAGGATGACGCGTCCGATGATGTCCGCACCGAGCAGCAGCACCGGCCCGAGCAGGGCGGAGAAGGGGAGGATCCAGCGGTAGTCGGGGCCGGACACGAGCCGCACCACGTGCGGGATGACGAGCCCCACGAAGGCGATGGGCCCGGCTGCCGCCGTCGCCGCGCCGCAGAGGATGACGACGCCGAGCGCCGTGATCCCGCGCGCGAGGCCGACGTTCTGGCCGAGGCCGCGGGCCACGTCGTCGCCGAGCGCCAGGCTGTTGAGCACCTTGCCCGTGGCGAGGGTGAGCACGAGCCCGGCGAGGAGGAAGGGCGTGACGGTGCCGATGACGTCCCAGCCCCTGCCCGAGAGGGTGCCCACCTGCCAGAAGCGGAAGGCGTCGAGGGTCTCCTGGCTGGACACGAGGACGGCGTTGGTGAGGCTGCCGAGTCCGGCCGCGAGTGCCGCCCCGGCGAGGGCGAGCTTGACCGGCGTCGCGCCCTCACGGCCGAGACTGGCCACGGCGTAGACGGCGAGAGCCGCCGCACCTGCCCCCGCGAAGGCGAACCAGATGTAGCCGGAGGCGCTGCTGAGCCCGAACACGTAGATCCCGACGACGACGGCGAGCGAGGCCCCGGCGTTGATCCCGAGGATGCCCGGGTCCGCCAGCGGATTGCGGGCGATGCCTTGCAGCGCCGCGCCCGCTGTGGCGAGCGCCGCTCCGACGAGGAGCCCGACGATGGTGCGCGGGACGCGGGAGAGGACGACGGCGTGCTCGCCGTTCGAGGGATCGAAGGCCGTGACGGCGTCAACCATGGTGCCGATGCCGACCGACCGCGCCCCGATGGTGAGCGAGGCGATGCTGAAGGCGAGGAGCACGAGCGCCGCGACACCCAGCTGGACGAGGTTCCGCGGCATCGAGGACCGACGGCGGAAGGCCGGGGCCGGCCGGGAGACCGTGGAGGGAGCAGGGCGCACCGCGGAGGCCTGGACTGCCATGGTGCCTCCCTCGGACGGACGATCGGTCTGAAGTAAGGCTAGCCTAGGCTCCGGACAATTAAGAAACGAGTTTGTTCCCTAATCCGGGCGGCGAGGGGCTGCGGGGACACCGCGTCCGCAACCCCTCCGTGACCTATGCCCCGGCCGGCGGGGTGCCGTTCCCGAAGGGCCTGCCACCGAGGGACTCGCGCCCGTGCGGCGTGGTCCACCCGGCGAGGTCGGGACCCTTCGGGACGATCCCGGTGGGGTTGATGTCCTCGTGGACGATGTAGTAGTGCTGCTTGATCTGCTCGAAATCGATCGTGTCCCCGAAGCCGGGCGTCTGGAAGAGGTCACGGGCATAGCCCCAGAGGGCCGGCATCTCCGTCAGCTTGTTCCGGTTGCACTTGAAGTGGCCGTGGTAGACGGGATCGAACCGCACGAGGGTGGTGAACAGTCGGACGTCGGCCTCCGTGATGGTGTCCCCGACGAGGAAGCGCTGGTTCGTCAGACGTTCCTCCAGCCAGTCCAGTGCGGTGAAGAGGCGGTCGTAGGCGGCGTCGTAGGCCTCCTGCGATCCGGCGAATCCACACCGGTAGACCCCGTTGTTCACCTCCGTGAAGACCCGCTTGTTGACCGTGTCGATCTCTTCCCGAAGTGCTTCCGGATAGAGATCGGGAGCGCCCTCGCGGTGGAAGTCCTTCCACTCGCCGGAGAAGTCGAGGGTGATCTGCGGGAAGTTGTTGGTGACCACGGCGCCGGTGGTCGTGTCCACGATGGCCGGCACGGTGATGCCGCGTGAGTAGTGGGGGTCGCGCTTGAAGAATGCTTCCTGCAGGCGCTCGATGCCGAGGACGGGGTCCTTGCCCCCCGGGTCCAGGTCGAAGGTCCAGGACCTGCTGTCATGGGTGGGGCCCGGGGTGCCGAGAGAGATCGCGTCCTCCAGCCCGAGGAGACGGCGGACGATGATCGTGCGGTTGGCCCAGGGGCAGGCCCGTGCGGCGACGAGGCGATAGCGACCCGCTTCGACGAGGTAGCCGTCAGCGCCGTCCCTCGTGATCCTCGTCTCGATGTACTGGGTGTCCCTCGTGAACTCCTTGCCACCGGTGACGTAGGACCCTTTGGTGCTGTGCTCGGACTGCTGCTCGGACTGCTGCTCGGACTGCTGCTCGGACTGCTGCGTGTCGGTCATGCCGCCAGTCTAGGTCGGCTGACGGACAGGAGGCCCGGTCGTGGCGACGACCGGGCCTCCTGGTGGATCGGATGCCGAAGCGGGGCGGGATCCGTTATTGCTTGCTGTGATCCCGTCCGTACTTCTCACGCAGTTCGCGCCCCTCGCGGACGAGCTTGAGGTGCTTCTCCTGCTTCTTCTCCGCAGCCTTGGTGTCCCGCGGGGGAAGCTGGATGGTCTCCTCGGCCTCGATGCCGCCCTGCAACTGGCGCCCGCGCTCCATCTCGGCGTCGAACTCGACACCGAACAGCAGGGAGAGGTTGGCCAGCCAGATCCACAGCAGCAGCACGATCACCCCGGCGATGGCGCCGTAGGTCTTGTCATAGCTGCCGAAGTTCGCCACGTAGAGCGAGAACGCCGCGGTGGTGATCGCGAGGACGATCAGCGCGATGAGACCGCCGAGGCTCATCCAGCGGAACTTGGGCTGCTTGATGTTCGGTGACCCGTAGTACAGCACCGCGATCATCAGGACGGCGAAGAGCACGACGACGGGCCACTTGGCGATGTTCCAGATGAGGAGGGCCGTACCGCCGAGACCGATCGTGTTGCCGACGGCTTCCGCCACGGGACCGGACAGCACGAGCATGAGGCCCATGATCACGATCAGCACGAGGACGACGATGGTGACGAGCAGCATCTGGGGGCGCAGCTTGATGAATCCGCGCCCTTCCTCGACCTCGTAGACCCGATTCATGGCGCGGGAGAAGGCGTTGACGTAGCCCGATGCCGACCAGATGGCACCCGCGAGTCCGATGACGAACGTGAGACCGGCGGCCTGGTTGGAGGCGAGGCCCTCGATCGTCGGCCGGATCGTCTCGAGTGTCTCGGGCGGGGCGAACTGGCCGATGATCTCCAGCACCTGGTTCGTGGTGCTCTGGGCCTGCCCGAACAGCCCGAGGAGGGACAGGAGCGCCAGGATGCCGGGGAAGATGGCGAGGACGGCATAGTAGGTGAGCGCCGCTGCGAGATCGGTGCACTGGTCCTTGCCGAATTCGTTCAGGGAACGCTTGAACACGTACTTCCACGCCGGCTTCTTGACGTCCTTCGGATCGTCCGGCTTGCGGGGATCGTTGGGATCCGGCGCGGTCCGCGCCTTCTCGGCCGCGTCACTGCGCGACTCGCTGCTCACCCTGCTGTTGCTGCTCACGAAATCCTCCAGGTGTCGGCCCCGGAATCGGAGCGGGGCGTGCTTACGGCTGTACGTCTGCTTCAACTGCACCATAAGCTTACTTAGTAGTCCAGTCCCAATGGGTGCACCCCTGCGCCCGTGACACTTCGAGGCCCAGGAGCCATCCATGCGCATAGCAGTCATCGGCGCCACCGGAAACGTCGGCACGGCCCTGCTCACCCGGCTGCAGGGCGCCGCCCGCGACCGCGAGTCCATTCAGCGTTCGGGGTACGACACCTCCGAGGACACGGGAGGCATCTCCCTCACGGCCATCGCCCGGACCCTTCCCGATACGGGTGAGGCGCCGTACGACGGCATCGACTGGCACGCCATCGACATCGGCACGGACGAGGGCAGGGACGCCCTGACGCGGGCGCTCGACGGCGTCGACGCCGTCGTACATCTGGCCTGGGCCATCCAGCCCAACCGCGACGAGGCGTTCATGCATCGCACCAATGTCACCGGCACGGCGAACGTGCTGGCCGCGGCGGGCACCGCAGGGGTACGGCACGTGGTGTGTGCATCCTCCGTCGGGGCGTATTCGCCGTCGGGCAAGGAGACCCGCAGGGACGAGTCATGGCCCACGGGTGGCATCGGGACGTCCCACTACAGCCGCCACAAGGCCGAGCAGGAACGGCTGCTCGATTCCTTCGAGGCGGAGTACCCGGAGATCCCCGTGGCCCGCCTGCGGCCGGGGCTCATCTTCCAGGGCGGGGCGGGCAGCGAGATCGGCCGCTATTTCCTCGGTCCGCTCGTGCCGAAGATCGTCCTCGGCGGGATCCCCCTCCCCCTCCTGCCGATTCCGCGGGCCTTCGTGTTCCAGGCGGTCCACGCCGACGACGTCGCCGACGCCTACTGGCGCGTCGTTGCCCGGCGGGCGTCCGGCGCCTTCAACATCGCGGCGGAGCCCGAACTGACGCCGGAGCGGGTCGCAGACCTCCTCGGCGCACGCCGCGTGACCGGGTTCCCCGTGCGGGTGCTGCGGTGGATCGTCGGGCTGTCGTGGGGACTGGGTGTCCAGCGCACCGACCCGGGCTGGATCGACATGGCCTCCCAGTGCCCCGTCATGGACACCTCGCGGGCACGCTCCGTCCTCGGCTGGGAAGCGCGGCACTCCTCACGCGAGGCCATGGCCGAAGTGCTGTCCGGGCTGCGCGGTGGGTGGGGCCGCAGCGCGTCCCCCAAGCTGTACCCGCGGTCCGCAGCCTGAGTTCCCGGCGGAACGGCATCGGACGGGACGGGCTTCGGGTGGCCTGCCCGGTCAGGAAGCGGAGACCCGCGGCGAGCCCTCCGCCTCGACGAAGGGGATGCCCTCGGGCAGTTGAGCGGCCGTACCCGGCAGGCTGACGGTGAACTCCGCACCGCCCTCCTCGACGTTCCGGACGACGATCGATCCGCCGTGGCTCTCCGCGATACGCCGGCAGATCGCGAGCCCCAGCCCCGTCCCCGACGCCTGGCTGAGCCCGTTCTCGGACCGGTGGAACTCCTCGAAGACGCGGTCGAGGTCCGCGTCCGGGACACCTATGCCGTTGTCCCGGACGTGCACGAGGGTGCGGCCGGACGCCGGTTCGGACGCCGTCGTCACCGTCACCTCGCCCGTCCCGTCGGTCCGGCCGTACTTCATCGCATTGCCCACCAGGTTCTCCATGAGCTGGAGGAACAGCCGCTCGTCGGCGTAGACAGCGTGCGGAGCCTCGACGTGGAAGGACACCTCGGGCAGCTGGGTTCCCGGGAGCGCCGTCCGGAGGTCGATGATCCCCTCCACCATCCGGCCCACGTCGATCCGTGAGGCGGTGAGGCGCTCCTCCTTGGCGAGGCTGTAGGCGAGCAGGTTCCGGATGAGAGTCCGCATCCGCAGGCTCGCCTGCTGCAGCCGCTCGATGCTGGCCTGGCGTTCGTCCGCGGGAAGGTCCGGATCCTCGAGGAGTTCCAGCCAGCCGTCGAACACGGTCAGCGGCGTGAGGAGATCGTGCGCCACCACGGACGCGAACCGCCCGAGATCCCGCTCGTACAGGCGCTCGTGCGTGACGTTGCGCAGCACGACGACGGCGCCGCCCTCGCCCGGCAGCGGCATCGCGTCGACGGACAGGTGCATCACCTCACCCGAGCAGTGCGTGAGATCGAGGTCCATCCGCTCGGTCACGATGCCCTGGAGTGCCAGGGTCAGCGGGTTGGCGTCGTCGTCGAGCTGCTGCCCGTCCGGCGTCGTGACCGTGTAGTCGCGCCGCCACACCTCGCCCGGGCGCGCGGTCCCGGCACCGAGCCACCGCTCGCTCGTCGCGTTCTGGAAGATCAGGCGCTTGTCCGCGCCGGCCACCAGGACGCCGTCGTTCATCCGGCCGATCACGAGGTCGCGCAGATCGGCGGCGGCCTTCGCCTCGGCATTGGCCCGGTACAGACGGGAGATGAGGCGGCGCCGCTCGTCCATGCTCAGTGCCAGCACGGCGGAGAGGGAGAAGGCGATGAACATGAAGGACTGCGCGACGTATGCGGCGATACCGGGGTCCAGGTCCTGGAAGGGCCCTCGGCGCTCGAGCGTGAAGAAGACGAGGAAGGCGCCGCTGACCAGGCCATGGAGCATGGCCCAGCCCGAACGGAGGCGAAGTCCGGCCCACATGTGCGCCGGGATGGTGGTGTAGGCGATGGGCAGCGCCGTCCCGGCCCCGAAGGTCGCGACGTAGAGGACCACGGAGACGACGGCGAGCATCGCGTACTCGGCACGGCGGGCGGACGGGAGCGAGGGAGGTGTCTGGCCCGCCGCCCTGGCCCTGATGCTCGAGGCGATCACGACGCCGAGCGACCCGATCCCTGTGAGCGAGACGCCGTGGCGGACGAGCCACGGGACGAAGGCGGACAGGGGATCGGCGGATCCGTCGATCGCGCTGCCCACGACGATCGCCAGGGCGCCGACGGAGCAGGCTGCGATCGCGATGGATCCGAGGCGGAGGTAATCCCCCACGGTCCGGATCTCGAGTCCGGGGATGAATCGGCGGAACAGGGCTACGGCGACGGCCGTCTGCGCGATGCTGCCGACAGCCACGGCGAAGCCGAGCGACGGGCTGAGACCCGTGGCGAGATTGACCGCGGCGAGGATCGGGAAGGCGCCGATCAGGGAGACGGTGAAGTCCACCCGGGACCGCGATGCCCAGAGGCTCCACAGGAACGCGATACCGGCAGCAGGCCAGACCAGGGCGAGGCCCGAGGACTCGAGGTTCGTGCTGCGGCCGAAGACTGCGGCCGCAGCCAGCACCAGACCGAACAGGAGATGCAGGGTCGTCGGCGACAGCGCTGCCAGCCGTCCCGCGACCCCGTGCATCCGCCCCTCGCTCATCCCACTACCCGTCCGAAGAATTGCCGTCCGCCCTCTGAGCAGGGCCGCCGTGGACCTCAGCTTACTGGCTGGTCGTCCCGGCCGGTGTCCGCCGTGGGGTTCCCCGCGGGTCGAGGGCTGCACAGGGCCTCGGCGTGGCGCGGAGTGGCGCGGAGTGGCCCGGCGTGGCCCCGGGCGGCCTCGGGGCGGCTCCGGATCGGCGCCGGATCGGCGCCGCCCACAACGGCCCGACGGCGGACAGGGCGAGCCACCGGTCGATGGCTCGCCCTGTCCGGGAATGCGGCCGGAGCCTGCCCGATCCCGGACCCTAGCCCGCCTGGGCCAGCGTGGCCGTGTCGATGACGAAGCGGTAGCGGACGTCCGAGGACAGGACGCGCTCGTAGGCCTCGTTGATGGCTTCGGCCGAGATCACCTCGACCTCGGGGGCGATGCCGTGCTCCGCGCAGAAATCCAGCATCTCCTGGGTCTCGCGGATGCCGCCGATCCCCGATCCGGCGAACGAGCGACGCTGGTTGAACAGCGTGAACACGTGCAGGGGCAGGGCGTCGGCGGGAGCTCCGACGTTGACCATGGTGCCGTTGAGGCGCAGGAGTGAGAGGTAGGCGTCGAGGTCGATCTTCGCGCTCACCGTGTTGATGATGAGGTCGAAGCTCATGGCCAGCTTCTCGAAGGTCTCCGGGTCGCTCGTCGCGAAGTAGTCGGTGGCTCCGAAGCGCTTGCCGTCCTCCTGCTTGCTGAGGCTCTGCGACAGGACGGTCACCTCGGCGCCCATGGCGTGGGCGATCTTCACGGCCATGTGGCCGAGGCCACCGAGTCCGACGACGGCGACCTTCGTGCCGGGACCGGCGTTCCAGTGGTTCAGCGGCGAGTAGGTGGTGATGCCGGCGCACAGGAGCGGGGCCGCAGCCTCGTAGGGGATGCTCTCGGGGACCGAGAGCACGAAGTTCTCGACGACCACGACGTGCGTGGAGTAGCCGCCCTGCGTGATGGTGCCGTCGCGGTCCTTCGCGCCGTAGGTGCCGACGTTCCCCTTGAGGCAGTACTGCTCCTCACCCTCGGCGCAGTTGGCGCACTCACCGCAGGAGTTCACCATGCAGCCGACGCCGACGCGGTCGCCGACCTGGTGGCGCGTGACCTCGGAGCCGACCTCCTCGACCACACCGACGATCTCGTGACCGACGGTCAGCGGGTACTGCTGGGGCCCCCACTCCCCCCGCACGGTATGGATGTCCGAGTGGCAGATCCCGGCGTAGGCGATCTTGATGAGGACGTCCCTGGCACCGACGTCGCGGCGTTCGATGGTGGTGGGGACGAGCGGATCCGTGGCGGACGGCGCTGCGTAGGCGTGGACTGTGGTCATGGGTTCCTCCTGGAGGATGTCGGAACGGCAGGCGGGACCGCCTGCCGTGGATCTGGTGGTGCGGGCTGCCCGACCCGGGACACGGGACGGGGCCGCTGGGTCTAGCCGCCCTCGGGCCCGGAACGGCGCGGAGGACGTCCGACGGCGCCCGGCACGGACCGCGACCCGCTGGTGCGCACGCCGTCGTCGGGCAGCACCTCCGCCGTCGGGCCGCCGGAGCTGTCATCGACCGGGGCGGGGACGGCGCCGGGACGATCGTGCGCGCTCCAGCTGGCGAGGAGCGCCAGGGCATCCGACGACGGCGAGCCGGGTTCGGCCGTGTAGGCGAAGAGGGTGAGATGCGGGTCCGCGGCGAGCTGCAGGCCCTCGAAGGTGAGGGTGAGCTCACCCACGACCGGGTGCCGGAAGGTCTTCGAACCCGTGGTGTGGAGGTGGACGTTGTGGGCTGCCCAGCGCACGCGGAAGGTATCGCTCCGCGTGGCCAGCTCGCCGATCAGGGTGGTCAGTTCGCGGTCCTGCGGGTTGCGTCCGGCTTCGAGCCGGAGCAGGGCGACGCAGTCGTCGGCCGCCCGCTCCCAGTTGCCGAGGAAGTCCCTGGACCGCGGGTCGAGGAAGGTGGCGCGGGCGTAGTTGACGGGGCCCCGGGCGCCGTCGGACAGCGGCGCGTAGAGCGCGCGGCCCAGGTGGTTCGCGGCGAGGAGGTCCAGCCTGCCGTTCTGCACCACTGCCGGAGCGCCCACCATCGCGTCAAGCAGGCGCTGCACGCTCGGGCGGACCCGGCGCGACGCCGGCTGACGGCGAGCGCGCACCTCCGTGGTGCCGGATCGGGCGAGATGGTAGAGGTGGGTGCGTTCCGTGTCGTCGAGCTGCAGTGCGGCACAGAGGGACTCGAGGACGCCGTCGGACACGCCGGACAGGTTGCCGCGCTCGAGGCGGACGTAGTAGTCGACGCTGACGCCGGCGAGCATCGCCACCTCCTCGCGGCGGAGCCCGGGCACCCGGCGGTTGGTACCGAACGCGGCCAGGCCGGCCTGGCCCGGCGTGATGCGGGCGCGCCTCGACGTCAGGAAGTCCTGGATGTCGCTCTGGTTGCTCACCCCTCCACGGTAGGTGGGATCGGACCGGCGTGGGAGGCCCTGCTGGTACCTGCACGGACAGGACCCCGTTCGCGGTCTGGTCGGCGCGGTCCTCGCCCGGCAGGATCCCCGTCAATCCCCCTGCGCCGGACCCGCTCCGCGGGCCAACCACGCACGCGCCTCTGCGGCCGTCGGGAAGAACCGCGTGGGGTACGGCGGATTGTGCAGCTGCTTGTAGTAGGCGGCGATCACGCGGTCTCCCTCGACGCCGACGATCGCGAGCGCTGCCACGCCGAGCCGGTGGGCGAACACCTCGAGGGCGCCCGGCGTCAGCGAGACCATGTTGTTGTTCAGGGCGAGCATCGGGGTACGTCCCTCGGGCGCGAGCGCCACGACAGCCGAGACCAGCGACTCCGCCGTGCACGTACTCACGCTGGTGCCGCGGTCCCACTCCACCACGATCACGCCCTCGTCGAACCGGACCAGGTAGGGCTCCGGCTCTTCCGCAGGACGGCTGGTGGGCTCGCCGACGTCGGCACGGCCGGTCAGCCAGGCGAGCGCGTCGGGCTCGTTCGTGAAGTACCTGCTGGGGGTGACGGACCGGTAGTTGAACGCCGTGAGGACCTTGCCCACCTCGTCCACGCCGACCACGCCCGTGCGCAGCGAGCACGTGTCCTCGATCAGGAGGTGCCGGGCCTCCAGGGTGATGGCCTCCACGAGGCCGATCGTGACCAGCAGCGGCCTCTTGCCCCGCGGCGAGGCCGCCCTCACCGCGGCCATCGTCGCGTGGACGTCGTCGGCCTCGATGGTCACTCCCGCGGCCCAGGCCAGGCGGAGCACGGCGCCGTCGTCGGTCAGGGTGAATCGAGACTGCTCCCCAGCGTCCCCCGTCATGCACGTCCTTCGTCGATCCTAGGCTTCGATCCTAGGGGCCACAGCCCGTGGGCGACACTCCCCCCGGCAACCGGCGGCGCGTTGTATCCCGGTCCGGATCCGGTGGAGGATGGGGGCAGCCACCCGTGCACGGACCGAAGGAGCTGTTCCATGGAGTACACGTTCGATGTCCTCGTGATCGGTGGTGGACCCGCCGGTATGGCCGCGGCCACCCGCGCCGCGGAACTCGGGGCGCGCACCGCCGTCGTCGAGCGGTCCGCCCTGGGCGGTACGTGCGTGAACTCGGGCTGCGTCCCCACCCGCGTCCTGGCGAAGACCGCCCGCCTGTTCCGCGAGGTGAGGACGGCCTACGACTACGGGATCGTCGTGGACGAACCCTCGGTGGACTGGGACAAGACCGTGCAGCGCGTCCGGGCCACGGTCGCCCGGGTCCTCGAGGCCAAGGGATACGGCCCCACGATGGAGCGCCTCGGCATCGAGCTGATCGAGGGCGACGCCGAACTCACCGGCGAGCACACCGTCCTCGTCGACGGCAGGGAGGTCACGGCGGCATCGATCATCCTGTGCATCGGCGGCAGCGGGCGCCGGCTACCCATCGAGGGTGCCGAGTTCGCCGTCCTACCCCACGAGGTCCTGGGCCTGGAGAGCCTCCCCGGCTCTGTGGCCATCATCGGCGGTGGTCACACCGGCGCGCAGATGACCACCATCTTCGACGCCATGGGATCCGACGTCCTCCTGCTCGACCTCGCTCCACGCATCCTCATGACGGAGGACGAGGACGTCGCTGCAGCGGTCACCGCCAGCTTCACCGGCAAGGGGGTGCAGGTGGCGACGGGCATCGGCGGCATCGACAGCATCAGCCGGAACGGCGCGCAGCTCACCCTGACCTGGAAGCGCGACGGCGAACAGCAGTCACGCGACGTCGACGCCGTCATCATGGCCGCGGGCTGGCCGGCCAACCTGCCGGGACTCGGGCTGGAGGCGGCGGGCGTGCAGACCTCGCGCTCCTTCATCCCGGTGGACGGCTACCTCCGGTCCAACGTGCCCCACATCTTCGTCGCCGGCGACGCGAACGGCAGCAGCATGCTCGTGCAGGCCGCGGTCTTCGAGGGCGAGACGGCTGCGGAGAATGCCGTCCTCGGTGCCACGCGGACCACGCCCCACCACCTCCTGCCCGAAGGCGGCTTCACCGATCCGGACTACGCGGGCGTGGGCCTCACCGAGGCCAAGGCCCGCGAGCGCGACGCCGAGTGCCATGCCGTGACGGTGCCCTACGCCGTGGTGGAGCGTCCCATCATCGACGACCGGGAGCAGGGCTTCCTGAAGCTGGTGGTCGATCGCCGGCGCGAACTGATCCTGGGCGCACACGCGGTCGGCGAGAACGCCGTCGAGGTGATCACGGCCGTCGCCTCCGCCATGGCGGGCGGAACCGATCTCGCGACCCTCGCCCGCGTGAAGTTCGCCTACCCGACCTACAGTGCGGTGATCGGGCACGCGGCACGGGCTGCCCTCCGCGGCTGAAGCCGTCCGGCCACCGCGAACCCTCACGGTCGGCGGCAGGCCGGCCTGCAGCCGGTGAGGTTCGATCGCCTGCCGGAGGCCGTGAGCGCTAGCGCGGCATCCGGGCGAGGGTCCGGTACTGCGGATTCTGCTCGACGAACGCCTGCGCGGAAGGGCACCCCGCCACGACGCTCAGCCGACGCTTGTGCGCATTGAGCATCGCGTGGCGCATGAGGACCGGCCCGAGGCCCCGGTCCTCGAAGCCGGGCTTCTCGACCAGGGCCCGGAGCGTGAGCTGTCCGCCGAGCATCGAGTAGCGGATGTAGGCGGCGAGGGAACCGTCGAAGTAGAGCTCGAACCGGGAGTTGAATCCCGAGTCCTTGAACACCTCCCGGATCCCGCCGGCCTCGCCACGGGCCGCGATCCGGCGCGAGCGCTCCTCGATCTCCTCCACTGCCGCCGCGTAGCGCTCGCCCGCCTGCAGGGGCGGATGGTCGGAATCGAGCATCCGGAACATCCTGTTGGCCAGGACGCGGAGCTCGGCCAGGGGTACGGCGGAGAGATCCGGTGTCTCGAGGGCCGCGCCCATCCACTGTGCTTCGCGCTCCCGCTTGGTGAGAGGCACGTCGGTGGAGGGCCCGCGATCGGGCGCCGGGATGGTGTCGGTATGGGTGAGACCTGAGACGGAGTGGAGCGATGTGCCACCGGTGGTGCTGGTGACATCGGGAACAGTTGAGGGCTCTGTCATGGAGAATCCGATGATGGTCAGGAACCGAAGCCTGCTGCTAGACCGTGGCGTGAGGAACACTAGCCGGTGCCACCCCCACTCCGGCCGGCCGGTGAGCGCGCAGCGCCGGAAGAACCCGTCATCGCATCACCCCTTGCCGAAGGAATAGAAGACGTGTTCTATTATTCACTCGGAAGAGGACGCACCATCGGAGGACAGCGGATGACAGCACAGGTGTTCGGTGTGCACCACGGGCACAGGCAGCTCGACGAGCCGGCAGCGGTGCGCTTCACGCCGCAGGGCCGGCCGCTGGCGCTGCGGTGGCACGGCGGGATCTGGCAGGTCGTCGGTCGGCCGGCGACGGCGGCCGCAGCAGCGCCTTCAGCGACGGGATGGCGTTTCTCCGCCCAGACGGGACCGGCTTCGCCCGTCCTGGAGTTCGGCATCACGTTCGACGCGGCGCGGGACGGGTGGCGGCTGGTCAGTGTGGGCGGCGGCTCGGACTGACCACCCTCCTGACCGGCGGGCGCAGCGGACCTCAGGCGGGATCGGCGGCGACGATTGCTGCACGCGCGTCACGCCGACGCCAGTACGCGGCCAGCGCTGCTCCGGAGACGTTGTGCCAGATGGAGAAGATGGCTGCCGGCAGGGCTGCCTCCGGCGTCAGGTAGGTCCGGGCGAGCCCCGCGGCGAGCCCCGAATTCTGCATCCCGACCTCGATGGCCGTGGTCCTTCTCGCGGCCGTCGGGAGACCGAACAGCCGTGCGGCCCCGTAACCGAGAGCGAGACCCAGCCCGTTGTGCAGGATGACGGCCGCGAGGACCAGGAGCCCGGCGGAGAAGATGATCGACGCGCTGCCGGACACCACGGCGATCACCACCACCGTGATGGCCGCCACCGAGATCCACGGCAGGGCGGGAAGAAGCCGCTCGACGGCCCGGGGCAGGAAGAATCGAACGGCGAGCCCGACGATCACCGGCACCAGGACGATCTGGAGGATGGACAGGCCGATACCTGCTGCATCCACGGGCATGTACCGGCCCGCGAGCCAGAGGGTGAGCAGCGGGGTGAGCAGCGGCGCGAGGATCGTCGAGACCGAGGTCATCGCCACCGACAACGCCACATCACCGCGGGCGAGGTAGGAGACGACATTGGAGGCGGTCCCCCCGGGGCAGCAGCCCACGAGGATGACGCCCGCAGCCAACGCCGGCGGCAACCCGAGAGCCATCGACACCGCCCAGCCGATCGACGGCATGATGACGAACTGAGCCACGACCCCGATCACCACGGGCAGGGGACGCCTGGCGATGAGGGCGAAGTCGACCGGCCTGAGCGTCAGACCCATGCCGAACATGATGACACCGAGGAGCGGATTCACCAGGGGGCCGAGCCCCGTGAAGGTTTCCGGCGTGAGCACCGCCACCAATCCGCCGGCGAGGATCAGGAGCGGGAACAGCGTCACGGCGATCCGTGCGCTGCGTTCTTCGGCGGCCTGCGGTGGTCTCGTCATCCCGGTCATCCTTAACGGGATATCACGTGCCGGCCCGTATGACGCACTGCTAAAGTTGCCTCACCTGGAAGCCAAGGGTACTTAGTTCCTCACTGACAGCAGGGAAGACGATGGCGACGACCGACAGGAAATTCGCGGCGACCGCGGAATCGACGAGCAAGCATCCCCACGACTGGGGACGGGCCATGGCAGTGGCGATCTGCCGGCTCACGGACATGGCCCGGGAGGCGGGCGATCCGGTGCACCACGAGGCCCTGGTCAGCGAGGACCTCCACCTCTTCGTCGAGGACACCGAGGAGGGCGTGAACATCACGATGTCCTGGACGCCGCGCGAGCAGGGGGCGCTGCCGGCTGCTCCGTCTCCCGGCGCGGGCGGGGCGGACGGAGCTGCACGGGGCGGAGACGAGGACGAGCAGGACGGCTCCGACGCCGCACCCCACTCCGCTGCAGGGCAGCGGTTCGATCCGACCGGGGGCAGCACGGCCGGCGTCGGCCAGTAGCCGAAGGCCACCTGATCCACCGGCCGGCGCGGACGCCCGCCGGCGAAGGAGCCGGCCCGGCGACGATCGCTAAGCACGCTTAGCGTTTCCGGCGTAGGGTAGGTGGAAACCGTACTGCCAACCACGTGGAGGACAGCATGAGCGAAAAGCGCCCCGATCCCTCGAACGCAGGGAACCCCGACCCGCTGGAGAACAACATCACCGGCCTCGAGCCGGGCGGCGGCGTGCCACCGGGAGAGACACCGCCGGCCGAGGCCAGCACCACCTGGCAGCAGGGCCACGCGGACGAGGAGACGCCCTCGAAGGGCCTGCAGGGCGTCTGGCTCGGCGTCATCGGGCTCGTCGTGCTCCTGGTGCTCGTGTTCATCGTCGGCAACATCGTGGGCATCTTCCAGATGTTCTAGCCGGCACTCGCGTCGAGCACGCAGAAGCCCCCGTCCACCGATGGAGCGGACGGGGGCTTCTGCGTGGGCGGAAAGCGAGCTAGGACGCGGACGCCTCGTCACGGAGACGGTAGTAGTCGATCAGCGCGGTCTCCTCGGCAGCTGAGAGCTCGATGCTGTTCGCAGCCTTGGGGGCGTCGGTGATCTCGCTCTTCGTCCAGGCGAGGTGGAGATCGGCACCCTCGAAGCGCGAGTTCGCGAGCGGCACGAAGTGCTTGCGGGAGTTCAGCAGGCCCAGCGACACCGTGATCCAGGCGGGGATGCCCGATTCCTTCTCGAGATGCACATCGTTCACATCCCCGAGTTTCTTGCCCTTGCTGTCCCAGGCCACTGCGGCCTGGAGCTTGTTGATTTCTGCCTGAGACATCGGCTTCCCTTCGAGGACGAGGATCGGTTCGCTTCCCATTCCAGCCCAGATGCGGCCGGAGGGCAATCAGGACAGACCGGTCACGCCTTGTCCGCGGCTTCACCGAGCATCGGCAGGAATCGGTCCAGGGCCCAGACGAGGCTGAGCGGGTTCGCCGCGGAGACGGACAGCGTCAGCGTGTTGTCACTGTCGGCCACCAGGGCGCCGTTCTGTACTGCGGGGATCTGTCCGAGCAGCGGGTCGGTGGCGATGGCGTCCTTGGTGGCTTCGTCCGGGACCCAGGTGACGAAGATGTCGGAGTCCAGCTCGTTCGCCCGCTCGGCGGACCAGGGGATGAAGAACTCCTCGGAACCCTTCGTGTTCTCCGTGACGACGTCCGCCTGGACCATGCCGAGTTCGGTCAGGAAGCGGGGCCGGTTGTCGTTGGCCGTGTAGACACTCACGGCATCGGCGGTCGCCGGAGCCAGCGGGCCGTAGATGAAGGTCTTGCCCTCGAGCTGCGGGTAGTCGGCCGCGGCGTCGGCGATGGCCTGCTCCGTCTCGGTGACGAGCTGCTCCGCGTCGTCGGTCAGACCCAGTGCCTCGCCGATGATCCGCGTCGAGTCCTGCCACGCAGTGCCGTAGGCGACCTCGGGGTACGCGACGACCGGGGCGATCTTGCTCAGGGTGTCGTAGTCCTCCTGCGACAGGCCGGAGTAGGCGGCGAGGATGACGTCGGGATCGGTCGCCGCGATGTCGTCGAAGGCGATCCCGTCCGTCTCGGAGTACTGGACCGGGGCGCCCTCGGTGCCGATCGCGGCGCCGAGCTCCTCCAGCTTCGCGTCCTTCCACGGCGTCGACTGGTTCTCATTGCCGCCGTAGGAGTCGGCCGGCATCCCGACCGGCACGACGCCGAGGGCGAGGGACACGTCCGCGTTCACCCAGGAGACCGTCGCCACGCGCTCGGGCTTCTCACTCAGCGTGGTCTCACCGAAGGCGTGCTCGATGGTGACAGGGAAGGCTCCCGCGTCGGCCGAGGCGCTGCTGCCGCCGGTCGCCTCGGAACCGCCGTCGGCGGGGCCGGTGGAGCAGGCGGAGAGGGACAGGACGGTGATGGCGGCAGCGGCGATCAGGCCGCGCAGGCGTGAGGGGGCCATGAGGCTCCTTGACTTCTATGGCCTCGCTGGAGGCCGTGGGGACGGGGTAGAAGTAAGGCTAACCTAAGGTCTTCCCTATTACGAAATGCTTTCGTTGCGTAATAGCCTGCGGCTACTTCTCGCGGGCCTTCCGTGTCTCGCGGTCGTTGGCGCGCTGCAGGGCGTTGACGAGTTCGGCCTTGGTCATGCTCGACCGGCCGGGGACGTCGAGTTTCTTCGCGAGGTCGTAGAGGTGCTTCTTCGAGGAATTCGCATCCACTCCTCCCGCGGTCGGCCGCGCATCGGCGCCGCCGCCCACCGCGTGATCATCGGACGGCCCCCTCGAGTCCTTCTGCTCCCAGTGGTCCCCGACCTTCTCGAACCCGTGCTTGAGGGAGGCGAACGCCGTACGGCGGGCACGCTCACCGTCCCCGTACTGCTCCTCCGCAGCATCGAGGGTGGCGGCGAACGTGTCCTGGGCCTTGACCTCGGACCGCTGGAGGGTGCTGGGCAGGGTCTCGGCCTTGACCTTGCCGTCCTTCGTGAAACGCGACATGGCTGGTTCCTTCCGTCTCGACGCCGGCTCCGGCGGGAACGGGCGGGGCCGCGCGGGCCCTCTCGGCCACCGGGCTCCTCCGAGCATACTCAGCACCCTGTGCACCCTGTGCACCCTGTGCACCCAGTGCACCCTGTGCACCGTCGCGCCGGAACGGTACCGTAGGGCGCACCAGTCATTGGGGAGGACCAACCGCGCAAGGGGGTGCGTGCGGCGATTCCCGACCGGCATCCACTCACGCGCCAATGGAGGAATTTCGTGATCAGGAGCAACACCACCGCATCAGGCAAGCCCAGGACATCCCGGAGCCGCGCACTGGCACTGGGTCTCGCCGCCCTCGTCAGCCTGCCGCTGCTGACCTCCGGACCCGCACAGGCGAAGGGGAACTTCCCTTCACCCGAAGGCAGCACCAGCACCGCGAGCATCCTCACCTATGCGGACACCATCAAGGAGCTGGAGAAGATCGAGAAGACCTCACGCTACGGCGTCGACGTCTTCACCCTCGCCGAAGCGGGCACCGCGGTGAACACCAGCGAACAGGGCAGGGACCTGTACGTGGCCACCGTGGGCGATGGGCCTCAGGACGTCTGGGTGCAGGGTCGCATCCACGGCAACGAACCCTACGGCGCCGAGGCCATCCTCAGCCTGCTGAAGGACCTCGGGACCAACGGATCCGCGCAGTACGAGGAGATCCGCGACGCCTTCACCATCCACTTCATCCCGATGTACAACCCGGATGGCAGTGAGCTGAACATCCGGCAGACCGTCCTCTGGGACACCGCCGCGAATGCGCCGCGGAAGGACGCGAACGGTCGGGACCTCATCGTCGACCTCAACCGGGACTGGGTGGCGGACAAGTTCCAGGCACGCGAGTCGCTGGCCTTCTACGAGTACTGGACCATGGTGGACCCGGACTACGGCATCGACATCCACCACCAGGGCCTCAAGCAGCAGTACGGCACGGGCGACGACGTCACGCTCTCCCTCGGGATCTCGCTCGCGCCCGGCGGGCCCACGCTGCCGACGCTCGAGGGCGGCGCGTACGACGTCCTCACGCGGCAGATGCACGGGTACGTTTACGAGGAGCTCAAGGGCACCGGCTACATCACGATGGACCGCTACCAGGTGGGCGGGAGCCTGGAGATCGACATCAAGGGTGGAGTGGTCTCGGCGATGATGCTGGGCCTGGACTACCAGGGCCTGAACCCGGAGGGCCACTCGAACCCCGTGGTCTTCTTCGAGACCTCGGGCAATACGAGTGACGGCTCGCTCGGCCAGAAGGCCCGCGGCAAGAGCATCCAGCAGAACATCCTCGCCATGCGCACGCTGCTCACGGGGCTGGCGAACGGCGAGGTGCAACAGACCGATCCCGAGGTGTGGGAGGAGATCCCGCACGCTCCGGTCACCGGCTACAGCACGGACTACGCGGGCACCATCCCCGTCACGCCGTAGCACCATCCCCCTCACGCCGTAGCACCAGCACGGCCGGCACAGCGAACGACGACGGCGCCCCCGCGGTGAGCGGGGGCGCCGTCGACAGCCCACGAGGACCATGACCGTTCCTGGAACCGCTCCTGGCCCTCCTGTCGGACAGACGGTGCCGGCACGTGAGCGCGGACGCGGCGCCCCGCCTCGTCGAACGCCTGACTCGTCGCTCACCGACGGCGGAGATGATCGCGCACCTCCGAGGGGCGTTCAGGGCGGGAGGAGGACCTGATCCGATCCCCTACCGCCAGCGCGCGTCCCCGTCGACGTACAGCCACCGCCCCTCCACCCGGATGAACCGGCTGCGCTCCTCCAGCAGCCCCGGCTTCCCGCCGCTGCGGAACGACGCCCGGTACTTTACGGACCCGGCATCGTCCGACGGGCCGCCGTGGGTCGTGTCGACGATCTGCAGGCGCCGCCACTCCGTGTCCCCGTCGAGATCGATGCCGGGCGGTCGCGTCGACGCGTGCCAGGAGTCGAGCAGGTACTGCTCGAGCCCGAGGGCGAAGGCGGAGTACCTCGACCGCATCAGGGCGAGCGCCGTCCCGGCAGTGCCACCCCGGTGGAGCGGTGCGCAGCACTCCTCGTACTTCACGCCGGACCCGCAGGGGCAGTCGTCGGACACCATGGGTCTCAATCGATCTCGTCGGCCACGCGGACGAGGACCTTGCCGACGGTCCCGTCCTCCACGGCGTCGTGGGCCGCGGCTGTCTCCTCGAGCGGGAACCAGGTCAGGGGGAGCCCGGCGTCCTCCCCGACGGGCAGCGCGCCGCTCCGCAGGGCGGCGGTGACGTCCTCCGCTGCCGCGTCGAGCGCATCCTGCCCCACGGTGTAGAGCAGGAGGCCCTGCCACCGGACGTTCTTCGCGAAGCTCTCGATGATCGGAGCGGAGAAGTGGTCCCCGCCGTTGTTCGCGTAGTAGGCGATGCTGCCGTGGTTGGCCACCACCGCGATATCGAGTGCCGCGTTCTGCGCCGGGGACACCTCGACGATGTGATCAACGCCGTCGGGCGCTGCCTCACGGATGCGATCTGCGAGCGTGTCGTCCGGGTAGCGCAGCACGTGGTGCGCCCCAGCAGCCCGGGCCAGCCCGGCCTTCGCGTCGCTGCTGACCGTGGCGATGACGGTCGCCCCGGCCCAGACGCCGAGTTGGATCGCCGCGTGGCTGACCGCCCCGGCGCCGCCCTGCACGAGGACCACGCGCCCCTCGAGTGCGCCGGGCGCGAGACGGGACGGGCCGTGTTCGTGGACGGTCAGGGCACGGTGCGCAGTCATGGCGGGTACACCCAGGCTCGCCGCGACAGCGAAGTCGACGCCGTCCGGCAGGACGACCGCACGCTCGGCGGGCACCACGGAGAACTCCTGGGCCGTGCCGGTCGGTCGGCCGTGGGCCGCCAGGTACATCCACACCCGGTCACCGATCGCGTGCCCTGTGACGCCGTCACCCACGGCGTCGACCACACCGGCGCCGTCCTGGTTCGGCACCACCTCGGGGAACGCGATGTTCCCGCCGGCACGGGCCTTCCAGTCGGTCGGGTTGACACCCGATGAGACCACACGGACCCGTACCTCGCCGGGACCCGGCTCCGCCATCTCGCGCTCCACGATGGAGAGGACGGACGAGGGGCCTGTGGAGGTATAGACGATTGACTTCATGGTCAGAGCGAACCACGGAGGGCGGAACCGCATTCCCGCCGCGTTCGCCCGCGACCCCGACCGTGCCTCCGTCCACCTCGACGAGCGCCTGCACGAGCGCCTGCACGAGCGTGCAGCCCGAACGCGGACTGCCGGGCACCGGGATCCGTGCGCGCATGACGACGGCGCCTCCGCTGGTCCGCAGGGCGACGTCGTGGGTCGGTGGTTGCTGTGTCAGCCGCGCGCGGCGAGGAACGCCTCGAGAGCTGGGAGGTCGTCGGTGTTGATGTGGTCCACGCCGGCGTCGGCCAGCTCGGCCCAGATCGCGTCGCGGGCGGCGCCGGGGAGGTCGGGGGTCGCCCAGAAGCGGACGCGCGAACCCTGCTGGTGCGCCGTCGCGACGTAGGCCTCGAGCCTGGCGCGCTCGGCGACGGGCATCTCGCCCACCCCGCGCCAGGTGAACAGCTGGGTCCAGTTGTTGCTGATCAGCGGCATGAGCGACGACGGGAGCGCACCCCCGAGGTCCGTCGCCCGGCCGTCGTAGAAGCTGAGGCGCTGGCGGTCCGCGGCCATGGTCGCGAGCGGCCGGTTACCGCTGATGACGACACTCACCGCACCCTGCTTGACCTTGCCGTTGCTGTAGCGCGTGAGCATGCTGCGGTGCTCCTCGAGTTCCGCCTCGATGGCCGCCCACGTCTGCTCGGCGTCGCCCTTGATGTCCACGAGGAGCTGGAACTCGCCGTTCCAGCCCGGGTAGACGCTCCCGGCCCTGCCGCGGACGAGCTCGTCCAGCGGGTCGAGGTACAGGCTCTCCAGGGTGACCCCCGGGGTCACGTCCTCCGCATCGTGTGCCACGAGCAGCTCCCCGTCGACGAGGTAGACATCGGCTTCGACGCTGGTGAAGCCGTGCTCGAGTGCGTCGTACAGCGGACGGTCGTGCTCGTAGTCGTTGTGCGCGTGGGCGGCGGCCTGCGGGTGCCCGAGGACGACGTCGTCGCGGGCGGGCGCGGCGGACGCCGGCAGCGCGGCGAGTGCGGCGGGCAGGGCCAGGGCGGTGGCGGCGAGCAGGGCGGGCAGGGTACGGGCGATCGGCATGGGCCTTCGGCTTCCTCGTGGGGTGCGGTGACTCCCCCACGCTAGGAAGCACAGGTGATCAGGAGACCGACGCCGGTGGGCCGGCGGATGAACCTGCGGGACCGGGAACCACGCCGCCACCGGCGGGACCGCTGCTCAGCCCAGGGTCTTGAGGTACCGCACCAGCTCGCGAGGAGCCGAGGCGGGAGCGACCGCCTCGACGGCTGCGTTGTAGTTGGTGTTCGTGTTCACGTCGTAGGTCAGCACCCGGCCGTCGGCGGTCTCGATGAACTCGATGCCGCACACTTCCAGATGGTTGCGCCGCGCGAACTCCTCGAACTGCGCGATCACCGGGTGGTCGAAGTCCTCGCGGAGACTGAAGAGCTGCTGGTCCGGCTCCGGGGCGATGGTCGCCCCAGGCGGCATGATCGGCTTGCCGGTCTCCGGGTCGATGGCGCAGGCGTCTGCCGGGCAGAGCTGGAAGCCACCGCGGGCCGTGTCGGCCTTGATGGCGTAGACGAAGCGGCCACCGACGATCTCCGCGCGGGTGATGAAGGGCTCCGCGGCCTGGATGAACTCCTGCACGAGCGTGATACCATCGGCAGGCTCCTCGAACTCGCCTGACGCCACGTAGGCGGCGAGCTCGTCATGGGACTCGAACTTCCGGACCCCCAGCCCTTTCCCGCCCTGGTTGTGCTTGACGATGAACGGCGGGTCGAAGCCCTGCGCCGCTTCGACGATGCGCTCGCGACCCACGGCGGCCACGGTACGTGGTGTGTCGATACCGGCGGCCCTCAGC
This sequence comes from Arthrobacter bussei, assembly GCF_009377195.2. Taxonomy (GTDB): domain Bacteria; phylum Actinomycetota; class Actinomycetes; order Actinomycetales; family Micrococcaceae; genus Arthrobacter_D; species Arthrobacter_D bussei. Next base: position 1,266,874 of record NZ_VJXX01000001.1, read on the forward strand.
GCGGTGAGCTGGTCGACCTTGCTCATCTCGAGCTCGAGGACGCGGCGCCCGTTGACCGTCCGGCGGCCGTGCGCCTCCAGCCACGACAGCACGGAGCGCGCGTAGTCCTTCGACAGACCGTGGTCGCGGGTGTGCGCGGAAGCGCTGATCCGGGACCAGAAGATGCCCTCCGGGGGGACCGCGTCCAGGTCCAGCACACCGTCCGTGAGCAGCCACTCGACCACCTCCACCCCCTCGGCTTCGAAGGCGCGCGCGAAGGGCGGGAACCACTCGGGGTTCTCGTGCAGGGCGTAGACCGTGGTCACGGATCGTCCTTTCGTCGTGGGACAGGCTCGCCCCGCATAACCCGTGCTCCCGGATACCTATTCCGCCCTGGCCGGACCGGGGTCCGGCCAGGGCGGCCTGCTTCCCTGCTACTCGATGAAGATGTCGTTCCCCGGGCCCATGGGCAGGTCGAGATAGAAGAACACCGTCAGGATGGCCACCCAGGCCAGCCAGAACGGCACCACGAAGGGCAGCATCCTGGCCATCAGGGTGCCGAGACCTGCGTTCGGCTCGTACTTCCGGAGCATGGTGAGCAGCACGATCATGTAGGGGTTCAGCGGCGTGATGACCTGCGTGGCCGAGTCACCCACGCGGAACGCCCCCTGGATGAAGGCCGGCTCGTAGCCGAGCAGCGCGAACAGCGGCACGAACACCGAGGCCATCAGCGTCCACATGGACGAGCCCGAGACGATGAACAGGTTCAGGACGGAGGCGAGCAGGATGAACGCGAGGACCGCCGGGTAGCCCGTCAGGCCGATGGTCTCCAGGCCCGTTGCTCCCGCGACCGCGATCCAGGACCCGATGCCGGACCAGTTGAAGAGGGCGATGAACTGCCCGAGGATGAACGCCAGCACCAGGAAGCCCGCCATGTCCTTGATGGCCTCGCCCATGACCCGTGGGACGTCGCGGCCCGTGGTGATCGTCCCGACGACGCGTCCGTACACCAGGCCCGGGATGGTGAAGAGCAGGAACACGATGAAGACGATCGAGCTGAGCAGCGGCGAGCGCGGCAGGAATCCGCCGGTCTCGTTGCGCCACGGCGAGTCGGGGATGATCACGGCCACGAGGATCACGAGCGCGACGACGGCGCCCACGATCACGGACCAGCGCAGGGCGCGTGCCTCCACCGGCTCGAGCTCGGCCTTGAGCACGACGGGCGCGGAGGCGTGCTCCCCGTCCTCGACGACCTCGTCCACGGGGACGTCCTGCCGGGCCAGGCGCGGCTCGAGCACCCTGTCGATGATGAACCCGGCAATGAGGATCAGCACCAGCGAGGAAGCGATGTTGAAGTAGTAGTTGGACAGCGGCGTGACGGCGGCGCCCGCGTTCGGCAGGTTCTCCGTGACCGCCGTCGTGATCCCGGCGAACAGGGCGTCGAGGCTCGTGACCAGCAGGTTGGTGGAGTAGCCGGCTCCCGCGGCCGCGAAGCCGCCGAGCAGTCCCGCCACCGGGTGGCGCCCCGCAGCCTTGAACACGAGGGCGGCCAGGGGCGGGATGATGACGAAGGCGGAGTCGGACATGACCGAGCCCACCACGCCCACGAAACCCACGGCGTAGGGCAGCGCCCAGCGGGGCGCGGACCCGAAGACCCGCCGGATGAGCGCGCCGAGGAGCCCGGACTTCTCCGCGACGCCCACGGCGAGCAGGATGGGCAGCACCGTGGCGAGCGGAGGGAAGCCCAGGTAGTTGGCCCCGATGTTCTCCGTCAGCCAGGTCAGTCCCTCGCCCGTGAAGAGCCCCCTGATGACCGTGGCCTCCTCGGCGCCGGGCACCTGGACGGTCACGTCCGCGAGGGCCATGCCCGTGGTGACCACGGCGGTGATCGCGAACAGGATGAGGAACAGCATGAACGGATCGGGCAGCTTGTTGCCGACCCGCTCGACGCCGGTCAGGAAGCGGTCGCCCAGCCCGGGACGGGCTGCTGCAGTGGATGACATGCGTTCTCCTTGGCGGTGGGTGCTGCGGACGGGCGATGCTGCTGGTCGGAGCGGGTCAGGCGAAGTAGGACGGCACGTCGATCGCGCCGCCCTGGTCCTCGAACTCCTCGTGGACCGCCGCGCGGAGCAACGGATCCGTCAGGTAGTCGAGGGCCGTCAGGGCGAGCCCGACGGCGCCGTCCAGCGCCCCCTGCTCCGCCGCCGCGCTGCGGGCCGCCTCGGCGAAGGCGCGCGTGTGCAGCGCCGTGGCCGGTTCGGCGATGCGGATGAGGGGATGGATCCCCGGGACGCGGTAGCTCACGTTCCCGAAGTCGGTGGAGGCGGCAAGGGTCTCCGAGACGACACCGAGCGGGAGCGGTGCACGCCCCCGCCGCTGCTGGGCGGCCACCCAGCGACCGGTCAGCGCGGTGTTGGTGCGGATGGGGAGCGACGGCGGATGCTCGTCCCACTGCAGCTCCACGCCCGTGCCGGTCATCAGCGCGGCACCGCGGGCCACGTCCTCGAGGCGCGCGCTGAGGTCCCTCAGCGTGGCCGGTTGCTGGGACCGCGCGTAGAGCTTCAGCACCGCGCGGCCGGGGATGATGTTCGGGCTCTGCCCGCCCTCGGTGAGGTTGGTGTGCACCCGGTCCGACGGCGGCAGCTGCTGCCGCAGCAGGCCGATGCCCTGGTACGCGAGGTTGGCGGCGTCGAGCGCGTTGCGTCCCATGAAGGGCTGCGCGGATGCGTGGGCCTCCACCCCCGTGAAGGTGATGGTGAGCAGGCGGCGCCCGAGCCACACCTGGTCGGCGAGGTCGTAGCCGTAGGGGTGCACCATGATGGCGGCGTCGACGTCGTCGAAGGCTCCGTGGCGCGCCATGACCTCCTTGCCGGAATGTCCCTCCTCGGCCGGGGTGCCGAGGAACACGACGCGGCCGGGCAACCGGTCCGCCACCGATGCCAGGGCGAGGAACGCGCCGAGCCCGGCCGCGGCGATCACGTTGTGGCCGCAGGCGTGCCCGATCTCCGGCAGGGCGTCGTACTCGGCGAGGACCGCGATGGTGGGCCCCCGGTTTGCGCTGCCGATCTCCGCCCGCACCGAGGTCTCGACCCCGTGCACGCCGAGGCGGGCGTCGAGGCCGTGCCGGGTGAGCTCCTGGTGCAGGAGCGTCGCGCTGTCGTGTTCCCTGAACGCCGTCTCCGGGTGGGCGTGCAGATGCTGGACCACGGCCCGCAGGCGCTCCGCCACGCCTTCGACGCCGCGCTCGACGTCGTCGGCCAGGGCGGCCGGCGCCCCGTCGAACGGCGAGGGGTCCGGCGTGGCCTCTGCGAGGAGGCTCCGCGTGCGCTCGTCGATGGCTCGGAGGTAGGCCCGGTCCGGGTCGGTGGGTTGGCTCATTCGAGTAGCTTAGGCAACGATCAGCCGGCTGTGCAGACCCCGCGGGACCTCCGGAGCAACATCCCGGGGCGGCGTCCTGAAACATAATCTGCCGGAAATATCCCGGCAACACCGCTCCCGAATCATGAAGGGGTCGCCGGCCGCACCACGCGTCGGCGGACCGCACATCCCGAATCACGAGGAGCACCCGATGTCCGTCGTCGCCACCCCCGCCACCGCTACCGCTTCCGCCCGGATCCTCGACATGGGCTCGCTGACCGCGGGCACCGTGGTCGAAGCGCGCCGGAGGGGCGAGGTCCACTACCGCGGCTGCGTCGAGGACGCGGCACCCGGGCTCGGTGTGGTGTGGGTCCGTGACACCCTGGCCGGGCACCGGGCCATCCTCCACCTCGATGACTACAGCATCTGGCGGGTCACCGCCTGACGGCCGTGCACGAGGTCAGCGCCGGATCCCGTAGCTCGCGTGGGCGACGCCCGCGGCAGCGTGGCTCCGCCCACCGCGATGTCGCCGGTGCCGACGCTGCTCGGCCTGCGTCCCGGTCGTCGGGCGCGGGATGCTGCCCGAAGGCTACGCCGGGCGGGGTCGGAGGACCGGTCCCGGACAGGTTCCCCTCCTAGACTGGAACCATGACTGCAACCCTCGTGGCGAAGGACCTGTCCGGGGGCCACGCCCACCGCACCCTCTTCTCGAAGCTCGACCTCACCGTCGCGCCCGGAGACGTGGTCGGCGCGGTGGGGGCCAATGGCGCCGGGAAGACGACCCTCCTGCGGCTGCTCGCCGGCGCCGACACCCCGATCGCCGGAACGGTCCGCACCACGCCACCCGATGCCTTCGTCGGCTGGCTCCCGCAGGAGCACGAGCGGCTCGACGGCGAGACCGTGGCCGGGTACATCGGCCGCCGCACGGGGACGACGGCGGCGACCCTCGCCATGGAGGACGCCGCGGCCGCCCTCGGGAGCGGGGCCAGGGGCGCGGACGACGCCTATGCGGCCGCCCTCGACCACTGGATGTCCTCCGGCGCCGTGGACCTCGAGGACCGGATGCCGTCCGTGCTGGCCGACGTCGCCGGAGCGATCGACCCGGCCACCCCCACGACGGCGCTCTCCGGCGGCCAGCTGGCCCGCGTGGCCCTCGCGGCCCTGCTCCTGAGCCGCTTCGACATCGTGCTGCTCGACGAGCCGACGAACGACCTCGACCTCGCGGGACTCGAGCGCCTCGAGTCCTTCATCCAGAACCTGCGCGGCGGCGTGGTCCTCGTGTCCCACGACCGCGAGTTCCTCGCCCGCTGCGTGACCACCGTCGTCGAACTTGATCTGGCGCAGAACAGGGTGGCCGTGTACGACGGCGGGTACGACGCCTTCCTCGAGGAACGCGCCGTCGCACGGCGCCATGCCCGCGAGGCCTACGAGGAGTACGCGGACAAGAAACAGGACCTCGTGGGACGTGCGCGGACGCAGCGGGAATGGAGCTCGCAGGGAGTCCGCAACGCGATGAAGAAGAGCCCGGACAATGACAAGATCCGCCGGAAGGCGAGCGTCGAGTCCTCCGAGAAGCAGGCGCAGAAGGTCCGGCAGATGGAGTCGCGGATCGCCCGGATGGAGGAGGTCGAGGAGCCGCGCAAGGAGTGGCAGCTGCAGTTCACCATCGGGTCCGCAGCGCGCTCCAGCTCGGTCGTGGCAACCCTCAACAACGCATCGGCGACGCAGGGGTCCTTCACGCTCGGCCCGGTGTCCCTCCAGGTGAATGCCGGCGAGCGCATCGGGATCACCGGGCCGAACGGCGCCGGGAAGTCCACCCTCCTGCGCCTCCTCCTCGGCCACCAGGAGCCGGACGACGGCGGCGCGGCCCTCGGCTCGAGCGTCGCCATCGGGGAGATCGACCAGGCCCGCGGGCAGCTCGACGAGACCCTGCCGCTCGGCGAGGCCTTCGAAGCGCTCGTCCCGGAGATGACGCAGGGCGAGGTGCGCACGCTGCTCGCGAAGTTCGGCCTGAAGGCGGACCAGGTGCGCGCCGCCGTCGGGTCCCTCTCCCCCGGGGAACGGACCCGCGCCGGGCTGGCGCTCCTGCAGGCCCGCGGCGTGAACCTCCTCGTCCTCGACGAACCGACCAACCATCTCGACCTCCCGGCGATCGAACAGCTGGAGGACGCCCTCGAGTCCTACACCGGCGCCCTCCTGCTCGTCACGCACGATCGGCGACTGCTCGAGAACGTCCGGCTCGACGGCCGCTGGCAGGTCGACGCAGGCAGGGTCACGGTCGGCTGAGACGGTTCCTTCCCCGTGCAGGACGCGATCGTGACACCATGGGGACCGGGGCAGGGACGACCGGCCTCCCGGACGAGGGCGCCGTACCCGGAGTGCGACAAGACGGCGCGTGGGAGTTCATCATGGCCTGGATCGTCCTCATCATCTCCGGAATCCTCGAAGCCGTCTGGGCGACAGCCCTCGGCAGGTCGGAGGGCTTCAGCAGACTCGCGCCGAGCCTCGTCTTCGCCGCCGCGATCGTCGCGAGCATGGCGGGCCTGGCCTTCGCGATGCGCTCGCTGCCCATCGGCACCGCCTACGCGGTCTGGGTGGGGATCGGGGCGTCCCTGACCGTCGTCTATGCCATGGCCACCGGCTCCGAGCCCGCGTCCCTCCTGAAGATCGTCTTCGTCCTGATGATCGTGGGCGGCGTGGTCGGGCTGAAGCTGACCCACTGACACCGTCCGCCCGACGCGCGACACGACCGGGGCGCGGCTAGACGCCGATCAGTCCCTGCACCGAGGCTGCGAGGAGCTCCAGCGTCCGCGCGTCCGCCGGAGAGAACCCCCGCGGCTCGTCCGACATCACGCACAGCGATCCGATCCGCCAGCCCCCCGGCCCGCGCACCGGGTATCCCGCGTAGAAGCGGATGCGCGGTCCTCCGGTCACGAGGGGGTTCGACGAGACCCGCGGATCCAGGGCAGCATCGGTGACGACGAAGGGCTGGGCATCCCCGACCGTGCGGTGGCAGAAGGACGTGCCCCGCGGGCCGTCCGTCCCGATGGTCCCGGAGATCGACGTGATGACCTGCCGGTCCCGGGTGATCAGGGCCAGTGAGGAGGAGCAGCCGGGGAAGCGGCGCGCCGCCTCCGCCGTGATGGCGTCCACCTGGTCCTCGCCGACGCAGCGGAGGAGACCGGTCCGCTCGAGCGATTCGAGGCGCAGGAGTTCGGCTCGGCGCGCGCTGACCAGGGGGGCTATGAGGTCCGCGGGCGAGATGCCGTAGGTGCTCCAGGAGGCGAAGGGCTCCTCCCGGTCAGCCCAAGCCGACTGCACCCCCGACGGCGCCCGGGTCCCGGTACCGGGCGTCTCCTCGGCGAGGACGTTGACGGCGCGGGCGATGAGGTCGCGGTCCTCGGCCCGGGCGGGCAGCAGGCCGTTGAGGTACCCGTCCACCACGACGCCGTCGGCGGTCCCACCGAGACCGACGTACACGACCCACGCCTCGAAAGGGTCCGCGCCGACATCCGCCAGCACCTGCTGGGTCAACCACTGCTGCGTGACTGCTTTCACGTTCGATCCCGTTCTCATCGGCGTCCGAGGCGGACGCGCAGTCGGCCGGAGTGACGCACGCCACGGCCTCGGTGAGCATGATTCGACGCGACAGGGCCGGCGGATGTGTCCCCGTCCGGTGTTTTACGGAGGTTTCGACGGGCTGCCTTGAGGTACTGCCGCGAGCTTGCGCCAAAACTGAGTGTCAGCGGCCGCTTCAGTTGACGTGCGGTCACGAGGATGGATGGAGGCTCAGCTGGGGGCCGCGACGAGGAGTTGAGCACGATGCAGAACGACGACACCCTGACGGCCATGGAGTTCGCCGGCCTCTCCACCTACGAGACGTGGATGCACTACTGCAACATGGGCGGCTGGACCGACTACTTCGAGTTCGACGCCTACCTGTACGGCGTGTACACCCTCGACAACGACGACGCGGACCTCGTGTCGCAGGCCGTCAACGAACTCATCGACGACGCCTGCCCGGCCGACGAGGCGGCCCTCTGCCGCGCCCCCTACTCCTGGACTGCCGTCACGGACCGCACGGTCGCCGACGTCGTCCTCGATGATGCGATGTTCGATGGCGGTCTGTTCGACGACAGCCTGTTCGACGACACGCTGCTCGACGGCATCCTGCCCGGCGCCGGACCGGGCACGGAGGACGAGGGCGCCGGCCGGCTCGATGAAGGGCCCTTCCGCGTCCCCGTGGACGACCTCGTGGCTCCGCGCTCGCTCGACACCTTCGGTTCGCGCTTCCTGACGGGCCTCGACGTCCGCCCCCTGATGGGCCGGCCGGGCATCCCCCTGCCGCCCGGCGCGGCCCTCGAGCTGCTCGGCGAGATCCTCGACAGCGGCGTGATCGGCCGGATCATCTCGCGCGAGTGGCGCTAGCCCTAGCGTCCCGGTTCGCGCTCCAGTGCGGCGTCGTGCTCGGCGTGCGCCTTGCGGATCATCTCCATGAACTCGGTCTCGTTCCGGATGAGCCGCTTGAACTTCTCGGGGAGGGTCCTGAGGTCCCGCTCCTCGGCGCACAGCCGCGCGTAGATCTTCTCGCGCTCGCTGATATCCGTCTCGTAGTTGAGGTCCAGGTACTCGGCAGCATGCCGCTTCGCTCCGGAGATCGCATTCTTCGCCCGGCCCTTGGGGCTCAGCACCGAGGCCAGCACGGTCACGACGAGGACCCCGAGGATCACGCTCAGCGACAGGCCCGTGCTGATCTCGACGACCTCCACGTGCTCGCCGTTGTTGATGAAGGGGAGGTTGTTCTCGTGCAGCGCGTGCAAGATGAGCTTCACGCCGATGAAGCCCAGGATGACGGCCAGCCCGTAGGAGAGGTAGATGAGGCGGTCGAGCAGTCCGTCGATGAGGAAGAACAGCTGCCGCAGCCCCATCAGGGAGAAGGCCGTGGCCGTGAACACGATGAACGTGTTCTGCGTGAGGCCGAAGATCGCCGGGATGGAGTCGAGTGCGAACAGGATGTCGGTCGCACCGATGGCCACCATGACGAGGAGCATCGGCGTGAGGACGCGCTTGCCGTTCTCCATGGTGAACAGCTTGTCGCCGTCGTAGTGCTCCGACGCCGGGAGGAAGCGCTTGGCGAGCCGGATGATCGTGCTGTCGCCGTCGTCGTCGTGCCCGCCCGGCTTCAGCAGGTTGCCGGCGGTGATGAGCAGGATCAGCCCGAAGATGTAGAACACCCAGGCGAAACTGTTGATGAGGGCGGCGCCCAGGAAGATGAATCCGGTCCGCGCGATCAGCGAGAAGACGATGCCGAAGAGCAGCACCTTCTGCTGGTCCGCCCGCGGCACCTTGAAGCTGGACATGATGATGAGGAACACGAACAGGTTGTCCACGGAGAGCGCCTTCTCGGTGACGTAGCCGGCGAAGTACTCGGTGCCCATGGTCGGTCCGCCGAACAGGAGGACGCCGATGCCGAAGACCAGAGCGATCCCCACATAGATGGAGGACCAGATGGCGGACTCGCGGAGGGTCGGCGTGTGCGCCTTGCGGACGTGGAAGAAGAAGTCGAAGAGCAGCAGTCCCACGATGCCGATCACCGTGGCGGTCCAGACGTAGAACGGTACTTCCATGCTGCAGTCTCCTCAGAAGATGCCGGCGGTGAGCCGATCCGGTCCGCCCCGGGTCATGATCGTAACGGTACTGGCCTCCCCCTAGACTGGCGCAGTCCACACCTTTATGACGAGGGGATGCCATGAGCCCGATGATGCGCGCCGCGGTGCTGCGTACCGCCGAACTGCCTGCCCCGTATGCACGGAGCAAGCCCCTCACGCTGGACCTGCTCCCCGTGCCCGCACCTCGCGCGGGTGAGGTCCGCGTGCGGATCGCCCGCGCCAGTCTCTGCCACTCGGACCTCTCGGTGATCAATGGGTCCCGGGTCCGCCCCCTGCCCATGGCCCTCGGCCACGAGGCGACCGGCGTCGTGGAGAGCGTGGGAGACGGCGTCGACGACGTCCGGCCCGGGGACCACGTGGTCCTCGTCTTCGTACCCGCCTGCGGCTCCTGCCGCGCCTGTTCGGCCGGGCGGCCGGCGCTCTGCTACCGCGGCGCCGAGGCCAACGGCAGTGGTGACCTGCTGCACGGTCCGGCCGTCCTGGCCACCGCCGACGGGGAGCGCATCAACCACCACCTCGGCGTCTCAGCGTTCGCCGACTACGCCGTCGTGGCCCGGGAGTCGCTGGTGGTGATCGACGACGACGTGCCGTTCGACATCGCCGCCATGTTCGGCTGCGCGGCACTCACGGGCATCGGCGCCGTCCTGAACACGGCGGAGATGGCAGCGGGACAGTCCGTGGTCGTCTTCGGGCTGGGCGCCGTGGGCCTGATGGCGGTCATGGCCGCCGCGCAGATCGCGGGCACCACCGTGATCGCGATCGATCCCCTGCCATCCAAGCAGGAGCTCGGTCTCCGGTGCGGCGCGCAGCACGCTGGTGGTCCGGAGGACGCCGAGGACCTCGTGCGGCAGGCGACGGACGGCGGGGCCGACGTCGTCATCGAGGCCGTGGGCAGCGCCCGCGTGCTGGAGTCGGGGCTCCAACTGCTCGCCCGCGGCGGTGCGCTCGTCTCCGTCGGACTGCCCCACCCTGATCAGGCGATCTCGACCCAGGCCCTGCAGTTCGCCGGCATGGGCCGGCGGCTGCTCGGCTCCTACATGGGGGACGCCGTCCCCGAGCGGGACATCCCCGCCTACCTCGACCTCTGGCGGCGCGGGAAGCTCCCCGTCGAACTCCTGCATACCGACACACGGCCCCTGGCCGATCTCAACGAGAGCCTCGACGCCCTCGCCGAGGGCCGGGTGGTGCGGCGGATCTTCTCCTTCGACTGAGGTTTTGTTGTCATTGGCACCAATTCCTGAAGCGTGCTTACCTTGAGGGCAGCACGTCTATCCAAAGGAGAACGACAATGCAGCAACGCACACTCGGCGGTACCAGTGTCAGCGCAGTCGGCCTGGGCGGCATGCCCATGTCCATCGAGGGTCGTCCCGACGAGGACCGCTCCATCCGCACCATCCACGCCGCCCTCGAGGCGGGCGTCACCCTGATCGACACCGCGGATGCCTACCACCGCGACGCGAACGAGGTGGGCCACAACGAGTCCCTCATCGCCAAGGCCCTCTCGAGCTTCGGGTCGGGCGCCTCGGACGTGCTGGTCGCGACCAAGGGCGGGCACCTGCGCCCCGGTGATGGCTCGTGGACGCAGAACGGTCACCCGGACTACCTCAAGGAGGCCGCGAAGGCATCCCTGGCGAGGCTCGGTGGCGACGCGATCGACCTCTACCAGTTCCACCGCCCGGACACCGAGGTGCCCTACGAGGATTCCATCGGTGCCCTCAAGGACCTGCTGGACGACGGCGTGATCCGCATGGCCGGCATCTCCAATGCGACGGTGGACCAGATCCGGAAGGCGAACCAGATCCTCGACGGGCGCCTCGTCTCGGTGCAGAACCAGTTCTCCCCCGCCTTCCGCTCCAGCGAGGACGAGCTGCGCTACTGCGGCGAGAACGGCATCGCCTTCCTCCCGTGGAGCCCCCTCGGCGGAATCCAGAAGGCCGGCGGGCTCGGTGAGACCTTCGCACCCTTCCAGGAGGCCGCGGACAAGCACGGGGTGAGCCCCCAGCAGGTCTGCCTGGCCTGGGAGCTGGCCCTCTCGCCGACCGTCATCCCCATCCCGGGCGCCTCGCGGCCGGAGAGCATCACCGACTCCGCGAAGGCCGCCGAGCTCCAGCTCTCGGACGAGGAGATCCAGGCGCTCTCCGCAGCCGTCTGACCAGCCGTCACCCCGCACTCCAGAACGCCCTTCCCTCCCTCGGAGGGGAGGGCGTTCCCCTACAGGCCGTCGGCGCTTCCCACGGGTCGGCAGTCCGCGTGTCCTGCCGGCGTTGCCCGCCCTACCGGGCATGCAAGGCCCGTGGTGCGCCCCGGCGGCCGTCGTCCGGCGCACTGCTGCGCGCCTGCCGGGAGGGTCGTGCGGCAGTGCGGTCAGGCATCAGGCTGCATCGCGACGGCGCGGACCGGTGATCCGTCGACGCCGGCCAGCGCCAGCGGGAAGACGGACACGAGGGGATGTGCCCAGTCCGCGGCGGCGAGGTTGGTCAGGTTCTCGAGGATCAGCCCGCCGGCCCCCTGGAACAGGGCATGGAACGGCAGGGCGCCGTCGTTCCGCAGCGTGGAATCGGGGCTGAGGGTGTCGCTGCCCATCAGGGTGATCCCCTCGGCGAGAAGGCCCTCCGCGACATCGGCCGCGAGCACGGGGTGCTCGAGATAGCGCTGGGTCCCGAAGTGCCGGGACCAGCCCGTGCGGAACAGCACCATGGCCGGGGGCGCACCCTCGTCCGCCGCCCGCCGCACTGCACGGCCCACCTGCTGTCCGACGTCGGACCACGTGATCACCGCGTGCGACTCCCGTCCTTCGCAGTCCACGACGACGGCGATCCCCACGAGGCGCGCGAGATCGATTTCGTCCACGGCGGCGGCCCCGGGCACGGAGTGGAGCGGTGCGTCGAGGTGCGTCCCGGTATGCGATCCGAGCCGGAGGGACGCCACCTGGTAACCGTCCTCCCCCACCGTCGCCACGGTCTCCACCCTCACCTCGGGATCACCCGGGTAGACCTGCATGCCGGAACGGATGGAGTGGCTGATGTCAACGATCCGCATTGGTCCGCTCTGTCTCCGGCAGGTCGAGCAGATGGACGTGGGGATGCCTGGACCGGTCGATCCGCCCGCTGGCCGCAGCCCACGCCAGGTAGAGGAGCGCGGAGAGGACGAACGTGGGGATCGTGGCTCCGATCGGGCTGGGCACCACGTAGGTCAGCAGCAGGGACGCACCCGCGCCGATCACCCAGACCAGCACGGCAGCGAGGTTGACTCCGCCCGTGAACCAGTACGCTCCGCCCGTTCCACGGAGGATGTCACGACCGTAGTGACGCGATCGCACGAGGTAGTAGTCGACGATCATGATCGCGAACACCGGGATGAAGAGCGCACCGATCACGACCAGGAACGCCGTGAACCGGTCGAGCAGCGCGAGCCAGGTGGAGCCGAGGATCGAGATCACGCCGAGGACGATCGCCGTGGGCAGGAAGGTGATGCGGCGCGAGGGCACCATGTTCACCACCGAGGCCACCATGCCGTAGACCACCATGGTGTTCGTCGCCATGACGGACAGGAAGATCACGACGGCGAGCGGGGCGCCGAACGCGGCGACGATCACGGTGGGATCGAACGGCAGTGCCTCGCCGCCGTCGAGCACCACGTAGCCGATGGCGGTGGCTCCGAGCGTCATGGCGAGCACCGTGGACAGCATGTACCCGACACCGGAGCCGATCATCCCGGCGGCCTGGGTACGAGCGAGTCGGTTGAACTCGGCGGACAGGACGGTCCACGAGATGGCCGTGGCGATGACGACGTCGAGCGCCGCGACGGGTGTCCAGCCGGCCTCGACGTCCTGCGGGATCGCCGCGAATTCGGCAGGCCCGTGCGCGAGGAAAGCCGCAACGAAGATGTAGGCCATGAAGGCGAGGATCACGAGGGCCAGCCACGGTTCGACCCGGGCGATCCCCGTGTGACCGAAGATCGCCAGGCACACGACGAGGAGCTGGCAGAGCACGGAGAACAGGACCGGACTCGAGAATCCGGTGGCCTGTTCCACGAGGAAGTTCACGGTGACGCCCGCGAGCATCGCCTGCACCCAGCTCCAGCCCATGAGCGTCACGACGTTCGCCGCGACCGGAAGGAAGGACCCGCGGAGTCCGAAGGAGCCCTTGGTCAGGGACATGGTGGGCAGACCCGTTCGCGTCCCCATGTTGCCGACCAGCACGAGGACGGAGCCGCCGATCAGCGTGCCCAGGACGATCATGCCCACGGCAAGGCCCCAGCTGATGCCTGGCACGAACAGCGTTCCCGTCAGCAGGGTCGTGACGACGAGGTTCGCCGCCAGCCAGATCATCCCCATGCGCGCGGTTCCGAGGGTGCCGCGGAGGGGACCGTAGCCGTCGGAGTTCTTGTCGAGGTGGTGCGACAGGCGCCGGTAGGCGGAGCTGGTGGTGTCGGTCATGATGCGCTCTCCTCAGGGGCATCGGCGGGAACGGGGCTCAGGTGTTCGTGGACGGCACGGAGGGTGGTCCCGGAGCGGCGGAACACGATCGTCTCGCGTTCCCGGGTGGTGTCGGAGACACCGCCGACGGCCGTGGTGGTCGTGACGTCGTGGGTGAACACGGCCGTATCGCCGAGGAGCTGCACCCGCGGGTTGCTGCTGATGCATTCCGTCACGCGCCAGCCGTCCGCGAGCCAGCCGGCCCAGAGCTGCTCATAGGCCGCCCTGCTGTCCAGCCGCCGGGACTCCGTGTGGAACACGAAGGTCGCATCCTCCGTGAAGGACCCGAAGTAGGCACGGGTGTCGGTGGCCCGGAAGGCATCGACCAGGGCGGTCGCCGCAGCGAGGACGTCCTCGTCAGTCAGGTTCTCGTTCGGCATACAGGCCTCTTCCGTCCTCTTGTTGTCCACCAGTGAACCTTTGTTGTCCGGAGATCATCGGTGACGTTCACCACGAATGTCAACGGAAGACCGTCCAGGACCCGCGGGGGAAGGGAGCGAGGGCGGGTGCGGCGCCCGGAGTCCGTGCGGCCCGATCGGACGCGCCCGCAGGCCGGCGTTGCTAGGGTGGCAGCATGTCCCCCCACCCCGTAGCCCTCATCACCGGCGCCTCCCGCGGCATCGGCCGCGCCATCGCCGACGAGCTCGGCTCCACGCACCACCTCCTCCTCGGCGGCCGTGACCTCTCGGCGCTCGCCGAGCTCTCGTCGTCGTTCCCGTCCGCCGAACCCTTCGCGGCAGAGCTGCGCGACGCCGGTCAGGTGGCCGCCGCTGTGGCGGGCATCCCCCGGCTGGAAGTCCTCGTGCACTCCGCGGGAGTGCTCAGGATGGGTTCCGTCGCCGAACTGTCCGACGACGCCTGGCGCGAGAGCTTCGAGGTGAACGTGTTCGCGGTGGCATCGCTGACACGCGCGCTCCTGCCGGCGCTGCGCAGCGCGCGTGGCCAGGTGATCGCGATCAACAGCGGGTCGGGCTACTCCTCCGGCGCGGGCTCCTCGGTGTACAGCGGCACGAAGTTCGCGCTGCGTGCCCTCACCGACGCGCTGCGCGACGAGGAGCGGGCGCACGGCGTGAGGGTGAGTTCCATCCATCCCGGCCGCGTCGCCACGGACATGCAGGAGGAGCTGCATGCCTGGGAGGGCAAGGACTACCGTCCCGAGGCCTGGATCCAGCCCGGCCAGGTCGCGAGAGCAGTGCGGCTCGCCGTCGATGCGACACCCGAATCGACCATCGAGACGCTGAGTATCCGCCCGTCGGGCATCACGCTCGAGGGCGGCTGACGCCTCCTCCCACCAGCTCCGAGCGTCCGGTTGCCGTCCTTCCTCCTCCTCCTCCTCCCTAAGGGCGTGGGAAGGGATCGGGGAACCCGGGCGTGGGCGGTCCCGTGATCGCGCTCCGGTTCGAGACCGGCCGATGACCCTCCTCGTCCTCCACCCCGTACGCGGCTGCCACTTCCGCGGCCACCAGCGGAAGGCCGGTGAGCCGCATGACGTCGGGATCCGCGGCCAGGGCGGCGGCGGCGCGACCGACGAAGCGAGGGGTCTCCCGATTCTGCTCGTGCTCGAAGTACTGGATGTTGGCGAGGACACTCTCCGTGAGGACCAGCCCGGGATACAGCGCCACCGACACCACCCCGTGATCCCTGAGGTCGACCGCCATGTCCGCCGCCAACCGATCGATGGCCGCATGTGCCACGCCGTAGGCCACCGGGGGGACGAAGACCTGCCCGGCGAACGAGGACAGGGTGATGATCAGGCCCGTGCCGCGGGCCACCATCATGGGGGCGGCGAAGGACGAGGCCACGTAGTGCGCCCGTAGCCCCACCCGGTGCATGGCGTCCCACAGGTCGAGCGGTTGCTCCCAGAAGGGGCCCGGGTTGACGGGGCTTCCGTCGGTGAACCGCTCGTATCCGCCCCAGGCGCTGTTGACCAACACGTCCAGACGACCCTGCTCGGCGCCGATGCGTGCGATCGCGGTCTCGATCTGGGCGTCGTCCCGGACGTCGAGAGGGAGGGGGACCCCTGTTCCGCCGGCCTCTGTCACGAGCCGGGCGGTCTCGGTGATCGTACCGGGCAGCCGGGACGGCGCGGTGCCGTCCACGGTCGTCCGTCCACCGACGTAGACCGTTGCACCGGCCTCGCCGAAAGCGTGGGCGATCCCACGGCCCACACCGCGGCTGGCTCCGGTCACGAACACGACCTGCTGCTGGACGGGAGTCATCAACCTGCTTCCGGCTCTGTCATCAGGCCGCTCGGTGCGGGCCTCGCACCATGATGCCGCTTCGGCACCCCGTCACCGAGCACTCCCGAGGTGGCAGCGGGGTGATCGCTCCGGTGACGTCGGGCGCCGCCCGGGCAGGAGGAGCCATGAGGTCGACGGCGACCGACCGGTGGCGTCACGCGGCGGGCACGACGCGCGGCCTGCCGAACTGCGTCTGCACGCCGGGCGAGAAGAGCACCGATTCCGGCTGCCCCTGGACGCGGATCCCCGCGGCTCCCAGCAATCCGTCATCGAGCGCCGTGAGCGTCACGGGGTGCAGGGGCCAGGGGGTGTGTGTGTTGGGGATGTACAGCGTGCGGCCGGCCAGGGTGCTGTGCAGGCCGAAGCGCGCCGTCAGTTCGAGGGACAGGCGGTCCGCCGCCGTCCGCGAGACATCCGGCCGGACGGCGAACCGGGACTCGGCCTGCCGTCGGAAGCGGACGACGTCGTACCCGTACTCCCGCTGGTCGCCGCTCCCGCGCTGGACGGGCGAGCACCTCGACCAGACGTACGGGATGCCGCCGGCCCGGGCGGCGAGGACCACGGCCAGGCGCGACGCGTCGAGGGTCACGAACACCACCCCGCGCGTGCCGTCCGGGCCGCGCGAGTAGAGCCGGACGTTGATCTCGGTGAACGAACCGAAGTACGGGACCGGCAGCCCCTGGCCCAGTCCCGCACCGATCATCCGGAAACCGATGAGTCCCACCCACGACGAGCCGTCGACCTCGTCCGGCACCACACCGGGCGGCATGTACCGCATCACCTCGGCCGCGGCGACCCGCCAATGCAGGAACACGGCGTCCGCCCAGAACTGGTCCATGATGACCGGCCGGGGCAGCGCGGGCACGAGCTGCCAGTCGTCCTGCCGCCCGCCACCGGGCTGTGCCGTCGTATCCGATCGCGCGGCGTCGTCCTCTGGTCCACCGGTCATGAGATCTGCTCCCCGCAGTCGTCGGGCTCGTCCGCGAAGAGGTACCACTCGGGCATCGCCGCGGTGAATTCGGCACGGACCGTGGCGTCCTCGACGACGGTCCAGTCCACGGCGGAGCCCACCTCGGGCTCCACCTTGTTCCACTCGAACCAGTTCACCATCTTCAGCTGCGGGAACCGCTCGTGCACCGCCGGGTCGAAGACCTGCTCCCACCAGGCGCGCTTGATGTTGATGGTCCGCAGGTCCCCGATCCCGTCCGTGACGAGGGCCGCTGTCTCGGGGATGGCGACGGGCTTGCCGTGCCGCACCCCGTAGTCGGCGTAGAAGTCGGGGAGCATCGAATCGTCCCCGTTCTTCCCGTCGTAGGCGCCGGTGAGCTGCTCCACGAACTTGCCGTCCTCGGGCATCTCGCTCTCACCCCAGGGGTAGGTGCTCCCCCAGTGGTACAGGGACATGCCCACCCAGTCGACGGCGTCGTCGCCGGGATAGTAGGGCGCGTAGGGCTCGTCGTCACTCGTGATCACGCCGTCACCCGTGGTGTCGAGAGCAGCGAAGCCGGCCGTGCCGGGACGTGCCTCGTGGGCGCCGCCCGCGAACGGGTAGCCGCCGGCATAGTTCGGAGCCCACATCATCGCCGAGCCCGGAGCCCGGCCGTGCACGGCGTCCGACACCCGGCGGAACGCATCGATGTACTCGGCGGGCTGCTGCCCCCACGGGTACCACGAGCCGTTCATCTCGTGGGCGAAGCGCACGATCACCGGCACGCCGCTGGTGTTGAAGCCCGCCAGCATCGCGGCGAGCTCGTCGGCGCGCTCCGCCGTCACGGCCGCGAGACCCTGCTGCGGCTCGAGGGTCAGCAGGAGTGTCCCGCCCTCCTGACGCAGCTGTTCGGCCGCGGCGGCGATGAGGGCCGGATCCTCGGCGGCGAAGGGGAAGTCGGCGAAGGACACGGCGACGGCGGGCCGGCTCCCCAGTTTCCCGGCGTACTCGGCGAGGGTCTCCTTCCCCCACTCGAGGTTCACGCCCATGAGGGTGCCCACCTCCGGCGCGAGGTCGCGTCCGTCGATGGGCGGGCACGGCCTGGCCGTGGGGTTGATGTTGCAGGCGCAGAGGGACAGGAGGAGCAGTGCGGTGAGCACGCGCGCGAGGGTTGAGACCACCCGGCCAATCTACAGCGGTGCATCTGCGCTCCCGGCCCGGTCCCGGCGCGCCCGCGACGGCAGGATCGCCGGGCGACGGAAGCAGTGGCTTCAGAAGGCATAACGGATGCGGCAGTACGGCAGCGCGTCGGCGGCGAGGCCGAGGAAGGCCTCCAGGTAGCCACGCTTCTCGTAGGCGATGTAGCGCACGTTCGCGAAGCCGTTCTGGGACCGCTTGGTCTCCTGCAGGTCCGGGCGCCACAGGATCTCCTCCGCCTGGGGGTGCCAGCCGAGATTGACCTCGTGCAGCTGCTGGTTGTGCGTGAGGAAGATGACCTCGGCCGCAAGCTGCTGCTTCGCTGCAGGCGACAGCGCTGCGTCGAGCTGAGCGAAGAGTTCCCGCCAGTCCTCCTTCCACCCGGGCGTGATGATGACCGGCGAGAAGTTGACGTGGACCTCGTACCCCGCCTCCACGAAGTCGTTGATCGCGGCGATGCGCTCGGCCACGGGTGTGGTCCGCACGTCGACCATCCGTGCGAGCTTCTCCGGCATGAGGGAGAACCGGATCCGCGTGCGTCCCTGCGGATCCCACCCGAGCAGCTCGCGGTTCACGAACTTGGTGGCGAAGGAGAGCTTGGCGGTGGGCAGCTCCCGGTAGAGCGACACGAGGTCCTGCACGTTGTCGCTGACGAGGGCGTCGACGGAGCAGTCGCTGTTCTCCCCGATGTCGTACACCCAGGCCCGGTCGTCGCACTGGTTCGGTTCCAGCTTCATGCCCTGGCGCGCCACATGCCGCTCGAGGTAGCCGCTGATCTGGTCGATGTTCGCGAAGACCGTGATGGGATTGCTGTACCCCTTGTGCCGGGGGACATAGCAGTAGGCGCAGGCCATGGCACAGCCGTTGGCCGTGGAGGGCGCGATGAAATCCGCGGACCTGCCGTTGGGCTTCGCCGTGAGCGACTTCTTCACCCCGATGATCAGGGCCTCGGTCTTGATGCGGACCCAGCGGCGTACGTTCGCCTCGTCACCACTGAGCTCCGGGATGCGCCAGTGACTGGCGACCTCGACGACGTCGGCCTCCGGCCAGCGTGCGAGGATCTCCTGGCCTCGCGGCAGCGCTGCTGCTGCAGGTTCGACGTAGATGCGACTGATCTGGAGGAGCTTCTCGGCCTGGAGCATGGATCCCTTCGCGTGGCGTCGACTACCTCCACGGTAGGTTCCGCCACCGACACTTCCATGGCACATTCCTCTCCTCCCGGCCCTTGTTGAGAATGATCTTCATTTACGTCTAACCTAGGGGTATGTCGCTACATCGTCGAACTCTCCCCCTGTCCACCGCCGTCCTCGCAGCCCTGGTGCTCACCTCGTGTTCCACTCCGGCCTCGACGGGATCCGGCGCCGATGCCCCGGCGAATCCGGCCACGACCGCCGACCGCCCCTCGGAAGCAGGCACGCCGACCAGCGCCGACGCCACGGATCGGCAGGAGGTCGACGGTCTCGCACCCCGGGCGGTCCTGACGTACGACGGCGGCATCATGGCTGTCGACACCGAGACCGGTGACGTGCTGACGAACACCGAGTCCGAGGGCTTCCTGCGCCTCAACGAGGCCGGCGACGGACGGCACGTCCTGGTCAGCGCCGGCAAGGAATTCCGCGTGTTCGACAGCGGTCTGATCGTCGAAGGGCACGGGGACCACGACCACTACTACGAGCAGGCCCCTGCGCTCACGGGCTCCACGGTGGAGGCCGCCGAGGCCGGACACGTCGTTGCGCACGGGGGGAAGACCGCGCTCTTCGCCGACGGCAGCGGAGCGATCAGCATCATGGACACCTCGGCGTTCGAGGACGGCCGGATCGACGCGGACGAGGTCGAGAGCTTCTCAACCGATGACCCGCACCACGGGGTGGCAGTCCCCCTGACGTCGGGTGATCTGCTGATGACGCAGGGGACAGCGGATTCCCGCTCCACCGTGCAGGTCGTCTCCCCCGAGGGTGAGCTCCTCGCCGAGACGACGGACTGCCCGGGGGTGCACGGTGAAGCTGCCGCCATGCCGACCACGGCCGGCGACGTCGTCTCCCTGGGCTGCGAGAACGGTCCGGTGGTCTATCGGGACGGCGAGTTCCACAAGATCCACGTCGATGAGCCCTACCAGCGCTCCGGCAACCAGTTCGGCAGCCACGAGTCCCCGATCGTCCTGGCCGACTACAAGACGGACCCTGACGCGGAGCAGGAACGCCCCACCCGCGTCGGGCTGATCGACACCCACGCCTCCGTCATGACCACCGTCGACCTCGGATCGGCGTACTGGTTCCGTTCACTCGCCCGGGGCGCCGACGGTGAGGCCCTCGTCCTGACCTATGACGGGGAACTGAACATCCTCGACGAGGAGACCGGCGCCGTCCTTCACGAGGTGGAGGTCGTCGCACCCTGGGAGGAGCCCGAGGAATGGCAGTCTCCCGCCCCGACCGTCAAGGTCGGAACCGACGGTTTCGCCTATGTCACGGAGCCGTCCGCCAAGAAGCTGCATGTCATCGACGTCGCCGAGGGTACCCTGCTGGACAGTTTCGACCTTCCCGAGACCCCGGTGGAGCTCGCCGTCGTGACCGGAGAGGGAAGACACGGACACGACCACGCCGACGGCGAAGGCTGAGGCCACCGGCACTGAGCAGTCGCGACGGCCCGTCGGGTCGTCGCGGCTGCCCGTCATCGATCAGGCCCCGACCCTCCCCGAACCTCCTCAAGGAATCCAGTGAACGTCCTGTCGCGTCCAATCCTCGTTCTGCCGGTCATGGCAGCCCTCGCCCTGTCCGCCTGCGCCCCGCCGTCCGATCCCGCAGATCCCGACGGCACGAACAGCACGTCGATGACGGTGCTCACCTCGTTCTACCCCCTTCAGTTCGTCGTCGAGAGGGTGGGCGGGGACACCGTCGAGATCAGCTCGATCACCCCTCCCGGCGCGGAGCCCCACAACCTCGAACTCTCACCGGCAAAGGTCGCCGAACTGGCCGACGCCTCCGCAGTGGTCTACGCCTCCGGCTTCCAGGCCGCTGTGGATGAAGCGGTCGTGCAGACCGCGCCGGAGCATGCCATCGACGTGGCGGATGCCGCACAGCTCTCGACCGCCGGCGGCGGCACGGCCGAGGACGACGACGCGGGGGACCCCCACTTCTGGCTCGACCCGGAACGCCTCGGCGACGTCACGGACGTGGTCGCCGAACGTCTCGGCGAACTGGACCCGCAGAACGCAGTAGAGTATGCGGCGAACGCCGACAAGCTCAACCAGGAGCTGTCCACCCTCGACGAGGACTTCAGCACGGGTCTCGCCACATGCGAGCGCCGCACGATCGTCGTCTCCCATGAGGCGTACGGCTACCTGACGGACCGCTACGATCTCGAGCAGACGGGGGTCTCGGGCATCGACCCCGAAGCCGAACCGGCGCCGGCCCGGATTGCGAAGATCCGCCGCGTCATCGAGGGCCAGGACGTCACGACCATCTTCACGGAATCCCTCGTCAATCCGAAGGTCGCCGAGACGCTGGCCGCGGACCTCGGCGTGACGACGGCGCTGCTCGATCCGATCGAATCGCACGCGGACACCAGCGGCGACTACCTCGACGTCATGCGCGGCAACCTCAGCGCCCTGCGGGAAGCGCTCGACTGTGCGTGACCGTGCCGGCCGGCATCCCGCGGTGCAGATCGACGGACTCCACGTGGAGCTCGGCGCGAACTCCGTCCTCGAGGGCATCGACCTGGAGGTCGCTGACGGCCAGACCCTCGCCCTGCTCGGGGCGAACGGCTCGGGGAAGACGACCCTGGTCAGGGCCGTTCTGGGGCTGGTGCCGGCCACCCGCGGGCGGATCGCCGTGTACGGCGCGGACCTCGTGATGCGCCGCGCTGTGCCCTGGTCACGCCTCGGGTACGTTCCGCAGCGGGTGAACGCCCAGCCGGTCATGAGCGTCACCGCCGAGGAAGTCGTTGCCGCCGGCCTGCTGGACCATCGGCGCCTGGTCCCCGGGTCGCACGCACGCGAGCGCGCGCAGGACGCCCTCGGGCAGGTCGGTCTGCGCGAACGCTCCCGGGACAACGTCCACCTCTTCTCCGGCGGACAGCAGCAGCGCGTGCTGATCGCCCGCGCCCTGATCCGCCGGCCGGACCTGCTGATCATCGACGAGCCGCTGTCCGGCATCGACCATGACTCGCAGACGGCGCTGGCGGTCACCCTGAGCGATCTCCAGGCGCGAGGGACCACCATCATCGTCGTGCTGCACGATCCCGGCGTCCTCGCCCCGCTGATCCACCGCACCGTCGTCCTCGACCACGGCCGGGTGAGGCATGACGACGCCGCAGGCATCGAGGGCTTTCCGCCGAGGGCCGGGAGCACACTGCCCTCCGACGCCTCGGACGACGCGCGTGTCCGCGGGACGGACCGCGCACCCCACCCGGACCATCACGCACTTGACCTCACGACCGGCCGGAGAGGATCATCATGACCTTCCTCGACACACTGCTGTCCATGCTGTCCAGTGAGCTGATGCAGCGGGCCCTGCTCATCGCCGGCCTCGTCGGTGTCAGCGCTCCGGTCATCGGCACGTACCTCGTCCAACGCCGTCTGGCACTGCTCGGCGACGGCATCGGCCATGTCGCACTGACGGGTGTCGCGATGGGGTGGCTCGCCGGCGCTGCCGCCGGCACCGCCTCCGCGGACGCCCTGGCCGTGCCCGGTGCGGTCGCCGCCGCCATCATCGGGGCGCTCCTCATCGAGTTCGTCCGCGACCGCGGCCGCACCAGCGCCGACGTCGCCCTGGCGATGCTGTTCTACGGTGGTATCGCCGGTGGCGTGCTCCTCATCGGGCTCGCGGGCGGAACAGCAGCGAACCTCACCGGGTACCTCTTCGGATCCATCTCCACCGTCGACTCCCTCGACGTGTGGCTCAGCGCCGGACTGGCCGTCTTCATCCTCGGCGTCGGCCTCGGCCTGCGGCCGGCACTGTTCGCCCTCTGCTACGACGAGGAGTT
Source organism: Arthrobacter bussei (assembly GCF_009377195.2). Taxonomy (GTDB): domain Bacteria; phylum Actinomycetota; class Actinomycetes; order Actinomycetales; family Micrococcaceae; genus Arthrobacter_D; species Arthrobacter_D bussei. The sequence continues at coordinate 1,289,701 of NZ_VJXX01000001.1, forward strand.
CGCCCGCGCCAGCGGGCTGCCGGTGCGGGCCCTGAACATCCTGGTCGCCGTCACCGCCGCGCTGACCGTGGCGATCTCCATGCGTGTGGTCGGCGTACTGCTGGTCTCGGCACTGATGATCGTGCCCGTCGCCGTGGCGCAGCTCATCGCGCCCTCCTTCCGCGCCACCATGGGAGTGGCCATGGTGCTGGGCGGAATCGTCTGCGTCGTCGGACTCTCCATCACGTACTTCCATGCACTCTCCCCGGGAGCGACCATCACGGTGCTCGCGATCACCCTCTACGCGGGCGTGGCGGTGATCAGGCCGCTCCTGCACCGCAGGCGTCATCTTCGACGCCCCGATCCTCAGCACCTGCAGCACCTTTCCCGGGTCGGCGCCGTACGTGGGTATCCGGCCGATACCAGGGCGGACGGCCACGCGCGCGTGGCGTCGGCCAGCCGCGGTGCTCGGAGTGACGCACCACGGCGGAACACCTCACGCTCGGCCTGACTGCCGGTACTGTCTCCTGCGACAGCACTGCCGTCGCCTGCCGGAGTGGGCGTGTGGGCCGTCCCGCGCTGCGGTGTTCTGTGCGGCGAGGACACTGCACGTGCGGTACGGGCTACATTCGGTGGATGTCTCCCATCATGATTGCCGTGGTCGTCACGGTCCTGCTGTCGAGCGTGATCCCCGTGATCGTCGGCGGGGCCGTCCGCCGGGGTGACCGGAGCGGTCGCGGAACGGCTCGCCCGGATGCAGACACGGGGGCGCTGTTCGTCGTGAGGAATCGGCGCTGGCAGGCTGCCCTGTTCCGGGTGCTCGGCATCGTCCTCCTGGTTGTCGGGGGGTTCTTCACGATCGTCTCTGTCGCCAGGACCGAGGAGTTGGAGGGTCCGGGTCCCCTGGTCGGTGCGACCGGGATCACGGTGGCCGGGGCGGTCTTCGTGGTTCTCGCCATGGGCATCCACCGGTTCAGGGTCGAGGCGTTCGACGACCACCTGACGGTCCGCCCGTGGTTCCGAGCGACGCGGCTCGTCGCCCTGACCGACATCGGTTCGGTCCGTCCGGCGCCCAACGCCCTCGGCGGGGTCGACGTCAGGGATGTGGGCGGCAGGATGCACTTCACGGCGACCAGGATCAGCATCGGCTACACCGACCTGGTCGCTTTCCTGCAGCAGAGCACCCCCCGGCAGCAGACCACGGCTCCCGCGGTGCCCGGCGACGTCGCACCCTGGCAGGGCGCCAGCCTACGGGCTGAGTTGTACCCGCTCCCCCGCGGACGCAGGGGAACCCTGGAATCAGGCGTCCTCCTCACTGCGGGAGACGTGTCAGCGCCCATGTTCACGAGCGAACTCGCGGACCTGCTCCATCACCGTGTCGGCATCGTGGAGTCCACCACCGCTGATCCTCTCGTCTTCCTGTGCTGGCCGGACTCGGGGTCGCCCACGTCGATCGTCTGGGAGTCCACGAAGGACCTGCCGGCCGAATCCCTGGCCCTCCTCAGCGATCCGATGGACGCAGGCCCCGCCGCCGTCGTCACCGGCACCGAGCTCACCGACTTCTCCGAGTGGATCGCGGCCCTTCCCCGCTGACCCGGCGGAGTGAGGCGCAGTCCACCCGGAACGGGGTCGGAACCGGTGTCCGGTTTCCCGGGGAAGGGGCCCACCGCACGGATGATGGAACGCGTCTACCCCGGTGGTTCTCCGGTCCACATCTCGAGCTGTACCTGGGCTGCGAGGAGCCGCAGGTCGCGCGCGTCAGCTGATGTGAAGGCTCGCGGCCGATCGTCGATGACGCAGAGGGAGCCGATGCGCCACCCGTCGGCACTGGTCAGGGGGTGTCCCGCGTAGAACCGGATGCCGGGACTCCCGGTGACGAGGGGGTGGTCGCTGTACTCGGGGTCGCTGCGAGCATCGGTGATGACCAGTGTGCGGTCCGCTTCGACGGTGCGGGAACAGAGAGCGACGTCGCGGGGCAGGTCCTGCCCGATCGGTCCCACCACGGACTTGATGACCTGCCTGTCATCGGTGATCAGTGCGATGGACGCCGAGGAGGTTCCGAAACGCCGGCGGGCCTTCGCGGTGATCCTGTCGAAGCGCTCTTCCGCGCCGGAATCGAGTAGCCCGCTCCGGGACAGGGCATCGCACCGTCGGGACTCGTGGGCCAGGAACCCGGCTCGATCCTCCGGCTGCACGGCGTCACCATCTGCAGGGCGCCCGGACCGTGTGTGGAATGGATGGCCGGTGCTGACCTCGTCGGAGACGACGAGCAGCCTGTACAGGCCGTCCGCGACCCACGTCTTCCCGGTACCGCCGTCATGGCTGTACTGGGCGCCGGTGATGACGAGTCCCTTCTCCGCGAGCATCTCGTTGATGGCGTACGAGAGGAGATCGCGATCGGCACGGGGCAGGCACATCAGCCCGGAAAGGTAGCCGGACACGTCGACCTCGTCGACCTCCCCGCCGAAGCCGACATACGACACCCAGGCATCGAAAGGATCGAGCTCCCCGGCCTGAAGGGCCTGGACCGCTGTCCACTGCTGCCTGCAGCTACTGATCATGAGTCACGAAGCTCCGTACTCGGCGAACGTTCTTCGCCCGGACACCGGCGTCCCGGGCGGACTGATCCTCCACCTTAGGGCGACTCACCATCACAGCGGACATCGATCAGCCTGTTGTCCGTACTCGACATCGTCCGAAGTCGATCCGCCGCCCATACCCGCAGGGGCACCGGAACCATGGAGTAGTGGAGCGCACTGCAGGCCCTTCGCGCAGCGAAGCTCACGATCGACAGCGTCATTCAGGAGTATCCACGGCTCGCGCACGGTGGCCCTGTGCGCGACGACGATCAAGGCGAACAGATGAGGACCAGGACGAAGGCCCTGGGGGCGCCTGAGGGTGTAGCGGGTCGGGTGGGCAGGACTAGCCGATCGGGGCCTTGATCGGTGTGCTGTCGCGATTGAACCATCGGTAGATTGGAGTCTTGTTGTTCTTTCGTTCACTGGGGGGCTGAGGACATGGGTAGTGCTGATGTTCAGCAAGGAGTGACCGCGGATCTCGCCGCACGGTTCGGCGTGCAGCCGGAGAGGGTGCACTCCGTGTACAGGCAGAGCGGTGGCATGTGCTCACTGGGCGAGGTGTCCGCCTATCTCCTGGACGGTGGAATGCTGACGTCGCTGCAGCGTGATCTGGTGTCGGATGCGGTCAACGAGCTGCTCAACGTGCCCTACCCGCGCAGCGCGGGACAGCGGGCCCCCTACACGCATCATGACGTGGCCGCCGCTGCCGGCTACGGTCCGAGCGAACTCGACGGCGACCACGTCGATCGACGGCTCCGCCGCCCCACAAGCAGGGAGGTTCCGGTGCACGGTCGAGAGCCCGCACGCCTCGAGGACCTCCGCGCCTCGAATCTCCTGGATCCCGCAGTCTCGCGATCCATGTCGCTGCAACGGCTGCCGACCATGGCGAGGACGTATTTCGGCACCATGGGATCAGCGTTGACGCTCATCGACGCCGACAAACAACGCACGCCCGTCGCCGACGGGGTGCCGACCGCGGACGTACCCCGGGACCTGTCGTTCTGCAACGCTGCCATCGCGTTCGATACCACCATGGTGGTCCCGGACACGCGCCTCGACGACCGGTTCAGGACCAACCCGTACGTTGTCGGAGCTCCTCGCATCCGTTTCTACGCAGGCCATCCCATCAACGGTCCCGGAGGCCACCGCATCGGGGTGCTCTGCCTCCTGTATGACACACCCCACACGTTCAGCTCGTCCGACCGGAGGAAGCTGCGCACCCTGGCAGCGCTCGTACAGCTGGAGATGGTGCCACCACGGACCACGTGAATCGGTGCCCGCACACCAAGGAGGCCGGATCGCCGTGACAGTGATCCGGCCTCCCTCTGCGATGACCCGGGTGATCAGGCCGATGAACTACTTCTGATCGCCGTCCTTGCCGCCGAAGGCGTCCTTGGCCCTGTCCTTGGCCTGATCGACCTTCTCGGGGTGGTCCTGCGCTGCATCTTTGGCCTTGTCGGCCATTCCACCAAGATCCGCCATGCATTGATCCTCTCCTCGAACTCGCCTGCGGCACCGGAACACCTGCCGCACTCTGACCTGACCATCGTCTGCCCTGCACTGCCCGACAGCCAGGATGACGACGTGGTTGACAACGAAGGCCACGGAGACATGGAGTCCGCGGCTGCGCCCGGTGTGCTCGGCCAGGTCGTGGTGCCGTGCGGAGATGTCCGGAGATGTCCGGAGCAGGGCATCAGTGGCGATGCGCGAGCCCCCACTCCTCGGCGAGCAGCGCGTACTCGACGCCGTCGAGCCAGCGGCCGGAGCGATGAAGCGCATCGGCGCGGCGGAAGACTTCGCGGCGCATGCCGACACGCTCCATGACCCGCCAGGAGGACTCGTTATCAGCGAAGCACTGCGCCACCACACGGTGCAGGCCGAGGTCCTCGAAGCAGAGCCGCAGCAGCCCGGCGGCGGCCTCGGTGGCGTAGCCCTTTCCCTGGTGAGCGGGATCCAGGGCCCATCCGATCTCGGCCTTCGTCGCACGTGCCCGGTCCGCCACCTCGTGCTGTGTCCACGAATCCTTGACAGCGAGGAACAGATCGCCGATCAGGCCGCCGTCGAGCTCGAGCGCGCACGTGAGCGACAGCCGGTCACCCGCCGTCATCGCCTCGGGGAGGAGCCACCGGCTCCCGGGCCCAGCAGGCCCTTTCCACCATTCATCAGTAGTACACTAATTATTAGGACAGCACAGAGGAGAATGATGACCGCGCGGATGGACGACGACCTGTTGCTCGAACGTCAACTCTGCTTCGCCCTGTCCGTCGCCTCGAGGAGCGTGGTGGGCGCCTATCGCCCGGTCCTCGACGACCTCGGCCTCACCCATCCCCAGTACCTGGTGATGCTCTCCCTCTGGGAGGAGAGCCCCCGCACGGTCCGGAACATCGGCAGGGCGCTCGCCATGGAATCGGCGACCCTCTCCCCGATGCTCAAGCGGCTGGAGGCCCTCGGACTCCTCACCCGGACGCGGGTCCCGGGCAACGAACGGGCACTCGCCGTCGAGTTGACGACCGCCGGACGGGACCTGCGGTCGCGGGCGGTCGACGTCCCCGGCACCATGATGAAACGCCTCGGCCTCACCCGCGACCAAGTGGACGCACTCAACGAGGCGATGCACGCGATCATCAGGGCCACGGGGACCGAACTGCCGAGCTCCCCCGCCGACCAGGCCCGCACGAACCTCCGCCCGGACGCATCGATGACGCACGAGAGGAACCGATCATGAGCACCAAGGAACCCCTGTCAGCACGGTTCATGGCAGCAACCGGCAAGCTGCGCATGTTCTTCGGGCCGGCCCAGCGGGGCTCCACCGCGGGGCCGATCGTGTATCTCGACGACGAGGCGCAGCGCCGGCGGCAGGAGGAACTGCAGCAGTGGACCGTGGTGCGGAACGCGGACGGGTCCACCTACCTGACCCCGAAGCGCGAGGAGCAGGGCGGCGAGGCCTGAACCCGGGGACAGCCACCCGGAGCAGGGGCTCCAGGGACACGAATGCCCGCAGCGAGCGCACACTCCTGCGTCCCATCCCTCGCCCTGATGACAACTCGATGAACCGGGCGGTAACTTGCGGATTTCCTGCGTCGGAATCCCTAGGGGACACACCCCACCGGTGGCAGACTTGCGATGGTCACCGTCTTTCCGCCCGTGGGGATTTGCAGGGCGCCCTTTTGACTCGAACGAGGTCTCAGTTCCATGAGTGCACAGCGCCCTCCAGCCTTCACGTCCACCGACGCCTCGGGGCTTCCCCGGACCACGCTCCTCATGGTGCCCGGGGGACGTGATGCGCAGGACGTCGGCGCGCTGGCAGCGCAGATCGCCGTCGAGACGGAAGCGCTCCTCGAATCCCTGGAAGGTGCTGTGGCGCGGCTCGCGCTCGCGCACCGGTCCTGCACGCAGGACCCGGAGGACCAGGTGACGGACGACGACGCCTTCGCGTGGGTGCAGCGGTCCCTGGAGGATGTCGCTGCCACCCTGCGTGGGCTGTCCCTGAACCGCTCGGAGGTCGCGGCAGCACCCGCCGAGCCCCGCGTGCGCGCGGTCAACGGCCCCGCCTGAGTCCTCATCTGCCAGTGATCGGCCGGGACTGATCGGCCGGGACTGCTCTCGCCCGTCTGACGACGACGCCGACCGCCCCGTGCGGGACGATCGGCGTCGCGGGTAGGACGGCGAGGACTACTGGATGGACTGGCGGGCCCGGATGCCGGCCCTGCCCATCGCGTCCGTGTAGGCCGACTGGATGTCCTTGAGCCACAGCTCCTGGTTCGCCGGGGTGCCCTTGAAGGCGCGCTCCCCCGGGGACCGCACTTCGTAGATCTTGAACCCGCGCTTGGCGATCGCCCGGTTCTCGAGTTTCATCAGGCGCCGTGCAGCCTTGTGGGCGTCGGCGCCGTGCGCCACGAGGGCGGAGGCACGGGGCACCTGCTGCAGGAAAGTGAGCAGAGGCTTCACGCCGTCGGAGATCTGGTCCATCGTCAACGCCCGCTCCTTGCCCTCCGGCAGGTACCACGGGTGCGCATTCCAGGGCATGAACGCGTCGGGGCGCAGCCCCACGGCCTCGTAGATCCCGGCCATCCGGATGGAGCTGGGGTCGTCGTTCTCGAAGGAGACGAAGCCCGAGGGCAGGGACGCCCCGGGATTGGAGAAGAGACTGACGATCTTGCACCCGTCGACGTCGTGGATCGGATCGATGTAGGGAACCGCCGATCCCGGCTTGGACTCGGCCAGGGTGTCACACAGCCGGTTCACGTCCTCGATCTGTGGATCGTAGCGTTGTTCCCACTGCTGGTCCCTGTACGTGGGGTCTGCCATGCGCTGTACCAAATTCTGCCTCCTCGCGAACGGCGCCAGAGGTGGCGCGAACGTGTCCGCTGACTTCCAGCCTACGCCAGTCCGCAGCCGGCCTTCCTGGAGCGGTCCCCACCCCCGCATCCGCAGCGTGGCCGCTCACCCGGGTACTGCCCGAACACCTCCGTCCGCCGCCGGCGCCGTCGGGTAGTCGACGTACGCGAAGTGCCGCCCGTCCGGGGCCCAGCTGTTGACGTTGAGCGTCCCCTGGCCCCCGAACAGCTCGACGGCGTCCCACGCGTTCCGTCCGTCGGGCTCCGCCACGCGCAGCACCACCGGCTCGTTGGCGGGGTGGCCCTGCACGCCGGGCGGGTAGCTCAGGTACACCAGGCGGCTGCCGTCGGGGGCCGGATGAGGGAACCAGTTCACGCGGTCGTCCGACGTCAGCTGTTCCACGCCGCTGCCGTCGGTGCGCATCCTGAACAGCTGCGAGTGGCCCGCACGTTCGGAGGCGCGCTCGGAGTTGAAATACAGCCATGCGCCGTCCGGGCTGTACTCGGCGCCGTCGTGCGGCCGGTCGGAGTCCGTGAGCCGGCGGGTGAAGCCGTCCCTCACGTCCGCGGTGTAGATGTCGACGGCCTGGACGCCGTCGCGGCGCCGGCAGCCGATGTGCGCCAGCGTGGTCCCGTCGGGGGAGATGCCGTGCAGGTAGCGGGCCTCCAGGCCGTCGTCGGGCCGTGTCACGCGCCGCGCCTCACCGCCGCCGAGCGGCACCTCGTAGAGATGCCCGTCCTGGGAGGAGAGATAGAGGTACCGTCCGTCGGCGGACACCACGTGGTCGTTGTTGGCGTCCGTCACCGCTCCCGTGAAGATCACGCGCGGCTGCCCGTCCTCCTCCGGCGGGGTGCGGTAGAGCAGGCCGTCGCAGTTGAAGACGAGCCAGGCGCCGTCCGGCGTCCAGTTCGGCGCCTCGATGACGAAGTCGTCGGTCTCGAAGACGCAGGTCGAGGAGCGGGTAACGACGTCGAAGACCATGAGGCGAGCACGCTGGCCCGGGAGCAGCCGGCGCCACCGCGGGGTCCCCGGCCGGAGCCCGTGGTCGTCGCTCCTGCTGCCGCTCTGCCGTTCCACGGTGGTCCTCCCGCGCGTCGCCCTGGTTTGTGCAGCACGGGATCGCACTGCCCTCGAAACGTTCCTCAGCGGCATCGTCATCGCCGCCGCGCTAGGCCTCGAGGGCACTGGCCCAGAGGTTGATGTCGGACTCGACGGCGAATTCGTCGATCGCGTGCAGCTCATCGGCCGTGAACGCCAGGTTCCGCACGGCGGCGAGGCTGTCCTCGAGCTGTCCGACGCTCGACGCACCGATCAGCGCAGAGGTGACCGGCGTGCCCTCGGACCTGTCGCGGAGCACCCAGGCGATGGCCATCTGCGCGAGGCTCTGGCCACGGCCCGTCGCGATCGCGGCCAGTCCCCTGATCCGCCGCAGGTTCTCCTCGCTGAGCTGCCCGGCGTCCAGGGACTTGTTCGCCGCGGCGCGCGAGTCCTCGGGGATGCCGTCGAGGTACTTGCTGGTCAGGAGGCCCTGCGCCAGCGGCGAGAAGGCGATGGACCCGGCGCCCACCCGCTCGAGGGCCTCGTACAGGTTGGGCGTGCCGTCCTCCGTCCAGCGGTTGAGCATCGAGTAGGAGGGCTGGTGGATGAGCAGCGGCGTCCCGAGGTCCCGCAGGATGGCCGCCGCCTCCAGGGTGCGCTCCGGTGAGTAGGAACTGATGCCCGCATAGAGCGCGCGCCCGGAGCGGACCGCGGTGTCGAGGGCACCCATCGTCTCCTCGAGCGGGGTGTCCGGGTCCGGGCGGTGGCTGTAGAAAATGTCCACGTACTCGAGGCCCATGCGCTCGAGCGACTGGTCGAGGCTCGAGAGGAGGTACTTCCGCGAGCCCCACTCGCCGTACGGGCCGGGCCACATGCCGTAGCCGGCCTTCGTCGAGATCACGAGTTCGTCCCGGAAGGGCCGGAAGTCGTCCTTCAGGTGGCGGCCGAAGTTCGTCTCGGCACTACCGGCCGGGGGTCCGTAGTTGTTGGCGAGGTCGAAGTGGGTGACGCCGAGGTCGAAGGCCCGGCGCAGGATGTCACGCTGCACCTCGAAGGCCCTGTCGTCCCCGAAGTTGTGCCACAGGCCGAGGGAGACGGCGGGCAGCTGCAGGCCGCTCCGTCCCACACGGCGGTACGGCATCGTCTCGTAGCGGTCGTCGGCAGGCAGGTACGTCATCGGACAGTCCGTTCTCGATCTGGTGGAGAGCAGGGCGGCTGCGGGCGGCTCCCGCGTCCGCGGTCTTCGTCAGGTGGCTTTGTCGGGCCACCGGGGGCCGGCCGGGCGCCGTCGGTCCTGTCCGGACCGGCACCGCGGTTCATGCGCGGCGCCGCCCCGGGATCAGGAGAGGGTCGCGGCGTACGGGTCCCAGTCCTCCGGCAGCGGCTCGGCGGCGGTCGCCGTGCTGGAGAGCGTGACGAACTCGCCGGTGGCCACGCTCTCCGAGATGGAGACCATCGCATCGAGCACGTGGTAGGCCATCTCGCCCTGTGCGCGGTGCGGACGCCCCTCGCGGATGGCCCGCGCCATCTCGAGCACCCCGCTGCCGCGCGTGGACGTCGCGCCCACGGCGGGGATCACCTCGGTCTCGTCGGAGCCGCGGCGGGTCAGGGTGAGGTCGCCGGTGAAGTTGTTCGGGTCGGGGAACGCGAGGGTGCCCTCTGTGCCTGTGACCTCCACGAAACCCGCACGCTTGAGCGGGGAGTCGAAGCTGAAGATGCTCTGCGAGGACTCGCCGTTCGCGAACTGGGCGATGGCGCTGACGTGCGAGGGCACGGTGACGTCGAAGACCTCGCCGGCCTTCGGACCTGAACCGATGGTCCGGGTTGCCCGCGAGGTGGAGCCGAACCCGGCCACCTTGGTGATGGCTCCGAAGGTCTGCACCAGCGTGGTCAGGTAGTACGGTCCGATGTCGAACAGCGGCCCTGCACCCTCCTGGAAGAGGAAGGCGGGGTTCGGGTGCCAGGACTCGGGGCCCGGGGACTGCATGAGGGTCAGCGCCGTCAGGGGCACCCCGATGTCGCCGCGGGCCACGAGGCGTAAGGCGGTCTGCAGACCCGCCCCGAGGAAGGTGTCCGGGGCGCAGCCCAGCCGCAGGCCCGCGGCGTCGGCGGTCTTCAGGAGCCCGATGCCGCTCTCGCGGTCCAGCGAGAAGGGCTTCTCGCTCCACACGTGCTTGCCGGCCGCGATCGCGGCGGTGGCCACCTCGACGTGGGCGGCGGGGATGGTCAGGTTCACCACGATCTCGACGTCGGGGTGGTTGAGCGCGTCCTGCACGCCGCCCGAGGCGGGCACTCCGAACTCGGCGGCGCGTGCTGCGGCGACCTCCTCGAACATGTCGGCGACGATGTGCACCGTCACGTCCGGGAAGCCCATGAGGTTGGTCAGGTATTCCTTGCTGATGACGCCGGCACCGATGACGGCCACGCCGACCGGGCCGGTGCGGCGGCCCGCTGCCGCGGTGCCGGAGGTGTCCGTGCTCATTTCTTCCCCTCGTTGAGGTAGGTCAGGCTGTCGGCGACGGCGGTGAAGACGTCCCCGTCGAAATCGTCGAGTTCCACGACGGCGGCCTCGAGGCCGGGGACGGCGTCGAGCACGCCCCAGACGCGCATGGAGCCGTGGCCGACCGCCACCTGCTCCTTGTTGTTCCTGGTGAGCGGACCGTCCTTGATGTGGACGAAGCGCACGCGGTCACCGAGGCGACGCAGCAGTTCTGCGGGATCCTCGCCGCCGACGGCGGCCCAGTAGGTGTCCACCTCGAGGACGACCTCGGTGTCGAGGTGCCGGGTGAGCACCTCGAGGGCCGAGGTGCCGTCGATGCGCTCCTCGAGTTCGAACTCGTGGTTGTGGTACCCGACCCGGATGCCGTACTCGGCGCCCTTCTTCGCCGCAGCGTTGAGCGCCTCCGCCGTGGCCCTGATGCCCTCCTCGGTGGTCCAGTGCGAGCGCTCCACGTGGGGGTCGATCACGGTGCCGATGCCGAGCGTGCGGGCGGCCTCGAAGATCTCGTCCTGGTCGGCGCGCAGCAGGGGCGCGTGGCCGGAGGGTGCGCTCAGTCCGTTCGACGAGAGCGCTTCGGCGAGCTGCTCCGCCGTGGCGACGAAGTTGTAGGGCTCCACGGCGGTGTAGCCGAGATCCGCGACGCGCTTAATGGTGCCCGGCAGGTCCTCCCCCATGGCGGTCCGCAGTGTGTAGAGCTGGAGTGAATACGTCACGGGGGATTCTCCTCGCTGAGAAAGTAGGACTACTGAACCGGTTCAGGTATAACACGAACCTAGGGGATAGGACGGGGCCGGTCAAGGAAAACCTGACGCTATTGTGGAAGCCATGGCCAAGGAAACCATCGCCGGCCTGGCGAAGAGGCTGGGCATCTCGAAGGCGTCGGTGTCCTACGCGCTCAACGGCCAGCCGGGTGTCAGCGAGGTGACGCGGCGCCGCGTGCTGGACCTCGCCGAGGAGCTCGAGTGGTACCCCAGCTCCTCGGCCCGCGCGCTCTCCCGTTCCCGGTCGGGGGCGGTGGGGATGGTCCTCTCGGCTGATCCGGACCTGATCGGCACCGAGCCCTACTACATGGGCCTGCTCGCGGGGATCGAGACGGCCCTCGCCGAGGGTGACATGGCACTGATGCTCCGGATGGTCGGCACGGACCCGGCGCAGGAACGGGCCACCTACGAGCGGTGGGCGGGCGAACGCAAGGTCGACGGCGTCCTCATGTTCGATCACCTGCACGAGGATCCGCGGCCCGCGCTGCTCGACCGGCTGGGCCTCCCGTTCGTCCTGCACGGCGCCCCCGAGCGGCACGGGCCGGCCCCGTTCTCGGGCACGACGACGGACCACGCCGTGGATTCCGCCACGATCGTCAACCACCTCCACCTCCGCGGCCACCGGCGGATCGCCCACGTCTCGGGCCCGCACCGGTTCCTGCACGAGGAGCAGCGCATCGCCTGCGTCCGGCGCCGCGCTGCCGCGCATGGCATGGCCGTGGTCACGCGCGAGGGGAACTACGCCCTCGCCGCCGGTCACGACGCCGTCGTGTCCCTCCTCGGCGAACCCGTGGAGGACGCCGTCACCGCCGTGATCCTCGGCAACGACCTCATGTCCATGGGCGCGCTCCTGGCACTCCGCGAGCTGGGCCTGCGGTGCCCCGAGGACGTGGCGATCGTGAGCTGGGACGACTCACTGCACTGCCAGCTCGCCTCGCCGTCGGTCACCGCCCTGTCCCGGAACCCGGTCATGCAGGGGCGGGTGGCGGCGGAGCTCCTGCTCTCGCTCCTCGACTCGGGCACGCTGCAGACGCGTGCGATGCCGGCGAGCGACCTCGTGGCCAGGTCCAGCACCGGGAGCTGACGGCGGCCGTCACCGGCCCGCATCCGGAAAGAGCAGCCGGGTACCGATGATCTCCCACCATCCGAGCCGTCCATCAGGAAGCGGACCCGGCAGGAACCCGCAGCACGCACCACCGCAGGGCCTCAACCGAGCAGTACCGAGCGTCAGGAGCACATCCCATGGCTGCACCCCTCGTCTACCTCAGCTTCCCGGGCACGGCACGGGAAGCCCTCGGCTTCTACCGGGACACCTTCGGAGGTGATCTGACCCTGCACACGTACGAGGAGTTCGGCAGGACCGACGGCCCGCCGGACGCCGTGGCGCACGGGGTGCTCGACGGAGCGGTCGCCCTGGGCGGATCGGACGCTCCCGACGGCGGCACCGCCGTCCGGCTGGAGGGCGTCCTGCTGTCGCTCCTCGGCACCGCCGGACCCGCGGTGCTGCACAGGTGGTTCGACGCCCTCGCCGACGGCGGGTCCGTGACCGACCCCCTGGCGAGGAAGCCGTGGGGAGCCACGGACGGCCAGGTGACCGACCGCCACGGCCTGCACTGGCTGATCGGCTACGAGCCCGAGGAGTAGCCCACCGGGCGGTGCGACCCGACGGCGCGACCCAGCGGCGGTAGGACGGGCCGCCGGCGCGGACCTACAGCGCCACGAGCGCGTCGATGATCTCGTAGGTCTCCGTCCGCGTGGTGTAGTCCACCCGCACGTCGATCAGCCGGATGGTGCCGGTGGCGTCGGCCACGACCACCGTGGGGAACGGGATGGCTGCAGTGCTGTCCATGTTGCTCCCCGCCACGTCGATACCGAGGGCCTCCCGGGCCAGCAGCGACTCCGCGCTGGGGGTCGTCACGATGCCGAGGTGCGCTGCGAGCGCGTTGCCATCGTCGGAGTACAGCTCGAAATGCAATCCGGCCTGGCGCCCTCCTCGCGCGGCCACGTCCGGCGCCTGCGGGCTGACCGCGATCAGTCGGGTCCCGAAAGCCTCGACCACGGGCCGCAGCTCCCGCTGGTAGGTCTTGAGCGCGATACTGCAGTACGGACACCAGGACCCGCGGTAGAAGACGATGATCGCGGCGGCGGCATCGAGCACCGTGGACAGGGTCACGGCCCGGCCGGCGGCGTCATGCAGGACCGCATCCGGGAGCCGATCACCCACGCGGGCGATCCCTGCCGGCAGTCCTGCGCGGCGGAGGTCCTCCTGCTCGCGGGCGAAGACCGCGGCGAGTTCCGGCCCCACCCGTGCCTCGAACTCCGGCCTGTATCCGTCGACCTGAGACGCGATGGTGCGCGTGAACGCCGGTATCTGCTTCATGGTTCCCTCCAGCACAACCCGTCGCGGGTGCCTCCAACCGCGACAGGACCATTGTGGGCCAGGACACACCAAAAGCACAGCGGTACCGGGCCTCACCGCGCCGTGCCGGTGCTGCGCGCTGCAGGAGGCACTGCGCCGGACCTGCACCAATCCTTCGGCAGAATTCGGGGTGATCGCACCCCGTGGCGTGTAGGCCGCGGGAGAATGGAAGCAGTCCACGAGGACGGACGACCGGCGGTGACCGCCGGGCGACAAAGGCAAACCCGGCGTGAGCCGGGGACGCAAAGCCACGGGACCCACGCGGTCAGCCGGGCTACCGAACCAGCGAGGTACCCCCCCATGAGCATCCTCCCCGCCCAACCCCTCCCGCCCGGAACGCTCCACGGCGCCACCCGGATCCTCCTGCTCCTCACCGCGATGGCCGTGCTGATGGTGGGCCTCACGCCTCCTCCGGCCGGCGCCGCGGCGACGATCACGCTGAGTGGCTCCGCCGGGACAGCCGGTGCCGAAGTCACCGTGACGGGTGCGGGCTTCCCCAAGCGCACGAAGGGGACCGTCGTCGCCGGCACCAGCCGCGTCGCCGTCACGACGACGTCCACAGGCACCCTCCAGGTGTCGATCGTGCCCGGGGGTTCGGGAACGGTGACCATCAGCGCAGCGGTCGGCAGCACCGCGGCCTCCGCCGGGTACACCGTCCTCGCGGCGGCGCCCGGGACCGACTCCGCGAAGGGCATCCGCTTCGGCGTCGGCACCGGCGGCGGCCCAGCCGCGGGGAGCGAGCTCGACGAGGTGGCAGCTCTGGCGGGCGAGGCTCCGTCGATCGTCCTCTCCTACAAGGACTTCAACCAGCCCGCACCCATCGCCGAGCTGGAGACCGTCAGGGCGCGGGGTGCCGAGACGCTGCTGACGTGGGAGCCCTGGACCTGGGGCGGTGGCACGGAGCAGCCCGCCTACTCGCTCGACCGCATCGCCGCGGGCGACTTCGACGCCTACCTGCGTGAGTGGGGCAGCGCCCTCGGGCAGTGGGGCCAGCCCGTCTACCTGCGCTTCGGGCACGAGATGAACGGCGACTGGTACCCGTGGTCGGAGGGCGTCAACGGCAACGGTGCGGGGGACTATGTAGCCGCCTACCGCCATGTGCACGACGTCCTCCGCTCCACGGGAGCCATGAATGTCAGCTGGGTCTGGAACCCGAACGTGCCCTACTGGGGCTCCACCCCACTGGACGGCCTGTACCCGGGGCAGGGCTACGCCGACGTCGTCGCCCTCGACGGCTACAACTGGGGTACGTCGCAGTCCTGGAGCAGCTGGCAGGATCCGGCGGCGCTGTTCGGGGACGGGCTCGCGCAGCTGCGGCGCCTCGCACCCGGAACGCCCATCGTGATCGCCGAGACGTCCTCCTCCGAGCTCGGCGGCTCCAAGGCCCGCTGGATCACGGACCTGTTCGGATACCTCTCCGCGCAGCCGGACGTGGTCGGCCTGGTCTGGTTCCACATCGCCAAGGAGGCGGACTGGCGGGTCGACAGCTCGACGGCGTCGGTCGAGGCTTTCGCGACCGCCCTCGACGCGAGGCGCTGAGGTCCTCTCCTCCCTCCCGAGGCCGGCGATGCCCGCACCCCGCCTGCCTCAGCGAAGGGGCTGGCACCGCGGGCACCACCAGGTCCGGCGACGGCCCGGATCGCCGGGCACCTCCGCCCGCACGCGGATGGTGGTGCCGCACCGCAGGCACGGCTTCCCGGCACGCCCGGCGACCCAGTGCTGCTCCCCCTTCCGCGTCCTGCCGGTGGTGACCTGGTAGGCCCCGGGCTGGGTCGCGGAGAAGCGCAGGCACCGTGCGCCCAGCGCCACGAGGGCCGGGACGTCGACGTCGGCCATCGCCGTATCAGGATGCACGCCGCGCAGGAAGCAGAGCTCGTTGGCCCACAGGTTGCCGAAGCCCGCCACGTTGCGCTGGTCGAGCAGGGTCGCCGCAACCCGCTCGCCCGGGTCGCCTCGCAGCCTCCGTACCGCCTCCTCCGCCGACCAGTCCGGACGGAGGGGGTCCGGTCCGAGATGCCCGACGACGTCGTGTTCAGCGCGCGTGGCCACGAGGCCGACGACGGGCAGGGCCAGGCCGTAGGCCGTCGGCCCGTCCCTCACCGCCAGGATGACGCGGGCGTCGGGCAGGAGCGCGCGGGGAAGCGACCTGCCCGGCGCCGTCACCGTCCACGAGCCCTGCATGCGCAGGTGGGTGTGGAGCGTCACGCCGCCGTCGAAGCGGGTCAGCAGGTGCTTGCCGTGGGTGGCGTGTTCCATCAGCCGCATGCCGTCCAGAGCGTCGGTGGCATGCGCGGATACGCGCAGGTCGCCGCGCTCGAGCGTGCGGCCGTCGAGGGACCTGCGCAGCCTCGCGGCGAGCCGGAAGACGCTGTCTCCCTCGGGCATGGGGCCTCCCTGCCGTTGCTCGTCGGGGATGTGCGCGGTGGGCGCGGATGGATCCGGGCTACGGTACCGCCCGCCACCGACAGGCGTGCAGCCCGCCCGACGTCAGGCCGTCGCCCGCCTCGGGAACGCCGGGAGGAACGCCCGCCCGCCCCCGTCCCCGAGTCGTCGCTCACCCGCGGATGGCTTCCGTTCTCGACGGGGGACCGATATCATCAACCTTTGCCGGGCTTCCCGGCATGCGTGGTCCAGAAGCGGGCCCGGTCCCCGTGTCCGCTCCGAACCACCGAACAGGTCCCCCATGAGCACAAGACTCTCGCCCGCCGAGGACTTCCCGGAAGACCTCACCACGCTCGATCTCCCCACGGTCGAGGTGCTGAACAGCAAGATCCACCGTGAACTCGACTACGAGTACGCGCACGACGGTGAACCCTCCCTCGAGACGGAGATCCGCCACGAGGAACTGACCGAGGAACTGGACCGGCGCGACCGGCGTCCCGAGTCCTCGCCCGTCCTGCCCGACGTCGTCGAACCGGCCCGCCGCTCCTCCTGACCGGGCCGGCATCGCGAGGTCCCAGCCCGGATCCTCAGGACACCGGGGCTGCCTCCGACGACGGGCGCGACGACCGCACCGAACCCAGCAGGACCAGGCAGGCCACTCCTGCGCAGCAGAGCATGACGACCGCCGTCGGCACCGGCGACGTGAGCCCGAAGGCACCGGTCAGCGGTGCGATCACGGCCGCGCCGACCATGTTCGAGGCGCCGAGCAGCGAGGCGGCCGTCCCTGCACGTGACCCGTGGCGCTCCAGCGCGGTGGCCTGCAGTGCCGGACTGATCAGGCCGAACGCGGCGGTGAACCCCATGACCGGCCCCACCAGGCCCCAGAGTCCGAGCCCCGGCAGCAGCACCACGCTCAGGACGAGGATCGAGGCCGCCACCACCAGGGCGATCGCCCCGACGCGCACCGTGATCAGGGGCGAGGCGCGGCGCGCGATCAGCGCGCCCATCTGCGCGCCCACCACCAGGAGCGCCCCCTGCGCGGCGAAGACGAGTGCGTACTCCGTGGGGCTCAGGCCGAACACCTCCTGTACCAGGAAGGCGCTGCCGGCCATGAAGGCCATCATCGCGGCGAAGAGCAACCCCCCGGCCAGCGCGACGGACCGGAAACGCCCGTCGGTGGCCAGGGCGGCGTAGTCGTCCCGCAACCGCGCGCCCTCCCGCAGGCGCCTGCGCTCCTCGGTATGGGTCTCGTTGCGGAGGAGGATGCCACCGGCCACGCAGAGCAGGACCACCCCGTAGGCCAACAGGGCCCAGAACAGGCCGCGCCACCCGACGACACCGAGCAGCTGCGCGCCGAGCGCCGGAGACGCCACGACGAACACACCCGAGACGATGGACAGACGGGCCAGGAACACGAGGAGCCGGCTGCCACTGTAGAGGTCACGGACGATCGCGAGGGCGATGACGGCGCACGCCGCTGAGCCCATGCCCTGGACCGCCCTGCTCGCGATGAGCCAGCCCAGGCTGGGCGCCAGGGCGCAGGATGCCGTGGCGATGCAGTAGAGCACCATCATCACGGCCAGAGGGCGGGCTCGGCCGATCGCATCGGACACCGGCCCGGACGTGAGCTGACCGATGCCCATCCCGATGAAGGCGCCGGTGAGCGTGAGCTGGACCGCCGCCTCGTCCACCCCGAAGTCGCGGCGGATCGCGGGGAAGGACGGCAGGTAGAGATCCATGGTGAGCGGCCAGATCACCTGCAGCATGGCGAGTGCTGCCAGCACGGGCAGTGCCCGACGCCGGGAGTCCGACGGCTCGCCGGTGGTGGGACGGATGACGCCGAGCTCCGAGTGCACTGGTGACCCTTCGATTGGATAGCGCTTTCCAACCCATTCTCATGCACGGCACCCGTATACGGAACCTGCCCGTATACAGCACCGCTGTCAGGGGATCTCTTCTCGCGGCGCACGGGTTCCGTGGTCTAGATTCGGAGGCACTGCAGACCGACGACAGGAGAACAGCGTGAAGAACAAACTCGTTTTTGCAGCGGGAATGGCTGCCGGGTACGTCCTCGGGACGCGGGCCGGGCGGGAGAGCTACGAGCAGATCAAGGGCAAGGCGCAGCAGCTCTGGAACAATCCGAAGGTCCAGGACACCGTCAGCTCCACCACGGACACCCTGAAGAGCACGACGCCGAAGGTCCAGGACACCCTCAAGGGCGTCCTCAAGAAGGACGGATCGGGAGGCTCGGACGGTGCGGAGGCGCCGCAGGATCCGGGCAAGGACGTCGGTGCGAGTGGGGACCTCCCCCTGGACGTCCCGCCCACCGTGAGCGCCATGGGCGGTGGTGGATCCGGCAGCGGCGGCGGCACCACGGGCCCGAGTGGCGGTGATCCGCGCACCGTCGAGGACACCCCCTTCGAGGAGCAGGACGAGTCCACCCGTCCCGACCTCGGCAGGAGCTGACCCAGCGCCGACGACGGACAGGGCCCCGGCGCCATGCCGGGGCCCTATCCGTGGACGGATTCCTCCGGCGCGAGGCACGCCTCGCATTCGTCCCGGACCATGACGGCGTTGATGGCCACCGCGACGCGATAGGCGTCCCCCGCTGCCGGCAGCAGCTGCGCGGCCGGGTCGGCGGCGTTCCCCACCGCCCAGACCCGCTCCACAGATGTCCGTCCGATCCCGTCCGTGGTCACGCAGCCGTCGTCCCGCATGGTGCATCCGAACGCCTCGAGCAGCGGCAGGAAGGCGTCCGACCCCGGTTCGCAGAAGACCGCGGAGCACGGGACGGTCGCGCCGCCGTCGAGCGCGACGCTCCGGACCGCCCGGGGTCCGCCGTCGTCGCCGCCCTGCAGCACGAGCCGGCGCACAGTCCCCTCGACGATCCTGATGCCACGGCACCGGAGGCGGCGCTCGTCGTCGTCCGACAGCGCGCCGAGCACATGCGGGAAGAAGGTGACGTCCTCCGACCACTGGCGGACGAGCAGTGCCTGCTGCACTGACTCGGAGGAGGACCCGAGCACTCCCAGCGCCTGGTCGCGGACCTCCCAGCCGTGGCAATACGGGCACTGCAGCAGGCCGTGACCCCAGGCCTCCCGCGCCCCGCCGATCCCGGGCAGCTTGTCGCGGAGCCCCGTGGCGACGACGACGTGCCTGCCGCGCACCGCGGCTCCGTCCGCCGTCCGGACGATCCAGTCCGTCCCGTCGTCCTGGGCGGCCTCGGCCCTGCCGTCGATGAATGCGACCCCGTAGGGATCGAGGTCCTGCCGGGCGAGATCCACGAGGTCGCCGGGACGGACGCCGTCCCTCGTGGTGAACCCGAAGGCCGCATGGGCCGGCGCGTTGCGCGGCGAGCCGTCGTCGATCACCGCCACGCGGCGTCGTGCCCGCCCGAGGACGAGCGCCGCGCTCAGGCCCGCCACTCCTCCGCCGACGATCACGGCGTCGTACGCATCCTGCCTGTCCATTCCTTCATCCGATCACGCCTGCGACCACCGGGCAGAACGAAATAATCCTTGCGGTCGGAACGGGTCAACCGCGCGACTCGCTGGGAACGGCCGGACCGAGGGCCCGCACCAGCGACGAGAACCGCTCGCTGCCGGCGAGGTCCTCGACCAGCACCGCCTGCACGTCCGCGTCGGCCAGCGGGATGCGCCAGTTCGGATACTCGTCATTGGTGCCGGGCTGGTTCTGCGTGCGCTGCTCCCCCACGGCATCCGCGAGGGCCACGCCCAGCAGGACGGAGGGCGTCTCCGCGATGAAGGCGTGCAATGCCTCGACGGTCCGCTGCACCGAGACGTCCCCTGCGGGCAGCAGACCGCGCGATCGCAGCAGGGAGAGGAACTTCTCCTGCACCGCGCGGTCCTCGGCCTGCTCCTCCTCGACGGGACGGCTGAGCAGGCCCAGCCGGTCGCGGAGCTTGACGTGCTCACCCGCGAGATAGCCCGCGGTCGGCGGGAGATCGTGCACGGTCACCGTGGTGAGGCACCCCTCCCGGTAGGACTCCGGAGGAAGGGGGCCGTCGTCGTCCTGCTCGAACCAGAGGATCGAGGTCCCCAGGATCCCCCGCTCGGCGAGGTATTCCTGGACCCCCGGTTCGAAGACCCCGAGGTCCTCGCCGACCACGACCGCCCCGGCACGCTCCGCCTCCAGGGCGAGGATCCCGATCAGCGCCCGGTGGTCGTAGTACACGTACGCCCCCTCGCCCGGCGCCTGGCCCTGCGGGATCCACCACAGCCTGAAGAGCCCCAGGATGTGGTCCACGCGGATACCCCCGGCGTGCCGCAGGATGTTCCGGAGCATGTCGCGGAAGGGTGCGTACCCGGCTTCGGCGAGGCGCTCGGGGTGCCACGGCGGCTGGCTCCAGTCCTGCCCGTGCTGGTTGAACATGTCCGGCGGGGCACCCACGCTGATGCCCGCCGCCAGCACGTCCTGCAGCGCCCACGCGTCGGCTCCGCTCGGGTGGACGCCGACGGCGAGGTCGTGCACCACGCCGATCGACATGCCCGCCCCGGTCGCCTCGAGTTGCGCCTCCTGCAGCTGCTCGTCGAGGAGCCACTGCAGCCAGGCGTGGAAGCCGATGCGATCCGCGTGCTGCTCGGCGAACGCTTCCGCGCCCGCCGACCCGGGCCGTCCGACGTCGTCCCATTCCGGAGCTCCGGGCTCGAGAGACTCGGCGAGGGCGGACCACAGTGCGAAGTCGGCCAGCCCCTGGCCCTGGTGCGCGCGGTAGGCATCGAAGTCGTGCTGGCGCTGCTCTGGGCGCTCCACGCCGTACACGAGCTCCAGCGCTTCCAGCTTCGCCGTGTAGCTAGGGTCGCGGTCCAGCAGGTCCGCCGTGCGGTTGACCGCCTCGAAACCCGCCGCGAGTTCCTCGATGCGCCGGCGGGCGGCGTCGTCGAGCCTCGCGTACTCCGGGATGTCCTCGATCCGGAGGTAGATGGGGTGGAAGTAGCGCCGGGTGGTCGGCAGGTAGGGCGACGGCTCCACGGGGGGCTTCGGCTCGGCCGCGTGCAGGGGGTTCACCAGCACGAAGCCGCCGCCGTGCTCCGCTGCCGCGCGGGCTATCCCGCCCAGGTCCGTGAGGTCTCCGATGCCCCACGAACCCGCGGACCGGACGGAGTAGAGCTGCGCCATGATGCCCCAGGTGCGGCGGTCCATCAGGGACGCCGTCGTGCTCAGCCGGTCCGGCGTCACCACGAGCGTGCAGGAGGACTCGACGCCGTCGACCCTCGCGTGGACGGTGTGCCAGCCGAGCGGCAGGGCGTGCGGGAGGGTGCCCTCGCGCCGTTCGAGGTCCTGCCCGTCGACGGCGCGCGTGACCGTGGCCCCGCCCACGGTCCCCGTGTAGTGGACGCCGTCCTCGTCGACGGCCCAGAACTCGACATCGGACCCGGCGGGCACGTGGAGGTGCAGCGGATCGGTGTCACTGCTGCGCACGACGACGACGGCGGGCAGCACGGAACGCCACGGGCCGGCGTCCACCTCCGCCAGGGACCGGCTGATCTCCGTCCCCGACGAGGCAGCCACGCCGAGGGCCCCCAGCACGGTCTTCAGGGTCGCCTCGGACACCCGTGCGGATCCACCGTCCCAGCCCTTGAAGGTGGTGCCGACCCTGTGGGCCTCGGCCAGCTGCTCGAGCGGCGTCGGGGTCGTGGGTTCGGAGTCTTCGTGCAGTGTCGTGTCGGCCATGCTCCCAATCTAGGCGTGGATCAGCACGCTTCGCATGTTCCCGGCATCCGGGACGGGAATTGACGGGAGGGACGCCGACCCGAGGCCTTCGCCGGATAACAGGCCGGCCGGCCCAGGGCAAGCTGCTCGCGCACGCCGTCCTGGTCGACCCGCCCGCGGCTCCGGGTGCGACCGTGGAGCATGGCGTACTTCCTCGAATACCTCGTCCCTGCTGAGCACGACGGCGCGGAGGTGCCCGTGGATGCTCCGACTCCCGACGGCGGCACAGCAGAGCGTGTCATCCACCTCGACGCGCTGCCGGCGCGGAGCCGGATCTCGGCGGATTCCCTCGGGGACGCCCGGGCGGAGGCCGAGCAGCTGCTCGCGCACAGCAAGGCGGAGTCCGGCGAGCTCTTCGAGGACCCGGACGATTCGCTGGAGGCCGGGAGCGGCCGGCGGACCGGCTCCTTCCGCGAGGGTGAGGGGTGGACCGAGGACTGACCCCTACCAGGTGTCCTTCGTGTAGGTCAGGTTGAGGCGGGCGATGAGCGAGCCCAGGACCTCCACGTCCTCCGGATCCCAGCTCCGCATGAGGGCGGTGAACGCCGTACGGCGTCCGCTCTGGGCGGCCGCGAGCTGCTGCTCGCCGAGTGGCGTCAGGAGGACCCGCTGCGAGCGGGCATCCAGCGGGTCGAGGCGGCGGGTCACGAGGCCCAGCCCTTCGAGGGCCCCGAGCTGGCGGCTCACCGAAGGCTTCCCGACGCCGATGCTCTGGGCTATGTCCGTGGCGCGCAGGGACCCCTCGCGCTGCAGGAGCGTCAGGATCCCGTAGGCCGCGGGCTCCATGGCCGGATGCACGTTCTTCGCCAGGGCATGGGACGTGGTGCGCTCCCGCCTCCACAGCACGCTGGTCTGCTCCTCGAGCACCTCGATGGCACGCTCGAACTCCACGCCGTCGTGCCCCATCGCTGTCTCCATGGACGAATCGTATAGATGCCCGGAGCAAGCAGGACGGGTTTCACCGGATAAGTCCGACTGTGTCCGCCGTCTCACGCGCCGGTCGTGCCGCCGCCACGGACGAAACCGCGGTGCATCTCCGTCTGGTTCAGGGCCGAGAGGAGCTGGAAGCCGTGCAGCCCGTCCCAGCCGGCGGTCCAGGCGAGGCGCGACGCGAGCTCCCACACCGTGGGCTCCGGCCCCGCCTCAGCGAGGATCGCGGCGACCTGCCGCGCCCGGGCCAGCTGGTGCTCCGCGCACGCCGCCGCCCGTTCCCCGAGCCCGGTGAAGCGGAAACCGTGGCCGGGTAGCGCCTCGTAGTCGCTCCACGGCGCCAGCGCCCCGACGGACGCGACGTAGTCGGCCAGCGGGTTCGTCGCCGTCGGCCCGCCGAGCCCCAGCCCGGGGAACACCGTCGGCAGCACGTGGTCGCCCGTGAACACCAGCCCTCGGGCGTCGTCACGCAGGCAGACGTGCCCGCCCGTGTGACCGGGGGTGGACATCACGACGAGGCCGAAACCCTGGACCGGCAGCCGGTCGCCGTCGTGCAGCTCATGGTCGACGGCGAGGACCAGGCCCTCCGGTGACTGGTCCACGTACTGCGCCAGCTCGGTCCGCCGCTCCTCGGGCACACCCCATCCCCCGAGCCGCCCAAGGGCCGCGTCGAGGTCCAGGAGCCGCGTGCTGTGCTGCCCCAGGGCCGCACGCTCGGCCGCGTGCATCCCCAGCGGGGCGCCGGATGCGCGTCGCAGCCGCGCCGACATGCCCACGTGGTCGGGGTGGAGGTGGGTGCCCGTGATGCCCGAGACCGCTCCGGCGCCGGTCGAGCCGGGTGCGACGACGGTGAGCGCGGCGAGCAGGCGCTCCCAGTTCCCGTCGGAGTCCCACCCGGGATCGACGACGTGGACGCCGCCGTCATCCGCTGTCAGCAGGTAGGTGAAGGAGTACGCGAGGTGGCCGCCGGGCATGGGCTGGGCGAGGGCCCAGACGTCGTCGCGCACCCGGTCGAGCGGCGGGAGCTCCCCGCGGGCCAGGGCATCGGACTGGGCGCTGCTGGTGCTTCGCATGATTCCTTCCGGGCGTCCTGTCCCCATTCAAGCAGGATGGCGAGCCGGCTCGGACGGTCGTGTCGGCGAGGGGGGTCATGCCGGGCCCGCCACTCCCGCTCGGCGCACCACCCCCGGAGAGCGGCGACCAGCGGATCAGCGCGGCGAGGTCGGCGGCGAGGGCCAGGGTCCGGGCTTCGAGCAGCGCCACCGTGTTCGTGTAGATGAGCCGGCGGTAGCCGAGGTCCCGGTAGTTGGACCGCACTGCGGCGAGGTTGCGCTCCGCGAGCCCGTGCTCCCAGGGTGCCGGGTGGGCGGGATCCAGCAGGTCACCCTCGATGACGGCGTGCCGGACGTCCCGCTCGGCGAGCAGGCGGTGCAGTGCGTGGGCCACCGTCGTCGTGCCCACGCCGGAACGCCCGCCGATGAACAGGACGGCACTGCCGTCGGTGTTCAGGGGCGGGCGTCCGGAGTGCTCGACGTCAGCCGCCGAAGAGTGCCGCGACGCGCGTCAGGGTCTGGAAGATCCCGTAGGCGAGCGGCAGTCCGACGAGTGCCCAGACGACGGCGATGCGTGCTCCGGTCATGTCAGGCCTCCCTTACAGATTCGCGCTGTGAACCCTTGACCGGTTCGTGGAAGCGGGGGTCGACGGGCTTGATGAGCAGGTTGGCGATGAAGCCGACGATCAGCAGCCCCACCATGGTGAGCAGTGCCGGCTGGTAGGCACCGGCGGTGAGCTCGCCCGGCGTGCCCTGGGCGTCGAGGAACGCGTTGACGATCAGCGGTCCGGCGATGCCCGCAGCGGACCAGGCCGTCAGCAGGCGGCCGTGGATGGCACCGACCTGGTAGGTGCCGAACAGGTCCCGGAGGTAGGCCGGGACGGTGGCGAACCCGCCGCCGTAGAAGGAGATGATGACGAAGGCGAGGGCCACGAAGAGGAGCGTGGTCGAGCTGCCTGCGAGCGCCAGCACCAGGTACAGGACGGCGCCCACGCCGAGGTACACCATGTAGATGCGCTTGCGGCCGATGATGTCGGACGTGGACGACCACACGAAGCGGCCACCCATGTTGCCGATCGAGAGCAGTCCCACGAATCCGCCGGCCACGGCGACGGTGACCGCCGTCGTGCCGTCCGCCGCGCGGAAGAAGTCCTGGATCATCGGGGACGCCTGCTCGAGGATGCCGATGCCGGCCGTCACGTTGCAGAACAGCACGATCCAGACGAGCCAGAACTGGCGCGTCTTGATGGCGTTGGCCGCGGAGACGTTGTCCGTGGTGACGAGTGGCTTGGACTTGAGCTGGGAGGGATCGAAGCCGTCGGGCTTCCAGCCGTCCGCCGGCACCTTGATGGTGAAGGCCCCGAACATCATGTAGACGAGGTAGACGACGGCGAGGGTCAGGAAGAGCTTGCCGACGGCGTCACCGCTGGCGACCCAGCCCTCGGCACCGGAGTTCGGGTCGTACATGCGCAGCAGCTGCGTTGACAGCGGGCTCGCGATGAGCGCACCGCCGCCGAAGCCCATGATGGCCATGCCGGTGGCGAGTCCCGGCCGGTCGGGGAACCATTTGATCAGGGTGGAGACCGGCGAGATGTAACCGATGCCGAGGCCGATGCCCCCGATCACGCCGTAACCGAGGTAGACGAGCCACAGCTGGTTCGTGAAGATGCCGAGCGCCCCGACGAGGAAGCCTGAGGTCCAGAACAGCGCCGAGGTGAACATGGCCTTGCGGGGACCGTTGCGGTCCACCCAGGTGCCGAGGACTGCGGCGGACAGGCCGAGCATCACGATCGCGATCGAGAAGATGATGCCGATCTGCGTCAGGGTCGCGTCGAAGTGGTTGACGAGCGCGGTCTTGTACACGCTCGTCGCATAGGCCTGGCCGATGCACAGGTGGACGGCGAGAGCCGCGGGTGGAATGAGCCATCGGTTGAATCCCGGTGGCGCGATGGTGTGGTCACGGTCGAGCCAACTCATCGATAACCTCTCTGTCAGAATGAGTGGCCGCCCCCCGGCCATCGTTGATGAAGGCAATTATGCTGTGCGTCACACCGAACTGGCGAATGCGCGACGATCGGCGGTATCCCTGGCGCGCCGGGCGGTACCCTCCACCGAAAAGTACCCAGCACGCTTAGCACTTCCCCTACACTGGCGCTCATGGCCATCACGGAACAGACCACCGACACCCGGCTCTCGCGGGGGATCTCGGGCCCCCTGCTGTACCTCTTCATCCTCGGGGACGTCCTCGGCGCCGGGGTGTACGCACTGGTGGGCGTGATCTCCGCGGAAGTGGGCGGTGCCATCTGGATGCCTCTCATGGTGGCGCTCGCGCTCGCCCTGCTGACCGCGGGCTCCTACGCGGAACTGGTGACGAAGTATCCGAAGGCGGGCGGGGCCGCGGTCTTCGCCGAGCGGGCCTTCAGGAAGCCGTTCATCTCGTTCCTCGTGGGATTCTGCATGCTGGCGGCCGGTGTGACCAGCGCGGCAGGCCTGGCCCAGGCCTTCGCCGGCGGGTACCTCACCACCTTCATCGATGTGCCCGCCGTTCCAGCGGCCCTCGTGTTCCTCGTCCTGCTGGCCCTGCTGAACATGCGCGGCATCAAGGAGTCCGTCCGCAGCAACGTGGTGATGACCGTGATCGAGGTCTCCGGGCTCGTCCTGGTCATCGTCGTGGTCGGCATCTTCCTCGCCGGCGGCAACGGCGACCTCTCGCGGGTCAACGACTTCCCGCCGGGAGTCAGCGCGGCTTCCGCCGTCCTCGCGGCGTCGCTGATCGCCTACTACTCCTTCGTGGGATTCGAGGTGTCCGCGAATGTCGCGGAGGAGGTCCGGGACGTCAGCCGCGTCTACCCGAAGGCCATCTTCGGCGCCCTGCTCACGGCCGGCGTCGTCTATCTCCTGATCGGACTCGCCTCCTCGGCAGCACTCGCCCCGGAGGAACTCGCCGGATCGAGTTCGCCGCTGCTCGACGTCGTCGCCGCGACCGGCGCGGGCATCCCGACCTGGCTGTTCAGCCTCGTGGCCCTGATCGCCGTCGCGAACGGCGCGCTGCTCACCATGATCATGTCCAGCCGACTCACGTACGGGATGGCGGAGCAGGGACTCTTCCCCTCCGTGTTCAGCCGGGTCCTCCCCCGTCGCCGCACACCCTGGGTCGCCATCGTCGCCACGACCCTCGTCGCCATGGTCCTGAGCCTGACCGGCGGACTCGAGTCACTCGCCTCGACGGTCGTCCTCCTGCTGCTCTTCGTCTTCCTCAGCACGAACATCGCCGTGATCGTGCTGCGGAAGGATCGGGTCGAGCACCAGCACTTCCGCATCCCGGCGATCTTCCCGTATCTGGCCATCGCCTCCTGCATCCTGCTCCTCACGCAGCAGACCGGCGAGATCTGGCTCCGCACCGCCGTGCTCCTCGCCGTGGGGCTCGCCCTCTACGGCGTCCAGAAGCTCGTGCGCGGGCGAACCGGGGCCCACACCGGATCCTAGGCGGGCCCGGGGACGACGCGGGCCGGTCACCACACGTGCGGTGCAGGCTTCCGGGTGCTCGGCAGGGCGTTGCTGAGGCGCCACGCATGGATCCACTCGGGCAGGACGAGCTCCACCGGTGGTGCACCGAAAGCCGCGATGATCTCCTCGTTCGGCACCGGTCCGGTCGGCGACACGAGGCGCGTGGCGATGACGGCCCGGGCGTAGATCTCGCCGTCGGCCACTGCGCGCTGCTCGAAGTAGATCGCGCGCTCGTCCAGGCCGATGATCCTTGTCTCGATCGTGTACCGCTGGCCCAGCTGCAGCGACTTGCGGAAACTGATGGTCTCGCCCGCCGCGACCGGACTCCAGCCCCGCCGGCGCATCCGGCGCCAGACCCCGCAGCGCACCATGAGGTCGAACCTCCCCAGGTCGAAGACCGAGAAGTACATGCCGTTGTTCATGTGCATCGCGATGTCGATGTCCGTGGGCAGCACCCGGAGGCCGATGGTGCCGGGCTGCCAGATCCCGAGGGGCGATCGTCGGCGGGACATCACCAGCAGCAGCAGTGTACGGAGGATCAGGTGCATGCCGGTCATATTACTAGCCAGTAACATAGCCTCGCCCCGGCGGCGAGCCTAGACTCGGTTGATGACGCACCCTTCTCCCCATGCCCTGTCCTTCGGCCGGTATCGGGAGCTGCTGGACCGCGAGTACCGCATGCTCGCGGACCTCGTCCACACCACCCTGGACCGGCCGGTCCCGGCCTGCCCGGGCTGGACCGGAGAGGACCTCGCGAGGCATACCGCGATCGTCTTCCTGCACAAGGCCGAGACCATCCGGATGGGTGAACGGCCGAGTCACGGGTGGCCTCCGGTGAGCGTGGGCAGCCTCCCTCCGGCAGCCCTGCTCGCCCACTGCTACGACCGGCTCATCGAACAGTTCGACGGACACGAGGCCGGTGATCGAGCCGAGACGTGGGTTGCGGAGGACCAGACCGTGGGGTTCTGGATCCGGCGCCTGACGCACGAGACGGCCATCCACCGCTTCGATCTCGAGGAGGCCGCAGGAGCCGACACCTCGCCCATGGACGAGGAGCTGGCGATGGACGGGATCGACGAGGTGCTCACCGTGATGCTGGGGCGTGGCCGTCCCGACCCGACGGCGTCCGGCTCGACGGTGCGGCTCGAGGCCGGCGGGCACTCCTGGGACGTGCACCTCGCCCCCGCGCAGGCCGTGGTGGATCGGGACGCCGCGGCTGACGGGCAGGAGGCGGTGAGGACCGACGCCGAGGGGATGCTCCTGTGGCTGTGGGGGCGCACGGCAGGAACGGCACTGGAGGCGCAGCCGGCGGCCGGAGAGCTCCGGGCTCGGCTGGCTCGTGCACTCTAAGCGGAATAAATCCTCCGGATAACTGTTCAAGCAGAGTAGAGACATCGCCGATTCGAAGGACCAGTCATGACCGTCAGCACCCAGATCCAGCTCGCCTCCCGCCCCGTCGGCACTCCCGGCCCGGAGAACTTCTCGACGGCATCGGTCGAACTTCCCGATCTGGCTCCCGGGGAGGTGCGCGTCCGGAACGACTTCGTCTCCGTGGACCCCTACATGCGCGGCCGCATGAACGATGCGAAGTCCTACGTCCCGCCGTTCGGCCTCGGCGAGACGATGAGCGGCGGGGCCGTGGGGCGTGTCATCGAGTCGAGGTCCGACACCCTTCCGGTAGGGACCGGCGTGCTCCATGGGCTCGGCTGGCGGGATGTCGCCCAGGCTCCGGACACGCAGTTCTCGCCACTGCCGGAGACCGGTCTGCCCCTGTCCGTGTTCCTGGGTGCGGCCGGCATGACAGGACTTACGGCCTACGCCGGACTCAAGCGCGTCGCAGCGCTGACGGAAGGCGACGTCGTCTTCATCTCGGGTGCCGCAGGCGCCGTCGGATCCATCGCCGGGCAGGTGGCCCGCAAGCTCGGCGCATCCCGCGTCATCGGTTCGGCCGGGTCGGCGGAGAAGGTGGCGCTGCTCAGGGACAGGTACGGCTACGACGACGCCTTCAACTACAAGGACGCCCCCGTGCGGGAGCAGCTGCGCGCGCTCACGCCCGACGGCATCGACGTCTACTTCGACAACGTCGGCGGGGACCACCTCGAGGCGGCACTCGATCGCCTCAACACCGGCGGCCGCGCGGCCCTCTGCGGCGCCATCTCCCAGTACAACAGCACCGAGCGCTCGCCGGGACCGGACAACATGGCCAACCTCGTGACGCGCTCACTGAAGCTCGAGGGCTTCATCGTCGGCCGGCACCAGGACCTGCAGCCGGAGTTCGCGGAGAAGATGACGGGCTGGCTGGCGGACGGCAGCGTGGTCTTCGACGAGACGGTGGTGGACGGCATCGAGAACGCCGCCGGGGCGTTCCTCGCCATGATGCGCGGCGCCAACACGGGAAAGATGCTCGTCCGCGTCTGAGTCGCGATTCCGTAGCGGTGCGGGTGGGCGGCGGGTCCGCCGGACTGGAATACTGGCGCCATGACCGTCGGATTCACCAGTGTCACCGTCACCGCGATGGACCAGGCGGAACTGTTCGACCGCTCCCGGGACATCGGCGCCCACACCTCGTCCATGCGGTTCTCCCGGGAGCGGGCCGTGGCGGGCGTGACGAGCGGCCTGATCGGGCCGGGCGAACAGGTCACCTGGCGCGCCTGGCACGGAGGGATGCCCATCCGGATGACGAGCATCATCACGGAGTTCGACGCCCCTCACCGCTTCGTCTTCGACGCCCCTCACCGCTTCGTCGACGAGCAACTGCGCGGACCGTTCCGAGCCTTCCGGCACGTGCACGAGTTCTCGTCCGCGGACGGCTCGACGACCATGATCGACAGGATCACCTTCTCGGCGCCCTTCGGCGTGATCGGGTCGGTGGCGGAGCGCATACTGCTCCGACCGTACCTGCGCCACCTCATCCGGAAGCGCAACCTGTACCTGGTCTCCGCGTCGTCCGGCCTGCCCTAGTCCTCGCCGCGGGAGCGCAGCGACGCTTCGAGCCGCCGGCGCTGATCGGCCGGGAGGAGCAGCCTGTACTGGGGGAACTCCACGAGGAACTCGCGCACACGGGGGCAATAGGGCACGACGGCGATGCGTCGCCGGTGTGCGCTCAGGAACACCTGCCGGATGAGTGCGGGCTCCACGTCCACGGCGTCGAAACGCGGATCGACGACGGCCTGGATGAGCACCGCGTGCGACCCCTTCATCTCGTACTTCACGTGACCCACCATGGTGCCGTCGCTGAAGAGCTCGAAGCGGGAGAACAGGGAGTTGTCGCGGAACCCGCTGCGCGTGCGCGCGGGCTCTGCGCGTGACTCGGCCTGGACCTCTCGCCGCTCGATCTCCTCGACCAGCAACTCGTACTGGTGCAGGGCGTCCATCGGAGGGAAGTCCCGGTCCAGGAGGCGGTACGTCTGGTTGCAGAGCACCCGCAGCTGCCGGGTCGACACGACGGTCAGGTCGTCCGGGAAGTCCGCTTCATCGGCCCGGGGGGAAGGGACGGTCGTGATCTCCGGCGCCGCACCCCACCCGAGCTGGTCATGCTCGGTCGGCTGCATCGACTGCGGACGGTATTCGACGAACGGGGAAGTTTCCATGGTCAGCTCCACGATGGTGGTTCGATGGCCCGCTGCTAGGCCCTGGTGAGACTATAGGCCGATTCTTTCCCGATGTGAAATTAAGTACCCTTACTACTTTCGACGCCGCCGCCCGGGCCGGCCGGTCCCACTTGAACCAATCTTGAGGGTCCACGCGGGAGGGCTTGAAGCGCGGAGCGCTACGGTGACGGAGCAGACGGGTCCTGCCGCACCCGTGCAGTCATGGCCGAAGGAGCCCCCCGTGCAGTTCAAGACCGCCCACTCGGCCATGACGATGTCACTGCTCGCACTCGACGAGGTCCACCGGCACTACCTTAACTCCGGTGGCTCCTTCGACCGCATCGAGATCGACGCCTACCTTCACGGTCTCGCCCCGCTGCCGCGCGAGGAGCGGGACTGTCTCGCTCAGGCCGTCAACGAACTGGTCGACGACCTGGCCGCGGCAGGCCTCGCCGTCCGGTCCTCGCGCGCGACCTACAGCGAGACCCGCAGTACTCGCCGGGTGTCGCCGGTCCTCGGGCCGGGTATCGCCACGCGCAGGATGATCGCCTGACCCCTGACCCCTGACCCCTGATCACCGGTCCTCACGTCGTGCGAGGATCCCGGCCGCGCTGGACGGAGTGCGCGGCATGCATCCGGCCACGGCCCATCCTCACAACGACTCGATGAACGCCAGCGTCGCCTCGATGATGTCCGCCTGCACGGCGTCCCTCCCGGCCGTCGCGACGCCGTCGCCGGGTTGGTGGCCGTAGTCGCCGAAGAAGGCATGGACACCGCCGGGAACCTCAGTGAAGCGGGCACCAGCGGGCAGCAGTTCCCGTGACGCCGTGATGTCGGCACGCGTGGACAGGCCGTCCTCGGACCCGCTCACGGACAGTACCTCGAGGCTGCTCCCCGAGAGATCGTCGAGGGGGTAGGAGGCCCACAGCAGCAGGCCGCTGACATCCGCATCGCCGGCCGCGAAGATCGAGGCCGAGACGCCTCCGAGTGAGTGTCCGCCCACGGCCCAGGTCACCACCTCGGGGTGCGCCTCCATCACCGGCCCCGCCTGCGCAGAATCGACCAGGGAGATACCGAGCGGTTCCTTGAGCACGACGACGAGCGTCCCCTCCCTCGCCACCTCCGCGAGCAGCGGGACGTAGGCGAGGGCCTCGACCCGTGCCCCCGGGTAGAACACCAGACCACGCGTCACAGCCTCCGATGCATTCCCGGTCGGCTCGAGGGTGATCGACGTGGCGTCCTCCACGAGGCCCACGTCCGCGAGCGCCACCCCTTCCCCGAGCCGTCCGGCATCGTCGCGGAACGGGAACGGTGCGAGCCACGTCAGGGCCGCCATCACACCGATCACCAGGAGGGCCGCGAGCCCCTGGAGCACCGCCCTGCGCCGACCGACCCGCACGTCCCGCCGCCGGGACCGGAGCAGCAGCGCCACGACGAGGAGTCCCGAGAGCAGGGACACGGCCAGGAGTGACGGCAGCAGCGGATGCGACCGCGGGACGGCAGGATTCGTGACGATGAGCCACGCCGGGGTCAGGATCAGGGCGACGGCGGTGCAGATGGCGGGGATGCGCGAGGGCATGGGGCCCCTTCCCGGCGCTGCGCGCCATTGATCCGCTCATGATATCTCCACCATGGAGATACTGTCCGGCCCGGTTGACGGCGCGCTCACCGCCGGGACAGGGTTGACCTGCCCCCACCCCAGATCAGGAGATCCCATGGCACTCGCTCCCACCTTCCAACTGCGCAGCGGCGCACGCCTGCCCCTCCTCGGCCTCGGCACGTGGCCCCTGAACGACGACGAAGCGGCCGCGACCGTCGAGCGGGCGATCAGCGCGGGATACCGACTGATCGACACCGCCGAGAACTATCGCAACGAGAAGGGCGTGGGTGAGGGTGTCCGCCGGTCGGGGATCCCCCGCGAGGAGCTGTTCATCACGACGAAATTCAACCGCGAGCACCACAGCGTCGACGGCGTCCGTCGGGCCTTCGAGACGAGCGCGCGCCTGCTCGGCGTCGATTACGTGGACCTCCTGCTCGTCCACTGGCCGAACGCGGGGCAGGGCCGCCACGTCGAGGCCGTCCAGGGCATCGCCGCACTCATGGACGAGGGCCTGGTCAGGGCGATCGGCACCTCCAACTACAAGCCCTCCCACCTGCAGGACGTCATCGACGCCGGGATCGTGCCCGACGTCAACCAGATCCAGCTCGACCCGCAGCGTCCGCGCATCGTGGACCGCGCCTTCCACGACGAGCACGGCATCGTGACGGAGTCGTGGAGCCCGCTCGGGCAGGGCAGCGGACTGCTCGACGAGCCGGCGGTCCGGGGGCATCGCGGAAGCCCATGGGATGACTCCCGCCCAGGTGGTGCTGCGCTGGCACGTGCAGCAGGGCCTCGTCGCCATCCCGAAGTCCTCGCATCCCGAGCGCCTCGCGCAGAACCTCGACGTCTTCGGCTTCGAGCTCTCGGGGGAGGACGTGGCAAGCCTCTACCTGCTGGAGAGCCAGGAGGCCGAGATCGTCGATTCGGACGAGTTCGGCCACTGACCGGCGTCGCCGGTGCAACCCGCGCCTGCTGCCCTCCGCCTCCTTGACAGCGCCCCTGGCCCCCGGAAAAGTAGTAAGCACGCTTACTCCGATCCCGGGCACCACCGGTGGAGCATCGACCGGAAGGAAGATCAGCATGGCGGACGAACCAGGGAACCAGACGCCCGACACCCCCGATGTCAGCGAGACGGAACTCCGCGGCATGAAGGTGGACCAGCTGCGCAGGGAGGCCAAGGAGGAAGGCCTGAGCGGCACCTCGGGCATGAGGAAGGGTGAACTCGTCGACGCGGTCGCCGAGGTGAGGCAGGAGCACGCCTCGGGCAGTGAGGCGGGCGACGGCGGCGCCGACGGCACGAACAACGGCACGAACAACGGCACGAACAACGCCAAGAACGAGGGCAAGGACGACGCCGATGACCTCGGCGCGGGTCCTGATGGTGGCAGTATCCGCACGGGCGAGAAGACATCGGCCTCGCTGAAATACGCCCAGGAGATCACGTCGACGGACGATGATCCCGAACGCGAGGGCCGCAGCCTCGCGACCACCCACCACGAGGTCATCCGCCAGTGGGCCGAGGCCCGCGGTGGACGCCCGGCCACGGTGGACGGGACGGAGCACGGCGACCACCTCGGGGTCCTGCGGATCGATTTCCAGGGGGACACCGACAAGCTGCGGCACGTCAGCTGGGAGGAGTGGTTCCGGACCTTCGACGACCGTCGGCTGAACTTCGTCTACCAGGAGCAGCGCAAGGACGGGAACCAGTCCACCTTCTTCATCCTCGAGAGCCCCGACCGCGAGGATGCCTGAGGCACACGGGCGTCACGGCGGCCCGCCACCTCGGCATATCCTTGTCGAGGTGCTTCCCCGCCCGGCAGCCCGAGCGTCCTGACCGGCGCACCGCGGCCGTCGCCGGGCCCGACCGGAACCCACGGACCGATGCCGGGAGGATGGTGGGCGCGTGCTCGAGATCGCCGTGATCCTTGTCGCCGGTTTCTGGGCGGGCATGATCAACGTCGTGGTCGGTTCGGGCACCCTGGTGACCTTCCCCACCCTCCTGCTCTTCGGCTACCCGCCGATCGTCGCGAACATCTCGAACAACATCGGGCTGGTGGGGGGAGGCCTGTCGGGGTCCTGGGGGTACCGACGCGAGATCAGGGCCAACAGGGGGTTGCTCCTGCGGCTGCTCCCGCTGTCCGTCCTGGGCGGACTGGGTGGCGCCCTCCTGTTGCTGGTCCTTCCGCCCGAGGCCTTCCAGGCGATCGTCCCGATCCTGATCATCGCCGGACTCGCGATGGTCGCTCTGGCACCACGTGTGCAGCGGGCAGCGGCGGCGAAGGCCGGCGAGACCGCCCCGGACACCCGCCCCTCCCGGCGTCGTTCACTGCTCCTGCTCGCCGGCATCGCCATCCTGGGCGTCTACGGCGGCTACTTCGGAGCGGCGCAGGGCATCCTGATCGTCGGCCTGATGAGCATGGTCACCATCGAGAGCCTGCAGCGCATCAACGCGATCAAGAACGTGCTCACGACGGCGGTCAACGCGGTCGCCGCCATCACCTTCATGCTGTTCGCCTGGGATTCGATCGACTGGGCCGTCGTCCTCATCATCGCCGTCGGCGCCACGCTCGGCGGCCTCCTCGGCGCGAGGGTGGGGCGGCGGCTCTCCCCGCTCGCCCTGCGCGCCACCATCCTCGTCATCGGCACTGCCGCCCTGATCCGGCTCGTCTTCTTCGGCTGACCGTCCCTCCGCCCCCGTCTCCCCCCAGGACCCCATGCAACGCTTCACCTGCACCGTGTGCATCTCCCCGCTGTTCTTCGAGAACTCCCGCTGCCTCGCCTGCGGCACGCAACTCGGCTTCCATCGCGGCGAGCGGAGCATCACCGCTCTCGACGACGACGGCCGCTATGTCGATCGCGCGGGCCAGTCCCTCGTGCGGTGCGTCAACCTGACACTGTCCGGCTGCACCTGGCTGGTCCGCGAGGAAGGGGACGAATGCTTCAGCTGCACCCTCACGCGCACCCGCCCGGACGACCACGACACCACCGGGCTGGCGCAGTTCCTGGACGCGGAGCGGTCCAAGCGGCACCTCATCTACGAACTCGACACCCTCGGCCTGCCGATCGAGGACAGGATCAGGAACCCGGAGCGGGGGCTGGCCTTCGACCTCCTCTCCAGCGTCGAGGAGAAAGTGGTGATCGGCCACCAGAACGGTCTCATCACCATCGACCTCGCGGAGACGGTCGATTCCCACCGGGAGAAGATGCGCGCGAAACTGGACGAGCCGTACCGCACCATGCTGGGGCACTTCCGGCACGAGACCGGACACTACGTCGAGGGGACCCTCGTGTTCTCGGACCCCGAGATGACCGAACGTGCGCGCGCCATCTTCGGCGACGACCGCGACAGCTACCAGGATGCATTGAAGCGGCACTACGACCAGGGCCCACCGGAGGGCTGGGAGAAGAACCACATCTCGCAGTACGCGACCATGCATCCTTACGAGGACTTCGCCGAGACCTTCGCCCACTACCTGCACATCTGTGACACCGTTGATACAGCGCTGCAGTACGGCTTGGCGGGCGGACCCGGACCCGCGACGACGGCCGATTTCGGCGAGGTGGTGCGCGAGACGTGGATCCCGCTGTCGGTGGCCCTCAACCAGGTGAACCGCAGCATGGGCGCGAACGATCTCTACCCGTTCGTGCTGCCGCCGGCGGTCATCGCCAAGCTCGAGTTCGTCCACCGACTGCGCGCGGGCACTGCCCGTGCGCAGTCCCGGACCTCCACCACAGGACCGTCAGCCGCAGGCTAGGCGCTACGGCCAGAGCAACTCGCGCCGCCAGCCCTCCCCGAAGCGGGTGTAGAGCAGCCGGGCATGGCGACGCTCCTGGTCTGCCTGCCAGAACTCGACGGCGTCAGGTGCCACGGTGAACACTGTCCAGGTGGTGGACGCGAGTCCTTCGGTCGCCTCGATGCGCTCCACCTGGCTCTCGACGGCGGCGTCCAGCTCCGCCCTGTCCTGCAGGGGTGAGCTCTGGCTGCCGGCCAGCACCAGCGCACGGGCCACGGGGTGGCGGCGCTGGAAGTCCGCGTCGTTCTCCTCCGTGGTGCCCGTGGACACTCCGCCCCGGATGCGCACCTGGCGGCCTGCCGCGGGCCAGAAGAAGGTGAGGGCAGCCTTCGGGGTGGCCGTGAGCTGGCGGCCCTTGGGGCTGTCCTTGCTCGAGGCGACCTGGAACCCGTCCTCCGTCAGGTCCTTGAGGATCACCACGCGGGCGTCCGGCGCGCCGTCCTCGTCGACGGTGGCGAGATGGACCGCGTGGGGCGCTGCGACATCGTCCGCCACCGCCGTGCGCAGCCAGTCGAGGAAGAGGTCGAGCGGCGAGGCGGGCGCCGCGACCGGGTCGAAGGGCGGCATCTCGTCGGGGAACACGGGAACGCCACGGACGATATCGCGGATGGGACCTGGATCGCTCATGCCGCCAGCCTAGACCCGGGCCTGACGTTCCGGCGCGGCACCGACGGCAGGCGGCCGGCGGTGCCGGCAGAGGGCGCCCTAGCAGGACCGGCGCCGGATGCACACACCGCGCCTGCAGCTCCCTCAGCCCGGTGCCCCTGCCGGGCAGGGCGCATAGAGTCAGGGGATGCCAGCCCATCAGGACCAGTACGTCGGCCCCCGCGACCTCACCCGATGGCCCACCCCCGTCGGCCGTTTCCTCGTGCGGTGCGTCCGTCCCCTCGCACGCAGGCTGGGCCCGCACGCCGCCCTGCTCCTGCTCATCGCCGTCGGCGGCGGGATCGCGGCGCTGCTGACGGCGGCGTCGGCGGAGGTGTACGAGTCGGTCGTCGAGTCGGACGGCGTCGCGGCACTCGACCGGCCCGCCCTGGACCTCGCCGTCTCGCTCCGCCAGGACCGGCTCGACGCCTTCATCACGGGATACACGAACATCGGTGGCCCCATCGGCATGCCGATCCTCGCCCTCGCCGTGATGGTGCTGCTCGCTGTCAGTCGCCGCTCGTGGACTCCCGTGATCCTGATCCCGGCCGCCGCCTTCGGCTCCCTGCTGATGACCGTCGCGGGCAAGGACGCCATCGGGCGCCTCCGCCCGCCCATGGATCTCGCCGTCCCGCCCTACGAGTCCTCACCCTCGTTCCCCAGCGGGCACTCGCTCAACGCGCTCGTGATCGCCGGGATCGTCGCCTACCTCCTCGTGCTCCGGCAGCACCGCAAGCGCACCCGGGCCCTGACCGTCATACTCGCCGTCCTCTTCGCGGTCACCATGGGCCTCAGCCGCGTGTTCCTCGGCCACCACTGGCTGACGGACGTGCTCGTCGCGTGGACGCTCGGGATCGCCTGGCTGGCGGTCGTGATCACCGCCCACCGGCTCTTCCTGACTTTCCGGCTGCACCGTGCGGCACTCCGTGACGCCGCCTGACACCGGTGCGCGGTCAGGTCTCCCCGTGGGTCGGGCGACGACGTCCGGGGCGGACGCCGTCGTCCGGCCGCTCCGGCGCGATGCCCGCCGGAACCGCGAGGTGGTCCTCCGCGCCGCCCGACGCATGTTCGCCGAGCACGGCACCGAGTGCAGCTTCGAGGACATCGCCCGGGAAGCCGGCGTCGGTGTCGGCACCGTGTACCGGCGCTTCCCGGACCGCCGCACGCTGATCGAGGCGCTCCTCGAGGAGCGCAGGGTGGATGTCGACCGCGCCGCGACGGAAGCCCTCGCCCTCAAGGACCCCCGGGCCGCGGTCTCGGCCTTCGTGGGTTCCGTGGCCCGCATGCAGGTCGAGGACAGGGGCCTGCGTGACCTGCTCGACGACCACGGTTTCGTGTCCGCCGGGGTCGCACTGCTGCGCGAGCGGCTCTCCCCCACCGCGGAGGAGCTCGCGTCTCGGGTGCGGAATGACGGCGCGGCCCGCCCCGACCTGACCGGAGCGGACCTCCTGGTCCTGATCCGCATGCTCGGTTCCCTGACGCGCGAGCAGGCCGACGCACCGACGCGGACCGGTGCGCCACAGCCGATGGACGCACCGGAGGAGCGCGACGCTCCCGACAGCGGATCGAACGGCAGCATGTCGACAGGCTTCGACCGCTACCTCGGGATCCTGCTCGACGGCCTGCGCTGCGCCCCGATCAACAGGTAAGGAGAACCGACGGATCATCTTCGGTTCTCCTGACTTCCCCCGAAGCATCGACCGCCCCATACTTGCTGGGTGCACGAAGCACCACCCACCTACGGACGGACGATGATGTCGGAGCATGCAGGCGCACGGGGATCGCAGTCGGTACTGCGGCGGAAACCCATCGACAACGTCGAGGACGAGACCGGCCGTACCGGCCTCTTCAAGAGCCTGGGGCTGTGGCAGCTGACGGCGATCGGCGTCGGTGGCATCATCGGCGTCGGGATCTTCACCCTCGCCGGACTCGTCGCCAACGGGGGCGAGGACGGGACCGCCGTCGGGCCCGCCGTCCTCATCTCCTTCCTGGTCGCCGGCCTGGCCAGCGCCGCCGCCGCCCTGTCCTACGCCGAATTCGCCGGGATGATCCCCCGGGCGGGCTCTGCATACACGTACGGATACGTGGCCCTCGGTGAGATCATCGGCTGGTTCATCGGTTGGGACCTCCTCCTCGAGTACATCGCGATCGTGGCGGTCGTCGCGATCGGCATCTCCGGCTACTTCACGGAGTTCATGTCCGGCATCGGCGTCACCGTCCCCACCTGGATGCAGGGCACGCCCGACACCATCGAGGGCGGTCTGATCAACCTCCCCGCGATCGTGGTCTGCCTGCTCATCACGTTCATCCTCAGTCGTGGCACCAAGACGTTCGGCCGGTTCGAGCTCGTGGCCGTGGGCCTGAAGATCCTCCTCATCCTCGGGATCGTGGGGCTCGGGTTCTTCTACGTGGACGCGGAGAACTACTCCCCGTTCCTGCCCTCGGGCTTCGGCGCCGTGTTCACCGGCGCAGCCACCGTCTTCTTCGCCGTCTTCGGCTACGACGCCATGAGCACCGCCGCCGAGGAGGCGACCGACGGCAAGAAGCACATGCCGAAGGCCATCCTCCTGTCACTGCTGATCGCGATGGTGCTGTACGTCCTCGCGACGCTGGTGCTCACCGGCATGCAGAACTACGAGGACATCAGCCCCACGGCCGGGTTCGCCTCCGCCTTCCAGTCCGTGGGCCTGCCCGTCGTCGCGACGGTCATCTCCGCCTTCGCCGTGATCTCGATCCTCACCGTCATGCTCACCTTCCTGCTCGGCGTCACCCGCGTCTGGTTCTCCATGAGCCGTGACGGGCTGCT
The DNA here is from genome assembly GCF_009377195.2 of Arthrobacter bussei. Taxonomy (GTDB): domain Bacteria; phylum Actinomycetota; class Actinomycetes; order Actinomycetales; family Micrococcaceae; genus Arthrobacter_D; species Arthrobacter_D bussei. The sequence goes on from NZ_VJXX01000001.1 coordinate 1,329,354, forward strand.
GCCGGCCTGGTTCTCGACGACGGACCTCAACGGGACCCCGCAGCGCGTGACCTGGATCGCCGGTATCGCCTCGGCGCTGCTCGCCGGTGTCTTCCCCATCCGGGCCGTCGCGGACCTCACCAACATCGGCATCCTCGCAGCCTTCGTCGTCGTGTGCGTCGCCGTGATCGTCCTGCGCCGCACGCGGCCCGAGGTGCCCCGCACCTTCAAGCTGCCCCTCATGCCGATCGTCCCGGCGTTCGGTGTCCTGGCGTCGCTCTTCCTCATGCTCCAGCTGCACTGGGAGACGTGGGTGCGCTTCGGTGTCTGGCTGCTGATCGGCCTGGCCGTGTACTTCTTCTACGGGCGCCGCAACTCGCTGATGAATCCGGACAGCCCCCGCCACGCCCTCCTCCGGCGCGACTCCTAGGGTCCGGCCCGCCGTCGGTCCCAGTCCGCCGCGCGTCACGATGTGCGGCGGACGGGCCGGCCCTCCTATCCTCGACGGGGACCTCCGCCATGCGGCGGGTTCCTCCTCCACGCCCTACCCTGCGAAGGACCAGCACCCATGGACCTGTTCCGGACGAAGTCGATCGAACAGTCGATCAAGGACTCCGATGAGAAGGGGCACGGCCTGAAACGCTCCCTGACCACCTGGGACCTGATGATCATGGGCGTGGCCGTCGCCGTCGGCGCCGGGATCTTCTCGGTCGGGGCCCAGGCCGCGGCGTTCAACGCCGGCCCCGCCGTCACCATCTCCTTCGTCCTTGCAGCGATCACCTGCGCCCTGGCGATCATGTGCTACGCCGAGTTCGCGACGGCGCTGCCGGTCGCGGGAAGCGCCTACGTCTTCACGTACGCCACCATGGGGGAACTGCTGGCCTGGATCATCGGATGGAACCTCATCCTCGAACTGCTCATGGCGGCTGCCGTCATCGCGAAGTTCTGGGGCGTCTACCTCTCGGACCTCTTCAGCGTGCTGGACCTGGACATCCCCTCCGACATCAGTCTGCTGGGCCTGAACCTCACGTGGGGACCGCTGCTGATCGTCGCGATCTTCACCGCCGTGCTGATCTACGGGACCAAGCTCTCCGCCCGCGTCAACAGCGTCTTCACCGTCATCAAGATCGGCATCGTCCTGTTCGTGATCGTGGTCGGCTTCTTCTACGTGAGCCCCGAGAACTACACGCCCTTCGTTCCCGCGTCCGAGCCCGCCGCCGAGGGCGGCACGGGCTGGGCGGACCAGCCCTTCCTCTCCTTCCTCAGCGGCGCCTCACCGGCGGCCTTCGGCTTCACGGGCATCATCTCCGGAGCGGCCCTCGTCTTCTTCGCCTTCATCGGGTTCGACGTCGTCGCCACCTCCGCGGAGGAGGTCAAGAACCCGAGCCGCACGCTCCCCCGCGGTATCTTCGCCGGCCTGGCCGTCGTCAGCGTCCTCTACATCCTCGTCACCCTCGTGGTCACGGGCATGGTGCCCTACACGGAGCTCGGCGCTTCCGGAGCGCCCTCGCTCGCCACCGCCTTCCAGCTCGTGGGTGCCGACTGGGCCGCCGGTGTCATCTCCCTCGGCAGCCTGATCGGCCTGACCACCGTGATCATGGTGCTGCTCATGGGCCTGGCCCGCGTCATCTTCGCCCTCAGTCGCGACGGACTGCTGCCCCGGGGCCTCAGCCGGACATCGGACAAGCACGCGACGCCCGCCCGGACGCAGATCCTGTGCGGCGTCGTCGTCGGCCTCCTCGCCGGTTTCACGCAGGTGGAGGTGCTGGCCGAGATGATCAACATCGGCACCCTGTCAGCCTTCATCACGGTGAGCCTCGGCATCATCGTGCTGCGCCGGAAGCGTCCCGATCTGACCCCCGCCTTCCGGGTCCCCTTCGGCTCGGTCATCCCGATCGCCTCGGCCGCCCTGTGCCTGTACCTCATGTTCAACCTGGCCACCGTCACCTGGCTGTTCTTCGCTGTATGGCTGATCATCGGCTTCGGTGTGTACTTCGCCTACGGGTACCGCCACTCCCGCCTCCGCGCGCGTGGACCGGTCGACGCCTGACGCCGTTCCCGGCCGTGCGTGCGGAGCGGCGCTCCGCACGGGATGATGGTGACCCAGGGGCCGCCGTTCCGCGTCCCACCGTTCGATCAGGAGAAGCGCCATGTCACACGATCCCTATCCCGGTGAGCGCCCCCCGGCGGGACGGCCCGAGAACCCGTACGACGACGCCGCCGGCCGCAGCGACCAGCGGCAGGGCACGGCGCCCTACCAGTCCGTCCCGCCCCACCACCAGCCCTACCAGCAGCCCTACCAGCAGCCTTTTGCCTCCGGCGGCTACCAGCCCGGCTACTACCAGCCGTCCTCCCAGGCGATGGCGGGGACGAGTGCTGCCCAGCTGTCCCTCATCTTCGGGATCGTGGGTTTCTTCATGGCCGGCTTCGTCCTCGGGCCGCTCGCCATCTGGCAGGCGTCCAAGGCCGAGAGCATGGGGGTCCCGGCGACCGCCGGCAAGATCCTCGGCTGGATCGTGACCATCCTCAACGTGCTGGCCATCGTCGGCCTCATCGTGTTCTTCGTCGTCGTCTTCGCCGGATTCGGCGCATCGGCCGGCTACAGCACCTGACGCCTCAGAGGCAGACCTGCATCTGCGCCTGGGCTGCGTAGACCCGCAGCGCGCGCTCGTCCTCCCGCGCGAAGTGACGGGGTCTCGTGTCGGCGACGCAGAACGTCCCGATGAGCAGCCCGCCGGGACCGCGGAGGGCATGACCGGCGTAGAAGCGGATCCCCGGCTCGCTCCTGACGAACCGCAGGTTGCGGAAGCGGTCGTCCTGCCGGGCGTCGGGCACGACGAGGGCACGGGTCGTCCGGATGGTCCGGTTGCACATCACCTCCTGCCGTGGCAGGTACGCCTCCACCCGACCCGCCGCGGATTTCGTCACGTAACGGTCGTGCGTCAGGAAGCCGATGGCGGCGACGCCCACCTGGAAGAACTCACGCGCCCGGCGGGTGATGCGGTCGAACCGCTCCTCGGCGCCGGTCTCAAGGAGCCCCGTGCGCTCGAGCGAGGCGACACGCCTGGACTCCTGCGCACCAGGATCCTGCACCGGGACGTCCCCGTGCAGCAGCGCGCCGGCGGACGCCGTCGTCGCGACGGCCGGGTCGAAGTCCATCGAAGGCGGCAGGGCGACCCCGTCGATGCCGGCTGCCGATCCGGGATCTGCTGCTGAAGCTCCTGCGGGACGGCGGGCACCCTTCGCTCCCTGGCCGCCGCACAGCAGCCCACCGTCGAACAGCACCTCGCTCACGGCGCGGGACACGATGTCACGCTGAAGCGGGGGGATGAGAGCGGAGCCGCGGAGGTAGTCGAGGACGTGGACGGGGTCCGCGGTACCACCCATGCCGAAGTAGGCGATCCACACCTCGACCGGGTCGAGACCGACGTCCCTGATGGCCTGCAGGGTGAGGCCCTGCTGGATGTATCCGTCGCTGAGCGTCATGCGGTACCACTTCCCCCGAGACCGTTGCGCGGCCCGTACACCGTCACCGTACTCCGGCGTCGACGTGTGATCCACCCCGGCCGGCTTCCCTGATCCCGAGGACACCGATCGTCGTCGGATCCGGATGCAGCGCCGTGTCCTGGCCCTGACGAGGAGGCCACGGCTGGCAGCATCGGCGGGAATGCCGGCCGTGCCCCGCAGGTTCTAGGCGGTGCAGGATCAGACGCACCAGGAGGCCATGATGAGCACCACGACCCGGACCGCAGAGCAACGCTGGTCGGACTTCCGGACGGCCCGCGACGCCGCCCTCGCCGAGCCGCACGGCTGGCTGACGATCACGTCCTTCCAGTGGTTGGCGGACTCCCCCGGTGCCCTCGAGGGCGTGCCCGGTACCTGGACGGGCACCGCGACGCATGCTGCGGTCACCGCGGAGAGCGCGGACGGCCTGACGGACCTGACGAGCGGCCGGCCCGTCACCGGCACCATCACGGCGACCCTCGGCGACGAGGAGTCCCTCAGTTGGGTGGCCTTCGGTGGCACGGAGGGGCGCCGCGTGGTCGTGGAGCTCGCCCGCCGGGCCGGGCGCTACGCCGTCCGGACCCGGGACGCCGAGGCACCCACCCTGACGCACTTCACGGGCGTCCCCGTCTTCGGCTACCGGCCGGATCTCGTGGTCGAGGGGCGCTTCGAACCGTTCACTGCGCCCCGGGAGGAGATGATCGCGACGGCCCATCCGGACGTCCCCGGGAAGCACCGCACCGTCGGCGAGGTGGTGTTCCGGCTACCCGGCGAGGACGGCGAGTTCCGGCTCCGCGCCTCGCAGGAGGAAGCAGGATCCCTCGCCATCACCTTCCACGACCGGACCAACGGCGCCTCCACGGCAGCGTGGCGCAAGGTGGTCACGCGCCGGCCGCGCCCGGACGGGACGGTGCTCCTCGACTTCAACCGGACCATCAACTACCCGAGCGCGTTCTCGCCCTTCGGCACGTGCCCGGCGCCGGTCGCGGGCAACGTCCTGGCCGCGCCGGTCGAAGCCGGCGAGAAGCGCCCGGAAGACAGACGGGACGGCGACCGGACGGCGGCTCCCAGGATGCGTCGGGTTCAGTCCCGGGTCTCGGGGTAGATGCTCCTGGTCTCGGTGCGGCGGTTGCGGTTCGTGACCCAGTCCGAGGGGTAGATCTTCGGCAGCACGTTCGCCAGCGCCAGGGAGGCATAGATGACCGTGTTGATCGCCACGAACGCGGCGAGGACGGCGAACAGGCCGGAGTGCAGCACCGTCTCCGGGAGGAGGATGCCGGTGGGGACGATGGGACCTACTGAGGTACTGAACATGGCCTAGGCCTCCTGGGATTCGAGTGCGGGCGCCGGGGCGGCGTGGGTGAGGTGCGTCCAGCTGGCCTTGCGGCCGAAGGAGAGGTCAACGACTCCCTTGACGTAGACGAGGTTGAGGAACATGTCGAAGAACAGCTCGGGGAAGAGCGTCGCCGCCAGCAGCCGTGCCTTCCAGCCGCCCTTCCACACCGTGATGATCCGTTCGAGGGTGAACAGCAGTCCGAGGCCCAGCCAGAAGGGGAACCAGATCCACGTCTCGAGGGACACGACGGTGATGAGGATGAGCGCGAGGTATGCGCTGAGCGCGATCACGCCGTACCCGATGCCGAGCTGCTGGGCCCAGTAGCGCATGGTCGGGGCCGTCACCCCGTAGGCGCCGATGTTCTCGAGCGCCCCCCGCTGCCAGCGCAGCCGCTGGTTCCACAGGGTGCGCCAGGAGGGCATCAGTTCGGTGACGACCGTGCAGTCCTGCGGGGAGATCATGAGGCCACCGAGTGACTTGATGGCGATGGTGAGCTCGTTGTCCTCGGTCAGCGCGGCGGTGTCGTACACATCCCCGGGCGTACCCGGGATGGTCCTGCCCCGGCTCGCGGCGATGGTGCGGAGCGCCAACGGGCGGAACAGCGACGCCGTCCCCGTCAGCACGAACACGCGCCCGCGGCGACGGCGCATCTGGCGCGAGTAGCGGATGTACTCGTTGCGCTGGAACTGGCCGATCAGTCCGTGGCCGTCCTCGCCGTAGAAGAGCCCGCCGACCGCCATGAGCGCGCGATCGTCGACGAAGCGCACCACGGCGTTGGCGAGGAAGCCGTCATCGAGCTGCGTGTCGGCGTCCATGATCATGACGACGTCGTTGTCCCCCTGCTGCGGCAGGACCGTCTTCAGCGCCTGGTTGAGGGCGCCGGCCTTCTTGTGGGTGTTGTCGACGGATTCGATCACCTCGACGCCGGCCTCGCGGGCCAGGCGCACGGTCGCGTCCGTGCAGTTGTCGGCGACGACGATGATGCGCTCCGGACGGTGCGACTGGCTCTTGAGCGAGGCGATGGTCTGCGGGAGCGATGCCTCCTCGTTGTGCGCCGGGATGAGCACCGTCACCGTCACCTCGCCGGCGAAGGCGCCGCGGTTGGCCGACATGACGACCTTGGGGGCGAGGGGCTGGTGTCCCGGGTTCATGGAACGGCGGGCCTTCGTGGCGATGCGCCGCTCCACCAGGGCCAGGCCGGCTCCCGCGAGGAGGGCGAGGGCGATCGCGGAGAGGATGACGTTCATCTCGGGGGCGTCCGAGTTGTAGAGGACGCTCCAGACGCCCACCACGGCGTCGTGCGACTCGGAGATGGAGGTGTCCGGTCCGTTCGCGGCGACGGCCAGCCACAGCAGCGCCGCGGCCAGGGTGACGAGCCCGACGATCACGAGGCCGACGATGCGGTCGAGCCTGCCCTTCGTCGCATAGGGCGCCGGCTGCGCGTCGTCCGGCTCGGGCTCCGGGTCGTTCCGGGGTGCACTGCGGGTCATGGTCATGTGGGGTGTTCCTTTCGGGACCGGCACCACGGGTACGTCGTCCGACGTCCCTGGCATGGGTAGTGCGCCGCCGCCCAGCCGGGCTCCGCGCTTCGGTCTCGAGTCTTCCGTGCCACCCTCGACCCAGCCCGACGCTGAAACCGAAGAAAGGGTCAACGAATCCCGTGGCTTTCCGGCACGGGGCGTCCACGCGACGGCGGGCGCGTCGACGCGGCGGGCTCGCGGGAGGATGACCCTCCGGTCGGCGGACAATGGGACGGTGACCGATCTGCCCGACGCCCTGATCCCCCGGCCGCGCCGCGAGCTGGCACCAGGCGCGGTCCTGGTGCCGGACTGGCTGGATCCCGTCCGGCAGCGCGAACTCGTGGCCCTGTGCCGTGCGTGGGCGGTCGGCCCGGTGCGGATGCGCTCACCGCGGATGCCGAACGGCGGCGTCATGTCCGTGCAGAGCGTCAGCCTCGGCTGGCACTGGCTGCCCTATCGCTACAGCCGGACGGCCGACGACGTCGGAGGTGCCGCCGTCGCGCCCTTCCCTGACGTCCTGCGCAGGCTCGGTCGTGATGCCGTGGCCGCCGCCTACGGGCGGGACGAGGCCGCGCGGTACGAGCCAGACGCCGCACTCGTCAACTACTACGACGACGCCGCGAGGATGGGCATGCACCAGGACCGCGAGGAGCGGACCGATGCACCCGTCGTGTCACTCAGCCTGGGGACCTCGTGCGTCTTCCGGTTCGGCAACACCGAGAACCGCAACCGGCCCTGGCAGGACGTGGAACTGGCCTCGGGGGACCTCTTCGTCTTCGGCGGCCCCTCGCGCTTCGCGTACCACGGTGTGGTCCGTACCCTCCCGGGCACGGCTCCCACGGGCATCGGGTTCGAGGGACGGCTCAACATCACCCTGCGCCAGACGGGTCTCTCCGGAACCGGATCAGCCCGCTGAGAGGATGATGCCGCGCGCGTACGCGGCCTGGCCGGCGTGCTGGACGGCGTCGTCGACCACGCTCACGAGCCTGACCAGCAGCGTCACCGGTGGGTCCCAGTCCTCGTCCACCACCCGCCCGAGGTCCGCCTCGGTCAGTCCGCCCACCAGGCGTCCGGTCACGCGGTGCACGGCGTCGAAGTAGTCGAGCAGCTGCCGGCCGGAACGGACCCGGACGGCATCCACCTGTTCGGAGGAGTGTCCGTACCCGGTGTCCGAGTGGTCGAGCGCGAGGTCCCACCGATCGGCGAACCCGTCCGAGAGCCAGACGTCGTCATGCCCGAAAGCATCGGCGAGGTGACTGTCCTCCACGCGGGCGAGGTGCCAGACGAGCCAGGCGACGGAGTTGCCGGATCCACCCGGGCGAGCGGAGAGCTGTTCGGCGTCGAGACCCTCGACGGCTGCGTGCACCAGGTCAGGCAGGCGGCCCAGGGCCTCGACGAGGACGTCGACCGGCCTCACGCGCCGTCCCGCGGTGCTGATTCGGCCCGCGAGGCCATCAGCAGGGTGAAGCGGCGGCGCTGCCGGGCAGGGATGAGCGAGAGGAACCGGGGGTGGGCGGCCAGGAAGTCCTGAGCCTCGGGGCAGTAGGGCATCACGGCGAGGCGTCGGCGGTGCGCGTCGAGCAGTACGGCTTGCATGAGGACCGATTCGACACCGGTCCGCTGGAACCGCGGGTCGATCACGGAGTGGAGCAGGAGCACATGTCCACCGCGCATGTCGTACTGCACGTAGCCCGCCATGACGCCGTTGCGGAACAGCTCGAAGCGCGAGAACAGCGCGTTGTCCCGGAAGGTCTCCCGGGCGGAGTCCCCTGTGCCACGCTGCGCAGCCTGGCGTTCACGGCGCTCGAGCTCCTCGGTGAGGGCGTCGAACTGCTCCCTCGCCTCGAGCGCCGGGTGATCCGAGTCCAGGTGCTGGAAGGTGCGGTTGCAGAGGAGCCGCAGCTCGCGCGTGGTGACCGTCGCGAGGTCCTCGGGGAACGCGGATCCGGGGATCGCCGGCGGAGCTGCGACGGCGTGCAGCGAAGGCTTCCACGACGGCGCGGAAGACTGCTCCGGTGCGGTGGGATGGTCGAGTATCTGCGGCAAGCGTTCCATGGTCAGCTCCACGTCCGGTGGGTCCACGGCCATCTGCTCGACCAGTAGGAGCAGTCTAGGTGAGCTTCCTCATATTGGAAAGGTCAGCAGGCTGTCAAGCCTCGGGGTGCTGATCGTGGACACCGGACTCCCGGTAGAACCGCTCGATATGATGCCGCACCAGGTCGGCAGCCCTGAGCCCCTCGCCCCCGACGATCGCCGCCAGGATCGCCCGGTGCTCATGCCTCAGCCGGTCGGAGGTGGACCCCCAGTCGGGGAGGTCGGCGGTGAGTCGCTGCGTGTAGGCAGCGATCGATCCGCGCAGGGACCCCATCATGGCGCCGACGAGCACATTGCCGGCCGCTTCGGCCAGCGCCACATGGAACAGTGCATCGCGCTCCAGAAAGGCTCCGGGCCCGAGATCGTGCGCATCCGGCCCGTCCATCTCGTCCAGTAGCCGCGCGGCCCGCTCGAGCGCCGGCGAGTCACGCCACGCATGCTCCGCAGCCCACGCCTCGAGCAGCAGGCGTGTCTCCACGATGTCCTTGACCGGCAGGTGCGCGCTGGCGACGTGGAGACGGAGCGCGGAATCGAGGGCGAGCGCCGGGTTGCCCGTGATGATCGTCCCCGCCTGCGGACCGGATCCCACACCGGCCCGAACGACGCCGAGTGCCTCCAGCACGCGGGTACCCTCGCGCACCGACGCCCTGCTGATGCCGAGCTGCTCAGCCATGCTGCGCTCGCCCGGCAACCGCGAACCGATGGCGAGCCTGCCCGCCGCGAGTTCCTGCTCGAGCCATGCCGAGACAACCTGGTGGGTGCGCATGGAGCCAGCCTATCTTGTGTGGTCGGACCACACGCCGTAGGATCTGTGGTCAGACCTCAGCCGCCCCGCGCACCGCCGCGATCCGTCCCTCGAGCAAAGGCACCCCTCGTGATCCCCTCCGTGAATCCCGCAGCCCGCACCGCCGTCCCCCCGGCCCTCCGGCGCCGCGTGCCGAAGGTCGCCGACCTCGCTCCCCTCATGCAGTTCAAGAAGCCGGATTTCGGGTCCGCAGCGCGACTGAAGCGGGCCAACACCATCTGGGACCTCCGCGACCTGGCCAAGCGCCGCACACCCACCGCGCCCTTCGACTACACCGACGGCGCCGCCGAGGCGGAGATCTCCCTCGGCCGCGCCCGGGACGCCTTCCTCGACCTCGAGTTCCGGCCGGGCATCCTCCGGGACGTGCAGACGGTCAGCACGGCCACGCCGATCCTCGGCGGGACCTCAGCCCTCCCGTTCGGCATCGCACCCACCGGTTTCACGCGCATGATGCAGTCGGAGGGTGAATACGCCGGGTCCCAGGCTGCCGAGGCCGCGGGCATCCCCTACACGCTCTCGACCATGGGAACCGCCTCGATCGAGGACGTCGCAGCGGCCGCGCCGAACGGCCGCAACTGGTTCCAGCTGTACCTGTGGACGGATCGTGACCGCTCCATGGAACTGATCGCCCGCGCGGCAGCGGCCGGCAACGACACCCTCATGGTCACCGTGGACACCGCAGTCGCCGGAGCCCGCCTCCGCGACGTCCGCAACGGCATGACCATTCCTCCGGCCCTGACGCTGAAGACCGTCCTCGACGCCTCCTACCGCCCCGCCTGGTGGTTCAACTTCCTGACGCACGAGCCCCTGTCCTTCGCGTCGCTCTCCCGCTACTCGGGCACCGTCGCGGACCTCATCAACTCGATGTTCGACCCCACCCTCACGTTCGAGGACCTCGACTGGCTGCGCAGCGTGTGGAAGGGGAACCTCGTGGTGAAGGGCATCCAGACCCTCGACGATGCGAAGAAGGCCGTGGACCACGGCGCGGACGGCATCATCCTCTCCAACCACGGCGGACGGCAGCTCGACCGCGCCCCGATCCCCCTGCACCTGCTGCCGCGCGTCGCCGCCGACCTCAAGGGCAAGACGGACATCATCCTCGACACCGGCATCATGAGCGGCGGCGACATCGTCGCCGCCATGGCCCTCGGTGCCGACTTCACCCTGATCGGCCGCGCCTACCTCTACGGCCTCATGGCCGGGGGCCGTAAGGGCGTCGACCGCACCATCGAGATCCTCGGCACCCAGACGGCCCGCACCATGCAGCTGCTCGGCGTCGACAGGATCGAGGACCTCACCCCGGACCACGTCCGGCTCCTGGGCGACGCGACCACGGACGTCGATCTCCCGGACGCGGCCATGACCCGCTAGACCGCCGAGGGTGCGGCCTCAGCCGCGGCCCCTCGATCTGGCCTCGGCCTGCTGCTCCCTGCCCCTCTCGACGAGGTGGTCGTCGTCGGTCCGGTTGCCCTTCAGCTCGACGGCAACCCCCTGCACCTCGTCGGCGATCGCCCGGACCGCGTCGACGGGGTCGAGGGAGACCTCCTGGTCCGGCAGCTCCGGGACCACCGTGATGCCGTCGGCCGAGCCCCGCTCCTGCAGCTGATGCCGGTGGTGCTGTGATGCCGCGTCGCCGGTACCTCCCGTCTCACCGACCGAGGGCTCGCCCAGCGTTCCTGCGGCGTGGCGGACGCAGAGATCCGCCACCTCCCGCGCGTGCGCGTGCATGACGGAGTGCGCCGCACCCTCGATCTCCACGACCGAAGCCACCCTGGGGAACGCCTCGCTGAGGCGCGTGACCCACGGACGCGGGCACACGGCGTCGTGCTCGCCGCGGATGATCAGTGTCGACGCCCCCACGCGGGCGGCGGTCCGCTCGATCGGGTAGGACATCATGCGCGGCAGGATCTTGAAGAACCAGCCGAACCCACAGGTGAGGTAGGCGACGACCGCGAGCAGCTTCACGCGGGAGGGCTCATGGAGGGCTGCCCGGAGGAACCGCACCGCCTGCGCCGGTGTGGATCTCCTCGATGCGTCGATCACCGGGCTGATGAGCACGAGGGTGGACAGACCCGGCCGGCGGGCTGCCAGATCGGCGCAGATCTGCGTTCCCATGGAGTGCCCCACCACCACCGGATCCTCCAGGCCGAGCTCGTCGATCGCCGTCCCGACGAGGTCCGCGAACTCGCCGATGGACAGCGCGTGCCGGGCGTGCGGCACACCACCGAAGCCGGGAAGGTCCAGCGCGTAGACCGGGCCGAACTGCATGAGGTGCGGGGCGAGCTGCTCGAAGTAGTGCGAGGAGACGCCGATGCCGGAGACCAGCACGAAGGGCCTCTCGCCCGGTTCACCCGCTGAGCTCACGCGGGCCCAGACGCCGTCCCCCCGGACCCTCCGGACCCTGATGTCCGGGCTCTCGTCGGAGCCCCCGGTTTTCGTCACGTCTCATTCTCGTACCGGACGTCGGCAAAGCCTCAATCGAGGTCTATCATTCATCTGTGGACCTGCCTGGGGCGGGTTCCGGTACATAAGTCTGGGGAGACGAATATGGAGCGTAGGCGGATGCATTATCCGTTGCGTTACAGGCGCGCACGATCGCTGCTCTACGTGATCGGCCTGTTCTGGTTGTGGCTGTGGCTCGGCAGCGCCGCGTTGATGGAGGGTCTCTACCATTCGCCGCTGCACGCCGCCCTCGCGATGTACGCGATCGCCGTCGCCGTCCTGGTCTCGCTGCCCGCCGCCCTCCTCGCGGTGCTCCGCATGGTCCTCACGCATCCGCAGCGGACCGGCGTCGTGGTACCTCTCACCCGGGCCGCCCGGCCGGTGGAGGACGCCCACTGGTGGTACGGCGAGAAGGTCTCCTGACCCGCGGCACATCCCGTCCCGCGGGCCGTCCGGGGATCCGCGTGATATCCGGTCCGACCTTAAGACCATCCTCCGGCCCCTACCGGACGAACCCTCTGTGAGCCACTGCTCCTTCGACCGGTTCCCGGACCGCCCGCGGGGCGACACTGGCACTGCGGAGGTCCGCAGGACCGACCGGATCAGGGTGTTCCCACCCCGCTCCTCGACCGCAGAAGGACAGGAGGGGGATCGTGCGCCATGCCGACCGCGCCACGATGACCCTCATAGCCCTCGGGGAGGACGTCGGCGACGGCCAGCGCGAGCACGTCCAGTCCTGCCCCGCCTGCATCGACGACATGGCGCGCGTCCGCAGGCGCCTCCTCTGGACGGATGAGGCCGGCGCTCCGGCCATGGACCTCCCACCACCATCGGTCTGGGCGGCGATCCACCGGGAGCTGGAGCTGGGCGAGGAGCTCCGCCCCGACCCCCTGGGCGCGCCCGTCAAGGCGCACACCGGGGTCGGGGCCGCTTCGCCCCATGAACCCGCCCGCACCAGCCATGCCGCTCGGCCCGGCAGGTCCGGCAGGATGAGCGGCCGTCGTCGCGCAGTCGTCGGCGTCCTGACTGCGGCTGCGGCCGCCGGCCTCCTGTGGGCCGCCGTCGCCGAGGCCCCTGGTCCGTCGCCCGAGGCCGGCGACGCGCGGGGGGACACCGCGGCTCCCCGCACCATGGCCTCGGCCGGACTAACGCCGATGGGAACCTACGCCGACGCCGGGAGCGCCCGCGTGGACCTCCTGTCCGACGGTGGGCGCATGCTCGTGGTGCACTCCGCTGCCACCGCATCCCGAGGGCACCGCGAGGTGTGGCTCCTCGCCCCGGACGCGAGCAGCATGGTCAGCCTCGGCGCCATGGAGGGGGTGGACGGCGCGTTCCGGGTGCCCGACGACGTGGACCTCTCGGCGCTGCCCGTCGTCGACATCTCGAGCGAGCCCGACGACGGCGATCCGGCACACTCGGGCGATTCGATCCTCCGGGGCCGGCTCGACGCGGGCTGAGCCATCCAGGGGCTGCCGCCGGGAGCGTGTCAGGCCGTGCCCGAGGTCGCCATCGGCCTACCGGCGCACGCCGACACTCCGCGACCTACCGGGGCCTGATTCCAGGCCTTCCGCTAGCAGCTCGGCGGCCATCGGCAGGCCGTGGGCACCCGGCCGGGCATAGGCGTCGAGCTGCGCCACATCCTGGCCCAGGGCGGTCATGGCCTCGGTGAAGATATCCATGTCGATTGCTTGCAGCACCTCCAGGTGCGCAGCGTTGGCCGCCGTGACCGGACCCGTCAGGGCTTCCACCGCGAAGCTGCGACCGGTACCCGAGAGCAGGAGATCGACCAACCGGTCGAGGTCGAGGCCGAGGTTCCGAGCGAGCACCAGGATGTCCTGGATGCTGCGCTGATTCATCATGAGCAGTGCATTGTTGATCAGCTTCCCGATCTGTCCGGATCCCACGGCACCCATGTAGGCGATCGTCGTCGAGAACGAGTCGAGGACCGGCCGGGCCTTGGCCAGTGCCGGTTCAGGCCCGCCCACGATGGTTGTCAGGCGTCTCGCCTCGGCGCCGGCCCTGCCTCCGCTGACGGGGGCATCGAGGACGAGAACGCCCGTGCGGGCGGCGCGGTCGGCAAGGGAGGACGCGTAGCCGGGGAGTCCCGTTCCGTGGTTGATGAGGACGGTCCCCGGCTCCATGGCGGCGAGGAGGCCACCGGCGATCAGGACCTCCTCGATATCGGAGTCCTCACGCAGGCAGAGCCCCAGGATCTCACTGGCTCCTCCGAGGTCTGCGAGGGATTCGTGTCGGGTATGGGGCAGCCCCTCGAGCTCGTTCAGGGAAGCCTCTCGACGGACCCACACCTGCAGGTCGAAACCCGCGGTGGCGATGGCTCGTGCCATCGGCGCCCCCTGGTCGCCGAGGCCCACCCATCCGACCCGCAGCCCGTTCGGTGCGGGTGAGCTGCGGGCGGCGAGCGTGGTGGTCCGGGTGATGCTGGGCACAGTGGTCATGATCGTGATCCTTCGGTGGTCGGCAGTGCCGTCGGCCGGTACGGGACGGCGGAGGCGGCGGTCAGGAGGCGCGCCGGGCGAGGAGGCCCTCGGCCAGGTCCCACAGCCGGTCGGCGTTCACCGGGTCGAGCGCATAGGCGGCGACGCCGGTGTAGTCGGGTCCGCGGTGGTCCACGGCCGCTGCTTCGTTGACATCCTCGAAGTAGCGGCCGCCGATCCCGTCGAGGTCGGGGGCCGTCGCCACGTAGAGCGTCGTCGCTGCTCCCTGCTCAGGCGTCTTCCGGCGTTCGACCGGCGTGCGGAGCCCACCGGTATGGCGTTGGAGGTTCGTCGCGATGGCGCCGGGCATGACGGCGTTCGACGTGATGCCGTCCTTCGCCCATCGCGAGGTGATCGCCACGGCGAACAGGGCGGTCGCCGTCTTGGACTGCCCGTAGGCGAGAAACGCGTCGTACGGGATGAAGTCGAAGTGCGGGTCGTCGAAGTGGACCGGGGAGAAGAGGTGACCGCTCGAACTCAATGACACGATGCGGGCATTTCCGGCTGCGGCGAGAGCACTGTGGAGTGCGTGCGCAAGGGCGAAGTGACCGAGGAAGTTGGTGGCGAACTGCATCTCCCACCCCTCCGGTGTCCGTTCCAGTTCGGGGAGTGCCATGATCCCGGCGTTGTTGACGAGCACGTGCAGCGGTCCGGTCCATGCGTCGGCGAACTCCTTGACGGAGGCATGGTCGGCGAGATCCACACGGCCGAGGAAGATGTTCTGATTGCCGGTGGATGCGCGCAGCTCCTCGGCGACAGGAGCTGCTGCTTCGAGATTGCGGACGGCCAGGGTGACCTCGGCGCCGATGCGGGCGAATGCGCGGGCGGTCTCGATTCCGATACCGGAGGCGCCGCCGGTGATGACGACCCGCCGACCGGTGAAGTCGATGCTCCGGGTGACATCGGAGGCGGTCGAGGAGGAACCGAAGGGGGTGGTGATGCGGGCCATAGGGGATGACTTCTTTCGTGGAGGACGGGTGTCATGTGGCAGAGGAGCCCGTGGCGCCGGCAGGACCTGCCCGGAGGGGACTGGGTGCGGCATGGGCGGCTCTGTGCATGAGTCTGCTCGTCGACCAGAGCTGCAGGTAGATCCCTGCGTTGCCTAGGAACACCAGGGCCACCCTGGGCAACCGAGCCCCTGTCGGCAGGGGATTTCCGTAGGCGGGTCCGCCCTACGCGACCACTGATGGACCGGTGCGCGCGAGGCGCCGCAACGCACCGTCGGAGGGCGAGCCCGGTGAGGCGTGATGCACGACGAGGAGCTGCCCATCAGTCCCTGCGACGGCGAGCTTCTCATGGAACAGGTCGAGGTCACCGACGATCGGGTGGTGCAGGAGCCGACGGCCGGCGACCTTCGGCCGCACGTCATGTCGGTTCCACAGGTGCACGAAGTAGGCGCTGCGATCGGACAGGTCCTCGACCAGGCGGCGGACCCGGGGATCGTCGACTCGTTCTCCGACCGAAGCACGCAATCCCGCCACGGCTTCGCGCATCACCTGGTCGTAGTCCTCGTACAGGTCCCGCTCCGCCGGATCCAGGAAAGCCTCGCGCAGGATGTTCGTCCCCGGTGCGTTCCGGGGAGAGAGGGCTATGGCGAGCCGGTTGGCCGCGAGGACCGTCATGAAGCGGTCCTGGACGAAGGCCGGGACATTGCCGATCGTCTCGAGCAGGATGCCCAACCCCGGGGCCACCGGCTCGGGAACACCGTCCGTCGATCCCGATCCCGGCACGGGGCGGTCGGCAGGGAGTCGGCCGAGACGGTGCAGGTGAAGCGTCGACGGTGGGTCGAGCATCAGGGCACGTGCCAGTGCATCCAGGATCTGCGGCGAGGGGTGGTGGTCCCTACCCTGTTCGAGGCGGACGTAGTAGTCGACGCTGATGCCCGCCAGCTGCGCGACCTCCTCCCGACGAAGTCCCACGACGCGCCGCCGGCCGTAGGTGCGCAGCTCCACGTCCTCCGGGCGGACCAGCTTCCCGTCGTGCCTTCAGGTACTCGCTGAACGCAGGGTTCTTCTCCACAGGGCCAATGTAGTCCGGCGCATCGCCATCCGAGCCGGACCATGACCGTCGGAGCACGGCGCGGAGGCTCTCGGGGTCGGGGCGGCGCGGACCCGAAAGTGCTGGACGCTCCCCGCGCGGCACTGGCACGCTGACAACGTCCGCACCCTTCGACGACGGGGAACACCATCGCTTCGACCACCCGCCCTCCCGCCCAGCCGGGGAACGGTGCGAGCACGCCCCACCTGCATCGGCGGAACGTCCTGGTGGGCATCCTGTTCGGGTGCGGCATCATCGCCTTCCTCGATGAGGCCGTGTTCCACCAGCTCCTCCACTGGCACCACTTCTACGACCGCTCCACCCAGGCGGCGGGCCTCGTGTCCGACGGCCTGTTCCACGCGTTCAGCTGGTTCGCCACGGTCGCCTCGCTCTTCCTGTTCGCGGACCTGAGGAGACGGGGTGCACTGGACACCCGACGCTGGGCGGGCGGGATCCTGGTCGGCGTCGGCGCCTTCCAGCTGTTCGACGGCCTGGTGCAGCACAGGCTGCTGGGCCTGCACGAGGTCCGGTACGGGGTGGACCTCCTCCCCTACGACCTCGCGTGGAACGGCGCGGCGCTGGCCTTCCTGGTCGCCGGGGTCCTCGTGCTGCTCGCCGTCCGGCGGGCGGGACGCCGGCGGGGGTGAGGTTCTCCGCCGTGGTGGGCGACGCCGTGCAGCACCATACAGGTGGTGCCGGGACGGCGGCCGGCGACGGTGACGCCGTCAGCTTCGCGGTGCGGACCGCCGTCGTCCTCGCCTGGTCGGGACTGGTGGCGGGCTATCTCGTCGCCGACCGCGTCGCGGTGCTGCGGGGTCGCACCTCCTGGCCGTCGGTGCGCACGGCCTCGTGGCTCTCGGGCGCCCTGCTCGGCCTCGTGGTGTCCGTGGGGCCCGTCGCGTCGGCTGCCGGGAACAGCTTCACGGCCCACATGGCCGTCCACCTCGTGCTCGGGATGCTCGTGCCGCTCCTGCTCGTCCTCGGCGCGCCCATGACCCTGGTGCTCCGGGCGGTCCCGGTCCATGCCGGTCGGCGGCTCGCAGGCCTGGCCGGTAGCCCGCCGCTCCGTATCCTCACCCATCCGGTGACCGCACTGGTGCTCTCCATCATGCCGATGGCCCTGCTGTACCGGGACGGCTCGGCCCTCGCCCTGCTGCATGATCCCGTGGCCGGCCCGGTCCTCCACGTGCACTTCGTGGCCTCGGGGGCGCTCTTCGCCTACGCCGTCGTCGGGGTGGATCCCCAGCCCCACCGGGCGTCCGTCACCCTGCGCGCAGGCGCGATCCTCGTCTCCATCGCAGCGCACGGGATGATCGCGAAGCACCTGTACTCGCTGGCCGGTGCTGCCGGGATGCCGGACGGGACAGCGGGGGCCGCGCAGCTCATGTACTACGGCGGTGACGCCGTGCACGCACTGCTGCTCGTCGTCTTCTGCCTGCAGGTGTACCGGCGGACCGGACGTGCGGGACGCCGCGCAGGAGCCTCCTTCAGCGGCTCTGCGTCCGGGCGTGTTGTGTAGCCTTGCCGGAGCGGGCCGAGGGCCCGGCGAACCACCGGAGGATCACGCATGCCACGCTTCGCCCCGATCACGGGACTGTCCTTTGCCGTCCTGGTCGTCCTGACGGCCTGCTCGACATCGACGGATGGGGGCGAGGCGCGTGCGTCCACGCCGGCATCCGTCTCGTCGGCAGAGCCGTCCCCGGAAGTCTCGGCCGACGCGTCCGGGAGCGCGTCCGACGGCGCGTCTCCCGACGCGGCGGAGGGGACCGGGAGCTACTCGTCGGACGACCTCTCGGCCATCCTCGGATCGGTCACGCAGGCGGACGGCAGTGCCCTGCAGATGCTCCCCACGGCCCAGATCGAGCAGAGCATGGAGCAGGCGCGCCAGTTCCTGGCCGGCGTGACGGTCAGCCCCGAGGAGTGCGCGGTCTTCGTGTCGAACAGCCTGGAGGCACCGGAGGGCGCAGGCGTCGCGACGGGCGTCTCCAGCGCGGACGGCGACGCCGTGCAGACCATCCTCTCGGCGGCCTCCGCCGCCGAGATCGCCTCCGCCGGCGAGGACGAGGCCGCCCGGACCGCGGAAACGCTCGAATCCTGCTCCTCGATCAGTGTCGAGGCCTCGGGAGTGTCGATCGACCAGACCGTCGAGGCGGTGGAGGCAACGACGGACGCCGACCGCACGGCCGGGACGCTGGCGGTACAGACCACCCCGGACGTAGCGACGCAGCAGACCATGACCATCGTCGGCACCCGTGGTGACCTCGCCGTGACGGCCGTCCGCACGGCCAAGGACACCCTTCCCGAGGGTACGCAGGAAGAGCTGCAGGGCCTCGTCGACTCCACCCTCGCCGCCGCCGGGCAGGGCTGAGCCGTGCGCCTCGAGGGATGGCACATCATCGTGATCCTCGGATTCCTGCTGGTGGTGGCGGTGATCGTCGGGGCGGTCCTCCTGACCTCGGCGGCGCGGAGGGGGACTCGACCGCACAGCGGACAGCAGCCGCCGGGCGCACCACTGTCCGGGGCCCGCCCGGACACCCTGCACCCACCCCGGACCAAAAAGGACCGCCTCCGCGAGATCGACGACCTCCATCGTCGCGGCGTGGTCAGCGAGCACGAGCATCGCGAGACGCGCAAGCGGACCCTCGACGACTGATGCCGTCGTCCATCCGGGTGGACAGGCCTCTGTCAGTCGGCATATAACTAGTTAGCCGAACTAGTTGACAGTACGGTTCGTATTCCTGAGCGAAAGGGCGGGCAATGACGCAGACCATCAGTGAAACCATTCCTGGCTCCCTGGGTGCCGGTGACACCGCCGTCGGAGCGCCCCTCCACTGTGGCGGACCGATGACCCTGCGCGAGACCTCCTGGCACGGCACCTCCTACGGCATGATCGAGCAGCCGACCGGGGGGTTCGACGTCGAACTCGTCTGGGCCTGCGCCTGCGGCTTCCAGCTCTCCCACGAGGAGCCGAAGGATCTCGCCCTCCCGCTCTCCCCGGCACTCCGGCGGGTCGCAGCCGCAGCCGCCGACCTCGAGGACGTCCGGTGGCACCTGGACCAGGTCACCGACGAACTCGAGACGGCGGTGCTCGAGGCGGCCGACGGCGGAGCTGCGATCGTCGACATCGCCGAAGCCGCGCATCTGCAGCCTGCCGACGTCCACCAACTCGCATCCGGCGGACACCTGCTCGGCCACGTAGGCTGATCGGGCCGGTCCATCGGAGCGGTACGCCGGCTCTCTCCGTCGGCGCCCACCAGCTGGAAGGCCGTCGCCCGTGAAGAGTGCCCCCTGGGTAGAGCACGTCATCTGGTGGCAGGTGTACCCCCTCGGCTTCGTCGGGGCGGAGAAGACCGCCACCGACCGGCCCGCCGCGCAGCATCGGCTCCTGGATCTCCTTCCCTGGTTGGACTACGCGGTGGAGCTGGGCGCGTCGGGGCTGACACTCGGCCCGGTGTTCGCCTCGGAGACCCACGGCTACGACACCACCGACTACTTCCGGATCGACGCCCGGCTGGGCACCCTCGAGGACTTCGACACCCTGGTCGCCGAGGCCCACCGGCGCGGGCTGAGGATCCTGCTGGACGGCGTGTTCAACCATGTGGGCCGGTCCTTCCGGCCGTTCCAGGACGTCCTCGCCGACGGACCGGGAGCGGCAAGCACCCGCTGGTTCGTCCTGGACTGGCCCGACGGCGCAGGCCCGGGGACGGAACCCGGATATCGCGACTTCGAGGGCCACCACCACCTCGTCGCCCTCGACCACCGCGAGCCCGCCGTCGCTGATCTCGTGGTCGAGGTCATGCGGTACTGGCTGGACCGCGGAGCGGACGGCTGGCGGCTCGATGCCGCGTACGCCGTCCCGGCGCCGTTCTGGGCCGACGTCACGGCCCGGGTCCGGGCCGCCCATCCCGATGCCTACCTGATCGGCGAATACATCCACAGCGACTACGCGGCCGAGGTCGGCGCGGGCGGTCTCGACTCCGCGACCCAGTACGAACTGTGGAAGGCCATCTGGAGCTCGCTCAACGACGCCAACTTCTTCGAGCTGTCCGCGGCACTCGAACGGCACAACGCCCTACTGGCGTCCTATGCGCCGCTCACCTTCGTCGGCAACCACGACGTCACGCGCATCGCCAGCAGACTCACCGATCCCGCCCTCGTGGCGCACGCCGTCGTCCTCCTCATGACGCTCGGCGGGACCCCTTCCGTCTACTACGGCGACGAGCAGGGGTATCGCGGGGTGAAGGAGGACAGGGCCGGCGGCGACGACGACGTCAGGCCGCTGTTCCCGCCCTCACCCTCGGACCTCTCCTCCATCGGCCAGGGCGTGTTCGCCGTCCATCAGCAGCTCATCGGGCTGCGACGCCGGCATGCGTGGCTGCACCGCGCGACGACGCAGGTGCTGCAGCTCTCCAACGAGGTGCTGGCCTACCGCGTCACGGCCGAGGGACCCGAGGAACTGGTGGTGGCCCTCAATCTCTCGCGCCGACCCGCCCGGGTCGACGTGGGCGGCGCCTCGGATGTCCTTGCGGGGGAAGCGGCCGTCGACGGCGCCGGAGCGCTGGTGCCCGCACGCGGTTGGGCGGTCCTCGGCTGACGGCTCCCCATCGTCGTCCGCCCGGCAGCGCGTGCCCTGCCGGGCCTCCATGGGGATAATGGGAGCACAGGATGCGCAGGATGCGCAGGATGCAGAGGAGGGGGGTCACGATGAGTCCGCAGGATGCCCGGGAGACCCAGGACCCGGTCGATTTCACGCCCTGGCCCCGTCCCGTCCCGCTCCACATCCTTAACGGGGTGAAGAAGCTCATGCTCGTGGCGGCGATCCTCGTCGGGGTGCACCAGCTGCTGCCGTCGACGAGCCTCGGCTCCTCCCTCAGCAGCACCTTCACCCTGCTCGTCGTGATGTCCTGGCTCGCGCCCCTGGCCCGCATCGTGGCGGCGCGGCCCTGGATCCGCAGGTCCGCCGAGGAGTGACCTCCGAACCGCTGGCGCGGCGCGCCACGGAACGGCCATCCACAGTTCGTCCCGAATTCATTAAAACGACGGTACTGTTCGCGATATGACACTGACTTCCGCCCTTGCCACAGGCATGCTCCCGGCGATGACCTCCACGACCACCACGACCGACCCCGCAGCAGCCGCCGGCGCTGCCGTCGGTGGCCTCCTCGGCGCCGTGATCGCTCTCGCCATCACCGGCTTCGCACTGATGGGGATCTTCAAGAAAGCCGGACAGCCCGCGTGGGCCGCCGTCGTCCCCCTCTACAACATCATCGTGCTCCTGAAGATCTCGGGCCTGTCCCCGTGGCTCGTGATCCTGTCCTTCATCCCGGTCGCGAACATCGTGCTGGTCGTCCTGCTCGCCATCAACCTCGCCAAGGTGTTCGGCAAGGGCGCCGGGACAGCAGTGCTCATCTTCTTCTTCAGCCTGATCATGTACTTCGTCCTGTCCTACGGCGGCGCCCGCTACCTCGGCCCGGACGCGGCGCGCTACCCGCTCGGGCAGGCGCCCCAGCAGGGGCACGGCGCGGCCGGTTCCTACCAGCCGGGCCAGTACCAGTCCCGGTGACCTGACCACACCGCTCCATCCCACACAAAAGAAGCGAGGCCCCTGGTGACCAGGGGCCTCGCTTCTTCTGTGGACGGGAACTGTGGAGCTTGGGGGAATCGAACCCCCGACCTTTTCATTGCGAACGAAACGCTCTACCAACTGAGCTAAAGCCCCGGACACCTCTGCCGAACACCCATACTGTACCCAGAAGGGCGGCCCGATCCCAAAGCGCCGTCCGCCGGCCGAACGCGCACCGGCCTGTCAGCGGCCGGGAGTAGTCTTCTCCCCATGTCCAGCAATCCCCGGCAGGAAGCCCCTGCCCAGCTCCAGAACGACGACGTCCGGCCGTGGCCGGCCCTGTGGTCGCTCGTCATCGGGTTCTTCATGATCCTCGTCGACTCCACGATCGTGTCCGTCGCGACGCCGGCCATCATGGCCGGTCTGGACGCGGGTATCGACAGCGTCATCTGGGTGACCAGTGCCTACCTGCTGGCCTACGCCGTGCCGCTCCTCGTGACCGGCAGGCTGGGAGACCGCTTCGGGCCGAAGCGCATCTACCTCGTGGGGCTCGTCGTCTTCACGCTCTCCAGTGCCTGGTGCGGGCTGTCCGGAAGCGTCGAGGCACTCATCCTCGCCCGCGTGCTGCAGGGCCTCGGGGCCGCGCTCATGACACCGCAGACCATGTCCGTGATCACCCGGATCTTCCCGCCCGAGCGCCGCGGCGCGGCCATGGGCCTGTGGGGTTCGGTCGCCGGGATCGCCACGCTCGTCGGCCCCGTCCTCGGCGGCGTCCTGGTCGACTCCGCGGGCTGGGAATGGATCTTCTTCATCAACGTGCCGGTCGGTGTCGTCGGGTTCATCCTCGCCTCACGACTCGTACCCACCCTGCCCACCACCTCGCACCGCTTCGACATGCTCGGGGTCTTCCTCAGCGCGGCGGGCCTCTTCTGCCTGGTGTTCGGGATCCAGGAGGGGGAGAGCTACGACTGGGGCACCATCGCCGGCCCCCTGTCGGTGTGGTCGCTCATCATCACGGGAATCGTGCTGCTCGTCGCCTTCGTGGTCTGGCAGCGCATCAACCGTGGTGAACCCCTCGTGCCGCTCCGCCTCTTCGGCGACCGCAACTTCTCGCTGGCCAATACCTCGATCACCGCGATGGGCTTCTCCATCACCACCATGACCCTGCCGCTCATGCTCTACGCGCAGACCGTCCGTGGCCTCTCCCCCACGCAGGCCGCCCTGCTGCTCACGCCGATGGCCGTGATCTCGGGTGTCCTCGCGCCGTTCGTCGGCAAATTCGTGCAGCGCAACAACCCGAAGTTCATGGCCGTGGCAGGATTCGCGGGGATGTCCGCCGCACTGTTCTGGCTTGGATCGATCCTCACGCCGGACGTCGCCCTCTGGCAACTGCTCCTGCCCATCTCCCTGCTCGGCCTCTCGAGCGCGGGGATCTGGGCGCCCGTGTCGCTCACCGCCACCCGCAATCTGGCCCCGTCACTGGCCGGTGCCGGGTCGGGGGTCTACAACACCACCCGCCAGATGGGTGCGGTCCTCGGCAGCGCCGCCATCGCAGCGATCATGCAGTCACGGCTCATGACGAACATGGGCGGTGGAGGAATGACTGCGACCCCCGGCGCCGCCCTGCCCGACGAGGCGAAGGCAGGCTACGCCCTGTCCATGGGCCAGTCCCTCTATCTGCCCGCCGTCGTCGTGCTCATCGGCTTCGCGGCCGCTCTCTTCTTCGCCAAGCCCCAGCAGAACCGGGTCTGGGAGGGCGACGCCGGCGCCGTCGGAGCTCCCGCGACGGAGGGATCCGCATCCTCCTCACCCGAGCAGGGCGGGGACACCGGATCTGCCGCGCGGCGCGAGGCGACTCCGGCCGACACCTGAGCTGTTGCCTCTGGAAACTACCGGTAGTCTTCTGCCATGGCTGACGAGACGCAGGACACACCAGGGACGACGGCGACCGACGCACAGAAGGGTGCCGGTATCGCGGACACGAAGGACGTCACCGACGACTTCGCCGTCCGGGAGCACACTGCACCGTCCGGCCTGAGGTACACCACGACCACCGGCCGCCTGGTGCTGCGGCGCGAGGAGACGAAGGACGGCAAGGCCGACGGCTTCAAGCCGAAGGCCGAGATCTTCGTCGTCGCGTACACCAAGCAGGACGCCGAACCCGGGCGCCCCGTCACCTTCGCCTTCAACGGCGGGCCCGGCTCGGCCTCCGTCTGGCTCCACCTGGGCCTCCTCGGCCCCCGCCTGGTGGACTCCGGCGACGTCGGATCCATGACGCCCGCCCCCTTCGGACTCGTCGACAACCCGGACAGCCTGCTCGCATCCAGCGACCTGGTGATGATCGATCCGGTGAACACCGGGTTTTCGCGGGTCGTCGAGGGCGAGAAGGCCGACGAGTTCCACGCCTTCATCCAGGACCGCGACCTGGTGGCCGAGGTGATCCGTCTCTGGACCACGCGCAACAACCGCTGGCTGTCGCCGAAGTACCTCGTCGGGGAGTCCTACGGGACGCTGCGCGCCGTCGCCGTCGCCGGCCGGCTGTTCGACGCGTACGGCATGGCCGTCAACGGCCTGGGACTCATCTCGACCGTCCTGAACATGTCGACGCTGCGCTTCTTCCCCGGCAGCGACCTCCCCTACGCCCTGCACCTGCCCACGTATGCCGCGATCGCGCACTATCACGGCCGCCACGGCGACCGTGAGCTCGCCGACGTCGTCCGCGAGGCGGAGGAGTACGCGGCCCGGGACTTCGGCTTCGCCCTCACACAGGGCGGCCGGCTCACGCCCGAGGAGTACGAGGAGACGGTGGCGCGACTGGAGGCCATCACGACGCTCGACGCCGGATTCATCCGCCGCTCGAACTTCCGCTGGGCGTACCACGAGTTCGCGGCGGAGATCCTGCGCTCGGAGGGGCTCGCCGTCGGTCGTATCGACGGCAGGTTCGCCGCCCGTCCGGCCAACCTCCAGGCGTCCGGCTCCTTCGACGACCCGAGCATCCGTGCGATCACGGGCCCGTACTCGGCAGCCATGAACCACTACGTGCGCGCCGAACTCGGCTACGAGAACGATCTCCCGTACGAGATCCTCACCGCCCGGGTGCAGCCGTGGAGCTACCGCACGTTCGAGGGCGCCCCCGTGGACGTCTCGGGTGTTCTCGAGCGCCTGCTCGTGCACAATCCCGCGCTCCGCGTGCACGTGGACTACGGCTACCACGACGGTGCGACGCCGCACTTCGCCGCCGAGTACGTCTGGGCCCACATGAACCTCGACGATGCCGCCCGTGCGCGCTTCACGCACCACTACCACGAGGCCGGCCACATGATGTACCTCAACCCGGTAGCACGACACGCGCAGCTGCAGGCGCTGCGGGACTTCGTCACCGAGGGACGGGCTGCAGGGGAACAGTACGTAGACTGATGGAACAGTCCGGCGATCACCGCCGCCGGCTCCCGAGCAGAGGACATCATCATGCTGAAGAAGATCCTGTGGGCCCTGGTGCCCGTCATCGCCTCCCGCGTCCTGGCCAAGCGCAACAACGGCCAGGCCCCGCGCGCCGACAAGACGCGCTTCAAGGGAAAGTAGCCCGTCAGCCGGCAGGCACGCACAACGGCAGGGAGGAACGGCCATCGCATTCCGTGACGCGGACGGCTTCGCCGATATCCGCTCCTACGCGGCCATCGGGGACGGCCGCACCGTCGCCCTCGTGGCGATGGACGGCTCCATCGACTGGTACCCCACGCCGGATCTCGACTCGACGCCGTCCTTCGCCCGCCTGCTCGACGCCGACGAGGGCTTCATGACCCTCGCTCCCACGGCCGGATTCTCGGTGGAGCGCCGATACGCTGACGGGTCGAACGTCCTGGAGACCACGTACACCACGGACACCGGGACCGTCCGCGTCACGGACTCCTTGAACACCGGCGTGGCGGGCCGCCTCCCCTGGGGAGAACTCGCCCGCCGCGTCGACGGCCTCACCGGCTCCGTGGAGATGGCGTGGTCCGTGGCGCCGGGGACCTGCTTCGGCACGGCCTCGCCGTGGGCCGACAGCGGCCCCGGGGGCCCCATCCTCCGCGTCGATGCCGTCGCACTGGGGATCCGTGGTATCGACCACGGCGTGAAGACTGCCTCCGCTCGGTCCATCGACGGCGCTTTCACCACCTCGGTGGGATCGCGCCACCTCGTCGCCGTCGTGTCCACGCACGGTGAGCCGTTGCCCCTCCCGGACCCGCAGACCATCGACGACGGCGTGGACCGCACCATCCGCAACTGGCAGGCGTGGTCCGACAGCTTCGCCTACGACGGCGACTACCGCCACGCGGTGCTGCGCAGTGCCCTCACACTGAAGCTGCTGCTGCACAGCCCGTCCGGGTCGATCGCCGCTGCGGCGACCACCTCGCTCCCGGAGAGCGCCGCCGGCGGCAAGAACTGGGACTACCGCTACGCCTGGGTACGGGACACGGCCTATACGCTCCATGCGCTCACGCGCGCGGGACTCCGCGAGGAGGTCCACGCCGCGGCGTCCTGGATGCTCAAGAACCTCCGCTCCCAGGGATCCGACCTCGAGGTGTTCACGCGCCTGAACGGCGAGGTCCCGGAAGGGACGGACCGCCCGGACCTCACCGGCTGGCGGCACATCGGACCGGTCGTGGACGGCAACCCCGCCGCGGGCCAGCTGCAGCTCGGTGTCTTCGGCGACGTCTTCGACATCGTGTGGCAGTACGTGCAGGCGGGTCACGTGCTCGACCCCGCGACCATGCGGCAACTCGCGGATCTCGCGGATCTGACCTGCGACATCTGGCGGCGCCGGGACGCAGGGATGTGGGAGCTGCCCGAGGAACGGCACTACGTCACCTCGAAGCTCGGATGCTGGAACGCGCTGCGCTGCGCGGTCCTGCTCGTCGAGCACGGCCAGCTGCAGGGACCGGTGGAGCGGTGGGAGGCCGAGCGGGACCGCATCCGGGACTGGGTGCAGGAGCAGGGCTGGTCGGAGGAGCGGCAGAGCTACGTCTGGTACCCGGGCTCCACCGACCTCGATGCCTCGATCCTCCTGCACGCCATGAGCGGCTTCGACACGGGGCCGCGCATGTCCTCCACCATCGACGCCCTGCGCGCCGAGCTCGGGGCGGGCCCCCTTCTCTACCGGTACAGCGGCATGCAGGAGGAGGAGGCCACGTTCGTGGCCTGCGCGTACTGGATGGTGTCGGCGCTCGTCGCCGTCGGCCGGCGCGACGAAGCGGTGGACCTGATGGAGGAGCTCCTCCCGCTCGCCAACGACGTCGGGATCATGTCCGAGATGATCGATCCCGACGACCTGGCCTTCATGGGCAATCTGCCGCAGGGGCTCAGCCACTTGGCGCTGATCGTCGCCGCGCTGGCCATCTCGGGGAAGTCCTGACCGCGAGCCCCCGCTGTCCCCGCCGCACCGGCGAGCCGAGGGCCGGCCGCACGGGGCCATGTACCGCGAAGGTGCCGTGTGCAGACCGGCCTCAGGCGGTGGCGAAGTAGACCCAGACCCCGATGACCCACGTGGTGCCGGCCAGGCAGGCGAGGGCCAGTTCGGCGAGGATGCCGAGGCCCGTGGCCTTCAGGGCGTGCAGGCTCGAGGTCAGGGCAGCGCGGGAATCACGCTGCCGCGCGTACTCGCTGGCGAAGAGGCCGACGGCGAAGCCGACGAACAGGCCCACGACGGGGATGACGAACATGCCGACGATCCCCAGCAGGACGCCGATGGTCACGGACCTGCCCGGGATCTTCCGCTGCCTGAGGGTCCTGCCGGTGAGCACGATCCCGGCTGCGAGACCGGCTCCGGCCAGGACGGTGCCGATCGCGAAGACCACCCAGCCCTCGGTACTCGTCACCGTCAGGGCCCAGGCCAGCAGCGAGACGATGATGAGGATGCTGCCCGGCAGGACCGGCACCACCACTCCCGCGACACCCACCGCGATGAGGGCGCCGCACACGACCGTCATGAACACCTGGAGATCCATGGTTCAAGTCTCGCATCCGGCTGCGCGACGCGACGCCGCGGAACGGCACCCGCGCGGCACTCCGTGGAATACTGTGACGAATACTAAGCCAACTTAGCGAGCCCGAGGGCCCTGAGATCAGGAGGACCAGTGAGTACACCAGGAACAGGGAACACCGACCCCGAGCGCCGGGCCACGGACGACGACAGCCCCCGTCACGTCGAGACCCCCACCGAGCTGATGGACACCGGCAGGTCCGGTGCGGGTGCGAGCAGTGCCGGGCGGGCCGACACGGGCAGTGGAACCAGCACCGGAGCACGCAGCGGAACCTGCAGCGATCAGGCGAGCGGAGCCACCCGCGCCGGCAACGACGGCGGCTCCGGCGACTACGTGCCCGGCGGATACTCCGCCGAGGAGGACACGAGCGGCGACTACGTGCCGGGCATGTACTCCGACCCGTCCCCGGAGGACCGGTCGTCGAAGGTCACGTCCACCCGCGAGCACACCCGCCCGACGCCGGTCGCGGCATCACGGGAGTCTGCGTCCGCGCGGGATGCCCAGCCTCCGACGCAGGTCCACACGCAGGTGGCGCCCGTCACCGCGTCCAAGGCGCACGACGACGACCGCGGGAAGGACCGCCACTTCCCGCGCGCCGCCACCGCCGGGGCCGTCGCGGGGTCCGGGTCCGGGCTGCCGAGCCTCGAGGACCGCAAGCTGATCCACCAGCGCGAGAAGGAGCACTTCGGCGGCATGAAGTTCGGCTCCGCCTTCTTCGGGTGGCTCACGGCGACGGGCATGTTCGTGCTGCTCTCCGCCCTCGTGGGGGCGATCGCCGGGGCGTTCGGCTACGGCGCGAACCTCTCGACGTCGGATCTCGCGAGCGGCTCCACCGAAGCCCAGAGCACGGGGATCACGGCCGCCGTGGTGCTCGGCGTCATCCTCCTGGTCTCCTACTACGCCGGTGGGTATGTGGCAGGGCGCATGGCCCGCTTCAGCGGCGTCAAGCAGGGAGTCGCCGTCTGGCTGTGGGCCGTCATCATCGCGATCGTCCTCGCCGTGGTCGGCTTCATCATCGGCAACCAGGCCAACGTGACCGAGCGATTCCAGGGACTCGGCGTCCCCTCCGCGCAGGACCTGACGGGACCGGGCCTGATCGGCCTGCTCGTCGTCGCAGCCATCGCGCTGGTCGGTGCGATCCTCGGCGGCCTTGTGGGCATGCGCTACCACCGGAAGATCGACCGTACCGACTTCGATGCACTGGAGGACGCGGGATAGGAGCCTCGAGGACGCGGGGCAACCCCCACCGGCTTCAGCCACGGCATGGAACAGCCCCGGACCCTGTGGAGTCCGGGGCTGTTCCGTGCAGGCAGGCGGAACTCAGGGCGAGGGCATCCCGCCGTTGACGTTCAGGGTCTCACCGAGGACGTAGCTCGCCTCGGAGGAGGCCAGGAAGACGTACGCCGGAGCCAGTTCGGTCGGCTGTCCGGCGCGGCCCAGCGGGGTCGACTTGCCGAACTCGGGTAACGCCTCTGCGGGCTGTCCGCCCGAGGGCTGCAGCGGCGTCCAGATGGGGCCCGGGGCAACCGCGTTGACGCGGATGCCCTTCGGCGCCAGCTGCTGTGCGAGCCCCTTCGTGAAGTTGTTGATCGCGGCCTTCGTGCTCGCATAGTCCACGAGCGTCGGTGAGGGCTCGTAGGCCTGGATGGAGGTCGAATTGATGATCGCCGACCCGGGCTTCAGGTGCTTGAGGGCTTCCCGGGTCACGCGGAAGAACGAGTAGATGTTCGTCTTGTAGGTGTGGTCGAGCTGCTCGTCGCTCAGCTCCTCGAGCGACTCCACGGCTACCTGCTTGCCCGCGTTGTTCACGAGGATGTCGAGGCCACCCAGTCCGTCGACGGCCTGCTGCACCAGCGAGGTGCAGTAAGCGGGGTCCTTCAGGTCCCCCGGGATGCAGACGGCCGTGCGGCCCTCGGCCTCGATGATGCCCTTGACCACCTGGGCGTCCTCCTCCTCCTCGGGCAGGTAGGACAGGGCGACGTCGGCTCCCTCGCGGGCGTAGGCGATGGCGACGGCCGCACCGATACCGGAGTCGGAGCCCGTGATGAGCGCCTTGCGTCCCACGAGTCGTCCGGTGCCGCGGTAGGAGGTCTCCCCGCGGTCGGCCTTGATCTCGAGGTCCGACTCGAGGCCCGGTTCAGCCGTGTGCTCTGCGGGCGGCGAGATGCTCTCGAACCGCGTGACCGGGTTCTGGAAGGTGTACTGGTCGGTCGATCCTGTCGTGCTGTCGGAGGTCATGTGTGTTCTCCCTGTACAGAATGCGTGTCCCGCGCGGCAGGCGCGGGATGGACTGGCCGCCGGAAGCTAAGCCTACTTATCACATTAGGGGCACAGGACGGCGGCGGACAAGCCGGTCGGCGCGGTGGGAGCAGGTGGACCTCGGCCGCGGGAGTTGCTACGGGAGGGCTGCCGTCAGAAGACGACGGAGAAGAGGCCTGCGCCGATGCTCAGCACCAGGGCTGCGATGACGAGCCAGATGATCGGGGTGCGGAGCCTGCGCATGAGATCCATAGTGCGGCCAGTCTAGCCGGAGGGTCCTCGGCGGGATGCGGACAACGACCGACCGCGTGCTCCGTCGCGTGCAGGCCGGCCCCTTCTGGGCCCGCCGCGCCGGACGTACACTGGGCGCCATGACCGAGCAGGCCCCGGCCCCTCCGGGGTCCGGCACAGACGCACCCGGAGGAGTCGACCTCTCCGTGCGGTCCCCGGCCGAGCGCTCACGGACCTTCACCGGCATCCTTCTCAACACCGGCGTCGCCAACATCACCACGAGCTACCTCTGGTTCGCGCTGACCTTCTGGGCCTATCTGGAGACCCGCAACGTGATCGCCACCGGGGTGATCGGCGGGGCCTACATGCTCCTGGTGGCGCTCTCGAGCATCAGCTTCGGCACCTTCGTGGACCGCTACCGCAAGGTGTCCGTGATGCGCTTCGCCGGCGCCTTCACGCTCGGGATGTTCGCCCTGGCCGGGGCCATGTTCCTCGTCACGCCCGAACCGACCCTCCTCGACCTGACACGGCCGTGGTTCTGGGTCTTCACCCTGATCGTGCTGATCGGGGCCGTCGTCGAGAACATGCGCAACATCGCGCTGTCGACGACGGTGACCATCCTGATCGAGCCGGACCGGAGGGCCAACGCGAACGGGCTCGTCGGCATGGTCCAGGGCCTGATGTTCATCATCACCTCGGTGCTCTCCGGATTGTCCGTGGGATTGCTCGGCATGGGCTGGACCATCGTCGTCGCGCTCGCACTCACCGCCCTGGCCTTCGTGCACCTGCTCACCCTGCGCATGCCGGAGGAGGTGCGTGCTGCCGCCACCGACGCCCACGGCGCTTTCGACCTCCGCGGATCCTACGCCGCGGTCCTCGCCATCGCGGGCCTCTTCGCCCTGATCCTGTTCTCCACGTTCAACAACTTCGTCGGGGGCGTCTACATGGCGCTGATGGATCCGTACGGGCTCGAGCTGTTCTCCGTCGAACTGTGGGGCACGTTCTTCGCCGTCGGGGCCTCCGGGTTCATCGTGGGCGGAGCCCTGATCGCGAAGTTCGGACTGGGGCGGAACCCCCTGCGCACCATGCTCGTCGCCGTCGTCCTCATGGGCGTCATCGGCGCCCTGTTCACCGTCCGTGAATGGGCCTGGCTGTATGTCCTCGGGATCTGGCTCTACCTCGTGCTGGTGCCGTTCATCGAGGCGGCCGAGCAGACGGTCATCCAGCGGGTGGTACCCCTCGAACGGCAGGGACGTGTCTTCGGGTTCGCCATGGCGTTCGAATCCGCAGCAGCTCCGGTCACCGCTTTCCTCATCGCCCCGCTCGCGCAGTTCTGGATCATCCCCTACGCCCGCTCGGAAGGTGGTGCGGCGCAGCTCGCCCCCCTCCTCGGCAACGGTACGTCCCGCGGGATCGCCCTGGTGTTCCTGGTGGCCGGCATCGTCATCATCGTCGCGGCCCTCCTCGCCTTCCTCACGCCCGTGTACCGCCGGATCTCGGCGTCCTACCGGGAGGGCACGGCCGACGGTGCGGACGGTGCGGACGGTGCGGACGGTGCGGACGGTGCGGACGGTGCGGACGGTGCGGACGGTGCGGACGGAGCGGAGGCGGCCGACGCCGAGGGGAGCGACGCCCCGTCCGGGAGCACGACACCCTAGGAGGTCCGGAGGCTGCACCGGTCACGCGCGCACCGACGTCGAACACCTGACACGGCCGCGACCGGTCGATCCGCACGGGTGGCCGGAACGCCGGGCTAGGCTGCCGCCATGCGCAAAGACGTGATCCCCGACCCGGACTCCAGCCGTGCCTTCTACAGATTCCTGACCTCCGTCGTGGTGCCGAGGCCCATCGCGTGGATCTCCTCGACCTCGGCGGACGGTGTGGACAACCTCGCGCCCCACTCGTTCTTCACCATCGCCTCGGTCGACCCGCCGATCGTGCAGTTCACCTCCGTGGGCCGCAAGGACTCGGTCCGCAACATCGAGGCGACCGGCGAGTTCGTGGTCGCCTTCACGCCGGAGGATCTCTTCGAGGCCGTCAACGCGACCGGGACGAACTTCCCCCCGGATGTCAGCGAATTCGACGCAGCGGGGCTCACCCGTGAGCCGAGTGCGACCGTGGGCCCACCGCGCGTCCTCGAATCCCCGGTGGCCCTGGAGTGCCGGCTGCACCTGATCCAGGACATGGGTGACTGCACGCTCGTCTTCGGCGAGGTGCTGCACGCGGTCGTGTCGGAGGACATGCTCGACGGCGACCTGCCCTCGGTCCAGGCCCTGAAGCCCCTCTCCCGTCTCGGGAAGAACGAGTGGGGCACGGCCGGGACGGTCCGGGAGATCACGCGCATCCCGGTGCAGGACTGGCCCGGTCACTACGACGCGGAGAAAGCAACACCGTGACCTGCTCATGACATACGCTCAGCCACTCCTCAGGGACCTGACATACAGTGAGTGAATCTGCGGGTTAACACCCCACCCCGGGCTGGGAAGCCTTCCACCGGCCCCAGGGAATCCCATTGAGCATTGCCGCCGCACCGCGTACCGTCCGTATCTCGAAGCCGAACGATGTCGTCGCCTCCTACTCGGTCCTGCTCAAGCAGGTACGGAAGGAAGGACTGCTGAACCGCCGACGGCGCTTCTACGTCGCGGTGTTCTCCCTCCTGGCCCTGGCCATGGGCGCGGCATGGACGGGGTTCGCGCTCCTGGGTGACACGTGGTTCCAGCTGCTCATCGCCGCGGTGCTCGGCGTCGTCCTGACCCAGATGGCCTTCCTCGCCCACGAGGCATCCCACCGCCAGATCTTCAGGACCCGCGGCGCCAACGACTGGTCGGGCCGCATCCTCGCCGCCGGCGTCGTCGGCATCAGCTACGCCTGGTGGATGGACAAGCACACCCGCCACCACAACGACCCCAACACCAAGGGCAAGGACCCCGACATCGAGGTCGACACCATCTCGTTCCTCGAGGAGGACGCCGCCAAAGCCACAGGCCTCCAGGCGTGGATCACCCGCCGGCAGGGCTACCTCTTCTTCCCGCTGCTCACCATGGAGGGCATCAACCTCCACGCCCGCTCCATCAGCACCCTCTTCGCCCGCCGCACCATCAAGGGCCGCTGGGTCGAACTCGCACTCCTCGGCGCGCGCTTCGGGGCGTACCTCGGCATCCTCTTCTGGTTCCTGCCCGTCGGCATGGCGTTCGCGTTCCTCGGCGTCCAACTGGCCGTCTTCGGCGTCTACATGGGAGCGAGCTTCGCCCCGAACCACAAAGGCATGCCCGTGGTCCCCAAGGACAGTAAGCTCGACTTCTTCCAGAAGCAGGTCCTGACCTCCCGCAACATCCGCGGCGGCTCCTTCGTGAACAACGCCTACGGCGGCCTCAACTTCCAGATCGAACACCACCTCTTCCCGGACATGCCACGCCCACACCTGCGCCGAGCGGCCGTGATCGTCCGCGAACACTGCGAACGCCTCCGCGTCCCCTACACCGAAGTAGGCGTCGCCGCCTCCTACGGCGCCGTCGTCTCCTACCTCAACCGGGTAGGCCTCGCCGCCCGCGACCCCTTCGACTGCCCCATGGTCAACCGCTTCCGCCGCCCCTGACCCCGCGCCGGTAGGACGCCGCGGCGCGGCCCTGCCCTACAGGGCGGCCGCCGGATTCCGGAGCACATGGGAGAGCACCGGACGCGTCGCGCGGAGCCCCAGCACCACGAGGCCGACACCTGCTGCGAGGCACCCCAGAATCACCGCCACGGACAGCGGTGCGACGATCAGGGCCATCCCCGCGAGCGGCAGCACGACCACGACGGCCGTCGCAGCGCTGCCGATGGACACGACGAGCAGCGGGAGGAGGACGGCCCGCGTCCGGGACGCCTCCATGGTCCCCGTCGGCATACCCAGCCGGTCGAGCCCGACATACAGGTCCCGCCGGTCGAGCAGCAGGGAGGCCTGGGTGATACCCGCGGAGCAGGCGACCATCAGGAACGAGGCCACGATCGTGATGAGGACTCCCGTCCGGACGTCGTCGCCCAGGAAGCGCTCGCTCCCCTCGAGGGGCCCCGCCGCATTCATGAGTGCAGCGCCCGTACCCGCGAACACCGCCACGAAGCACGTCATGGCCACGCCGCTCACCTGACGCCATGCCGCCTTCGGAGAATCGAGGATCTGCCGGGCAGCGAGGAGCCGCTCCAGGCTCCGCGCCGACCGCGCCTGGCGACGGGCGACGACCCCGATGGCCCACGGACCGATCAGGTTCAACACCCCCAGCGCCCCGCCGAATCCGACGGCGAGGACCACCACCACGGTCGCGAAGTCCTGGGCGCCACCCAGGTTCCCCATGACCACGGACACGACGGCGATGACGCAGACGGCCACCACCGCACGCCACCAGTGCAGCTTCGGGACCTGCTGCCGGGTCCTGACGCCCAGCGGGGAGATCACGATCCTCCGGAGGCCCAGGACAGCACTCAGGGCGGCGAGCGCCACGATGCCGAGAGCGACCAGCGCGACCGGTCCCGGCCCCATCCACACCGCACCGCCCAGTGCTTCGCCCCGGAAGGGGATGAGCTGCACCAGCGGCAGGAGCAGGAGATGACCCACGATCCCGGCCAGCGCTCCCACTGCGGCGAGCATCATCGATTCCGCGACGGTCATGACGGCGACGGTCCCCGACGGAGCCCCGAGCAGCCGCAGGGTCGCGAGGCGTCCGTCCCGGCGTCGGGCGGAGAGCCTCGCTGCAGAGCCGCCGAGCGTCATGAGCGGCACCACGAGCAACGAGGTCGCGATGGCGGCGAGCGCGAGGTAGAGCTGCCCTGTCTCGTCCTGCCACTGGAGAAAGGCGAGTCCGCCGGCGACGACGGTGAGCAGGAGAGCGGTCACGAACGCGAAGGCGGTGACGGGGAGGACGGACGAGGACAGGCCGTTGGCCGACGGCTTCGCGAGCAGCCAGGCGAGGCGGACGGCGACCCGCAGGGGTACGCCGGCACCTGCGGCCCCACCGATCGCCTCCGCTCGCGGGGACGCAGAACGCAGGGCCGCGCTCACGCCGCTGTCCCCGGGCACAGCGAGTCACGGACGATGCGCCCGTCGCGGAGGTGGACCGTCCGCGCGCACCGGCGGGCGACGTCGTCGTCGTGCGTGACGACCACGAGTGTCCGGCCCGTTCCCGTGGTCGACCGGAGCAGGATGTCCATGACCTCGGCGGACGTGCCGGAGTCGAGGGCGCCGGTAGGCTCGTCCGCGAAGACGACGCTCGCTCCCGACACCTGCGCGCGGGCGATGGCGACGCGCTGCGCCTGGCCGCCGGACAGCTGGCCGACGCGGCGGTCCTCCATGCCGCCCAGGCCGAGGGCCCCGAGCCATTGCGCCGCGGAGTGCTCGGCGCCCCGGCGGTCGACGCCCAGCAGCATGAGGGCGACGGCGACGTTCTCGAGAGCCGTGAGCTCGGGGATCAGGAGGCCCTGCTGGAAGACGAACCCGAAGGTCGAGCGCCGGAGTGCGGACCGGCGGCGGTCGTCGAGGCCCGCGACGTCGGTGGTGGCGCCGTCGAGCTGGAGGAGGACCTGCCCGGCGTCGGGCGTGACGATCCCCGCGAGGCAGTGCAGGAGGGTCGTCTTCCCGCCGCCCGAGGGACCCATGACGGCGACCGATTCACCGGCGCGGATGTCGAGGTCGAGCCCGGCGAGGGCCCGCGTGGCCTCGTAGGACTTGACGAGGCCACGGGCACTGAGGACGGCGGGCGGCAGGTGGGCGGGGGCGGCGGGCAGTGGTCTGCCGTGCTGGAAGGGGGTCATGCCTCCATGCTTCCGGGGACCGGGTGCCGCCGCGTCGGGCCG
Organism: Arthrobacter bussei; assembly: GCF_009377195.2. Classification (GTDB taxonomy): domain Bacteria; phylum Actinomycetota; class Actinomycetes; order Actinomycetales; family Micrococcaceae; genus Arthrobacter_D; species Arthrobacter_D bussei. The sequence goes on from NZ_VJXX01000001.1 coordinate 1,365,468, forward strand.
GGGGCTGAACCGGACACGCCCACCTCATCCCGTGGTCGGAGATGACCCTGCACCCCGCGCCGCCGACCGCAAGGGGCTCCGGAAGCGCCCCTGGCCCGCTCACCCGCGGGAGGGACTCGCTACGGTGGAGGGATGTTCTTCCTCTTCGGCCTCACCACGCGCGAGCAGCTCCGGTTCACCCGATCGGCGTCCTGCCGTTACTGCGGGCAGTTCGCCCCGCAGCAGGTGGTCCAGCGGAAGACCAAGCTGTCGGTGTTCTTCGTGCCGCTCCTCACGCTGAAGCGGACGCGGCTGCAGGTGTGCACCAACTGTGGCGGCACCTCGCGGATCAGCGGGTCGGAAGAACACGCACTCGCACGCTGACGGTCAGGCGTTCCACAGGCCGTACGAGTCGGCGAGCGAGGAGATCTTCTGTGCGCGGGCCAGGCGCGGCAGGTACGAACCGTCGCCCACCACGGCCCCCGCCGCGTGCTCACGCAGCAGCTCGGAGGCCCAGCTGATCTCGGACTCGCTCGGGGACAGGCCCCGGTTGATGGTGTCGGTCGCATCCGTCAGGAGGCAGAGCTTGCCGGTCATGCCCATGGAGGCGGTGACCTTGCATGCCTCGAGCAGGTCGTCGCCGAGGGCACCGACGGTCGGCCCGTCGATCGGACCGGGCAGCTGCCCCACGCGGGACGCCACCACGAGCTTGGACCGTGCGTAGGCCAGCGCCATGGGGTCGTCGGACGCCCCGGTGTCGCGGCGGAAGTCGCCGACGCCGAACGCGAGGCGGAACGTGCCGGGGGCACTCGCGATCGCCGTCGCGTTCTCGATGCCGAGCGCGGATTCGACCAGGGCCAGGACCGGGGTTCCCGCCTGCAGCCGCATGGCCGTGTGGGTGACCTGCTCGGGCTTCTCCGTCATGGCCAGCATGACGCCGCGGAGGCCCGGTGCCCTGGACAGGGCCGCGAGGTCGTCCGCCCAGTAGTCGGTCTCGATCCCGTTGACCCTCACCCAGGCGGTCATCCCCGTGGACAGCGCCTCGACCACGCGATCGCGCGCCTCGGCCTTGTCCGCGGCGGGGACGGCGTCCTCCATGTCGAACACCACCGAGTCCGCCTCCGACGTCAGCGCCGGGATGAAGTTGTCCTCGGAAGCAGCGGACGCCAGCAGCCACGATCGGGAGAGCTTGGCGGGAAGCGCGGCGGCGCGGCTGTTTCTGAGGGAGGTGGCCATGGTCAAACAGTACTGAGGAGTGCTGCGCATTATCCACCGGAGACGGACCGCGGTCCGTGAACACTACGACCAAAAGGCGCACGGGCCCGGATCGGGGGCGACCGTCGGGTCCAACGGGGTCGGCTATAGTGGCGACGTCGGACGCCCACCGCGCGTCGTGCCTGAAAAAGAGGCAATAAGGGCTGTCGGCCCGAGGCACATACGGATCCCACCCACCAACGTCCCGGGTGACCGTGTGCACCTCGCCACCGCCCGGATGTTCGTCCTGAGAGATGTCCGATGGCCACCGTCTCCGCCCGCATCGTGTCCGCCCTCCAGCCCGCTGCCTCCGAGGTCTTCGGTGTCATGGGCAACGGCAACGCCCACTTCCTCGACGCCGTCATGGCGGCACCCGACACCTTCCACTACACCGCCGTCCGGCATGAAGCGGGTGCGGTCGCCGCCGCCGACGCGTATTTCCGCGCTGCCGGCCGGTTGGCCGTCGCCACCACCACCTACGGCGCCGGCTTCACGAATGCGCTGACACCCTTGGCCGAAGCAGTGCAGGCGGACATCCCCCTCGTGCTGGTGGTCGGTGATACCCCCACCAGCGGCCGGCGCCCCTGGGACGTCGACCAGGTGCGGATCGCGGCGGGGCTCGGCGCCCCGACCTTCACGGTGTCCGCGGAACACGTGCTGGCGGAGACGACTGCGGCGGTCGAGCACGCGCTGCGCCACCGGACGCCGGTGGTGCTGGCCATCCCCTACGACCTCGCCGGCGTGGAGGCCTCGGACGAGGACCAGCCCGGCGCCGTCCGGCCGGCGGTGCTGCCGTTGCCCGCCGAGGGTAACCTCGAACGCGTGGCAGCGGTCCTGACCGCCGCGGAGCGGCCGCTCGTCCTCGCCGGCCGCGGAGCCTGGATCAGTGGGGCGCAGGGCGCCGCGACGAAGCTCGCCGAGCACCTCGGGGCCCTCACGGCCACGTCCGGCCTCGGCGCCGGCTTCTTCGGCGACCATCCGTCGTCATTGGGAATCGCCGGTGGCTGGGCCTCGGAACGCACGGCTCAGCTGATCGCCGAGGCCGACGTCGTGCTCGTCCTCGGCGCACGGCTCAACCAGTTCACCACCCGCTTCGGGCACGCGTTCGGCGGCTCCGCCCACGTGATCCAGGTTGACGTAGCCGACGCCCCCACCTCGGCCGTCGTCACGGACCATCTGCGCGGCGATGCCCGCGCGATCGCGGAGGCGCTGACGGACGTGCTGATCGGGACGCCTGCGGCCGGACACACCGCTGCGCGCTGGAGCGACGTCGCCGCAGTCCGCGCCCTGCTGTCCCACGACGCCCGCGAGGACGGTGACGCACTCGCCGCCGACGGGCGGCTCGATCCGCGCAGCCTGTGCCGCGCGCTCGACGGAATGCTGCCGGCGGACCGCACGATCGTCCAGGACGGCGGGCACTTCATCGGCTGGGCGCCCGGCTACCTGCGCGTCCCGGCGCCCAACCGGCTGATCATGGTCGGGACGGCCTACCAGACCATCGGCCTCGGCTTCCCGAGCGCCGTCGGTGCCGCGCGTGCCCTGCCGGCCTCCACCCTCGTGCTCTGCACGGGTGACGGCGGCGGGCTGATGGCCCTCGCCGACCTCGACTCGTTCATCCGGACCGCCCGGCGCGCGGTGATCGTCGTGTTCAACGATGCCGCCTACGGTGCGGAGATCCACCAGTACGCAGTGCGTGGTATCCACTCCGGCCCCATGATGATCGACGAGGTCGACTTCGCCGCCCTCGCCACCGCCCTCGGCGCCACGGGCCGCACGATCAGGACCCTCCAGGATCTCGACGGCGTGGCGGGCTGGCTTGCCTCCGACGACGACGGCGTGCTGCTGCTCGACTGCAAGATCTCCCAGCAGGTCGTGGCCCCGTACATGCAGGAGATCGTCGCCGTCGCGACCGGCGCGAAGTAGCGCTGCGCGGGCCTCCTCTTCCGGCTGGGGGTGGCTGGATCCGTCGACGCGTGCGAGGCATGTCGATCATGCGGGCTCGATCGACAGCCCGGTGATGGTGCCGTCCTGCTCGGTGAAGGTGAAGGCGAACCTGAGGGGACCGCCGGGGAACTCACCGTCGACCGACCCCACGAGGCGCGTCCCCCGCCAGGAGACCGGGGTGATGACGATCTTCGGATCGACCTGGTGCACCCTGATCCACTCGCGCAGTGCGGGTCCGGTGTCGTAGGTGGTCCCGTCGTCCGTGACGGTCGCGCCGCCGGCGAAGACGGCGAACAGCGCGTCGGCATCGTGCGCGTTCGTGGCAGCGACGAAGGCGCCGACGGTGGTGGGCAGGGTGATCTCAGCCATGGTGATGCTCTCTTCTCGTGTGACGGGAGCGAGACACGCGCCCGCTGGGTTCGGACCGACGGTTCCGGCCGTCGGGAGGTGGCGACCGGATCGGCCCCGGTCAGCCTGTGCGGCTCGTCGTCGACGGCGGTGCGGCCACGTGAACCGCTCGGTCGTCGACCGGTCGACGAAGGACGACCGTATCATAATACTGTCCTGCAGGACAGCATTACGGGGTGCACTACCTCAGCAGGTCATGCGGATAGAGTGCTGGGATGGCTGACGAGGACGAGGATCACGACACGGAACGACGGCGGCCGCTGAACGCCGATGACTTCCCGTATCGGTCCACGCTCCTTGCCAACCTCAGCGCGCTGATCCTCCTGTGGGACTCCCCGGCTGTGCAGGGCCAGATCCTCGCGAAGAGCGGCGAATCCCTGGATCAACCCTCCCACCAGACCCTTCGGCTCCTGTTGGCGTGGGGCTCCCTGCGTCCCACGGCCCTCGCGGACGAACTCGGCGTCGGGGCGTCGTACGTGAGCAAGATCGTGGGGCGACTCGAAGCTGACGGCCTGGTCCAGCGGTCGACGGATCCCGATGATCGCCGAGCCACCCTGATCACCCTGACGCCGGCAGGTGTGGAGGCCGCACGCGGCGTCTACGCCCTCGGCGACAGGATGATCAGTGAAGTGCTCGAGGGCTGGTCTGCTTCCGACATCGACCGCTACACCGCCCTGACCGAGCGCTTCGTCGATGACGCGATCGGGTCGATCGCGCGGATGCGCGAACGGGGCCTTCGACCTCCGCCGTAGCGGAGGGTGACGGTCAGGACCACGATGCGGTGCTGGTGCGGCACACGACGCCGGCGGACCACCCACCCCTGTCGACACACCTCCTCCGCACTCCTACGCTGGTGCGATGACTGATGTGAAGCAGGTGCAGGTGACCTTCGACTGCGCCGATCCGCGCGCCGTCTCGGCGTTCTGGAAGGCCTCTCTCGGGTACGTGGACCCGCCCGTGCCACCCGGTTTCGCCTCCTGGGAGGCCTTCGATGCCTCCCTGCCCGAGGAACGACGGGGCTCCATGTCGGCCTGCCAGGACCCGGACGGGATCGGGCCCCGCCTCTTCTTCCAGCGGGTACCCGAGCCGAAGTCGGTGAAGAACCGGATGCACCTGGACGTGCGCGTCGGGACCGGGCTGCGCGGCGACGAACGCGTCGCCGCACTGGAGGCCGAGGCGGCCCGTCTCGTTCCGCTGGGCGCGCGCCGGCTGCACCTCCTGCCGGCGGACGACGAGGACGAGGCGTGCCTCGTCATGCAGGACGTGGAGGGCAACGAGTTCTGCCTCGACTGAGACCACCTCGACGCCCGACGGCAGGACTCCCACCCTGCCCTCGGAGGGAGCGGGCGGACGAGTGGGAGCACGAGGGCCGGCGCGGACACCGCTCCGGCCAGGACCACCTCAGGGCGGAGTCCGGGATCCGGTGGTCATCGACCGGGGGCTCGGTTCCGGTGCCGACGCACTGCTGCCCGGTTGGCGCACCGGACGGAGCAGTACCGTTGCCGGCCGTTCCGCGTCGTGTCGACGACGACGCGCGAGCACGGGTCCCCCGCGCAGCGACCCAGCCGGTGCATCCCCCGGGTGACGAGATGCAGCGAGGTACCGACCCCGATCACGGCCCGCAGCACGCTCGGCAGCGCCTGGCCCTCGTCCCGGTAGTGCAGGTGCCAGCCCTCGCCGTCGTGGTCGGTCAGGCGCGGGTATGCCGCCACGGCGGCCATCGCGTGGTTCAGCAGCGCAGCCCGGGCATCGTCCGAATCGGCATCGACGACGGCCAGCCACTCGTCGATCACGCCGCGTACCGACGGGTGGTCCTCGCGGTCGGAGGGGAACGCCATGGTCATGCCGAACTCGCGCGTCCTGGAGATGATGCCCGCCCGATCCACCGGCCAGTCATCCGCGAGTGATGCCGCGAGGAGGACCGCGTATTCACCGTAAGGGTTGAGATGCATAAGGGCATTACACCACCCTGAGGGCATGACCCCTACTCCACAGCAGCACACCACACGCCCCGACCCGCTGCACCTGCACCTGGACCTGCACCTAGAGCACGCCTGGGCGACCGAGTCGGTGCACCCGACGTCGGAGGGACGGGTGCACTATGTACGCTGCGGCACCTGCGGTGTCCGGCGGGTCGACCTGCAGCCGACGGGCACCCTTCCTCCGATCGCCCTGAGCTGCCCCGTCGGCAGCTCGAGATGAGGCCCGCCGGACCGGCCGTCAGCCACGCGGACGCAGGTCGTAGATGCGCCGAAGTTTGCCGCTGGAGCGGACCAGCGAGCCCTGCTCGACGATCCGGACCGAACACGTGGAACCGATGTGCGTCTTGATGCGATGCTGCAGCTCCTGCGCGGCGGCGGCGCCGTCGATCGCCGAGACGCCGTCGCGCACCTCGATGTTGATGGTGAGCTGGTCCATCCGCTGGCCCTCGGGCCGGGTGAGTTCCAGCTGGAAGTGCGGGCTGAGCGCCGGGATGGCCAGGGCGAGTTCCTCGACCTGCGTGGGGAACAGATTGACCCCGCGCACGATCACCATGTCGTCGCTCCGGCCCGTGATGCGCTCCATCCGCCGCATCCCCGGGCGGGCCGTACCCGGCAGCAGCCGCGTGAGGTCGTGCGTCCGGTAGCGGATGATCGGCAGGGCCTCCTTGGTGAGCGAGGTGAACACGAGCTCACCGGGCGAGCCGTCGTCGAGCACCTTCTCCGTGAAGGGATCGATGACCTCCGGCCGGAAGTGGTCCTCCCAGACGTGCGAGCCGTCCTTGGACTCCACGCACTCCCCCGCCACCCCCGGGCCCATGACCTCGGACAACCCGTAGATGTCGCACGCGTCGAAGCCCATGCGGCCCTCGAGTTCCTGGCGCATCCCCTCGGTCCAGGGTTCTGCCCCGAGCACGGCGGTCTTCAGGGAGGTCGACCGCGGATCCGTCCCGGCCGCCGCCATGGCGTCGAGGATGGTCAGCAGATAGGTGGGAGTCGCCAGGATGGCGTCCGGCTCGAAGTCCCTGATGAGCTGCACCTGGCGTTCGGTCTGCCCGCCGGAGATCGGGATGACGGTGCAGCCGAGGCGCTCGGCACCCGCGTGGGCGCCGAGCCCCCCGGTGAACAGTCCGTAGCCGTACGCGTTGTGCACCTTCCAGCCGGCCTTCACGCCCGAGGCGCGGAGCGACCGCGCCACGAGCGACGCCCACCGGTCCAGGTCACCGGCCGTGTAGCCGACGACGGTGGGCTGCCCCGTCGTGCCCGACGACGCATGCACCCGCGCCACCTGCGCCTGCGGAACGGCGAACATGCCGAACGGGTAGACGCTCCGGAGGTCCTCCTTCGTGGTGAAGGGGAACAGGGCCAGATCAGCGAGGGACCGCAGGTCCTCGGGACGCACTCCGGCGTCGTCGAACTTGCGCCGGTAGAGCGGGACGTTCCCGTAGGCGTGACGCAGGGTCCACTGCAGCCGCTCGAGCTGCACCGACTCCACATGGTCGCGTGTCCACGTCTCCTCGACGTCGAGCGTCGAAGGGTCGGCCGCCGAGGCCTGCAGGGTGGTGGTGGGCATGGTGCTCCTCAGCAGTGTGGTGTCGGTGGACGCGGGCGCCGGCCTGTCGGGGACGGCCGGCTAGCCGCGGTCGGCGGCGCGGTCGGCGATCAGTTCCTCGCCGGCCTCGAGCGGGGCACCCTTCGTCTCCTTCACGAGCGTCACGCCGACGAAGGAGATGATGCAGAGCGCCATGATGTAGAGGCTGATGGAACCCGACCACTGGGTCTCCCGCAGGAGCGCTTCCGCGATCAGCGGAGCGAACGCCCCACCGAGGATCGCCCCGAGGGCGTAGCCGATCCCGATGCCCGAGTACCGGACGTTGGCGGGGAACATCTCGGCGTACATCGCGGACATGGGCCCGTAGGACAGGCCGAGGCCGATGGTGAGGACGAAGATGCCGATCCCGTAGGCCCAGATGTTGCGGGTGTCGATGAGCAGGAACAGAGGGATCATCCAGACGAAGATGAGCCCGTAGCCGATCTGGAAGGTGCGTACTCGTCCGATGCGGTCGGACAGGATGCCGCCGTACAGGGTGAAGATGAGCCACCCGAAGGCGGCCAGGAGCGTCGCGAGGAGGACAGGCGCGGCGGGCATCCCGAGGACGCGCTGGGCGTAGGAGGAGAGGAACGCGATGACGAGGTAGCCGGCGGCGTTGTTGCCGATGAAGATCACCGCGGCGAGGATGACCTGCTTCTTGTTGGTCTGCAGCAGATTCCGCAGGGGCGTCGCCGTCTCGCGCTTGCGTTCGATCATGCGCTTGAAGACGGGGCTCTCGGCGACAGCGGACCGGATGAAGTACCCCACGACGATCAGGACCACGGACAGCAGGAACGGGATGCGCCAGCCCCACGCGAGGAAGTCCTCGGGGGACAGGGAGGTACGGAGCATGAACAGCACGAAGGTCGCCAGGATCATCCCGACGGGCACGCCGATCTGAGGGTACGCACCCCAGAAACCGCGCTTGTGCACGGGTGCGTGCTCCACCGCCATGAGGGCCGCGCCACCCCATTCGCCGCCGGCCGAGAATCCCTGCAGGATGCGCAGGAGCATCAGGAGGATCGGAGCCCAGATGCCGATCTGTGCGTACGTGGGCAGCAACCCGATGAGGGCGGTGGCGCCGCCCATCATGACGAGGGTGAACACCAGCATCGCCTTGCGGCCGATCTTGTCCCCGAGCCGACCGGCGACGACGGCACCGAGCGGACGGAAGAAGAAGCTGATGCCGATGGTGGCCCAGGCGACGAGCTGCGCGAGTCCGGGGCTCTCACCTTCGAGCGGGCCGAAGTAGAGGGTCGCGAAGACGATGCCCGCGGCCTGCGCGAAGATGAAGAAGTCGTACCACTCGATCGTGGTGCCGACCATCGTGCCCGCGAGGACCCTGCGGTCCTGCGAGCTCATGCGGGCGTCGGTGCCCGACTGCGGCCGCTCTGGTGCCAGTGCCATGAAAAACTCCTTCGTCTTCCGGTGTGTGGTGCAGGTGTTCGTGCGGCGCCGGCCCGGGAGCGGGAGCTCGTCCGGTGGTCGGTGCCCCACACATTACCGAACGATCGTTCATTCGGTAATGCTGGGTTCTTGGTGGCGGAGATGGTGACGCGCGCTCCGGGGACGCGGCGGGGACCTCAGGTCAGAGGAGTGCCCCGACGGCACGGGCGGCCCGTGCCACCCGCGCTCCCAGATCCTCGACGGACGAGTCGCTACGGACGTAGACGACGGCGATCGCGGCGGGCAGCTGCCCCCGGACCAGGATGGGGGCAGCGATGGAACTGACCCCGGGGATGACTTCGTCATGGCTCGCCGCGAACCCCGTGACCGCCGCCGCGCGCGATTCCTCGCGGTACGGCTGACCGGGGGCGAGGTGGTCCCACTCCGCCTCGGTCAGGGCCGACTGGATGGCGATGCCCGGCGCACCGGCGTCGAACCGATGGCGCGAGCCGGGCCGCTGCACGATCGTCCCCTCCCCGTGGGGCGGCTCGACGGCGACCAGCGTGACGCAGTGGCTGCGGTCCCACACGGCGACGAACGCCGTCATCCGCAGGTCCGCCGCGAGGGTGGTGAGCTCCGGCAGCGCTGCAGTCTGCAGCCGCGGCGCCACCCCGCGGGCGAGGTTGGCGAGACCGGGACCGGCCAGAAAACGTCCGCCCGCGTCCCGGATGACGAGGGAATGCTCCTCCAGTGTGCGGAGGATCCGGTAGGCGATGGAGCGGTGCACCCCCAGCTCCACGGAGACCTGTGCGGTGGTCCTGCCGTCCGGCGCGTCGGCGAGGATCTCCAGCGCGCGGATGCCGCGGGAGAGGGTCTGCGAGGCGGGAGCGGAGGTGGCCGCCCGCGCGGTGTCCGCGGTGCTCATGTCAGGCGAACGCCCGGCCGCGCTGCACCCTCGGCGCGGCCGCCAGCAGCGGGGCGAAGAACGCGGCGAGCCCGCCGGTATCGGCCAGGGGCAGGACGTTCGCCACGTACTGGTCCGGGCGGACGACCACGACGACGCCGCCCCGGTGCAGCCCGCGCTCCTCGAAGATGTCGGCACCGGGGTCGGTGGCGTACACCTTCTCGTAGTCGGTCAGGCCGAACGGCCCGACGGAGGGCTTGAACATCACCGGGACCCGGCCGATGTCCACCTGCGTGTGGGCCTGCTGGTAGACGACCTTCACATCGAACCAGGCATCACCGTCGAGGCCTTCGGGTGTTGCGGCGAGCGGGGAATCTGCCGCGGAACCGAGCCAGTCCGCGAGGGCGGACACGCCTGACGCGGCACCGGCCTCGGCAGGGTCGGCGAAGACGTAGATGCGCCACCGGCCGTCCGCCGTGGCGTGATGGCCGAGGTGGGTCGGGACGCCGTCGCAGACGCGGACCACCGGGGCGGACTTGAAGCGCTTGCCGATCGGGAAGCCCTCGGCGAGGCCCTGGTGCTGGTCCCCGGCGACGAGCAGGGACGGCTGGTACTGCGTCATGAAGCCCGCCGGGAACTCGGCGGTGCGGACGTAGAAGTCCTCCAGTTCCGATGGGCTCGCGAAGTCCTCGGGCCGCTTCGCCATGAGGGTGGACCATTGCTTGTCGAAGTCGATGAGGTTCTGCGCGACGACCTGGCGCTCGGCGGAGTAGGTCGCGAGCAGCTCCTCGGGACTCCGGCCCTCCAGCACGTGGCCCAGCTTCCAGCCGATGTTGAACCCGTCCTGCATCGAGACGTTCATGCCCTGGCCGGCCTTGGCGCTGTGGGTGTGGCAGGCATCTCCGGTGATGAAGACCCGCGGAGTGCGCCTCCCGCGGTCCTCCGGGAGGACGTCGTCGAACCTGTCGGTGAGGCGATGACCCACTTCGTAGACGCTGTGCCAGGGCACGTCCCGGACATCGAGCGTGTAGGGGCTCAGGATGGCATTGGCCTTGCCGATGATCTGGTCGATCGTCGTGCGACGGACGGCGCCGTCGTCATCCGGTCCGGTCTCGCCGAGATCCACGTACATCCGGAAGAGGTGGCCTCCCTCGCGCGGGATCAGCAGGATGCTGCCACCCTCGCCGGACTGGATGGCGCACTTGCGGCGGATGTCGGGGAAGTCGGTGACGGCGACGGCGTCCATGACACCCCACGCATGGTTCGCCCTGTCCCCGGCGAGGGTGCAGCCGATCGCTGCGCGGACCTTGCTGCGGGCGCCGTCGGACCCCACCACGTACTTGGCCCGTACCCTGCGGGTGGAGCCCTCGCCCGCACCGGCCGTTCGGAGGAGGGTGACCTCCACCGGGTACTCCCGATCGTCGTCGACGTCGAGGCCCACGAACTCGAAACCGTAGTCCGGCTCCAGGCGGGTGGGCGCGTTCCTCATGAACTCGGCGAAGTAGTCGAGCACACGCGCCTGGTTCACGATCAGATGGGGGAATTCGCTGATACCGGCCGGATCGTCCTCGGGACGGGCCGTGCGGATGATGCGCGTGGAGTCCTCGGGGTCGGGCTTCCAGAAGGCCATCTCCACGATCCGGTAGGCCTCGTCCGTGATGCGCTGCGCGAACCCGAACGCCTGGAAGGTCTCCACGCTACGGGCCTGGATGCCGTCCGCCTGGCCGATGGCGAGCCGGGCCGGACGGCGCTCGACGATGCGCGTGGTGATCCCGGGGAACTGGGAGAGTTGCGCCGCGGTGATCATGCCCGCGGGACCGGTTCCGATGATGAGGACGTCGACCTCGTCCGGCAGATCCTCGGGACGATCGATGCCGGCACCTGCCGCAGGCTGCACGCGGGGATCTCCGGAGACGTATCCGTGATGGTGGAATTGCAAGGGTTCCTCACTTCATCGTGACGACTCTGTTCGATAATCGAACGGCATGTTCTTCTTTCGTCCAGCGATGGTAGCCCTGTGTGACGGCGCGCACAATCACCCCCGTGACCATGGCGTCGATTCCACGACGCGGAGTTCCAGGACCTGCTCGTCGCGACCCTGGCGGACGTCAGGGGCATGTCGACGACCTGAGCGCCGGCCCGTCGATCCGGGCTTGACGTGTCCCCGGTCACAGCCCTAACGTTCGTATACGATTTCATATCCGATCGTCTACGAGGGAGTAGGGCATGGACCTGGTATCCGAGGACCTGATGCGCGCAGCCGGCAAGGTGATCGCCGTGCACATCAACTACCCCAGCCGGGCCGCCCAGCGCGGCCGCACGCCGGAGCAGCCCTCCTACTTCCTCAAGCCCTCCTCCTCCCTGGCCATGACGGGCGCCGGGGTGGAACGCCCCGCCGGGTGCGAGCTGCTCGCGTTCGAGGGCGAGATCGCCCTCGTGATCGGGACCGCGGCGCGCCGCGTCGGCCCTGCCGACGCGTGGAGCCATGTGGAGTGGGTGACGGCGGGCAACGACCTGGGCGTGTACGACCTGCGCTCCGCGGACAAGGGCTCGAACCTCCGGTCCAAGGGTGGCGACGGCTTCACCCCGGTGGGGCCCGGCCTGCTCCGGGCGGGCGACGTGGACCCGGCGGCACTGCGTATCAGGACCTGGCACAACGGCACCGTGGTGCAGGACGACACCACCGCGGACCTGCTCTTCCCCTTCGCCCGGCTCATCGCCGATCTCTCCCAGCTGCTGACGCTCGAGAGGGGTGACATCATCCTCACCGGCACTCCCGCCGGTGCCTCCGTCGCCGTGCCGGGCGACGTCGTCGAGGTCGAGGTCTCCACCGTCGACGGGACGGCGGCGACCGGGCGCCTGACCACCCGCATCACCGCGGGAACCACGCCGCTCGCCGCCTACGGCGCGCAGCCGAAGGCCGACGACGTCCAGCGCGAGGAGGCCTACGGTTCCGCGGAAGCCGCCGGCCTCGCTCCCGCAGCCAGCGCACTCCCCGCAGCACTGCGGACGAAGCTCGAGCGTGTCGCCACCGCCACCCTGTCCTCCCAGCTGCGCAGGCGCGGCCTGGACAACGTGAGCATCGACGGGCTGCAGGCCACCCGCCCGGACCGTCGCGTCGTCGGCCTCGCCCGCACCCTGCGCTACGTCCCCAACCGCGAGGACCTGTTCGCCGCCCATGGCGGCGGATTCAACGCGCAGAAGCGGGCCGTCGACTCGGTCGGCGCGGGCGAGATCCTCGTCATGGAGGCGCGCGGGGAGAAGGGGACCGGAACCATCGGCGACATCCTCGCCCTCCGCGCACAGGTCCGAGGCGCCGCGGCCATCATCACCGACGGCGGCGTACGGGACTTCGCGACCGTCGCGGCCCTCGACATCCCCACCTACTACGCCAACCCCCACCCGGCTGTCCTCGGGCGGCGCCACATCCCCTGGGACACCGACGTGACCATCGCCTGCGGTGGCACCACGGTGCAGCCCGGCGACATCATCGTCGCCGACTCCGACGGCATCCTCGTCATCCCGCCGTCCCTCGCGGAGGAGGTGGCCGACGACGCCCTCGCGCAGGAGCGGGAGGAGGAGTTCATCGCGGCCATGGTGCGCGATGGCCACGGCGTGGACGGCCTCTACCCGATGAACGCCGCCTGGCGGGCGCGCTACGAGCAGCAGGACGCCGGGGCCCCGCATGACTGAGCCGGCGCTCATGGCGAGCAAGTCCGAGCAGGCGTACTCCGCGGTGAAGGCCCGCATCTCGGACGGCACGTACTCCCCCGGACACCGCCTGGTGCTGGCGCGCCTCGCCCACGACCTCGGGGTGAGCGTGGTGCCCGTCCGGGAAGCCATCCGGCGCCTCGAGGCCGAGGGACTCGTGACGTTCCAGCGCAACATCGGCGCCACCGTCGCCGGCATCGATCCCACCGAGTACCTCTACACGATGCAGACGCTGAGCATCGTGGAGGGCGCCGCCACGGCGCTCTCCGCACCGCTGATCGGTCCCGCGGACATCGAGCGGGCACGGGCCGTCAACGACGAGATGCGGGCCTGCCTGCAGGACTTCGACCCCGTCAGGTTCACCCGGCTGAACCAGGACTTCCACGGCGTCCTGTTCGAGCACTGCCCCAACCCGCACCTGCTGGACCTGGTGCACCGGGGCTGGACCCGCCTCGCCTCCATGCGCTCCTCGACCTTCCGCTTCGTGCCCGGCCGCGCGAGCGAGTCGGTCACGGAGCACGACGCCCTCCTGGACCTCATCGGTTCCGGGGCCGACGCCGACGTGATCGAACGCGCCGCCCGACTCCACCGCAGTGCCACCCTCGACGCCTACCTCGCCCGGACCGGCGCGGACAACAGTTAGGACCCGCACCATGACGACCCCTGCCGACACCGCTGCCGCCGGCTCCCGGCACTTCGTGCCCGAGGACCTGCCCACCCACCTTCAGCACTACATCGGTGGACGGACCGTCGACTCCATCGGCGGGAAGACCTTCGAGGTGCTGGATCCGGTCTCGAACCGGACCTACGCCACGGCCGCGGCCGGCCAGGCGGAGGACGTGGACGCCGCTGTCGCCGCTGCGCGGGAGGCGTTCCTGCACGGTCCGTGGCCCCGCATGAAGCCGCGCGAGCGCGCCCGCGTCCTCAACCGCATCGCGGACGCCGTGGAGGCCCAGGAATCACGGCTGGCCGAGCTCGAGACCTTCGACACGGGCCTGCCGATCACCCAGGCCAAGGGCCAGGCGCTCCGCGCCGCCGAGAACTTCCGCTTCTTCGCGGACCTCATCGTGGCCCAGTTCGACGACGCCATGAAGGTGCCCGGATCGCAGATCAACTACGTGAACCGGAAGCCCATCGGCGTCGCCGGGCTCATCACGCCCTGGAACACGCCCTTCATGCTGGAGTCCTGGAAGCTCGCGCCCGCCCTGGCCACGGGCAACACCGTGGTCCTCAAGCCCGCCGAGTTCACGCCCCTCTCCGCCTCCCTCTGGGCGCGGATCTTCGAGGACGCGGGCCTGCCGGCGGGGGTCTTCAACCTCGTGAACGGCCTCGGCGAGGAAGCGGGGGACGCGCTGGTGAAGCACCCCGGCGTCCCGCTCATCTCCTTCACCGGTGAGACCACCACCGGACAGACCATCTTCCGGAACGCCGCCGAGAACCTCAAGGGCCTCTCCATGGAGCTCGGCGGAAAGTCCCCCTGCATCGTCTTCGCGGACGCCGATCTCGACGCCGCCATCGACTCCGCGCTGTTCGGGGTGTTCTCCCTCAACGGCGAACGCTGCACGGCGGGCTCGCGCATCCTCGTCGAACGCCCGGTGTACGACGCGTTCTGCGAGGCGTATGCCGCGCGGGCGAGGGCCATCGTCGTCGGTGATCCCCACGACCCGAGGACCGAGGTCGGCGCACTCGTCCACCCCGTGCACTTCGACAAGGTGGCCTCCTACGTGGAGCTCGGGAAGACCGAGGGCCGCCTCCTCGCCGGTGGCGGACGCCCGGACCACCTCCCGGAGGGCAACTACATCGCCCCCACGGTGTTCGCCGACGTCTCCCCCGACGCGCGGATCTTCCAGGAGGAGATCTTCGGTCCCGTCGTCACCATCACGCCGTTCGACACCGACGCCGAGGCGCTCGAGCTCGCGAACAACACCCGGTACGGGCTCGCCGCCTATGTCTGGACCCGCGACCTGGCGCGCGCCCACACCTTCTCGCAGAACGTCGAGGCGGGCATGGTGTGGCTCAACAGCCACAACGTCCGCGATCTGCGCACCCCCTTCGGTGGGGTGAAGTCCTCCGGCCTCGGCCATGAGGGGGGGTACCGCTCCATCGATTTCTACACGGATCAGCAGGCCGTCCACATCACCCTCGGTACGGTCCACACCCCGAAGTTCGGCAGCATCGCGGCCTCCGCCGCCAACGAGGGCTGACCCGCCCTCCCGTCCACCCTCCCTCGAAGAAGAGAAGACCATGACTGATTTCGTCCCCACCCCCGCCCTGCCCGCCCCGGACATCGTGCGCTGCGCCTACATGGAGATCGTGGTCACCGACCTGGCCCGTTCGCGCGCCTTCTACGTCGACGTGCTCGGCCTGCACGTCACCGAGGAGGACGACGAGGCCATCTACCTGCGCTCGCTCGAGGAGTTCATCCACCACAACCTCGTGCTCCGCAAGGGGCCGGTCGCAGCCGTGGCCGCCTTCGCCTACCGGGTGAGGTCCCCCGAGGAGGTGGATGCCGCGGAGGCGTACTACCGCGAGCTGGGCTGCCGCACCGAGCGTCGTGCCGGCGGCTTCACGAAGGGCATCGGCGACTCGGTCCGGGTCGAGGACCCCCTCGGCTTCCCCTACGAGTTCTTCTACGAGGTGGAGCACGTGGAACGGCTGACGCAGCGCTACGACCTGTACTCCGCGGGTGAACTGGTCCGGCTGGACCATTTCAACCAGGTCACCCCCGACGTCCCCCGCGGCAGGGCGTACCTCGAGGACCTCGGCTTCCGCGTCTCGGAGGACATCCAGGACGCCGACGGCGTCAGCTACGCGGTGTGGATGCACCGCAAGCAGACCGTCCATGACACGGCGCTGACCGGAGGCGATGGACCGCGCATGCACCACGTCGCCTTCGCCACCCATGAGAAGCACAACATCATCCAGATCTGCGACAAGATGGGCGCCCTCCGCATCTCCGACCGCATCGAGCGCGGCCCCGGGCGCCACGGTGTCTCGAACGCCTTCTACCTGTACATCCTCGATCCGGACGACCACCGCATCGAGATCTACACGCAGGACTACTACACGGGTGATCCGGACAATCCCACCGTCACGTGGGACGTGCACGACAACCAGCGCCGCGACTGGTGGGGCAACGCCGTCGTGCCGTCCTGGTACACCGAGGCGTCCCTGGTGCTCGACCTCGACGGCAAACCGCAGCCCGTCACGGCCCGCGAGGACAGGAGCGAGATGGCGGTGACCGTCGGCGCCGACGGCTTCTCCTACACCCGGGACGCGGGCACCGAGAAGGGCTTCAAGCTCGGGGCGCAGCTGTAGCCATGCTGGACACGACGACGATCCGGGCCATCGCGGACGAACTCCTCGAAGCGGGCCGCACGCGGACCCCGGTCCCCCTCCTGACCGCCCGCTACCCGGACATGACGGTCGAGGACTCCTACGCCGTCCAGCGCCTGTGGCGGCAGCGGAACGAGGCTGCCGGACGCACGCTGGTGGGGCGCAAGATCGGCCTGACCTCGCGCGCCATGCAGGCCGCCACCGGCATCACCGAGCCCGACTACGGCTCCATCTTCGACGACATGGTCCTCGAGACGGGCTGCTCGGTGGAGTGGGAGCGCTACACCGGGCCACGCGTCGAGGTGGAGCTCGCGTTCGTGCTGAAGGACGATCTCACCGGGCCCGGCTGCACCCTCTTCGACGTGCTGAACGCCACCGACTACGTGGTGCCCGCCCTCGAGATCCTCGACTCACGCATCGAGATGACGGGCCGCACCATCGTGGACACCATCTCCGACAACGCGGCGATGGGCGCCATGGTGGTCGGCGGCCGGCCGGTGCGGCCCGACGCCGTCGACCTCCGATGGGTCGCCGCCCTCCTGTACCGGAACCAGGTGGTGGAGGAGACCGGTGTCGCGGCCGGGGTCCTCGACCATCCCGCCGCCGGCGTGCACTGGCTCGCGAACAAGATCGCCGCCCACGGGGACGGGCTGAAGGTCGGGGACATCATCCTCGCCGGGTCCTTCACGCGCCCGGTCGCGGTGGACCGGGGCGACACGATCCACGCCGACTACGGACCCCTGGGAGCCGTGACGTGCCACTTCCACTGAGCACCACCTTCCCCCACGCCCTCGCCGGGTCGGAGCGTCCGCTCGCCGGGATGTGGGTGTGCTCCGGCAGCCCGCTCGTCGCGGAGATCTGCGCCGGCTCCGGCCTCGACTGGCTGTTGATCGACGCCGAGCACAGCCCGAACGGGCTCGAATCGATCCTCGCCCAGCTGCAGGCCGTCCACGGCTACCCCGTGCAGGTGCTCGTGCGACCGCCCGTGAACGATCCCGTGCTCATCAAGCAGTACCTCGACCTCGGCGTGCAGAACCTGCTGATCCCCATGGTGCACTCCGTGGCGGACGCCGAGGCCGCCGTCGCGGCCACCCGGTATCCGCCCGAGGGCGTGCGGGGCGTCGGATCCGCGCTGGCACGCGCGGCGCGCTGGAACAGGGTGCCGGACTACCTCGCCACCGCGGCCGGCACGGTCAGCGTGACCGTCCAGATCGAGTCCGCCGCCGCCGTCGACGCGGTGGAGGACATCCTCGCGGTGGACGGCGTGGACGCGATCTTCGTGGGACCGTCCGATCTCGCCGCCTCGATGGGGCTGCTCGGTCAGCAGGAACACCCCGAGGTCCGTGCCGCCGTCGAGCGCTGCCTCGCTGGGGCAGGACGCGCGGATGTCCCTGCCGGCGTCAACGCCTTCAGCCCGGCGACCGCGCACCACTACCTCGACGCGGGTGCGCGCTTCATCCTCGTCGGGGCCGACGTCGCCCTGCTGGCGCGGGGGTCGGAGGGCCTGGCCACGGCCTTCGTCCGGTCTGCGGACGGCACCGGACCGGCCACGAGCTACTGACCTCCGGGCGTGCCGGCCCTCGTTGCTCGGGGCATGCCCCGCGACGGCCGGGGCCAGGCGGGCCGGTCAGGCGCCGTCGTGCCCCTTCGGGAGGTGACCCGCGACGGCCGCGCGGAGGTCACCCTCCTGGTGGTCCCCCTTCCGGCCGAACGGCAGGACCTTCAGGAGCGGGTGCACCACGGCCATGACCACGGAGCCCCAGATGGCACCGACGATCGCGGAGCACAGCGTGTTCACGAGCCAGGCGAGGAAGCCGCCGACGACGGGGATGCCGACGAACGGCTCCTCCACGGTGTGCACGAGGTCGTAGGGCAGGTGCCACCCGAGGTCGTAGGCGCCCTGCAGCATGATGTGCCCGCCGACCCACAGCATGGCGATGGTTCCGACAAGGGTGATCCCGGCGAGCACGGCGGGCATCCCCTTGACGAGGAGCGCACCGAGGCGCTTCGAGGCGGGTGAATCCTTCGTCGTCAGATGCAGCCCGATGTCGTCCATCTTGACGATCAGCGCGACCGCCCCGTAGACGGCGACCGTGATGATGAGGGCGACGACGACCAGGATGATCCCCTTGGCCCAGATGGACTCGGCCGCCACCTCGTTGAGCGAGATGACCATGATCTCGCAGGAGAGGATGAAGTCGGTGGTGATGGCCCCCTTGGTGACCTTCGCCTCGGCTTCCGGTCCGCGGTCGACGGCGGGGGTGTCCTTCGCCTCGTGGTGGCCCCGGAGCTTGTGCCACACCTTCTCGGCGCCCTCGTAGCAGAGGTAGGTCCCGCCGAGCATCAGGACGAACGGGATGACCCCGGGGATGAAGGCGCTGATCAGCAGCAGTGCCGGCAGGATGATCAGCAGCTTGTTGCGGAGCGAACCCCAGAAGATCCGCTTGATCATCGGCAGTTCACGGGAGGGATCGGCGCCGGAGACGTACTGCGGCGTCACGGCGGCGTCGTCGATCACCACGCCCGCGGCCTTCATGCTCGCCCGTCCGGCACCGGCGGCGACGTCGTCCACCGAGGCGGCGGCGATGCGCGCGAGGGCCGCGACGTCGTCGAGCAGCGCGACGAGGCCGCCGCTCACAGGGACCCACCCCCCGCGGGGACGGACGGCTGGGCGTGGACGCCCCGGTCGGAGCAGGTGTTCGGCATGGTCAGATCATATGTCGGGGCGGGCACCGGCGGCGGGCGGGAGTCCCGATCCCGCCGCCGCGGCCCTCACGGCCGCTCCGCCCTCTCGGCTCGATCGATGGCCCGGCCGAGGCGTTCGCGGTCCGACGAGCTGACCAGCCTGTACTGGCACGTGGGTCGCCCCGGCCCATCGAGATGACACACGTCACGAGTCGCGGTGAGAGGAGCCTGGTTGCAGCCACTCACTGCAACCAGGCCCTTCTCCTCGACCGGCGTGTGCTTCGCACGACCGGTCGAGCACCCATCCAGCTATCGCGGACCGGATGGGACGCAGGGCAATCAGTGGCCTTCCGAGGAAACCTCGAGTCAGTGAGCAGATTCGGTGCTGCCCGAGGCGAAGGACGTTCTGCGGAACTGCGGTCAGAGAGATTCCAGGAGACGGCCTCTCCCGTCGTCGACCCAGGGGCAACCGTCCCTCACAGGGAGGTCAGCGGCACCAGGGGGGGTCTGACCACCGTGCTCCGTATCGTCTCGGCCCTCCCGCTGGAGGTAGAAGTCAGCAGCGATTCCATGACGTCGAGTACGTGGTAGGCGAGGTTGCCGTTCGCCCTGTGCTGCTCGCCGTTCGGCGTTGATGCCATGTCGGCGAGCCCGTACCCCCTGCCCGCACCGGTGTATCCCGCACTGACGGGAAGCACCGTCCACCCGTCCTGATGCCCGTTCCCGAGGCTGCAGATGGACACCTCGCCGTCGAAATAGTTCGGATCAGGAACGGTGAGGCTGGCCAGCTCCCCGTGTATCTCGATATTGGAAGCCCGCGTTCGTACCGCATCGAAACTCATGACCAGGGTGGAAAGAGCTCCGGACTCGTGGACGAGGACGCCGGTAACGTGCGTGTCGATGGAGACGGGTACGGTCTGTCCCGCGCGCGGACCGGATTCGATGGTCCGCTCCTTCCGCGTGTGGCTGGCCGCACCGATGACGGACGTGACCGGCCCCAGCAGGGTGACGAGCGCGGTGACGTAGTACGGGCCCATGTCCAGCAGGGGCCCGCCACCGGGGACGTAGTAGAAGTCGGGGTTGGGGTGCCACCGTTCGTGGCCCGGTGCCATCATCGTGGCCGAGGCCGAGATCGGGCGGCCGATCATGCCGCTGTCGATGGCATCGCGGGCTGTCTGGATGCCTGTCCCGAGCACGGTGTCGGGCGCACACCCGATGCGCACTCCGGCTTCGGTGGCCAGGGCGAGCACCTCCCGTGCTTCACCCGTGCTCGCAGCGAGGGGCTTTTCGCCGTAGACGTTCTTGCCGGCAGCGATGGCCAGGGAAGCCACTTCTGCGTGGGCGGCAGGGATCGTGAGGTTCAGGACCGTGTCGATCCCGGGGTCGGCCAGGAGCTCGTCCACCGTCAGCGCCCGCACGCTCTCCTGCGATGCGGCGACGGCTTCCGCGCGGCTGAAGTCGAGATCCGCCACCGCCCTCAGATTCACCGATTCCAGCGACGGCAGGGTCTTCAGGTACTGGGCCACGATCGCTCCGCAGCCGATGATTCCGACGTTCAACGGCTCGCCCACAGCAAACCCCTTTCGATGATGGTTCGGACGTTCGGATCATCGAGGATCTCGACGCGGTGACCGGGCGTCGAGACGAAGATGCGTCCCTCGCCCCACTGCCGGGTCCAGACGGCCGGAGACGTCACGGGGCGGTTCCACGGGTCCCAGTCACGGACCGCCTGGGTCGTGGTCGCGAGCACGTCGATGTAGTCGTCCGCCAGGACCCAGTACTGCTCCGTGACGAGGTCGAAGTCCCCGATCCCCTGCATGATCGGATGGTCCGCCGCAGCCGGCAGCACGGTGACCCGATAGGGCACGTAGTTGTCGGACTGCTCGCCGATCCTCTCGTCCGGATGCTTGCCCGGATGGCACGCGAACTGCCCCCCGATGAGATGGAGGTAGTCCGACTCGTTGCGGTAGGAATCGGCGATGCCGCCGTGCCATCCCGCGAGCCCGGTCCCCGCTTCGATGGCGGCCCGTAGCCCGATGAACTCGTCCTTCTCGATGGTGTTCATCGTGGTGCACTGGAGGATCAGGTCCACGGTCGACAGGTAATCCGCATCCGCGTAGATCTTCGGCGATCCCTCGACCCGGACGGTGTACCCGTTCTCGCGGAGGAACGGGATGAAACGGTCCGTAGCCTCAACGGGCTGGTGACCGTCCCACCCCCCGCGGACGACGAGTGCTTTCTTCATGGTCATGATCCTTCTTTCGTGGAGGCGTGCTCGGATACGTCAGGGATGCCCGCGTTCCGCACCGGGAAAGCGGCGTCGACGGCGGCAGCAGACGGGGCTGGGCGTGCCAGCTCTCGGACGAGCGCCAACGCTCGTGGGGCGCCGATGAGCCGGTCCATCCCGGCGTCCTCCCACTCGATGCTGGTGGGGCCTTCGTAGCCGATCGAGTTGAACATGCGGATCGGGTTCCACGGGACGTCCCCGTGCCCGGTGACGAAGTCCCGGCCCTCGGGATCGCCGTCGCCCCGGACCTCGATGGCGAGGATGCCCTGGTGGCGTTCGTCGATCAGGCCATCGCACACGGCCTGTCCCGTCA
Organism: Arthrobacter bussei; assembly: GCF_009377195.2. Classification (GTDB taxonomy): domain Bacteria; phylum Actinomycetota; class Actinomycetes; order Actinomycetales; family Micrococcaceae; genus Arthrobacter_D; species Arthrobacter_D bussei. The sequence goes on from NZ_VJXX01000001.1 coordinate 1,387,245, forward strand.
GGTGGATGGCGATTGCATGGACGCTGAGGTTGTTCTCCGCGAGGATCCGCAGCCGGTCCTGCACGTAGTCGTCGTCGTGCGCCGCCCGAACCGGGTCCAGGTGATCCCCCCAGCAGGCGATCTCGAGACCGTCGTCGCCCCACTCGCCGGCCGGCCGGGCGACCTGCTCGAAGGGTAGGTCGGCCCATTGCCCGGTGAACAGGGTGACGGGGCGCGGTCCGATACCGGCCGGGGCAGCCTCAGACATGCTGCCACCCCGAGTCGTTCGCTGCGCTTCGCTCGATGGCGTGCAGGACCTTCTGGACCCCAAGGGCCTCGTCGAAGGACGGCGAAGGCGCCACGCCGTCGGCGATCGCCTGCACCAGGTCCACGACCTGGTGCGTGAAGCCGTGCTCGTAGCCGAGGCCATGCCCGGCCGGCCACCAGTTCCCGGTGTAGGGGTGCACGGGTTCGGTGACATTGATGGTGCTGAAGCCCGAGGTCTCGGCGGGCTGAGTGCCGTCGTAGAACTCCAGTGAGTTCATGTTCTCGAAGTCGAAGGCGAGCGAACCGAGGCTGCCGTTGACTTCGAGCCTCATCGAGTTCTTCCTGCCGAGCGCGAAGCGCGTGGCCTCGAACACCCCGATAGCCCCTGAGTCGAAGCGCGCGCTGAAGACAGCGGCGTCGTCGACCGTGACTGTTCCGGTGCCCCCGTCACTGGCGCCCTGACCGCCCAGGCCCACGAGGGTCCCGCCGAGGGGACGCTCGTTCACGAACGTGGTGAGGAGACCGGAGACCCCCGTGACTCGCAAGCCGGAGACGTACTGCGCGGCGTCGATGCTGTGCGCTCCGATGTCCCCCAGCGCGCCCGAACCAGACCTGCTCCTGTCCAGGCGCCAGGTCATCGGCGCAGTCTCATCCGACAGCCAGTCCTGGAGGTACTGGGCGCGGATGTGCCGGATGGTCCCGATCCTCCCCTGCCCGACGAGCCGCCGGGCGAGGGCGAGAGCCGGAGTGCGGCGATAGGAGAACCCGCACATCGCGAAGACACCCTTCGCCGCGGCGGCCTGCGCTGCCGCCGCCATGCGCTCCGCCTCCTCGACCGAGTTCGCCAGCGGCTTCTCGCAGAGCACGTGCTTGCCGGCTTCCAACGCCGCGATCGCGATCTCCGCATGCGTATCCCCGGGGGTGCAGATATCGATCAGGTCGACGTCATCACGATCCACCAGGGCCCGCCAATCCACCTCGGTGTCCGCCCATCCCATCTTCCCGGCCGCGGCCTTCACGGCACGTCCGTCCCGACCTGCGAGGACGGCGAGCTCGGGGTGAAGAGGCAGGTCGAAAAAGCGGGGCGCGGTGCGCCAGGCATGGGAGTGCATCGCTCCCATGAAGGCATAGCCGACCATACCGACCCGCAGGGCGGGCTTGTCTGTGGACATCATGAGGCTGGTAGTTCCTTTCATCAAGAGAATCGAGCAAGAATCTCGCCCTCACCTTATGCAGCGAACGAGTTGCCCGGTTTCCCGATCAAAGCAAGATCTTTGACGACGGGAAACGGCCCACCTGCAGCTATCCGCATCACAGGTAGCAGTCAGAAGCTTCCACTGGTCGGTCATCAGCAGATGGACGGTGGCAAACGTGGAGGGCCCTGACCGAGACGAAGGAATCACCCCGGCCGTTCCTCCGGATCCGCGCCCGGGATCCTCACGTCCGCGATGTCGCAATCCATCCATCAACCCCGCTCATCCGGGACGGTCTCCAGGACCTGCCTGATCTGCTCTTCTGACAAGTGCCAGCGCGTGCCGTCTCTCACTACCTGGCTCCAGAGAGGTTTGAAGGCACGCAGCATGGATCTGTAGGTCGGCACCATCTCGGTAGGCGAGACGCCGCCCTCCTCCAGGACGACATCAGCTTGTTCGGTCCATCGGTCGTGCTTCACGAGGTATCTGGCGTAGCCGAGCATGCGACTCTCGAGTGGATGGTTTCCGTCGAAACCACGGAACGTGCCGTAGCGCTCGTCCACCCCGAGGTGCTGCCACCCCCCGTCGAGGGCTCTGGCACTGGCTCCGATGACCCGGAACATGTCGAAGATGTCCCATACGAGCTCACATTCCGCCTGAGACATCGGAGTGACTATCCCAGCGAACTCCGCCGAATAGTCCCCGACGAATCCGCTTTCCAGAATCTGGATCGCTTGGACCTCATCGTCCTTGTTGTAGTAGGCCTCTCCGAGGTCTCCCTTCGCTGCCAGAATCAACCGGTGCGCCTGAACGAGCATCCTGCGCTCGAAGGGTGATAGATCAGGGTTGTCGACGTCCAGGTCCGACCCATCGCCATCTGCGCCCTCTCGTACTTCGAACTGCATGTTCTCGGCGAGTTGGTCCCGAATGTAACGACTGAGCGTCACATCGTGCAGCCGCGCTGCTTCTGCAATTCGATCTCGCAGTTCCTCGTCGAGTCGTATCGTGACGGTGGTGACCATGCAGGCCTCCTCTCGGGGCAGATACCCTTGCGCGGGTCGGTCGGCACTAACGTGAGTCATGAGGGGTAGATCCTTTGTACGAATATGTGTGCCGGTGCATCCAACCCCGAATCCGGGACTCAGGCCGTTGTCACACGGCATCCCTTGACGTGGTGAGCGCCAGGACCGGAGAGCTACCTGAGGCTGATGGCTGACCAGGACACAGGCGGAAGGATCAGGGTGAGCGTCCCTTCGTTGAGAGCGACGCTCCCGAGTGGTGCGAGGCCGACCCGGTTCTGGTCCTCGAACGTGTTCTTCGCGTAGACGTCGTCATCGTGCAGGGTGAGTGCCTCGGTGATCGTGGTGGCTCCCAGATCGGAAACGTCGATCGAGACGTCGATCGATTCGGTTCGACTGCGGTTCACGAGGAACACTGCAGACGAGCCGGCCTCCACATCGATTGTTGCAACGGCGTCGACGAGAGGGGCAGGGCCGTAGACGGAAGTCTCGTAGGTGGCCACCTCGATGATCGGGCGAAGGATCTGGCCTCGGGCCAGGCGTGCCGTGACCGAGAAAGGGAAGAACGTACTCTGACGCCATGCAGCACCACCTGGTTCGGTCCTGATCGGCGCGATGACGTTGACGAGTTGTGCCAGCGATGCAGAGGTGACTCTGTCGTGGTTCTTGAGCAGGGTGATCAGGAGGTTGCCGAGCACGACGGCGTCAGCGACGGAGTACACGTCCTCGAGCTGGCGGGGCGCATAGGTCCACTGGTCATTGACCTGGCCGGACGCTTGATGCTCGTCGAGATACCAGATATTCCACTCGTCGAAGGACAGGTTGATGGTCTTGTCGCTGCGCACCTTGTGTTTGACGTGATCAGCGGCGGCGACGACGGCTCGGATGAAGTACTCCATGTCCAAGGACGAGGCGAGGTAGGAATCGAGGTCACCACCGCGCTCCTGGTAGTACGCGTGGCAGGAGATGTAGTCCACATGTTCATAGGCGTGTTCGAGCACGATGCGCTCCCAGTCGCCAAAGGTGGGCATCGAGGACCCGGAGGATCCACAGGCCACGAGTTCCAGGGTCTTGTCCGCCGCTTTCATGGCCTGTGCGGTCCGGGCAGCGATCTGGCCGTAAGCGTCGGCGCTCATGTACCCGGTTTGCCACGGTCCGTCCATCTCGTTTCCCAGACACCACATGCGTATGTCGTGGGGCTCCACAGCGCCGTTGGCGATGCGTTGGTCGCTCAGTGCCGTTCCTGCTGGATGGTTGGCGTACTCCAGGAGGTCAAGGGCACTGTCGATCCCACGAGTCCCGAGGTTCACCGCCATCATCAACTCCGAGCCGGTGAGTTTGCACCAGCGAGCGAACTCGTCGATTCCTACGTGGTTCGACTCCAGAGCATGCCAGGCGAGGTCGCGGCGTACCGGGCGTTGATCGCGTGGTCCCACACCGTCTTCCCAGCGATAACCCGACACGAAGTTGCCACCCGGGTAACGGATGGTGGTCGATCCGAGCTCCTTGACGAGCTCGACCACGTCGAGCCGGAACCCGTCCTCATTGGCGGTGGGATGATCAGGCTCGTGAATCCCGCCGTACACACACCGGCCGAGGTGCTCGACGAACGACCCGAAGATCCTGCGGTTCAGGGGTGCAACGATCGCTGAACGTTCAATACTGATACGGGCATCGGTCACAACATGATCCTGTCCATCATTACGTCTGAGGAAACTCTTCCCTCAGAGCCCGCGCCCCCCGAGCGGAGACATGCCCGGGGCCTTGGCCCTGGTGTGGAACACGGAACTGCTCGGCATCGCTCCTCCTGAGCGAAGCGTTCCTCCATCGCCGTCATCGCCTTCATGCACAACACCTCGCAGGACGTAGGGGCGGTGTGAGGATCGCCTGGACCCACCACCGGTCCGAGGAATGACGAGGTCGACCGCGTTCCGGGCCGTGTGACGAGTTGCCGGGTGCAGGTGGTTGTGGTCCGGTTGGCGCGACGATCGGAGTCAGCACAATCGGATCGCGTCCGTCTCACGACCCCGGGAGAGCGAGACGGGGGCGCTCCGCCCGTCGCGCGTGATCACGTAATCACCGAAGAACCCTGCGATCGACACCTGTCCGTCATGATTCGTGCGCATCGATGTTCGAGGCAGCCACCATTCGTCCTTGATCAGCGACCGCAGTGCATGGAACGAGGGTTTCGGCGTGCCGTCGGCACGGACCATTCCGCCCGGTGCGCCGAGCCATGCTCCGTCGTCGGTGAACCCCCAGTAGGTGATGGCGTGCACCGCTGGGTGACCCACGAGCGAACGATAGTGGCGGACGATCTCATCGGCTTGCCTGGCCTCTCCACCGGGTGTCGATGGCCAGGAGGGGATCTGATAGTCGTTGAGGTCGACGATCTCCGGTGGCATGAGGTCCCCCGACAGCAACGTGGTCTCCGTCAGATGGAGGGGCAGCCCGAAGCGGGCGAACCGGTCGACCATCGCGAGCATGGTCTCTTCTCCCCAGTACCCCTGATGCATGTGCGTCTGCAGGCCGATCGCGTCTACGGCGATCCCTGCTTCGAGCACGCCCTCGATCAGGGCTTCGTAGTCCGTCGACAGGTCGAAGTCATTCAGGACGAGAGTTGCCGACGGGTTGGCGGCGCGAGCTTCCTCGAACGCGAGCTGAATCATGGGCACGCGGCCGATGCTCTGCGCGAGCCGGGTGATGCCGTTGTCCTCTGCGGTGAAGACGGGCATGATCACGACCTCGTTGATGGCGTCCCACGTGTCGATCACCCCTGAGAAGTTGGTGACCTCGCGTCGGATCCTCTCGCGTTGCAACCGCTCGATCTCCGCGACCGGTAGACCGGTGAGCCACTCGGGCGCGAGTGTGTGCCAGGTCAGCGGGTGCCCCTTCACCGTCACGCCGTGCTCAGCGAACCACGAGGCGGCCCGCAGCAGTCTTTGAGTGTCGGGCTTGCCGCGGGTCGGCTCGAATCCCCGCCAGTAGAACGGAAGGGTCGCAGTGTTGAAGAGGTCCAGCCACATCGTCCCGAGCTCCGGCAGGCCGTCGAGCTGCGCCCCGCCGGGAACGGGCTCCGCCGCGGTGTCCTGCGCGGTCTCACCATTGGCCAGCGGGATGAAGTCGAAACCGATGTTGCCGAAGGCGAACTCGTGACTCTGCTGTTCCACGGTGACATGTGCGTTGCGCACAGGGTCGCCGACGGCGTCCAGCACCCTGATCTGCATGGTTCCCCGGCGGTGATCGACACTCATGAGGCGCTGCGTGCAATCTCGGTGAAGCTCGGGTGGAAGACCCGGTCGAAGCCGACGACGCGGGCTTCACCGGCGAGCTGCACCGAGTGCGTGATCCGCAGATCGGTGCTCGATGCCCCGAGAGCAAGGACGATCTCCCCCGGTTCGACGACCCGCTGGCCGTTCCTGCCCGTGAAGCTGGTGACATCTGCGGGGACGTGTATCGAGAGTTCGACGGATTCGCCCGGGTTCAGGTCGACGCGCTGAAATCCGACGAGACGCTGCACCGGGCGCACCACTGACGCGACCGGATCGTGGACGTAGATCTGGACTGTCTCCGTCCCGGAGCGGTCCCCGGTATTGCTGAGACGGAGGCCGAGGGTCGCCGTGCCGTCGACTCCGACCGTGTTCGGTCCGTGCTGGCCGGCACTCCAGTCGAAGGTCGTGTAGCCCATCCCGTGCCCGAACGCGAAGGCTGCGGTCGGGTCGATGCTGGACACGTCGTTGGAGCGCGCAAGGGGAGCGGCCAGATAGGTGGACGGTTGCGTTCCCTCCGAGGCCGGGATGCTGACGGGCAGGCGTCCGCTCGGATTGACCCGGCCGGAGAGGATGCCGGCGAGTGCTCCGGTTCCTTCTTCTCCTGCGAAGAACGCCTGCACGATCGCACCGGCGCCCGTGACAGCGGATCCGAGCGCGTACGGTCGTCCGGCGAGCAGCGTGACGACTGCAGGAGTCGATGTCGCCAGCACGGCGTCGAGAAGGTCCTGCTGGGCTCCGGGTAGACGGAGCGACTCGACGTCGCACCCCTCACCGCTCGTCCCGCGGCCGAAAAGCCCGGCCCGGTCACCGAGGGCGACGATGACGACGTCGGCCCGCGTTGCAGCCTCCACGGCTGCTGCGATCCCTGCGGTCTCTCCTCCGTCGATCGTCGTGCCTGGCACGTACTCGATGTCAGCTTCGGGAAACTCGATGCGGAGGCTGGCCAACAGTGTCGGTAGTTCGATGCCGAGGGGCGTGTCGGGATGCTGCACGCCGACATGCGCGGGGAACGAGTAGCAGCCGAGCACGGCGAAGGGGTCGTCGGTCGTCGGCCCGACGACGGCGATCCGGCGGGGAGCGGCGAGCGGAAGGGTCCCGTCATTGCTCACCAGCACGATGGATTGCTCGGCGATCTCGCGGGCGACCGTCCGATTGCCGGCGTTGTCCAGGTCGATGGTGCCGCGGATGCCGTCCGCCGTGTCCACGTCGACGTCCCGCAACGCTTCGGGGGTCGCATCCCAGTCCGGATCGAGCAGCCCCAGTTCGACCTTCTGGCGCAGCACGCGCCGGAGCGCGCGATCGACGACCGACTCGGGCAGCTCGCCCGACCGGACCGCTTCAGCCAGCGGTGCGCCGAAAGTCTTCACAGTCGGCAGTTCGACGTCAACGCCCGCAGTGAGCGCGAGAGCGGCGGCCTCGCCCCACGACCCTGCGACGCCGTGCAGCATTTTCAGGAAGGCGATCCCGAAGTAGTCGGCCACGACCGTGCCGTCGAAACCCCAGGCGTCGCGCAGGACCCCGGTGAGCAGCGACTCGTCCGCCGCCGATGGCACACCGTCCATGTCGGTATAGGAGTGCATGACCGAACGCGGCTTGCCCTCCCTCATGACCATCTCGAACGGGACGAGCAGGACATCGGCGAGTTCACGCGGCCCGACCGACACCGGCGCGAGGTTGCGGCCGGCCTTCGACGCCGAGTATCCGACGAAGTGCTTGAGCGTTGCGACGATCCCTGCGGACTCGAGGCCCCGGACGTACGCCGTTCCCATGGCGCCGATGAGGTACGGGTCCTCCCCGATCGTCTCCTCCACGCGGCCCCAACGGGCATCCCGCACGACGTCGAGCACCGGGGCGAGGCCCTGGTGGATGCCGACCGAGCGCATGTCGGAACCGATGCGGCGCGACATCCGCTCGATGAGCCCCGGGTTGAACGAGGCCCCCCAGGCGAGGGGCACCGGATAGGCGGTCGCCCCCCAGGTGGCGAAGCCGGCGAGGCACTCTTCGTGCGCGACAGCCGGGATGCCGAACCGGTTGGATGCTGCGATCCGACGCTGGCTGCGGAGGAGGGACAGCGCTCCGAGTGCCGGGTCGACCGGAGCCGAGCCGAACGGCCGAGTCAACTGGCCGAGCCCGTTCGGTAGGAGAGCGTCGAGGTCGATGACGTCGTCCATGTCGTTCTGATGGGGTGCAACGTCTCCGCCCTCGGTGGACGCTCCGACCCAGACGCCGAACAGCTGGGCGATCTTCTCCTCGAGCGTGAGCTCGGTCAGGAGTGCTTCGGCACGGTCGGAAGCAGATGCGGTCACGTCGTGCCATGCCGGCATGGTCGTCGTGGATGTCGTGGTGCTCAAGGGGGTCCTAACCTTTGACGGCGCCGGTAAGTCCACCGACGATGCGACGCTCGAACAGCGTGAAGAATATGAGTGCCGGAATCATGGACAGGGAGGTGAAGGCGAGAACCTTCGCCGTGTCCACCGAATACTGCGACGCGAACGCCTGGACGCCGAGCGGCAGGGTGTACGTCGCCTGGTCACCGAGGATGAACAGCGGCAGGAGATAGCTGTTCCAGCTCGCTACGAACGCAAGGATGCCCGTCGTCACCACGCCCGGCAGCGACAGGGGAACGACCATCCGGAAGAAGAAGCCCAGCCGGCTGGTCCCGTCGATCGACGCCGCCTCTTCGATCTCATCGGGGATGGCCTTGAGGAACGGCACCAGGATGATGATCGTCACCGGCAAGCCGAAGGCGATCTGCGGGAGTATCACGCCGGCGAGGCTGTTCATCAGGCCCAGTTCCCTGACGAGGATGTAGAGCGGCGTGATCGCCACGGTCATCGGGAACATGAGCCCGGCAGCGAACAGTGAGTACATGGCCCCGCGGCCGGCGAACCTGTACCGCGCGAGGACGAAGCTCGCCATCAGGCCGAGCACCACCACACCGATGGTCGTAGCGAGCCCGGCAATCGCCGAGTTGCCGACCTGCTGCCAGAAGGTCCGGCTCGCGAGCACCTCCGCGTAGTTGTCGAAATTCCACGGATCCGGGAACCCGGCGGGCGAATTGGTGATCTGCGAGTTGTCACGGAACCCACCGAGGATGATGTAGACGACAGGTCCGAGACAGAGTGCGATGAAGACGAAGGCGATGAAATATGTCGCCGGGCTCCCCCACTCCTGGCGGTCACTCGGCGGACGCTTCTTGTGCAGGCGTGGTGGACCTTCGAGAACAGCCATCACTTCTTTCCTTCTGTGAGGGCACCGGCAGTGTCGCGTGAAAGGACGAACCGCTGGTAGATCAGTGCGATGACGAGGGAGATCAGGAACATGACGACGGCGACAGCACTGCCGTAGCCGAAGTTGCCGGACGTGCGTCCATTGGCGACCATGTAGGTGGCCATGGTCGAGGTCCCAGCAGTGGAGGCGACGTACTGGCCCCAGATGATGAAGACCAGGTCGAACAACTGCAGCGAGCCGATAATCGACAGGAACGCCCAGATCCGCAGGGTCGGCCCGAGGAGCGGCAGCGTGATGGTGCGCTGGATCTGCCAGTAGCTGGCTCCGTCGATCGCGGCCGCCTCGAACAATTCGTCGGGGATGCTCTGCAAGCCGGCGAGGAAGAGGATGACGGCAAAGCCGATGTACTTCCACGAGATGATCACCATCAGTGACCAGATGGCGATACTCGGATCGGAGAGCCAGTCCTTCTGGAAAGCTCCCAATCCGATGCTGTCGAGCAGGCCATTGACCGAACCGGAGGTCTGCAGCATGAGACCCCAGCCGATCCCGACAATGACCTCGGAGATGATGTACGGGACGAAGATGAGCACCCGGATGATCGAGCGGCCCCGGATCTTCTGGTTGAGCAAGAGCGCGAGGACGATCGCGATCGGTCCCTGGATGACCAGCGAAAGCACCAGGATGAACCCGTTGTGGCGCAGCACGTCATGGAACGCGCTGTCCTGAAGGATGATCAGGTAATTCTCGAAACCGACGAAGTCGGTGGCCGGACCGAAGCCCTTCCAGCGGAAGAAACCGTAGTAGCCGGCGAGGACGACCGGGAAGATCACGAAGCTGACAAACACGAGGATCGCCGGCCCGGCCAGAAGAATGATCTCGAGGCGCTTGCGCCAGTCGATTGCACGCCGTCCGGGTCGCGGTGCGGCAGGGGATGCCGCGTGAGCGCCATCCCCTGCCTCGACCGTGCCCCGCGGCGGCTGCTGGTCCGTCATCGACGGAGCACCCCCTGCAGGTTGGATCATGATCTGCTGCTAGCCCTTGGCCGCTGCGTCGCTCATACCGGCGACGATGTCCTCGGCGGTGCCCTGACCGGCGAACATGTCGACGGCGCCCGTGTTCAGCGCATTTCCGACGTTCTGTCCGAAGAGCGTGTCGAGCCACACGGTGACGTACGGTGCTTCGTTGTACGCCTCGAGGATCGACTGGAGCGCCGGATCAGTGACAGCCGCCTGGGCGTCCTGGTTGGCGGGGATCGTCTGGAACGCCGCTGCGTAGCCTTCCTGCGGCTCCTGCTGCATGAAGAAGTTCAGGAAAGCGGTGCACTCTTCCTGGGGTGCCTGAGCGGAGCAGGTGAATCCGTCGACACCGCCCATCATGGCGCCAGGCTCACCGTCGCCGCCGTCGACCTCCGGGAACGGGAACCACCCCAGATCCGGCAGAGGCTTCTCGTCAGGAGTCAGCGAAGCGATGACACCGGGGTTCCACGCTCCCATGAGCTCCATGGCTGCCTTCTTGTTGGCGAGGAGTCCGGCAGAGCTGCCCGCGCCCTGCTGCGCCGAGGTGGTGAGGAATCCGTTGTTGAACGGCTCCGTGTCGACAAATGCCTGCAGGTTGTCACCGGCCTCCAGCCAACACGGGTCATCGAACTCCATGGTGTCGGCGGCCGTGTTGATGGCGTCCTGCGAGCAGGCTCGAACCGCGAAGAAGTAGTACCAGTGAGCAGCAGGCCAGGCATCCTTCGCGCCGACCGCGATGGGATCGATGCCCGCGCCCTTGAGACCGTCGACGGCTGAACCGAGCTCGTCGATGGTGGTCGGTGTTCCTTCGACGCCCGCTTCGGTGAGGAGGTCCTGGCTGTAGTAGATGCCACCGGGCAGCAGGGCTGTCGGCATGCCGTAGATCTTGCCGTCGACCGCGAAGGCGTTCAGCACGCTCTCGGGCACAGCGGCTTTGGTGGCGTCGTCGATGGAGTCCGTGATGTCCATGGCCTGCCCGGCCGCGACGACATCTGCGAGCTTGCCGCCGCCGCGCGCCATGAAGATGTCGGGTGCATCGCCGGAGTTCAGCGCCGTCTGGAGCTTCCCGTCCATCTCTTCGTTCTGGATCGACTGGATCTCGATCGTGACACCCGGGTTCGCTTCCTCGAATGCTGCGGCGGTTTCCTCCCAGTACGCCTTGCCGGCGCCGGTGGTCGAGTTGTGCCAGAAGGTCATGGTGACATCGCCACCGTCTTCCGCTGCTCCATCGCCGGATCCACACGCCGATAGCCCGCCGAGGGCGAGAGCTGATACCGCCCCGACGGTCAGCAGCTTCCTCATGTTGTGCTTGTTCATCTTTGAACACCTCTCGAAAGTTTCGACATTTTCGTCGAAGACACATAGTGTGTGGTGAGCGTAACAGTGATGGCTGGGTGTGACGCAAGTGTTTGACGCAAGACGTTGGATTGGATCCCGATGATCGACTCAGGCCGCAAGGTCAAGCTCAATGAATTGGCTGCGGAGGCCGGTGTTTCGCTCTCCACGGTCTCCAAGGTCCTCAACGGCCGTTCGGACGTGTCCGCGCGGACGAGGACGAAAGTAGAAGATCTTCTCGGTAAGCACGGGTACCAACGACGCCCCGGCTTACCCAGCAGGGACACCTTGATCGAGCTCGTCTTTCCCGAACTCGAAACGGCGTGGGCCATGGAGATCATTCGAGGAGTCGAAAATGTCGCTCGTACCAACGATTTGAGCGTCGTACTCACGGAGTCGGGCGACCGCCACTCCCCGTCGCCGGCCTGGCTCACCGGGGTGCTCCGCAGGCGCCCCGTCGGGGTGGTGCTCGTCTTCGCCGATCTCGCAGCTGAAGCCAAGGCAACTCTCCAATCGCGTGCCATCCCGTTCGTGATCATCGATCCGGCCGGAGATCCGGCCTCGGACGTCCCCGCTATCGGGTCGGCGAACTGGTCCGGCGGCCTCGTCGCCACTCGCCATCTCATCGAACTGGGCCACACCCGAATCGCCGCGATCACCGGTCGCGACGACATGATGTGCTCCTTTGCCCGCCTCGACGGATACCGGTCCGCCATGAACACCGCCGGCATCGAGATAGATGACCGCTTCGTGCGATTCGGTAACTTCCGGGTCGATGGTGGCCGCAGTATCGCTCGTGAACTTCTGACGATGCCCGACCGCCCCACAGCCATCTTTGCGGGGAGCGACCTCCAGGCGCTCGGCGTCATCGAGGCTGCGAGGACCCTCGGCCTGCGCGTGCCCGTTGATCTGTCGATCGTCGGGTACGACGATCTCCAGCTTGCTCAGTGGTCCAGCCCTGCGCTCACGACCGTGCATCAGCCTCTGACTGCGATGGCTGAGGAAGCCGCGCGGCTCGTGATCCGCATGAGTGAAAGCACCCTCAGAACCATCCCGCGGATGGACCTCGCAACGCGGCTCGTCGTCCGTGACAGTACGGCCGCGCCGATTGCGGGCTGACCAGACGGGGTTGATACGACCCGAGATCGACCGCGGATCGTCTCAATGACCCGACAGTGAACCCTTCGTCGATGGTGGAGGGAACAACGAGGTCGACGGAGGCACAGGACAGCCTGTGCCTCGTCGACCGCAGCTCAGCTCGTACTCATTCCGGTCCCTCAGCGGCGTATCGTCAGGGACCGTACGACAGGCGGGTTCCATGAATTATCAGGAGACAACCATGCAGGGCTTGAAAGTATTGTTCATCGGCGGCAGTGGAGTGATCAGCACCTCCTGCACGAGACAGGCAGTCGACGCAGGGATGGACGTCTATCTCCTCAACCGAGGAAGGAACAACCTGCGTCCGGTTCCCGAGGGCGTCACCACGTTGATCGCCGACTCCCGGGACAAGCAGGCGGTCCTCGATGCCACAGCCGGTCACATCTTCGACTGTGTGGTCAGCTGGGTCAATTTCACTCCCGAGCAGGTGAAGCAGGACATCGAGATCTTCTCCGGACGTACCCGACAGTACGTTTTCATCAGCTCGGCCTCTGCCTATCAGACACCGCCGACGCACATGCCCGTACTGGAATCGACTCCTTTGAGGAATCCCTTCTGGGAGTATTCGCGCAACAAGATTGCCTGTGAGGACCTGCTCACCGCGGCTTATCGCGCGGAGGGATTTCCCGTCACGATTGTGCGACCCTCTCATACCTACGATGAGACACTGGTCCCGTTCGACGGAGGATGGACCGTTGTCGACCGCATGCGCGCCGGGCGGCCCGTCATCGTGCCCGGAGACGGAACCTCCTTGTGGACGATCACCCACAGCCGCGATTTTGCGAGGGGCTTCGTCGGTCTGCTCGGAAATACCTGCGCGATCGGTGAAGCTGTGCACATCACCAGCCAGGAAGCCCCTTCGTGGAACCAGATCTATGCCCAGATCGCGGAAGCTGCCGGCGTCCCCGACCCCGTCCTGGTCCACGTGGCCTCAGAATCCATCGCCGAAGCCGACCCTCAGTGGGGCGCAGGTCTACTGGGCGACAAATCGCACACGATGATCTTCGACAATTCGAAAATCCGCTCGTTCGTCCCCGGATTCGCGGCCAGGATTCCGTTCAGCCAGGGCGCTCGAGAGATGATGGCCTGGCATGACGCGGACCCGGGACGCCGAATAGTCGACCCCCGGATGGACGCCCTGATGGATCGGCTCGCTGACGTCTACGCACCGCGTCCTGTCTGATGGACGAATGATGTCCTGCACATCGCCGGGGCAACCTCTCCATTGCTGATACGAGGAGCACGTCGTCGACCTCGGTGTATGTCGGGGCACTTCTTGAAGCGGGTATCTCGTGCCCGGACAGCACCCGCCCTGGGGCAGGCCGAAGCCCCGATCGGGCAGCTTCGGTGCGACGGGCATCGATCATCGCCCGCGGCATCATCCACGGTTCACCGTCCGTCATCCGCACCCTGGTGGACACTGGTGCCATGACCGACTTCTCCGGAACAGACATCGCCGCCGAACTCCGACAGGTGACCAGGCACTGGACCCCGCGCGTCGTGGGGCAGGTGAATGATCAGTACATCAAGGTGGCCAAGCTCCTCGGGGAACTCGTCTGGCACGCCCACGACCACGAGGACGAGATGTTCCTCGTGGTCTCGGGGCACCTGCGGATCGAGATCGACGGACAGGCGACCGTGGAACTGGCACCCGGGCAGTTCTACGTCGTACCGCGCGGCGTGCGGCACAATCCCGTCGCCGAGGAGGAAGTGCACGTCGTCCTCGTCGAGACGGTCACGACCTCCCACACCGGCGATGTCGCGGTTGCGGGCTCCGTTCCGATCGCCGACCAGACGAGTCACCTGGCCTGAGGGCCGCAGCGCCGTCCGTCCCGGCCCGGAGGCCGGGACGGACGACCTCAACGCGCTGCCGGCCGTGCAGCTGCTCCCGGGGGCCCCGGATCACCATCGGCTGTCAGGGAGCGCGTGACCCGGGAGAGGAGATGCCGGAGCTGCGCCTGCTCGGCCGGGGTCAGGTCACTCGTCGTCTGCTCCTCCAGCCTCGTCCAGATCGAGGTGACCGGCGCCTCCAGGGCGCGACCGGACTCGGTGAGCGACACCAGCACCACCCGTCCGTCCGCTGCCGAGCGCCGGCGCTCGATGAACCCGGCCTTCTCCAGCCGAGCCAGCATCTTCGCCGCGGTGGGCGGTTCGATCATCAGCTGCCTCGTGAGGTCCGCCTGCGAGGTGGGTGACGCCTTCCACAGCAGCATGAGGACGAACTGCTGGCCGGCCGCGAGCCCGACCTCCGCGAGGAGGGAACCCGCGAGGTTCCGATGCGCCTTCGACACCGTCGGTATCAGGGAGCTGATGGAGGCGTCCTCGAGACCGCCGCCGTCCACGGAGGTGCTGGTCGAACGCGTCATGCTGCTCCTCGGGAATAATAGTTAGCCGGCTAATGCTAGGTCTGATACCGACTATGAAGGAGTCAATCATGACTGAGGAACCCATCAGGACCATCGCCGTCTTCGCTGCCACGGGAAGCCAGGGCGGGGCCGTCACCGACGCATTGCTCGAGGCCGGGGTCCGCGTCCGGGCACTGGTCCGCTCGACGGCGTCCCCCAAGGCCGCAGCACTCGCGGAGCGGGGTGCGGAGCTCGTCCGGGTCGACGTCGAGGAGCCATCGTCCCTGGTGGCGGCTCTGGAGGGGGCCGACGCCTTCTGGTTCATGACCATCCCCCCGGGCGGCATGCAGGACGCCGACACCGCCGGTGAGACGCGCCAGGGGATCGCCCTGGCGGACGCCGCAGCAGCGGCCGGAGTTCCGCACGTGGTCTTCAACTCCGTCGGCGGCGCCGACCGGTCGTCGGGCGTGCCCCACTTCGACTCCAAGTACCTCGTCGAGGAACACCTGACGAGCCTCGGCCTGAACACCACCATCGTGCGCCCCGTCTTCTTCATGGAGAACTTCACGTTCATGGCACCGACCGTCGAGGACGGCACCCTCGTCCTGCGGCTTCCGATCCCCGCGGATGTACCCCTGCAGATGATCGCGGTCCGCGATGTCGGGATCATCGCTGCGCAGGCACTGCTCGACCAGGCGTCGCTACCCGCCGCCATCGAGATCGCCGGGGACGAGCTCACCGGCGAGGAGATCGCCTCGATCCACGGCGGAAGGGCCGGGCTTCCCGCCCGGTACGAGGCGCTGCCCCTGGGCGTGATGGACGGACAGGACGATCTGCAGGCGATGTTCCGGTGGTTCGCGGAGACCCCCGCCTACCAGGCGGACCTCGACCAGGTGCGGCAGGTCCATCCCGGCCTCCGGACGCTGGGAACGTGGCTCGATGCAGGTCACGCCCCCGCTGCACCCTGACCCGGCCCACCCCGACGCCCACCCCAGCAGGAGCACATCATGCGAGCAGTGCAGTTCACGTCCTTCGGCGGGCCGGAGGTCCTCCGGATCGCCGACGTCGATGTCCCGGCTCCGGGACCTGATGAGATCCTCGTCCGGGTCGCCGGCGCAGGAGTCAACCAGCTCGACACGAAGATCCGGGCAGGTGCCATGCCCCAGGGGCGACCGGCCGCGTTCCCGCTCGGAACCGGGGTCGACGCCGCCGGCGCCGTGACCGCGGTCGGACCGGGCGTCACCGGCGTGGCCGTCGGCGACGTCGTCTTCGGCACCGGCCGAGCCACCATGGCCGAACAGGCGATCCTGACCGCGTGGGCCACCGTGCCCCGGGGCGTCGACCCGGTCGAGGCCGGCGGCTGGGGAGTCGCGACCGAGACCGCCGGACGCCTGCTCACGGAGCTGGGCCTGCGGGAGGGGACCCTCCTCGTCAGTGGCGCTTCCGGAGGGGTGGGCTCGGCCGTCGTCCAGTTCGCCGTCGCGCGTGGACTGACCGTCATCGGCACCGCGAGTGCGCCCCGTCACGAGTATCTGGCAGGCCTCGGTGCCATCCCCCTCGCCTACGGCGCCGGACTCGCGGACCGTGTGGCCGAGGTGGCGCCGCACGGCGTCGACGGGGCGTTCGACCTCTCCGGCGCCGGGGTGATCCCCGAACTCGTCGGCCTCGTCACACACCCGACCGACGTCATCTCGATCGCCGACTTCACGGCGCCGGGTCACGGAGCCCGGGTGTCCACCGGCGCCACGCGCACCATGAGGCCCGAGGACGGCTTCGCCGAGGCTGCGGCCCTTCCCGGGTTCGCCCTCCGCGTGGAACGGCGCTACGCCCTCGTCGACATCGCCGACGCCCACCGGCAGGCAGCAGGAGGTCACACCGTCGGCAAGCTGGTCGTCACACCCTGACCGGGCAGGCCCGTCCGGCCGCAGGACCATCCGCTGCCCGCATGGGAGACCGTGCCGGCAGCGGATGACCCGTGGCCACCCCGTCGTCCTGAGCACCCTCCGCCTCCCGGGGGTAGAATGGTGGCGCAGGGTTGCGCTTTACATGGGCGGAAAGTCGCGTGTCCTCGCACCCGACGACGTACCCGAGGCACCACCGAGGGTCGACGCCGACTCCGCCCGACACCATAGGCTCCGCGCAGGCGGGGATGGTGTACCGACCCTCCCGAAAGCCACCCCGTGCACCCTTCCCCCGCCATGGCCCGGCTGGCCTCCCTGCAGGCCCTCCTCTTCGACCTCGACGGCGTGCTGACCCCGACCGCCGAGGTGCACATGCGTGCCTGGGCCCGCCTCTTCTCCGAATACCTTGCGGGCCGGGGGATCGACCGCCCCTACACGGACGAGGACTACTTCACCCACATCGACGGACGTCCGCGGTACGACGGCGTCAGGGCCCTGCTCGCCTCCCGAGGCATCACCCTGCCGGAGGGCTCACCCGAGGACGCGCCGACGCTCGACACGGTGTGCGGCCTCGGCAACCGGAAGAACCGGACCTTCAACGAGACCCTCGAGGAACAGGGCGTCGCGGCCTACCCCGGCTCCCTCGCACTGCTCGACGCCGCACGGACGGCCGGCATCCGCATGGCCGTCGTCACCAGTTCACGGAACGGCACAGCGGTGCTCGCCGCGGCCGGCCTCACCGCACGTTTCGGCACCGTGGTCGACGGCCTGCTGGCGGCGGAGCTCGGCATCGCGGGCAAGCCCGCCCCCGACACCTATCTCCACGCGGCGGAACTGCTCGGCCTTCCGGCCTCGGCCTGCGCCGTCGTCGAGGACGCGCCCTCCGGGGTTGCCGCCGGTCGTGCCGGCGAATTCGGGCTCGTGATCGGCGTCGATCGCGGCGTGGGTGCTGCGACACTCCTGGGCCACGGGGCGGACGTCGTCGTGGACGACCTCGCCGAACTGATCCCCTTCCTCGCCGCCGGCTGACGCCGCCGCCGCTGCCTGCCCGCTTCCGCTCACCCAGTACAGGAACCCCATGATCTTCCCCCCAGCAGACCCCGTGGACCGCAACCACTTCCCGGTGGACGAGTGGGCCCTCGTCGAGACCGAGTTCGACGGTGCCCATGCGGGCCGTAACGAGACCCTCTTCACCGTCGGCAACGGCTATCTCGGAATGCGCGGCAACCTCGACGAAGGGAGGGACGGCTACGACGCCGGCACCTTCATCAACGGATTCCACGAGACCTGGCCCATCCAGCACGCCGAGGAGGCCTTCGGATTCGCCCGCGTGGGCCAGACGATCGTCAACGTGCCGGATGCCAAGATCATCCGGCTGTACGTCGACGACGAGCCGTTCGTGCTCACGCGGGCCGACATCCTCCGGCACACCAGGCGTCTCTCCTTCCTGGACGGTGTCCTCACCCGCGAGATCGAGTGGCGGACGCCGTCGGGCAAGCGTGTCCTCATCCGCTCGCGCCGCATGGTCTCCTTCACCGACCGGCACCTCGCCCTCATCGACTACGAGGTGGAGATGCTCGACGCCGACGCCTCCATCCTCATCTCCAGCCAGATCCTCAACCGGCAGGACGGCCTGGACGAGTACCACGTCAGTGCTCCTGTCGACGGCGAGTCCTTCGACCCCCGCAAGGCGGAATCGTTCCGCGACCGGGTGCTGCAGCCGCGGCTGAAGCGCTCCGACGGTCCGCGCTACCTGCTCGGCTACAGCACCACCAACTCGCGCATGACCATCGCCTGCGCCATGGAGCACGAGCTGCTCACGGACAACGAATGGGACCAGAGCTCACACATCGAGGACGACCTCGCGAAGCACGTCTACCGCGTCCGCGCGAGGCCCGGCCGTCCCGTCCGCCTCCTCAAGACCATCAGCTACCACACGTCCCGCAGCGTGCCGGCCCGCGAGCTCGCGGACCGTTGCGGCCGTACCCTCGACCGCGCCCGCGAGACGACGGTGGAGGAGCACTTCGGGAAGCAGAAGGACTGGCTCGCCGACTTCTGGACCCGCTCCGACGTCGAGATCGAGGGGCAGCCCACCGTCCAGCAGGCGGTCCGCTGGAACATCTTCCAGCTCGCGCAGTCCACCGCCAGGACCGACGGCGGCGGCATCGCGGCGAAGGGCGTCTCGGGCTCCGGCTACGGCGGGCACTACTTCTGGGACACCGAGGTGTACGTCCTGCCGTTCCTGAGCTACACCGCGCCCACCGTCGCGCGGAACGCACTGCGCTTCCGGCAGTCGATGCTCGACTCCGCCCGAGCGCGCGCCGGCGAACTGAACCAGCGCGGCGCCCTCTTCCCCTGGCGCACCATCAACGGGCAGGAGTCCTCCGCCTACTACGCCGCGAGCACCGCGCAGTACCACATCGACGCCGACATCTCCCACGCCATGATGCAGTACGTAGCCGCGACGGGCGACGACGACTTCCTCCACCGCGGCGCCGTCGACGTCCTCGTCGAGACAGCGAGGATGTGGGCCGATCTCGGGTTCTGGCGCAGCAACGGGGATGACAACTTCCACATCCACGGCGTCACCGGACCCGACGAGTACACGACGGTGGTCAACGACAACCTCTATACGAACGTCATGGCGCGGGCCAACCTCCGCTCCGCGGTGCGCGCCGTCGAATCACTCGCCGACGTGGACCCGGCTGCGCACGCACGCATGGTCGCCCGGCTGGATCTCCACGAGGATGAACTCTGGGAGTGGACGCACGCCGCCGAGCGCATGCACATCCCGTTCGACGAACGCGCCGGCATCCACCCGCAGGATGCCGCGTTCCTCGAGAAGGAGCTCTGGGACCTCGAGAACACTCCCCCGGACAAGCGTCCCCTCCTGCTCCACTACCACCCGCTGGTGATCTACCGCTTCCAGGTCCTCAAGCAGGCCGACGTCGTCCTCGCGCTGCTCCTGCAGGGGCACGAGTTCACGATGCAGCAGAAGCGATCCGACTTCGAGTACTACGAGGCGCTCACGACGGGGGACTCCACGCTCTCCGCCGTGGTGCAGTCGATCATCGCCGCCGAGGTCGGTTACCACGACCTCGCGCTGAAGTACTTCATGTCCTCGCTCTTCGTGGACCTCGCCGACCTGCACCGGAACACGTCCGACGGCATCCACGTGGCCTCGACCGGCGGTGTGTGGAGCGCCCTGGTGTACGGCTTCGGGGGCATGCGCGACCACGGCGGCCGCATCACCTTCGAGCCGAGGCTGCCGGTCGCGTGGACACGCGTGGCCTTCCGGGTCACCCTGCGGGGGACGCGCCTGCGCGTCGAGGTGACGCAGCGGGCCATCACCTTCACGGTCGAGACCGGTGACACCGCGACGTTCTCGGTCCACGGCCGGTCGGTGACGGTGACGGCGTCCGCACCGGTCACCGTGGCGCTCGAGGACCAGGGCCCACGCCTCACCGGGGCGCCGACCACGAGCGACATCGAGGGGAGCCGGCGTGCCGACGGCTCCCTGGTCACGGCTTCGATCCCCCGGATCTCCGTCGACCCCTGAGTCCGCATGCCCTGTCCCTGCGGACGGAGCGGATCAGTGCGTGGCGGCGACGTCGGCGGTCCCGACCCCCAGGCCCGCGACGCTCCCGGCAGGACCGACCTCGATGGACCGTGAGACGCGAGGCCGTGCGGGACGTCCGGCTCCGGGCCGGGACAACCCCGCCGCCTCCGCTACAGCTGGTCCTCGAGGTGGAAGACCTCCTCGAGCCGCAGGAACCCCTCGTCCGGGCGCCCCTCCAGCGCGACGAAGAACGGTGCCATCTCCGCCTGCCACCGCCCGTTGACCTCCGTGGCGGCCATGGCGGCCTGGGACGCCGCGAAGTCCTCGCACTCCACGTAGCCGATCAGCATCCCGTCCCCTCGCAGGAACAGGGAGTAGTTGTCCCAGCCCGTGTCCTTCAGCGCCCGGGCCATCTCCGGCCAGATGGCTGCGTGCCGCTCCCGGTACTCGGGGATGCGCTCGGGCCGGACCTGCAACTGGAAGCAGACGCGTTCCATCGGTTCTCCTTGCTGTGAACGTGATCTGTGGTCGATCTGTGGGTGGGCTGTCAGAGGGTGACGTGGCGGTGCTCGACGCCGAGAAGTGACGCGGCCGCCTTCACATCGGCCGCACGGTGCCCCACGCACAGTGCCCAGTGATGGCCGATTCCGGTCTGGCTCCATTCGTCGACCCACAGTCCGGGGTCGCCGCCGAAGTCCACGCGCGACGTCGTGTTGCCGATCGATAGCAGCGGCCCGGGCACGACGGTGCCCTCGGACGTGATGAAGACGTAGGAGCCGTCCGGGTCCTGGCCGATCCCGAAGGTGGTGACCGGCCCGTGGCGCACGTCGAACTCGACCGAGACGCCCCACCCGCGCTTGCCGTGGAAGACGCCGAGCCCGCGCAGGAGCGGGCCCGCAGCGCTGACGGCGAGATGGGCCGGCCCGTCATGGCCCATCTCCACCACGCCGTCGAAGAAGTTGAGGGCCTGGATCTCCGTGAAGGATCCGCCCGCGCCCATGGCCTGGGCGGCGAGCATCGCGATCGAGGTCCGCAGTTCGTACTCGCCCGCCATGGGGACCCCGCGGGCCGTGAGGATCGAAGCCCCGAGGATCATCCCGGCTCCGATCCGCTCGTGCTGCTCACCGGCGAGACCCCGGTGGTAGTAGGCGAGCGAATCGAGGTCGAATTCGGCGACCAGCCGATCGAGTCCCACCGACACCTGCGCGCCCCAGGCGAAATCGCCGTCGTCCACGGACTCGTCGACGGTGAAGAGGCTGCGCGCCAGCGCCATGCGCTCACGGACCTGCTCATCCGTCACCTCGGCGACGAACTCGCGGAGATCGTCGAACTCGACGACCTCCACGTGGGAGCCGAAGGTCGTCGACACCGAGGTCAGGTCCGTCGAGACGTCGAGCATGCCCGGATAGACGTGGCCCATCAGTCCGTGGCGTGCGTGGCGCAGCCGGCCGCGGACCCCGGCGGCGTGGACCCACTGGCCGATCCGCGCCCAGGCGGACTCCTGCGCGAGGTACCCGGAGACGGAACGGAAGGGGATGCCGGCACGCTTGAACACGTTCGCCACCTCCGGCACGGGGCACTGGCCGCAGTACGCGAGCCACGTCCCCGTGTCGACGTTCGCGTGGTCCATGGCCTCGGTGGGCTGCAGGTCGATCACCAGGACGGGCGTCTTCGCGCGCTGAGCGATCGGCAGCACCATCGAGGACGTCAGGTATGTGGTGAGGAAGATGACGATCAGGTCGCAGTCCGCGCGGCGCAGCTCTTCGGCCGCCACGGCGGCCTCACGCGGATCGGACACGAAGCCGACGTCGGTGACCTCGGCATCGAGGGCGGTGAACCGCTCCGTCACGTACCGCGCCGACTCCCTGAGCTGCGGCAGCAGGTCCGGGAACTGGGGCCAGTAGGCGCCGAGCCCTCCGGACACCAGGCCCAGGCGGGTCGGCCGGCGTCGGATCGGCTCGAGCAGTCCTGACAGGGCGGGCGATGCGCTGTGCTCGACCGTGGGATCGGTGGTCATGGTGGCTCCTGCGACGGGAAGCGGAACGGCGGGCCGAGAGGTGCGGAAGGGCGAGAGGTGCGTAAGGGCGAGAGGTGCGGAAGGGCGAGAGGTGCGTAAGGGCGAGAGGTGCGGAAGGGCGGGGCGCCATGATGGGCGCCCCGCCCCGCTCGTGCGGCTAGAAGTCGTAGTCGTCGATGTTCTCCGCGTTGAACTGCGTGGGCGGGCCGACCAGGACGATACCGCCCTCGCCGATCTCACGCTCGCCGAGCTCGCCGGCCTCGAAGGTGTCGCCGGGCTCGCCGGTGATGTCGCCGTCGGCCAGTGCCTTGCCCGCGAAGGCGGCGACGTAGCCGAGCTGTGCCGGATCCCAGAGCGCGAACTCCGTCACGGTGCCGTCCTTCACGAAGGGGCGCATCTCGTTCGGCAGCCCCAGCCCTGTCAGCGCGACCTTGCCCTTGTACTCCGACGTGGAGAGGTAGCGGCCGGTGGCGGCGATCCCGACGGTGGTGGGCGAGATGATGCCCTTGAGGTCCGGGTACGCCTGCAGCAGGCCCTGCGCCTCCTGGAAGGACTTCGTGTCGTCGTCATCGCCGTAGACCTTCGCCACGAGCTCGATGCCCGCGTAGTCGGGGTTGGCGGCCAACTCCTCCTCCATGTACTTGATCCACTCGTTCTGGTTGGTGGCATTCGCCGTGGCCGAGAGGATGGCGATCTCGCCCTCGCCGCCGATCTGCTCGGAGATGAGCTCGAGCTGGATGAGTGCCACATCCTTCGCGTCGACCTGGCTGACGAAGACGTCGCGGTAGTCGGGGTTGGTGTCGGAGTCGAACGCCACGATCTTGGCTCCGGCGGTGCGGGCCTCCTCGAGGGCGGGGCCGACGGCGTCGGGGTCGTTCGCGGCGATCACGATCACGTTGGTGCCGCGCTGCGTCTCCGCGTTGATGAAGGAGACCTGGCTCGACGCGCTGGCGTCCAGCGGCCCCACGACCTCCGAGGAGGCGAACCCGGCCTCCGATGCGCCGTCCTCGCCACCCCCGAGCACCACGTCGGTGTAGGGGTTGTTGAGCTGCTTGGGGATGAAGGTGACGGTCTGCTCGCCGTCGGACCCGCTGCCGCCCTCGGCACCGCCGCCCTCGGACGCTGCTCCGCCGCCGCAGGCGCTGAGGACCAGCGCGGTGCTCGTCGCCAGGGCAGCGAAAGCCGCCCGGCGTCGTATGGTTCCTGAATGGATGAACCTCATTGTTTCTTCCTTTCGATGGGCGCTGGGGACCAGTCGCCGGGTGCGAACCTAGGGGGACGGCCTAGGGAAGTGGTGCGGAGCGGACACGCCGCGCATGGCGGGCCCGCCGGAGGGCGTCGGTGATGGTGGGGGCCACGACCGAGAGGATGAGGAGGGAGCCGGTCACGATGATGAGGACCACCTCGGAGACGCGATCCAGTTTCAGTGCATAGTTGATGGTGCCGATCAGCAGCACCCCGGCGAGGACCCCCGGGATGGAGCCCTTGCCGCCGAAGATGGACACCCCGCCGAGCAGCACCGCGGCGATGACCGCCAGCTCCAGGCCGCTGGCGTTGTCACTGCGGGCACTCGAGTAGCGCAGCGTCCAGTAGATGCCCGCCAGGGCGGACACCGTCCCCGTCGCGAGGTAAAGCAGGAACTTCGAGCGGGCCACGTCGATACCGACGAACGTCGCGGCCTCCCTGCTGTAGCCCAGGGCGAAGAGCCCGCGGCCGAACGGCGTGACGTGCAGGACGACGGCGAAGGCGAGGATCAGCAGGACGACGCCGATCATCACCGTGGGGATGCCCGTGCCGCCGATCTTCGAGGTGAAGAACGCCGTGAGCGCGGGAGGGAAGTTCGCCACGGCGTTGTCGCCGATCACCACGAGCGCGAGCCCGCGGAACAGGGCGAGCGTCCCGATGGTCACCGCCAGGGAGGGCAATCCCAGGTAGGCGATCAGCACCCCGTTGAAGGCCCCGGCGGCGAGACCGGCGAGGACGCAGATCACCAGGACCAGGGCGATCGGTACGCCCGCCTGCCACAGCACGCCCATCAGCGCGCTGGTCAGCCCCGCGATGCTCGCCACCGAGAGATCGATCTCCCCGGAGATGATGACCAGCGTCATCGGCAGCGCGATCAGCAGCGTGGGGATCACGTCCAGGAGGAGGAACCCGACGGTCACGGGTGAGGCGAACCGGGGGATGACGAGGCACGCGTAGATCACGACGACGAGGAGCACGTAGATCATCACCGCGTCGCGGCCGAGCAGCAGCCGTGCGGCGCCGGTCCGGCCCTTGGGGACCGCGAGGACCTTCGCGGTGCCGGCCGTGTGCTGCACGGCACCGCCCGCAGCGGCCTGCTCGGACGTCCTGGTGTCTGGGGCGGCCATGCGCCTGCCTTCCGCTGAGTCGTGCCCTGTGTCCTGCCCTGTGTCCTGCCCTGCGTCCTGCCCTGGGCTCCGCCCTGCGTTCCGGAGCCCGTCCTCCGCCGGGACCTGCGCCCGCAGGCCGTCCGGCGGGACTGCCGCCTGCGGGCCGGGCCGGCCGGCGAGGCGATCAGACATTGCGGGCCTCGGCGATCCTGAGCTTGCGGGCGGCACGCACCCCGGCGATGCGGTCGATGACGACGGCGGCCAGGATGAGGATGCCCACGATCGCCTGCTGCCAGAACTTGTCGACGCGGAGGGCGGTCAGGGCGCTGGTGATGGTGGTGAGGAGCAGGGCGCCGATCGCCGCACCGACCACCGTGCCGCTGCCACCGAAGATCGCCACCCCTCCGACCACCGCCGCGGCGACGACGTCGAGCTCGAGTCCGGAGCCCGTCGTCGCGCCCACGGAGTTGAAGCGGCTCGCGTACAGGACGCCGGCCAGTCCGGCCAACGCGCCGTTGACCACGAAGGCCAGCAGGACGCGGCGGGTCACGGGGATGCCGAAGAGCTTCGCGGCCTCCGGCTCCGAGCCGATGGCGTACAGGTCACGGCCGGGCCGGGTCCCGAGCATGTAGACCGCCACGATCGCGACGACGACGACGGCGATCAGCGTGATCACGGGGAACCCGAGGACGGTGTCCACGGACAGGTTGCCGAAGGCGTCCGGCCGGTCACCGGCGAAGTACTGGGTGCCCCCTGCCCAGGCGTTGTTGATGCCCCGGAAGATGTAGAGGGTCCCGAGCGTGATCACGAGGGCCGGCACCTTCGCGATGGTGATCAGGAGTCCGTTCACCGCTCCCAGGACAGCCCCGAAGGCGATCCCGATGAGGAAGACCAGGACGATCGGCAGGCCGGGCGCGGCCACGAAGACGCTGCCCGTCCCGAAGGCGACCAGGCCGAGGACGGACCCGACGGACAGGTCGATGTTCCGGGTGATGATGACGAGGGTCTGGCCGACCGCGAGGATCATGAGGATCGTCGCGTTGAGCAGCAGGTCCTTGACCCCCTGCTCGCTGAGGAACAGCGGATTGACCGCCGCCGTGACGGCGACGAGGAGCACGAGCGCCAGGATGACCGGTAGCTCGCGGAGCCTGAGGAACGAGCCGAGGGGCGAGGACGTCGGGTGCGGGGCCGGCTGCGCGGGCGCCGCGTGTCTGCTGTCGAGGCTCATCGGGAGGACTCCAGGGCTGCGGTCGCGGCGTGCATGACGGTTTCGGAGGTGGCCTCGGAGCGGTCCAGCCGACCGGTGATCCTGCCCTCCCGCATGACGAGCACGCGGTCGGCCATGCCGAGCACCTCGGGCAGTTCCGAGGAGATCATGAGGATCGCGATGCCCCTGCCGGCGAGTTCGGAGATGAGGCGGTGCACCTCGCTCTTGGTGCCCACGTCGATCCCGCGGGTCGGCTCGTCGATGATCAGCAGCTTCGGGTCCGTGGCGAGCCACTTGGCGAGGACCACCTTCTGCTGGTTCCCGCCGGAGAGCGTGGAGACGGCGTGCTCGGGTGAACCGGACTTCACCTGGAGGCGTTTCGCCCAGGTCGCGGAGGCCTCGCGCTCCGCCTTCCCGCTGATCAGCCCGAAGCGGGCGAGCGAGTGCCGGAGCGTCAGGGCGGCGTTGCGTTCGACCGAGAGCTCCATGACCAGGCCCTGCTTGCGCCGGTCCTCCGGCACGAAGCCGACCCCGGCGTCGATCGCAGCCCTCGGGTCCTTGCCCCGGAGCGTCCGGCCGAGCATCTCCACGCTGCCGGACTCGTAGCGGTCGATGCCGAAGACCGCACGGGCCACCTCCGTGCGGCCTGCACCGACCAGTCCGGACAGCGCCACGATCTCGCCGGCACGCACCTCGAAGTCGATGTCGTGGAACACCCCGGGCCGCGTCAGGCCGCTCACCCGCAGGACGACGTCGCCCGTCTCCGTCTCGGTCTTGGGGAACAGGGCCTCGATGTCGCGGCCCACCATCTCGCGGACCACCGCCTCGACCGTCGTCGCGCTGGTCTCGTGCGTGGCGATGTAGGCGCCGTCCCGCATGACGGTGATGCGGTCGCAGAGGCCGAAGACCTCGTCGAAGCGGTGGGAGATGAACAGGATGCCGCTGCCGGCGTCGCGCAGGCGCCGGGCGACGGCGAAGAGGCGCTCCACCTCGATACCGCTGAGTGCGGCCGTCGGCTCGTCCATCACGAGGATGCGCGCGTCCAGGGAGATGGCTTTGGCGATCTCGATGATCTGCTGGTCGGCGATCGAGAGACCCTCCGCCACACGGTCCGGATCGATGGGGACGCCCAGCTGCCCGAAGAGCTCCCTGGCCTGGCGGCGCATCTCACCACGGCTGATGAGGCCGAAGCGGCCCTTGGGCTGGCGGCCGATGAAGATGTTCTCCGCCACTGTCAGGTCGGGGAAGAGGGTGGGCTCCTGATAGATGACCGAGATGCCGGCCGCCTTGCTGTCCGCCACGGTGCGGAAGCTGACGCCCTGCCCGGCGACGGTGAACTCCCCTGCGTCCGGCTGGTGCACGCCGGCGAGGATCTTGACGAGGGTGGACTTCCCGGCGCCGTTCTCGCCGACCAGGGCGTGGATCTCACCCGGCGCGAGGTCGATGGTGCCGTCGGCGAGGGCGACGACCGGGCCGAAGGTCTTGAGTGCCCCCCGCAGGGTCAGCACGCTCTCCCGTCGCCTGCCGGCTGGTGCGGCCTGGTCCGCGGCGTCAGTGCCACGACCATCAAAGTGCGTCAATGCAACTCCTCGAGGAAGAATGAATCGTTTCAGAGCAACGACCCACCTCGAATAGTAGGCGTGACCCAGATCACCGTCAACAGCCCGGGATCGCGCTGGGACCCGGGGCCCGCGGGCCCCGGCGCGCCGCTCAGCCCGCGGCCCGCACCGCCGCCGTCGTGCTGCCGCGCTCCACCAGTTCGGGATCGAAGATCACCTGGCGACGACGCGAGGACGGGCCCTCGATCTCCTCGAGGAGGAGCTCCACCGCCGTACGCCCCATGAGTTCGGTCGGCTTGCGGACGCTCGAGAGGGGCACGACGGCGGAGGCGGAGAAGTCGATGTCGTCGTACCCGATCAGCGCAAGGTCCTCGGGGATGCGGAGGCCGCGGATCAGGAGCACGGCCTGCATGACCCCGATGGCCAGGAGGTCGTTGGCGCAGAAGATGCCGTCCGGCAGACGGCCTGCCGGCCGCCGGGCGATCACGCCGCCCACCTCCCGCCCGGCGAGGACCGTCATGGCGTCCGCCTCCACGACCTCGAGCACGGCGCCCTCCTGCTCGCCCACTGCCTGGCGGGCGCCGGCCAGGCGATCGGCCACCTGCCGGAAGGAGGCCTTCGTCCCCACGAACACGATGCGGCGGCGCCCGGCCTCGAGGAGGTGGCGCACCGCCATGTAGCCACCGGCGACGTCGTCCACCGACACCGAGCTGCAGCGCCGCTGTGCATCGACGCGGTCCACCAGGACCACGGGCATGCCGCGCTTCCGGAGGGCCTCGACGCGTGGACCGACGTCCCCCACCGGCGAGATGAGCATGCCCTGCACGCGCTGCTGCTCGAAGACGTCGATGTAGCGGGCCTCGCGCTCGGTGTCCTGCCCGCTGTCCCCCAGCACCACGGTGCTCCCGTTCTCCGCCGCGCAGTCCTCCGCGGCACGGGCGAGCGAGGAGAAGAACGGGTTGCCGACGTCGAGCACGATCAGCCCGATGGTGCGGCTCTGGCCGGCACGGAGTTGCCGGGCGGCATCGTTCCGCACGAAACCGAGGTGATCGATCGCGGCCTGGACCCGCTCGCGCGTTGCGGACGAGACCCGTGCGGGATGGTTCAGCACGTTGGACACGGTCCCCACGGCCACCCCCGCCCGGTCGGCGACATCCTTGATGCTGACGGGTCGGCTCTCCATCGATACCTCGGGCTCCTCGGTGCTCGGCCCCCGCCGGACAGGCGGACGGCGGGACTGTTGACACTCGGTCTGCAGCAAGGATAACTTTGAAACGTGCTAATGAAACGATTCAACAGCACGGCACTTCTGCTTCTCCTCCCGAGCCGTCCCCGGGCGTGGAAGATACCCGAGAAATCGCCGTCCGGTCTGTGATGGAGCAGCCGGCCGCCACACGCTGGAGAGAGTACATGACTGTCATCGACGACATCACCGCGGAGCTGGACCAGCTCGCGATCGAGGTCCCGTCCTGGGCCTACGGAAACTCAGGGACGCGCTTCAGGGTCTTCGCGACCCCCGGGACGCCGCGCACGGTGCAGGAGAAGATCGCGGACGCGGCCATGGTCAACAAGCTGACAGGCCTTGCGCCCAGCGTCGCCCTGCACATCCCGTGGGACAGGGTGGACGACTACGGCGTCCTCGCCTCCTACGCGGCCGATCACGGCATGCGCCTCGGCACCATCAACAGCAACACCTTCCAGGATGACGACTACAAGTTCGGGAGCCTGACGCACAGCGACGCGGCGGTCCGGAACAAGGCGATCGACCACATGTACGAGTGCATCGAGGTCATGAACGTCACCGGCTCCCGCGACCTGAAGATCTGGCTGGCCGACGGCTCCAACTACCCGGGCCAGGCGGACATGCGCTCCCGCCAGGACTGGCTGCAGGACTCGCTGCGGAAGGTCTACGACCGGCTCGGCGAGGACCAGCGCCTGGTCCTCGAGTACAAGTTCTTCGAGCCGGCGTTCTACCACACGGACGTCCCCGACTGGGGCACCTCCTACGCCCACTGCCTGCAGCTCGGCGAGAAGGCCTTCGTCTGCCTCGACACCGGCCACCACGCTCCCGGGACCAACATCGAGTTCATCGTCGCCCAGCTCATCCGGCTCGGGAAGCTCGGCTCCTTCGACTTCAACTCGCGCTTCTATGCGGACGACGACCTGATCGTGGGAGCCGCGGACCCGTTCCAGCTGTTCCGCATCATGGCCGAGGTGGTCCGCGGCGGCGGCCTCTCGCCTGAGAGCGGGATCGCCCTCATGCTCGACCAGTGCCACAACCTGGAGGAGAAGATCCCCGGCCAGATCCGCTCCGTGCTGAACGTGCAGGAGATGACGGCGCGGGCCCTGCTGATCGACCGCGCCGCGCTGACCGCCGCGCAGGAATCCGGCGACGTGCTGGGTGCCAACGCCATCCTGATGGACGCCTTCTACACCGACGTCCGGCCCGGACTCGCGCAGTGGCGTGAGTCGAAGGGCCTTCCGGCCGACCCGATGGACGCCTACCGCGCCAGCGGCTACCAGGACCGGATCAACAGCGAGCGACAGGGCGGCCGGCAGGCCGGATGGGGAGCATGACAGTGACGACGACGACAGGGCCCGCGACCGACGCCACCACGAACCCGACGGTCAATCAGACCGTGCAGGAGCTCATCGAGCGCTCCAACCGCCTGGGCTCGGACAAGCGCACCACGAACTACGCCGGCGGCAACACCTCGGCGAAGGGTGTGGGCACCGACCCCGTGACGGGCGAGGACGTCGAGCTGCTCTGGGTCAAGGGCTCCGGCGGTGACCTGGGGACGCTGAAGGAGGCCGGCCTCGCCGTCCTCCGCCTCGATCGGATGCGCGCACTGCAGGGGGTCTATCCCGGCGTCGAGCGCGAGGACGAGATGGTGGCGGCCTTCGACTACACCCTCCACGGCAAGGGCGGTGCGGCGCCGTCCATCGACACCGCCATGCACGGCCTCGTGGACGCGGCGCACGTGGACCACCTGCATCCCGACGCGGGGATCGCGATCGCGACGGCTGCGGACGGTGAGGCCCTGACCGCCGCGATCTTCGGACCGAAGGTCCTCTGGGTCCCCTGGCGCCGTCCCGGCTTCCAGCTCGGGCTCGACATCGCCGCCATCAAGGACGCCCACCCCGAGGCGATCGGCACCATCCTCGGGGGCCACGGCATCACGGCCTGGGGAGACACCTCCGCCGAGGCCGAGGCGAACTCCCTGTGGATCATCGAGACCGCCGAGCGGTACATCGCCGAGCACGGGACCCCCGGGCCCTTCGGCCCCGCCCTCGAGGGCTACGGCCCGCTGCCGGAGGACGAGCGCCGGGCCAGGGCCGCCGCCCTCGCCCCGACCATCCGCGGCCTCGCCTCCACCGACAGGGCGCAGGTCGGCCACTTCACGGATGATCCCCGGGTGCTCGACTTCCTCGCCGCCGAAGCCCACCCGCGCCTCGGCGCGCTCGGCACCAGTTGCCCCGACCACTTCCTGCGCACCAAGGTCAAGCCGCTCGTCCTCGACCTCCCGGCCGATGCCGACGTCGAGAGCTGCCTGCTGCGCCTGCGTGAGCTCCACGCCGAGTACCGGGCCGACTACGCCGCGTACTACGACCGCCACGCGACCCCGGACTCCCCCGCCATGCGCGGGGCCGATCCGGCGATCGTGCTCGTCCCCGGCGTCGGCATGTTCTCCTTCGGCGCCAACAAGCAGACCGCCCGGGTGGCCGGGGAGTTCTACCTCAACGCGATCAACGTGATGCGCGGGGCCGAGGCCGTCTCCACCTACGCGCCCATCGAGGAGAGCGAGAAGTTCCGGATCGAGTACTGGTCCCTCGAGGAGGCCAAGCTCGCGCGGATGCCGAAGCCGAAGTCCCACGCCGGGCGCATCGCCCTGGTGACGGGAGCGGCGTCCGGCATCGGCAAGGCCATCGCCACCCGTCTGGCGGCCGAGGGCGCGTGCGTGGTCATCGCGGACCTGAACATCGACAGCGCGGGCAGTGTCGCCGAGGAGCTCGGCGGCCCGGACGTCGCCATCGGCGTCCAGGCCGACGTCACCGACCCCGCCCAGGTGCTCCGTGCCGTGCAGGCCGCCGTGCTGGCCTTCGGCGGGCTGGACCTCGTGGTCAACAACGCCGGGCTGTCCATCTCCAAGCCGCTCCTGGAGACCACCGAGAAGGACTGGGACCTGCAGCACGACGTCATGGCGAAGGGCTCCTTCCTCATGTCGCAGGCGGCCGCGAAGGTGCTGATCGAGCAGGACATGGGCGGGGACATCATCTACATCTCCTCCAAGAACTCCGTGTTCGCGGGCCCCAACAACATCGCCTACAGCGCCACGAAGGCCGACCAGGCGCATCAGGTACGGCTCCTCGCCGCCGAACTCGGCGAGTACGGCGTGCGCGTCAACGGCATCAACCCCGACGGGGTGGTCCGTGGCTCCGGGATCTTCGCCGGCGGCTGGGGCGCCAAGCGCGCCGCGGTGTACGGCGTGGACGAGGAGAAGCTCGGCGAGTACTACGCCCAGCGCACCCTCCTCAAGCGCGAGGTGCTGCCCGAGAACGTCGCGAACGCCGTCGCCGTCCTGACCTCCGACGAGCTCTCGCACACCACCGGGTTGCACATCCCCGTTGACGCGGGCGTCGCTGCCGCCTTCCTGCGCTGACATGGGCGCCCCTCCAGCACCCGTGTTCGCCGCGATCGACATCGGGGCCTCCTCCGGTCGCGTGATCCTCGGCAGCGTCTCCGAGGACGGCCCCCGCCTCACGACGGTCCACCGCTTCCCCAACGGCGCGCAGTTCCTCGGCGGCGCGCTGCGGTGGGACATCGATGCGCTCTTCGCCGAGGTGGTGGCGGGGCTGCGCCTGGCGGCCTCCGCCGCAGCGGGGTCGGGTCTACGGATCGCCGGCATCGGCATCGACACGTGGGCCGTGGACTACGGGCTGGTCGACGCCGACGGAATCCTGTGGCACCTGCCCTTCAGCTACCGCGACGCGCGGACCCGGACGACCGTCGACGTCGTCCACCGCACGGTTCCACCCGAGGCCCTCTACGACCGGACCGGGCTGCAGTTCCTGCCCTTCACCACGGTCTACCAGCTCGCCGCCGAGCGGTCGCTCGACGGCGTGCAGGCCCTCCTGATCCCCGACCTGCTCGCCTACCGCCTCACCGGCGAGCGCCGCACCGAGGCGACCAACGCGTCCACCACGGGCCTGCTCGATGCGCGGACGGGCACCTGGGCCGAGGATCTGCTCGACGCGCTCGGTCTCCCCGGTGACCTGTTCCCTCCGCTCGTGGAACCCGGAGCCGTCATCGGGCAGCTGCTGCCCGAGGTCGCACTCGCCACCGGACTGCCGGAGGAGACAGCCGTCGTCGCCGTCGGCTCCCACGACACCGCCTCCGCGGTCGCCGCCGTCCCTGCCACCGGGCCGGGCTTCGCCTACATCTCCTCCGGCACCTGGTCGCTCGTCGGCGTCGAACTCGACGCGCCCATCCTCACCGCCGCGAGCCGCGCCGCGAACTTCACCAACGAGCGGGGTGTGGACGGAACCATCCGCTACCTCCGCAACACGGGCGGGTTGTGGCTCCTCCAGGAGTGCCTGCGGGAGTGGGCCGTCGAAGGGCCGGTCCCCGATCTGCCGACCCTGCTCTCGGCTGCCGCGACGCTCCCGGCCGGCGGGCCCATGATCGACGCCGAGTCCACGGACTTCCTCGCGCCGGACGGGATGCCCGGTCGCATCCGGCGCGCGGCGGGCGATCTCCCGACCCGGGAGTCGGTGGTGCGGTGCATCATGGACAGCCTCGCCGACGCCTACGCGCGCACCCTCCGGGACGCGGCACGTCTCTCGGGACACACCATCGACGTCATCCACGTGGTCGGCGGCGGATCGCAGAACGCCCTCCTCTGCCAGCTGACGGCGGACCGCACGGGCCTGCCGGTCCTCGCCGGTCCGGTGGAGGCGACAGCCCTCGGGAACATCCTGGTCCAGGCGCGGGCGGCCGGCCTCCTGGAGGCCGGCCCCGGCCTCGGGAGCATCCGGCGAGCGGCGCACGCCGCGGCGGACACGGTCCGGTACGAGCCTGCACGCAACGGAGCACTGACGACGGCGGGATAGCAGGCACCGCGGGCGAGCACCCCGACGACGGTGGCACGGCCGGTACGGGCGACGGATGGTCCTGGCGACGGATGGTCCTGGCGACGGATGGTCCTGGCGCGGAGCACCGACGATGGCGGACACCTGCCCGCGTGCGGCGCGATCACCGGGGTCGGCGCAGTGTGACGGGGCCCTTCGCGGTCGAGGGATCGATGACGGCGCCGCGCTGCACCATCTCCGCGAGTCCGCGGGCTACGAGCCTGCGGGCGGCGTTCCGCGCAGGCTCGTGCAGCGACGCGTCACCGCCACCGAGGGCCGCGGCAGCGGCGGCCGGGTCGACCCCCGAGCCGCGGGATCCGGCGCCGAGCCGCCCGAGGAGCCACTCCTCCAGCGCCGTGTCGATGGCGCGGACCTTGCGGGCCCTGCAGGCGTCGCTGCAGTAGGCGACGTCCTCCCAGTTCCGCTCCCACTTCTTCCGCCACTCGATGCGGCGGCCGCAGGAGCGGCAGGACCTGGGCTCGTGCGCCTGCCCTGCTGATCTCACCATCGCGGCACCGTGCCCGTCACATGCGCCCGAAGACGGAGCGGATCACGGCGAACGCGCCGTAGCAGATGAGCCCCAGGGCGACGGCGGTCAGGACGTGGGCACCGAGGGGGTGGTACTGCAGGGCCTTGAGGCTGCCGTCCAGTCCCGTCGACTCCTGGGCATCGCGGTCCAGTCCGGCGATCACGAACAGGCCACCCACCAGGAGGAGCGCAAGGCCCTTGGCGATGTGCCCCACGACCCCTACCACCTCGATCACGCGGCCGCGGGCGGTGTCCTCGAACGTCCTGAGTTCCGGGCGGAAGTTCCTGCGCACCCCCTTCACCACGAAGTGGACGCCGATGCCGAGGATGATGCCCGCGGTCACGAACACGAGCAGCACGCCGAACGCCGACGCCAGCAGGGTCCTGGTGAAGTCGACCGTGGACTCGGAGGAGTCCGGCCCGTCGCCGAGGGCGAAGCGCGCGAAGGTCGCCGCCATCGAGCCGTAGATGATGACGAGGGACCCGGACGAGATGTGCTTGCCGATGCGCTGCTTCCGCGGGAGGTGGCGCGCGCGGAGGGTCGCTTCGCTGAACTGCCAGAGCGCCAGGCCCGCGCAGCCGACGGCGCAGATCCACATCAGCGCTGTCCCTGCGGGCCCTTCAGCGACCTCCTCCAGCGCACCCGTCGGTTCGGCCTCACCGTTCCCCCCGACGGCGATGCGCAGGGCGATCAGGCCGATCAGGATGTGCACGACCGCGAGCGCTCCGAATCCGAGCCGCGCCACCACGTCGAGGGCACGCGTGTCGGAGACGTGCTCGACGGCGTCGGCCGCGCGGCTCGCGCGGCCCCGCAGACCCGCGCTGCTGTCCGTCGTCGCCACCGTGCCCTCCCGCATCTGCCCCAGCCGTCCCTTCCGCCGGTCGGCGGGGACGCTCCGGATGTCTCCCCACCAGCATAGGAGGAGCGGCGCCCCCTTGAGGCTGTCGCTCCGAGGCGGCACACTGGTGGTGCCGGTTGCATCGGCACGCCAGCGCACACCCCGGTCTCACCCCAGCAGTACGTCGGACAGCGCTGTCTCGACCACTGGGAGTGCGCATGCTGAATGAGGACGTCGTGACGGAGAGCGGCTCGCTGCGCCTCGCCCAGGAGCGGGATCTCATCGCAGGGCTGGAGGCGGTGGAGATCAGCACCGACCTGCCGCAGGCGCTGATCGAGGCGGCCGCGATCAAAGTGGCCGCGGAGGAGTTCGGCCGCACCGACGTCGCCCTGTGGGCCGAGGTCACGGCACTCGACGCCCTGACCCGGACCGAGGGCGCGCGCGACGCCCGGGCTCGCGCTGCGCACATCCTCGGCTGGGCGACCGAGCAGGGCGACACCCGGCTCGCCAGCCGCTGCCATGCCCTCCTCGCGATGACGGACCTCATGGCGGGCCTCTCGGGCACCGGCGCCGAGCACGCCACGACCGCCGTGACGCTTCTCGACGGGACCGAGCTGCCACGCCTCCGCGCGAAGCTGCTCACCCGGCAGGCGGTCGGGCTGTTCGCCGCGGGCTTGCCGCAGCACGGGTTCGACGTGACCCGGCGAGCCCTGGTGCTCGCGGAGCAGCTGCGCGACCACGAGCTGAAGGCCCAGCTCGCGTCCAATGCGTTCCACGCCGCCATGGACGAGGTGTTGCCGGAGGAGGCATCCCGGTGGAGCGAGATCCTCGACGAGGTGGTCGCCGCCGCACCGCACCTCGAGGGCGAGTTCAGTGACGTCCTCATCCGCGGTCACCTCGCCTCCGGTCGGCCGGAGGAGGCATCGGCGGTGCTCGAGCGGTACGGGATGGACGTCACCCCGGGTTCCCAGCCCGAGCTCCGCGCGAGCCGGAAGCTCCTCCTCGCGCAGATCCATCACGGCCTCGGGGAGCTGGACCTCGCTGTCCGCGCCCTCGACGAGGCAGAGGCCCTCACGACCCTGCACGAACTCGAGGAGATCGCGGCGTCCGTCCTCGAGGAACGCGCCGCCGTCGCGGCGACGCAGGGTGATTTCATGCTCGCCTACGAACTCCACCGCGCGTTCCACAGCGCCTCCCGGACCCGCTGGCTCGAAGCCCGGCGCTCCCAGGTGGACCACCTCTTCGCGGCTCAGAACCTCA
Source organism: Arthrobacter bussei (assembly GCF_009377195.2). GTDB lineage: Bacteria > Actinomycetota > Actinomycetes > Actinomycetales > Micrococcaceae > Arthrobacter_D > Arthrobacter_D bussei. The sequence continues at coordinate 1,423,413 of NZ_VJXX01000001.1, forward strand.
CCGAGGCGATCGTCAGGGCGGAACAGGCAGAGGCCGCCGTCGCGATCGATCCCCTCACCAAGGTGCGGAACCGGCGCTGGGTCGAGGACTCCCTGGCCGACGTCGTACGGTCATGGCAGACCGGTGGCGCCTGGACGGGCTCCCTGGCCATCGTGGACCTCGACCACTTCAAACAGGTCAACGACCGCTTCGGCCACGCTGCGGGGGACGACGTCCTCGTCTCGGTCGCCGAGTGCCTGCAGGAATGCCACGGCGTCCGGGACGTCGCGCGCATCGGTGGCGAGGAGTTCCTGCTGGTCCTCAAGCAGCATGCGGATCCGCAGGACGTGGCGGACGCCGTCCTGTCCGCCGTCCGCCACCTGCGATGGCCGCACATCCACCGTGGGCTCCACCTCACCGCGAGTCTCGGCTTCGCGGGCTGCGTCCCGGGCACGACGTCGTCCGCCCTCCTCCGGGAGGCGGACCTCAACCTCTACCGTGCCAAGCGCACGGGACGGGACCGGGCGGTCGGACCCTGGTAGCTGCCCACGTGGAACCGGCCGGACGCGGGTCGCGCCGAGGCAGAGCGCCCCGTCGGAGCGGCCCCGTCCGGCGCCGGTATCAGGGCCGGCGCGCCAGCCACGCCTCCAGTGACGCCCGCACGAATCCGGCGCCGCCCGGTCCTCCGTAGTTCGCGCCGAAGCGCGGGTCGGTGACGTACATCTCGGCGAGGCCGCGGAGATAGTCGGAGGACAACCGGCCCCTGTCATCGCGAGGGACGCCCGGCACGGACGAGAGCCAGGCGATGTGCCGCTCGGCCAGCCGGCCGGCCTCCGCGCTGCCCGCCGATACCCCCGCCGAGGCGGCATCCGTCCAGGCGGCGTTGAGATCTGCCACCTCGTCCTGGAATGCTCGCCGTTCCTCCTCGCTCCTGCCCCGCCACCAGGAGTCGCCCTGCGCGTAGGCCTCCGCGCCCCATCGCTCCGTCACCTCCCGTTCGTGGCGGGTGTGGTCGAATCCGTCGAACATGGTCTCGGGCATGGGTTCTTCTCCTCGTTCGAGGGCCTCCACCGTGGTGAGGACCGCGTTGATCTGCTGGTCGAGCCGTTGCTGCTCGCTGCGGAGGTGATCGAGGTGTGCGCGCAGGGCCGACGCCGGGTTGCCGCCCGGCTCTTCGTCGACGATGTCGCGGATCGCCGGCAGGGACAGTCCCAGGGACCGCAGCAGCAGGATGCGCTGGAGCCGCAGCAGTGCAGCGGCGTCGTAGTACCGGTAGCCGTTCACCCCGATGCGCGTCGCCTCGAGCAGACCCACCTCGCCGTAGTGGCGCAGCGTCCTGCTCGTGGTGCCCGCCAGCCGCGCGACGGCCGTGATGGGGTAGTCCATGCCGCTCCTTCCTCGAGCATCCGGTGCTCAGGGGCGCCGGTGGGTACAACGGTAGGAGTTGACGCAGCGGCAGGGTCAAACGAGGCGTGTCCCCCGTGAGTCACTCTCCCGGACGGTATACGGTCGAGGACAGCGAAGTTCCGTCGAGGGAGTCAGATGCGCTCGAGCCGAGCGGACAGGTCAGCCGAGGCCACCGTACCTGCGCAGTGGGTGAGGATCGGACTGCTCAGGAGCTTCCTGGTCCTGATGGTCCCCGTCCTTGCACTGAGCACCACGAGTTACCTGCTGTGGCGGGCCATCGCACAGTCGACGCCGGAGACCTTCCCGGACATCCAGTTCTGGTTCTACTTCTTCGATGTGGGCCGCGAGATCAACGTGCCCACCTGGTTCAGTGCAGGCCTGTGGATCGGTGTCGGTCTCATCACCGGCTACTTCGCCCGGCGTGCGGCGCGGTTCCGGGTGTCCTGGGGCTTCTTCGCCTTCCTCGCCTTCTTCCTGTCCCTCGACGAGACGCTGGAACTGCACGAGAGGCTCGACGGCATCGGCAACGAGCTCGCCCGGTACGTGCCGATCACCCTCGGGTTCACGTGGGTGCTTCCCGGGGTCCTGATCGCCGCCGTGCTCTGCGCCTTCCTGCTCAGGCTGGTGGTCTCGCTGCCGAGACGTGCGATGATCGGTCTCCTCGCGTCGGGCGTGGTCTTCGTCAGCGGCTCGGTGGGCGCGGAGACGCTCTCGGGGATGACCCTCATCAACGAGGGTCAGGCGCCGTCGTTCTTCGTCCTGACGCTGGTCGAGGAGACGCTCGAGATGACCGGGCTGGCCCTGTGCGTCGCATCCCTCCTGCACCTCCTCCAGCACCGCCGCGTCGAGGACGGGATCGCCTACCGGGTGGCCGGCGGTGCTGCCGCACCGCACCGGACCCGGCCCGGACGCACGGGGACCATGACGGAGACCACGTCGGAGACGATGGTGGACACCATGCAGGACGACGTCGGGTCGACGGCGTCCCGAACCGCCCATCCCGCAGGTGCTCCGCACCTGGCCGCGCCTGGACGGTCCGCCGCGGCCGGCACCGCCCCGACATCCGCCACACCGGATCCGAGCGAGTCGCCCGCACCCTGACCAGCGGTGTCCCGACGATGGGCGTGCCCCGGTCATCCACCGTCCGGAGCCATCAGGTGTCCCGCAAGGGCCTCAGCCCGACGGAACAGCAGTGCCCTGCGGGACCGTCAGCTGTACCAGAACCACTGGGGCGGGCGCCACGACGTCGGCACCGTATGGGCGTTGAACGTACCGCATTCGGAGCAGCTGTAGCTGGCACTCGCCGGAAGCAGGTCCGTGGAGTGTTCCGCCTGCCGAGCAGGCACGAACTCCTCGAACATCAGGTAGTCGTCGGTGTTGCACCGGGGGCAGGAGGGTGATTCGCCCGTGTCGAGGAGAGGAGAGGTGGGACCGCTGGTGCGCGTGCTCCGCCCGTGATCGATGGTTGTCATGAGATTCACCTTTTTCGTCTTGCCTCCGACGCTGGAAACAAGTAGTAAGGGTACTTATACCTAGAATATAGACTCCCGCTCCGCGTTGCGGAAGCAGGTATTCCGCAGCGCCGGGGCGGGGTCCGGGTGCCGCGACGCCGGCTGGCACAATGAGCTCCATGACTTCCAGGGCCCCGAGATCATCACCCGCCCTCTCCCCGGAACTGGCGGGGCCGCTCCGCCGGGCCCTTCACGCGAGCCGCGACGTCACCGTCTTCGTGGACGGCACCGCGCACCGCCTTCCCGCGGAAGCTCACGCTGCCGTCGTCGACCTCCTCACCCGCCTGTCCGACGGCGACGCCGTGCAGGTGACGTCCGTCGCCGAATTACTCACCACGTCGCAGGCGGCGGAGCTCGCCGGGATCTCGCACAGCTATCTCCGGAAGCTCACGGATGCGGGAACCCTCCCGGTCGAGTACCGGGGCTCGCACCGTCGCCTCCGCAGGGCAGACGTCGAGGAGTGGCTCCGTGGCCAGCTCGAGCGCAGGGATCCGGTCGGGGCGCCGCACGGGCCGGACGCGGCCGAGTCCCGCTGACAACCGTGCGCAGCACGGACAGCACCCGGTCAGTCGCGCTCGAAGCGGGGCCGTGACCGCCAGCGCTGGGCCTTGAGTGCCAGGTGCAGTTCGAGGCGCACCAGCCCCGCCAGCGGATCGACGCCGATGATGGAGCGGATGCGCGCCAGCCTGTTGTAGACACTGCTGCGGTGGAGATGGAGCTGGGCTGCGACGTCCTGCACCGACCCGTTCTTGTCGTAGAGCAGTTCGAGGACCGGAAGGAGTTCCTCCACGCGGTCGGCCTCGCTCAGCTCCCCGAAGTGGACGCTGCCGTGCGTGGGCGCCTGCCAGCCGGCGGCGCCGAGGAACTGGTAGGCGCCGATGTCCGCATAGGCGCACGCCTCGCCGAGCTGCGGATCCACTGCGGCGGCCTGGACGGCATGCTGCGCCTGCAGCATGGCCTCCATCAGGTCCCGTGGATCGTCAGCGGGCTCGCTCAACCCGAGGATGAACCGGCCGGCCGAGCGGCCTGCGCGCTTCTCCACCTCGCGCGTGTACCTGCCCAGCACCTGCGTGAGCGCCGTGCGGCCCACGTCCGCCGCGCACAGGAGGACCGAGACGTCCGGGGAACCGGCGCTGAAGAGGACCGGTGCGACGCCGACCGTCGCCTGCAGCGCGAGGGTGCGCTGCAGCAGCGCGGCCTCGTTCGGGTCGGCCCCCTCCCTCGGTGCGGTCGGATGGGGCACCTCGAACACCATGGCGATGCGCCAGGGGCCGTGGCCACCGAGCTCCCGCCAGCCCCGCAGCTCCTCGACGGCGGTGGCGACGCCGCGGCAGGCCGCCAGGAACGTCGCTTCACGCCGGGTCCGGCGCTCGGAGGACGCCGTGTCGGTCTCGAGGAGCAGTTCGGCCAGCCGGTCGATGGTCGGCCGGACGGCCGGGAGCGCGGCCAGGATCCCGGCGGCAGGATCATCGCTCGACTGCTGCTGCACCCACAGGTAGCCGACCCGGAAACCCCGGACGAGGAGGGGGACGCAGACACGCCCGAGCATCCCGAGATCCTCGTTCGCCGGAACGGCGACGGCGCGCACCGCATGGGTGATGCCGTGCCGCTGCTGCCACTCGCTGACGTCGGCGGGAACCCGTTTGCTGAGGAGGAAGTTGACCCGGACGCGGTCGGCCGAGGTCTGGTGGCTGCTGTAGGCGAGGAGCACGCCGTCGGGGTCCTCCAGCGAGAGGCCGCGTCTGAGGCACTGCGCTATGGACTCGACGACGTCCTCGATGGCCTGGTTCTGCACAGACCAACAGTAGGGCGACCGGTCGTTCCGGGCGACATGTGCCGCTCCCGGACTCGACATCTGTCGATGGCGGCACCGACGCTACCGTGCTAGTGGTGCGCGTCACACCGCCGGAGTTCCGCGGCGTGGCGCCGTTGTGTTCCTCCGGGCGGGTCGGCCGGCGACGCTCCCCGGGGACACCGGCCGAAGACCCCCGGTCGGACCGCCCGGCACGGGCCTATCGTTGAGTCACCCCCCGTCCGCCCCGATCGCAGCCTGGAGAATCCCATGATCATCGGCGTCCCCAAAGAAGTGAAGAACAACGAGTTCCGGGTGGCGATCACCGCGTCCGGCGTCCATGAGTTCCGCGCACACGGACACACCGTCCTGGTCGAGCGCGGCGCCGGGACCGGCTCCAGCATCACCGATGCGGAGTACGAGGCGGCGGGAGCCGAACTCGTGGACGACGCCGACGACGTGTGGGCGCGCGCGGACATGGTCATGAAGGTGAAGGAACCGGTCGCGGCGGAGTACCACCGCTTCCGCGACGGGCTCATCCTGTTCACGTACCTCCACCTGGCTGCCGAGCCGGAGCTGACCCGCGCCCTGCTCGACGCGGGTGTCACCGCCATCGCCTACGAGACGGTGCAGGACGGCCGCTCGCTCCCCCTCCTCGCTCCCATGTCCGAGGTCGCCGGCCGCCTGTCCGTCCAGGTCGGTGCGCAGGTGATGACGGCACCCGCCGGCGGCCCGGGCCTCCTGCTCGGCGGGGTGGCAGGGGTCCGCCCTGCCAAGGTGGTGGTCCTCGGCGCGGGGGTCGCAGGAACCAACGCGACGGCGATGGCGGTCGGGACGGGTGCGGAGGTCACCATCCTCGACATCGACATCGCCCGGCTGCGCGAGATCGACGCCCTCTACGCGGGCCGCGTCAAGACCGTCGCCTCCAACTCGCTGGAGATCGAGACCTCCGTCCTCGAGGCGGACCTCGTGATCGGCTCCGTCCTCATCCCGGGCGCGCGCGCCCCGAAGCTCGTCACGAATGCCCTCGTCGAGCGGATGAAGCCCGGCAGCGTCCTCGTCGACATCGCCGTGGATCAGGGCGGCTGCTTCGAGGATTCGCGCGTCACCACCCACGAGGACCCGACCTTCCGGGTCCACGGGTCCCTCTTCTACTGCGTGGGCAACATGCCGGGCGCCGTCCCGAACACCTCGACCTACGCGTTGACCAATGTGACCCTCCGCTACGCCGTCGCCCTCGCGGACAAGGGGGTCCAGGCTGCGTTCGCGGCCGATCCGGCGCTGGCCCGAGGACTCAACGTCGCTGCGGGCCGGGTGGCGCACCACTCCGTGTCGGCGGCGCACGGCCTCGAGCTCGCCGAGGACCGGGCCGCGCTGGTCGGGTGATCCCCGTCCGCCGGTCGTGCGCTCAGCGCGGACCGCGCCGGACGGGGAACGCCGCATGGACCCGCTCGATGAGCCGGACGACGGCGAGGGCCTCCTCCACCGATACGGGAGCTGGTCCCTCCCCGTCGATCGCCGCAGCGAGGCCGGCGTAGAACGCCGGGTAGTCGCCCGGCCCCACGGGGAAGGGCTCCTCGGTTACGCCCGCGCCGAGCACGCCGCGGCTCGCGCCCGGCAGGCTGCAGCGGCTGCAGCGACGCCGGCAGGAGGGACACCCTGGTCCAGCAGCGCCTCCTGCGGGTCCGTCCCGGTGATGACGAGCGAACCGGCGCTACCGGTGACGCGGAACCGCGGGCGGGCCAGCGGTTCGAGCGTGCCGGCGCGCACGTGGCTCGTCACGCCCGACGCGTGCTCGATGACGACGAACGCCGTGTCCTCCGCGGCGGTGTCCTCCCGGTTCCGGTGCAGCTGCGCGAAGACGGCCTCCCCCGGGCCGAAGAGCACCAGCGCCTGGTCGATCAGGTGGGTCCCGAGGTCGTGGAGGACGCCTCCACCCGCAGCGGGGGCCGCCTCGCGCTTCCAGGCCTTGCCGACGGTCGGCTTCCAGGACTCCACAGCGGACTCGACGCTCCGCACGGTCCCTAGCCTGCCGGCGTCCACCGCTGCCCGCACGGCCAGGACGTCACCGTCCCAGCGGCGGTTGTGGAAGGGGACGAGGAGCCGGCCGGCACGCAGGGCGGCGTGGCGCAGCCGCTCGCCCTCCTCGGCGTCGACGACGAACGGTTTGTCGGCCACCACGTGCAGGCCGGCGGCCAGGGCCGCGGTGGCCAGCGGACCGTGCGTCGCGTTGGGTGTGGTGATCACCGCGAGTTCGAGGGCCGGCACCGCGCGGAGTGCCTCGCCGAGGGTGCCGACGACGACGGCCTCCGGATGTTCCCTCCGTGCCGCGTCCTGCCGCGCCTCACTGCGCGTGGCCACGGCGGCGACGTCGAAGCGCGGGTCATGCCGGAGCAGCGGGGCGTGGAAGACGCGGCCACCGTGGCCGAACCCGACCAGGACCGTGCTGATCGGACGGTCGGGAGGTGCTGACACGGGCGGGCGGAAGGGTCAGGACGGGTCGAAGTGGGCGCGGGGCACGGAGCCGTTGAGGCCGGCGACCATCCCCGCCGCCAGGATGCGCAGCTTGACGTTGCGGGAGTTCGACGCCCGGCGGAGCTTGTCGAACGCGTCCTTCTGCGAGCAGTTGTCCTGCCCCATGATGATGCCGACCGCGAGATCGATCTCGGTACGGGTCTGGAGGACCGCGTGCAGGTCCTCCGCGGTCGCCGTGTGCTGCGCCACCCTCACCGCGAGCTTGAGCGCCTGCGACGCCTGGACGGTGAAGGCCCGCGCCACCCGGCGGTACTCGTCGCTGAAGACCGAGCTGTCCTCGGCATACAGGTTCAGGGCCGCGCGGGCGGATCCCTCGAGGTCCAGGGGAAGGCAGAACATGGCGCCGACGTCGTTGCGGGCGATGTGCCGCATGAAGTCCGGCCAGCGGTCCTCGGAGGCGACGTCGGCGATGAAGACCTCGTCATGGACCCGGAGGGCGTGCAGGCACGGGCCGTCGTTGTGGTCGTACTGCACCTCGTCCATCGCGCGTGCCTTCTCGCCGCTGCTCGCGACGGTGAGCTGCTCGCTCGGAGACCGCTGCAGGGTGATGCCGCAGTAGGTGTCTCCCTGCGTCCCCAGGGTCTCGGCCGTGAAGTCCGCGAGCTCCTGGAGGAAGGACCGGACGTCCGGGTGGTCGACGAGCAGGTCCTGAAGGCGCGCGGCGGCCTCCGCGGGCGGCAGGACCTCCACCTCGTCGGCGACCACGTGGAGGATGCGCGAGGAGGGGTCGTCGCCGGCGGATGTCGCCCGGGCATCGGCCTGCGCCTCGGGTAGCTCCTCCATACCGACTCCAACCTCGACTCGCCCGCCGGCAGGCTGCCGGCGCTTTTTCCACAGTGTACAAGGGCTCCGCGATCACCCCGGACCGACGTCGGACCGCCTGCCGGAGCCATGAGCGGCGGCGCCGGCCGCGCGCCGTCAGGCGGCCAGAGCCGAGACGAGGGCGGCCCAGGAGGCGGTCAGCCGCTCGACGGACATCCCCCGATCGTCCTGCAGATGGAGGAGCAGACCCGCGTTGAGGACGGCGGCCAGGTGGTACGCGCCCACCTCGGGATCGGAGGCCCCGATCCCCCGCAGCAGTATCGCGAGGTGCAGGCGGACCAACCGCTGCGTCGGGTGCTCGAGATCGGGTCCGCCCTGCTGTTCCGTGGCCCGGAGGATCTGTCCGTCCAGTCGCATCCTGGCGATGCTCGCCTCTCCGAAGGCGATGAGCCGCTCCAGCGGCGGGGCGCCCGGGCCGAGCGGCGGCGGGCCGCTCATGAAGGCCTGCTGGAATTCCCGTCCGGCCTCGTCGGCGAGCGCGTGCATGAGGCCCGCCCGGCTTCCGAAGCGGCGGAAGACGGTTCCCTTGCCCACCCCCGCCCTGCGCGCCACCGCATCGGTGGTCAGCCGTTCCGCACCGCAGGTCGCCACGATCTCGGCCGCGGCGTCGAGCAAAAGCCGGCGGTTCCGGGCCGCATCCGTGCGTTCTCCGTCGTCGCCCGTGACCCGGAGCAAACCCTCCCCCTGCATGGGGCAAGCATAGACCCGGAATAAAACGGACCGTGGTCCGCTTGACCCTGAGCAGACGCGGATCAGTGCGTCCGCACCAGCCCCGGCCGCGAGGTCACTAGCAACGGAGATTCCATGACCACCACGATCCTGACACTCGTCGGCAGCCTCCGCGAAGGCTCCATCAATCGCCAGCTCGCAGAGGCCGCGAAGGAGCACGCGCCCGAGGCCGTGAACGTGGTGACGTTCGATCGCCTGAGTGAGGTCCCGTTCTACAACGAGGACATCGACAACGACGCCGACCGCCCGAAGTCGGCCGACGACCTCCGCGCCGCAGCCGCAGACGCGGACGCCCTCCTCCTCGTCTCGCCCGAGTACAACGGCACCATGCCCGCCGTCCTCAAGAACGCCATCGACTGGCTGTCCCGCCCCTACGGCGCCGGCGCCATCTCGAGCAAGCCGGCCGCCGTCATCGGGTCCGCCTTCGGCCAGTACGGCGGAGTCTGGGCCCACGACGAGGCGCGCCGCGCCCTCGGCGTCGCCGGAGCGTCGGTCGTGGACGACACCAAGCTGTCCATCGGCGGATCGATCACCCGCTTCGCCGAGGTCCACCCGAAGGACGACGCCGAGGTTGCCGGCCAGGTGTCGGACGTCCTCTCGGCCCTGGCGGGAGCCGCGTCACCCGTCGCAGCCTGAGGAACGCACCCTCGGCCGAGGGCACCCGGATCGGAACACGACGACGCCGGCGCAGAGATGCGCCGGCGTCGTCGTGCGTGCACCGGAACATTCCGGTGACCGGGTGTCAGTGCCAGAGGCTGTCCGCCCAGGCGGCGTCCCGAAGGTAGTCCCGCGCGGGACCGATCTCCCACAGCTGACCCTGCGATTCGAGCACGCCGTCGTTCTGCATGGACTCGATCGCCTCGGAGGAGCAGCCGAGCGCCTCGGAGAGGTCGTCCTGGTCCATGGCGAGCACGATGGTGTTCCTGGCATTCATGGTGCGGTCCTTCGCTCGATGGGTCCTGGGCGGCCGTGACCGTCAGGGCTGTCGCGGTGCAATGAGGTCCACCTGCGGCTTCCAGCTCCGCGCGTAGAGACCGAGGGCGGCCTCCTCGCGGGGGACGAATCCGAGGCGGTTGAGCGTCATGTGCGCCTGGTAGACCGTGAGGTGCTGCGCGCTGCGGCTGACCCGCACCTTGTCGGCGCGGTAGAGGTAGGTGTCGAGCGCCCGGTACCAGCGCCGTCGCCAGTTGTGCACCGCGGACTCGGACGCCGTCGCCGCCATCAGGGCGTGGAAGCCGGTCGCCTTCGAGGAGACCTGCGCCGCCATGGCCTCGCGGACTGCCGGAGCGCGCGGCCCGACGTCGGCGGTGCAGGTTCGCAGGTGGCTGTCCCAGTAGAAGTCCCAGGTCAGGCGACGGCGATCCTGCCAGCCGGCCGAGCGCGGCCCGCGCATCATGCTCTGGGCGGCGTCGAACAGGACCAGAGCGCCGAGCGCCGAGCGGCTCTGCATGCGGGGGAACCGCTGGTTGCCCCAGATCGCCAGCTCGGAGCTGAGTTCGAAGACCTCCTCGGCCAGGTGGAGTCCCTCCACACCGCCGTACTTCACGAGGTTCGCCTCGAGCTGAGGGTCGGCCATCTCCTGCCCACCCGAGTAGTAGGTGTTGCTCGCGGGAGCCGTGTAGTGCTGACGGACCGCCAGCAGCGGAAGGGTCCGCGCAGTGCGGGCCTGGAGCGCCCGCTGGAAGGCGCGGAGCCTCTCGAGGACCCGGGGGTGCGCGTGGATGCTGAGCCTGATCTGGCTGACCACTCCGGTGGATGCGTCCTCGCATCGCGTGAAGTACCAGCGCTTGGCGCCCAGCGCCTGCGCCTGCGCCACCAGCGGGGTGACCAGCTCTTCGATGATGCCGTCCGCTACATCGAAGCCACCCGTCGAGAGGGAGAGATGCCACCACTGAGTGCTGACGACCGTCCGTGAGGCGGTTCGCACGGCTGTCAGCTGACTCATGGCTCTCTCCTTCAGGGTCTGTGATCACCCCCGCTGGGGCGGGCTATGGGAGCGGCGCCCGGGCTCTAGTCCGGCGCCGCCATGTTCCTACTTGGGCCAGTCCCAGCTGCTGGCCGAGACCGAGGCCTTGGGCCAGTCCCAGCTTGCCGCGCTGACGGTCTGGCCTGCCGGCGCAACGGCTCCGACCAGGATCATCAGGCCTGCAGTTGCGCCGAGTACCTTCTTCATGGCGATCCTTCCTTGCCCGTTCCCCGGGAGGTCGAACTGGTCCGCACTGCGGATGCGCAGTGCCCGTATCCATCGGCATCCCGGTCAGGACCCCGGTGAACCGGCTCCATCAGAATGTCGGTGCGCAGAGGGTAGTGTCCAGCAGTACGGGTGGCCGTTTGCGGACATGACGCCAACCGGACGCCGAGCGGATGCGGACACCACGGCCATGCGTGCCGACAGGGAAGACGGATACGGCGGATCCGCGGAACGACGCGGATTCCCGGCTCGGACGGGGCCCGTGGATTGCGAGCCCGCCAGATGTGTCATTAACTGGACATGTCATGTTTTTCGCACCGTGCTGAATGCTCATGACCAGGGGACGACAGGGAGGGTTCATGCTGGATGCCACGGCGCTGGAGGTCTATCGCTATGCGGTGGGACACCCGGGCTGGACCCGCGCCGAGGTGTCGGAGCAGCTGGGCCTGACACTGCGCCGGATCGACGAGGCCATCGGCGAGCTGTCCCGGCGCCGGCTGCTCAGCCCTCAGGCGGGCAGCGACGACGGCCTCGTCGCGGTGTCCCCGGATGTCGCCCTCGCCGATCTGGTCGACGCCGACGAGCGCACCCTGCAGGACCTGAAGGCACGCATCAGCGGCCAGCGGCGCGAACTCTCGAGCCTTCTCCCCACCTTCCTCGATGCGCGCAAGCACGTCCTCGCGAGCACGTCGGTGGAGACACTCGAGGACCCCCACCTCATCCACCGCGTGCTCATCGACTACGGCCGGGATGTGACGGAGAAGGTCTACATCGCACAGCCGGGACAGGGCTCGACGGCGGACGTCCACGAGGAGAGCGTCCGGAAGGACCTCGAACTCCTGGAGAAAGGGGTGCGCCGCCGCACCCTGTACGACACGAGTACGAGGGACCACGTCCCGACGCGGAAGGCCGTCGAGGCCATCGCCGCCGGCGGTGGTGAGTTCGGAGTCCTGCCGTTCATCCCGCTGCGCATGCTGATCTTCGACGAGAAGCTGGCCCTGGTGGGCCGACAGCTGACGCGCGACGACAAGGCGGCGCTCGTGATCCGGGACCATAGCCTGATCAACATCTTCACGCAGCTGTTCGAGATCGCCTGGGAGATCAGCCAGACGTTCCTGGCACCCGAGGAGGTGGAGTCCCCGCTCAGCAGCTTGCAGCGATCGATCATCCAGGGACTCGCCAACGGGCTCTCCGACGAGTCGATCGCACGGCGGTTGGACATCAACGTGCGGACGTGCAGGCGGCACATCGCCTGGATGCTCGAGACCCTGCGCGCGGACAGCCGTTTCCAGGCCGCGCTGAAGGCCCGCGACGCCGGCTGGATCTGACGGCGCACGCGCCGCTGGTCAACACCTGTTGCCTGATGGTGAACCCGCGCCTAGACTCTGGGCGTGACGTCCTCCAGCGAAGCCTCCGCCGACCTCCTGCCCGCCGAGACGGAAGCAGCCCTCGAACGCGCCGTCGACTCCGCTGCACGGCACGACCCGCTCTTCTCCGTGCGCGCGGCGAACATCAAGCAGTCGGCCGTCCGCGACGTCTTCGACATCTCGATCCGCCCCGGCCTCGTCTCCCTGGCCGGTGGCAGCCCCTACCTCCGGTCCCTCCCCCTCGAGGACCTCGGCCGCACGGCCCAGAAGATCATCGCCGAGCACGGTCTGGAGGCTCTGCAGTACGGCGGCGGGCAGGGGATGGCGGAACTGCGCTCACTCGTCTGCGACGTCATGGCCGCCGAGGGGATCGTGGGCGCCAGCCCCGAGGACATCGTCATCACCACCGGATCGCAATCCGCCCAGGACGTCGCCGCGAAGGTCTTCTGCGATCCCGGAGACGTGATCCTCTGCGAGGACCCGACGTACGTCGGCGCCCTGAACACCTTCGAGGCCTACGAGGTGGACGTCGTCACCGTCCCGATGGACGAGGACGGACTGATCCCGGACGAACTCGAGCGCATCATCGGCGAGCTCGAGGCGGAGGGGCGTACCATCAAGCTGCTCTACACGATCCCCAGCTTCAACAACCCGAGCGGCATCACCCTGGCCGCCGACCGCCGCCAGCGCGTCGTCGACATCTGCCGCGCGCACACGATCCTGGTCCTCGAGGACAACCCCTATGGCATGCTCCGCTTCGACGGCGAGCCGCTCGAGCCCCTGCGCGCGGCCAATCCCGAGGACGTCATCTACCTCGGCTCGTTCTCCAAGATCTTCGCGCCCGGCGTACGCCTGGGCTGGGCGCTGGTGCCCAGACACCTCTACCGCCGGTTCTACCTGGCCTGCGAGGCGGTGGTGCTCTGTCCGTCGCCGCTCACGCAGATGCTCGTCACCGCCTATCTCACCGAGTACGACTGGCGCGGGCACCTGCAGTCCATGCGCGGCCTCTACCGCGAGCGGTGCGAGGCCATGCTCGGCGCCCTGTCCGCCGAGCTGCCCGACGACGTGCACTGGACCACGCCCGACGGCGGCTTCTTCGTCTGGGTCACCCTGCCCGAGGGGATCGACACCTATCCCCTGCTCTACACCGCCATCGACGCCGGCGTCGTCTTCATCCCGGGTGCCGCCTTCACGCCGTCGGACGAGCCGTCGAACAAGCTGCGCCTGGCGTTCAGCGCCGTGTCCCCCGAGGACATCGTCGAGGGCGTCCGGCGTCTCGCGCCGATCCTCCGCGATGCCATCACCGATCTCCGGGCGCCCTAGGCGTCAGCGCGGCGGGCGCCTCTGCTGGCGGAACGTCACCGTGATCGAGATCAGCGCGGCGACGATCACCAGGATGGACAGGCGGGCGATCGTGTCCAGCCACGGGAAGGCGAGTTGCAGGAGGCTCGAGGCGATGAAGCCGACGACCACGACCAGCAGCAGCCTGCTCAGCGGGTACCTGGCGCGCGGTCGACGGTCGGGATCCTCCCCCGGCAACTCCTGGTTCATGCGCCAACCCTAGTCGAGGAGCAGCGCTGGTTCCTCGAGGATCGAAGCGACGTCCGCCATGAAGCGGGCACTGAGGTCCCCGTCCACCACGCGGTGGTCGAAGGATCCCCCGAGGGTCGTGATCCAGCGGGGGATCACCTCGCCGTCGAGCACCCAGGGTTTCTGCTTGATGGTGCCGAACGCCACGATCGCCACTTCCCCCGGATTGATGATGGGCGTTCCCGTGTCGATGCCGAGGGCGCCGATGTTCGTGATGGTCAGCGTGCCGCCCTGCATCTGGGCAGGCTGCGTCTTGCCCGCCCGCGCCGTCGTCGCCAGCTCGTTGAGGGCCAGTGCGAGTTCCTTCAGGGAGAGATCCTGCGCATCCTTGATGTTGGGCACCATGAGGCCCCGCGGCGTGGCCGCGGCGATACCGAGGTTCATGAAGTGCTTGACGAGGATCTCGTCGTCCGACCAGGTCGCGTTCACGGAGGGGTTCCGTGCAGCGGCCCAGATGACCGCCTTCGCGAGGATCAGCAGGGGTGAGACCCTGATGCCCTCGAAGTCCCGGCTGGCCTTGAGCCGCTTCACGAACTCCATGGTGCGGGATGCGTCGACGTCCACGAAGATGCTGACGTGCGGCGCGGTGAAGGCGCTCTGGACCATCGCCCTGGCGGTGGCCTTGCGGACGCCCTTGACCGGGATGCGCTCGATGCGGTCGCCCCCGAGGAGCTTGCGCTCCGACCAGAAGGAGTCGGCGCCGTCCTGCTCCGCGTCACGCTGCGACTGGTAGCTCATGAGGTCCTGCTTCGTGACCTCGCCGGCGGATCCGGTGGCCGGCACGTCGGCCAGGTTGATGCCGAGGTCCCGCGCCGCCTTCCGGACCGGGGGCTTCGCCAGGACGCGATTGATGAGCTGGTTGAGCGGGTTCACGCGGCCCTGGGCGCTGATGCTCGCGGACGGTGCCGGCGTCGCGCTGGGCACCTGCTGTCGATCTGCCGTCCCAGGGCCGACTGACGTAGGCGGTGCGGGCGCGACCGTCACGGTGGACTGTCCGTCGACGGGCGGCTGGAGGCTTCCCGCCGCCCGGTCATCGCTCCTGTCCCGATGGCCGGCCGCCGGCGCGGCGGAGACGGCCCGGGCCGGGGCGGACGGTGCCTTGCGGGGGCGGCGTTTGACGGCGTCGGCCTTCGGGCCCGTCCCGACGAGGGGGCCTGGTACCGGATCCGCGGGACCCGATCCTGGTGCCGTCTCCCCTCGCCTTGCTGCGGGGCCTGCGCCGGACGCGGCATCACCGCCGGCAGCGGAGTGACCTCCGGTGACCGTTGCGGGACCATCGGCCTGTGGGCCTGCCAGTTCCCCCGGCATCTCCGGCACGGGGACCTGGCCCTCGGTCGCCGAGCCTGCCTCGCTCCCGGCTGACTCTTCTGCCGGCACCTGCGCGTCGCGGCCGTTCGAACCCTCGAGCCGAGGCGCCGCCCCGGACGTCGGCGCGGTCACGGCGGAGTCGCCACTGCCGCCACCGCCGGACGGTCCGGTGCCATCCTCCACGGAGATGATCGGCGTCCCGACCTCGATCGTCTCGCCCTCCGGCACCAGCAGCTCGGAGACCGTGCCCTCGTAGGGCGAGGACAGCTCGACGAGGGACTTCGCGGTCTCGATCTCGCAGATGATGTCGTTGACGGATACGGCTGCGCCTGGCACCACTCTCCACTGCACGATCTCCGCCTCGGTGAGGCCTTCACCGACGTCGGGCAGGTTGAACGTCTTCAGCGTCATGGTGGTCCTTCAGTATGCGAAGGCACGGTCGAGTGCCTCGAGGATGCGATCGATGTCGGGCAGGTACTGCTCCTCCACGCGGGCGACCGGATAGGGCATGTGGAACCCGCCCACACGGATGACGGGCGCCTCGAGGGACAGGAACGCCCGCTCGGAGACGCGGGCGGCGATCTCGCCGCCGATCCCGCCGAAGGTCGGGGCCTCGTGCGCGACGACCAGCCGCCCCGTGCGGATCACGGACTCGGTCACGGTGTCGAAATCGATCGGCGAGATGGACCGAAGGTCGATGACCTCGACGCTCCGCCCGTCCTCCTCGGCAGCGGCGGCCGCCGCGAGCGCCACGGGCACCAGCGGACCGTAGGCGACCACCGTCGCATCGGTGCCACGGCGGAGGACGTGCGCGGTGAACGGATCACCGACGGGCGCCCCCGTGTCCACCTCGCCCTTGAGCCAGTACCGTCGCTTGGGCTCGAAGACGATCACCGGGTCCTCGCAGGTGACGGCCTGCTGGATCATCCAGTAGGCGTCCTGGGGATTCGAGGGCGTGATGATCCGGAGGCCGGCGGTATGGGCGAACAGCGCCTCCGGCGACTCCGAATGGTGCTCGACGCTGCCGATGCCCCCGCCGTAGGGGATGCGGATGACCACGGGGGCACTCAGCATCCCGTCGCTGCGGGTGCGCAGCTTGGCGAGCTGGGTGGTGATCTGGTTGAACCCCGGGAACACGAAACCGTCGAACTGGATCTCGCAGATGGGCCGGTAGCCGCGGAGGGCGAGCCCGATCGCCGTGCCGATGATCCCTGACTCGGCGAGCGGGGAGTCGACCACGCGCATCGCGCCGAAGTCCTTCTTCAGTCCGTCCGTGACCCGGTACACGCCTCCGAGCTCACCGATGTCCTCCCCCATGAGCAGGGTCTTCGGATCGTTCGCGAGGGACGCGCGGAGGCCCTCGTTGATCGCCCTGGCGATGGTCATCGTCGCCATCAGGCGTGCTTCCCTTCGTCGGCGAAACCGGACTCGTACTGCTGGAAGAACCGGAGTTCCTCCTGCACGAGCGGGTGCGGCTCGGCGTACACGGCCGCGAAGCGGCTCTCCAGATCCGGCGCGGTCATCGACAGCACGGCCGCCCGGAGGTCCGAGGCCATGACCCGGGCCTCGCCCGCGAGCCCCTCGAAGAAGGCGTCGTTGGCGAGTCCGGCCGAGCGCAGATAGGTCTCGAGACGGGCCAACGGGTCCCGGGTCCGCCACTCCTGCTCGTCACCGGACAGCCGGTACTTGGTCGGATCATCCGCCGTGGTGTGCGCACTCATGCGGTAGGTGTACGCCTCGATCAGTACCGGTCCCCTGCCGGTCCGCGCGTGCTCGAGGGCCCAGCGGGTGACGGCCTCCACGGCGAGGACGTCGTTGCCGTCCACGCGGACGCCCGGGAAGCCGTAGCCCTCGGCCCGCTTCGCCAGCGGCACGCGCGTCTGCACCGTCGAGGGCACGGAGATGGCCCACTGGTTGTTCTGGCAGAAGAACACGACGGGCGCATCGAAGGACGCCGCGAACACCATGGACTCGTGGATGTCGCCCTCGGAGCTCGCTCCGTCGCCGAAGTAGGCGACGGACGCGGCCTGCGGGAGCGAAGGATCGGCGAGCTGGTCCCGCTGGATGCCCATGGCGTAGCCCACGGCGTGCAGGGACTGCGCGGCGAGCACCAGGGTGTAGAGGTGGAAGTTCCGCTCACGGGGATCCCAGCCGCCGTTGGTCACGCCGCGGAAGAGGCGCAGGATCTCGGACAGCTCGACGCCGCGGGTCAGCGCGACGCCGTGCTCGCGATAGGTCGGGAAGGCGTAGTCCTGGGCCTCCATGGCGCGGCCCGACCCGATCTGTGCGGCCTCCTGACCGGTGAGGGGGACCCAGAGGGCCAGCTGACCCTGCCGCTGCAGGGCGGTGGACTCCTGGTCGAAGCGACGGACGAGGTACATGTCCCGGTAGAGCGAGAGCAGGTGCGGGGCGTCCGACGTCGAGAGGTAGGGCGCGAAGTCGACGAGCTCACCGGCGATCTCGGCCGTCATCCCATCGGCCAGCCGGCCCTCCGGATCGAGGATCCGGAGCATACCCGGCTCGGCCTGACGGTCCTGCCCGAGTCCCGCCGTGCGCGCCGCGCGCTCGACCTCCTCGACCTCGAACTCCGCTGTCGGCAATCGACCGCCGTTCATCCCTCGCTCCTCATCCGACCTGCACATTCCATGTGCGGAATGTATGCCATCAGTCATACACCGGAGAACATATCTTCCGGCGACATCCTGACCAAGACTAGTCAGCGCGGGCCGACGGGCCTATTTAAGACGGCGTCAGCCTTCCGCTGGACGGTGCGGGAAGTCTCTGCACAGCGCCAGGAAACGGGTGTTCGCGGCCTCCTCGCCGATCGAGACCCGAACTCCCTCGGACCCGAAGGCACGGACGGACAGGGCGTGCTCGCCGGCCCGGACGGCGAAGTCCTGGGTGTGCTCACCCAGGGCGAGCCACACGAAGTTCCCCTCGGCCTCCGGAATGGTCCACCCCAGATCCCGGAGGCCCGCGACCACCCGGATGCGCTCGTCGACGATGCTCTGCACGCGCACCTCGACCTCGTCGATGTGGCGCAAGGACGTCACGGCCGCGTGTTCAGCGATCTGGGAGACCGCGAAGGGGACGGCGCTGACGCGGAGGTGCTCGGTCAGGGCCGGTTGGGACACGGAGTACCCGACGCGCAGCCCGGCCAGCCCGTGCGCCTTGGAGAAGGTCCGGAGCACGATCACGTTCTCGTACCCGCGATAGAGCTCGATGCCGTCGACGGCATCGGACCTGCGGACGAACTCCTGGTACGCCTCATCGATGACGACGACGACGTGGGCGGGTACCTTCTCGAGGAAACCGACGACGTCGTCGCGTGTGAGGACCGGCCCGGTCGGGTTGTTGGGCGTGCAGAGCATGACCACCCTGGTGCGGTCGGTGATCACGGCCGCCATCGCGTCCAGGTCATGGGTACCGTCGGCGCGGACCGGCACCTGCACTCCCGCGGCGCCGGCGAGCCCGACGCTGATGGGATAGGCCTCGAAGGAACGCCATGCGTACACGACCTCGTCCGGAGCGTCGAAATCGTTCTGGCCCGCGAAGGTCGCGAGGATCTGGTTCAGCGCTCCGAGGCTGCCGGCCCCGGTGACGATGTCGGTCGCGGGGACGCCGAGGTAGCCCGCCAGCTCGGTGCGGAGGGCCGTGGTCATCGGGTCGGGGTAGCGGTTGACCGAGGTCTCGGAGGCGATCGCCTCCAGCACGGCCGGCAGGGGCGGGAGGGGGTTCTCGTTGGAGGACAGCTTGAAGCTCTCCAGGCCCTCCACCACCACGGGCGGCTTGCCGGCGGCATAACGCGGCAGCTTCCCGAAGACGCCGCGTGGGCGCAGGCCCTGCTCTGTGCTGCCCGCAGTGTCCCGACCGGTGGTGGACGGTGCCGGGGAGTCGTCGATCGAAGTCATGGCCATAGCCTAGACCCGCCTCCCGTGGCATGCCTTCCCGCCGCAGCCTGCACCTCGTGCGCGGGATCCGGTCTCCGTACCGCGGTGAAGGAGGACCGTCGGGCCGAGCCGCGCGCGGCGGCCGAAACGAGGAGTGCCATGGCGGGACCCAGCGACGGCGCCGTGCCGGCGTCGACCAGGCGCGCCCCCGCTGCGTAGTTCCCGAGCTTGTGCGCCGGTCCCAGCCCCCAGGGTTCGGCGGACCCGTCCGCCTCCCGCCCCAGAGGGGGTACCTGATGGGTCAGCGTGACGGTGGTCCGGTGGGGATCGTCGGGGTTGGGGATCGCGTCGAGGAGCGGGACCGGGTCCACTGCATGCTCCAGGTGCAGGTACTCGGTGTCCGCCGTCGGGTGCCACCCCGTGGGTGAGCCGACCGTCACGACCAGCTGGACGTCGTACGACGCGCCGAGACCGGTCCCGCGCGCGAGATTGACGGCGTGGATCCCGCCCTGGCTGTACCCCGCCAGGATGAGTGCGTCCCCCTCCTGCGCCCCCGCTCGACGCAGCGCCTCGCGCACAGCGGCTTCGGTGTGGCGGCTGTCCTCCACGAGAGCCTCGGCGACACCCCCGGCGTTGAAGGGGTTGCTGCCGCGCGCGTCGCCCACCAGCCCGGACTGCGTTCCGGGCAGCACCACCAGATGGACCGGCTGCGTCTCCGTACCCAGCCGCAGCACCTCGAACACGCCGGGCCCCTCCGCCTCCACGGCGGAGATCCGGGCGACGACGCCCTCGATCGACCCATCGAAGGTGACGACGTCCGAGGCCGTCCCGGAGACCGCACCGCGCGTCTCCAGCAGGTCGATGGGCCCGACGTCCAGCGCGCCGCGACGGATGGCCTCGCGGGCGAGGGCCCGCGCCGTCACCACCGATGCGCGGCGCGCCGACTCGGTCGCTGCACGGGCCGCATCATCCGCCCAGGCATAGGCGTCCACGGCAGATCTCAGCCTCTCCCCCGTCTCGGTGAGTGACGCCGCGTTCTCCATGGCCGAGTAGAAGGAGGCACCGACCTGCCCGCGTGCCTCCTGGTAGGCCGCTCCGGCGCCCGGGGGCAGGAGCTGCACCGGACGCCATGGCAGCTCGGCGACCTCCGCATCGAGCTGCGCGAGCGCCGTGGCGACCGCGGCGGTGTCCGATGCGAGCAGGGAGAGGACGCTCGCGGCGTGGTCGAGTTCCTCCCACTGGAAGCGGATCCCGCCCACACCTCCGCGGATCAGCAGCGGGCCGTCGCCGGGATCCTCGGGCCCGAGCAGCCGCGTCACAGCCCTGCCCCTCGCTGCAGGGCCTCCGCCACGCGGACGAGGCGGCCGTACTCGCCCAGGAGACGGGCTGCGGAGTGGAGCAGCTCGATGGTGCCCGAGAGCTCGCTGCACCGCTCGGCCAGGTACGTACGGAAGGCGCCGCCCGCGGGCGAGTCCCAGGAGAGGAGGGAGACGGACAGCGCCTGGCGCCGCACATCGGTGAGGCTCTCCGCATGCCGGGTCAGGGCTGCCTGGATCGCCAGTACGTCGTCGCCCGCGCCGCCCCCCGGACGGCTCGAACCACCCTCCCCGCCACTGTCCATGATCCGTCCCCTCGCCCGCCCTGTTCGTCCACGCTAGGAGCCCTACGGAAAGGCCACCCGAGGGTGGCCGGGTATGTGGACAGGCCGTGAGGAGCCGGCCCCGCTCCATGGAAGGATGGAGCCATGGCTGACTTCGCACTCTCCCGGGTTGAATTCGCTGCTCTGTCCCGAGGGGAGGGAACGTCGCTGACCCTCGGCCCCCTCGACGGCCGGTACCGTGACGCCGTGGCGCCCCTCGTCGATTTCCTGTCCGAGGCCGCCCTCAATCGCGACCGCGTGCACGTCGAGGTGGAGTGGCTGATCCACCTCACGCGTCACTCCGTCCTGCCCGGAACCGAGCCACTCACCGCGGACCAGGAGGGACGGCTCCGCGCCGTGGTCACCTCGTTCGACGCCGCCTCGGTCGCCGAGCTCGCCGAGATCGAAGCCGTCACGGTGCATGACGTCAAGGCGGTGGAGTACTTCATCGGACGGCGCCTGGACGGCATCGGCATCGGCCACCTGAAACCGCTGGTCCACTTCGGCTGCACCTCCGAGGACATCAACAACCTCTCCTACGCGCTCGGGATCAAGGGCGCCGTCACCGAGGTCTGGCTGCCGGCGGCGCGCTCCCTCGTCGCCTCGATCGCCGATCTGGCGCGCTCGACCCGCGAGACCCCGATGCTCTCCCGGACGCACGGCCAGCCGGCGACGCCGACCACGCTCGGCAAGGAGATGGCCGTCGTCGCCCACCGCCTGACGCGCCAGCTGGACCGCATCGCGGCCACGGGGTTCCTCGGCAAGATCAACGGCGCCACCGGGACCTATGCGGCCCACTACGCCTCCGTCCCCGACGCCGACTGGGAGGGCGTGGCCCGGACCTTCGTCGAAGGCCTCGGCCTGACCTGGAATCCGCTGACCACGCAGATCGAATCCCACGACTGGCAGGCCGAGCTCTACTCGGACGTGGCCCGCTTCAACCGGATCCTCCACAACTTCTGCACCGACGTGTGGAGCTACATCTCCATCGGCTATTTCGCGCAGGTCCCGGTGGCCGGAGCCACCGGGTCCTCGACGATGCCGCACAAGGTGAACCCGATCCGCTTCGAGAACGCCGAGGCGAACCTGGAGATCTCCTCCGGCCTGCTGGACGTGCTGTCCTCGACGCTCGTCACGTCCCGCTGGCAGCGCGACCTCACAGATTCCTCCAGCCAGCGCAACATCGGCGTCGCCCTCGGCCACTCCCTCCTCGCCGTCTCCAACGTGGCCAAGGGACTCGCGAGGCTCGACGTCGCCGAGGACGTGCTGGCAGCAGATCTCGACGGCAACTGGGAGGTGCTCGGCGAGGCGGTGCAGATGGTCATGCGCGCCGAGGCGATCGCGGGCGTGCCGGGACTGGACGATCCCTATGAACGCCTCAAGGACCTGACCCGCGGCCGGCGTGTGGACGCGGCCCGGATGCGCGAGTTCGCGAGCGGGCTCGGGCTGAGTGCAGAGGCCGAGCAGAGGCTGCTCGCGCTGACGCCCGCCGGCTACACCGGTATCGCGGCGCGGCTCGTGGACCATCTCGGCTGACCGCGTGCCGGCGCTCAGCCGGGCAGCAGCCACGATCCCCGTGCCGCACCGGAAAGGCGCCATGCCACGAACACCACCTGTCCCGCCGCTCATCAGGGCCGGCAGGAGCTCCCTGCACGTCATGACCTTCAACATCCGCTACGACCGTCCCGCCTCGCGTCCCGGGGACGTCGACTACTGGCCGGACCGCATCCCGCCTCTGCAGGACGTGCTGCGGCGTGAGGTGCCCACGGTCCTCGGCGTGCAGGAGGCACTGCACCACCAGCTCGTGGTCGTCGAGGCCACCCTCCCCCCGCGGTACCGCATGATCGGGGCCGGGCGTGACGGCGGGAGCAGGGGTGAGTACTCCGCGATCTTCTACGATGCGCGCCGCCTGCAGCTCATCGAGTGGGACCAGTTCTGGCTCTCCGACACCCCGAAGCTGATCGGCTCCTCGACGTGGGGCAACGGCGTGACGCGGATCGTCACGTGGGGCCGCTTCCGGGACACCTCGACCGACCGCGAGATCCTGCTCGTCAACACGCACTTCGACCACGAGTCGGACATCGCGCGCATCCGGAGCGCCGCCGCCGTGCTCGACCTCGTCAGGTTCTTCCGTCCCAGGCTGCCCACCGTCGTCATGGGTGACTTCAACTCCGACGCCGGCACCTCGTCCGCCTATCGGAGCTTCCTCGACTCGGGTGTGCTCGGCGATGCCTGGGTCCTCGCGGACGAACACCTCACACCGGACTTCGGCACCTTCCCGCGCTATGGACGGCCGGTCGACGGCGGGCGCCGCATCGACTGGATCCTCACGACGCCGGACGTCCTCGTGCGGCAGGCCGGCGTGAACACGGCGACCCTCGACGGCCGCTGGGCCAGCGACCACGCGCCCGTGCAGGCCCTCGTCGAGATCCCCCGCAGGGGATCGGGCGCCGCCTACCCCGTGACGCCGCGCTAGCAGACACGCCCCCTGCCCGGTGCACCGATGTCCTGTTGACCCCGGCGTCCGGCGGACCGGAGGCTGTACGGCATGGAGTGGGTGACCGGGGTCCTTGCGGCGGAGGACTACGAGGTGGGCCGGCAGATCGTGCAGCGCGGGGTGGCGGCGGTCTACCTGATCGCCTTCGCCTCGGCCCTGAACCAGTTCCCCGCCCTCCTCGGGGAGCGGGGGCTGCTGCCCGTGCCCGAGTACCTCCGACGGGCGGGCGACCGCGCGGGTCCCACGCTCTTCCGCCGCGGATACACGGACCGCCGGCTCCGTGCCGTGGCCTGGACCGGCATCGTCCTCTCGGCGCTCCTGGTCCTCGGGCTGCCGCAGGCAGGCCCGCCCTGGCTGCCCCTCGTCGCCTTCCTGGTGCTCTGGGGGCTCTACACGTCGATCGTGAACGTGGGGCAGGTGTTCTACGGGTTCGGGTGGGAGAGCCTGTTGCTGGAGGCCGGGTTCATCGTCGCGTTCCTCGGGTCGGACGAGGTGGCCCCGCCGTTCCTCGTCCTGATCATGATCCGCTGGCTCGTCTTCCGTCTCGAGTTCGGCGCGGGCATGATCAAGATGCGCGGCGACCGCTCATGGCGTGACCTCACCGCCCTGGACTACCACCACGAGACGCAGCCGATGCCGAACCCGGCCAGCCGATTCTTCCACCTCCTGCCGAAGCCCCTGCACCGCGTCGAGGTGGCCGGCAACCACGTCACGCAGCTCGCGGTGCCGTGGCTGCTGTTCGCTCCCCAGCCCCTCGCGGGGATCGCCGCCCTGGTGATGATCCTGACGCAGGGCTGGCTCGTGGTCTCGGGCAACTTCGCCTGGCTCAACACGCTCACCATCATCCTGGCCTTCGCGGCCGTCCCCGACTCGTTCTACGCCGCGGTGGTCCCCGCCGTCGATCCCGCCGGCTCCTACCAGCCGACCCCGCTGTGGTTCACAATCGTCGTCGTGCTCGCCGTGCTCGTGCTCGCCTACCTGAGCCGCCAGGCGCTCGTGAACCTCTTCGCCCGGCACCAGTTGATGAATGCCAGCTTCAACAGGTGGCACCTCGGCAATGCGTACGGGGCGTTCGGGAGCGTCACGAAGGTGCGCTACGAGGTGGTCGTGGAGGGCACGCTCGACGACGCCGGTCCGGACGCGCACTGGCGGGAGTACGGGTTCAAGGGCAAACCCGGCGACCCGGCGCGCAGGCCACGGCAGTTCGCGCCGTACCACCTGCGCCTGGACTGGATGATGTGGTTCCTCGCGCTCGGGTCCGAGCGCGGATGGTTCACGCCGTTCCTGGTCAAGCTCCTGCAGGCCGATCCGCAGACCCTGGGACTCCTCGCGGAGGACCCGTTCGACGGCGCCCGCCCGCGGTACGTACGGGCGCGGATCTTCCTCTACCGGTTCGCCAGCCGACGCGAGAAGCGGGAGACGGGCCTGTGGTGGATCCGGGAGCCCCAGGGGGTTCTCGTCCGGCCCGCCTCACTGCGCGCCGAGTCGCCCTGACGCCTGAGGAGCTCTTCCGCCGCCGAGCAGGATCAGGCGCTTCTCCTTGGCATCCCACCGCCGCACGATCCCGGCTGCAAGCCGCACCGGAGGGCTGTCCCTGAGCAGATCGAGCGCTGCGCCCAGCTGCTCGGCGGTCAGGCCGTGGCCGAGCGTGATGTGGGGCGTCCAGGCTCCGCTGACGGTGGTCGGCACGGTCTCCTGGACACCGTCGAGCGCGAACCAGATGCGCCGGTGCAAGCCGGTCAGTGCCGTCCCCGCGACGATCTGCCGCGCCAGCACGAACTTCCGGCGCGTGGGGAACACCAGGAAACCGGCGGTCCTCAGGTCGGGGGCGGGTCCGCCTGACGCAGCGGCGAGGTCGGCGTCGTACCGGTCGTCGATGCGCGCGGCCGCGGCGAGCGTGATGTGCGGGGCATTGCTGAAGGACTGGTGCCGCGACTGGTTCGGCAGGCCCGCGGCCTCGAGCGTGGCCCAGTCCTGCAGGAGGCGGAGGTCGGAGGGCGGGTCCAGCAGGAGTTCGATGCTATCGGCCATGCAGCACACCCTCTCCCGCCGGTCCCGTCAGCACCCGTCCCACTGCCCGTCCACTACGGTCCCCTGCTCGCCTCTTCCTGACCGGGCAGGGAGCCCGGCCAGGCGAACCGGCACGGGTCAGCGCGGCCGGCGGAAGTCGCCGACCCCGGCTGAACCGTCCACCTCGGTGGCACCCGTGCGCGGGTTGCGCTGCGGACGCTGATACGAGAGCTCACCACCGTTGCGCCCGCCGAAGGGCCTTCCGTGATCGGCGTACTCCTCGCGGAAGAACGCGAGCGCCCACTCCCCTAGCTGGATGCGGGCACCCGTTCGGAGGATGGACTGCTCCTTGCCGTTGACGCTCCCCGTGATCACGCCGTGCGGCACCAGGACGTACTCGTCGTCCTCGGTGTGGATGACCTCCGCGTGCAGCTCGTCGAGGCCCGCGAGGCGGAGCATCGCGTCCTCGCCGCTGCCGATGGTGGTGCGGTCACCGAGGAGTTCCACCTCCCTCGGCACCTGGCCGTCCCACGTCTCGGAGTTCTGCACGAAGATGAGCCGTGGACGCCCGCTCCCATGCAGGTAGTGCGTCGTCGTGATGGTGCGCTTGATACTCCGGTTCACGGTCGGCACGAGGGGGAACGGCGTGCCCGGAGGAAGGAGCGACGGCGTGTCCCCCTTCTCCAGGGCACGCCGGCCGATCCCGAGCAGCGGCGCGAGCGTACCGGGCGAACCGAGGCGGATGTGCGGCGAGCGCGTGATGAGGCGCTGCGCCATCGAGGACTGCACCGCACCGAGACTCACCAGCAGGCCCTTGGGCCCACTGACCGAGACGGCGAGGCCGCGATCCGCGAGTTCCTTCGCGATGGAACGCACCTGAGCGAGCCCCGGCAGGTTGTTGCCCCGGAAGGATGCCGGATCGTCCACGAAGACGTCCACGGTGCTCCCGGCGGCCTTCACCGTGCCGGAGAGGCGCGCTTCCGGCTTGCCGTCGACCGCGGGCTCGCCCAGCGAGAAATCGATGTCAATGTCGAGCCTGAGTGTCGAGGCCATCGTGGTCCGGCGGATCAGCTCGCGTGGGGGTCGGAACCGCTGGCGGCGTTGTCACTCGTGGTGATCCGCAGGGTGCCGTTGAACTTCCAGGTTGCACGCGGGGCATCGGGGCCGATGTCCCGCGGGACCTCGATGGTCATGTCCTGGAGGGTGTAGTTGATGGCTGCGCCCCGTCCGGTCAGGTAGGACCACATCTCCTCCGCGAGGTCCGTCCAGTCGCGGATGGTGTGGGACTCGCCGGTGCCAACGCTTGAGGTGTTTTCAGTCATGTCGATTCCTTCGTCGGTGATCCAACAATGACAGACGTCCTCTAACTCCGTCTGACCTGGTGTTCCCCACCCTAGCGGAGGGTCAGGCCGGCCGGAACCCGCCCCCGCAGGGGGCGGCGGATCCCGGCGCGGCGGCTACCACTTCGGGTGGACCGTGGCCCTGAAATGACGGTCGTAGATGGCGGCGACGGCGTCCGCCATGCCCGCGGCGACTCCGGCGGACCCGGCGGCCGCCGCGTTGGCGCGCGCCTGCTCAGGGGTGCGCGCGCCGGGGATGACCGTGCTGAGGCCGTCCTGCGCGATGATCCACGCGAGCGCGGCCTGCGCCGTCGTGACGCCCTCCGGGACCAGCTCGGCGAACTCGCGGGCGGCCTGCAGGCCGGTCTCGTAGTCGACGCCGGAGAAGGTCTCCCCGACGTCGAAGGCGGCGCCGTCGCGGTTGTAGTTGCGGTGGTCGTTCTCGGCGAAGGCGGTGTCCGTCGTGTACTTCCCGGACAGCAGGCCCGAGGCGAGCGGCACGCGGGCGATGATGCCGACGCCGGCCGCCTTCGCCGCGGGCAGGACCTCGTCGAGGGGCTTCAACCTGAAGGCATTGAGGATGATCTGCACGCTCGCGGTGTTCCCCCGGGCGATGGCGGCCAGGGCCTCGTCGGTCCGCTCGACGCTCACGCCGTAGTTCCTGATGACGCCATCGGCCACGAGCGTGTCCAGCGCGTCGTAGACCTCGTCCGAACTGTAGACGGCGGTGGGCGGGCAGTGCAGCTGCACGAGATCGAGGGAATCCACGCCGAGATTGGTCCTCGACCGGTCGATCCACTGGCGGAAGTTCGAGAGCGTGTAGTTCTCCGGCGTCTGGTCCACCCGGCGGCCCATCTTGGTGCCGACGAGGATGTCGAGGTCCGGGTTGTCCCTGAGGAAGCCGCCGATCGTCGACTCGCTCCTGCCGTCGCCGTAGACGTCCGCCGTGTCGAAGAAGGTCACGCCGGCTTCGACCGCCGCATCGAGTACCGCGACGGCGTCCTTGTCCTCCACCTCGCCCCAGTCCGCGCCGAGCTGCCACGTGCCGAGGCCGACGACGGAGACTGGATGGCCGGTTCTTCCGAGAATTCTCTGTTCCATGCTTGAAGACTATAGGCCGGGCAGTGTGGCCTCCGTCATCGGCTTCGCCTGTGCCATCCGGCGCTCGACGGCGGACCGCTCCCCGGGCGAGGGTTCCTGCTCGAGCGGTGCGCGCGCCTTCGTGGGCGTCCGGGCCGGCTCCGTCCCGGCATCGTTCCCCGCCCCGGCCTCACCGTCCTCCGCGGTCGGTCCCGATCCCCTGCCGGGGATCCAGCGGGCGGCCTCGCCGCGCAGGGACACGCGCCGTTCGGTGTCCATCTTGTCCAGCAGGTTCACGCTCATCCGCGAGCGCGGGTTGCGGGCGAAGAGCTCCCGATGGTCGGCCACGAACTCCCAGTACAGGGCATCCCAGCTGAACCGCCAGGGGCCCTCGCCGAAGTCGCTCATCTTCCGGATGTAGTTGCTGCCGCTGACGTAGGGCTTCGTGGTGATCATGGTGCCGGCCGCGTACTGGCTCATGGCGTAGACGTTGGGCACCATCACCCAGTCGTACGCATCGATGAACATCTCCATGAACCACTCGTAGACGGCGTCGGGCTTGGCGCGCATCAGCAGCGCCGCGTTGCCGAGAATCATGAGGCGCTCGATATGGTGCGCGTAGGCGGTGTCGAGGATGCGCGTGATGACGGAGTCGACCGGTTCGAGCCCGGTGTCACCGGTCCACCAGCGCTCGTCCAGATCCGCGGTGAACCCGAGGGTGTTCCCGGTGCGCATCTCCCTGCCCCGCAGCACGTAGGAGGCCCGGATGTACTCCCGCCAGCCGATGACCTGCCGGACGAAACCCTCCACGCTCGCGATGGGCGTGCCGTGACGCCCGGCGAAATCGAGAGCGAGGTCCACGACCTCCCCTGGGCTGAGGAGTCCGGTGTTCATGCTGGAACTCAGGGCGGAGTGGAACAGGTAGGTCTGCCCGACGGCGATCGAGTCCTCGTACGGACCGAACAGCTCGAACCGCTCCGCGAGGAAGGCCTCGAGGGCGTCGAAGGCCTGCCGATGGGTCACGGGCCAGTTGAAGGACTCCGCGTTCCCCGGATTGTCGGGGAACTCTGCGGTGACCCAGGCGATGGCGTCCCGGACCTCCGGCGGGCGGTCGAACTCCGGGAGGTCCGGCAGTTCGATCTTCTTCGGCAGCTTCTTGCGGTTCTCCGTGTCGAAACTCCACCGACCGCCCTCCGGGGACCCGTCGGGGCCCACCATGATGCCGAGTCGCTTGCGCTGCCATTCGTAGAACGTCTGCATCCGCCAGTTGTGCGAGGAGAAGTAGGTGCCGAGGACCTCGCGGTCGGTGATGAACTGCGGCGTCTCGAGCACGCGGACCTCGACGCCGGCATCGGCGAGCGTCTGCGTCAGCCGCCGGTCGAGCCAGTCGTCGACGACGTCGTAGTAGGTCACGGCGGTTGCGCCGCACCCGGCCAGGGCGGCGGCAAGACGCTCCTGGCTCGGAGTGTCCGCCGAGGTGTCCACATAGTGCACCTCGTACCCGGCGGCTTCCGCACGCCGCGCGAAGATGGTCATCCCCGCGCGGTGCAGGACGAGTTTCTGCTGGTGGAACCGCAGGCTGCGGAACAGGAGGTCATCCTCGAGGAACACGAAGAGCGTGTCCTGGGGTGCATCGAGGTGTTCCTCGAAGAGCTGGTGGGGGAGGACGAGACGGACGTGCACAGGGCCTGCCTTCCTGGTGCGGGCGGTCATGGGACGCCATGCTAGTGCCCTCCTCCGACAGGCTTCCCGATGCTTGACTGTAAGCATGCTTAGTGGTTCGGTGGAGGCACCGACCGACTCCTGAAGGGAAGCCCATGAGATCGCTCTGGCTCGACACCGCGCCGCCCATCCCGTCGGATGCGCTGCAGGAGAAAAGCGCCTTCGATTCGGTCGTGGTGGGTGCCGGCCTCACCGGCCTCACGACGGCGCTGCTGCTGGCCCGCGCAGGGCATCGCGTCGCCGTCCTCGAGGCCCGGACCACCGGGGCGGTCACCACGGGCAACACCACGGCAAAGCTCTCGCTCCTCCAGGGCACCAGCATGTCGACCATCCTCCAGCACCACGACGCCGAGCTGGCTCGCGCCTATGTCACCGGCAACCGTGAGGGCCAGAGCTGGCTCCTGCGGTTCTGCGACGAGCACGGCATCGCCTACGAGACCCGCGACGCCGTCGACTACGCCACCACGGACACCGGGGCGCGGAGACTCGTCGCCGAACACGAGGCCTGCACGACCGCAGGCCTAGCGACCGAACTGGGCAATGCCGCCACCCTCCCCTTCCCCGTGCGGAAGACCCTGCGGCTCAAGGACCAGGCGCAGTTCCATCCCCTGGAGGTCCTCGCCGGCCTGGCCGCCGAGTTCAGGCGGCACGGCGGCGTGCTGGTGGAGGGCGTCCGGGTCCGGGGAGTCGTGAAGAGCGACTCCCCGGACGTGGAACTGGCCACCAGCGCGGGCCCGGTCACGGCGTCGAACGTGGTGCTCGCCACCGGGATCCCCATCCTGGACCGCGGCGGGTACTTCGCCGTCCTGCAGCCCATGCGTTCCTACTGTGTCGCGCTGACGGTCGAGGACGACGTCCCCGAGGACATGTACCTCAGCACCGACTCTCCGACCCGGTCCCTGCGGACCGCCCTGGTGGACGGGACGAACTATCTGATCGTCGGCGGGAACGGCCACAAGGTGGGTCACAGTTCGAACACCCGGGCCAAGGTCGACGATCTCACGCGCTGGGCCCAGGAGTACTTCCCCACGGCCAGGCGCGCCTACGCCTGGTCGGCGCAGGACTACACGCCCGCGGCGTCCGTCCCGTATGTCGGGAAGGTCCCGGCGGGCGGCGGACACATCTATGCCGCGACGGGCTACAACAAGTGGGGCATGACCAACGCGGTCGCCGCCTCCCTCGCCCTCGCCGGGGAGATCCTGGGCGGCAACATGCCCTGGGCAGACACGCTCTACCGGACGAAGGTCAGCCCGGCGGATGCCCTCCAGACCGCGCAGGCGAACGCCGTGGTCGGCATGGAACTGGTCACCGGGTGGCTGTCCGGCCTCGCGAAGAGCGGCACCTCCACCCCGGGCGAGGGAGAAGGCAGGGTGATCCGGGAGGGCGCGCGACCCATCGGCATCTGCACCGTCGACGGCGTGCAGCACCGGGTCTTCGCCGTCTGCCCGCACCTGAAAGGGATCCTCTCCTGGAACGACGCCGAACGATCCTGGGACTGCCCGCTGCACGGCTCGCGCTTCACCGCGGACGGCACACTGCTCGAGG
This sequence comes from Arthrobacter bussei, assembly GCF_009377195.2. GTDB lineage: Bacteria > Actinomycetota > Actinomycetes > Actinomycetales > Micrococcaceae > Arthrobacter_D > Arthrobacter_D bussei. Next base: position 1,454,367 of record NZ_VJXX01000001.1, read on the forward strand.
GGCCGTCCACCTCGGACCTGGCGACCACGCGGCGCTGAGCCGGGTATTCGACACTCAGGCCTTGCCGGCCGCCCTCCCTGCCCGTCCGTCGAGCAGGGAGCCGAGCGGCGGAAGGCTCCGGCTGACGAGGATGACGAGGGCACCGAACGCCGTGAACGTCAGGGCGATCGCCACGACATACAGCAGCACGGAGGCGTACCCCGTGGCCGGATCGAGGAACGGGTACGGCACCCACCCGTCCGTGGCCCCGCGGATCAGCACCACGACGGCCCAGACGAGCGGATACACGAGGATCAGCCGGATGACGCGGTAGGAGAGCGGACGGCGATCGGTGGTGCACAACCAGTCGAGCACCGCGTAGATCGGGAACGCCACGTGCAGCACCCAGTTGGCCCAGGCCAGTTCCACGCCGCCCGCCAGGCCAGCGAGCAGCAGGTTGTACACCGCACCCACGACGAACATGTAGGTGGCGGTGGCCGCCCGGACGGGGACGAGCCACTCCGGGCCCGGAGCGGCCCGCAGCTGCAGGACCGCGGCCAGCAGGAGGATCACCGCCGCCATGATGTTGCTCTGCATCGTGAAGAAGCCGAAGAAGTTGAACGGATTGATCGTCGCCCTGGACGCCGTGTCGAGGAACGTCGAGACGACGGCCAGCAGGACCACTGCGACGACGCCGATCCGGACGGCCGCGCGCAGCGGTACGATTCCCCGGGCAACGCCCCTCTCCGCGTCGCCACTCATGGCCGCGCGTCCCTCGCCGACATCTCCTTGAGGAGGTCCCGCATCTCGGTGAGGAGAGCGATGTCCACGGGGGTGGGCTCCTCCTCCGGCTCCTGCGGGGCCGAGAGGGAGCGCAGGCGGGCGTTCGCGCGGTTCATCGGCACCACGAAGAGGAAGTAGACGACGGCGGCGGTGATGAGGAACGTGATGATCGCGGTGAGCACGGCGCCGACATCCACGAAGGTGGCGTCGTTGCCCGGCCGGATCGGGAATCCCCAGCCGGCGGCGTCGACCCCGCCCGCCGAGGCGATGACCGGGTTGATGATGTTCGCCGTGAACGCTCCGACCAGGGCGGTGAAGGCGCTCCCGATCACCACGGCGATCGCCAGCTCGATCACGTTGCCCCGCAGGATGAAATCCCGGAATCCCTTGATCATGTGATGCGTCCCCTTGTGCTCGGTGTGCGTGCGAGAAGTGCGTGCGAGAAGTGCCTGTGAGAAGTGCCTGCTGGACGTGCCGGTGGAGGGTGTCCGCCGGAACTGCCTGCGGATCATGTGCGGGCGCGCCTACGGGACCTGCCCGGGACGTGCATGCAGGGCCAACTGTAGTGAGCCACGGGGGCTGCGGACAGTAGCCGGAGGCACGGGACGGGCGTCAGCCCGTGGCCGCGCCCGCGCTGCGTCCGGACACGATGAGGTCGACGACGTCGAGGAGATCCCGGATCTCCCGCTCGCTCGTGCGCCCTGATCCTGCGGACGCGAAGAACGCCGCGTCGTAGTAGAGCCCGTCACCGAGCAGTTTGACCGCCCGGGCCGTGGTGCGGTCGCCGAGCTGGGCCTCCAGGGCGTCGAGCCACCGCTCCTGGATCTCGGCGAGCGACCCCTTGGCTGTCGGGTGGCCCTGCTGGGCCAGGCGGGCCATGGAGACGAGGGCGCGGTCCAGCGCGCTGTCCTCGAACACGGAGGTTCGCACGTAGTATCGCGCGGCGCCGTCCGGCGCTGCGGTCATGGCCTCGCGGTCCCGGTCGGCGAGAGCCCGGAGTCGGTGCGCGAGGCCCTCGACGAGCGCTTCCTTCGACGGGAAGTGATAGAGGAGTCCACCCTTCGACACCTCCGCAGCGGCGGCGACGGCCTCCATGGTGGCGGCCCTCTCACCGTCGCGGATCAGCGCGTCCTCGAAGCTGTCGAGGATGCGCTCGCGGGAACTGGACACTCACTCATGATACCCGTCACTTTTGTTGTACTGTACCGGCTGGACGGTATAGCTTGGACCGATGACCACCACTCCGTCCTCCTCCGCACGTCCGACCGGGGTGAACCCGCGTGCCGTTCACACCCCTTCCCCTTCCCTGGCCCCCACCGCCGACCGTCGCGCCTGGTTCGCCCTGGCCGTGCTGATGCTGCCGGTGCTGCTGGTCTCCGTCGACAACACCGTCCTGAGCTTCGCCCTGCCCGAGATCTCGCGCCACTTCGCGACCAGCGAGACGATGCTGCTGTGGATCGTCGACAGCTATCCACTGGTCCTGGCGGGACTCCTCGTGGCGATGGGCAGCTTCGGCGACCGCTTCGGCCGTCGCCGGCTCCTGATGATCGGAGCCGCTGGCTTCGCCCTGTTCTCGGTGGCAGCAGCGTTCGCACCCACGGCGGAGTTCCTCCTGGCCTCCCGCGTGGGCCTTGGTGTCTTCGGCGCGATGCTCATGCCCTCCACGCTGTCGCTGATCCGCAACATCTTCACCGACCGGAACCAGCGGCGCATCGCCATCGCGGTGTGGGCCGCGGGCTTCTCCGCCGGGGCGGCCCTCGGACCGCTGCTGGGCGGCCTGCTCCTCGAGCACTTCTGGTGGGGCTCCGTCTTCCTGCTCGCCGTGCCCGTCCTGCTGCTGATGCTCGCCCTGACGCCCGCCGTCGTGCCCGAATCGAGGGACGCGAACCCGGGACGCGTGGACTACGCCGGGATCGTGCTCTCGATCGCCACCATGCTGCCCGTGGTCTACGCCATCAAGAACCTCGCCAAGGGCGGTCCCTTGCTGGTGTCCGTCACGGCGGCGTTCATCGGGATCGCGGCCGGCACCGCGTTCGTGGTGCGCCAGCTCCGGCGACGGCATCCGATGCTGGACGTCAGGCTGTTCACCATCCGTGCGTTCTCCGGCGCGGTGCTGGTCAACCTCCTCGCGATCTTCTCCCTCGTCGGGTTCCTGTTCTTCGTCTCGCAGCACCTGCAGCTCGTGCTCGGGTACACCCCGCTCGACGCCGGCCTCGTCCTGCTGCCGGGGCTCCTCGTGACCATCGTCGCGGGCCTCGCCGTCGTGCCCGTGGCCCGGCGCCTGCCGCCGCACGTCGTCGTCTCGGTCTCCCTCCTGTTCTCCGCACTCGCCTACGCGATGCTCGCCCTGCTCGGCGAAGGCGGTTCTGCGGGCTTCCTCATGATCGCCTTCGTGGTCCTCGGCATCGGCGTGGGCGCCTCCGAGACCGTCTCGAACGACCTCATCCTCTCGACCGTCCCTGCGGCGAAGGCGGGGGCGGCGTCTGCCGTGTCGGAGACCGCGTACGAGGTCGGCTCGGTGCTCGGGACGGCCGTGCTCGGCAGCATCCTGCTCGCCTCCTACCAGCGGAACCTGCTGCTGCCAGCGGGCCTCACCTCGGCCCAGGCGGACTCGGCGACCGAGACGCTCGGTGGCGCCGTCGAGGTCGCGTCGCAGCTCGGCACGGGCAATGCGTCGCTGCTGCTCGACTCGGCGTTCCATGCCTTCGACAGCGGGGTGACGGTCACCTCGGGGATCGCTGCCCTGCTGATGATCGGCGCATCGGTCCTCGCCGCCTGGAGCCTGCGCGGCGGCACACCGGCCGCGACAGGGCGGGCGACGGCGGAACACTGATCGGGGCACGCGGCGCGGCGGCGCCGTAGCAGGGGGACCACGCGTCGCCGAGCCGGCGGTCGCCGGCGGCCCGCCTCATCCCGCGGTATGAGCCACGGCCGGCGAACCCCGGCCCCTGTGCTGATTCGCGCGGCCCGGAAGCTCCCTAGCGTAGGAGGATGACCACTTCCACGAATACACCTGTGAATCCGCCGGGCAGCGCCGGCGCCCCTGACATCGTCGACCTCCCGAGCGGCAGCGCCGTCGCCGCGCGTGGCGTGTCCAAGAGCTATGGCCGCGGCGAGACGGCGGTGCACGCGCTCCGCGACGTCTCCCTCGACTTCGAGCGGGGGCGCTTCACCGCGATCATGGGCCCGTCCGGCTCCGGGAAGTCGACGCTCATGCACTGCCTCGCCGGCCTGGACTCGGTGGACGCCGGGCGGCTGTGGATCGGCGGGACGGACATCACGGACCTTCCCGACGCCGATCTCACGCGCCTGCGCCGGGACCACGTCGGGTTCGTCTTCCAGGCCTTCAACCTCGTCCCCACGCTCACCGCGGAACAGAACATCACGCTGCCGGTGGCCCTCGCCGGCGGTCGCGTCGACTCCCCCTGGCTGCAGCAGATCGCCTCGACGCTCGGTCTCACCGATCGCCTGTCCCACCGCCCCCACGAACTGTCCGGTGGCCAGCAGCAGCGCGTCGCCGTCGCCCGCGCGCTGCTCACGCGGCCCGATGTGATCTTCGGCGACGAGCCGACCGGGAACCTCGATTCCGCGACCGGCGCCGAGGTCCTGTCCCTGCTCCGGCGCAGCTCCCGCGAGATGGGACAGAGCATCATCATGGTCACGCACGATCCCATGGCGGCGTCCTACGCCGATCGCGTGGTCCTCATGAAGGACGGCGCGCTCGTGGGCGAACTGCAGCAGTCCACCCCGGAGGCCATCCTCGGCGCACTCGCGAAGCTGGGTGCCTGACGTGCTGCAGGTAGCCCTCGCGCAGGTCCGCATGCACGCGCGCCGCTTCGTGGCCGTCGGCCTCGCCGTGGTGCTCGGCGTCGCCTTCCTCTCCGCGACCCTCATGGTGAACGCGACCACCAACGCCAGCCTCCGGGAGAGCATCGGGGCGTCCTACGCCAGGGCGGATCTCGTAATCACCGGGCAGGACGGCGCCCCCGTCCCCGCCGAGGCCGTGGCACCCCTCGCCGGGCTCGACGGCGTCGAGGCGGCGTACGGCCAGGAACGCACCTACGCCCAGCTGGCCACGGGCGCCCAGACGTCGCTGGCCGCGCTCACCACGACCGCTCCGGCGGCCCTAAAGAACGCGACGGTCTCCAGCGGCTCCTCCCCCCAGGCTCCGGAGGAGGTCCTGCTCGACGAGGTCTCCGCCGAGCGGCTCGGCGTCACCCCGGGGGACACCGTCGCGCTCGACGGTGGTTCCGGCCCGCAGGGGTCGCCGGCGGCCGGGCCACTCAGGGTCACCGGACTCTACGCTCCGAGCCCCGACCCCAGCCTGTCCGGCGTCGTCCAGGTCCTTGCCTCACCGGAGGTGGTGCGCGGGAGCAACGGCGGAACCGCGTCCGTCCGCAACGTGCAGCTCGCCCTCATGCCCGGCGCGGACGAGCAGTCGGTGACGGCTGCAGCCCTGTCCGTGCTGGACGAGACCGCGGCCGCGGCGACCGGGGACGGAGGTCCGGCAGGATCGGACCCGGGGACGTTCACCGTCCGTACGGCCCTCGAGCAGACGACGGCGGACGTCGCCCAGCTCTCGAGCGGAGGGGACATCCTCACCGGCATCCTCCTCGCCTTCGCGGCGGTGGCCGTGATCGTCGCGGCCCTCGTCATCTCGAACACCTTCTCCGTCCTCGTCGCCCAGCGCACACGGGAGCTGGCCCTCCTGCGCTGCATCGGGGCCGAACGACGGCAGGTGCGCACCTCGGTGCTGGTCGAGGCAGCCGTCGTGGGCCTGGTGGCGTCCGTGCTCGGCGTGCTGCTGGCCGTCGGGGTCATGGCCGCCCTCGTCGGCCTCGCGGGGCAGACCTCCTTCGGATCCTTCGCCGTGCTGGCGGTACCGCCCTCCGCCGTCGTCATCGGCATCGCCATCGGGGTCCTGATGACGGTCCTCGCGGCGCTCGTCCCCGCCCGGGCCGCGACGCGGGTGGCACCCCTCGCCGCCCTGCGTCCCGCCGAACCTCCGGCAGCAGGCAGCAGGAGCGGCCGGACCAGGCTCGCCATCGGCCTCGTGGCACTGCTCCTCGGCAGTGCGCTCCTCGCCTTCGGCGCAGTGACCGTGGCCCTCGTGCCGGCACTCGTCGGTGGCGCGCTTTCCTTCCTCGGCGTGATCCTCCTCGCGCCGTTCTTCGTCCCGGCGAGCGTCGCGGCCATCGGCCGCCTCGCCCGTCCACTCGGGGTCCCGGGGTCGCTCGCCTCGGTCAACGCCGTGCGCAACCCCGCGCGGACCACGGCGTCCTCCGCGGCACTGATGGTCGGCGTCACGCTCGTGACGATGATGATGGTCGGAGCCCAGACGGCACGTACGTCCTTCGACCGCGAACTCGAAGCGAACTACGCCGTGGACCTCCAGGTCACCGGGCCGGGAAGCGCGACGGTGACCGCGGCGGAAGCCGGACGGATCACCGTCGACGCACGGACCCTCCTCGCGGTCGACGGCGTGCTCGATGCCGTCGAGGTCACCCCCGTCATGCTCACCAGCGCCGAGGACGGCGAACTGCTCGTCTACTCCGCGGATCCGGCCGAGGTGGCGGGCGTGCTGCGCGCCGAGGGCCTGGAGCTGATGGACGGCGCGGTGCTCGCTCCGCAGTCCTGGGAACAGGACGAGGTCACGCTCGACGGCGGGAACGGCCCCGCGACGCTGCCTGTCACGTCGACGGATGCCGCGTTCTTCCTCCCGCTCATCACGACGGCGACGGCCGAGCAGCTCGGAGGGACGCCACCGGACGCCCTCACCACGCTCCTCGGGCCAAGCCTCGACCCGAACCTCGACCCGGCGTCCGCACCACCGGAGGCCCTGCAGGACGGGACTCTCGCCGACTACATCGGCGCCACGTTCTGGCTCAGGCTCGTCGACGGGCTCGACGGCACGGCCGCGGCCGACCTGCAGTCGGAGATCGTCACCGCGACGGGGGTCTCGGAGTACAACGTGTCCGGGGCGGTGATCGAGCGCCTGGCGTACAACCAGATCATCGACGTCATGCTGCTGATCGTGACGGCCCTGCTGGCCGTCGCCGTGCTGATCGCGCTCATCGGCGTCGCCAACACGCTGTCCCTGTCCGTCCTGGAGCGGCGCCGCGAGAACTCGCTGCTGCGCGCACTCGGCCTGACGCGCGGGCAGCTGCGCGGCATGCTCGCCGTCGAGGCCGTCCTCATCGCGGGCGTCGCCGCGCTGCTGGGATCCGGCCTCGGCATCCTGTACGGGTGGTTGGGCACGCAGTCCGCCCTCGGCGGCATCACCGCGGTCGCTCCCGCGGTGCCGATCGGACAGATCGGCGCGGTCCTGGCCGTCGCCGTCGCGGCCGGGCTCCTGGCCTCGGTGCTGCCGGCCCGCCGGGCCGCGAGGCTGTCACCTGTCGCGGGACTGGCAGCCGACTGAGCGGACGGCCGGGCGGACGGCCGGGCTGCAAGGCCGTCGGCACGCGGCCGGCGGCCGACTGAGCGGAAGGCCTGGGCTGCAACGCCGTCGCCCGTCGCGGGGGCGCCGCGGCACCGCGGCACCGGTCGATCAGCGCAGCGAACGGAATGTCGCGCGGATGTCGTCGACGAGCAGCTCCGGCTGCTCGAGCACGGCGAAGTGCCCGCCGTCCGCCACCTCGGAGAAGTGCACGAGGTTCGTGTACCGCCGCTCGGCCCAGCGGCGGGACCGGCGGACGTACTCGCCCGGCATGATGCTGAGTCCCACGGGCAGGGTCAGCGGTTCCTCGAGCGTCCCAGGAGTGGCCCAGCCGTTCCTGCCGGACTCCCAGTAGAAGCGCGCGGCCGACGCCGCGGTGTTCGGGAGCCAGTAGAGCATGATGTCGTCGAGCATCTCGTCGAGGGTGAAGATCGCCTCCGCATCCCCGTGCCGTCCGTGCGCGCCGCCCACGTCCTGGAACATCGCATAGATCCACGCCGCCAGGCCGACGGGCGAGTCGGCGAGCGGATAGCCGATCGTCTGGGGCCGGGTAGCCATCTGCTGCGAGTAGGCGGAGAGGGTCTGCCAGTAGTAGCCGCCCTCCTGCAGCATCGCCTGCTCCTCCTCCGACGCCGCCCGCATCTCCTCCTCGGACGGCATGAAGAGCGCCATGTTCAGGTGGATGCCGGCCAGGCCGATGCCCTCGGACTGCTCCAGAGCGGCGAGTTCGGCCGTGACGGACGCCCCGAGGTCACCGCCCTGCGCGAACCAGCGGGCGTAGCCGAGCCGCTCCATCAGCACGGCCCAGGCCCTGGCCGTCCGCTGTGCGTCCCAGCCGGCTCCGGTGGGCCGCCCCGAGAAGCCGAAGCCGGGCAGGCTCGGGATGATGACGTCGAAGGCGTCCGCTGCGTCGCCGCCATGGGCTTCGGGATCCGTCAGGGGCCCGACGGCGTGCCGGAACTCCAGGACGGACCCGGGCCAGCCGTGGGTCAGCAGAAGGGCACGGGCGCCGGGGATGCCGGAGCGGACGTGCACGAAGTGGATGTCGAGGCCGTCGATGCTGGTGGTGAACTGGCCCCAGGCATTGAGCATCGCCTCGGTCCGGCGCCAGTCGTAGGCGGAGGCCCAGTGGTCCGCCAGGGCCTGGAGCTTCTCCAGCCGTGGCCCCTGCGTCGTGTCCGGCACCGTCTCGCGGTCCGGCCAGCGCGTGGCCAGGATGCGCCGCCGGAGATCGTCGAGGTCCGCCTCCGGGATGTCGAGGATGAACGGCGTGACAGCGGGATGGTCGTCGTGGCCGAGGGCTGCGGCGGGGTGTTCCGTCGTCGTGGAGGGCTGGGCGTCAGGCATGGGGGTCCTTCTGATCGTGGTTGGGTCTCCGACCGGCTGATGTCCGATCATCCTAACCAGAGATCGTCTTTTCAAAAGATCATCTGAACTTGCTACGATTGCAGCATGACTGCTTCACCCTTCCCCGATCCGCCTCCCGAACCCTCTGCCCCTCCGCGCGGCGACGGCGACATCGACTGGGAGGCGGGGGGCATCGAGACCGAGCTGGGCTGGTCGGTGCAGGCGATGTCGCAGGGCTTCTCGCGCATCGCCACGGGTGCGGTCGCCGACGTGCCCGGCGGGCCGCGCGGATATCAGGTCCTCGTGGCCATCACCACCGAGGAGCCGACCTCGCAACTCGTCCTCGCACAGCGCCTCGGCATTGACAAGACCGCGATGACCTATGTCATCGACGCGTTGGAGGAGGCGTCGCTGGTCGAGCGCCGGCCCGACCCGCAGGACCGCCGCATCCGCCAGGTCCTTCCCACGGATCAGGGCCGGGCGATCCTCACCTCGGCCCGAGCTGCGCTCCGCGCCGTGGAGGGAATCCTCCTGCGAGCCCTCGGCACTGAGGAACAGACACAGCTGCGCCGCCTCATGGCCCGCGTCGCCCTCGATGCCGGTGCCGTCGAGTCCTGCGTCGGGCCCGTCCCAGGCGCCGGCCGACCCGCCGCCGCACCCCACCTCTCGGCCCGCCGGCGTTCCGCCGGTGCCCGAGCAACCGCCCCCACAGAGAAGAGCACCCCACCATGACCACCCTCCTCGTCGCCGGCGCCACCGGTGACCTCGGCCGCCGGATCGTCCGCGAACTGCTCGCTGCCCGGCCCGACGCCGTCGTCCGCGTCATGACCCGCCCGGGCAGCGGCACCGCACACTCCCTGTACGGCGAGCAGGACCGCGTCGAGATCAGGGTGGCCGCCTACACGGACCACGCGGCCCTGGTCGCCGCGCTCTCGGGTGCCGACGTCGTTGTCTCCGCGGTGAGCGGCGCACGCGCCGTGATCCTCGGTGCCCAGCGGGCGCTGCTCGCCGCGGCCGTCGACGCCGGAGTCCCACGCTTCATCCCGTCCGACTACTCGGCCGACTACCGCCGCGTCAGCCCGGGCACCAACCGGAACTTCGAACTGCGCCGCGAGTTCGCCGCCTACCTCGACGCCACGCCGGTGCGCGCCACCTCCGTGCTGAACGGCGCCTTCGCGGACATGCTCACCGGCCAGGCGCCGATGATCCTCTTCGCGCGGAAGAAGGTGCTCTACTGGTCCTCGCCGGACCAGGTGCTCGATTTCACGACCAAGGACGACGTCGCCCGCACCGTTGCGCACGTGGCGCTCGACGACGCCGCACCCCGCGTCGTCGAGGTCGCGGGGGACCGGGTCACGGCGCGCAGCATCGCCCGGATGATGGGCGAGCTCACCGGCACGCCGTTCGGCATGCAGTGGGCCGGCACCACGGCGATGCTCTCCGGTGCCGCCCGGATCGGTCGCCGCCTGTCCAGGGACGAGGAGGCGACCTTCCCGGCATGGCAGGGCATGCAGTACTTCGTGAGCATGTTCAGCGGCGAGGCGGAACTGCAGCATGTGGCGAACCACCGCTACGGGCAGCAGGACTGGACATCCGTGCGCGATGTCCTGGCGAAGCACCTGCAGGTCGACGCCGCAGGCTGACCGGGCTGCTCAGCCCGGCCCGGAACCGAACCAGACCCGCACCGTGAGCCCGCCGCCGGGCGTCCGGTCGAACGCCAGGTGTCCGTCGTGGGCCTGCGCGATCCGCGCGCAGGTCGCCAGGCCGATCCCCGTACCCGCCGGATCACCCTCACGCTCCAGCCGGACGAGGGGCTCGAGCACGCGGTCGTAGTCCTCCTCCGGGATGCCCTTCCCGTTGTCGGCGACGTCGAGACGCCAGAACGGGGGGCTGCCGGAGCCGGTGATGTGCACGCTCGGCGGCAATCCGGGCCGCGCGTACGCGACGGCATTCGCCACCAGGTTCTGGATCAGCACCCGGAGCTGCTCGCGGTCCGCGTGGCCGGTGAAGTCGTCCACGGTGACGCGCACGCCGTCGACATGGTGCCCGAGGTCGTCGACGGCCGCGGACACGACCTCGGCGAGGGACACGGGGTCCCTCCGCGTGGCGCCCCCCACCCGGGAGTAGCCGAGGAGGTTCTCCACCATCGAGGACATGCGGAGCGCGCTCGCGCCGATGCGCTTGAAGTAGGTGCCGGCGGGCCCCTCCTGCAGTGCCGGCTCGTCCTCGGCGAGCTCGGCCAGCCCCACGACGTTGGTCAGCGGGCCGCGCAGGTCATGGCTGATGCGCCCGGCGAACTCGCCCAGCAGCTCGTTGCTGCGGCGGAGTTCCGAGACGGTGGCGTCGAGCTGGCGCGTCCGGAGCTGCAGGTCGAGGACGTCGACCACCTGGGCCGCGAGCGTCTCGAGTCCTGCGGCCTGCTGCTCCGTGAGTTCGCCTGGGTGCTCGTCGAAGATGCAGAGCGTTCCCAGCGGGACACCCTCCGTGGTGAGCAGCGGCGTCGTCGCATAGAAACGCACGGCCCCGAAGCGCCCGTCGACGAAGGGGTTGGTGCGGAAGCGGGCATCCTCGGTGCAGTCCGCCACGACCACGGTGTGCCCGTACCTGAACACCTGCCCGCACAGCGAGTCCTCCCGTGCGCACATGAGCGGCTCGAGGCCGAGGGCGGCGATCTGGTGGAACTCGTCCTCCGTGATGACATTGATCGCGCCGTACTGGGCATTGCAGAGCTGGACCGCGAGGGACACGAGGTTCTGGAGGGCGGCGGGTGCGCCCGAAGGTGCGGCAGGCTGAGGCATGGACCCGACCGGTAATACCTCGCCGAGGGCCACGCCGAGTCCGTACTGCGCGAGCAGCTCGGCATGGACCGACCCCCTGGCCGGACGTCGTTCCGATACCTGATCGGTCATGCGATCACGTCCTCCCGGTAGCCGCACGCCATGATCTGCCTCCAAGGGTAGTCCCCGGTACCCACGCGCACAGCGAACACCGGCAGCACCCCGACGGGCCGCACCGCGCGATCGGGGACAATGGAAGCGTGGCCCTGCTTACCGAATCCCCCGTCCTCGACGCCGATGCCGTCCGCCGTGAGGCCGGACGCCGTCGTACCTTCGCCGTCATCTCGCACCCCGACGCCGGCAAGTCGACGCTGACCGAGGCCCTCGCCCTGCTGGCCCGCGCCATCCAGGACGCCGGCGTGACGCACGGGAAGTCCAGCCGCCATGCCACGGTGTCCGACTGGATGGGCATCGAGCAGGAGCGCGGGATCTCCATCAGCTCCGCCGCCCTCCAGCTGACCTACCGCGACACCATCCTCAACGTGGTGGACACCCCGGGGCACGCGGATTTCTCGGAGGACACCTACCGGGTCCTCGCCGCCGTCGATTCCGCCGTCATGCTCATCGACGCCGCGAAGGGCTTCGAGCCGCAGACCGTGAAGCTGCTGGCTGTCTGCAAGGCACGGAACATCCCGATCATCACGGTCATCAACAAGTGGGACCGGCCGGGCCTGGACGCCCTGGGCCTGATCGACGACGTCGGTGAGCGTACCGGGATGACGCCCGTGCCGCTCACGTGGCCGGCCGGCATCGCGGGCCACTTCGAGGGACTGCTGGATCTCCGCGCCGAGCGGGCCATCGCCCTCGAGGCGGTCGAGGCCGGTGCGCAGGCGGCCGAGGAGACGGACATCGACATCGACGCCCTGGATCCGCGTGACGCCGGACCCTGGCTCGAAGCGCGGGAGGAATCCAAACTCGTCGAGTCCTCCAACGGCTCGTTCGACCGCGAGGAGTTCGAGGCGGCCCGCCAGACACCTGTCCTCTTCGCCGCGGCGGCCAAGAACTTCGGGGTGTCGCAGCTGCTCGACATCCTCGTGGACGTCGCGCCCTCCCCGACGCCCCGCCCCTCCCGCGACGACAAGCCGCGCCCGATCGACGCACCGATGTCCGGCTTCGTCTTCAAGGTGCAGGCCGGCCAGGACAGCGCCCACCGCGACCACATCGCCTACCTGCGCATCTGCTCGGGCACCTTCGAGCGCGGCATGGTCATCACCAATCAGCGCACCGGCAAGCCCTTCGCGACCAAGTACGCGCACCGCGTCCTCGGCCGCAGCCGCGAGGTCGTGGACACCGCCTGGCCCGGCGACGTCGTCGGGCTGGTGAATGCGACGAGCCTCCGCGTCGGTGACAGCCTCTTCGCGGAGGAGCCCGTGCAGTTCCCGGACATCCCCCGCTTCTCCCCCGAGCTGTTCGCCGTGGCGCGCGCCAAGGATCCGGGGCGGTACAAGCAGTTCCGCCGCGGGATCGAGCAGCTCGAGCACGAGGGCGTGGTCCAGGTGCTGCGCTCCGACCTCCGCGGTGACCAGGCGCCGGTGCTCGCCGCCGTCGGGGCGCTGCAGTTCGAGGTCGCCGCCCGGCGCCTCGGCACCGAGTTCAACGCCCCCACCTCGCTCGACAACCTCTCCTACACCCTCGCCATGCGCGTGGCCCCCGAGAGCCAGGGCGTCCCCGAGACCTTCCGCGGCGGCGAGATCCTGTCCCGGTCCGACGGCGAGAAGGTCGCCGTGTTCGGGGACAAGTGGAAGGTGGGCCACTTCACGAAGGACTACCCGGACGTCGTCCTCGAGCCGATCGGCGCGTCCGCCGACCTGTAGCGGTCCAGGGCGACGGTGGGTGCCTCCCCGGCTGCAGACCTCGTTCACCTCCCTCCGGCTGCTCCGGCAGTCGTCCTTCCTTCGAAGCTGGGCGCGTGCTCCCCGCCGACTGGGTGTCCGCCCGGAATCCGGTGAAGGGTTGGTTGCAGTGCTGTCCCCGCGGTGTCACCTCTCGACGATCCGACCTACGGTCGAAGAGACCGCCCGATCACCGACACCGCAGAGGACCGGACCATGCGACTCCCCCCACACCAGCGAAGGCAGCCAGAACGACAGCTACGAAGCGCCGGTATCCGCCGTCGTGTGCGGCTACCCCTGATCGGCGCTCAGGCAAGCGGGCTGGTGGCCCTTGTGATCGCCGTCTCGTCCTGTGCGACCGGGGGCGAGGACAACTGGAACTCCACCGCCGTCGGAGACGACAAGAGCATCGGAGCCCTCGACCTGCGCAGCGTCCTTCTCGTCACCGGCGACGAGGGCGCAGCAGCGAGGATCCTCGGAACCTTCGAGAACAACACCGACCAGCCGATCGACCTGACCATCAGCGACGATGACGAGGAGACACGTCTGACCGTCCCGGGACAGGGAAGTATCGCCTTGGATACGCGGGAGACGCTGCTCCGAACCTCCGGTGATGCACCGGGAGCCCGGACAACCCTGGTGGCGACCACAGCCGACGGATCCGTGGACCTGCTCGTACCGGTCGTCGACGGCACGTTGGACCCCTACCGGCCCTACCTCCCGGACTGACCACGCTGACGCCCTGCGTCCGGCCCTCGTACTGCCGCCCCAGCATGGAGCCATGCCGCAGGGAGCGCGGCTGACGCCCCGATCAGTCGCCCCACATCGAGGTGCTATCGCCGGCGGCCGTCGTCCTGGTGTGCCAGGCGGATCCGGCGGCGGAACACGACGCAGCACTGGGCAGCTACTGCAAGACACAAGCAGACGGCGCTGATGTTGAGGAAGAACAGCGGCCCGGCGATTCCATCACCGACGATCGCCGCCCACAGCCGGACGCCGGCGATCATGGACCACACCACGGCGCCCACGAGGGCTCGACCACCCCTCGCCCCGGCCGCTGATGTCCCGCCCCCGATCTCGCCCATGCTGCCCAGCCTTCCCGACCGGACACAGGCCCTGCACGTCGACGCTGCCACGTCCCGCAACGCGCGGTATACCCAGCAGGATGACGTCATCGACGCGAGCCGCAGTGCCCAGACACTCCTCGGGCGTCATCCGCGCTCCGTCGAGGCATGGCTCCGCGACACGAACGCCTGACCCTCGAGGACCGGATTCCACCCATCGGATGCAGCACAGGACACCTCCGCCCGGTCGATGTCGCGAGCGGCGGGTTCGACCGCCCTCAGGCGTCGAAGTGTGTCTCGGGAAGTTGCTGGCCGATCGATGCGACCACGGCCGCCGCTATCTCCGCCAGTTTCACGTTGCGCCCGCTCGAGGCCGCCTTGAGGATGGTCATCGCGGTGTCGTGGCTGCAGCGGTTCTGGCCCATGATGACGCCGGCCGCCACGTCGATGGTGGTCCGGGAGCTCATGGCGTCCCTGAGCTGCTTCCCGGTGTCGGACAGGTGGGCCACGCGCACGGCCAGGCGCAGCGACTGCGATGCCTCCCGCGCCAGGTCGCTCGCGGTGGTGATCATCGCGTCATCGAAGGCTCCGGGCTGCGGGGAGTACAGGTTGAGGCCGGCCGCGGCGAAGCCGTCGAGGGGGATCGGCACACCGAGGGCGGATCTCAACCCGTGCCCGGCGACCGCCCTCGGGTACTCGCCGAACCGTGATTCCTCACGGAAGTCCGGGACCACGTAGATCTGGCCCTCCCGGGCGGCGCGGATGCAGGGGCCGTCGTCGAACTGGTACTGGATCTCGTCCATCAGGCGGGCCTGCTCGCTGCTGCTCGCCACCGTGCCCTTGGACCGGGGCCTCAGCAAAGTGATCCCACACAGCATCCCGGTGCCCTCGGAGGAGAGCCTGTCAGCGGCGAGCCCGGCCAGGCCATCGAGGAACTGATGGATGTCGAGGCTCTCGAGCACCATGTCCTGCAGCATCCGCGGCAGGCTGACCTCACCAAGAATCCTGTCGTCGGTCATCACAGCGCCTTCCCTCACCTTCGGGCCACGTCCGCGCGGTCCGCTGAGGTCACGCTACCGGGCCGGGTCGCCCGGATGGAAGGCCGCGGATTTCGCTCGGAACGAGCGGGCGCACTGTACGAGGACAGCGCGCCCGCCGTGGACGGGGCGAGCGGGTGCACGGTACGACGACGGCGCCCTGCGCGGGCGGACCCGGGACCGGTCCGACTAGGAGGCGCGACCCGCCGGCGTGAGGCCACCCGAGCAGGCGGCGCCGGGCTCGCGGGTCTGCTCACCCTGGATGTACTTGTCGAGGAAGGTGGCGAGACGGGAGTCGTCCGCGGAGTCGACCTTGAGCTGGAGGCCCCAGGCGCTGGCCGCGATCGGGGTGTCCAGATCGGGGTACGGGCTGAGCAGCACGTAGGACCGGGTCCCCACGAGCTCCGTGAGCTTGTCGATCTCGGCCTGCCCAATCTCCGGGTCGTACGTGATCCAGACGGCGCCGTGCTCCATCGAGTGGACGGAGTTCACGTTCGGCACTGGCTCGGTGTACACACCGCAGTTCGTCCAGATGGGATTGTGGTCCCCACCGACGGGCGGGGCCTGGTCGTACTCGACCTCACCCTCGACGTGGTTGAAGGTCACGTCCGGGTACTCCTGGATGCCTTCGATGGGCTGGGACGCCGCCGCCTCGCGCTCCTGGTTGACCTGGACCTGGTTCACGATCACCAGGGTCACGGCGATGATGACGGCCAGGATCACGGCGCCGATCCCGCCGAAGATGAGGGCGTTGCGCTTGCGCTCACCGGCCCGCTGCTCGGCCTGGATGGCGGCCAGGCGCGCCTGGCGGTCCTGGTTCTCCTGTGATCGCTTCTTGTTCAACGGTCGTCCTTCAGTGCTGGGGGTCTGCGGCAACGGCCGCGGATCGGGTGGCGCCGGAACCCAATGTACCGGCGGGTGCTGCCAGTCCCCGAACCGGCGGGCGCGCGGGTCGGGTCCACGGTTCGGTCAGAGCTTGTCGAGCAGGGACTCCATCAGCGTGATCTCCGACTGCTGCCCCGACTGGATCTTCGATGCGAGGTCGCGGACCTGGTCGGTGGTCCCCAGCTCCGCCCCTGCCTTCGCCATGTCGACGCCTGCGACGTGGTGGGTGATCATGAGCTGCAGGTAGAGCCGCGCGGCGTCGTCACCGGATGCGGACCTCAGCTCGTCGAGTTGCTGCTCGGTCGCCATGCCGGGCATCCGGCCGTCCGGTTCGAGCATCGAGCCGGACCCGGCGGACTGCCCCATCTGCATGCCGCCGTGATCGCCGGAGGCGCCGGCCATCCACTCCATCCGGGGTTGGGTGCTGCTCTGCGACAGGCCCCACTCCTCGAGCCACGCGTACATCTGGCCCGCCTGCTGCTGCTGCGTGGTGGCGATGTCGTAGGCGACCGCCCGCAGCGTCTCGTCGTCCACCTCGTCCCGGACGATCATGGACATCTCGACCGCCTGGTGGTGGTGGACCTGCATGTCGCGGGCGAAACCGGCATCGGCACTGGTGGTGCCCGGGTGGGTGGGCGCGGCGGACAGGCGCCCTGCCGAGAAGGCGAGGGCGAAGAGCGCGACGACGGCGAGCGCGGACAGGGCGAGGAGAACGCGTTTCTGCCAGCCCGACAGCGAGATGTTCATGGTGTCCTTGGATCGGTGGGGTGCCGGTTGACCACCGTACGTCATGCTGCTGGACGTTCCCGCAGAACGACCGCCGCGGCAGCGGAATGAAATCGTCACTGGTCCGGTTATACCCCCCGAGGGTATAGTCGAGAGCATGCGAGGACCACGATGACCACGGAGACCCGTGCGGAGAACACCGCACCCCACGGCTACACCGCCGACAAGGAGGCCTATCTCAAACGCCTGCGCCGGATCGAGGGCCAGGTGCGCGGTATCGCCCGGATGGTCGACGAGGACAAGTACTGCATCGACATCCTGACGCAGGTCGCTGCAGTCAACAAGGCGCTGCACGCGGTCTCCATGGGCCTGCTCGAGGAACACATCTCGCACTGTGTCGTCGGCGCGGCACAGGAGGCGCAGTCCTCCGGTGACGACACCGCCGTCCAGGACAAGGTCCAGGAAGCGACGGCCGCCATCGGCCGTCTCCTCCGCTGACACCCCACCCGCCGGAAGAACCCGGCACTCCACCCGACTCAAGGAGAACACCATGACAACGACCACCATCGGCATCACCGGGATGACCTGCGGCCACTGCGTCAGTGCCGTGAAGAGCGAACTCGGGGGGCTCCCCGGCGTCGAGACCGTCGACGTGGACCTCGTCAACGGCGGTACGTCCACCGCCACCATCTCCTCCTCCGCACCGCTCGGTGCCGACTCGATCGACGCCGCCGTCGCCGAAGCCGGCTATACCGTGGTGCCGTCGGAGGCCTGAGATGGCCGCGCAGCAGGCCCCGCTCCGGAACCCGGGATCGGCAGGGGCGGGCATCGCCGGGGAACAGCGCGTCGTCGAACTCGCCATCCAGGGCATGACCTGCGCCTCCTGCGTGGGCCGCGTCGAGCGCAAGCTGGGCAAGCTCGACGGCGTCGAGGCGAGCGTGAACCTGCCGCTCGAATCCGCCGTCGTCCGGGTCCCCCCGACCGTCAGCGACCAGGACCTGATCGACACGGTGGTCGCCACCGGGTACGGCGCCCGGGTGGTGCGGCCCGAGCACGACGGCGAGGGCGGTCACGATCACGACCACACGCCGTCGCTGCTGGGCGTCCGCCTGACCCTCGCGGCCGTGCTCTCCGTGCCCGTCCTGCTGATCTCGATGGTGCCCGCACTGCAGTTCGCGAACTGGGGCTGGGTGGTGTTCGCCCTCTCCCTGCCCGTCGTGACGTGGTCGGCATGGCCGTTCCACCGTGCGGCCGCGGTGAACGCGCGCCACTTCGCCTCCACGATGGACACGCTCGTGTCCATCGGCGTCACCGCCGCATTCCTCTTCTCCGCCTGGCAGCTCCTCGCCGACCCGACGCTGACGCAGCACGCCGGCATGGCCGGTATGGACATGACGGAACACTCGCTCTACTTCGAGGTGGCCGCCGTCGTCGTGACCTTCCTGCTGCTCGGCCGCTTCCTCGAGGCGTCCGCCAAGCAGCGGGCCGGGAACGCCCTGAAGTCCCTGCTGAGCCTCGGCGCCAAGGAAGCACACGTGCTCCGCACGGTGGACGGCGAGCGCACCGAGGTCACCCTCCCCGTCCACGCGCTGATTCCCGGGGACGAGTTCGTGGTCCGCCCGGGCGAGAAGATCGCGACCGACGGCGTGGTGTCCGAGGGCCACAGCGCCGTGGACACCGCACTCCTGACGGGCGAGAGCATCCCGGTGGAGGTGGCTCCCGGTGACGCCGTCACGGGCGCCACCATCAACACGTCCGGCAGGCTCGTGGTCCGCGCCACGCGCGTCGGCTCGGACACCGTCCTCTCCCACATGGGGCGCCTGGTGAGCCAGGCGCAGAGCGGCAAGGCGCGGATCGCCCGCCTCGCGGACCGCATCAGCGCCGTCTTCGTGCCCGTGGTACTCGTGATCGCCGTCCTGACCTTCGTCCTGTGGCTCGTGCTGACCGGGGACCTGGATGCGGCCTTCACCGCGTCCGTGACCGTGCTCGTCATCGCCTGCCCGTGCGCCCTCGGACTCGCGACCCCGACGGCGCTCCTCACCGGCACAGGGCGCGGCGCCCAGCTCGGTATCCTCATCCGCGGCCCCCAAGTCCTCGAGGACACCCGCACCGTGGACACCATCGTGCTCGACAAGACCGGTACCGTCACTACGGGCACCATGGCCGTGGACGACGTCGTCGTGCTGGCGGACCTGCCCGCCGCCGCCCTGCTCCGACTTGCCGGAGCGGTCGAGGCGCAGAGCGAGCATCCGATCGCCCAGGCGATAGCCCGGCACGCCGCCCGGGAAGGCCGCCTCCCCGAGGCCACGGCCTTCGCGAGCGCACCCGGTGGAGGCGTCCGCGGGACGGTCGACGGCGTGACCGTCACCGCCGGGCGCGCCTCCTGGCTCGAGCGCAACGGCATCCGCCCGACCGCCGGCCACCTCGCAGCGTTCGCCGCGGCGGAAGGGACGGGCACGACGGCGGTGTGGATCGCCGTCGACGACGCCGTGGCCGGATTCATCGCCCTGTCCGACACCGTGAAGGACGGCTCCGCTGCCGCGATCCTGCGGCTGCGGGACCTTGGGCTGCGCCCGGTCCTGCTGACGGGCGACAACCGCGCCGTCGCGCTCCAGGTCGCAGCGGCCGTGGGTATCGACGCCACCGACGTGCATGCCGGCGTCACGCCGGAGGGCAAGGTGGACGTGGTTCGGGATCTTCAGGCGGCAGGGGCCACGGTCGCGATGGCCGGGGACGGCGTGAACGACGCCGCGGCCCTGGCACAGGCCGACCTGGGTATCGCGATGGGCTCCGGCACCGACGTCGCCATCGAGGCCGCCGACCTCACGGTGATGGGCAACAGCCTCGAGCAGGTGGCGCAGGCCATCGAACTCTCACGGCGCACGCTCGGCACCATCAAGGGGAACCTCTTCTGGGCGTTCTTCTACAACGCGGTCGGCATCCCCGTGGCGGCATTCGGCCTGCTGAATCCGATGCTCGCCGGGGCCGCGATGGCCGCCAGTTCCGTCCTCGTGGTCCTCAACTCGCTCAGGCTCCGCCGCTTCGGGCGGTAGCCCGCAGACAGAGGTTCCGAGCGGTTGCTCCGGCGGTAGCCGGCAGCCGGAGCCGTGCCCGGTTCCGCCCTGCCGGCGGCGTCCTGTGGCAGGGTCTGCTCATGACCGATGACACGGCGCTGCTGGAGGATTGGGATCAGGGCGTCAGGCCTCGTTTCTCGCGTCGACGATCAAGAAATGTGGACGGGCGTGAATTCCCGACAACCGCTTCGCAGGTAGGCGGGGACGACGGTCTCGGTGTGGTCTAGAGGTCATTCAGGGGCGTCGCCCGGTCCGCGTGTGTTTCCACGTCCGCGTCTCGTGCCGCGTTCCGGCTGGCCCGGCGCTTGTCGTTGAGCAGGCACAGACCGATCGCGACGAAGAACAGCAGCAGCAGGGGCACCGCGAGGTAGAACATGCTCAGCGCATCCCCGCCGGGGGCGGCCATCGCCGCGAACAGGCACACCAGGAACACGGTAATCCGCCAGGCCTTGAGGATCTGCCTACCCGAGACCAGGCCCACCATGTTCAGCCCGAACAGGACCACCGGCAGCAGGAACGCGATGCCGAACGCCAGCATCAACCGCAGCACGAACGCGAAATACACGGTCACGCTGATCAGGTTCGAGAACTGGTCCGGCGTGAAGTCCGTCAGGACACGCACCGCGTTCGGCAGGATCAGCCACGCCAGATAGATCCCGGTCAGGAACAACGGGACCGCGACCACGATGAACCCCAGCGCCGTGCGGCGCTCCTTCGTCTTCAGCCCCGGGGTGATGAACGCCCAGAGCTGGTACAGCCACACCGGGCTGGAGATGACGACGCCGAGGAAGATCGAGACCTGGATGAGCAGGTCGAAGGGCGAGGCCGCGGTGTCGAAGTTCAGCGACGCGGTCCGGCCGTCCTGGTCGTTGATCGCCACGATCGGGGCGCCGAGGGCCTCCAGGACCGGCTCGTACAGGAAGAAACCGGCCACCGTCCCGGCCAGGACGGCCAGGGCGGACTTGAACAGCCGGTTACGAGCCTCGCGGAGGTGTTCCTTCAGGGCCATCCGGCCCTCGGGGTTCGTCTTCCTGCCGCGCGCAGGAGCCTTTTCGGTCGTCACAGGAGCGGGCGCCGGCTACTGGCTGGTGTGCGAGGTACCGCTCTGCTGGGACGGTCCCGCCTGGGACCGGCCCTCCACGAAGCCCTCGCCCTGGTGGGGTGCCGGGACGTGCTGCTGACCGGGCTGCTGGTGGGACTGACCCGCCTGCTGTGCCGGGTGCTGACCGGGCTGCTGGGCATGGGTGGCCGCTGCGGGTGCCTGGTAGGTCGGTGTGTAAGTCTGCGGTGCCGGGTTCACGACACGTCCCTCGACGGGATCCGTGCCGGCTCCACCGGTGTTGTTCTCGTCCTTCATCTGCTTCACCTCGGACTTGAAGATCCGCAGCGACTGGCCGACGCTCCGGGCCAGCCCGGGAAGCTTCGGCGCACCGAAGAGAACGATCGCAAGAACGATGATGATGACGATGTGCCAGCCTTCGAGCTTCATGAGGAGGTTCCTTTAGGTATACGTTGCGGTGCAGGGTCTACGGGGCGGCCTGCTGCTGGGAGTGCTGTCGGTAATTCGTCGAGCAACGCTTCACGAACGATCACTCGCGGGTCATAGCGTCGAGGGTCAAGGCTTTGCCACTCGATGTCCTTGAGCTCCTCTCCGAGTTCCTCGTCGAGGCGAAGCCGGGCAGAAGACACGAGCACCTTGGTCGTCCGGACGAGCCGGCCTAGTCCGGCAGCATAGTCGGGCAGCTTCGCCGGGCCGATGACCAGCAGGAGCAGGATGCACAGCGCAGCAGCTTCGAGGGCGTTGATCCCCATCACGGCGGGGCTGTCCCGATGGACGGGGTGGGCATCACCGAGGCTGCATCTGATGCGGCATCTGACACGGCATCCGATGCAGCGGGGGTTGAAGGGGGGCCGCCCGAAGCTCTCGTACTGAGGGCTCGGTTGAAGGCACGGTCGCGGTCCTGGAGGGTTTGCCGTGAGACACGTGCTTCCGGGACCGTGAGTTCGTACCCGTGGTAGGCGCCGGGATAGACGTGGAGTTCGACGGGCACCCCGGCCGCCAGGAGACGCTGCGCGTAGTCGATGTCCTCGTCACGGAAGAGGTCCAGCTCGCCGACCTGAATGAGGGTGGGCGGCAATCCCTGTAGGCGTGTCGCGCGGGCGGGAGCTGCCAGGGGCGAGGCCGGAAAGTGTGCCAGGTAGCTCTGCCAAGCAAAAAGACTGTGGTGGCGGTTCCATGTCGGGATGTTGTGGAACTCCAGGCTCGAAGGTGTGGAGTGGCTGTCGTCGAGCATGGGGTACATGAGGTACTGGAAGACCAGTCGGGGACCGTGTCGGTCGCGGTCCACCCTGCTCGCTGCGGCCGCCAGTCCGGCACCCGCGCTCGATCCCGCGATTGCAATGCGGTTGAGGTCAATAAGGAGGCTGTCGGCAGAGGTGAATAACCAGTCGAGGGCTTCCAGGACGTCCTCGAGCGCGGCGGGATAGGGATGTTCAGGTGCGAGCCGGTAGTCGACGGCGATCACCGTGGCGCCCGTGGCCTGGCTCAGGTTCCAGCAGTAGTCGGTGTCGGCCGCTGCCTCGCCGGCGATCATTCCGCCACCGTGAATCCAGAGGATCGCCGGTGCGGGTCCTGGGGCGGCGGCGTGGATGAGCAGGGGAACACCGGACGCCGTGTACGTGGCAACTGCCGCTGGAGTGGTTGTGGTGACCGTTTTGGGTGCGGGGGCGCAGGTGAGTTCCCGGAAGGCGAGGAGTTCCTCGATGGTGGTGGGCGGCGGGAAGTCCTGCGAGTAGGCGAGCCCGGGTAGGAGCTCGGGATCGACCCTGTCGATGAAGGTGCTCATGCTGACAGTGCTTCGGCGAACCAACGTGTGATGGTTGTGGGGTGGGTGATGGCCGTTCCGACGACGACGGCGAACGCGCCGGCATGAAGTGCCTGCTGTCCCTGCTCTGGGGTATGGATGCGGCCTTCGGCGATGACGGGCACACCCAGGTTCAGGGCCGCGATCTCGCTGAGCAGTTCGAGGTCAGGGCCGACCGTCTTGGCTCGTTCATCGGTGTAGCCGGCCAGTGTCGTTCCCACAATGTCTGCTCCGGCCTCCACTGCGGAAAGGACGTCGTCTACTGATCCGCAGTCGGCCATGACCAGGGCACTGGTTCGCTCATGCACGCCGTTGATCGTCTCTTTCAGGGACAGTCCATCCGGTCGGGTCCGGCGGGTACCGTCGAGCGCAACGACGTGGGCTCCGGCCTGCGCGCATGCCAGTGCGTGATGCAGGGTCGGCGTGATGAAGACACCGTCGTGGCCGTCCTTCCACAGACCGATGACCGGTACCTCTACTGCCGAGCGGACGGCCTGGATGTCCGCCAGCCCTTGGACGCGCACTGCTGCTGCGCCGCCGATCACGGCGGACTGCGCGATCTGCGCCATCGTCCGGGGGTCGCGCATTGGTTCTCCTGAGTATGCCTGACAGGACACGATCAGGGTGGACCGGAGGGTATCAAGAGTGAACATGATGTCTTTCGGTCGAGGTGGTGAGCTCAAGGGCCCTGCGTGCGGCGCCGCGGATCGCGGCGGTTTCCCCCAGGCGGGCAGGGAGGATCGGTAGGGCTGCGAGAGGGTGAAGTAGTTCCGTGCGTGCTGCCTGCTCCATCGCGTCCCACCAGAGCGGACCTGCACCGGCGAGCCCTCCTCCGACGACGACCACGTGTGGGTCGAAGATGTTGGCCAGCCCGCCGATGGCTTGGCCGGCGGCGATCGCACCGCGGTCGAGTGCTTTGGCGGCCAGGAGATCCCCTTGCGCTGCGAGTCGGTATACCGCTCGGGTGTCCCTGGCAATGTCACCACCAAGCCGCTGATAGGCGCTGAGGATAGCGGGGCCGGACGCTATGGCTTCGACGTGTCCTGCCCCGCCGCAACTGCAAGGCAGGGGGACGCCGTGGTCGTATGCCAGTGGCGCAGCGTAATGACCGACATGTCCTGCTGTGAAAGTCGCTCCCTGAAGACACTGTCCTTGAAGGACGTATCCGCCGCCGACGCCGGTTCCCATCCCGATGAACAGGACGGTGTCCGCACCAGAACCGGCGCCCAGCCAGCTTTCACCGAGGGCGTGCGCATGGACATCATTGATGGCGGTGCTCTGCAGGCCGGTCCGTCGTGTGACCTCGGTCGTGAGCTGGGTTCCCGTCCATCCCCTGATCGAGTCCGTCGCTGAAACGACGACTCCCCGGCTGGAATCGATGACCCCGGCCGACCCGATACCGACCGCATCGATGGTGTGACCGGTCCGCTCGGCGTCTCTTCGCAGCTGGTTGATCAGGGAGGCCAGCGTGGAGACCACGGCTTCGGAGCCCTCGCGGGACGGTGTGGGAACCGTACACGGAGGTGATGTCGTCCCTTGTGCAGCAACGATCGCGCCGGCGATCTTCGTGCCTCCTACATCGACGCCGATGACGTATGGCATAGCGATCAGAGCAGACCGTTGTGCTCGAGGACCGACCGGATTGCGCGGGTTTCGGTGTCGTCGAGCTTCACCATGGGGGCAGACATCACATTGGTGTCGATGATGCCCAGCAGCATCAGGGCGGTCTTGAAGGCTCCCAGTCCGCCGGCGCCGGGCGAGACGCGCCCGGGAGTGGGTGCGTAGACGATGTTGAAGAGGTTCGCGAGCCGGTCCTGTTCGCGGGCTGCCGCAGCGTGGTCTCCCCGCTGGCTCGCTGCGTAGAGCGAAGCATAACCGGCAGGATCGACATTACCGAGGCCAGGAACGACGCCGTGGGCACCGCCGAGCAGTGCGCCATCGACGACGACTTCGTGGCCGGTGAAGACGGCGAAGTCAGGGATGTTACGGGTGGCGAGGAGGAGCTGGCGGAAGGACACGTCATCGCCGGAGGAGTCCTTGACTCCGGCGATGACTCCGTCGTGGGCCAGAGTGGTCAGCAGGTCCAGGGGAAGTTTGAAGTGGGTCCGGACCGGGACGTCGTAGGCGAAGAGGGGGACATCGAGGGCCGCGTGGATCGCTCGGAAATGGGTGTCGGTCTCCCGGGCGTCGGAGATCGCATAGAACTGGGACGTGGCGACGATGGCGTCGGCACCGAGATCGACCAGGCGGCGTCCCTCGTCGATGACGCGGGCGGTGGTCTGTTCGTTGGCGCCGGCGATCAGGGGCACCTCGCCGGCGTTGACGCCTGCGATCGTGCGTACGACCTGGTCCCGTTCCTCGGTGGTGAGGTAGGGCACTTCTGCGGAGGAGCCGAGGACGAAGAGACCGCTTACCCCGCCCTCGAGCAGATATTTCGTCAGTCGTTCCAGGGAAGCGGTGTCGACCGCCCCGTCAGCGGTGCGGGGGGTGACGACGGGAGGAATGACGCCGTGGAAGCGTGTTGTCAGTGCGTTGGTCAAGGTGATCTCCAGTTCGGGTTCAGATGTGCAGAAGGCTTGGAGCTGCTCCGAGGAGGCTCTTGGTGTAGTCGTCGGTGGGGTTGTCGAAGACGTCGCGGGCGGGGCCCTGTTCGACGATGCGCCCGTAGTACATGACGCAGATGCGGTCCGAGACGTAGCGGACCGTCTGGATGTCGTGCGAGATGAACACCATGCCCAGGTTCAGGTCTTTCTTCAGGTCGGCCAGCAGGTTGAGAACCTGGGCCCGCACGGACACGTCAAGGGCGGATGTCGGTTCGTCGGCGACGATGACCGACGGATCCAGGCTGAGGGCCCGCGCGATGGCCACGCGCTGTCGTTGCCCGCCGGAGACCTGATGAGGGGTGACTTCCGCTGCGGATTGCGGGAGTCCGACCAGGCGCAGGAGGTCCTTCACTTTGGCATCACGGGTCCGTGGGTTGCCTATGCCGTGGACCTGCAGCGGGTCGGTGAGGATGTCGTGGATCGTCATTCTCGGGTTGAGGGCGGTGGAGGGGTCCTGGAACACCACCCCCACCTCACGGCCGAAAAGCTTTTTCGACGACGAGGTGCGGGTGTTGACCCGTGCGCCGCGGAAGAGCACTTCACCTGAGGTCGGCTCCTGCAGTCCGACGAGAACGGAGGCCAGGGTGGACTTGCCGCAACCGGACTCCCCCACGATCCCTACTGTCTCTCCGCGTCGGATGATGAAGTCGATGCCGTCGACGGCCTTGACGATGTTCGGGCGGAAGAGCGAGCCGGACCGGGCCCGGTGATGGACCTTGATGTCTTTGAGCTCGAGGACGGGGTTGGTGTCGGTCATGGCTGCTGCCTCGCTGTCCTGCTGATATCGACGAGCTCGTCCTGGTGATGATCCTCATGACTTGCCCAGTAGTGGTCCCCATCACCGACGCGTACCAGGGTGAGAACCTGGTCCGGGTCGGCGTCGGGACGCAAGGATCGCTCGGCAAATCGGTCGCCGGCGGCGAATTCCCTCGGTGAGGGCACTGTTCCCTGGATCTGGTGAAGACGTTCGGCGCCTGCCTCGATCGAGAGCACCGCGCCGAGAAGGCCTCGCGTGTACTCGTGGCGCGGATTGGACAGCAGTTCGGGCACGTCGGCTGATTCGACGACCTGGCCCGCATACATGACGGTCACCCGGTGCGCGAGGGAGGCCACCAGGGCCAGGTCATGGCTGACGAACACCATGGCGAAGCCGAGTTGCTCGCGCAGGTCGTTGAGGAGGTCGACAACCTGCTTCTGCACGGTCACGTCCAGCGCCGTCGTTGGTTCGTCGGCGACGACGATCTTCGGTGACCTCGAGAGCGCCATGGCGATCAGTACCCGCTGACGTTGCCCGCCCGAGAGTTCATGCGGGTAGCTCTTCAGGGTGCGGTCAGGATCGAGTTTGACGAGTTCGAGCAGCTCGCGGGGACTCTTTCGACCATTGCGCTGCGTGAGCTGGCGCATCTGGTCCTTGATGAGCATCGAGGGGTTCAGGGAGCTGAGAGCGTCCTGGTAGACCATGGCGATCTGCTCGCCGCGCAGGCCGCGGTAGAGGCGGTCCCTGTCCCGGGGGTCATTGGTCAACAGTTCCTTGCCGTTGAACCGGATGGACCCGGAGAGTTCGGCGGTTCGCGGCAGGAGACCCATGATCGCCAGTGAGGTGATGGACTTGCCGCATCCGGACTCGCCGACGAGCCCCATGGTTTCTCCCTCTCGGACGGAGAAGCTCACCCGGTCGACGATGGCGGTCTGCCCGTATCGGTCGGGGAAGCGGATGGACAGATCCTTGACCTCCAGGATGACCGGAGCGTCACCGGCGATCGCGGGGAGCCGATCGGTGCGGCGTCGCTCGACGGCAGCGAGCATGTCCAGTTCGACGGCGAGAGCTTCCAGGGATCCGGGCTTGTGGATGTTCGTGCCGGCGGCAGAGGGCGGAACCGCATCTTCCTCGATGAGGTCCAATCCGTCCTGCTGCGTGAGCGAGGTTCCCGCGGAGTCCAGGGCCGAGGGCTGCGCGGCCGTTGGGACGGCGTTCACGACGGCCGGTACCTGCTTGCCCTTCCGCCGGCGGCCACCCCCGGGGTTGACCATGGCATCGGTGAGCCCTTCGGCCAGGATGTTCAGTGCCAGGACGGTGAGCAGGATGGTGATACCGCCGAACGTGGTGGGCCACCAGGCACCGCTGAAGACGACATTCCGGCCGTCCGACATGACGTTTCCCCAGGACGCCGCAGGCTGCTGCACCCCGGCGCCGAGGAAGGACAGGGAGGCCTCGAGGATGATGGCGTCGGCGACCATGACGGTCGCGAACACGAGAATCGGGGCGGCGCAGTTCCGCGCGATGTGCTTGAGCAGGATGTAGGTGCGTCCGGCTCCGATGACGCGTTCGGCGCGGACATAGTCCTCGCCGTACTGGGCGAGGACATTCGCCCGGACGACGCGTGCGAGCTGCGGGGTGTACACGACGGCGATGGCGAGAATGATGACGGGCACGGTCGACCCGAAGAGGTTGAGCGAGTGCTCTCGCAGGGCGAAGAGCAGGGCCGCGGCCAGAGCGATACCGGGGAATGCCATCATGATGTCGAGGATCCGCATCACGCTCTCGCTGACGAATTTGCGTGAGGTTGCTGCGATTGCACCGAGAACCGAACCCAGGATGAGCGCCAGGGCCACTGCGCCGAGCCCGATGCTGATCGATACGCGTGCGCCGTAGAGCATGCGGGAGAAGACGTCGTAGCTCGAACCGTCCGTGCCGAAGGGGTGCTCGCCTGTCGGGGCGAGTACGGGTGCGGTGGATTCGTTCTCGCCGAAGGGGGCGATATAGGGCCCTATGACGGCGATCAGGACGATGAAGGCCAGGAATCCGAGCGCGAACCGCGAACTGAGGTTCAGGGCGGTGAACCGGGCGCCGGTGCTGCTGAGTCGTTCGGCTAGTCCGTTGCGCATGATTACACCGTCCGGATTCTGGGGTTGATGAGCAGGTAGAGGAGGTCGACGACGATGTTGACCAGGACGAAGGCGACGGCGATCGTCAGGACCGCTCCCTGGACGAGGTTGGTGTCGGACGTCGTGAGGCCGACGACGATCAGGTCGCCCATCCCGTTGAGGCTGAAGATCTTCTCGATCACGACGGCGCCTCCGAGCAGGTAGCCGACGCGCAAGCCAAGGACGGTCACGGGCGTGACGAGAGCGTTCCGCAGGACGTTGCGGGCGACGACGGTGCGGTAGGGCACCCCGTTGCCGATGGCGGTGCGGACGTAGTCGCGATCCAGTTCCTCCACCATCGAGGTGCGCACGACCCGGATGAGGGAGGCCGAGACGGGGATGCCGAGGGCAAGGGCTGGAAGGGCCATGGAGTAGAGCCATCCGACGAATCCGTACTGGTCT
This sequence comes from Arthrobacter bussei, assembly GCF_009377195.2. Taxonomy (GTDB): domain Bacteria; phylum Actinomycetota; class Actinomycetes; order Actinomycetales; family Micrococcaceae; genus Arthrobacter_D; species Arthrobacter_D bussei. The sequence continues at coordinate 1,483,164 of NZ_VJXX01000001.1, forward strand.
GCCCAGGCCAGCCCTCCGGTCGGGAAGATGGAGCCTTCGGGAAGGGCGAACCACTGGATGAGCAGGATGGCCAGCCAGAATGACGGTGTGGCGATGGCTGCGATGGAGAAGATGCGAATGGCCTGATCCGGCCACCGGTCGCGGTACAGGGCACCGGCGATTCCAAGGGTCAGTGACAGGACGACCGCGAGAAGGATGCCGAGGAATGTCAGCTGCAGGGTGACGGGAAACGCCGAGGCGATCTTCGTGGCAACCGATTCTTCCGGCGGATTGGTGACGCCGAAGTCCAAACGGATGACGCCGGCGAGGTAGCGGAAGAACTGGACGAACAGGGAGTCGTTGAGCCCGCGTTGCTCACGCCAGGCCTCCTTGGCTTCCTCGCTGGCATTCTCGCCCAGGACAGCTGTGGCGCGGTCTGCGGGGATGACGGACAACACGACGAACACCATGACGGTGACGCCGAGCAGCATGATCGGCAGGACCGCCAGTCGGCGTCCTAGAAGGCGGATGAACGTGCTCACTCAATAACTCCGATTACTCCGGTTGTTCCGGCTATTCCGGTGCTGGACCTGCTGGCAGGGCGCCGATCACGGCGCCCTGCCGTGTGCTGTAGTGCTACTTGCGACCGACACCGATGAAGGACACGCCGGTGGTCGGCAGCGGCTGGAATCCATCGAGCGCTGCACCGTCCCACGCGGTGGGGAGCTTCCGGTGGAAGAGAGGATAGAGCGGTACTTCCTCGGACACGATGTCGACGACGTCGGCGTGGATGCTCTTGGCGTCCTCGGAGTCGAGCTGAACGGCCTGGTCCAGCTTCTTCTGCACCTCGGCGTATTCGGGCGTGGTGTTCCACCCCGCCCTGTTCTCCATCCAGGTGGCGCCGCGGTAGAACCAGCTCAACAGGATGTCACCATCGTTGCCGAACACCGATGGATCTCCGGGTGCGCAGAGGACGTCGAAGTTCTTTCCGCCGACCTTCTCGGGTGCGTAGACGGCGGCCGACTGCAGGATCTCGAGGGTGGTGGTGACACCGATCGCGTCCCAGTACTCCTTGATGAGCGGGACCACCCGCGCCACCCAGCCGGTGTCGGTCGAGGTGAGGGTGAGCGTCATGTCCTGCATTCCGGCCTCCTGAAGGAGTGACTTCGCCTTCGCTGCGTCGAACCCGTAGGCGGTGGACGCCTCCGAGTAGGACGGGTGACCCTTCTGGAAGTACGAGGTGGCCGCCGTGGCGTTGCCAAGGAGTGCCTTGCTGATCACTGCCTCGGTATCGATGGCGTAATGCAGTGCCTGACGCACCCGCTTGTCGGAGAACTTCTCGGACGCGCAGTTGAACATGAGGAACAGCAGCCCGAAGGACTGGACCGACTCCACATCGACCTTCGCCGCGAGCTGGTCGACGTCCAGGTAGGGAACGTCCTCGATGGCCTGGGTCCGTGACGGGACGGCAGCCACTCGCGCTGCAGGATCAGCCAGGAGCAGCCAGGTCATGTCCTGGACCCTGGCCGGGTACTTGCCGTTGTAGGCGTCGAACTTCTTGAAGACGATGCGGTCTTCCTTCACAGCGGACACCAGGCTGTAAGGTCCCGATCCGATCGGTGCCAGATCGAAACCGGCAGGATCGGCGGTAACAGCAGCTTCAGGCACGATCTTGATGACCGAGATGCGCTCCTTGAAGGCCGGGAAGGGGTACTTGAGGGTGAAGCTGACGGTGGTGTCATCCTTCGCCGCTACCTGGTCGATGAAGGGGATGAACCCGGCGAACAGCGACTTGTTGGCCGGGTCGAGTACCCGAGTGAAGGAGAAGACGACGTCGGCAGGCGTCACCGGTTCACCGTTGTGGAAGGTGGCCCCGTCGCGGAGCTCGACCTCGTAGGTGGTGTCGTCGACCTTGGTCGGATCGGCTGCAGCGAGGGCCAGGTAGGGCTCCCGGGTGGCGGGGTGCAGCTCCACGAGGCCCTCGAAGACATGCAGATTTGCAGCCTGCGGTGTCGCTCCGGTCGCCAGCATCGGGTCGAACCCCGTGGAGAGCTGGTAGGAGATACCCGCTTCGATCGAGCCTGTTCCTTCGGCTGCTGCAGTGCCTGCCGGTGCTGGGCTGCCGCCCGGGCTACAGGCGGAGATCGATCCTGCGAAGGCAGCCGCGGCACCCATGACGCCGGCCAGTTTGAGGAAGTTTCGGCGGCTGGCGTCGTTGACCAGACCGTTCGAATGGAAAGTGTTGCTCATCTATGCGCCTCACCCTTCAAGTACTTATCGGACGTAGGATGTCCAACGGTTGTGTCGAAACTGTAAGGTTCATCACAGCGCGAGTCAAGCCGAGCAAGAACCCGCGCTTCTCGCTTTCTTCCCTAGACGTGGGACATCCGATATCTTGATGGTGTTGGGGTCCTGTGCGACGCCTCCATACTTCTACCGTCTCAGGAGGACCCGTATGAGTTCGCCCACCGTCTCCTTGCCGCCGGCTCGTTTCAGTGCCCAGAATCGCTCTCGTGCCCTACAGGCCGAGATCATGGAACTGATTTTGGAACGTGACCTGAAGGCCGGTGATCCGCTTCCGACGGAGAACGAACTGGCCTCAGCGCTGGGTATCGGTCGAAATACTTTGAGGGAAGCCCTGAAGGTGCTGCAGGCTCTTGGTGTGGTGGAGATCAGACACGGCTTCGGCATGTTCGTCGCCCCGCGGAACTTCGACGCTCTGACCGATGGTTTGACCTTCCGCGGCAGACTCTCGCTCCGCCATGAGGGCCAGGAAGCGTTGCAACTCGTGGATGTTCGCCAGGCCCTGGAGGCGGGCCTCATCGGTGAGGCAATGGATCTCATGACGGCCGATCACCTTGCTGATATTGAAGCAAGCGTGCGTCAGATGGAGGTTCTGGCAGCCAGGGGTGAGATCTTCACGAGTGTTGACGAGCAATTCCACTATCAGCTCTTCGAGCCCTTGAACAACGAACTGCTCTCCAACCTGATGTCCGTGTTCTGGAAGGTCTACAGCAAGATTCATACGGAACTGGGTGGCGACCCCCTCATCGACCTCGTCGAGACGGCAGCCATCCACCGTGGGATCTTCGAAGCGGTCAAGGACAACGACAAGGCGAAGGCCTCCGAACGTCTGAAGCGACACTTCGATGGCATCAGGGCTGAACTGGTCAAGCTCAGGGACGCCCGGTGAGCGGGACCGTGCGATACCCGTCGGCTCCCGAAGTACATCGGGTCGATGCAGAAACGATCGGTGAGTTTGCCGCCGATATCCTCATGGAGACCGTGGAGACGGTCCCTCAGCCGGTTATCGGTGTCGCGACGGGATCCTCGCCCTCGCCTCTCTATCGGACCCTGGCACGACGCGACCGCCCACCCAATACCTTTGAAGCGACGTCGTGGTTCGCCCTCGACGAGTACATCGGGCTACCTGCCGGCCATCCTCAAAGCTATTCAGAAGTGCTGCGGCGTGAGATCGTCGAACCGCTGCACCTCGATCCGACGACGGTCCACGTCCCCAACCCCCACAGCGATGATCTCGACCGCTCAGCGGTCGCCTACGAAGAGGCCATCACCTCCGCAGGAGGCGTTGATCTGCAGATCCTTGGCATTGGACGAAATGGCCACCTCGCCTTCAACGAGCCCGGCGCGTCGCTGGACTCCAGGACCAGGGTCGAACGGTTGACCGATGACACCCGAGAGGCGAACCGCCGTTTCTTCGACTCCCTCTCGGACGTCCCGACCCACTGCCTGACGCAAGGCCTGGGCACAATCCTCGAAGCACGCCATCTCCTCCTTCTCGCCCAGGGCCGAGGTAAAGCGGAGGCTGTTCACGACGCGCTCACTGGCCCGGTCTCATCCGGGTGTCCCGCTTCGATCCTGCAGCTACATCCCCGAGTGACGATCCTGGTGGACGAGGAAGCCGGCTCGCTCCTGATCTAGTATCCCTGCCCGACCCATGCGACATTCTTCGTACCAGGACGGAAACCTTGGCCGCACATCACCCTGCCTCCCAACAACGAGCCCATCACCATCTCTCATCGACGGTCCCGGCAGCCCCCTCACCCCGCACCGTTCTGCGCGGTCGAGCCCTCACCGCATCCGGGATGATTGACGACGCAACGATAGCGGTCGCCGGTTCGACGATCCTCTTCGCCGGCACAGCCGCGGATTTCGTGGCTGAGAGCGATGATGACATCCTCGTTCTCACCCCCGGTCAGATCATCGTTCCGGGCCTCATCGACCTGCACTGCCACGGAGCGTTCGGAGTCGATTTCTCCACGACGAATGCACACGATGCACGAATCGCCCTACGGAAGCTGCACGCCCTCGGCACTACGTCGATCGTGGCTAGTCTGGTCACCGCATCTCCGGATGAACTGGCAGGACAGCTCACACTCCTGGCCGAGCTCGTCGACGAAGGCCTGCTGGCCGGACTGCATCTGGAGGGACCTTTTCTCGCCCGGGCCCGATGCGGAGCTCAGGACCCTCGCTGTCTCAGCGAACCCGATAGCGGCGTCACGCAGCGCCTGATCGACAGCGCGCGCGGCCATCTCACCACCATGACCTACGCACCGGAGCTGCCGGGGTCGGACTACCTGCTGGAGCTTCTCACAAGTCACGGCGTCGTACCGTCCCTCGGCCACACGGCCTGCTCCACAACAGAAGCATCCGCATCGCTCCAGTCTGCCCAGGACGGGCTGCTGACCTCACCCCACGGACGGGGCCGGTCCCGGCCGACCGTGACGCATCTGTTCAATGCCATGGATCCACTGCACCATCGAGCTCCCGGAGCTCTGGCGGCCTGCCTTCGAGCCGCGAAGGCAGGAAACGCCGTCGTCGAACTGATCGCAGACAACACCCACCTGCATCCAGACCTCGTGGTGATGATGTTCGACCTGGTCGGAGCCGGCAACATAGCCCTCGTGACTGACTCGATGGCGGCGTCCGGGCTGACCGATGGGCAGTACCGTCTCGGGCCCGCCCACGTCACCGTGAACGAGGGAGTGGCCCGGCTCGCGACGTCCGGGGCCATTGCAGGCGGAACAGCGAGCATGCTGGAGCTGGTCAGGAACTCGGTGCAAGCCGGCGTCAGCCTCGATGACGCCGTGACCGCCGCCGCCGCAGTACCGTCCGACATCATCGGCAGCAGCTCCCGGGCCGGGCGCCTTCAGGCAGACCGTGCCGCGGACCTACTCATCCTCGATGACAGCCTCGAAACCGTCAGAGTGATGAGGCATGGACACTGGCTCGACCGACCTCCAAAAGGCTCGATCTCGCACGACCAAACAGGTGCCACAACGTGATGGAGCGCTACTTCGTCGGCGCGTACGCAGCATCCCCGGCCCACCAGCGCTGGCAACCCGATCTCGAGCACGAGTATCTTCATGCTCTGGCGGCCCTGCCACACGTCGCCGGTCTCGAACTCCCCTGGATCGACGGACTGCACCCGCACGACGACGAATGGCTCCTGAGGAACCTCCCCGTCGGCATGGATGTCATCTTGACCGACATACCGGGCACAGTACGGCGCCTAGCTCACAACTCCTCGTTCGGGCTCGCCTCAGCAGATACGAGCGGCAGGGCAGAGGCGCTGGACGTCCTTGCCCGTATCCGTGACGACGTCCACAGACTCAACGATCGGACGGGCAGAGCCACGGTCCAGGTCCTCGAACTGCACTCTGCGCCCCGTGCTTCCGCCGGCAGACCGGAACTACTCGCTGACTCCCTCGAACAACTCGCGACGTGGGACTGGGACGGAACGAAACTCGTCATCGAGCACTGCGACGCGGAAGTGCCTCAACGGCGGCCTGAGAAGGGATACCAATCCCTCTCTGCAGAAATTACGGCCATTCAACAATCCGGAACCGACGTCGGTATCTCGTTGAACTGGGGCCGGTCGGCCATCGAGCTACGCGATCCTGACCGGGTGACGGACCACATCACGTACGCAGCCGACGCCGGTCTTCTCCACGGCCTCATCATCTCGGGCGCATCGAACCAGCCGAGCGTCTTCGGCCCCGGATGGACGGACGCGCATCATCCATTCGAAAAATCTGCCCGACATCCTCACGGTGAACGCACCTCCCTCCTCACGGAGGACCGCGTCACCAGCGCTTTCGCCGCGGCGGGCCCTCTGCTGTGGGCCGGCGTGAAACTGGGATTCCCGTATCCGACGGCCGACGTCAGCGATCGTGTCGCGATGATCGCTGACGCCCTGGACGCCATCGACCGATGCAGGATCCCCGCCCGAATCTGACGGGGCGCCGCATGGCCTTCGGGGTTACGACTGGTGACCGCGACGGAGTTGCCCCTGAGCCGACATGAACGGCTCGAGCACAGGATCAGCGTCCCGTCAGACGCGCGGCAGTGGCTCCACCGGGTTGGGAACGCCGGGTTCCACGGCAGACTCGTCGACTGTCTCGTCGACTGTCTCGTCCACGGATGCGGACCGGAGTTCGTCGAGGCGCACGCACACGACACCAACGACGATCAGCAGTCCGCCGAGCAGCTGCACGGCAGCGGGGAGCTCACCGAGGATGAGCCACGCCGCGATGACGGCGAACATCACCTCGGTCAGGGCCACGAAGCTCGCCACCTTCGACCCGAGGCGCCGCGCGGCGAGGATGCCCGTCACATAGGCCGCGACCGTCGCGACGAGCACGAGGACCGCCACCGGGACCAGCCAGCTGTAGGTCTGCCCGGCCAGCTGGACATCGGAGAAGACGAACCGGAAGGGCATGATGTTCGTCAGCCCGAGCACCAGGATCACGCCGGAGGCGACGACCATCCCGCCCCCGGCCATGACGATCGGCGGCAGGGACTCGTCCACCCGGGCCGACATCAGGAAGAACACCACGAGGCAGACGGCGGCCGCGAGCCCGAAGAGGATCCCGACCGGATCGAGGCGCGTGTCCCCGGCGAGGTCCAGCACGAGGAGCAGTCCCAGGATCGCCGTGACGGACCCGATGATAGTGAGTGGCCGGGGCGCCTTCCGCGAGGTCAGCCAGAGGAACCCGACGAGGAGCACGGGCGCGAGGTACTCCAGGAGCAGCGACACCCCGACGGACATCCGCTGCACGGCGTTGAAGTAGAAGAGCTGGCAGAGGGCGATCGCCGTCGCGCCGTAGATCGCGATGGTGAGGGCGTTGCCGCGCACCGTCGACCAGCGGCCGTGCAAGGCGATCAGTGCCGGGACGAGGAGCACGACGGCGGCCCCGCCGATGCGGAGGCCGACGGCGGCGCCGGGGCTCCAGCCAATCTCGAGGAGGGACTTGGCGAAGGGCCCGGAGACGCCGAACGTCGCAGCCGAGACGAGGGCTATCCAGAGGCCGGCGGCGGGTCGCAGGGTCACGTCCGCTCCCTTCGGGTCGATGATTGGTGTCAGGACTGACGAGTGGTTATGGTCGTGACATTAGAGGTGCACGCTGTCAGGAGTCAACATGTCTTTCACCTATGACACGGAGGTGGCGCTCTCCTCGGCCGCCGCGCTCATCAACACCGGGAAGGATGACGCGGATCCCCTCGCCACCCTCGAGGGCCTCGACCGGTTCCTGGCGGAGCAGCGGTTCACCGGCTCGCGCACCCACACCGATGCCGAACTCGCCTCGGTGCGGACCCTGCGCGCCGAGCTGGAGGTGATCTGGTTCGCGGAGGAGGACGACGCCGTCACCCTGGTGAACGCGATCCTCCGCCGTGCGAGAGCGCTCCCCCAGCTCGTCCGGCACGACGAGTGGGACTGGCACCTGCACGCCACCGCACCGGAAGCCCCGCTGGAGGAGCGCATGGCGACCGAGGCGGCCATGGCCCTCGCCGACGTCATCCGCGGACACGAACTCGACCGCCTGCGATCCTGCGCGGCGGAGGACTGCGACGGCGTGGTGCTCGATCTCAGCCGCAACCGTTCGAAGCGGTTCTGCGACACCGGCAACTGCGCGAACCGAACCCACGTGAAGGCGTACCGGGCCCGGCGGGCGCGCTCCGCCTGACCCCCGGCCCCATCTCAGTTGCATAACGATCGCCATCGGCCTTGATGTAACGCGCATCACTGGATATGTTGTCTTCGCCTACATATTGTCGACATCCCATCGACGGGGCGCTACAGCGTTGTACCAGCTCGATCCGCCCGGACAGCGGACCGCCTGCCGCCGTCAAGGCCGCACCCGGTCCGCCGACGCCCGGATCCCTTTCGAAGGCTCGACCATGACCACGATCAAGAAAGTTTCCGCCGCCCTGCTGGCCGTCGGCGTAGCAGCAGGCCTGTCGGCCTGCGCGCCCGCCGGATCCACGCCGGCCGCCGACGGCGATTCCGCCGCCACCTGCAATGTCGGTATCTCCATGCCCACCCGCAGCCTCGAGCGCTGGATCAACGACGGTGAGGGACTCAAGGAGAAGCTCGAGGCCGCGGACTGCACCGTGGATCTCCAGTACGCGGACAACAAGACGGACCAGCAGATCAGCCAGATCCAGAACCAGGTGGCCGGCGGGGCGAAGATCCTCGTCGTCGCTGCCATCGACGGCCAGACCCTCGGGCCCGCCCTCGAGGACGCCGCGTCCCAGGACGTCAAGGTCATCGCCTACGACCGCCTCATCAACGGCACCGAGGCCGTGGACTACTACGCCACCTTCGACAACTACAAGGTGGGCCAGCTCCAGGGCCAGTTCATCGAGGAGCAGCTCGGCCTCGCCGACGGCAAGGGTCCCTTCAACCTCGAGCCCTTCGCGGGCAGCCCCGACGACAACAACGCCGCGTTCTTCTTCGCCGGGGCCTGGGACGTCCTCCTGCCCTACGTCGAGTCCGGCCAGCTGGTCGTCCCCTCCGGGAAGTCGCCGGCGGACAACGACGGCTGGAAGGCCATCGGAATCCTCGGCTGGGGCTCCGACGACGCCCAGGCCGAGATGGACAACCGCCTGCAGTCGTTCTACACCGGCGGCGACAAGGTCGACGTCGTGCTCTCGCCCAACGACAGCCTCGCGCTCGGTATCGAGGCGTCCCTCGATGCCGCCGGCTATGCGCCGGGTACGGACTGGCCGCTCATCACGGGCCAGGACGCCGACGTCGCCAACGTCAAGGCGATCCTGGCCGACCAGCAGTCGATGACCGTGTGGAAGGACACCCGCGAGCTCGGCGGCCAGGTCGAGTCGATGATCCAGGCGATCGTCGCCGGCGAGGAGGTCGAGGTCAACGACACCGAGACCTACGACAACGGCACCAAGGTGGTCCCCTCCTACCTCCTTGATCCCGTGGTGGTGGCGAAGGACGACGTCGAACCGACGCTCGTGGAGTCCGGCTTCGTGAAGGCAGCAGACATCGGTCTCTGACCATCGGGTGGCAGGACGGGGCGCGGCGACGAGCCGCGCCCCGTCCTGCCCTACAGCGAAGCGAGAACAGCATGAGCAACGTCATCCTCGAGATGAACGGCATCGTGAAGGAATTCAACGGCATCCGGGCCCTCGACGGCGTCTCGGTGAGCGTGGAGCGCGGCGAGGTGCATGCCATCTGCGGTGAGAACGGCGCCGGGAAATCGACCCTGATGAAGGTGCTCAGCGGCGTGTACGCGCACGGCAGCTTCGACGGCACGATCACGATCGATGGCGAGCCGGTGGCGTACGGCTCCATCAATGACAGCGAGCGTGACGGCGTCGTCATCATCCATCAGGAGCTGGCGCTCAGTCCGTACCTGTCGATCGCCGAGAACATCTTCCTCGGTAATGAGGTCCAGCGGGGCGGGGTGATCGACTGGAACAGGACGAACCTGCAGGCCACCGAGCTGCTCGCGCGCGTGGGCCTGCAGGAGAACGCCGCCACGAGGGTGCTCGAACTGGGCGTGGGCAAGCAGCAGCTCGTGGAAATCGCGAAGGCCCTGTCGAAGGAAGTGCGGATCCTCATCCTGGACGAGCCGACGGCGGCGCTCAACGACGACGACTCCGCCCACCTGCTGGGCCTCATCGACCAGCTGCGGAACCAGGGCATCACCTCGATCATCATCTCCCACAAGCTCAAGGAGATCCGGGCGATCGCCGACACCGTCACCGTCATCCGTGACGGACAGACGATCGAGTCCTTCCCGGTGAAGGACAGCGATGACATCGAGACCCGGATCATCCGGGCGATGGTTGGGCGTCCCCTCGACCATCAGTTCCCCCCGAGGACACCGGATATCGGCGAGGAGAAGTTCCGGGTCGAGGACTGGTCGGTGCACCACCCCATCGACGTGGAACGCGTCGTCGTAGACCGGGCGTCCTTCCACGTCCGGGCCGGCGAGATCGTCGGCTTCGCAGGCCTCATGGGTGCAGGTCGCACGGAACTGGCCATGAGTCTCTTCGGCCGGTCCTACGGAACCGGCATCTCCGGGCGGGTCTACAAGGACGGCAGGGAGATCCAGACACGGACCGTAGGGGAGGCCATCCGGAACGGGATCGCCTATGTCACGGAGGACCGCAAGCGCTACGGCCTGAACCTGATCGGCAGCATCACGGTCAACGTCTCGGCAGCTGCCCTCGGCAAGCTCGCCCGGCTGGGGATCATCGACCGGAACAGGGAGTACGCCGTCGCGGACGAGTACCGCAAGCAGATGAACATCAAGACGCCGAGCGTCTCGTCCGTCGTCGGCAACCTGTCAGGCGGGAACCAGCAGAAGGTCGTGCTCAGCAAGTGGATCTATTCAGGACCGGACGTTCTCATCCTGGATGAACCCACGCGCGGAATCGACGTCGGCGCCAAGTACGAGATCTACGGGATCATCAACGAAATGGCGGCCCAGGGGAAGGCGGTCATCGTCATCTCCAGTGAGCTACCCGAGCTGATCGGCCTCTCGGATCGCATCTACACCATCGCGGAAGGCAAGCTCACAGGCGAGCTGGATCGCGCCCATGCCACGCAGGAGGAGCTCATGCGCTACATGACCGCCGCCAGGAACGAAGGAGCACAGGCCTCATGACCACCGCCACTCCCGAGCAGGCCACTGCTCCCGTCCCACCGCGCCCGGATCCGGTGAGGAAGAAACGGCGACGGGTCGACATGCGCCAGTACGGCATCCTCGCCGCGCTCGCGGTCATCATCGTGCTGTTCCAGGTCCTCACCGGTGGACGGCTCCTGTACCCCGGGAACGTCAGCAACCTCATCCAGCAGAACGCCTACGTGCTCATCCTCGCGATCGGGATGGTGATCGTCATCATCGCCGGGCATATCGACCTGTCCGTGGGGTCGATCGTGGCGACCGTCGGTGCAGTGGCAGCGCTCTCGATGAACAGCTGGGGCCTGCCCTGGGGCGCGGCGGTCGCCCTGTCACTCCTCGTCGGAGCACTCATCGGTGCGTGGCAGGGCTTTTGGGTCGCCTTCGTGGGGATACCCGCCTTCATCGTGACGCTCGCCGGCATGCTCGTGTTCCGCGGCGTCGCGCTCGTGCTGCTCACGGGGGGCACCATCAGCGGCCTGCCCCGGGCCTTCAACTCCATCGGCTCCGGTACGCTCCCTTCGACCGGCACCCCGGATCTCATCACACTCGGCATCGGGGCCCTCGCCTCGCTCGCCCTGGTCGTCCAGCAGCTCAAGGGCCGCGCTGACCTCCGCCGCCTCAACCTCCCCCGGGAGCGGGCGCTGTCCTTCGTCCTGAAGACCGCCATCGCCGTGGTCGCCATCATGTACCTCTGCTACCTGCTGGCGTACAACCGGGGCACACCGATCATCCTCATCATCCTGGCCACGCTCGTCCTCCTCTATTCGTTCCTGCTCTCGCGCACGGTGTTCGGACGACACGTCTATGCCATGGGAGGCAATCTCTACGCAGCCATGATGTCCGGCGTGAAGACGAAGTGGGTCAACTTCTTCATCTTCGTGAACATGGGTTTCCTCGCCGGTCTCGCCGGGGTGGTCAGCACCGCCCGCGCAGGCAGCGCCGTCGCCTCCGCGGGCGGCAGCTTCGAGCTCGACGCCATCGCGGCCGTCTTCATCGGTGGCGCCGCTGTCCAGGGTGGAGTCGGGACGGTGATCGGTGCCGTGATCGGCGGCCTGGTGATGGGCGTCCTCAACCAGGGACTGTCGATCCTCTCGGTGGACGCAGCTTGGCAGCAGGTCATCAAGGGCCTGGTCCTCCTGCTCGCCGTGGCGTTCGATGTGTACAGCAAGCGCAGGACCGGTCGCTGAGCTCTCCCACCGGTTCCATGATCGACGACGTTCTTCCTGGGCGTCCTGCCTTGAGCGGAGACGGGCGGTGGCGATCCGTCCCCGCTCGAGGCACCAGCCCGATCACCGCCGACCGCGGTGCGGGAGCGGGTCAGCCGGCCGTGCGGGGCCCCGCGTCAGGCGGCGGCGCGTCCTCCACCGACACCGAGGGCGGCACAACGGCGTCGACGCCCTCGCCCGGGAAGCCGTCCTCGGAGTACCCACCGTCGGTGAACGCCGGCCTGCCCGTGAAGACCTGCTCCGTCGTGGTCGGGATTGGCGTGTAACTCCCCGCATACATGAGGTGACCCGGTCCCGCGGGGAACGGTGCATCGGGATACGGTCTGCCGGTTCCGGGGTCACCCTCCCCGCCGGGCCCGCCGCTGCCGAGAAGACTCCTCGTCAGGGCGGCTCCGTCCGACATGAGTTCCTCGACCGCGGCGAGAAGGTGCCCGTCCGTGACGGGACCTCCCTGCAGGGCAGCCGCGAGGACGGTCCGGCGGACGAGCTCGCGGGTGAAGGACGCCGTCGTACCCTCGGTCCGGCCGGCCGCCGACCCGATCCCCGCCGCCGTCAGCGGCAGCCCGGCTGCGTACAGGCGCAGCAGCGCCGCACGCTCGGCCTCGGCAGGCAGGGGCACCTCGATCGCGAGATCCACGCGGCCCGGGCGCTGGGCGAGCGCCCGCTCGAGCATGTCCACACGGTTGGTGGTGAGGACGAAGGTGACGTCGGCGTCGGCGTCGAGCCCGTCCATCGCGTCGAGCACCTCGAAGAGCAGGGGCTGCGGCCCGTGGCCGAAACTCCGGTCCTCGGCGATGAGGTCGCAGTCCTCGAGCACCACGATCGAGGGCTGGAGCGCGCGCGCCATCCTCGCGGCCTCGCCCACGTGGGCGAGCGTGCCGCCGGACAGGAGGATCGCCGTCGTCCCCTCGCTCGCGCCGAGCAGGAAGCGGACCGTGTGCGTCTTACCCGTCCCGGGCGGTCCGTAGAGCAGAATCCCACGCTTGAGATGCTGGCCCGCGGCGACGAGCGCCTCCCGGTGGGCAGCGATGCCCAGCGCGTGCTCCGTGACCCTGGCCAGCAGCCCTTCGGGCAGGATGACGTCCGCGGCGGTGATCCGGGGCCGATGGTGGAAGGTGACGCCGGCGGTCTGCTGGCCGAAGTCGTCGCCGGCGAGCGAGAGGACCTGGCCCTTCAGGACGCTCTCGGTCTGCATTCGCCGGCGGAACTCCGCGAGGAGCGCGGCCGTCACGGTCGGCTCCGCGCAGAGCACCTCGAGCGTGGCCGTCTGGCGGCCGAAGCGCGGCTCCGCCCTGCGCTGGAGGAGGGCGACGGCGACCCCCTCACGTTCGAAGAGTCGGAGTCCGAAGGCCACGGTCTGGCGCTGCTCGTCCGGGCCGATCGGCAGGTTCGCGTAGTCCGGCTGGGCGAGGGGGAAGTTCGGGTACATCTGGGACTGCTGGAGCATGTCGCTCAATGACATGTGGTTGCGCTGGTCCCCGCCCCCGATGCCCACGAGGCGGGCGTCCTCACCTACGAGGCCGGTGAGGACGATGTCCGCATCCACGAACCGGTGCGCACTCACGTCCTCGAGGACCACGGCCACGCCACCGGCGTCCGTGCCGAGATGAGCGGTGAGCGTGTCGAGCAGTTCCCTCCCGCGCGCCGAACGCGGCTGGGCCTCCTGCACTAGGCGCACCATGGTGCCGAACTCCGTGACGAAACGTGCTGTGTCATCCCCCATGGGGGGAGGTTAGCAGCGCCGTCAAGGGCAGCGCCGTGCTCGTGCCGGGTCCGGTGCGATCCGGTGCGACGGCGTCGATACGGTGGCTGGCAGGCAGCGCCGATGCAGGCCATGCCCGCTGGAATCGCGGCGAGCTACTATGTGTTGCCGTCCCTGGGCCGGATCTACATCGAGCCGCAGCACTTCACCGATCTTCCTGACACCGCCGTCACCGGCCTGCAGGAGTCCCTGTACCGCAACCGCGTGCGGGTCCTCGAGGATCCGCACGCCACGCAGTCGGTGCACGGCATCGCAGCCTTCGCCTCACTGCACGTATCCGTGGTCGTCACCGCCGCCCTCGGGGCGCACCTCGTCCGCCTCCCGGTGGTCCTCCGGACGGCCCTCTGGACCTACGCACTGCTGACCGCCCTCGCCACCGTGTACTTCGGGTGGCACTACCTCGTCGATGTCCTTGCCGGTGCCGTCCTCGGCGCACTGGCGACGTGGCTGGCGGCTCGCGCGATCCGTCCCGGCGGTGGTCCGACCGAGCACATGCCGCTGCAGGAGGCGAGGGTGCACCAGTAGACGGTCCGAACCACTGCAGCGGGGGTGGGAGTTGCGTTAGCGTCGTGAGCCGGCGTTCGACGCGGTGTCATCGTCGACACGATGGGGATCCTGCCTGTTGCGCCGCTCTCGGGGAGGCCATGGCGCCGCCGCGGGACTTCCCCCGACCTGTTCCACCAAGCGGGAGCGCGAGCCCGCGAGGCCTCGGGGTGATCTGACCTCGACTCCTCGCCGTGCGACGACCCCTAGGTGTCCTGGCGTGGCAACCGTTCGCCGTACCGGGGTTCGCCGTCCGGCTCCGGGTCGGTGGCCGGACGGGCCGCACCCGGCTTCGGGTCCGGCTTCGCGGAGGAACGGTTGACGCCCGAGCCCTTGCTGAGGTGCTCGGCGTTCGGCGTCTCAGCCATCATGAGCATGGCGCAGATGACCAGCGACGCGATGAAGGCGATCCCGGCTGCGGTGAAGCCCAGATCCACCCGCAGCACCTTGGTCCCGCCGCCAGTGGCGAAGATCGACGTCGCCGTCCCGGCCACCACGGCCAGCACGGCGGAGAACACGAGCGGAGCCTTGATGCCGTGGCGGAACCGCCCCTGGGTGGGTTTCCCCGGTCGGCGCTTGGCCACGGGCACTCCTTCCGGTGGTGCGTTGTCTTCTACGAGCCGTAGAGCTTCTAGTTTACGGGGTCCGACCCACCGTGGGCGCCCGAAGTGCCCGGTGCGCTGAGCGCTGAATCGTGCCGGTAGCTGAGGGCAGCGATGGCGAGGACGACGGCGGACAGCAGCGCCCCTCCCCCGGTCACGCCGAGGAGGGCGTGGGCACCCAGTCGCTCGACGAACGGCAGGATCGCGCCGGTGGCGATGCCCACGATGCCGACGATCACGAGGTCCCGGGCAGCGGGGTGGCTTCCGAGGGCGAGACCGCGGACCAGTTCGGCGAGGCCTGCGACCACGAGGGCGACCGCCCCGGCGAAGGCGAAGCTGCGGTCATCGACGAACGCGATGCTCGCGATTCCCGCGCCCAGCAGCAGCCCCCCGCCGATGTCCGTCAGGAGGGACGTGGCGCCCCAGTGCGCCTGGCGATGCGTCCACAGGTAGGCGGCACCGCTGAGCAGGAGGTAGAGGCCTCCGGCGATCGCCATGACGAGAGTGGACGGCTCACGCCAGAAGATCGTGACGAGCCCGAACACGGCGCCGACCACGGCGCGCGCGAGGAACGGCTTCCACACGGCCGGCGCAGCGGTGTCGGGGCCGAGACCGGAGGCGGTCGGAGCAGCAACCATCAGGGGCCTCTCGGGAGGAGAACGGTGGCCGGGCGATCTCCGGCGAGTCCAGTTTAGTCCTGCTTGCCGCGCAGCTCACCGCCGGCGTCGGAGCCCGCGAAGAGCGCTCCTCGCAGTGCCTCGGCCTGGGCGCGCCAGAAGTCGCGGGACACCGGCTTGCGTGCGAACAGGGTGTCGAATCCGTGGAAGGCTCCCTCGACCAGCAGGAGGTCGCACGGGACTCCCGCCGCCTGGAGCCGCTCCGCGTACGTGGTGTCCTCGTCGAGGAAGAGATCGAGCGTGCCGACACCGATCCAGGCGGGAGGAAGTCCACGCAGGTCCTGTCGCCGGGCCGGAGCCTTGTAGGCGGAGACGTCGTCGCCTCCCGGCGGCTCCCCCAGGTATGCACTCCAGCCGAAGCGGTTGCTGCCCGGCGTCCAGACGCGGACGTTCCGGGTGTCCAGGTCCGTGCGCGTGACGGTGCGGTCGTCGATCATCGGGTAGACGAGGAGCTGGAATGCGGGACGCACTGCACCGCGATCATGGGCCATCAGCACCAACCCGGCCGCCAGGCCCCCGCCCGCGCTCTGCCCGCCGACGGCGATCCTGTCGGGGTCGATGCCCAGCTCCTCGGCGTGGGCAGCCGACCAGGTCAGGGCGGCGAAAGCGTCCTCGAGGGCCGCCGGCGCCGGATGATTCGGCGAGAGGCGGTACCCCACGGACAGGACGGTGATGCCGAGCGTCCTGGCGAAGGCGATGTTGGTGGCGTCGTCCTGGCTGTTGCCCCCCAGGATCATGCCGCCTCCGTGGAGCCACAGCAGCGCAGGGGCTGCACCCCGCACAGACCGGGGACGGATGATGCGCAGCGGCACACCGGCCGCACCGGCAGGCCCGGGCACGACGACGTCGTCGATGGTCAGATCCTCCGGGGCCTCCCGCCGTCGGGGACGTGGCCGGTTCGCAAGGGCGGCGAGGCGCGGCCCGAAGGAGAACGGAGGGATCCAGCGGCCGAGGGCGAGGTCCGGATGGAACACGGTCATGGCGGAGGTCCTTCGAACGGGGGTGGTCGCGTAACCCTACGCTCCGGCGTTCCAGTCCCGGGCCACCATGCCCTCTTCCCCTGTGGCGTCGCCGTCCACCGTCTGGACCAGCGGCTGGGGCGGTGCACCGGCGCGCATCCGTGGGCGGCGGGCGTCGCTATCACCATGCGGCTACTCCTCCCCATCTCCCCAGCCACCAAGTCGCCTGATTCTCCACTGGTGAATGGCCGAGAGGTCAGTCACACTGGTCGAGTGGCCAAGGGGGGCCACCCGGGGGCGGGCATGTAGGAATGCGTCGAGCAGTGCGGTCTCTCAATAGCGTCACAGTGCATCTGGCAGCACGGGATGTCCTGACGATTGCCGGTCTACGGCAACTCCTCCACCCGTGCGCCTTCATCAGTGTCACGGGTTCCAGCGCGGAGGACGACGCCACCATCGCCGCCCTCGCCTCGACCTGCCCGGACGTTCTCGTCCTGAGCGTCAGCGAGGAGGACGGCCTCCACGCCCTGGCCCGATCGGCGCGGGACTCCTGTCCGAACCTCAAGATCGTTCTCCTCACCGACGAGGACCTGGCGATCTCGCTGATGGCCGCCAGCACCACCCGTCTCGAGGCGGTCCTCATCCGGGGCGGTGACTATCTCGAGGACATCGGCGCCATCCTGCGGATCGTGCACCGCGGCGGCAGGGTGACCTCCGGCTACCAGGCCGTGACCACGGACAGCGCGGATCTCTCCGTCACGCCGCAACTGGCCGCCCGCGTGAAGTCGCTGTCGCTCCGCGAGACCATCGTCCTGCGCGAACTCGCCCGCGGCTGCACCAACGCGCAGATCGCCCTGCCCCTGCACCTCAGTGTGGCGACCATCAAGGCCGATCTCGCGCACATCATGAGCGTCACGGGGGCCTCGGGCCGGGTGGAACTGGCGGTGCTGGCCGTGCGCTGCGGCCTGATCGACGACGACGAGTCCGCCGACCTCGTCCAGGCGCCGACACGGCGGTCCAGGCCGGGCTGGTCGCTCGAATCCTGACCTCAGGCCTCCCTGCGTCCCACCATCTCCCGGATCCACAGGGGCGCGAACGGCGAGGTGCAGTTCGGCGGCGTCGGGTAGTCCTTGAGGACCTCCAACCGCTCGCCGATGTCGAGTGCACGAGCCCGCCGGTCGTCGTCCTCGATGCCGATGAAGGCCAGGGTGTGGTTCATGGCCCACTGCAGGCGCTCCGGCGCAGTCTTCATCTCCGCCTCGACGGTGTCGAGCAACGCGTCCAGGTCCAGCCCCTCGGGGCCCTTCGCCACTCGGTCCGACGTGAGCGCCCAGCCCGCCGAGGCCACCACCGGGTCCGCGTCCGCCAGCCAACGGACCCTCAGCTCCTCCGCGTGACGGCCCTTCTTCACCACGTAGTTCACGAGCCAGTCGTGCACCTTGGGCGAGCGCGCCTCCCGCATCATCGCGTCCAGGTCATCCGCCCCGAAGGCCCCGGGCCGGCAGATCAGCAGGGCGAGGAGTTGCGCGGCGGTGTCGTCCGCCGTCCACAGGCTGAGCGCCAGGTCCTGCCGGGTCTTCAACCTCCTGGCCAGTGCCCGGAGCGCGCCGAGGTTCACCCCGTGGTCGTCACCGTGCCTCTCGTTGACCGCACGCATGCGCGGGTCCTCGAGCGCGGCGAGTTCGGCGAGTACCTCGTCGACCGTCATCGGTTCCTTCCCTCCACGCTCTCGCCCGCCCGGGTGGTGCAACCGCCGGCCGGGCCTACTGTGCCGCGGACGTGGGCAACGTCAGGATCTCCGCGCCGGTCTCCGTGATCGCGATCGTATGCTCACTGTGAGCCGTCCGGCTACCCGTGGCGCTGCGGAGGGTCCAGCCGTCCGGATCGGTCACGAGCGTCGCGGTGTCCGCCATGATCCATGGTTCCAGGGCGAGCAGCAGGCCCGGCCGCAGCGTGTAGCCGCGGCCCGGGCGCCCCGTGTTCGTGATGTGCGGATCCTGGTGCATGGTGGAGCCGATGCCGTGCCCGCCGAAGTCGGTGTTGATCGGATAGCCGGCAGCGCTCAGGACCGACCCGATGGCGTGCGAGAGGTCCCCGATACGGGCGCCGGGACGCGCCGCGGCGATGCCCGCTCGGAGGGCACGCTCGGTCGTCGCGATCATGTCCGTATCCTTCGGGGACGGTGCACGCCCGACGGTGAAGCTGATGGCCGAGTCCGCGGCGATCCCGCCCTTGAGGACGGCGAGGTCGAGCGTCAGCAGGTCGCCGTCCGCCAGCGCGTAGTCGTGCGGCAGGCCGTGCAGCACGGCGTCGTTCACCGCGGTGCAGATGTAGTGACCGAAGGGTCCGCGCCCGAAGGACGGGGCGTAGTCGACGTAGCAGGACTGGGCGCCCGCAGCCACGATCATCTCCTGCGCCCACCGGTCGATCTGCAACAGGTTCGTCCCGACCACGGCGCGCTGCCGCAGCGACTGCAGGATGTCGGCGACGAGCCTGCCCGTCACGCGCGCCCGGTCCAGTTCGGCGGGAGTCAGGATCTCGATCATGGGGTACCTTCCGGCTGCTTCCAATAACTATCCCGGTAATACTATCCCGGGCTATCATCGGGGGCATGGTCAGATTGCCACTCACGCCCGCCGACGTCGAACGCGGCCAGCGCCTGGGCGCCCTCCTGCGTGCCGCCCGCGGGGAACGGTCCGTGCTGGAGACCGCCCTCGATGCGGGCGTCTCGCCGGAGACGCTCCGGAAGATCGAATCGGGTCGCGTCGCGACGCCGGCCTTCCCCACCATCGCGGCCGTCGCCGTCGTCGTCGGGCTGTCCCTCGACGCCGTGTGGGCGGAGATCAGTGCGGC
Source organism: Arthrobacter bussei (assembly GCF_009377195.2). GTDB lineage: Bacteria > Actinomycetota > Actinomycetes > Actinomycetales > Micrococcaceae > Arthrobacter_D > Arthrobacter_D bussei. The sequence continues at coordinate 1,502,723 of NZ_VJXX01000001.1, forward strand.
CGATCCCTGCGCGGTGGTGCCCCGCGGCGACCGGGCGCGGGAGCCCATGGCCTCCTGAGTGCTACGCGGTCCCGCCGCGTGTGGCACCCGTGACCATCCAGCGGTCGTCGCGCACGCGCCAGCCGAGGGTCGCGGCCCGCGCCAGCATGTAGCCGACGCCGAAGGCGAGCCACAACCAGACGATCCCGGTTCCGCCGGTCAGGTCCGCGCGGGCCACGAGGACCAGCAGCGGCACGTAGACCACGAGGTTCACGAGGCCCGCGAGCGCGAGGTAGCGGGCGTCTCCCGCACCGATCAGGACGCCGTCGAGCACGAACACGAAACCGCAGACGGGCTGCGACGCGGCGAGGACCCAGAGCCCGGCCGCGAAGGCGGCCTGCACGGCGGGGTCGGTGGTGAAGATCCAGCCGACGAAGGGCGCGACGGCGGCGAGCAACGCACCGGTGACGACGCCGAAGCCCACGCCCCACACGAGCATGCGCCGCGTCAGGGCGCGGGCGAGGGGCGCATTCCCGGAGCCGAGTTCCTTGCCGATGAGCGCCTGGGCGGCGATGGCCAGGGCGTCGAGGGCGAAGGCCAGGAAGGTGAAGACCGTCATGACCAGCTGGTGGGACGCGAGACTCAGCGGACCCTGCGCGGTCGCCACGAAGACCGTGGCCAGGATGGCCGCGCGCAGGGAGAGCGTGCGGAGCATGAGCCAGGAGCCCACGCCTGCGGTGCCGCGGATGCCGCGCAGCGTCGGGCGGAGCGTCACCTGCTCCCGCCGGGCGGCCCGGACGATCATCACCAGGTACACCGCAGCCATGCCCCACTGGGCGAGGCTCGTCCCGAGCGCCGAACCCGCCACCGACATCCCGGCGCCGTACACCAGGAGGTAGTTGAGCACGATGTTGACACCGAACCCCGCGCCGGCCACCACGAGGGGGGTCCGCGTGTCCTGCAGCCCGCGCAGCACACCGGTCGCGGCGAGCACCACGAGCATGGCGGTGAGCCCCGGCATCGACCAGCGGAGGTAGTCGACGGCGAAGGCGTGGACGGCACCCTCGGCGCCCAGCAGTGACGCGAGCTGCGGCGCCGTGGCCCAACCGGCGGCGGACAGCGCCACGCCGAGGAGCACCGCGAGGCCCACGCCGTCACGCCCCGCCGCCAGCGCCTCGGGCAGCCGACCGGCGCCGAGGAGGCGCGCCACGGCGGGCGTGGTCGAGTAGGCGAGGAACACCATGAGGCCGACGGCGGTCTGCAGCACCGTGGACGCGAGCCCCACGCCGGCGAGCTCGTCCACGCCGAGGTGGCCGACGATCGCCGAGTCGGCGAGCAGGAACAGCGGCTCGGCGATGAGTGCGCCGAGGGCGGGCACCGCGAGGCGGAGGATACTGCGGCTGAGCCGGCGGTTGCCGGGCAGGGTCTCATGCACCCGACCAGCGTAGGCGTGTGGGCGGCACGGCCTAAGCTGGGAACGAACCGTGACGGGTCCGTCCCGGTCGCGACGACGCCCAGGGGAGCCATGAAGCTCGGTATCAAGCAGTACCTGGCAGGACTCGTCCTGCTGTTCGTCAGTACCCTCTTCGTCCCGCAGGCCGTCTCCGACTTCGCACGGGCCGAGTCCACGGACACCCCTGTACCCGCCGAGGCACCTCTTCTCCTGGCGATCGGCCTGCTTATCATCCTCGCCGCCGCCGCGTGCATCGGCTGGGGCTACTGGCTCACCCACCGCGTCGGCGGCGCCCGTACGGCGAATCCGGAGGACGATCCGGACGAGCCCCTCCTGCGCCCCGGCTACGGGGCGGACCCGTCGACGGAGGCGTCCTGGCGGGAGAATCCGCTGCGCCGCCGCGACCCCGACGGACGGGCCTGAGGACCGCAGCTCCCTCACCGGGCGGGTCGCGACGGAGGGGCCGGGACGTTCCGGCTACGCGGAGTCCGCGGTGACGCCGCCGCTGTGCACCGGCCGGACCTCGACACCTCCGGTGGCCGTGCGGACGGCGGGATTGAGGCGGGCGAGCGCCACCGCCGCATCGACGTCGGGGGCGTCGAGGACGTAGAAGCCCGCCACGAACTGATCGGCCTGCAGGAACGGTCCCTCGGCGGTGCCGTCCCGGCGGATGGAGACGGCCGCCGCCCGGGGTGTGAGGGCATACGCCAGGGTCAGCGACCCCGAATCCTGCAGGTCGCCTGCGTGCCGGTCGTTCTCCGCCAGCTCGGCGTCGACCGCATCCAGGGCATGGAGGGATTCGTCGGCGTAGATGAGAACGGCGAAGTGCGGCATCGGAGCTCTTCCGTCGAGTCGGGGGCGCGAGCGTGACCCGCCCGATCCTTCCGACGATGATGCGCCCCTGTCCTCCGATCGGCCCGGCGCCACGCCCTGTCGCCCGCCGCCTGTCCACGTTTGTCCACATCCGCGACCCTCCGCGTCATCGCTTGTTGCGCGGCCGGACGCGATCGTATCGTCGAGGGGAAAGAGCGCCGGCGAGTCCGCCGGTGACACCGACGATCCACCCTGGCCACCCGAGGAGCGCCCGCTCATGACGTCCACCACCCGCCGCCCCCTCCGGGCGCCCACGGTCGCTCTCGCCCTGCTGCTCGCCGCGACGGGGTGCACCGCCACCGGGGGGTCCGATCCCACGGCGAGCGCTCCGGCCCAGGCGCAGGAGGGGTCGACGTCCGCCACCGCCCCTCCGGCGTCGTCCGGCGGCGGGACGCGCTCGGCGCAGGGCGCGGACATGAGCATCCCCGAGATCGTCGAGGCCGTTGAACCGTCGGTGGTCACCATCTTCACCGAGGAGGGCCTGGGCAGCGGGGTCATCTACACGGAGGACGGCCTGATTCTCACGAACGAGCACGTCATCCGCGGCAACGAGGACGTCGAGGTGGCCTTCGCCGACGGCCAGCGCGTCTCCGGCACCGTCGAGGCCTCCGACGCCGTCTCCGACCTCGCACTGGTCCGCGCGGACCGGACCGACCTCCCGGCAGCCACCTTCCAGTCCGGGCTGCCACGCATCGGCGAACTCGCCGTCGTCCTGGGGTCCCCGCTCGGGTTCGAGAACACCGCGACGTCCGGCATCATCTCCGGCCTGCACCGGGAGATCCCGGGCTCGGCGTCGTCGAGCCAGTCGCTCGTGGACCTCATCCAGACCGACGCCGCCATCAGCCCGGGCAACTCCGGCGGCGCGGTGGTCAACGGCCGTGGGGAGATCATCGGCATCAGCGAGGCCTACATCCCGCCCGCGCAGGGAGCCGTGGCGCTCGGGTTCGCCATCCCGGCCCCCACGGCCGTGGAGGTGGCCGAGGAACTCCGGGAGGACGGGACCGCCGAGCACGCCTTCATGGGGCTGGCGCCCGGCGCCATCACGCCGCAGATCGCCGAGCAGCTGAACCTGCAGGACACGGCGGGCGTCGCCGTCCTCTCGGTGTCCGAGGGAGGACCCGCTGACGAGGCCGGGATCCGGCCCGGTGACATCATCACGCGCATCGAGGACGAGGAACTCGCAGCCCCCGAGGACCTGCTCGCGGCACTGCGGCAGCGGGACCCGGGGCAGACCGTCTCGGTCGAGCTCCGTCGAGGGTCCGGGACCCGGACCGTCGACGTCGGACTCGAGGACCGTCCCGCCGCCGACCGCTGACCGCTGGGTCTACGGCCGCCCGCTGACGCGAGGTCTGCCACCCGCGACCGACGACGGCACCGGGACCTCCTCCGCCGACGGCGTCCCGGGCCGCCGTCAGACCGTGACGGCGCGCTCGGACCCCGTCGCCGCCGAACTTCCGAGGTCGCTGCCCTCCAGGGCCTCGCCCGCCTCGAGGGCCGCGATCCACTGACCCGTCTCCGCGACGGCGGCCCAGTTCGAGTTCAGCAGGGCCATCAGCGTGGTGTGGACCGTCCTGGCATCGGCGAAGCCGGCACTGTTGGCGAGGTTGATGGCGCCGGTGGCGTCGGAGAGGACCTCCGTGGAGAACCCGATGGCCTCCGCCTCCACGGCCGAGGCGAGGATGCAGTTGTTGGTCATGTAGCCCACGAGCGTGATCGTGTCGACGTCATGCTCCCGCAGCCATGCGGCGAGGTCTGTACCCGCGTAGACGGAGCCGTACTGCTTCGTGATGAGCTTCCAGGCGTCGGTCCGTCGGCTCTCGATCTCCGGGTGGAGCTCGAACTCCGGGGTGCCGGGCGCGAAGACGGGCGCGCCCTCACCGGACGAGTGCTGCAAGGCGGCGATCGGGAGGCCCGCGGCGGTCGCGGCGTCGATGGCGGCCGTGATCCGGCCCAGCGACTGCCCGTGGGGCGGGAACTGGATCTCCAGGAGTCCGTCGAAGTACTGCTGCTGGACGTCGACGAGGACGAGGGCACGGCGAGGGGTGTTCATGATGTGGCTGCTCCTGGGAGGTAGGGGACCGCTCGATGCGGCATCACGTCCATCCTCCCGATTCCCGTGCCGACCCACCAGTGGCCCGAAGGCCGGTATACGATGGATTCGGGCCAACGAAAGGTGTCCGATGCGTATCGCGGTCTACGCGTTCGATGACGCGACCCTGTTCCATCTCGCCGTCCCGCAGATGGTCTTCGACGAGGTGCGACGCCAGGGCCTCGCGGACTGGACGACGGTGCTCTTCGGCGACCGCCCCGGCTCGGTCCGTACGGCGGAGGGCTACCGGCTCACGAGGGTCGAGGGACCCGACGCGGCCTCCTCGGCAGACATCCTGGTGATCCCCTCATGGTTCGACGACGGGCGGGAACTCGGTGACGCCCTTCTCGGCGCACTACGTGACGCGCACGCGCGGAGGGTGACCGTCCTCGGCCTGTGCCTCGGTGCGATCGCCGTCGCGGACGCGGGGCTGCTCGCCGGGAGGAAGGCGGTGACGCACTGGCAGGCCTTCGACACCCTCGCGGCGCGGCATCCCGACATCCCGATCGACCAGTCCGTGCTGTACATCGACCACGGAGACGTCCTGACCAGTGCGGGAACTGCCTCCGGGCTCGATGCCTGCCTCCACGTGGTGCGCGCGCGGCTGGGCGCGGATGCGGCGAACCGGGTTGCACGCAGCCTCGTCGTCGCCCCGCACCGGGACGGCGGGCAGGCCCAGTACATCGAGCACCCGGTGCCCGAGGGTTCCGGTGACGACCGCATCGCCCACCTGCTGGAATGGGCGCTCGGGCGCCTCGGCGAGCCCCTGGGGATCGACAGGCTCGCCGCGCAGGCACACCTGAGCCGCAGGACGTTCGTCCGCGCCTTCCGCGCGACGACCGGGACGACGCCGTCGGCCTGGGTGCGCTCCCGGCGTCTCGACGCGGCCCGGCGGCTGCTCGAGACGACGGACCTGCCCATCGACCGCATCGCGTCCGACTGCGGCTTCGGCAACGCGGTCACGCTGCGGCAGAACTTCGCGGGGTCGCTCGGCACCACGCCGACCGCGTACCGGAGGCGGTTCACCACCCGTCCCGCGCCGGGCGCGCACAGGCCTCCCGCCGCATGACGGCCCTCGCACCGGGGAGGCGCTGAGGCTCAGAGGTGCGCGACGGCCGCCAGGATCGCCGTGACCTCCGTGCGCCGTGTGTAGTCCGTCTGGACGTCGACGAAGCGGACCGTCCCGCCGGCGTCGACGACGAGGACCGTCGGGAAGGGGATTGCCGCCGTACCGTCCGCATTGCTGTCCGACACCTCGAAGCCCAGCTGCGTGTGGGCACGCCGTGCCTCCGTGCTCGGTTCGGTGACGATGCCGAGCGCTCCCGCAAGCGTGTTCGAAGGATCGGACAGGACGTCGAAGCCCAGCTCGGCGCCCTCGGCCGTCGCACCGCTCCGCTCGGGGTGCTGCGGGCTGACGGCGACGAGCGCGACCCCCTGACCGGCGAGGGGCGGCAGGAGCTCGCGCTGGTAGGTCCGCAGCGTGATGTTGCAGTAGGGGCACCACGCACCACGGTAGAACACGAGGACCGCAGGACCTCCACCCAGCACCGTGGACAGCCGGACCGCGTCGCCGCGGGCGGTGAGCAGCGCGGCGTCGGGCAGTGCGTCGCCCGCCCGTACGACCCCGCTCGGGGTGCCCACCGAACGGAGGTCGGCCTGCTCCTGCGCGAACGTGCCCGCCAGGTCCGGGCCGATCTGCGCCTCGAAGCCCTCGTTGAAGCGGGCTACCTCGGACTCGATGCTGGTCTGCGCCATGGCGTACTCCTCGACGTGTCACTCGATGTGCTGCCGGCCCGGGCGGGCCGTAGCTCAGAGGATAGGTGTGGCGCCCGACCGACTCTCCCGGATGCGTCACACGCGGACACAGAAGCCTGGGTCCGCCGGTCAGAGCAGGCGCCAGGCCTTCCAGCCCGGGTACACCTCCCGCTGCATGTCCTGCGCCAGTTCCTCGAGGTCCTCGAGGTCCTCGTCGCTGAATGCGCGGGGCGAGGTGGACATCACGCACAGCGACCCGACCAGCCATCCACCCGGCCCGCGCAGCGGACACCCGGCGTAGAAGCGGATGTACGGTGCACCGGACACGAAGGTGTGCCCGCGGAAGCGTTCGTCCTGCAGCGTGTCCGTCAGGACGAGGGGACTCGCCGCGCGGATGGTCTCGTTGCAGAAAGCCTGCGTCCGCTCGAGATCCTGGTCGGCGTCGCCCACGGCGGACTTGATGAACTGCCGATGCTCGCCGATCAGGGCGAGCGTCGCGAGTTCGCATCGGAATCGCTCGGCCGCCCGCCGGGTGATCCTGTCGAACCGCTCCTCCGGCGGCGTGTCCAGGAGGTTCAACTGATCGAGGGAGTGCAGGCGCTCGCGCTCGGCGGACGCCTCGTCGAGCAGCGCTGCCCCTGCGGCGCCCAGCGGCCGCAGGGCCTCCCGTGGATCGGCCGGGCCGTCGCCCGGACGACTGACGACGACCGCGCCCGTAGCCGTCGTCCCCTCCCCCGCCGCTCCATGCACGACCTCCGCGAGGAGATCGGACTCGACCGCGGGCAGACCGCCGAGCCCCTCGAGATAGGCAGCCACCCGGGCCTCCGACAGGGTGCCGCCCTGCGCGAAGTAGCCGATCCAGGCCTGGGTGACGGACAACCCGGACCGCCGCATCCCCTCTGCCAGGTGCCGGTGCCGGCCGTGCTGGTTCGAGTGCTCCATGATCGCCGGAGGTGTTGCTACTCGAAGTGCGTGCTGGCCGGACCCTGGCCCAGCGACTCCAGGACGGACGCGGCGACCTCCCGCAGCTTCACGTTGCGGGTGCTGGAGGCCGTCTTGAGGATGGCCATGGCTGCATCCTGGGAGCAACGGTTCTGCCCCATGATCACCCCGACCGCGAGATCGATCGTGGTGCGGCTCTCCATCGCAGCCCGCATGTCGGCACTCGACTCCGTGAGCTTCGCGATCCGGACGGCGAGGCGGAGCGAGGCCGAGACCTTCGCGGCGAATCCCTCCGCCGCCTCGACCGCCTCGGGGCTGAACGCGTCCACGAGGGGTGAATAGAAGTTGAGTGCAGCCGTCGCGTCGCCTTCGAGGCGGATGGGCACACCCAGCGCGGACTTGATGCCGTGTCCCGCGATCGCCCGGCTGTACTCGGGGAAACGCTCCTCCGCATCGAAGTCGCTGACATAGTGGGCGACTCCCAGGCGGGCGGCCCTCAGGCATGGGCCGTCGTTGAACTCGTACTGCACCTCGTCCATCTTCTGGGCTTCGGGACTGTTGCTCGCGACGGTCGTCTTCGTGCGTGCCCTCAGCAGCGTCACGCCGCACAGCACCTCGTCATCCTCGTGCGACAGGCTGTGCCCGGCGATGGTGACCAGCTTCGTCAGGAACTCCTCGACGTCGTCGCTGTCGAGGACGAGGTCCTGGAGGAGGCCCGAGACAGCCCGGCCCTTGTCAAAAGGATGTTCGGACAACAGATGAACCTTTGCATCCGCCCCTGGCCGACCACGCGTGATGCTGGGCAAGGAGAAGGTGAGGAGCCGCCTGCTGCTAAACGACCTAGGAGATATTACCCAATTCTGCCGCCGGGTGGAGACGCCCGCGGACGGTGATCGTCCGGGCGGCTACGCTCGTGCGATGGGAGAATCACCGCGGTTCGCGCTCACATCGACGGTGCTGGGAGCGCCCGACGCCCGGGAGCTCGCCCGGTTCTACCGGGCACTCCTCGGGTGGACGGTTCGCGCCGACGAGCCAGGGTGGGTGGTGCTGGCGGCGCCCGGCGGTGGCGCCGGGCTCTCCTTCCAGACCGAGGACGCCTACGTCCGTCCCGTGTGGCCCGAGGAACCGGGGCGCCAGCAGATGATGCTCCACCTCGACATCGCCGTCGAGGACCTCGGGGCCGCCGTCGAACGGGCGACCGCACTCGGAGCGGATCTGGCGGACCACCAGCCGCAGGAGGACGTCCGTGTCTGCCTCGACCCTGCGGGCCACCCCTTCTGCCTCTACACGCCGTGACCCGCCGACCCGCGGCATCGTCCTGTCAAGCTGAGGGGATCTTGACCGGCGTCACTGCGCACCTTGAGCAGCCGGGCGCACACTGGGGACACGCAACGACGGCCCGGACCTGTCCGCGGACCGACGATGAATACATCGATGTGCTTGCACGGGCATGGGGTGTCGGTCAGGGGTCAAGCAGCCGGCTCCTGACCGACGCTTGGCCGTCGTCCTGCCCGAGCAGGCCCGCCGCCTCGTGGTGTCCGCGGTAGATCGCCGTCCGTAATTCGATCGCGTACGCCTCGAGCGCGGGCATCCCCAGCGCGGTGGCGAGGGCGATCTCCGCGTCGATGTCGTACGCGACCCGCACGAACTGGATGCCGAACGGGGCCGAGCGGTCGCCGTCGGGCTCACCCTCGAGGATCACGTAGGACGCCTGCGGCTCGTCGAGCGGGTTACCCACACTGCCCACGTTCACGAGCGTCCTGCTGCGATGGGTGGAGATGAAGGCGTCGTGGATGTCTCCGTAACAGACGACGTCGGGCAGCGGCCCGTCACCCGTGAGCTCCGTCGCCGCGAACATGCCCGCGAACTCCTCGTCCGTGTGCTGCGCGTGCACCCGGTGGTACACGCTCCTCGCGGACGCATGGAACAGCCGGATGCGGCGGCCGCTGAGGGTGATGTCGTGTGAGAGCGGGAGGGACCGCAGCCACACACGGTCCTCCGGGCTGAGCTCGCTGTGCCACCACCAGCCGGCATCGTCGCGCCGCTCGGGCGTCTCGCTCGGCAGGAAGTCGTCCCAGTTGCCGCGCACCGTCACGGCGCAGTGCAGGCGGCTGAGCCGGACGCACTCCGACCCGCGTGGGCCCTTGCCGGCGACATCGCCCAGGTTGACGATCGTGGAGACCCCCCGGCGTCGGAGATCCGCCAGGACCGCCTCGAAGGCGGTGGCGTTGCCGTGCAGGTCCGAGATCACCGCCACGCGTTGCATCCCCTCAGGCTATCCCGGAGCCGCGTGCCCGCCGCCGCCGCCCGCTGGACATGGACGCCGCCGACGCGCAACCCGTTGCGCGTGCTTCGTCACCGTTGCGGGCTCCCGCCGCCGGTTCCTAGCGTAGGAGGAACATCCGGGCCGGATCGATACACGAAGGTGGAGGCACATGAAGCACTGGATCCGGGACCACGGCCTGCTGCTCGTGAACGGGGCCCTCTTCGTCATCTCCTTCGCCGGCATGGTGCTGAGCGGAGCATTGAGCTACGACGCGGACCAGCAGGCCCACGGGGGAACGACGGTGGGTGTCCTCGGCTTCCTCGGAACCGGCGAGTTCGTCGAGGCGACGTTCGAGAACTGGGAATCCGAGTTCCTCCAGATGGGCATGTATGTCGTGCTGACGGCGTACCTGTTCCAGCGGGGGTCCTCGGAATCGAAGCTGCCCGGCCGGCACGAACCGCAGGACGACGATCCGCGCGACGCGTCCGGAGACAGCAATGCTCCGTGGCCGGTGCGCCGCGGGGGCGTGGTCATGCGACTGTACGAACATTCGCTGTCGATCATGTTCTTCGTCCTCTTCGCCGCATCCTTCCTCCTGCATGCGGCGGGTGGCAGCGCAGCCTACAGCGAGGAGCAGGCGGCGCACGGCCTCCCGGGGACCACGGTCCTCGAGTACCTGGGCACGTCGCGGTTCTGGTTCGAGTCCTTCCAGAACTGGCAGAGCGAATTCATGGTGATCGCGCTGATGATCGGCGCTTCGGTCTATCTCCGGGAGCGGGGGAGCGTGGAATCGAAGCCGGTGGCCATGGCGCACGGATCCACCGACACCTGATCGCGGCTATCCTCGTGGTGCCAGGCCTCCCCCGCCGAAGGGCCGTCCCATGCCGCACCGTCAGCACCCCGTTGACTCCGCACGGCCCACCGAGGCCTCGATGACCTCACGCCTGCGCGCCGCCGGATGCGTCTTCGCCGAGGACGAGGCGCGACTCCTCGCGGCGAGCGGGGCCGGCGACGAGCGCCTGCTGGAGATGCTGGAACAGCGGGTGGCGGGCCTGCCGCTCGAGCACATCCTCGGCTGGGTGGATTTCTGCGGGCTCCGACTCCTCGTCGGACCAGGTGTCTTCGTGCCGCGGCAGCGGTCCGCCCTCCTGGTCACGGCCGCGGCCGACCTGACGGCGCCGGGTGCCACGGTGCTGGATCTCTGCTGCGGGTGCGGAGCGCTCGCAGCGGCCCTCGCACACCTGGTCCCGGGCCTCCGCCTCCACGCGGCCGACGTCTCCGGCGCGGCCGTCGCGCTCGCACGCCGGAATCTCACCCGACACGGCGCCCGCTGCTACGAGGGTGATCTCTTCGCGCCGCTGCCCGCTGCGCTCCGGGGCACCGTCGACACCCTGCTCTGCAACACCCCGTACGTGCCGAGCGGCCAGGTGAGGAACCTGCCGCCGGAAGCCAGGCTCCACGAGCCGCGGGCCGCCCTCGACGGCGGCGGCGATGGCCTGGAGGTCCAGCGGCGCGTGGTGCAGGAGGCGCGGGAGTGGCTGGCGCCAGGGGGCCATCTGCTCGTGGAGATCGGCGAGGACCAGGAAGCGGCCTGCCTCGGCATCCTCGCTGCCGGCGGGTTGCGTGCGTGGACGCGGTGGGACGACGACGTCGGAGCACTCATCGCCATCGGCCAGGCGCCCCCGCATGCGCCGTGAGGGCGGCGGCCGGAGTCCCCTCGCGGCGCTGCGGACAGCAAGATGGTGCCCGAGCAGCCGTAGCCGGGCGCGGGCACCATCAGGGGGTTTGCTGTGTCGGCCGCTCCTTGACCAACCAGTAAGCCCACTTACTAGTTCACCACGCCGTGTCCAGCCCGGAGTACTGCGAGAGCGCATCCGGAGGAATACCGGGGGAACGGGGAGACGGGGAGACGGGGCAGAACCAGGGCAGGGACGGGCTGGACGCGGGGAGGCCGGCGCTCCGGCCCTGTCTCACGCGTTCAGCTGGGCCTGCACCTCGAGGGCCATGGCGTGGAAGTCCGCTTCGTCCTCGGCGTCGAAGGTGCGTGGCTCCTGGTCGATCACGCAGAGGGTCCCGACCGCCCATCCATCGGGACTCCTGAGGGGGTGCCCGGCGTAGAACCTGATGAAGGGATCGCCGAGCACCAGCGGGTTCCACCGGAACCGGGGATCGTCGAAGGCGTCCTCCACGATGACGGGGACGGACTCCCGGATGGTGGTGTCGCAGAAGGACCGTGTCCTGGGCATGTTCTGCTCGACGGGCCCGATCGCGGACTTCAGGAACTGCCGGTGTTCATCGAGGAGCGTCACGATCACCGAGCTGCTCCTGAAGCGCTCGTGCGCCCTCCGGGTGATGGCGTCGAAGCGTTCCTCCGGCTCCGTGTCGAGCAGGCTCGTTCGGCGGACCGCCTCCAGCCGCTGCTGCTCCTGCTCCTCGTCGGTGAGCAGGAAGGCGGCATCGGCACCGAGGTCGCCGATGCCGCCGCCGGATCCCTCCGGTGCATCCTCGGCCATGGGAGGTACCGCGAGGTTCATCCCGGTACCCCGCAGCAGGGTGTTCACGGCTGCGGCGAGGATGTCACTCTCGGGGGCAGGGAGATCGAGGCGCTGATGGAGGTACTCCCTGACGTCCGGGAGGGACAGGGTCCCTCCGAGCAGCAGACCTGTCCGCCACACATCCTCCGGAGCCAGGCCCACACGGCCGACAGCGGCGATCATGAGCGCCCGCTGGGGCCGTCCGTCGGTCATCCGCCCTGCCGTCCTGTGGTCGTCGTTCCCGTGGTGCCCGCACGATCGGGGCACCTTTCGGGCTCCATCCATTAGACCCCAGGGCCGCAATCCCCTGCGCATCCGTCCGCCGGCCGGACCACGGATGCCGCGGGAGGCTGGACCGGAGGGGTAGTACAGGTTAGATTCAGGGCACAGGGCCGCGCCCTGTGTCCTCAGGAGGGCCGGAATGCCGCTGGTGGCACGCCGACCCGACGACTCCCGCACCCGCGGTGGGGATGGTTCTGCCCCGGTCTCAGCCAGAAAGCGTCACCATCGCCTCCTTCCCCCAGGCGGTCGCCTCCCCTCCCCCCGCGACCGCAGCTCCCCGGGCCCGTCCCACCCTGTCCGACGACGACGGGCCGGACGCGCCCGGGCCCGACCTCGTGGAATTGCTGACGTCCGCCGGCTCGAAGGACGAGGCGGCCTTCCGCGACCTGTACACCGCGTGCTCGCGCCGGGTCTTCGGGCAGGCCCGCCGGATCCTCCTCGACCCGGACATCAGCGCGGAGGTCACGCAGGAGGTCTTCCTGCTCGTCTGGGAGCAGGGCGACCGCTACCGGCCCGAGCTCGGGCACCCGCTGACGTGGCTGAAGACCCTGACGCATCGCCGTGCGATCGACCGCCTGCGCTCGGAGGTCTCCCGGGGCGCGCGCGATGAGAAGTGGGGACGCCGGAACCAGTCGAGTGCCTTCGACGAGGTGTCGGAGGCCGTCGTCGGGCGGGACGAGGCGTCGCGGGTGCACGCCGGGATGGCCGTCCTGTCCGCCGTCCAGCGCGAGGCCATCTCCCTGGCCTACTTCTCACACCTCACCTACGCGGAGGTCGCGGTGCGCCTCGGCATCCCCGTACCGACGGCGAAGACACGCATCCGGGACGGCCTGCGGAAGATGCGTTCCGCTCTGGAGACTCGTCCGAACGAGTGACGCGTGCGTCCCCCACGGGGACGATGCCCCCGTGCCCACCTGTGGCTAGGCTCGACGAGGGGCCGGGCTGCGACAGCGGACCGGCACATGGACGAGGACAGGACGGCAATGGATCTGGCACAGGGCGTCGAACGCTTCACCGTGACGCAGAAGGTCACGCTGATGGTCAACCGCTACGAGATCAGGACGGCGGCCGGGGACGGTTCGCCCGGCGACCTGCTGGCCTTCGCGCAGCAGAAGCGGACCGCCTTCCGCGAACAGGTCACGTTCTACCGGGACGAGTCGCGCTCCGCCGCCCTCTTCTCCTTCAGGGCGCGGCAGCGACTCGACCTGGGCGCCACGTACGACGTGCTGGACGCCGCGGGTGTGCCGATCGGCAGCTTCCGCAAGGACTTCGGCGCCTCCCTGCTGCGCTCCACGTGGCACCTCGAGGCGCCCGGTGCCGTAGCCAGGGGAAGCGAGCGGAGCGCGGCGACCGCCATCGGGCGGCGGATCTGGGAGATGGTCCCGATCGTCGACGCCCTTCCGTCCCCCTTCCGGTTCCACTTCGACTTCGTCGACGCGGCAGGGCAGACGGTCCTGGTCTCCGAGCGCGGTCAGTCCCTGCGGGACAGGTACCTGGTCACCGTTCCCGGCGCACGGCTCGACGGACGGGTTGCAGCGGCGATGGCCGTGGCGCTCGACGCACTGCAGTCCCGGTAGGCGCCGCCTCCGCCATCCCGTCCGCGACAGGATGCGGTCCGGCAGCCGTGCAGGCCCGGAACAGCGTGCGCGCTCCGACTGCTCCGCGCACTCCCGCCCGGCTGTACGGGGCGCGGCAGCAGGACAGGAGGCCCACCCTCGCCTGGTCGTCGAGCAACTCGTTGACCGCCTGCGTCACGCAGTCGCCGTCGTCGGCGGGCAGGGTGATCACGCCGTGGAGATAGCCGTCGACCTCGAGATGGCCGATGCACCCGCCCATGTTGAGGAAATGCTCCCAGACCGTCGCGAGGGAGAGGCCCGCGTGCTGCATCGCGAGACGGGTGTGGTGTCCTTGCATGCGGCGGTGTCCTCCGGCGATCCTCTGCGGAAGCCGGATGGGGCTGCCGCCACCGGGCAGCGGAGCGCGCACCTCCCGCGGCCGGCTTCGTGACCACGGGCGGCCACCCGGGTACCGGGCCGTCGCACTGCCACCATTCTGGCACCCGTGAGCGCCGGACGACGCGCCGGATTCAGCACTGGCGCTGGAGCCCGGATCCTGCATGCAGCGCGGCGACGACCACTGAGCTGTCATCCATCGGCTTGAGGCGAGGGAAGCGGGTGCAGTCCGCGTCGGCGGCCAACCGCGCGACGAGGGCGTCCATCGTCGGTCCGGGCCCGTGCAGCCGCAGGTCCTGGAGGAACGTCTCCGGCGTCGCCACGACGGCCGCGAGGTCGAGGGCCGCGGCGAAGCCGTCGGTCATGAGGGCGACGTCGAGGAGCTCGGAGGCGGCATAGGTCCTGCGGAGCGCGTGGGGCGCCCCGGCGCCGCTGAGGTCGGCGATCCAATAGCCCTCCGGCGTGTTGCGGAGCCTCCGATTGCCGACCAGCAGGTCCTGCACGAGCGGACGGGCATCGGCCGGCGTGAGCGCCGTGCCTCGCCGGAGCTCCTGCAGGCGCTCCACCACCACGGCATCCAGCTCGCCGACGGCGCCGTCGCGGACGGCGTGGACCGAGCCGTCGGTGAGCCCCACGAGCGCCAGGCAGTCCCCGAGGGAGTACACCTCGACCTCCGCCCCCGTGATGCGTGCGACCAGGACGGACGCGGAGGGGCCGAGTCCACCGTCGTCCCCCTCGCCGTACTCCGCCCGCAGCTCGGCGAGGCACGCGGCCAGGACGACGGCGACCGGCCTGCCGTCCGCCAGCCGTTCGACCAGCAGGGGCGCGAGCGAGTGCGCGAACCAGTGGGGGTCACTCGGCCAGCCGGTCATGCGCCCTGCGCCGAGCCCCGAGGCGCCGTCGATCATCACGAGCGAGGATCCCGATACGGCGAGGGCGTCCTCGTTCACCAGGGATCCCGGCACGGAGAGGGAGCGCGGAACGGACCAGCAGTAGTCCGTCATGCCAGGCCGTCCGCCAGTGCCTGGGCCTCGCGGTAATAGTCGAGCATCGTCAGCTTCGACGCCGCCTCGGGATCCAGCACGACGACGGCCCTGGGGTGCAACTGGAGCACGGAGCCCGGGCAGAACGCGCTGAGCGGACCCTCCACCATGGCCTTCACCGCGTGCGCCTTCACGCTCCCGAGGGCGACGAGGACCGCCTGGTGTGACTCCCCGATGGTGCCGAGTCCCTGGGTCAGGCAGAGCTTCGGTACCTCCTCGCCGTCGTCCTCGAAGAAGCGCGCGTTGGCCGCACGGGTCGCTCCGGCGAGGGTCTTGACGCGCGTCCTGGACGTCAGGGACGAGGTCGGCTCGTTGAAGCCGATGTGCCCGTTGGCTCCCAGGCCGAGGAGCTGCACGTCGATACCGCCCGCCGCCGCGATGGCGGCGTCGTAGCGTGCAGCTTCCGCGACGGGGTCGGTGGCGTCACCCCGCGGCGTGTGGAGCCGCGCCGGTGTGACGTCCACGTGGTCCACGAACTCGCGCCGGATCGTCGAGTGGTAGGACTGCGGATGACCGGCGGCGAGCCCTGCGTACTCGTCGAGGGTGAACACGGTGACGTCGCCGAAGCCGAGGCCCTCCTCGCGGTGCCGCCGGATCAGCTCGGCATAGGTGGACGACGGCGAGCCTCCCGTCGCGAGGCCGAGGACGGCGGACCCCTGCCGCACCCGGGCCTCGATGATGTCGGCGGCCCGCTGCCCTACCTGTGCCGCGGATTCGCAGAGGATGATCTGCACGGCCGTCCCTTCGTCGTCTGGTCGGTCGGTCTCAGGTGGCGTCGGGGGTGGCGAGCGAGGGCGCCCCCTCGTCCTCCCTGCCGAGCGTCTTCAGGTTCCAGCGCCGGATGACGAACCGGAACAGGACGTAGTAGACGGCCGCGTAGCCGAGGCCGATCGGGATGAGCCAGAGCGGCTTCTCGGCGATCCCGAAGTTCAGCACGTAGTCGATGGCCCCGGCGGAGAACCCGAATCCGTGATGGATGTCGAGGGCGTTGACGAGTGCCATCGAGGTGCCGGTCAGGACGGCGTGGATGACGTACAGGGGCCAGGCCACGAACATGAAGGAGAACTCCAGGGGCTCGGTGATCCCCGTCAGGAACGCCGTGAGGCCGGTGGAGAGCATGATGCCGCCGACGATCTTCCGCTGGCCGGGCCGGGCCTCCTGCCAGATGGCGAGCGCCGCTGCGGGCAGGGCGAACATCATGATCGGGAAGAAGCCGGTCATGAAGACCCCGGCGGTCGGGTCACCTGCGAAGAAGCGGTTGAGGTCGCCGCTCGTGCCCTCGTAATCGCCGAGGATGAACCACACGAAGGAGTTCAGGATGTGGTGCAGGCCGAGCGGGATGAGCATGCGGTTCAGGAAGCCGTACACGCCGCTGCCCGCGACGGTGTTCTCGGAGACGGCCTCACCGACCGCCGTCAGGCCGTTGTTGAAGATCGGGTACACCAGCGCGAGAAGGACACCGATGATGATGGCGGCGAAGGACGTGATGATGGGGACGAAGCGTCGCCCGCCGAAGAAGCCGAGCCAGTCCGGCAGTTTGATGCGATGGTAGCGCTGCCAGAGCAGTGCGGTGGTGAGACCCATGATGATGCCCGCGAGCACGCCGTAGTTGATGACGGGCGGGTCCTCGCCCTCGGCGGGCGCCCCGAGCACCACGGGTGCCATGGCTTCGAAGACGCCGGTCATGACGAGGTAGCCGACAACGGCCGCGAGCGCCGTCGAGCCGTCCCCCTTGCGGGCGAAGCCGAAGGAGATGCCGACGGCGAAGAGGAGCGGGAGGTTGGCGAACAGGGCGTTGCCCGCCGCGCCGATCACGGCGGCCACGGTGGTCAGCGCTTCGAAGCTGCCGAGGAGGTCGTCCTGGCCGAGGCGCAGCAGGAGGGCTGCAGCCGGGAGGGCGGCGATGGGGAGCATCAGGCTCCGCCCGAACCGCTGGAGGTTCTGGAGCGCCTTGCCCTCGCTCTTCTTCTTTCCGGGGGCTGACGCGGAGGATGCGCCGGAACCTCCGGGCATCGGTGTCTGGTCGGTGGTCATCGTGCTCCTCGATTCGGTGTGCGGGGTGTCCGACGGCTCGCCGGGACAGGTACGCCGGTGTAGCTGGTGGACGGGTTGCGTCGGTGCTGAGTGCTGGTCTGGTGGTGCCTGCTTGTGGCTGTGCTGCCGACTCAGTAGAGTCTGCTCCAGCTGGTTATAACCAGTGAGTGTGATCACTCTGAAGCCTCGAACGCATCTCTGTCAACAACGGGGACGGGGACGATCACACGCACACGACGAGCCCTGACCGCAGGACCGAAGGAGCAGACATGTCCAAAGCAGAGACCATCCTCGCGGCGCTCGGAGGAGCAGCGAACGTCGAGGAGATCGAGGGGTGCATCACGCGCCTGCGGACCGAGGTGGCGGATGCCTCGCTCGTGGACCAGGCCGCGCTCAAGGCAGCCGGCGCACACGGGGTCATGGTCGCCGGGACTGTGGTGCAGGTGGTCGTGGGGCCGGAGGCCGAGAACCTGGCCGAGGACATCCAGGACCTGATGTGAGTTCGGCTGCTCCCGCGGCCCTGCGGGTGGCGTCACCCCTGCCCGGTCGCGTGATCGCCCTGGCCGACGTCCCCGACCCCGTCTTCGCCTCAGCCCTCGTGGGGGACGGCGTCGCCGTCGTACCGCACGACGACGCCGCGGTGCTGACCGCCGTCGCGCCGCTGGCCGGCCGCGTCGTCAAGATCATGCCGCATGCCTTCATCGTCCAGCACGAGAGCGGCCCTGCCGTCCTGGTCCATGTGGGGATCGACACGGTGCACCTGAAGGGTGAGGGCTTCACCGTGCACGCGGCGAAGGGCGACGTGGTCGCCGTCGGCGATGCCATGGTCGGCGTCGACGTCCCGTTCATCCGCTCGAAGGGCCTCGACCCCTGCTGCCCCGTCGTCGTCCTCGACACAGCGGCCGGCGCTGTGACCGGCACGGCCGCCGGCGCGTCGGTGGCCGTGGGCGGTCTGCTGTTCACCCTGCCGCCGGCGACCGCCTGACCATGGAGCCCGATGTGGACGACCTCGGGGCCGGTGAGCTCAAGCACGTATGGGTGCGCCGGAAGATCCAGGAGCTCGTTGCCGCGAGCAGCCTCCGCCCGGGCGATGCACTGATCGGCGAGCGCCAACTCGAGGAGGAGTTCGGAGTCTCGAGGATCACGGTGCGCCGTGCCATCGCGGACCTGGTGCAGGACGGCGCCCTGGTCCGCGTCAAGGGCAAGGGCACGTTCGTCTCGCACGGGATGGTCCGCTCCACCCTGCACCTCGCCTCGTTCAACGAGGACATGAGGGCCGCAGGCTTCGAGCCCAGCACCAGGGTCATCACGGCAACCACCACAGCACCGCCACGGGAGGCCGCCCATCATCTCGGCCTTCCACCACATGCGGAGGCGCACCTCGTGGCCCGCCTCCGCCTCGCCAACGGGGCCCCGGTCAGCGTCGACGAGTCCTGGCTCCCGCCGTCGTTGCTGCCCGGCCTCCTCGACCACGACCTCACGGGCTCGCTCTACCGGGTCCTGGCCGCGAGCGGCTACCCCGTGGAGCGCGTGGAGCAGACCGTGGAGGCAGCCGCCGCCCCCGAGAGGATCGCGCGGCTCCTCGACGTCGAGCCGGGCGCCCCCGTCCTGCTGTTCCATCGCCGCTCCTTCAGCGGCCGGAACGAGCCCGGGACGCCGATCGAGTACTCCATCTCCACCTACCGCTCCGATCGGTACCAGATCTCCATGCACCTCGGCCCGCACTAGGCCGGCGCTCCGTCCGGCAGTGAAGGGCGGGCGCGGTGGGCGGACCGGCTCGTTCACCCGGGCCTGCCCATGTGGCGGGCCGGCCCAGGCAGCGCGCCTGCTCAGGCAGTGGGGCGGAGGGCGGACTGCACGACGACGACGTCGGACCCGTACTCGGCGTCCATCCGCGCCTGGAAGGAGCCGTCGTCGTAGACCACCATGAGGCTGACGAAGCCGCGGTCCACGCCGGCGGTCACGGCGTAGCCCTCGTGACCGGTATAGACCTCGGGAAGGATGCGGTCGAGCTCCTGCCGGTCGGTGGTGCCCTGGCGTCCGGCGAGGGGATCCTCGAAGGGCAGGGCGTCGTAGAGGGAGAGCGGGACGGGGATGCCGGTGCGGGTGAAGACGCTCCCGTCCCACGTCCCCGTGACCGCGTAGGCGCCCCAGGTCACGCCCGACGCCGTCTCGGCCTGCTGCGCGAGCCCCCAGTCCCAGCCCGCCACCTCGGGACCCGAGCACTGCGGCGGGTAGGACTCGGCAACACCACCGAGGCAGAGCTGCGGCGGAGCGTCCCCGATCTGGAGGACGGTGCCCTGGCCGGCAACGGGCCCGTCGGCGGGCGGCGGCGCGAAGGCTGCGGGTGTGGGGACCGGGGACGTCGAGGGGTCGGCGGGATCCGATGGACCGGTGGTGGCGCGCGGTGAGGTGGCCGGCCCGCCGACGACTGCACCGGCGCCGCCATCCGCCCCACAGCCGCTGAGCAGTACCGCTGCGAGGACCAGCACTCCGACGTGCACCGACCGTGTCATGCACCCATGATCGACGACCCGCACCCTTCCGGCCATGGCCCGCCCCGCATCAGCGCCGAACCGTGACCACGCGCCGAGGCGGGATGGACCGGCATCCGGCCGGGCGCCCTACGGGCGGGACGACGGCGCGGCGGGACCAGGGCGGCCGCCGCAGGACGACGCTGTGCGGTGGGGAGCCGAACGGCCTATCCTGTGGAGACGTGCCTCGGTTCGGCTGGTCTCACGGCGTTCGCGCCGGGTCCGCGCCATGGCGTCCCGCCCATCACTGCTGCCGGAGATGCATGAGACCCGCCTATACCTTCGAGACCACGTACGAGATCAGCCGGTTGGAGAGGTGCGCGGTGACCGTCCGCGCCCGGGAACCGGTCTCCGTGACGGAGGTCGATGCGCTCATGATGCTGCGCCGGGGATTCGAGCTCACCGACCACCGACCGTACGTGGTGTTCGTCGACCTGAACGACGTCGTCGAGATCCTCCCCGGAGCACGCCGCGTCCTCGCTTCCGCACGGCACGTCCTGGCCGCCTCGATGCTCGGCAGCACGCCCGTGGACCGCATGATGGCCGCCGGGTACGCGCACGCCGCCTACCCGGCCGAGTACTTCGAGGACAGGGCGGCCGCGTTCCAGTGGCTGGCCGTGATGCACGACCTGCTGTGCGCCGACCCTGTCCCCCACACCATGAGCCTGACCATCGACCTCGATCCCTTCGACCGGCCCCGTTATCAGCCGACGCGCGGCTGACTCCCGCCGCAGGCACGCGGCGGCATCGGCGATCGGGTGCCCGCGATGCTGGAGGCTGTCAAGGTGACCGACCGCAGGGACGGGTGCTTGTGTGACGCCGAGAGCCGTCCCTAGCGTGAGGACCATCGAAGGCCACGCCCACGCAGCACGGCAGAAGGAGTACGGATCATGAGAGCTCTCGTCTGGCACGGTGAAGGTGACATCCGCCTCGACACGGTCGACGATCCCACCATCCTCGACCCGAACGACGCGATCGTGCGCATCACGCGCAGCGCGATCTGCGGGACCGATCTTCACTTCATCCGGGGCACCATGTCCGGCATGAAGGAAGGCACCATCCTCGGCCACGAAGCGGTCGGTGAAGTCACCGCGGTCGGCGCCGCCGTGCGCCGCTTCGCCCCCGGTGACCGTGTCGTCGTGTCCTCGACCATGTCCTGTGGCGTCTGCTGGCAGTGCCGCGCCGGCCACACCGCGCAGTGCGACACCGCGAATCCCAACGGCCCCCAGGCCGGGACCTGCTTCTTCGGCGGCCCGCAGACCACCGGCCCCGTGAACGGCCTGCAGGCCGAGTACGCCCGCATCCCCTACGCCTCCAACACGCTGACCGCGCTCCCCGACACCGTCAGCGACGAGCAGGCGATCCTGCTGTCGGACATCTTCCCCACCGCCTGGTTCGGGGCGGAATTGGCCGGGGTCCAGCGCGGTGACACCGTCGCCGTGTACGGAGCGGGCGTCGTCGGGCAGTTCGCCATCGCGTCCGCCTTCCGCCAGGGAGCCTCGCGCGTCTTCGCGATCGACGGCGTCGAGACCCGCCTCGTGCAGGCACTCGACCAGAACGCCGACGTCGTCGACTTCAACCGCGAGGACCCGGTGCAGGCACTGATGGACGCGACCCTCGGCATCGGGGTGGACGCCGTGATCGATGCCGTCGGCGTCGACGCGCAGCGCCCCTCCTCCGGACCGGCGGCCGCCCACGGCGAACAGCAGGCCGACGAGTTCGCGCGGGAGGTCGCGCAGGTGGCGCCCTCGACCAACGTGCAGGGCGAGAACTGGGTCCCGGGGAACGCGCCGTCACAGGTGTCCCGGTGGAGCGTCGAGACGGTGCGGAAGTACGGGCGGATCGGCATCATCGGCGTGTACAGCCCGCAGATGATGTCCTACCCCATCGGACAGGCCATGAACAAGAACCTGACCGTCCGCATGGGCAACTGCGACCACCGCTCGGTCACGCCACCCCTTCTGGATCTCGTGGCCTCCGGCGTCTTCGACCCCACCAGGTTCATCACCCAGCACGAGCCGATCTCGGACGTCGTCGACGCCTACCTGACCTTCGACCGCCGCGAGGAGGGCTGGTTGAAGACCGTCCTCACGACGTCGTGACCCCCGCGCCCCGCGGACAGGTCGGCACGGCCGGCGGCCGGTCCCGCACTGTCCGCCGGGACGTGATCAGGACGCAGGGTCCTCGTCGGAGGGATCGTCCGCGGGGAGGACGAGGATCTCGGCGATGCGGCGACGATCCATCCCGGTGACCTGGAGGGTCGCGCCCTCCACCTCGACGACGTCACCCTGGCGGGCGAGCCGGCCCAGGCGTTCGAGGACGAAACCGGCAACGGTGTCCCAGGTGCCGCGGGGAAGCTCGATGCCGGTGGCCTCCTCGAAGTCCTGCAGGTTGAGCCGGCCATCGACCACCCCTCCGCCTTCCGCCATCTTCGCCGGCGCGGCATCGGTGTCGTACTCGTCGAAGATCTCGCCGACGACCTCCTCCACGAGGTCCTCGAGGGTGACGATGCCGTCCGTGCCGCCGTATTCGTCGATGACCACGGCGATATGCGTGTTGCGGGCGCGCAGCATGGTCAGCGTCGGCAGGACGCGGGCCGTCGCCGGCAGATAGGGGATGGAGCGGATGACCTCCGTGACCGGTGTGCCCGGATCCAGCGCCGCAGCCTCGTAGAGATCGCGTACGTGCACGAACCCCGTGATGTCGTCGATCGACTGGTCCACGACGGGATACCGGGAGAACGGCAGGCCCGCGATCTGCGCCACCGCATCGCCGACGGATTCCGCACCGGTGATGGCGACGACCTCGGGGCGCGGTCGCATGACCTCGCTGATCTGCCGGTCGCGGAGGGACAGGACGTCGTCGAGGATGCGGCGTTCGTCCTCGGGCAGTCCCTCATGGCTCGTGACGATGTCCCGGAGTTCCTCCTCCGTCATGCTCTCGCTCGTGCGGGTCGGGTCCCCGCCGAGGAGGCGCACCACCGCATTGGTGGACACGGACAGCAGCCAGATCACGGGCCGCATCACCCGGGCGAAGTTGTTGAGGACGGGCGCCACGGCGTAGGCGAACTGCGCGTTGCGCTGGATCGCGAGCCGCTTGGGCGCCAGTTCACCGAGGACGAGCGACAGGTAGGCGACCACCAGCGTGAGCAGGATCGTGGCGAGCGTCAGCGAGGCCTGCTCGCCCAGCCCGAAGGCGACCAGCAGCGGAGCGACGGAAGGGGCGATCGAGGATGCTCCGTAGGCTGCGGAGGCGAAGCCCGCCACGGTCACACCGATCTGCACCGCGGACAGGAACGTGTTCGGGTTGCGCGCGAGCGCCGCGACCTTCTCGCCCCGCCTGCCGCGCTGGGCGATGGCGTTGACCTGGCTGTCCCGCAGGGTCACCAGAGCCATCTCGGTGGCGGCGAACACCCCGCCGATCAGGACGAAGACGATGACCAGCGCGATGTTGAGGATCAGCTCCCCGTTCATCGCTGCCCCAGGTCGGCGGGCTGACCCGGCACCTGCCGGGTGCCGGGTCTGTCGGAGTCGGACGAGGTCTCGGGTGATCGGGGCATGACTCCACTCTAGGAGAACGCGCGGTCGACCGCAGGGCCACGCTCTGCCGCCTGGTCGGGGTCAGCCGAGCATCCGGAGCTCGCGTCGCAGATTGTCCGAAGCGCGGTCACCCCAGCGTTCCCGTCCCGCCGTCGTGCGGAACAGCGGATCGAGGGCGATCAGCCGCGTCAGCACCGCCCGGCGACCCTCGATGAAGTCAGTATCGGGGACCTGCGCATACTCCTCGCGGACGGCCGCGGTGTACCGCGCGTACTCCGCCTCGGAGCCGCCCAGGACCGCCAGGTCCGCATCACACAGCAGGTGTCCGGCGCGGTCGTCCTCCGCCGGATCGTGGCCCGCCGTCAGGAGCACGAGCCGCTCCACCTCGCGCACCTCGGCCGGAGGGACCCGCCCGGTCAGGCGTTCGACGGCGAGGTCCGCCGATGCCTGTTCGTCATCGCCCGCCACTGCCTCGTACACGGCGTCGTGGAACCAGGCCGCGACGACCACCGGCCGGCGCAGGGCGTCATCCTCGTCCTCCAGCAGGAGGTCGAGGGCCTCCAGGACGGCGAGGAGGTGCGTCCGGGTGTGATAGCGCCGGTGCTGTTCCCCCCAGCGGTCCAGGAGTTCGGCGCCCAGGTCAGGATCGGACGGAAGCACCGAGGACCAGCGGGAATCGAGAGCCGCACGGAGCTTCGGGCCCCGCCGTCGGGCAGGGATCCGCAGACCGCTCGCGATCAGGGCGCGCACCAACTCGGCGCCACCGACCTCCTCCGCACCGCGCTCGACCAGCTCCCGGTACCGGCGCACCGGCACATCGTAGTGGTCCTCGTCGAACGCGCGCCGCGGTATGCCCGCGGCCTCGGCGAAGGTGTGCAGCTCCCGCAGGGACGACGTCGACACCAGGTGGGAGAAGACCGTGCCGTGCGCCGGCCAGGACGGAGGATCGATGAGGACGGCCATGGGCAGCAGTCTAGGTGCGGCCCATGACCGTCCGTCACGGAGCGGGCCGCGTCGCCGCGCCGTCGAGCCACAACTCGGTGGAGGCGTCCCTGTGTGCCCCGCCGGTACCGACATGCTTTTCGCTGATCGTGGTGCCGTTCCTGATCACATGGACGAGGGCCATGGCGTGACCGCGCCCGAGCTCGTGGTCCTCCTTGAGCCAGGCGATGATCTCGCCGGCCTTCGCGCCCGATCCGTCGAACCCCCGTTCCTTCGCCTGCGCCACGAGTTCACGCGGCGTGAGCCCCGTCTTCGACTCGATCGCATCAAGGTATGCCTGGAAGGACATGTCTACTCCCCGACCGATCCGGTACGAAGACCGTAGGACGCGAGGACGTTGCCACGACTCGTCGTCGTGACCTCCTGCAGTTCCAGTCTCGTGACGGGGTCCGACGCCTCGAACAGGTGGCGGCCCGCACCCGCCACCACCGGGTGGATCATCAGGGTCAGTGAGTCGAGCAGCCCAGCGAACATGAGCTGGCGGACCAGGGAGATGCTGGCGCACACGGCGATGTCCCCGCCGTCCGTCTGCTTCAGACCGCGGACGAAGTCCTCGAGCGGCTGGCCCATGAGGGACGCGTTCGTCCAGCCGAGCGGACCGGACAGGGAGCGGGAGGCGACGAACTTCTCGACGGGATTGATGAAGGCGCCGAAGGGGTCCGCAGCCTCCGCCGCGGGCCAGTGCTGCGCCCACTCCTCGTAGCCGTGGCGGCCCAGGAGCACGGTGTCCACCCTGCTGATCATGGCTCCCATCCCGGCTCCGAGCTCATCGTCGAAACTGTCGAGCTGCCAGAGATGGGGGTCCTCCACCACTCCGTCCACCGAGGAGAAGAGGCCTGCTGTGAGTCTGCGCATGGGGTGCTCCGGTCTGTGTCGAATGCTGCTGTCCCCCAGTAGACGTCACGGAGGGCCCGGAGTCATCGACCCTCGCCCATTTTTCCGGCCTGATTCCTCCCGAACACCGCCCGCCCTCGCTACGCTCGAGGCATGCAGCCCGCCACCGCCGCCTCACGCAGGGACGCCGCATCCGGCCCCGTGCGGCCCGACGCCTCGTTCGACCATCTCCTGGAGGCCTCGCGCCGGGAGCTCACCGGCTACTGCTACCGCATGCTCGGGGCAGCCTCGGAGGCAGAGGACGCCGTGCAGGAGACGATGATCAAGGCATGGTCCCGCAGGGACACCTTCGCCGGCCAGTCCTCCCTGCGGACCTGGCTGTTCCGTATAGCGCACAACGTCTGCGTCGACATGCTGCGCAGCCCGCAGCGGCGCGCGCGGCCGATGGACCTGGGGCCCTCCACGCGGACTGCGGACGCGGTGCTGGGCGCCCCACTCACCGAGGGGACCTTCGTGCAGCCCATCCGCGACGATCGGGTGATCGACACCTCGGGTGACCCCGCCGTCGTCGCCGAGGCCCGTGACACGGTCAGGCTCGCCTTCATCGCCGCCCTGCAGCACCTGCCGCCCCTGCAGCGCAGCGCGCTGATCCTCTGCGAGGTGCTCCGCTGGTCCGCCGCCGAGGTGGCCGACCTGCTCGATGCCACCACGGCGTCGATCAACAGCGCACTGCAGCGGGCGCGCAAGACCATGGCCGGGTACGAGCCGAGCGCCGGCATGCCGCTCGAGGACCCCGCGCACAGGGACCTCCTCGCCAAGTATCTGCGCGCCTTCGAGTCCTACGACATGGACCTGCTCGTCTCACTGCTGCGCGACGACGTCGTGCTGTCGATGCCGCCGTTCGACCTCTGGCTCAGCGGCCCGGACGACGTCATCGCCTGGTTCGTCGGCAAGGGCAGCGTCTGCGAGGGCGGCCGCCTCCTCCCGCTCGGTGTCAACGGTGCGGGCGGCTTCGCCAACTACCACCTCGTGGAGCCGGGCCTCTGGAAGCCCTGGGCCATCCAGGTCATCGAGACCGCAGGGGGCCGGATCATCGGGCACCACAACTTCCTGTACCCCGAGCTGTTCGACGACTTCGGGCTCCCACCGGTCATCGACGAACGGCCGGCCGCCTCCCCGGCGGACGCGGATCGTGCCGGAACCGCGGACGAGAGCAGGTAGGCGGGTGATCACCGTGCACCTGCGCTATGAGATCGACCCGGACAGGATCGCCGACTTCGAAGAGTACGGGCGCCGCTGGATCCGGCTCGTCGGGAAGCTCGGCGGCAACCATCACGGGTACTTCCTCCCGGGCGAGGGCGACAGCGACATCGCCTACGCACTCTTCACCTTCCCCTCGCTGGCGGACTACGAGCGCTACCGAACGGAGTCCCGGACGGATCAGGAGTGCATCGAGGCGTACCGCCTCGCGCAAGACAGCGGCTGCATCCGTCGCTACGAGCGCCGCTTCCTCACACCGATGTTCGACTAGCCGTCCCGCCCGCCCAGTGCCCATTCCTGGGCTGCCCGCGGGCATTCGAAGTACCGCGTCTCGGACAGCCCCTGGTCGAGGAACGCCGCGATGACCTGGTCCACGGGCCCGGTGCCGACGTAGGCGATGCGCGAGGAGAGGGAACTCTCGAGGATGAGGGTCCGAGCCGCCGCAGCGATGCCGACCATGCCCTGCAGGTGCACCACGAGCGGGAGCCGGTAGCCGTCGGACACATCGCGGATGACCTCGGCGGCGCCGGCCACGTCCGTGAGGCCGAGCACGGCGCCGGGCGCCCACCAGAGGGAGAGCAGACGCGGTTCGACCCGCAAGCAGAACGAGCCGGAGCAGAAGCGGCAGGGCGGTGCGGGGAAGATGGTCGAGGCAGCCGGGCAGGATCGCAGCGGTGCTGGACTTCCGAGGACGATCTGACTCACGCGGTGCCTCCAGGGGTGGGTAGGTCCGCGCCCCAGCGTCCGGATGAACCCACTCTGGCACGGTGCAGCGGGCCCTGTCGCCATTCCGGACAGAAGCGGGTAGTCGGCCCTGTACAAAACGAGTGGCGAGTGGCATCGTCCCAAGTGATCCGCACCAGGAGACGGCCCGACAGCCGCCAGGACGCCAACGGGGGCAGCCATGTCAGCAGCACGGAAGACCGTTCTTCTCGCCATCGGGACGAAGAAGGGGTTGTGGCTCGCGACGAGCACGGATCGTGAGACCTGGACACTCTCCGAACCCCTCTTCCTGATGGAGGAGATCCCGAGCGTCGGCATCGACACCCGGGGCGGCACCACGCGCCTGTTCGCAGGACGCATGTCCTGGCACTTCGGCCCCTGCATCGCGCACTCGGACGATCTGGGGACCACCTGGACCGAGCCGCAGGAGGGGAGCATCCGCTTCGCACCCGAGGACGGCGCCGCCCTCGAGCGTGTCTGGCAGATCCAGCCCGACGCCGAGAACCGCCCCGGTGTGGTCTGGGCCGGCTGCCAGCCCATCTCGGTGTGGAAGTCCACCGACCACGGCGAGACCTTCGAGCTGAACCGGGGCCTCTGGGACCACCCCCACCGCAGCGAGTGGGGCGCGGGTTTCGGCGGTGCGGCGGCGCACACCGTCCTGCCGAGCCCGACGGACGAGACCCTCCACGTCGCCATGAGCACCGGAGGCGTGTACCGTTCCGACGACGGCGGAGCCTCCTGGCAGCCGAGGAACAAGGGCATCAGCGCCTACTTCATGCCGGACCCGGATCCGGAGTTCGGTCAGTGCGTCCACAAACTGGCACGCGACGCCGTCGACCCCGACCGCCTCTTCGCCCAGAACCACCACGGCGTCTACGCGACAACGGACCGGGGCGATTCCTGGCAGTCCATCGCGGACGGCCTGCCGGCGGACTTCGGTTTCGTGATGCTCTCGCACCCGCACCGCAGCGGCACGGCCTGGGTGATCCCGCTCAAGGCCGACGGTGAGCGCATCCCGCCCGGCGGGCACCTCGCCGTGCACCGGACGGACGACGGCGGCGCCACGTGGCAGGCGTCCGACGCCGGACTGCCGCGCGGCGAGTACAACGCGGTGCTGCGCGACGCCGCCTGCGTGGACGACGACGCCGTGGCGGGGGTGTATTTCGGGACGCGTGGCGGAAGCGTCTACGCGAGCGCCGACGAGGGCCGCACGTTCCGGGAAGTGGCGAGCCACCTGCCGGACGTCCTCTCGGTCCGTGCCGCCGTGGTCCCCGCCTGAGCCGGTGCAACCCATGGAGATCCCGCCCGGGGCCGCGGCCGGTGACGTCACCGTGCTGATCCCCACGTTGCTGCGACCGTACGTGGAGGGACACACAGAGGTCGGTATGACAGTGCCCGACGGCGGCGACGTCGCCGCACTGCTGGACCGGCTCGGCGAAGGGCGCCCCCTGCTCGAGCAGCGGATCCGCGAGGAGACGGGGGCGCTCCGGCGGTACGTCAACATCTACGTGGACGGTGAGGACGTACTTCGCCTCGACGGCCTCGCGACGCCCGTGCCTCCCGGGGTGACCGTCATGATCATCCAGTCCGTGGCCGGCGGCTAGGGACCGGGCGCGGCGTAACACAGAGTTAACGGCGGCCGCCGGACGCGGAAACGTGGTGCTGTCTACCATGGCTCAGCGCGGCGTGCCCTCCGGGTTCCGTACCCCACCCCCTGTACGGGACCCGGCCCTGTCCCCTCCGGCACGCAGGAGCGCTGTCACGGAAATGGACTCCCATGGATTCTGGAAACGTCGCTTGGATTCTCGCCAGTTCTGCGCTCGTCTGTCTGATGATCCCGGCTCTGGCCCTGTTCTACGGTGGGATGGTCGGCTCCCGGCGCATCCTGAACATGATGATGATGTGCTTCGGCGGGGCGAGCCTCGTCGCGGTGCTGTGGGCGCTCTTCGGCTACTCGATGGCGTTCGGTGACTCGGTCGGCGGGCTCGGCCTGATCGGTGATGTCGCCGAGTACGCCGGCATGGGCCAGCTGCTCGCGGAGGACCCCGCGGCCTCCATCCCGCCGATCCTCTTCGCCGCCTTCCAGCTGTTCTTCGCCTGCGTCACCACGGCGCTGGTGGCCGGGGCCGCGGCCGGGCGCATGAAGTTCGGTGCCTGGATGATCTTCGCGGGTGTCTGGGCCACCCTCGTCTACTTCCCGATCGCGCACTGGGTCTTCGCCTTCAGTTCGGAGGACGGCTCCGTGGTGGGCGGCTGGATCGCGAACGACCTCGGGGCGATCGACTTCGCCGGAGGCCTCGCCGTGCACATGAACGCCGGGATCGCGGCCCTGGCACTGTCGCTCGTGCTCGGTCGCAGCCACGGCTGGCCGACGGTCGATCACGCCAAGCCCCACAGCCGTCCCCTGATCCTCGTCGGGGCAGGCCTGCTGTGGATCGGCTGGTTCGGCTTCAACGCCGGATCGGCGCTCTCCGCCGGCCAGTCCGCCTCGGTGGTGTTCCTCAACACGGCCGTGGCGGCCTCCGCCGGCCTTCTCGCCTGGGCCCTCGTGGAGCGGATCCGGAACGGTGCGGCCACCAGCCTCGGTGCGGCGTCGGGCCTGATCGCCGCCCTGGTGGCGATCACCCCCGCCTGCGGTGCGGTGAGTCCGATGGGCGCCCTCGCCATCGGCGCCATCGCCGGGGCCGTCTGCTCGCTCGCCGTGGAGCTCAAGTTCCGTCTCGGCTTCGATGACTCGCTCGACGTCGTCGCGGTTCACCTGGTCGGCGGCATCCTCGGCACCCTGCTCATCGGGCTGTTCGCCACCGAGGACGCGCCGAACGGCGTGGCGGGGCTCTTCTACGGAGGAGGCTTCGAGCTGCTCGGGATCCAGTCCCTCGCGACCGTGGCCGTCCTCGCCTACTCCTTCGTGGTCACCTGGGTGATCGCGCAGGTCCTGCAGCGGACCATCGGGCTCCGGATCGAGCAGGAGGACGAGATCCGCGGCATCGACATCGCGGCCCATTCCGAGTTCGCCTATCTGACGGACGAGGATCCGGTGGACCTCGGAGCACCCCGTCCGTAAGCCTTGCGCAGATTGTTGAACAATCTGTAGACTCCCGTTCGAGGCGTGACGCCCGTCACGCCACCTGCTGAACCGATGACGGGAATCCCATGGCCGACAGGGCAGCGAAGAAGAGGACACCGGTGGCAGTGCGCCCCGAACGGGGCGCACTGCTGGGAGCCATGTTCCTCATGGCGACCAGCGCGGTGGGGCCCGGCTTCATCACGCAGACCAGTACGTTCACCGTGGCTCTCGGGGCCGCCTTCGCCTTCGCGATCCTCGTCTCCATCCTGGTGGACATCGCCGTGCAGCTGAACGTGTGGCGCGTCATCGGTGTGACGGGTCGCCGCGCCCAGGAGCTCGGGAACCTGGTGCTGCCGGGCGTGGGCTGGTTCCTCGCGGCCCTGATCTTCCTCGGCGGCATGGTGTTCAACATCGGCAACACCGCCGGCGCCGGGCTCGGCCTGAACGCGATGCTCGGGGTGGACGCGAAGATCGGCGGAGTGGTCAGCGCCGTGATCGCCATCGCGGTGTTCCTCATCAAGCGCGCGGGCGCGGCCCTGGACCGGATCGTCGTCGTCCTCGGTGCCCTGATGATCCTGCTGACCGGGTACGTGGCCGTCGTGTCGCAGCCACCCGTGGGGCTGGCGATCAGGAATGCCGTCATCCCGGACCAGATCGACTTCCTCGTCATCACCACCCTGATCGGCGGGACGATCGGCGGCTACATCACGTACGCGGGAGCGCACCGCATGCTCGACTCCGGCGTCGTCGGGCCGGCGAACGTCCGCCAGATCACCCAGAGCTCCGTGCTCGGCATCATCGTGACAGGCGTCATCCGCGTACTCCTGTTCCTGGCCATCCTCGGAGTCGTCGCGGGTGGTGCGGAGCTCGCGAGCCAGAACCAGGCCGCGGAGGCGTTCCAGATCGCCGCTGGGGAGGTGGGACTCCGGCTGTTCGGCATCATCCTGTGGGCCGCTTCCATCACGTCCGTGATCGGGGCGGCCTACACGTCGATCTCCTTCATCACCTCCTCCGCCACTGCGCCCCGCCGCCGGAACATCTACACCTGCGTCTTCATCGCCGTCTCCGCCGTGATCTACCTGCTCGTGGGACAGGCGCCGACGACGCTGCTCATCGCCGCGGGCGCCGTGAACGGGCTGATCCTGCCCGTCGGCTTCGCCGTGATCCTGTGGGTGGCCTGGCGTCGGAGGGACCTCCTGGCGGGGTACGTGTACCCGAAGTGGCTCCTGGTGGTCGGGGTCCTCGCCTGGCTCCTGACCCTCTTCCTCGGCTACCAGTCGCTCAGCGGTCTCGCGAAGCTGTGGGCATGACCGCCGAAGGGGTACCGGCCCCACCCGATGCATCCCGCCTCACCGCTGGCGAGGCGCGCGCCCTCTTCCGCCGTGGCATTGTGGCGCCCAGCGCGGGCTGGGCGGACGGCTACACGCAGGCCAACCTGCTGATCGTCCCCGCGGACCTCGCCTACGACGTCCTGCTCTTCGCGCAGCGCAACCCGAAGGCCTGCCCCGTCCTCGACGTCCTCGACGCGGGACAGGTCACCGGGCGCCTCCTGCCCGACGGCGACATCCGCACCGATGCCGCGCGGTACGTCGTCTACTGCGACGGAGTCCCCGTGGAACGGCCCACGGACCTGCTGGAGGTCTGGCAGGAAGACCTCGTGACCTTCATCATCGGGTGCAGCTTCACCTTCGAGTCGGCCCTGCGGGCCGGCGGCATCCCGATCGCGCACATCGACCAGGGCGTGAACGTGCCCATGTTCCGGACCGATCGCCGGTGCCGTCCGGCAGGGAGTCTCGCCGGACCGCTCGTCGTCTCCATGCGGCCGGTCAGCCCGGACCGGATCGCCGACGCCGTCCGGATCACCTCGCGCTACCCGGCCGTGCACGGCGCTCCCGTCCATGTGGGGGACCCGGCGGCCCTCGGGATCGCCGACCTCGGCTCACCCGATTTCGGTGATCCGGTGGACCTGCCCCGCGGTACCGTCCCGGTGTTCTGGGCCTGCGGGGTCACGCCCCAGGCCGCGGTGATGGAGTCCCGGCCGGGCCTGGCCATCGGCCACGCACCCGGCCACATGCTGGTCACCGACGCGCGCGACAGCGACTACCTCGTCCCCTGACAGATCGATCCGCGGGTGTCCGAGCAGCCCGCACGCTCCACGATTCGTCGCGCCGCGAGTCCCTGACGGGTCGGCTCGCAGATCGCCCGGCCTCGCGTACTCCAGCGCGCGAAGCCGCCCGCGCATCGTCGGCCCCGCGAGTGCCCGGTGCACTTCCTCGCGATCAGAGCCGCAGGGCATCGAGCCCGGCCAGTGCCCCGTCCGGCCCGACGGAGGCGATGCCGTGCACACGCGCCCAGGAGGTCAACTCCTCCGTGATGGCCCGCGCGATCCCCGACCACCGGGCGTAGGGCACGACATAGACGTCGGTCACCTCGGCAGCGGTGCCGATCAGGCGGAGTCCACCGCACCCGACGGGCTGTCCCGACGCCAGCTCGTACGCGATGAGGAACACCGCGATGTCCGAGCCGTCGTCGGCCGCGACGGGGACGGGCGGCTCATGCCCGCTCCCGGACTCCGCACGCAGCGCCTCCCGCAGCCCCATGGCCACGGGGTTGGTCCAGGGGACCTGTCGAACCCTCAGCGTCTGCACGGCAGCCTCCTGTGGACGGGGTGTTCTCCCTCACGCTACGGACCGGCGGTTTCCGCCGCGTTTCCGGCCGCGAACATCCCTGTGCCGGGAATCCCACAGCCCTCCACCGCGGAGCGCCTGGCCGGTGACCGGCAGGCGGGCTCAGTGGGCACCGGGTGGGTAGGATGAACCCCGTCGACCAGTCGACGGGGTTCAGAAGCGAGCCGAGATCATCCAGCGCGCTCCCCGAAGGATCCGTCCCATGACGTCACGCAAGTCCCCGTCCCATCCCTTCCTCGCGACGAGCGACCTCCGCACGGGCAGGGGGACGGCGGCGTGCCCGACGAACAGCAACTAGCCGTCGAGGCCGCCGAGGACGGCCTGACCGCACTGCTGCAGGACATGGTGCTCGACAGCGACGACGTGCAGCAGTTCCTCGACGGGCTCGTGGAGGTCGCATCCCGGGCGTTCACCGGAGAGCACGGCGAGGTGTTCTGCGGGGTCACGCTCCTCCGGCCACAGTCCATGACCACGGTCGCCAGCAGCAGCGAGCAGGCGCGCGTCATGGACGAGGTGCAGTACGGGTTCGATGACGGCCCCTGCCTGCGGGCCGCCCGCGAGGGCTACACCGTGCACATCCCTGACTTCCTCGCGGAGGACCGTTTCCCCGAGTACCGGCAGGCCATCGCGGGCCACGGGATCCGCTCGGCTCTCGGCATACCGATCCGCCTCGACGCCGGCGCCAGCGCCGGGCTCGACTTCTACTCGACCAGGCCGCATGCCTTTCCCGACACCAGCATCACCGTGGCGGAGGGCATTGCGCGGGACGCCTCCCGATCCCTGCGACTCTCCGTCCGGATCGCGCATCTCACCGACGACGCCGGCAACCTGAGGGCAGCGCTGGAGTCGCGCACCATGATCGACCTCGCCGTGGGCGCGATCATGGCGCAGAACCGGTGCTCGCAGGAGGACGCCGTGAGGATCCTCCGTGCTGCCTCGCAGGGCCGGAACGTCAAACTCCGCGACCTCGCGGCCTCCGTCCTGGCGTCGCTGGGCCAACAGGGCCCCGTCCGCACGCACTTCGACGGATAGGCTTCGAGGGAACTGCAGGGGAGGGGACAGCGTGGACTGCGGTGGACGATACACCGGTCCGACGGAGGACGGGACCCCAGGGGACGGACGTGGTGCGATTCGGGCCCGACGGCATCGAGAACGTCAGCGATCCCGCTCCCGGCGCACCGCCGCGAGGAGTTGGGACTCCGCCTGGTCCAAATAGGCGCGCATGCCCTCCGCTGCCTCGTCCGCCCGATCCGCCCGCAGCAATGCTGCGATGTCCGCATTGGCCTCGACATAGGGGGCGTGGAACGCCGGATCGTCACCCATGCCGTGGAACACCAGGCGCATCTCGGCCAGCACCTCGGACATCATGGCGTCGAACCGCGCACTGCCCGCCCGCGCCACCACCGCCTTGTGGAAGTCCTGGTTGGCGTCCGCCATGGCGGCGACGTCGCCTGCGTCCCGCGCTGAGCGGGCCCGGGCGATGACGGCGTCGCGCTCGGCCGCTGCCGCCCCGGAGTCGGCACCGCCCCACCGTAGCGCCGCGGGTTCCAGGTACCGGCGGACACGGTAGATCTCGGCGATGTCCTCAGCTGTGGGGCGGGCGACGAAGACTCCCCGGTTGGGGACCCTCGTCACGATGTTCTCCGCGGCGAGGATGCCGAAGGCCTCCCGCAACGTGTTCCGGGAGACCCCGAGCGCGGACCCCAGCGCCTCCTCGAGGAGCTTCGTCCCGGGCGGAAGGTCACCCTCGGCGATGCGGGTCCTCAGCGCACCCGCGACCCACTGCCCCGTATGGGCGTGGCGCGCTCCGCTGGAGAGCCGACGCATGGCCGCCAGGGCGTCGTCGAACGTCATGGTCCCACCCTAACCGGGCCCGCCCGCCCGGTATCCGGTCCGATCAGGGGTCTGCGACGAGGAACCGCACGGTGGAGCCTGGCGGCAGCTGGGCCGCCCGGTCCAGGTCGGCGGAGACCACGACGGCGATGACGGGGTACCCGCCGGTCACCGGATGATCGGCGAGGAACAGGACCGGGAGGCCCGACGGCGGCACCTGGAGGGCGCCGCCCACCGTGCCCTCACTCGGCAGCTCCCCCTCCCGGGTCCGCTGCAGGGCCGGCCCGTCGAGGCGGAGTCCGATCCGGTTCGACTGGGCGCTGACCGTCCAGTCGGACGAGCAGAGGCGCTCGAGACCCTCGGCACCGAACCAGTCGTCCCGGGGGCCCGGCCGGATGCGGAGGACCTCGGGCGAGGCGGCACGCCGGAGTGATTCGGGATCGCCGACCGGGGACGCGGACGCCTGCGCAGCCACGGCGAGCGGCGTGCCCGTGGCGAGCGGTTCGGGCCCCAGCCCGGACATCGAATCGGTGGAGCGACTGCCGAGGACCTCGTCCGCGGCGAAGCCGCCACGGACCGCCGTGTAGGACCGGAAACCCGTCGCCGGGGCGGACTGCCGCAGCACCTCGCCCGCGCGCAGGAGGAACGGTGCACAGGCGAGCGGCTCCCGCTCGCGGCCGTCGGGCATCGCGATCGTCAGGCCGACGTCGGCGCCCGTCACGGCGAGCACCTGATCTGTCCCGGCCTCCAGGGCCAGCCCGCCGTTGAGGCTCTCGATGACCGCTGCACCCGCTGTGTTGCCCACGAGACGGTTGGCCTGGCGGGCGGCCGACCGGTCCAGCGCGCCTGCCTCCGCCACCCCGAGGGACATGAGCCCGGGCCTGCCGAGATCCTGCAGCGTGCTGGAGAGGCCGGGGTGCACCACCACGAGGTGCGGCGACTCCATCGCGTGTGCTGCGCCGACGTCGACCGGGCATGCGGGCGCTTCCCCGCTCGTGGCCGCCTCGCCGGGGGCGCCGCGTTCCGCCGGCTCCGCGGGCGGTGCACTGCGTCCGGGTGATCCCGCCGACGCGCCGACCTGGACGCGGTGCCGCACCGGGACGAACCGGACGCGGTTCCCGGGCCGGATGAGCGCCGGCTGCTCGCGGTGCGTGTCCCACAGGACGGCGTCGGTGCGGCCGATCAGTTGCCATCCGCCGGGTGACTCCCGCGGATAGACCGCCGAGAAGGCTCCAGCGAGGGCCACGGACCCGGCGGGCACGGCGGTGCGGGGTGAGTCGCGCCGTGGCACCTCGAGGCGGGGATCGCCGCCTGTGAGATAGGCGAAGCCCGGCGCGAACCCGCCGAAGGAGGCGGTCCAGGGACGGGAGGAATGGGCAGCGACGACGGCGTCCTCGCTGAGACCCGTCCGCCGCGCCACCTCCGCCAGGTCCTCGCCGTCGTACTGCACCTCGATGGTGACGAGCGTGTCCTCGACCTCCACGGGAAGCGTCGGATCGGTGGTGCGCAGGCGCTCCGCGAGCGCCTCGAGGTGTACCGCGTCACGCACGGTCACGAGCACGGTGCAGGCCGCCGCGACGACGTCCACCTGTCCGTCGGCCGGCCTGGCCTGCAGCTGGGACTGGATGCTGAGCACCTCGGTCAGGCCCGGCAGTTCGACGAGCAGTCCGCGGTCCCCGACGGCTCGGAGCGTCATCCCGGTCCTACCCGCCGGGCCGGGCCGCTCAGGCGAAGGCACCGATCCCCACACCCGCAGCGGTGAGGGCCCGGCGAACCGCCGCAGCCATGGCGACGGCTCCGGGTGTGTCCCCGTGGACGCAGATGCTCTCGGCCTCGATGCGGATCCGCGAGCCGTCGACGGCCAGCACCTCGCTCTCCGTCGCCATCCGCAGGACATGCTCGACGACGTCGGTCTCGCTGTGCAGGACGGCGCCGGGTTCACGCCGGGAGACCAGGGCGCCGTCGGGCGTGTAGGCCCGGTCCGCGAACGCCTCGACCACCGTGCGCAGGCCTGCACTGCGGGCCTCCGACTCGATGACCGTGTTCGGCAGCACGAGCACCGGAAGGGTTGCGTCGACCTCCCGGACTGCCTGGACCACCGCCCGGGCCTGCCGCTCGTGCACCGCGATGGTGTTGTACAGAGCACCGTGTGGCTTGACGTACCGCACCGTGGTACCGGCGGCCCGGGCGAGCGCCTGGAGCGCACCGATCTGGTAGACGACGTCGTTCGTCAGTTCGGCGGGCTCGACATCGATGAAACGACGGCCGAAGCCCGCGAGGTCGCGATACGCGGGGTGGGCGCCGACACTGACGCCGGCGGCAGCCGCAGCGGCGCAGGTGGCCCGGATGCCGGTGGGGTCCCCCGCGTGGAAGCCGCAGGCGACGTTGACGCTCGAGACGGACTCGATGATCCGTGCGTCATCACCGAACGTCCAGGCGCCGAAGGACTCGCCGACGTCGCTGTTCAGGTCGATCGTCATGCGTGACCTCCATCTCAGTGTTCCTCCAGCATGCATCAGCCACGTGAATTGTTCAACAATCTCCGTGTCCCCGTCCGCTACTGGTAGGTCACCAGCCAGGGCCGGGGAGCGACGAGCGAGTAGGTCTGCTCGGGGGTCAGCATCGGCCGGTCCTCGTCGTAGAAGTTCTTCCAGGACGGCCACACCCCTTCGGGCATGGCGTCCTGCAGGACCGCCCAGGTCTCCAGCTTCTCCCCCGGCGTCCCGTGCCCGTCTGCGTGCAGGGTGACGGCGAGCTCGCTGCGTGAGGTATCCAGCGTGTCGCGGTCGCTGATCATGTCCAACCGGAACTGGTGCACCATGAACAGTTTCTGTGGGAGGGCCCTGTCCCGCGTCAGGTCCGCCAGCCACCGGGACGAGGCATTGATCTCGCCGGCACCGACGGTCCCGATCTGCTCGAGCGGCCGCTGACCCGGCGCGAGCCGCCACTCCGGATCGAGGGCCAGCCCGACGGACGGGCGCGCCAGCAGCTCCTCGTACCGCGTCACCTGGGAGAGGAAATCGGTGCGGCCCGACTGGAAGTCGAGCACCACGTACACTCCCGCCTTCTCCGCGGCATCCACCCAGGGCACCAGGACCTCGACCGGTGTCTCACCGGAGTAGTCACCGTCGGGCCCGGGCTCGCCACTGGCCACCGTGGCGATCAGATCCAGCGCGGGGATCACCGGCTCGTCGCTGAACGGCTGGTACTGCGCGGCGAGTTCCTTCACGCGATCCATCGTCGCGTCGATGCCCTGCTCACCGAGTGCCCCCAGGTAGGGGCCGCTGGGATGCCCGTACAGGGCCACCATGCGCCGGCCGGGGAACACGGTCTGTCCACCGCCGGGGAGTTCCACGCCCGTGGCCGCGACCTCGACATGGGCTGCGAAACCCGCTGCGTCGCCGAAGTCGGCGCCGATTCCGTAGACGGGCCCGTCCGCGTGCGCGTGCACGGCCGACACGCCCGCCGGCGTCGACCTCGGGTCGCCGTCCGCGAGGATGGTCACGTCCGCCTGTGCCGCCCGCGCCGTGGCGACGGATGCGGCGGGCGAGGCCTCGGTGGCCAGGACGAGCGCGTCCGCATGTCCCTCCGGAGCCGTGATCGCGGGCAGTGTGTCCGTGGTCGCGATCCCCTCCAGTCCGGCTCCGCCCTCCGGTCCGGTCGAGGGAGCCGACGTGCTCCCGCTCGCGGGGTCCTGTGGCGCGTCGACGGTCACGAGCGTCAGCCGGTCCGGATCGAGGGCGCCGATGGCGGCCACCAGATCCGCTGCCGGCACCATCTGCTGGGAAGCCCGGAGACCCAGGCCGGAGGAGAAACCGTCCGCCGTCACCGGACCTGCGAGGAGCTCCCGGTCCGCGCCGAGGCCCGCCCAGTCGGCCGTGGGATCACCGTAGGCGATGATCGTCCGGACGCCGAGGCGGTCCAGCTCCTCGATCACGGGCCCGGGTACCGGCACCTGCGGATCGACGGTCAGGAGGGGCACGCCGAGGCCCACCGCGGCGGTCGCCGCCACGCCGAGCGCAGGTGCCGTCACGTCGCCGGCGGCCGCGACCACCACGGCAACGGGAGACTGCTCGAAGAGGGAGCGGCTCGTCGCGAGGGACGCGCCGGCAGGCGGTCCGGCCAGCACCTCCCTGACGTCCGCGCCGCGATGCGCGAGGACCACGGCCGACTCCGGCTGGGCGGACGGTGCCGCGGTTTCCGCGGCGGACGGGGGCTGTGGCGCGGTGCAGCCTGTCAGGGCGAGCAGCAACCCGACGATCAGGGCGGTACTCCCCCGGATGGATCGACGACGGATGGGTATCGCCTTCTTCCTCGATCGATGATGTGCATCGAGCCTACCGACCGCGCGCAGCGGGACCCGCATCGTGGGACGCCGGGACAAGCCGGGACAAGCCGGAACGGTGCCGGGACGGTGCTCGGATGGTACCGGGACGGCTGCACGCGGCACTCGTCCTCGACGGCGACCAGGCTCTCGCCTGCGGTGTAGATCGCACTCGTGCCGCCATGACCGGCCTTCCGTCACCTCCCGAACAGGGGATTCGCGAGACGCCCGCTGAACTGCAGGCCTCCCGATTGGTCCGAGAGGTCCAGCATCTGCCGCGTGTTCCGCAGCTGCAGGCGGTTCAGGCAGGACAGGGCGAAGTCCTCCGCGAAGAGGTCGTAGCGCGTGAACTGCGCGGCCAGGTCCGGTTGGGAGTCCTGGTACCCGTGCACGACGTCCGCCACCACGTCCCAGAATCCGTCCGCGGCGAGGATGCCGTCCTCCTCCAGGACGGCCCCGAGGAAGCGGAAGTAGCAGTCGAAGACGTCGGTGAAGATCGCGAGCACCCGCTCCTCCTCGGGTACGTCGGCCATCACCCGGGAGGCCTCCTCGGGCACGGCCGTCCGGTCCCCCATGACCACGATCTCCTCGCCGATGTCCTTCATGAGGATGCGTTCGGGGGCGCCGTCGCGCAGCACCAGGATGACGTTCTCACCGTGCGGCATGAAGGCGAGTTCGTAGGCGTAGAGCGAGTGGAGGAGGGGGACGAGGTACGCCCGCAGGTAGCGCGCGAGCCAGTCCCCGGCCGGGAGGCCCGAGCGCTCGATGAGCTGTCCGACGACGGACGTGCCGGCGGAGTCACGGTGCAGGAGGGAGGCCATGGTGGCGAGCTGCTCCGCATCGCCGATCATCGTGAGCGGACTCTCACGCCAGAGGCCTGCAAGCATCTTGCGGTAGGGGGATCCGGGCTCCGTGGCGGACTCGAACAGGGCGCTCCGCACCCCGACGGCAGCCGTCTCCCGGAGAAGCCCGAAGCCCACGGACGCGAACAGCGGATCGGCCCGGATCACGCCGTCGAGCCACGCGTTGATGGCAGGGGTCGCCTGCATGTAGTGAGCTGAGAGCCCTCGGAGGAAGCCCATGTTCGAGATGGACAGGGCTGTCTTCACATAGCAGCGCGTCGGCTCGGAGCGGTTGAAGAACGTCCGGATGGACTGCTGCGCCTGGTAGGTGTCCCGCCCCGGGCCGAGGTGCACCAGCACCCGCCGTGCCACGTCTGCCGCGAAGGTCACGGACAGCCGCTTCTCCCACTGCCACGGATGCACCGGTACCAGGAGGTAGTCCTCCGGGTCGAGGCCCAGCGCACGGAGCCGGCCCTGGAACTCCCCGAACTGGGTGCCGAGCTCCGCCTCCAGCAGCCTGCGGTGGTCGAATCCGTCCACGGCGTCGAACCGCGCAGCATCCCGGTGCGCCGCCACCCAGTGGAGGGCGACGGGCACTGCGGCCTCCGGTGCGTACGTCGCGTAGTCCCCCGAGCCGAAGCCGAGCCGGCCGTTGTTGGCCACGAAGCACGGGTGCCCCTCCGTCATCGCGGCCTCGATCGCCTGGAAGTCGGCTGCCACGTCCGAACCGCCGGTCACGCCGTACGCCAGCTCCCTCGCGCCGTGCCGTTCGGTCGCCGCCTTGTAGCAGGCGCTCGAGAGCGTGCTCGTCAGCTCCTCGAGGTAGACGGGAAGGAGCTCCGCAGGGATGCCGAGCCTGCGGTTGACCGAGCAGACGAAGCGGAGTGCGTCGGGGACCGCGTCCGCCTCCGCCGGACCGTCCGCGATCTCGACCCCGCCCTCGACGCGGATCGAGTCCGGCAGGACGCGCCAGTGGTCGAGGACCCCCAGCCGAGCCTCGAAGACGTAGCGCAGGGCTCCGTCGTCGCTGGTCACCGACCACCAGCCGGCCCCGAGCGGCTCCGGGGCGATGATGCGCTCATGAGCGAACTCGGCGATGGCCTTGGCGGTGACG
The DNA here is from genome assembly GCF_009377195.2 of Arthrobacter bussei. Lineage (GTDB taxonomy): Bacteria > Actinomycetota > Actinomycetes > Actinomycetales > Micrococcaceae > Arthrobacter_D > Arthrobacter_D bussei. Next base: position 1,543,684 of record NZ_VJXX01000001.1, read on the forward strand.
TGGCGGTTGGCCCGCGCCCAGCGGTCGGGTGTCAGGAACCGGCCGACGGCGGAGTCGGCCGCAGGGTCGGTGTCCGGCCCCGCTCCGGAAAGAGCTGGTCCGGCTCCGGCGATCAGTTGGATGGTCATGGGGTGGCCTCCTGGAAGGTGGGGCGGGCGTCGAAGGCCGCACGGGTGCAGAAGCTGAGGAGCGCCTGCTTGTCGGGAAGGTCGATGGTGGCGGCGGGTTCGAAACCGACCCGCGCGTTGAGGCGATGCACCGGCAGGTTCCGGACGTCGGGTTCGACGACGACCCGCGTGACGGCCGGGTCACCGAACAGGTGCTGCATGATCGCGGTGAGGACCTCGGTGGTGAAGCCGGAGCGGGGCGTCACCACGGGAGCCGTGATGAAGTGCATCCCGCGGTCGCCGGGCCGCACGTCGTAGGCAGAACCCACGGCGTCGTGCGAGGGATCATAGGTCTCCATGAGGAACGCAGGGGAGTCCGGTCCGAGCCCGAGGAACGCCTCGCGGTGCGGTGAGGCGAGCGCGGCGGTGTACTCGCCGACCACGTCGTCGCGCGTACAGTCCTGCATGTCCCAGAAGGACGCGTAGGGCCGGACGAGCTAGGAGTGGATGAGCGGCGCGTCCTCGACCGGGTCCACCGGACGCAGCGTGAAAGCCTCCATCAGTGCGTTCGGGCCTCGGCACGGGCGCCTGACGGCGCGCCGAACCGCTGGAAGGCGATGCGGTTCTCCACGGGGTAGTACTCGTGACCGAGCATCCGCGCGATGATCACGGAATTCCGGTACGCACCCATGCCGAGGTCGGGTGCCGCGAAGCCGTGCGTATGCAGTTCGGCGTTCTGCACCAGGATCTCCCCCGGCTGCCGGCTGATCCCGTACTCGCGGTCGACGTCGTACCGGCCGTCCGGTAGCCGCGCGATGCGGTCCGAGATACCGCGGAGGAACGCCGGTTCGCGGTAGGAGTAGCCGGTGGCCAGCACCACGGCGCCGGTCGACAGGCTGAACCGCCGGTCCTGCTCCTCGTGGTGCAGGCTGAGCTCCAGTCCCCCGCCGGAGCGCTCGACGGCAGTGAGCGCCGTGTTGGTGAGGATCTCGACGTCGGGCGCCCCGGCGACACTCCGCTGGTACAGCAAGTCGTAGATGGCGTTCACCAGGTCGCCGTCGATCCCCTTGTAGAGGTTCTTCTGCTCGGCGCCGAGGCGGTCGCGCTCCGTCGGCGGGAGTCCGTGGAAGTAGTCCACGTACTCCGGTGACGTCATCTCCAGGGTCAGCTTGGTGTACTCGAGGGGGAAGAAGCGTGGGGACCGCGTGATCCACCGTAGGGTGCGCGTCCGGTCGGCGGACAGCAGGTCGTGGAAGACCTCCGCCGCACTCTGGCCGCTGCCCACCACCGTGACGTCGTCGCGCAGCAGCAGTGCGCCCCTCGACGCCAGGTAGCCGGAGGAGTGGATGACGTCGGAGGACGCCTCTGCCACGAGGTCCGCGCAGTGCTCCGGTACGGCGGGCGTGGTCCCCGTCCCGAGGACGAGCCGCCGGGCGTGGTGCACGGTGCTGCCCGCAGCGCTCGTGGCGGTCACGCGGTAGGTGCCGGCGGCGTCGTCGTAGGCGACGTCCTCGACGGACTGCCCGAACCGGACGGCGGGGAGTGACCCCACGACCCAGCGGCAGTAGGCGTCGAACTCGGCGCGCAGCGGGTAGAAATCCTCGCGGATGTAGAAAGGGTAGAGGCGACCGGCCTGCTTGAGGTAGTTGAGGAAGCTGTAGGGCGAGGTGGGGTCCGCCATGGTCACGAGGTCCGCGAGGAACGGCACCTGGAGGTGGGCGGACTCGAGCATCATGCCGGGGTGCCAGCCGAACGCGGGCCGGGCGTCGAGGAAGATCCCGTCCAGCTCCGTGATGGGCGCGGCCAGCGCGGCGAGGCCCAGGTTGAAGGGTCCCACCCCGATCGCGACGAAGTCGTGCACGCGCTCAGCCACGGGGGCCGCCTTCAAGGATCATCGGATCCGCGGCGGAGCGGATGGCCGCGAGGATGGCCCGGACGTCCTCGAGTGTGGTGGCCGGATTGAGGAAGGTGAATTTCAGGTAGGACCTGCCGTGCAGTGTGGTGCCCGCGATGACAGCGTCCCCGGCCGCGAACAGCGACTTCCGGATCCGGGCGTTCAGCCGGTCCACCCGGGTGTCGTCGTCCCATCCCGTCGGAAGCAGCCGGAACACCACGGTACTCAGCTGGACCGGGGCGGCGAGCTCGAAGGATGGATCTTGGCGCAGTTCCTCGGCCGTGGCACGTGCCAGGTCGATGACGTCGTCGAGCATGTCCCCGATGCCGTCCGCACCGATGGTGCGCAGGGTCAGCCACAGCTTCAGGGCGTCGAAGCGCCGCGTCGTCTGCAGGCTCTTGTCCACCTGGTTAGGATTCTCCCCGCCCTCCGGGTTGAGGTAGTCCGCGTGCAGGGTCACATGCCGCAGCATCGTGGCGTCCCGGACGATCACGGCGCTCGAGCTGACGGGTTGGAAGAAGGTCTTGTGATAGTCGACGGTCACGGAATCGGCGTGCTCGATGCCGTCCAGCAGGGCGCGGTGGCGGTGCGAGACCAGCAGGCCACCCCCGTAGGCGGCGTCGACGTGCAGCCACGCACCGTACCGGTGGCAGAGCGCCGCGATGCCTGCCAGCGGATCGACGCTCCCGTAGTCCGTGGTGCCGGCCGTCGCGACGACGGCCATGGGGACGAGCCCGGCGTCGGCGTGTGCGGCCAGTGCCGCCTCGAGTGCGTCGATTCGCATCCTGCGGTGCGGATCGGCCGGGACCTGCACGACGGCGTCTGCCCCGAGCCCCAGGAGGCCGGCCGACTTCTCGACCGTGAAGTGCGCCGACGTGGAGGCGAAGATCCGCAGGGGCGCGAGCTTCTCCGGGAGCGACGCCAGCCCCACGAGCCCCTTCGCCTCGACGGCGTTGTTCCGCGCCATGAGCAGGCCCTGCAGGTTGGAGAGGCTGCCACCGCTCGTGAACACGCCGTCCGCCCCGGCGCCGAAACCGATCCGAGCGGCGGTCCAGCGCACCAGACGCTGTTCGATCAGGGTGGCACCAGCGCTCTGGTCCCAGGTGTCCAGGGAGGAGTTGACGGCGCTCAGCACGGCCTCGGCCACGACGGCGGGAATCGCCACGGGGCAGTTGAGGTGCGCTGCGTATCGCGGCGAGTGGAAGTACACCGCGTCACGGAGGTACAGCTCCCGCACCTCCTGCAGGGCATCCGGCATGCTGTCGAGTGGTGCGTCCAGGTCGATGGACTCGACCAGGGGGCGCAGATCGGCGGGAACGACGCCGGAGAAGGGCCGGTCCGCGGCGGCGATGGCCTCCGTGACGGCGTCGACGGCCTGCCTCATCTGCTGCCGGTATGCCGGGAGTGACGCATCGCTGAGCAGGTGGTGGGTAGTGGTCGACCGCCGGACGGCGCAGTCGGGCGGGATGATGGTGGGGGCGCGCATGAGGCCTCTCTCCGGAGCGGAGGAGGATCCATCCGCTGCTGTTAGGTATGGCTAACCTAACAAGAGCGAAGTCGCGGAGGTGAGGCCCGGAGGCAGAATGTGATGCGCATCATCTCCGCACCGGCGGCTGCACGGTCAGGGCTCCGAGCGGAAGCCCGTCAGCTTGTGCGACCCGTCGCAGTAGGGTTTCAGCACCGAGGCTCCGCACCGGCAGAGGGCGACCGTCCGCCGCGTGCGGGGCAGCTCCTGGCCGTCCGCCCCCACCAGCTCGAAGTCCCCCCGGATCAGGAGCGGCCCATCGGGGCAGGCGACCACGGAGACCGGCGACGCTGCGCCGGAGTTCAGCGAGCGTTCGGGGCCCTCGGCCCCGCTCGGCCCATCGGGTCCGGGAACCGCCTCCGCACTCACGAGGCCATCGCCTCCGAGCGGCGCAGCGAGGAGCCACCGCTCTCCCAGGCGTCCATGATGTGCCTCGTCATCAGCGTGTCGACGGCCAGCCCGGCAGCCGCGCCGAACAGCACGTCTGGCAGGAGGCGGGGGTCTTCCTCGACCAGGCCGCCTGCCATGTCCCGGCCCGCGATCTGCTCGTGGACGGCGTCGGCCTCGACGTGCTCGTCGAAGTATTCGGTGGCGTTCTCGCCATAGCCGTGCCGTTTGAAACCCCGCGAGTACAGACGATTGGGCTGGGACGACGTCATCTCGTAGGCGGCGAGGTGCCCCACGATCGCACCCCTCAGGCGCCGATTGAGTCCGAACAGGGACATGAGGTTGTTCGAGGCCAGCGTGATGGCCGGTGTCACGTCGAGGTAGGCCCCGTAGGTGTCGTCCATGCCGAGCTCCCGCATGGTCCGCGCGAACAGCGCCGAGTGCATCCGTGCGGGCAACCCGTTGCCGTACTCGTCCGCCTGGATCTCGACCAGCGCGGCCTTCGATCGGCCGGTCAGGCGCGGGATCGCGAAGGTGTGGGGGTCGGCCTCCTTGAGCTGGTAGACCGCCTTGTGCACGAGGAACTCGCGCAACTGGTCGTTCGACGCCGACTTGGAGACGAAGCGGGACATACTGGGTCCGGAATCGTCACCGGTCAACCGGAAGAGCTCGGCGCACACGGCTTCGCTGGTGGTACCCGGCAGGTCACCGAGGTCCACCTCGTCCCGGACCCGGGCCTCGAAAGCGGCCTCGATGCACTGACGCACTCGGAGGAGGTCGGGATTCCACTCCCAGTCGTCGCCGGCCCCGTCGATCCCGCTGTAGTGCAGCTCGTACAGGCAGAACAGCGCGAGCTGCAGATCGTCGTCGTGCAGGATGTCCGGCGTCCCGGCGACCGCTGCTCGGGTGACGGCGCCGAGCCGGGCGAGACCATCCTGTGCGGACTCGACCGTCGCGGCGATGGTGGCGAGGACGAGGGCACTCACGTCCCCTCGGGCTGAGGGCTGCTTCATCAAGGACCTCTTCTCTCGACGACGCCCCGCTGAGCCGGTGCGCCGACACTAAGCGTACTTCGCTTCTCCTTCGGTGGGACGACTGTCTTTCGGGTCCACCGATCCACCGACCCGGAGGAAGGACGCGTGCCGCCGGTCACCGGGACGCGACGACGCCGGGCCGGTGTCCCCCGAGGAGAACGCCGACCCGGCGTCGTCGTGCCGGGATCCTGCTAGCGACGCACCACGCCCCGGAGACCGATCAGGCCCGGCGCGGAGTGGTGGTGCGGGCGCCGCGGCCGAGCGCCAGGGCGAGGCCGATCATGCCGACCGCGAGGAGGAAGTGCAGCCAGTTGTCCGCCGAGTTCAGCGGGACGAAGTTCGCGGCCGACTCCTGGCCGATGACCAGCCCGTAGATCCACAGGATCGCGTAGATGATCCCGCCACCGAGCAGGTAGGACCGTGCACCGGAGACCGTCCTGGCCATGGCGAGGCCTGCCACACCGAACAGCAGGTGCACGATGTTGTGGAGGATCGAGACCTGGAAGATCCCGAGGAGCATGGCCTCCGACTGGTGGCCGGCGAACATCATGGTGCCGTAGTCGGACGTGATGCCCGGGATGAATCCCAGGATGCCGACGAGCAGGAAGACGACGCCTACCGCCTGCGCGGCGCGTTGCAGGGTGGTTCGCCCACCCTCCACCGTGCGGTTGTTCGTGTTTGTCATGAGAATCTCCTTCTGGTCGATGAACTCGGCGGGCGGGCCCAGCGCCTACTCGCGGTTCAGTTTGTCCTGCACTGTTCCCGCCATCTTCTCGACGGTGTTCGGGATCTCGGTGGTCCCGTAGAACCGGGAGTCCGGGTGGGTGGCCGGCGGCATGGGAGCGCTGGTCGTGGGGCCGTCGTGGTAGGTGAATTCGCCCTTGCCATCGGGCGAGGGGCCGGACGCCCAGCTGCCCTCCGAGGCCGCCTTGCCGTCCGAGAAGTTGAGGTACTGGTAGGACACCTCGCGCGCTTCCTTCTTGAGGGGGAAGTTGCTCGGCACGGGGAGTTCCTCCAGCTTGGACTCCTGCAGCTCACGCGCGGCTGCGGTCCACTGGTTCTGGTGCATGGTGTCGCGGGCCAGCAGGAAGGACAGCATGTCCCGGATCCCGTGATCGTCGGTCATGTGGTAGAGCCGGGCGACCTGGAGGCGGCCCTGCATCTCGGCATTGGCGTTGGCCGTGAAATCGGCCAGCAGATTGCCGCTGGCCGTGATGTAGCTGCCCTGCCAGGGGTTGCCGTTGCTGTCGGCCGCACGGGCGCCTGCCCCGGCGACGATGGCCTGCTGCATGTCGGTGCCACCGATGACCGCGGCCACCGCCGGATCTGCCTGGATGGAGTCCTCGGTGATACCCAGGGGAGCCTTCTCGAGCAGTTGCGCGATCATGGTCGCGAGCATCTCGACGTGGCCCATCTCCTCTGCACCGATCCCGAAGAGCAGGTCTCGGTACTTGCCCGGGATGTGGGCATTCCAGGCCTGGAAGCTGTACTGGAGGGCCACGGTGATCTCGCCGTACTGGCCGCCGAGCACCTCCTGGAGCTTCCGGGCATAGATGGCGTCCGGCTTGTCGGGCGTCGCCTTGTACTGAAGTTCTTGCTTGTGGAAAAACACGGGTGTATACCTCCCCACCTCGGGGCCTCCCCAGGGGTTCCGCTCCTTCTGGAAGCGGCCGCAGGAGGTCCTCTTGATTCGACGCTAACGGCGACCATAAGATTTTCGGAAGATGCTAAGGCTACTTATTTTGAGGTTGCGGGAAGTGGAGAAAGGGCTTGCAATCACAAACGTAAGCATGCTTAGCTTCAGTGATACGTCCAGCACGAGATGCCGGGCCAGCACATCGAGAACACGGTGGAGCGTCCGCTTCAAACGGCAATATCAACGTTAGGAATGACCATGACTACGCAGAATTGGCCGCAGGATCCCCTGGTTCCCTCCACGACCGGCAACGAGTCGTCCACCTCCGACCTCGGAGCGCACGAGCTCGGCACCACCGGCCAGACCGACGGCAAGGCCTCTGCCGCCAAGGACCAGGCCAAGCAGGTAGGCCAGGACGGCAAGGAAGCAGCGAAGAACGTCGCCGGAACGGCCACGTCCGAGGCGAAGAACGTCGCCGGGACCGCCGCATCCGAGGCCAAGAGCGTTGCTGCGGAGGCAGGCACCCAGGCCAAGAACCTCCTGGGCACGGTGACCTCCGAGGTCAAGAGCCAGGCAGGCTCGCAGCAGCAGAAGATCACCGAAGGGATCCGTGGGATCTCCGACGAGCTGAAGTCGATGGCCGACAAGTCGGACAACCACATGGTGTCCAACCTCGTCCAGCAGGCCTCGCAGCGAACGGACTCTGTTGCCGGCTGGCTCGAAGGCCGCGACGCGTCAGAAATCCTCGAGGACGTCAAGAGCTTCGCGCGCCGGAAGCCCGGAGCGTTCCTGGCCATCGCCGCAGGCACCGGGCTCGTCGTGGGGCGCCTGACCCGCGGCCTGACCGGCAATCCCGGCTCCGCCAACGGCAGCGCCACCGGGGGGCAGGGTTCCGCGCCTACGCGCACCGCGGGGACCGGCGGCACCACGACCGCCGGTTACACCGGGTACACCGAGACGGACTCCGACCTCTACAGCGGCACGCCCGCCACGGGCGGCTTCGACGACACGACCCGCGGGCAGCACGTCGCCGGATCCAACCCGGCCTTCGTCGATCCCACCGACGACTACCCCACCATCCCGCCGGGCACGCCCCCGGTCGGCACCCGCGCGAATGACGGGGGCCTGCGCTGATGAGTGAGGCATACACCGGCGGCGCGCATCAGGCGGCCGCACCCCTGCCGACGGAGGCCGAGCAGCGCTCAGCCAATGCGTCCGTCGGCGAGCTCCTCGGGGAGGTGACCAAGGACCTCTCCAAGCTCATGCGCCAGGAAGTGGCCCTGGCGAAGGCCGAAGCGACCGAGTCGGCCAAGAACGCCGGGAAGGGAGCCGGCATGTTCGCCGGCGCCGCCCTCGGCGGGCACTTCGTCCTCCTGTTCCTCTCCATCGCCCTGATGTGGGGCCTCGGGGCCCTCATGCCCCTGGGATGGGCCGCCGTGATCGTGGCCGTCCTCTGGGGGATCATCGCCGCAGTCCTCGCCGTCATGGGCAAGAAGGAAATGAAGAAGGTCAAGGGCCTCCCGCAGACCGCGGAGACCGTCAAAGAGATTCCGCCGACACTGAAACCAGGTGAGCAGACACGATGAGCCAGACACCAGATGAGATCCGCGCCGACATCGAACGCACGCGTCAGGAACTCGGCACCGACGTCGACGCCGTAGCCGACAAGGTGAACCCCGCGAATATCGCGCACCGCCAGACCGAGAAGGTCAAGCACAGCTTCAGCAATGTGAAGGAGACCGTCATGGGCAAGGCCGAGGACGTCAAGGATTCAGTGCTCGGCAAGGCCGATGACGTGAAGGGCGCGGTCGCCGACAAGGCCGGACACGCCAAGGACCGGGCAGGGGATGGCATGGGCCATGCGCAGTCGGCCACCGGTACCGCGAAGGACAAGCTGCACAGCGCGGGCCAGGCCGCCCAGGGCGCCCCGCACCAGCTGAGCAACAAGGCTGCCGGCAACCCGCTCGCCGCCGGACTGATCGCTTTCGGTGCAGGCCTCCTTGTGGCGAGCCTCATCCCTGCCAGCCAGAAGGAGCAGCAGGCCGCCTCGCAGCTCAAGGAGCAGGCTGCCCCTCTCAAGGAGAAGGTCACCGACGCCGCCAAGCAGGTCGTCTCCGAGGTCAGGGAGCCCGTCCAGGACGCCGTGCAGTCCGTCAAGGAGTCTGCAGCGGATTCGGTGCAGACCGTGAAGGACGAGGGACAGCACGCGGTCGGAGAGGTCAAGGGCGAGGGCCAGCAGGCTGCCAGTGACGTCAAGGGCAGCGCGCAGGACGCGAAGTCGAACGTCCAGCAGCACTGATCCCACGATGAACAGTGAAGGAGGCCACAGGATACATCCGGTGGCCTCCTTCGTGTCCGCTCCCCTCGTTACCCTCCATCGTCGAACGACGCCCGACACCCGATGGTCGACGACGCCCGGTGATCGACGCTCGGGATCGTCGTCCAGATCCGGCCCCACGGACCGCACAAAGGGCGACTCAGCCCAGCAGGTCCACGGCGGTCGCGAGGCCCACGATCGGCTGGCGGTATTCGACGGACAGTATTTCCAGCATGGCTTCCGCGTATCGCTCATTCGTGCTGCCGATGGCGTCGGCCACGTACGTGACGCGGAAGTCGGCAGCGAAGGCGTCCGCCCCCGTATGCGCTACGCAGTTGTGCGTCGAGACGCCCGCGAGCACGAGGTCCTGCACCCCGAGAAGCCGTAGGCGCTCTGCGAGATCGGTGCCGAAGAAAGCGCTGTCGCGGGTCTTGGTGACCGATTCCAGCCCCTCCACGTGCAGCCCCTCCACCGGCTCGGCCTGCGCGGTCCCGCGGAAGATGAAGCCCTGCTCATCATCGAGCATCGACAACGTCCAGGTCGAGCGGTCCGTCTCGTGCTCCGTGCGCGCCACGAGGACGATCGAACCGCCACGGTCGGCGGCGGCGATGAGCTCGTTGCACGCGGCCACTAGGGAGGAACGCGAGCGCTCGAGGACCTCGTCCTCGAAGAACGCGTTCTGCATGTCGATGATCAGCAGTGCCGCGCGGCCTGGCATGGCATCCAACGCTCGTTCACCGCGCGGCATCCGGCTCCTTCCGTTCGCCACCGGGCGAGGGCGCGACAGCAGCCGCTGCACCGGCCAACGACTCCTCGGGCAGCAGGGACGGACGCCCTGCTGCGGCCAGGTCAGGAAGCGGATAGCCCGCGATGTACGTCACTCCCGCCGGCGGCGCTACCGGGAGCGTCGGCTGCTCCGCGAGGCGGCGAACGTCCACCTCGGAGAGCCCGGCGGCTTCGGCGAGCTCGTGGTGGGTCAGGCCGGTGGCGAGGGCCTGACGGATCGCGTCGCCGCAGACGAGGGCCAGGGCGTCCCGTGTGAATTCAGCGTTCTCGAGGTCTGCCGCGGCGATCATGACGTTGTGGATGGCAGCGGGGCGTGCAGCGTGCATGGGAACCCTTCCGGGGCTCGAAGACCCTGGCATGCAGCAGGCGACCGGTCGGGAACCCGTCGGGCGACGCCAAACAATTCCCCGCCGCTCGCGGAGGATCGTCTTTGGCGACGCGGACGCCTGCGGGCGCCGGGTCGGAGGATGTCAGGCCGGTGGCGGGACCTTACGGCCATCATACGGACAGGGGGCAGCTCGAGGCGGCATTGCCGGGACCTCAGGCACCCTGCCCGTCGAGGCGATTCCGGGAAAAACGCTAAGCAGGCTTCCCATCGGGTACTAAGAGTGCTTACTCTAGAGGCCGGTGGTTAGCCATGGACTCCGGTCCAGGCGAAGCCGAATCCCGAACCAGTGAGATGACTCAGAAGGAGAAGGACATGATTACTCAGGACCACATCGATACCCTGCTCGGCAACGGCGGCAACGTACTCGGATCCGATGGAGAGAAGATCGGTTCGATCGGTCAGGTCTACCTCGACGATCAGACCGGCGAGCCCAGCTGGGTCACGGCGAAGACGGGCCTCTTCGGGACGTCGGAGTCCTTCGTCCCCCTTCAGGGTGCGGATGTCGAGGGCCACGACGTACGCGTCCCCTACTCCAAGCACCAGGTGAAGGACGCCCCCCGCGTGGAGTCCGACGGCAACCTCAGCCCCGAGGAGGAGGACCGCCTCTACCGCCACTACGAGATCGGCGGCGGAACGAGCGGCTACACCGACACGACGACCACCACCGGTACAACCACCGGCACCACGGGTCACAGCGACCGCGATGTCGACATCGACACCACCTCGGGCCGCACGTCGGGCCTCACCGATACGGACACCTCACGCGACAGCGGCTTCGGCACGTCGGACCGCGACTCGGGCAACACGCACGGCACGGTCGGTCACGACACCTCCGGCCCCACGACCGATGAGGCGATGACGCGCTCAGAGGAGCAGCTGCACGTCGGGACCGAGCGGCGTGAAACCGGTCGCGCTCGTCTGCGCAAGTACGTCGTGACCGAGAACGTCACGCAGACCGTTCCGGTCAGCCGCGAGGAGGTCCGGGTGGAGCGCGAGCCCATCACGGACGCCAACCGTGGCGACGCCTACGACGGCCCCGCCATCAGCGAGGAGGAGCACGAAGTGACCCTCCACGCCGAGCGTCCGGTCGTGGAGAAGGAAGCCGTTCCCGTGGAGCGCGTGCGCCTCGACAAGGAGACGGTCACGTCCAACGAGACGGTCAGCGGCGAGGTCCGGAAGGAAGAGATCGAGGTCGACGGCGCGGATGACACCCGTCGCGGCGACAACCGATAAACAGGATCGCTGATTGAGCAGAGGGCCCGGGGCCATGCCCCGGGCCCTCTGCTCGTTCGGGGTGACCAGCCGTATCGCCCTTGGCGGTCAGGCGATTTCTGCCCGCTGTGCAGAAATGATGCTAAGCCTGCTGTCTATTTCGGGCTAAGTTGTCTAGAGTAAGTAGTAGGGAACAGCGAATCCACCGCGTAGGACCGAGGGGAAGGACACGCTATCGTGCCGGAGTTGAACGATTGGTCGACCAGCCGCCTGCTAACGACCGCGGCCCGCATCGTCGAGCACTCATGGAACGAGAAGCTCCTGAGCATCGGGATCACCCACGCCGGGTTGACGACCCTGGGCGTCCTCGAGCGCGAAGGGACCCTCACCGGTGTGCGCCTCGCCCAGCTGGTGCACGTGCAGGCGCAGACCGTCGGCCGCACCCTCGACCGCCTCGAGAAGCGGGGACTCGTGACGAGACTCCGGAACACCGCAGACCGCCGCAGTCAGCGCATCACCATCACATCAGCCGGCCAGAAGGCCCTCGAGCGCGCCAAGAACATCGAGCACGAACTGATGGCCGAGGACGGCCTGGCATCACAGGATCTGCGTGATCGGCTGGCAACCGTCATCAACGAACTCGGGCCGAAGAAGGACTAGTAGCCGCCGCCGTCCGCCGCCATGTTGTTGAAGCGCGAATAGTGGCCCTGAAAGCCTACGACAAGGGTCTTCGTCGGACCGTTACGGTGCTTGGCCACGATCACATCAGCCTCTCCCGCCCGTGCGGACTCCTTGTCGTAGACGTCGTCCCGGTGCAGGAGGATGACCATGTCCGCGTCCTGCTCGATCGACCCCGATTCGCGGAGGTCGGAGACCTGGGGCCTCTTGTCCGTCCGCTGCTCCGATCCACGGTTCAGCTGTGACAGCGCAACCACCGGGACGTTGAGCTCCTTGGCCAGCAGCTTCAGCGCCCGCGAGAACTCCGACACCTCCTGCTGGCGGGATTCGACGCGCTTGCCGGAGGACATGAGCTGCAGGTAGTCGAGGACCACGAGCTTCAGGTCATGGCGCTGCTTCAGGCGCCGGCACTTGGCCCGGATCTCCATCAGCGACATGTTCGGGCTGTCGTCGATGAAGAGGGGTGCATCGTTCATGCGGCCCATCGTCGTCGCGATCTTGCCCCACTGCTCGTCCTTGATCGTCCCTTTACGCAGGTCCTGCAGGCCGATCGTCGCCTCGGCGGACAGCAGTCGCATGGCGATCTCGTTGCGCCCCATCTCGAGCGAGAAGAAGACCGTTGTCATGTTGTGCTTGATCGCCGCCGACCGCGCCCAGTCCAGCGCGAAGGTCGACTTGCCCATGGCCGGGCGCGCGGCAACGACGATCATCTGTCCGCCGTGGAGGCCCTGCGTGAGCTCGTCGAGCTCGTAGAAGCCGGTCGGGACGCCAGTCATCCCCTCGCCCTTGTGTCCCGCGGACTCGATCTCGTCCACGGTCCCCTCGATGATGTCCTTCAGCGCGACGTAGTCCTCGGCCGTCCGCCGCTCGGCCACTGCGTACACCTCCGCCTGCGCGGCGTTCACCAGGTCGTCCACCTCGCCGTCGTTGGAGTAGCCGAGCTGCACGATCTTCGTACCGGCATCCACCAGGCGGCGCAGGACCGCCCTCTCGCGCACGATCTCGGCGTAGAACCCGGCATTCGCGGCTGTCGGGACGGACTGGATCAGCGTGTGCAGGTAGGCAGGACCACCGATGCGGGAGATCTCGCCCCGTTTGGTGAGCTCATCCGACACGGTGACGGCGTCGGCCGGCTCACCCCGTCCGTAGAGGTCGATGATCGCCTCATAGATGCTCTCGTGGGCCGGGCGGTAGAAATCGATGCCACGGAGCACTTCCACGCAGTCCGCGATGGCGTCCTTCGACAACATCATGCCGCCGAGGACGGACTGCTCGGCGACGAGGTCCTGGGGCGGGGTGCGGGAGAATTCCGGTGACCGTGTGTCCGATGATGAGTCTGCATGTGCCAGGGACACTGAAGGGCCTTTCTCCTACTGTCGAAGCGGCCGACGTCGGGACGTCGACCGGACACCCGGGCCGGGTCCGACAGGACATACCTATCACCCGACACCCTCACTAGTGGGAATCTCCCGCTACCGTAGCCCTCGCCTCGCGAGGCACAAAGCGCTCCACCAACAGGGGGTGTGGGTAAGTGTGAATAACCTGTGGATTACGCGGCGTGTCTTGTGCACAGGATGGGGAGAACCCTGTGGACAAAGAACATAATTCCGGCGGGACAGCCATTTGACCTGCGGAAACGTTGTCCCCGCCCTGTGTACGAAAAGTATTTTCTGCCCGCGTTCATCCACAGGCCCGCTGTTGACAACACCACCGAAAGTACTTCGCTAGGCCCCCTAGCGGTCCCGGCGATGCGTCCCGTACTGCATTGCCGAAGCGTGATGCACGCCGCGCCGATCGGCACGTGGGAGTATGCCGATCGAGGCATGTCCAAGGCCTCAGCGCGTTCGAGGGATCACGGTAGGAGTACGTTCGACGCTGGGAGGTCCTGCCGCCGTCGTAGGGGTCCTGTTCCCGGAGATGGCCGGCGTGGGACGTGTCGAGCACAGACCGCGGCCGCCGGCGGAAGCGTCCCTGACGACCCGGACGACGAGCACCCGAGACAGCATCCCTCGACGTCGCATCGGTCGCTGCACCCGCCCGTTAAGCACGGGAAGCCCCCGCCGACGGCGGAGGCTTCCCGGACGAACCGGACGGCTAGCTTGCGACGACGTCCAGGTCGATGACTGCTGCGACGTCCTCATGGAGACGGACGTTGGCCTGGTAGGACCCCACCGACTTGATGTGGGCGGGCAGTTCGACCTTGCGCTTGTCGATCTTGCCGAGACCAGCGGCCTCGACGGCCTTGGCGACGTCGTCCGCCTTGACCGTGCCGAACAGGCGGCCGGAGCCACCCGCCTTGACGGTCAGGGTGACGGGCTTCGCCGACAGAGCGGCGGCCTGGCGCTGCGCGTCCTCGAGCGATGCGTGCTCGCGGGCGGAGCGGGCAGCCTTGATGGACTCGACCTGCTTCTCGCCACCCTTGCTCCACATCAGGGCGAAACCGCGGGGCAGAAGGTAGTTACGTGCGTAACCGTTCTTCACCTCGACGACATCGCCTGCTGCACCGAGACCGGTGACTTCCTGGGTGAGAATGAGCTTCGACATGATGTGTCCCTTTCCTAGCCGCGGCCGGCGCCGGAGTACGGCAGGAGGGCGACTTCGCGGGCGTTCTTGATGGCCTGAGCGATCTTGCGCTGCTCCTGCACCGTGACACCGGTGACGCGACGGGCACGGATCTTTCCGCGATCGGAAATGAACTTACGCAGCAGGGCTACGTCCTTGTAGTCGATGACGGTGACGTCAGCGGCTTTCAGGGGGTTGGACTTTGGTTTGGGCTTACGGAGTTCAGCCTTAGCCATCGTGGTGCTCCTTTTTCTGATGGAGCCCGCAGAACGATTCTGCGGGATGGGAAGTGCAAGTCACGGATCGTGACTTCGGCAGGGACCCGGGACCGGGTCCCTGCCTGGAGAGCCTAGAAGGGCGGCTCGGAGTCGGAGCCGTTGCCCCAACCCTGCGAGTTGTTGCCGCCGGCGGGTGCGCCCCACGGATCATCCGCGGGCTGCTGGGCCTGCTGGCCGCCGCCCCAGCCCGAGCCCGCTTGCGGGTTCGACCCGGAGTTGCCCCCGCCGGAGTTACCGCCGAAGCCACCGCCGCCACCGTTCCCGCCGCCTGAGCGCTGGGTCCGGGTGACCTTCGCGGAGGCATAGCGCAGGGATGGACCGATCTCGTCCACCTCGAGCTCCATGACGGTGCGCTTCTCGCCCTCTTTGGTGTCGTACGAACGTGACTTGAGTCGGCCCTGGGCGACCACGCGGGTGCCCTTGGTCAGGGTCTCGGCGACGTTCTCCGCAGCCTCGCGCCAGACCGACGCACGGAGGAACAGCGTTTCGCCGTCCTTCCAGTCGTTGGACTGGCGGTCGAACGTACGCGGAGTGGACGCGATGGTGAAGTTGGCAACCGCCGATCCCGACGGCGTGAACCGCAGCTCGGGGTCGTTGGTGAGATTGCCGATCACCGTGATGACTGTCTCGCCTGCCATGGTGCCTCCTTGAGTCACTACCCGCCGGAGCGGGATGGATGGGTGAGGAATACGCCGAAACTACTCGGCGGAGACCTTCTGCTCCTCGGGACGGATGATCTTGGTACGCATGATCGTCTCGTTGAGGCTCAGCTGGCGGTCGAGTTCGGCAGCCACGGCCGGAGTCGCGGTGAAGTTGACGACGGCGTAGATGCCCTCGGTCTTCTTCTGGATCTCGTAGGCGAGGCGCCGACGTCCCCAGATGTCCACCTTGTCCACAGTGCCGCCGCCATTGCGGACGACATTGAGGAACTTCTCGAGTGTCGGGTCGATGGAGCGTTCCTCGACGTCGGGGTCGATGATGACCATCAATTCATATGCACGCATGTGTGAACCCACCTCCTCTGGGCTGAACGGTCGCGGTCTTTCCGCAACAGGAGGTTCTTTAGCGTTGGTCCGGCCGCCGTCGGCGGTATGTACCGCCGCCCGGCTGTGGCACAGACGGATCAATAATACCGGACGAACGCGGAGCGACGAACCCCTGTGGATGGCCGCTAGCGTCCGCCACGGAAGAAGGCGGTCGTCGCCGTCGCGAGGTGGCCGGGGTCCGCCACGCCGCACAGCTCACGTGCCGAATGCATGGACAGCAGCGGGGTCCCGACGTCGACCGTCCTGATGCCGAGCCTCGTCGCCGTCAGGGGGCCGATCGTCGAGCCGCACGGCATGACGTTGTTCGAGACGAACTCCTGGTACGGCACGCCGCTGTCCCGGCACAGGGCGGCCCAGAACGCGGCTCCGGGAGCGTCGGTGGTGTAGCGCTGGTTCGCATTGATCTTGAGCAGCGGTCCGCCGTTCAGGACGGGCAGGTTCGCGGGATCATGCCGTTCGGCGTAGTTCGGGTGCACGGCGTGACCGGCATCCGCGGACACGCAGAACGACGACGCCAGCGCGCGCAGCCGTTCCTCGGCGCCGGCACCCAGACCCAGCGAGATGCGCAGGAGCATGTCCTCGAGGAAGGGGCCACTGGCGCCCGAGCGGGAACCGCTGCCCACCTCCTCGTGGTCGAACGCGGCGAGCACCGCGATGGGACCGTCCGCCAGGGGGCGTCCGGCCGCTTCGATGATGGCGGTGAGTCCGGCGTGCACGGAGGACAGGTTGTCGAGCCGTCCTGACGCGAAGAACTCGTCCCCGGCGCCGAACACGCGGGGCTCCTGCGTGTCCGCGACGACGACGTCGAACCCGCCGACGTCCCGCGGGTCGACCTCCGCCCGGGCGGCGAGCAGGCCCAGCAGATCGGCGTCCGCGGGGTCGCCGAGCCCCCACACCGGGTTCATGTGGCGCTGCTTGTCGAGCGCCAGCCCATCGTTGACGGCGCGGTCCAGGTGGATGGCGAGTTGCGGGAAGCGGAGCAGCGGCCCCGTCGCCACCAGGTGCTCGGTGCCGTCATGCAGGGTCAGCCGGCCTGCGAGCGCCAGCTCCCGGTCGAGCCAGGAGTTCAGGAGCGGACCGCCGTACACCTCGACGCCGGCCTGCAGCCACCCGTACTTGCCCGTGGTGGGCTTCGGCTTCAGCTTGAACGACGGCGAATCGGTGTGCGCTCCGAGGATGTGGAAGCCCGTCGTGGGTCCCGCCGTCGTCGGGACGGTCCAGGCGATGAGCGCTCCGTCACGGAGGACGAAGTAGCTGCCCGCCCCGCCCTCCCAGGCGTCCTGTTCCTCGAGGCGCCGGAATCCCGCTGCGGCGAGCCGCCTGCCGGCCTCGGCGACCGCGTGGAAGCTCGACGGCGACGCGGACACGTAGGCGCCGAGATCGGAGATGTGTGCGGGTGCAGGGCTCATCCCCCGATTCAACCAGATGCCGTGGAGGCGCACGCTTCGGCCTGCCTTGACCTGTTCTTCGGTCTTGCGACCGGCTTCGGTTTTCCTTCGCCCGAGATTCGCCCTCACCACACGGCACACTTCAGCCTGCTCGACCAGAGTTTCCACCAGAAGAACCGGGACCCACTGGGGGGACCGGAGACACCCACACCCGACACACTCAAGAAAAAAGGTCTCACCATGGCACGTACCGCTCGCTCCGCACGCATCAGCATGAAGTCCACGTCCGGCAAGGTCCTCGCCTCCGTCGCACTGCTCGGCGTGGCAGCGTCGGTGGCCGGCCTCGGCACCTACGGTTCCTTCACCTCGACGACCTCCGCGAGCGAGACCGTCACCGCCGGCACCGTCGACGTCCAGCTCGGAGCAGCGGGCACCGCCGCGAATCGCCTCACCGTCGCCGCCACGGGCGTCGTCCCCGGGGACACCATCCAGCGCGCCGCGACCCTCACCAACGCCGGCAACCAGAACTTCGGCGGAGTCACGCTCAGCACCACGGCTGTGGGCACCGCGACCAAGCTCACCACCGACGCCGTCAACGGCCTCCAGGTGGCGGTCGACGCCTGCAGCGTCCCCTGGACCGAGGCCGGTACCGCCCCCGCCTACACGTACACCTGCTCCGGTACCGTCACCTCCGTCCTGCCGACCCGCCAGATCATCGGCACCGACGTCGTCCTCTCGAACCTGCAGTCGATCGCCAGCACCAAGGCCGACAACCTGCGCGTCACGGCCACCCTGCCCACCGCTGCGGACAACACGTTCCAGGGCCTCACGAGCACCGTGAACTTCGCCTTCACCGCCACCCAGCGCGCAGCAACCAGCCGCTGACCCTTCGTCCCGGCGCCCTGGTCCCCACATCAGGACGCCGGGATCCCCCGTACTCCCGCCGAGCGGCACGCGGCCGCTCGGCGGATCACGCACTGACGGACGACGACGCGGCACATCGCCCATGACGCGAAGGAAGGACGACCATGACCACCACCCGCACCGCTGTGCGCCGGATCCGGCTGCTCGTGCAACTGGTCGTCGCCGTCGTCGTCCTCACCTGGGTGCCCACGATCGCGCAGGCTGCGTTCTCGGATGCGGCACGCGCCGATCTGAGTGTGGGCACCTATTCGATCCCGGCCCCCGGCGGCGTCACCGGAACCTTCAACTGCACCTCGACGAAGCTCTCCATGACGGTCACCCTCACCGACTTCGGTGCCGTGGACCGCGCCACGGGCTACACCGTCACCCTGACCGCCCCGAACGGCCAGGTCACCACCAACGCGGTGCCGGCGAGCCCGCGGTCCACGACCATCACCCGCGCGTCCACGACCGTGGGCACCTACACGTTGCGCGTCCGCGCGAACGTCGGCACCTGGACCGGTCAGAACCTCGAGCGCGTCCTCACCTGCCCCTGACCGGAGCGATGAGGGTCAGGCCGGTCCGGGCACCACGATCCCGTTCTCGTAGGCGTACACCACGGCCTGCACGCGGTCCCGCAGGTCGAGCTTCGTGAGGATCCTCCGCACGTGCGTCTTGATGGTGGCCTCCGAGAGGAAGAACCGGCCCGCGAGTTCCGCGTTCGACAGCCCTTCCGCGATCGCCTCCAGCACTTCGCGCTCGCGCGGTGTCAGCTCGGTCAGGCGCCGGTCCGGCGTCCTCGTGGGGTGTGCGGGCGGCAGGGACCGGACATAGGTCTCGAGGAGGCGCTGCGTGACGCGGGGGGCGACGACGGCATCGCCGCTCGCGACCACCCGCACGGCGTGCACGAGTTCCTCCGGCGCCACGTCCTTCAGCAGGAACGCCGACGCACCGGCCTGCAGGCCGGCGAACGCGTACTCGTCGAGGTCGAACGTCGTCAGGATGATGATGCGCGCGCCCGAGCCCGAGGCCGTGATCTGCCGGGTCGCCTCGATGCCGTCCCCGAGCGGCATCCGCACATCCATCAGCACCACATCGGGGGTGAGTTCCGCGGTCATCCGGACGGCCTCACCACCCGTGGAGGCCTCGCCCACGATCTCGAGATCCGGCTCCCCCTCGAGGATGAGCCTGAAACCCATGCGCAGGAGTGGCTGGTCGTCAGCGAGCAGAACCCTGATGGGCGTGCCCTCCGTGCTGTGCTGCGTCGTCATCCTTCTCTTTCCCCCGTTGATGCCCCGGACCGCCGTCGGCGTCGGGAACCGTCAGTTGCACCTCGACGATCCAGCCGCCCGAGGGTCGCGCCCCGACGTCGACCGATCCGCCGTAGATGGCTGCTCGCTCGCGCATGCCCGCGATGCCCTGGCCGGAGCCGAGCGACACTGCGGGGTCCATCGCGCCCCGGCCGTCGTCGGCGACCCTCAGTGACACCAGGTGGCCCGCCCGGGCGATCGAGATGTCCACCAGCGTAACGCCCTTGCCGTACCGCAGGACGTTGGTCAGGGATTCCTGCAGGATCCGGTAGACCGTGAGCTGGAAGGCAGGGTCGTCCGGCAGTCCCGGACCGCTCGCGGTCACCCGCAGCGGCAGCCCGGCCGCCCGGAAGCCGTCGAGCAGGTGGGCGAGCGAACTCGACGCCGGCAGCGGCTGCAGGGATTCGCTCGCGGCTTCGGCCCGGAGGACCCCGAGGACCCGGCGCATGTCGGCGATGGCCGTCCGGCCCGTGCCGGACAGCTCCTTGAGCACGGCCGTGGCACGGTCCGGATCCCGCTTCATGACGACGGCTGCTCCGTCGGAGAGCGCCACCATGACGGTCAGGGAGTGGGCGACGACGTCGTGCATCTCCCGCGCGATCCTGTTTCGCTCCCCCGCCGAGGCGAGTTCCGCGTTGCGGGCAGCCCATTCGCGCAGCTCGCTCTCGTGTTCGCGGTCACGGCGGACGGTGACGCCGACCCCGACGGCGATCCCGAGGAAGATCACCACGAACCCGCTGATCACCCAGACCGCGCCCGGCGCTTCGGCGAACGCCTCGGCGGGGATGAGGAAGAGCGAGCCGACCGAGAGGATCGTCGCCGAGACCGCGGCGACGAGGGTGGTGCGGAGCGGGTAGGCGACAGCGACGGCGTAGAGCGCGAACATCGCGGCGATACCACTGCTGCCCTCACCCACGGTCAGGATGCCGATGGGGACGTCGAGGACGGAGACGAAGGCGAGGACGACCAGGGGCCGATCCCGTCGGAAGGCGAGCGCCGTCGCGGCGAGGACCAGCCCGGGCATCCCGAGCCATGACGCCCGGTCGACGATCAGGAAGAGCGCGCTGGGCAGGGTGATCGCCACGAACACCAGGACCACGACGGTGTCCATGGCCCGCGGATGCCTGCGGAAGAACCGCCGGACGGGACCCAACCGGCGGGCATTGAGCTCGGTGAAGGAGACCGCGGCCGTTCGTTCCGCGGTCTCCCTCACCGAGGGGCTAGTGCTCATGACCGGACGTCATGAGGTGGGACGGTCATCGTCCTAGATGTCCCGCTTCTTGGTCACCAGGAGGGACGCCGCCAGGAGGACGAGCGCCCAGCCGCCGAGGACCAGGGAGCCCTGCCACTGGTTCAGATCGCCGTCCTGGATGGTCGTGGCGACCATCTGCTCGCCACCCGAGCTGGGGAGGAACCGTGCCGCGTCAGCCACCCACTCGGTCCCGCCACCGAAGATGGCGACGAGGATGGGCAGGACGAGCAGCACGCCGATCGACGTGACCACACCGCCCGCGGTGTTGCGGATCAGTGTGCCGACGGACATGGCGAAGACCGATACGAGCGCGAGGACAGACCCTGTGTTGATGATGTGCAGCAGCGCACCGTCGGCGTCGAGGCTGAAGCCGAGTTCTGCGGTGTCCAGGATGGGCTGCGCGATGACGTACCCGATCAGGGCGGAACCTGCACCCACCAGGAACGAGACCGCAGCCATGATCAGCTGCTTGGCGAGCAGGGCGGACGTGCGGTTGGGCACGGCCACCATGGTGGACCGGATCATGCCGGTCCCCCATTCGGAGGCGATCAGCACGACCGCCAACGAGGCCATGAGCAGCTGACCGAAGATCAGTCCCGACCCGGGGATGTCACGGGAGATCTCCGCGGCATCCGGCGCCCCCTGCGCCTGCATCTGCGCAGCCATGTCGGGGTTGCTCTGGGCGTCGAACAGGAAGGTGGTCTGCCAGGCGAGGAGTGCTGCGATGCCCACCATGACGACGATCGTCGTCACGATCAGGATCACCGTCGAGGGCACCGTGGTGACCTTGATCCACTCGGACTTGAGCACACGGCCGAAGGTGACGCCGGAGAGCTGTTCCTGGCGTGCCCGCTGCTGGGCGGGAGCCTGTGAGGTCGACGTTGCCATGATCAGCGCCCTTCCATGTGTGCGGGGACCTGCTGCACGTCCGGCGTCGCCGGCGTGAGGGGCAGGTCGTGTGACTGGTATTCGACCTCGGTCTGGGTCAGTTGCATGTAGGCGTCCTCGAGGGACACCTGCAGGGGTGTCAGCTCGTAGACGAGGACGCGTTCCCGGAGCGCGATCTCCGCGATGCGGCGGGGCTCGACGCCGGTGATCTCGACCAGTTCCGGTTCGAGGACCTGCGAGGTCACTCCTTCGCCGGCGAGACTGCCGAGGAGGTCCTGCGGGCGATCGACCCGGACACGGACCCGGGCCTTGCCCTGCCCGTCGATGATCGACTGGATCGGGGCATCCGCGATGATGCGGCCCCGCCCGATCACGATCAGGTGATCCGCTGTCAGTGCCATCTCCGACATCAGGTGCGAGGAGAGGAAGACCGTGCGGCCCTCCGACGCCAGGCCCTTTGCCAGATGGCGGACCCACTGCACGCCCTCGGGGTCGAGTCCGTTGACGGGCTCGTCGAGGATCACCGTGTGCGGATCACCGAGGAGCGCAGCCGCGATGCCGAGGCGCTGCCCCATGCCCAGGGAGAACCCGCCCACACGCTTCTTGGCGACCGACCCGAGCCCGGTGAGCTCGATGACCTCCCTGACCCTGCTGTCGGGGATGCCGTGGGTGGCCGCCATCGCCCGGAGGTGGTTGTAGGCGGAGCGCTTGGTGTGGACGGCTTTCGCGTCGAGCAGGGCACCGACCTCGCGCAGCGGCGCCCTGTGCTGGGCGTAGGGCCGGCCGTTCACCGTCACCCGGCCACCGCTGGGGTTGTCCAGGCCCATGATCATGCGCATGGTGGTGGACTTGCCGGCACCGTTGGGGCCGAGGAAGCCCGTGACCTTTCCCGGATGCACGGTGAAGGAGACGGCGTCCACCGCAGCCTTCGCTCCGTACCGCTTCGACAGGGCCTGTGCCTCGATCATGGTTCTTCCTTCGACTGGTGACGACACGGGAGCCGCAGACGCGGGCCCGGTACAACCAACAGTAGGCCGGGGCCGGTGACGAATCACCGGCCCCAGGGATGATCACCGAGGAGTGCGCCGTACCCCTTTCGGACGACGGCGACGTGTCAGCGGGAGCTGATCGAGGCGAACTTCCGGATGCACAGGGGGACGAAGATGACGAGCATCAGGACGATCCCGATCATGACCGTGACCACGGCGTTCTGCATGGGCCACGCATCCGGCACCGGGACCGTCCCCGTGTTCCCGAACAGCTCGCGCACCGCCTGGACGAGCGCGGAGACGGGATTCCAGTTGGCGAAGGCTTCCAGGGGACCGGGCAGGGTGGAGGACAGGACGAACGCGTTGGAGATGAAGGTCAGCGGGAACAGGATCATGAAGGACGCGTTGTTGATGACCTCCGGCGACTTCACCGACATGCCGAGCAGCGCCATCACCCAGCTGAACGCATAGGAGAACAGGAGGAGGAGCCCGATCCCGGCCAGTGCACTGCTCAGCGAGGTGTTCACCCGCCAGCCGACCAGCAGGCCCGTGCCCATCATGATGATCACCGAAAGTGCGTTGAGCACGAGGTCGCTGTTCGTGCGGCCGATCAGCACCGCGGACGAGCTCATCGGCAGCGTGCGGAAACGGTCGATGATGCCGTCCTTGAGGTCCTGCGCCATCGCCGAGCCGGAGAACGTGGAGCCGAAGATCACCGTCTGCGCGAAGATGCCGGCCATGAGGTACTGCGTGTAGTCGCTGCCCTCCACCTCGATGGATCCGCCGTAGATCTGGCTGAACAGCAGCACGAACATGATCGGCTGCAGGATCGCGAAGACCAGCATGTCCGGGGACCGCTTGAGTTTGGTGAGATTGCGCTTCGTCACCGTCCAGCCGTCGGAGAACCACATGGCGAGCTCCGACGGCGGTTCCACGCGGGAACCGGACGGTGAAGCCTGCTGGTGCTCGGGCTGCCGGCCCTCGGGTGCCAGGACACTCATGCTGCCGCCTCCTTCTGGGTCGATGCGTCCTTGGTGTCGGAGTCCTCCGCGCGCCGACCGGTCAGTGTCAGGAAGACGTCGTCGAGGCTGGGCCGCCGCATGCCGGCGTCGTGCAGTTCGATACCGCTCTCGCCGAGGTCCGACAGGATGTACTGCAGGGCCCGCGGGCCGTCGCTCACGGCCACCTCGATGCTCCGTCCGTCGTCGCCGACGAGCGGCTCGCCGTCACCGTGCCGCCCGAGGATCTCACGGGCGGAGGCGGCGTCGGAGGAGTGGACCAGGGAGACCACGGCGCGGTGGCCGCCGATCTGCGCCTTCAGCTGGTCCGCCGTGCCCTCCGCGATCGTTTTCCCGCCGTCGATCACGGCGATGTCGTCCGAGAGCTGATCCGCCTCCTCGAGGTACTGCGTGGTGAGCAGCAGCGTGGTGCCGTCCCGCACGAGGTCCTTGATGATCCCCCACAGGGAGAGGCGACTCCGGGGATCGAGCCCGGTGGTGGGCTCGTCCAGGAACAGGATCTTCGGGTTGATGACGAGCGCACCGGCCAGGTCGATCCTGCGGCGCATGCCACCGGAGAACCCCTTGACCGGCCGGTTGCCGGCCTCGGTGAGCTCGAACTGCTCGATCAGCTCCTGTGCCCTGCGCTTCGATCCACGTGCGCCCAGGTGGTAGAGCCGCCCCACCATCTCGAGGTTCTCGAAGCCGGTGAGGTTCTCGTCGACCGCGGAGTACTGGCCGGAGACGCCGATGATGCGCCGTGCGGCCTTCGGCTCGCGCAGGACGTCGATGCCGTCGATGTGCGCTGTCCCCGCCGTCGGCTGGATGAGGGTGGTCAGGATCTTGACGACGGTGGTCTTGCCTGCACCGTTCGGGCCCAGCAGGGCCTTGACCGTCCCCTGGGGACGGAGAGATTCATACCGTCGAGAGCATGGACGGGCCCGCTCTTCGACGAATAGGTCTTCTTCAGACCTTCTGCCTCGATGATTGCCATGCATGAAGGGTAGGGCGACGCCCGCCCTGTTCCTAGGGGTGCTGGTCAGAAGCTGTCCGCAATGCATCCTCGTGCTCGGGGTCTCCGTCCTCTCTGCTGCGCTCCCGCGCCGCAGGGGCGACGAGGAAGGATGCGAGGACCGCCACGCCCACCGCCAGCAGGGCATTCCGGATCCCGACGACGTCACCGAGGAATCCGATGAGCGGTGGTCCGGCGAGGAACGCCGTGTACCCGATCGTCGAGACGACGGACACGCGCGCGGCGGCACGCTCCGGCTCGTCTGCGGCAGCGGACATGCCCATCGGGAAACCGAGCGCGGCACCCGCACCCCACAGGATGGCGCCGGCCGCGGCGAGGGGGACGTTCGGTGCGAGGACGAACAGGGCGAGCCCGGCGAGGGAGGAGCCGAGGCTCGCCTGGAGGACACGCACCCGTCCGAAGCGGTCGATCAGGGGACCGCCCACGAACCGCAGCGCCGTCATGGCCGCGACGAAGACCGCGAACATGATGGCTCCGGTGCTCTCCGACGTGCCGAGGCCGTCGACGCTGGCCTTGGCGACCCAGTCGTTCGCCGCGCCCTCGGTGAGGGCGGCGCCGAGGACCACGAGGCCGATCAGCAGGGTGCGGGGTTCCCCCCAGGCCCCGAAACCGCGCGGACGTCCGCCGTCGGGCGCCGTGGCCGTGGCGTCCGGTGCCTCCTCCGGCAGGAAGGAGCGTGGCGTCCACAGGGAGACCGTGAGGCTGAGGACCGCGACCGCCACGAGGTGCGCGGACAGGGTCACCTGGAGCGCGGAGAGGCCCGCGCCGACGAGCGCTCCGACGAAGGCGCCACCGCTGAAGGCCGCGTGGAAGCGCGGCATGATGGTGCGGCCCACAAGACGTTCGACGGCGGCCCCCTCGATGTTCTGCCCCACGTCCCACAGGGCGATCCCGCACCCGAACAGGAACAGGCCGACGGCGACGACCGGGACGGACACGATGAACAGACCCAGCGCGACGGCGCCGGCGGCCAGCGCGGCGGCGGTTCCCCCGATGCGGACGGTGTTGGCGGTACCGAAGCGTGCAGCGATGATCCCCGCGAGCGGCAGGGACAGGACGGAGCCGACGGCGCCCACGAGCAACAGGGCACCCATCTGGCCCGAGGCGAGGCCGAGGGTGGTGGAGGCTGCGGGGATACGGGCGGCCCAGCTCGCGAAGACGAGTCCGTTCAGTCCGAAGATGGCATAGGTGGCGAACATGGCGGATCGGACGGCGGGCTTCACCTGATCAACCGTAGGCGGGAGGGTCACGAGCCACAAACGGGACGTAGGCGGCGTGACGGGTGCCGGAGGATCCGTCAGCCGCCGGATCCGGCGTCCGGATCGAGGTTCACGTCGAGCTCATCGGCGGACACCGTCACGGTGGCGGTGATCAGCAGCGGCTGCGGATCCTCCTCGCGAGTCCATCGCGCCGGTTCCCCGCGGCCGAACTCGATGTTGCGTTCGTACGAGAACGTGGCCTGCGCGTCGTGGCCCGTCAGCCGGTACACCCCGGGGTCGTAGCCCTTCTCGAGGGAGTAGGTCGGCACACGGTCGAGGGTCCAGCGCGGAGCCCGGACGTCCTCGGGGTCGCCGAACAGGAAGGACCGGTTGGGGCATCCTGCCGGAGCGGCGTCAGAACTCGCGATGCAGGCGTCCAGGAGCGCTTCGACCCGGTCCACCGCCTCCGCCTCCGCGGCGGGTGTCGGAGCCGGCTCGAGCAGCACCCCGCTGGGCGCGGACCGAGGATCCACCGGAACCACGACCTGCTGCTCGCTGCCGTAGGACAGATAGGCGGAGGGCGCGGGCGGCGAGACGACATAGCGGCCGGGCAGGGCCGGCAGCGTCACCGACCGCAGACCGGGGTATCGAGCAGCGCCGCCGGGGGGCAGCGCCAGGCCGACGCCGTTCACGGTGAGCAGTCCGAGCCCCTCGTCCACCAGGACGCGGATGTCCCGGAGGGGTTCCGGGCCGTCGAGCCTCCATTCGTCGAGCACGAAGGCTGTCCTTCCGGTGCGCGTCAGCTCGAAGGCGTACCGCGTCGCGGCGCCGTTCTGCATCAGCTCCACCGCCACCGTCGCCGTGTCCCCGAGAACCGTGACGTCCCGTACCTCGTACCCCGTCAACCGGTCCTCGGCCGAGCGGTAGACGGCGTCGGACAGGAGGATCGCCGGGGCGCCTTCACCGTCACCGATCAGGGTGCGGGACTTCTCGGCCTCGCCCGCGACGAGCGCATCCAGATAGGCCTCCACGGCCCGGGCGGGTCCGAGGACGGTGTGGTTGACGAGGGCGACGCCGATCACCGCCGCGACGACCGCGAGCAGGAGGGCCGCCCCGATGATCAGGGGAGGACGCAGGCGCCGGGCGCGCCCGGGTACCTCCACCGCGGTACCCGGGGTGGGAGCGTCGGGTGCAGGCGTCGTCGTCCCCGTGTCCATCGTCGCTCGCCCCCGTGTCCGCTGCGACGCCCTACGGCGCCGTCGTTCACTGTACAAGGGAGCGCCGCCGGGCCCGGAAAGCCATCGGAAAGCCCGGCGCCGGGCGGATTCGCACAGGGTTATCCACCGAATGTGGACAACCCTGTGGACAGCGTGTGGACGGGTGGGACCTGGGGGACCGGTGCCGGCTCACAGCAGGGAGCGCGCCTGTGGACGGCGGGGCCTCACCGGGCCCGGACCACCCTGCTCTCGTCCCACACCGGCTCCTTGGTCTCGTAGACCTTGCCGTCGGAACCGAAGACGAGGAAGCGGTCGAAGCTCCGCGCGAACCAGCGGTCGTGCGTCACGGCCATGACCGTGCCCTCGAAGGAATCGATGGCGCGCTCCAGTGCCTCGGCCGAGTGCAGGTCCAGGTTGTCGGTGGGCTCGTCGAGCAGCAGCAGGGTGGCCCCCGAGAGTTCGAGCAGCAGGATCTGCAGGCGGGCCTGCTGTCCGCCGGACAGGGAGTCGTAGGGCTGCTCGGCCTGCGGAGCCAGTCCGTAGCGGTCGAGGACGGCCGAGGCTGCCTCGCGCCCGAGCCCTGAGCGGTGCTCGTCCCCGCGATGCAGGATGTCCACCAGCGTCCGGCCGAGGAGGTCGGGGCGCGAGTGCGTCTGCGCGAAGAAGCCCGGTCGGATCCGCGCCCCGAGCTTCACCGAGCCCTCGTGCGGCACGGCCTTGATGTCGACGTCGGACACCGGCAGGTGCTCCTTGTCCGGATCCGAGCCGCCACCGGCCAGCAGGCGGAGGAAATGCGATTTTCCGGAACCGTTGGAGCCGAGGACGCCCACACGGTCGCCGAACCAGACCTCGGTGCTGAAGGGCTTCATGAGGCCCGTCAGTTCGAGCTTCTGCGCGACGACGGCGCGCTTGGCCGTACGACCACCGGCTAGGCGCATGGAGACGTTCTGCTCGAGCGGGATGGCCTCGGGCGGCCCGGCCTCGAGGAACTTCGCGAGCCGGGTCTGCGCTGCGTGGTAGCGGTT
This sequence comes from Arthrobacter bussei, assembly GCF_009377195.2. Taxonomy (GTDB): domain Bacteria; phylum Actinomycetota; class Actinomycetes; order Actinomycetales; family Micrococcaceae; genus Arthrobacter_D; species Arthrobacter_D bussei. Next base: position 1,571,736 of record NZ_VJXX01000001.1, read on the forward strand.
GGCCATGTCGGAGCGGAACGCCGCCTTGTTCTTGTACATGTTGACGAGTTCCTTGAGCTTGATGTGCTCCTCGTCCCAGCGCTTGCGCAGCTCCTCGAACCGCGCATTCCGGTCCTCGCGCGCCTTCAGGTAGGTCTCGAAACCGCCTCCGTGTGTCCACGAGGACGCGCCGAGCGCCCCGGGTTCCAGCGTGACGATCCGCGTGGCCGCGTTGGCGAGCAGTTCGCGGTCGTGGCTGACGAACAGCACCGACTTCTTCGAGTCACGGAGCTTCGCCTCGAGCCAGCGCTTGCCGGGAACGTCGAGGTAGTTGTCCGGCTCGTCGAGGAGCAACAGGTCGTCCGGACCGGAGAACAGGGCCTCGAGCACCAGCCGCTTCTGCTCCCCGCCGGAGAGGGACGACGCCGCCCGGTACTGCGCGCGATCGAACGGCACCCCGAGGGCCGCCATCGTGACCTCGTCCCACGTCGTCTCGAGCTCGTAGCCCCCGGCGTCACCCCAGTCGGCGATCGCCTGCGCGTACGCCATCTGCGTGGGTTCGTCGTCGGCCTCCATCATGGCCAGCTCGGCGTCGTCGATCCGCTTCGCCGCCGCCGCGAGGACGGGCGGTGCGGCCGAGACGAGGAGGTCGCGGACCGTGGTGTCGTCGCGCACCTGCCCGACGAACTGCCGCATGATGCCCATGGACCCGGAGCGGCTCACGGAGCCCTCGTCCGGGGTGAGGTCGCCGGCGACGATGCGCAGGAGGGTGGTCTTCCCGGTGCCGTTGGGGCCGATCAGGGCGGTCTTGTGCCCGTCGCCGACCTTGAAGGCCACGCCGTTGAGCAGTTGCCTGCCGTCGGAGAGGAAGTAGTCGATACCGGAGATGTCGAGGTGAGCCACCCTTCCAGTGTTCCACCCATGGACGGGGCAGCAGGACGGCCGGATCGGCGCCGGCCCCGTCAGCGCTGGGGATCGCTCGGCATCATCCGGTAGCCGACGCCCCGCACCGTGCGGATGAAGCGGGGGCTGCTCATGTCCTCGCCGAGCTTCTTCCGCAGGTTACGGATGTGCACCTCGACGAGGTGGTGGTCCTGGCTCCAGCCGTCCCCCCACACCCGGTTGAGGAGCGCCTCCCGGGTCCACACGCGTTGGGCGCCGGTCATGAGGGTCTCGAGGAGGTCGAACTCGATCCGCGTGAGGGCGAGTTCCTGGCCGTCGAGCGTGACCACGCGGCCTTCCACGTCCATCAGCAGGTCGTTGTGGCGGAGCATCTCGTTGCCGTCCGGCTCCTGCGCCGGTGGCGCGATCTCGGTCACGGCGGACGGGCCCGTCCGGGGACGGCGGAACATCGCGGAGACCCGCGCCGAGAGCTCCCGGGGGCTGAAGGGTTTGCCGATGAAGTCGTCCGCACCGGTCTCGAGGCCGATCAGTCGATCGATCTCGTCCTGCCGCGCGGTCACCATCACGATGTAGGCATCACTCACGGCGCGGCACTGGCGGCACACCTCGACACCGTCGAGGTCCGGCAGGTTGAGGTCCAGGGTGATGAGGTCGGGCCGGTGCTCCTTCAGCGCCGCCAGGCCCGCGTGCCCGGATGCGGCCTCGATGACGGTGAAACCGTTCATGCGCAACGTGACGGCGAGCAACTCCCGGATGTCCGGATCGTCCTCGACGATGAGCGCGCTACGCTGCGACGGGGGAACGGACATGATCCAAGAATTCCACAGATCGGCTCCGCGGAGGACGAGTCCGGCGATTTGCCTGACGATGTGCCCGACTGTCTCCGCGGCGCGGTGCAATGACGGCCGCTGTGCCGCCATAGAATCGTCGGATGCCCTCGACCATTCTCCGTACGGTGCAGATCCGCGGACACACGATCACCGTGCGGACGACGCCGGGCCCCGCCGGTACGGCCCGGTCGCGATCCCCCTATGTACTGGTGCACGGGCTCGGCATGACACACCGCTACCTCGACCGCCTGCGCGCGGAACTCGCCGGGGACGCCGACGTGCACTCGGTCGACCTGCCCGGCTACGGCCGGGACCCGCGCCCCCGTACCCGGCTGGGCATCGAGGACCATGCGGCCCTGATCGTCGAGACGCTGGAGCTGCTCGGCGTCACGCCCTGCATCCTGGTGGGGCATTCGATGGGCGTGCAGTTCGTCACAGCCGCCGGCCTGCGTGCACCGGCGTCCGTGCGGGGCGTCGTCCTCATGGGGCCGGTCGTCGACCGACGCCGACGTACTGTCCTGCAGCAGGCAGCGTCACTCGGCCATGACACCCTCCGGGAGAGCGCGGGCGCGAATCTGATGGTCTTCGCCGATTACCTGAGGACGGGTCTGCGCTGGTACGTGCGCCAGCTCGTACCGATGCTCGAATACCCGCTGGAGCGCGCCGTGGAGCGGCTGGAATGCCCCGTGCTGGTCCTGAGGGGGAGCCGCGACCCGGTAGCCCGACGGCGGTGGTGCCACGAACTCGCCGACCGTGCGCAGGACGGCGCCTTCGTCGAGATCGACGGGGAGCCCCATGTGGTGCAGCACTCCGCGGCGGACCGGGTGGCCGCGGAGATCGTGGCGTTCGTACGCCCTCCACTGCCCGTGGCCGAACCGATCTTGCCGGAAGCTTCGGGCGGCTCGATGGGAAAACTTGAAGATCGAAGCGCATAGTAGACGTATTGCAGCTGGTCCCGTCCTGTTTCATCGACCGCCTGCAACGACACGACACCCGGCCGGCGCTGGTCAGCAGTACCGGCCGGGTGTTCCAAAGCTTCTGGAGGAACATCGCATGTCTGAACTGGAAGAGTGGTCAACCAGCCGCCTGCTCACCACGGCAGCACGTCTCGTCGACCATGCGTGGAACGAGAGGCTGCTCGACATCGGGATCACCCACGCGGGCTACACGACCCTCGGTGTCCTCTCCCGCCAGGGCACCATGACAGGGGCCAAGCTCGCCCTCGCCGTCCACGTGCAGGCCCAGACGATCGGCAAGACCATCGAGAAGCTCGAGCGGCAGGGCTTCATCTCCCGCATCCGCGACAGCATCGATCGCCGCAGCCAGCGCATCACCATCACCCCGGAGGGCATCGATGCCCTGGCGAAGGCCGAGGACATCGAACGCACCCTGATGGTCGGGGAGGGCCTGGAATCCTTCGAGCTCCGCAGCCTCCTTCGTGGCATCATTGGTGAACTCGCCCCGCAGCGCCAGAAGCCGGCAGCAGCCGTCGTCTGACCCGGGAGTCCCGCAGATTTCTCAAGAGAACGGAGAACGGCCGCCCCTCGGGGCGGCCGTTCTGCCGTCGTCCACGCGGAAGCACAGCCGCTGCCGCGTGACAGCGGGCCGCGGTGTCAGGGAGCTGGCCCGAGAAGGCCTCCGAGATAGCTAGACAGACTAGCCATCTGTCGTAAACTGACCCGGTGAACGACGATCAGCACGGAACGGCGGCAGCAGCCGCCTCCGCATTGCAGGACCTCATGCTCAGCAACGAGAGCGTCGACCAGTTCCTCGAGGACCTCGCAGGCCTCTCCTCGCGGATCCTCGGCGGATCGGTGGAGGTGCAGTGCGGAGTCACGTACCAGCACCGGAAACTCGCCACCACCGTCGCATGCAGCAGCGACGAGGCGAGGGTGCTCGACGAGATCCAGTACGGCTTCGGTGATGGTCCCTGCCTGCACGCGATCAGCTCCGGCAGCACCGTGGTGGTCGACGACGTCCGCACCGACGGCCGCTGGCCGGACTACTTCCAAGCGGTGGCGAACCACGAGTACTACGCCATGATGGGCGTGCCCCTGGTCCTCGGCCCCGACAGCGGTGCGGCTCTGAACTTCTACGCAGCGACCCCCAGCACCTTCACCAGCAGCACGCAGGAGCTCGCCGAGGGTTTCGCGGCCCAGGCCGCCAAGGCGCTGCAGATGGTGCTCCGGGTCTCGAAGCACGCCAACACGTCGTCGGACCTGAAGGCCGCCATGGAGTCGAGGACCACCATCGACATCGCGATCGGCATCATCATGGGGCAGAACCGCTGCACGCAGACCGAGGCCTACGACATGCTCAAGCGGGCCTCGAACGCGCAGAACGTGAAGGTGCGGGACATCGCGGAGCGGATGGTCAGCGGTATCTCCAGCTCGCCCGCCGAGACCCACTTCTCGACCTAGGATCCCTCGCGCGCGACGGCCCGACGGAACAGCGACAGGGCCGGTCCGGTCCCGCAGGGCTGGTGGCCGCCCGGCGATCGGATGGAGACGACGCCGGGAGACGGCGCACGGCTCAGGCGGACGTCGCCCGGTTCCGGTCCGCGAGCACCCGGAACGCCGCGACGAGCTCGGGCGGCCCGACCACCTGCACGTCCGTGTCGAAGCGGTTGAGGGACGCTGCGAGCGCCACCCAGGACCACGAACCCGCGCGCAGGCGGCAGGATGCCGGCCCCAGGTCCTCGACGACGCCGTCTCCTGCGAAGGGGAGCACCTCACCGGCCGATCGACCGAGGACCACCGTACCGACGCACGGCCAGCCGCCACCGTCCGCCGACCCCGTGAAGCGTCGGGACACGAACCGGGCGACTCCCCCGTCCGGCAGCTCTCTCGGTGTGAATCGGGGCCCGGTCGGCAGCCTCGGTATGGTCCGGTCCGCCCTGAAGATACGCCAGTCGGAGCGCTCGAGGTCCCAGGCGACCAGATACCAGCGTCCGCCGTGCGTCACGAGGTGGTGCGGTTCGACCCGGCGCGGGCCGTCGCTCCCCTGCGGAGCCACCGAGGCGGCACCTGCATAGTCGAAGCGGAGGACCTGCTGCGCACGGACCGCGGAGGAGAGTGCGAGGAGCACCTGCGGAGACGGAGGATCGGGGACGTCCCTGCCGCTGGGCGGCAGCGCGGTGAACTCGAGGGCGTCGAGCCGCGGGCGCAGGCGTGCAGGCAGGACCTGCCGGACGGTGGCGAGGGCCCGCAGTGCGGCCTCGCCGATCCCCGGCTGCGACGACGCCGCACTCCGGAGTGCCACGGCGAGCGCCAGGGCCTGGTCGTCGTCGAACATCAGGGGCGGCAGGGTGCTGCCGGCGTCGAGCCGGTACCCGCCGTCCGGCCCCATGGTCGCCCTGATGCTGTAGCCGAGCTCCCTCAGCCGGTCGACGTCCCGCCGCACCGTGCGATGGCTGACGCCGGTACGTTCGGCGAGCAGCGCTCCGGGCCAGTCCCGCCGGGTCTGGAGCAGGGAGAGGAGGGTGAGGAGGCGGGAACTGGTCGTGGCCATGCTCCGAGGGTAGAGGGAGTGCAGGACCGAAGCCGTCCTGCACTGCTGCGACGGTGGTGTCACCGGGAAAGGCCCGGCACCCTCGACACAGGGAGTTCCACGATGAGCATCACCGTCACCACCCACCTCAACCTCCACGGCACGGCCCGCGAGGCCCTGGAGTTCTACCTCTCGGTCTTCGGTGGTGAGAGCACCCTCACCACCTACGGCGACCTCGGGATGCCCGCCGATGCACCCGATGCCGGACGCGTGGTGTTCGGGCAGGTGCAGGCGCCCGGCGGCTTCCGCCTGATGGCCTATGACGTCCCTGGGGCGTCGGGAGCCTCGACGACGACGACGGCCGGCTCGACCACCCGCTCGAACGGCATGACCTACACGGACCAGCCGTTCTTCGTCTCGGTGCGCGGGGACTCGCTGGAGGAGGTCCGGCGCTACTGGGAAGGGCTTACGGTCGGGGGGACGATCGTCGAGGACCTCGCGGCGTCGGCCTGGAGCCCGGGCTTCGGGATGGTGACGGATTCCTTCGGCGTGACCTGGATCCTCGACGTCGCCGGGGAGGCGCGCACCGACTGACGGGACGCGCGCGGCGGGCGGTCACCCCTGGTGGTCCGGGCTGACCGCCCACCGTGGAGTGTGGTCACCGTCGGTCAGTAGTCGATCCGCCCGTGCCGGTTGTGGAACTCCCCCGTCGGGCCCGAGGCGTCGAGGCCTGCGAGCATCACCGTGGCGTCCGTACCCTCCGTCACGGTCTGGTGGCCACTGTGGTGGTTGAAGTCGGTGTCCGTGTAGCCCGGGTCGCTCACGTTGATGCGGAAGCCGGGCAGGTTCTTCGCGTACTGCACGGTCAGGGCGATCACCGCGGCCTTCGACGCCGCATACGGGATGGCCCGGACGCCGAACTCGTCGGTGCCCTCGGTGCTGAGCAGGCGCGGCCAGCCCACGCCCGAGGCCACGTTGACGATGACGGGGGCGTCCGACGCACGGAGGAGCGGCAGGGCGGCCTGGGTCACGCGGACCAGTCCCACCACGTTGGTGTCCAGCACGGTGCGGAGGGCTTCCGCGGAGAGGTCCTCCACCCCGAAGGAGGTCCCGAGCACCCCGGCGTTGTTCACCAGCACGTCGAGGCGGGGCAGGGACGCGATGGCGGCGTCGACGCTCTGCTGGTCGTCGACGTCGAGCTGGACGGGACGGGCGCCGATGGCGCGTGCCTCCGCGCCGGTCGCGGTGTCCCGCATCCCGGCGTAGACGGTGTGGCCGGCCTCGACGAGGCGGCGGGCGGTCTCGAGTCCGAGGCTTCTGTTGGCCCCGGTGATCAGTGTGGTTGTCATGTCTCAAGGCTCTGCCGGCGCCGGCCGGTGGCAAAGGTACCGCTCGACGGTAGGACCGGCAGTACCACCCTTCCCGCACCGTCACGCGGGAGGATGGACGCATGAGTGAATTCGCCAGTGTCCTCCGCTCGTGGCGCAACCGGCTGACCCCGGCAGAGGTCGGACTGCCCACGGGGTCCGGCCGTCGCAGCCCGGGGCTGCGGCGGGAGGAGCTCGCCGCCCTGGCGAACGTGAGCGTGGACTACGTGGTGCGGCTGGAGCAGGGGCGCGCCACCCATCCGTCCCCCCATCTCCTCAACGCGCTGGCCATCGCGCTGCGCCTCGACTCCGGCGAGCGCGACCACCTCTACCGTGCCGCCGGCGCGGCACCGCCGTCACCCGCCGTCGTACCGCACCACATCACGCCCGGGGTCCACCGCATCATCGACCGGCTGGGCGACGTGCCCATGGCGGTGTTCACGGCGACGCACGACATCCTCCTGTGGAATCCGCTCTGGGCGGCGCTCGCCGGGGATCCCTCCCGGCTCGTCGGGATGGAGCGCAACCTGGTGTGGCGGCACTTCACCACCGGCCACGACGGCATCGAGTTCGACGAGCAGCACGAGGAGGACTTCTCCGCCGACCTCACGGCCGACCTGCGCACCGCCCTGGGCCGGTATCCGCAGGACCGGGGGCTGCAGCGCCTCGTGTCCCGGCTGCGGGCCACGTCGCCCGAGTTCGAGCGGCGGTGGGCGGAGGCCCGGGTGGCCGAGCACCGCGCCAGCCGCAAGACCGTGACCCGTACGTCCGTGGGACCCATCACCGTGGACTGCGATGTGCTGACGGTACCGGGCGGGGACCTGCGGATCGTCGTCTACACCGCGGTGCCCGGCAGCGAGGACGAGGCGAAGCTGGACCTCCTGCGGGTGACAGGGCTCCAGGACCTGTCGGCCGGATCCGCGGGGAGCGCGACCACCGCCGTCTGACGCTGCCCGGATCCGCCGGCAGGACGGTCGCCGTCCGCGATACTCCGTCTCCTCGCCGCGGCGGACTCGCGCCCCCCGTCCCGGACGACCTCGGACCCGCCACCCGGAGCGGGCGGGCCCGAGGGTACTCCCTGCGCCTCGGCTCCGTACCGACGGGCGCCGAGCTGTTCGGCGGGGTGGTCGCGTTCAGGCACCCGGTGCGACGGGTTCCACGAGACCCGAATCGGCCAGTTCCGCGAGGTCGTTGAAGCTGTAGAGGTGCAGCCCCGCATAGCCGGCGCCGTCCAGGGCCTCCACCAGCGGTGCCGGATCATAGGAGGCCGAGGTGACCAGCTGCCGCACCACCGAGCCGGAGTTCGACCCGCCGGCCGAGCGCTTGAGGAAGCCCAACGACTGCCCGACGCCGATCGATCCCGCGAGGCGCAGCAGGCGGCTGATGCGCACGGGACCGGGAATGCCGGCCCATACCGGCAGGGTGATGCCCTCCGCGCGGAGCCTCGCGGGGAAGGTCCGGATCGTGTCCGGCGCGAAGCAGAGCTGCGTGACGCACCAGGAAGCGAGATCCTGCTTGGACCGCAGCGTGGCCAGGAGGTCGTCCTTCGCCGTCGCCGGGTGCCCTTCGGGGTAGACGGCGATCCCCATGCGCAGGGCACCGCCCGAGAGCTCCGCGACCTCCTCCATGAGGGCGCCGCTCCAGGCGTAGGGGCCCGCAGCCACCGGGGCGTCACCGCCGATGACGAACACGTCCGTGATCCCGGCGTCGAGGCACCGGTCCACGTGATCGCCGAGCTCCGTCCGATCCGCCACCGACCGCGCGGCCAGGTGCGGGACGGCCGTGTACCCGGCAGCGGCGAGCCCGACCGCCAGGTCCACTGCTGCCCGCGGACCGTGCTGGGGCAGGCAGGTGACAGTGACGGTAGCGGGGGCGGGAAGGTACGCGCGGAGCTTCTCCACCAGGTTCTCCCCGGGGATCACCTCGACGCGGAGGGGCAGGACCGTCACAGCGTGCCGACCGTCCTCAGCATTCCACGACGTTCAGGGCCAGGCCGCCGCGCGCGGTCTCCTTGTACTTGTCCATCATGTCCGCGCCGGTGTCCCGCATGGTCTTGATCGCGACGTCCAGCGAGACGTGGTGCTGCCCGTCGCCGCGCACCGCCATGCGGGCAGCGGTGATGGCCTTCATCGCCCCGACGGCGTTCCGCTCGATGCACGGGATCTGCACGAGACCGCCCACGGGATCGCAGGTGAGCCCGAGGTTGTGCTCGATCCCGATCTCCGCGGCGTTCTCCACCTGCTCGGGCGTGCCGCCCAGCACTTCGGCGAGGGCACCTGCCGCCATGGCGCATGCCGAGCCGACCTCGCCCTGGCACCCGACCTCGGCGCCGGAGATGGACGCGTTCTTCTTGAAGAGGGAGCCGATCGCCGTGGCGGCGAGCAGGAACCGGACCACGCCGTCGTCGTCCGCTCCCGGCACGAAGTCGACGTAGTACTTGAGGACGGCGGGGATGATGCCTGCCGCTCCGTTGGTCGGAGCGGTGACCACGCGGCCGCCCGCGGCGTTCTCCTCGTTCACGGCGAGTGCGAACAGCGTCACCCACTCCATCGTCCCGAGGCGGTCGTTCGGATCGTCTGCCTTCTCGAGCAGCTGGCGCTGCCGCTCCGCGCGTCGCCGCACGCTCAGACCGCCGGGGAGGATGCCGCCCGTGGTGGTCCCCCGGCGGATGGTGTCCTGCATGACGGACCAGATCTCCAGGAGCCCTGAGCGGACGTCCTCCTCCGAGCGCCAGGAGAGCTCGTTGGCGAGGACGACGTCGGAGAAGGACCACCCGGTGCTGGCGCAGACGCCGAGGAGCTGGTCCGCGGTATCGAACGGATGCGAGACGGGGACGGGCTTCAGCGCGGCGGTCTCCGAGCCGATCTGGTCCTCGTCGAGCACGAAGCCTCCGCCCACCGAGAAGTATTCTCTCGTCTGCATACAATCACCGGCCGCATCGTATGCCGAGAAGCGCATGCCATTGGTGTGGTAGTCGAGCCGCTGCCGCCGGTGCAGCAGCACGTCGGTCTCCGGGTCGAAGGAGATGCGCCGCTCCCCGGCGAGATGCAGGGACCTGCACTCACCGATGTAGGCCACGCGGGCGTCGGCCGATGTCGGGTCGACGAGGTGCGGCTGGTCACCCTCGAGGCCGAGGAGCACGGCCTTGACGGTTCCGTGGCCGTGACCGGTGACGCCCAGCGAGCCGAACAGGTCCACCTGCACCCGGTGCACGGCCGCGAGGAGCCCCCTGGTGCGGAGCAGGTCCGTGAAGAGGTAGGCGGCGGTCATCGGTCCTCCGGTGTGGGAGCTGGAGGGTCCGATGCCGATCTTGAAGAGGTCGAAGGCGCTGATCGTCACTGGGCTGGTCCGGCAGGCTTCTCCCGCTTGTAGAACGGGGTCGGGATGACGGTGAAGGGTTCCGGGCGTCCGCGCAGGTCGACCTGCACCTCGGTGCCGATGGCAGCGTGGGCCGCGTCGACGTAGGCGAGCGCGACGGGGTAGCCGAGGGTGGGGCTGGGCAGGCCGGACGTGACCGTACCGACCGGCACACCGCCGACGACGACGTCGTATCCGGCCCGCGCGGACCGGCGGCCGACCGCGCGGAGGCCCACCAGGCGGCGCGCCGGCTCCACGGCCTTCAGCGGCTCCAGCACCGCGCGGCCCACGAAGTCGTCGGCCTTCTTGGTGCTCACCACGGGGCCGAGGCCCGCTTCGAAGGGATTGGTGTCCAGGCCGAGCTCGTGCCCGTAGAGGGGCATGCCCGCCTCGAGCCGCAGCGAGTCGCGGGCTGCGAGTCCGCAGGGCAGGAGCCCGTGGGCGTCACCCGCCTGGAGTGCGGCGTCCCAGAGCCGCACGGCGACGTTGCTGCCGATGAAGATCTCGAAACCGTCCTCGCCCGTGTAGCCGGTGCGCGCCAGCAGGACGGGCAGTCCGGCGAGTTCCAGCTCGACCGACGCGTAGTACTTCAGCTCGCGGATCAGGGCGCCGTCCTCGGGACGGGCGAGATCGAGCAGCACCGCCTCGGCCGTCGGTCCCTGGACCGCGATGAGCGAGGTCGCCTCCGACTGGTCCTCCACGGCGACGTCGAAGCTGTTCGCGCGGATCCGCAGCGCCTCGGCGACCACGGGTGCGTTGGAGGCGTTGGGCACCACGAGGAAGGAGTCCTCGGCGAGCCGGTAGGTGATCAGATCGTCGATCACGCCACCCTCCGCGGTGCAGATCAGCGAGTACTTCGCCTTGCCGACCGCCATCACCGCCAGGTTGCTGACCAGCGCGTAGTTGAGGAACTCCGCGGCCTGCGGACCGGTGACGAGGACCTCTCCCATGTGGGACAGGTCGAAGAGACCGGCGGCCTTCCGGACGGTGTGGTGCTCCTCGAGTTCGCTGCGGTACTTCAGGGGCATCTGCCATCCGCCGAAGTCGGTGAAGGACGCCCCGTGGGCCTCGTGCTGGGTATAGAGGGCGGTGTGCTTGCTCTGCTCGCTCATGCGGGTTCGGGGTCCTAGTCTTCGAAGGCTTCGATGGGCGGGCAGGAGCAGATCAGGTTGCGGTCGCCGTGGGCGCCGTCGATCCTCCGCACCGGAGGGAAGTACTTGTCGTGGCGCAGCGCCCGGAGCGGATATGCGGCGAGCTCGCGCGGGTAGGCCTGCGTCCAGTCGTCGCCGATGAGCAGCTGCGCGGTGTGGGGCGCCTGCCGCAGCGGGCTCTCCTCGACGCTGAACTCGCCGGAGGCCACGCGGTCGATCTCACCCTTGATCGCGATCATGGCGTCCACGAAGCGGTCCAGCTCCGCGAGGTCCTCGGACTCGGTCGGCTCCACCATGAGGGTGCCCGCCACGGGGAAGGACAGCGTGGGGGCGTGGAACCCGTAGTCGATGAGGCGCTTGGCCACGTCCTCGGCCGTCACGCCGGTGGTCGCGGTCAGCGGGCGGAGGTCCAGGATGCACTCGTGCGCCACGAGGCCCTGCACGCCCGTGTACAGCACGGGGAAGTGGTCGGTCAGGCGGGCGGCCACGTAGTTGGCGGCGAGGAGCGCATGCGCCGTCGCGCTCGTCAGGCCCTCGGAGCCCATCAGGGCCACGTACGCCCAGGAGATGGGCAGGACGCCGGCCGAGCCGTACATCGAGCCCGAGACGGGGGTACCGCCCTCGCTGCCGGGGGCGTCGTCCGTCGTGATGTCGCGGTTCGCGTCCCCGGGCAGGAACGGCGCGAGGTGCGCGGCCACGGCCACGGGCCCGACGCCGGGTCCACCACCACCGTGGGGGATGCAGAAGGTCTTGTGCAGGTTCAGGTGGGAGACGTCGCCGCCGAACTCGCCGGGCTGCGCGAGGCCGACCAGGGCGTTCAGGTTGGCGCCGTCGATGTACACCTGGCCACCGGCTTCGTGCACCTTCTCGCACACCCAGCGCACGTCCTCCTCGAACACGCCGTGCGTGGAGGGGTAGGTGATCATGATGGCCGAGAGGTTCCCGGCGTGCTGCTCGATCTTCGCGAGCAGGTCGTCGTGGTCGATGTTGCCGTTGGCCGCCGTGCCCACGACGACGACCTTCATCCCGGCGAGCACAGCGGATGCCGCGTTGGTTCCGTGCGCGGAGGACGGGATGAGGCAGATGGTGCGGTTGTCGTCGCCGCGCGAGCGGTGGTAGCCGCGGATAGCGAGGAGACCGGCGAGCTCGCCCTGCGACCCGGCGTTGGGCTGCAGGGACACACGGGCATAGCCGGTGATCTCGGCGAGGCGCTCCTCGAGGTCCGTGATGAGCTCACGCCAGCCCTCGGTCTGGCCCTCCGGCGCGTAGGGGTGGATGGACGCGAACTCGGGCCAGGAGATGGACTCCATCTCCACCGTCGCGTTGAGCTTCATGGTGCACGAGCCCAGCGGGATCATGGTGCGGTCCAGGGCGAGGTCCTTGTCGGAGAGCTTCCGCAGGTAGCGCAGCATCGCGGTCTCCGAGCGGTGCCGCGAGAAGACGGGGTGCGTCATGAAGGAGGACGTCCGGTGCAGCTCCGACGGGATGCGTTCCCCCCGGTCCGCAGCGGCGTCCACGGTGGCGCCGAAGACTGCGGCGACGGCCGCGACGTGCTCCGGCGTCGTCGTCTCGTCGCAGGAGATGCCGAGGTGGTCGGCATCGATGCGGCGGAGGTTGTAGCCGGCGGCCTCGGCGGCGTCGGCGTACTCGGCGGCCTTCCCGGGCACGCGCACCAGCAGGGTGTCGAAGAAGGCGCCGTGCACGACGGCGGCGGCCGACCCCTCGAGGGCCGCAGCGAGCTCGACGGCCCGCTGGTGGGTGGTGCGTGCGATCGCCGTGAGGCCCTCGGGGCCGTGGTAGACCGCGTACATGGACGCGACGATGGCGAGGAGGGCCTGCGCGGTGCAGATGTTGCTCGTGGCCTTCTCGCGGCGGATGTGCTGCTCGCGGGTCTGGAGGGCCAGGCGGTAGGCGGGGGCGCCGTCGGCGTCCTTCGAGACACCGACGAGGCGGCCGGGCAGCATGCGCTCGAGGCCCTTGCGGACAGCCATGTACGCGGCGTGCGGCCCGCCGAAGAAGAGCGGGACGCCGAAGCGCTGGGCGGAGCCGACGGCGATGTCCGCGCCCTGCTCGCCCGGGGCGGTGATGAGCGTGAGGGACAGGAGGTCCGCGGCGACCATCACGAGGGCCCCGCGCTCCTTCGCGGCGGCGATGACGCCGGCGTGGTCGCGCAGCGCTCCCGAGGCGCCGGGCTGCTGGAGGACGACGCCGTTGATGTCGCCGTCGGGCAGTCCCGCCGAGAGGTCGGTGACCTCGACGTCGAAGCCGAGGGCCTCGGCGCGCCCGCGGACCACCGCGACGGTCTGCGGGAGGGCGTCGGCGTCGATGACCGTGCGGCCCTTGTTCTTGCCGGACCGGCGCATGAGGAGGACGGCCTCGGCCACGGCGGAGGCCTCGTCCAGCAGGGAGGCGTTGGCGATGTCGAGGGCCGTGAGGTCCTGCACCATGGTCTGGAAGTTCAGCAGCGCCTCGAGGCGGCCCTGGGAGATCTCCGGCTGGTAGGGCGTGTAGGCGGTGTACCAGGCGGGCGATTCCAGGACGTTCCGGCGGATGACGGGCGGGGTGACGGTGTCGTAGTACCCCTGGCCGATCATCTGGACGGCGGTCCGGTTCCGACCGGCGATGCGGCGGAGCTGTGCCAGGACCTCGGTCTCGCTGAGGGCCGCGGGCAGGTTCAGCGCCCTGTCCAGGCGGATGCTGGCGGGAACCGCCATGTCGACCAGCTTCTCCAGGCTCGGGTAGCCGAGGACCTCCAGCATCTGTCCCGCGTCGGAGGACCGGGGGCCGATGTGGCGGTCGGCGAAGGTCGCTGCGTGCTGGGCGGCGGGTGTCGGGTTCAGCGAGGCGTTCATGGGAACTCCGTACGTCGGGGAGGTGCGCGGGCGCAGGCCTGGTCGGGTTCCTCCCCGCTCTGTAGGGGACCTGAGAGTTTCCGCAGGACGCGTTGCCTGCTTGCACCGTCGGTGAGCGCCGAGTGGATGTCGGGGCTGCTTTCCAGAGTTGCCTAGCCGCAGCGGTGCATTGGCCTGAGAGATTCCTGGGGAGGAGTTGCTCCTACGGCGCCTGCCGGTGTGGTGGACGGGAGGACTCTCCCGCTGCAGATCGATGGCGTATTCAGTTGGGTGTTCGGGCGGCGTGTGAGCCGTCCCACAGCCTACCGCGCAGGGCGGAAGGGAGGCAAAGCCCGACGTCGACGGGCGGAACAGTACCGTGTCCCCGCCCGTGCCGGAAGAGTGCGCCATGAATGCTCCCGAGGAGCCGTCGGACCGGCGCGATGCAGGCTTAGCGTGGAGACAGGTCCCCTGCTCACCACTGCCCGACCTGGAGTATCGATGACGATCCCCCGCTTCCGCCCGGCTCTCGCCGCGCTCGCCCTGCTGGCCGCCGTCGTCCTCCCGGCGCCTCCCGCCTCCGCGGCGGGGGCCTCCTACGTGGCGCTCGGGGACTCCTACTCCTCGGGCACCGGCACGCGCGCCTACCTGGCGGACGGGACGGCCTGCCAGCGCTCCGTGTACGCCTATCCGTCGCTCATCGCGAGCGCCAGGGGGTACGCGCTGAATCTCCGGGCGTGCTCCGGGGCCACCATTTCCGACGTCGCCGCGACGCAGCTGGGCGCGCTGACGCCGACCACCGCCTACGTCTCGCTGAGCGTCGGCGGCAATGACGCCGCTTTCGTCTCCGTCCTGACCGAGTGCGCCAAGCCGGCGTGGATGAGCAACTGCACCGCGGCCGTCGACAGGGCGCAGGCGATCATCACCGATCAGCTGCCGGGACGCCTCGCTTCGCTCTACGGGCAGATCCGCGCACGGGCACCCCGGGCGGCCGTGACCATCGCCGGATACCCCCGCATCTTCAACGGTGAGGACTGCAACGCCGCCACGTGGTTCTCACCCGCCGAGGAGTCGAGGCTGAACGCCATGGCAGACCTCCTCAACCGGACGACGGCGGCCGCGGCCGCCACCGCGGGCTTCGCCTTCCGTGACCCGGCGCCGGCGTTCACCGGTCACGCCGTGTGCGACGACGTCGAGTGGCTGAACGGGCTCTCCAGCCCGATCTCCGACTCCTACCACCCGAACCGGACGGGCCACGCGTCCGGGTACGCACCGCTGATGGGTGCGGCGCTGACGGGGGCCAGCGTCGCCGTCACACGGGAGACGCTGCAGTCCGCGGAGGCCGCCGCCCCTGCCCTCACGGAGCAGCAGGCAGCGTACTCCGCGACGGACCGGCGCATCCGGCCCGAGGAGTTCGTCCTGCCCGACCTGAAGAGCCGGTCGGCGCGGGCCGCTGCGGCGCGGGCCGGCGTCGACCTCGCGGACCCGGCGAGCATCGCGCGGGCGGATCGCGCCGCGGAGGCCGCTCAGGCCGCTCAGGCCCGGGAACGGTAGCCGCGCGCCGGTCCCCCCGGCGCGATGGTGCGGTGTCCCTCGGCTCGGGGTCAGCCGGGCTTGCCGTGCGTCTGCGCGGCAGCCTCCCGCAGCAGCCCGACGACGTGGCGGATGCCGGGGCTCTCCGCCATGGTGCGCCGATGCACCACGCCGACCTGGCGCGCCGGCGTGGGCCGCACGACGGGCACGACGACGACCCGCTCCGGCAGCACGGGCCGTCCCAGCCTCGGCACGAGCGCCACGGCGACGCCCTGCTCGACGAGGGCGATGTGCGTCGCGAAGTCGTCGTCGTACAGCCGGATGTCCGGCAGGCGCCCGAGATCCGCATGGAGCTTCAGGAGGGCTTCGTTGCAGATGGCTCCGTGCGGCGTGCTGACCCAGGTCTGGTCCACGAAATCGGCGGGTTCCACCGAGACACGGCCCGCGAGCGCGTGGTCGTCACGGACCAGGAGATCGGCCACGTCCTCGCACAGCCACTCCAGCTCGAGGTTCTCCGGCACGCCCAGCGGCACCGAGTTCCAGTTGTGGACGATCCCGAGATCGGCCTTCCCCTCCGCGACCCGCGCCACGGCCTGGCGGGGATCGTCCGAGCTCACCCTCAGGTCCAGGTCCGTCCCCTCGGCGGCGATCCGCCCAAGCACCGGTCCGATCAGCCCGCGGCACGCCGTCGAGAAGGCCACGAGCTGCAGGCGCCCCCGAGGTTCACCGGGCTCCGACAGGAGGGAGGACTGCAGCGCCTCGAGGTCCGCGAGCATGCGGCGGCCGTAGTCCGCGAGCACGTTGCCCCGCTCGGTGAGGAGGACGCCGCGGCCGTGCCGCTCGAGCAGGGGCACGCCGGTCTGCCGCTCGAGCTTCTTGATCTGCTGGGAGATCGCCGACGGGCTGAAGTCGAGAGCCGCCGCTGCCCCGATGACGGAGCCCGTCTGGCGGACAGCGGCGAGGGCCTGCAGGGCGGAAGGATCAATCATGAAGGAAACGTACACGATTGCGTGTATTTTTGTGCGCTGGTCCTTCACGCTCCTTCGCGGTTGACTGGCACCATGACCCGTCGCCACTGCCTTCTCGCCCTGCTCGTGGCCGTGCTGTGGGGCCTCAACTTCGTCGCCATCGACCTGGGGCTGCACCCGGCCGACGGAGCGGAGGTCCCACCCCTGCTGTTCGTCGCCCTGCGCTTCGCCCTGGTGGTCCTCCCGTGGATCTTCTTCATCCGGAAGCCCGACATCAGCTGGACGGCGATCATCGGGGTCGGGCTCTTCATGAGCGCCGGCCAGTTCGGCCTGCTCTACCTCGCGATCTCCCTCGGCATGCCGGCCGGGCTCGCCTCGCTCGTCCTCCAGGCGCAGGTCCTGCTGACCGTGCTCCTCGCGGCGGTCTTCCTCGGTGACCGTCCACGACCGCTCCAGCTCGCCGGGCTGGTCCTCGGCGCGCTCGGGCTGCTCGTCGTCGCTTTCGGCCGGAGCGCGGTGGCCCCGCTGCTGCCGCTCGTCGTCGTCCTCGCCGCGGCACTGTCGTGGGCCGTGGGGAACGTGATCGCACGCAGAGCCCGCGCCGCATCGGGACTGGGCCTCGTCGTCTGGTCCGGCGCCGTGGTCCCCCTGCCGCTGCTGGGCCTCTCGCTCGTGGTCGACGGGCCGGCCGCCGTCGGCGACGCGCTCCTGCATCTGCAGCCCGTGACCATCGCGAGCGCCCTCTACACCGCGGCCCTCGCCTCACTCGTCGGATACGGCATCTGGAACCATCTCCTCGCTGTCTACGAGCCCGCGTCCGTGGTGCCTTTCACCCTGCTGGTCCCGGTGGTCGGGATGGGGGCGGCCTGGCTCGTGCTCGCCGAGGTGCCGTCAGCCATCGAGGTGCTCGGGGCCGTCGTCCTGCTCGCCGGTGTGGCCACGGCCCTTGCCCGTCCGCGCCGCGTCCGTCACCATCGGGACACACCGATGAATCCCGGACCGGCGCCGCGTCTACAGGCTGTGGTCCGGGACGCGGACCGTCAGACCCAAGGAGCATCATGACGCACCACGACATCCCCGGAGACCTGTTCGAGCAGTACGCATCGGCCGTCCTGCAGAAGGACGCGGAGGCGCTCCTGTCCCTGTACGACGACGACGTGCGGGTCTTCGATCTCTGGTCCGAGTGGTCCTACGAGGGGAAGGCCGCATGGCGCGTGGCGATCGGGCAGTGGTTCGGTTCGATCGGCGAGGAGAACGTCGGCGTGGTGTTCGACGACGTGCGCTCGGTCGTCGTCGAGGACCTCGCGACGATCGTCGCGAACATCTCCTACCGCGAGACGGAGTCGGACGGCGCGGAGGGGCGCGGTATGGACAATCGCCTGACCTGGGTGCTCCGACGTTCGGCCGACGGGTGGCGGATCGTGCACGAGCACACCTCGGCCCCCGTGGACGCAGGGACGGGCTCCGTCAGGCTGGAGCGTCGGGCTGCCGGGTAGCCGGGGCCTCAGGCGTCCTGCTGCTCCTCGGCGCCGGCGCCCAGCGCCCTCCGCACGGCTGCTTCGATGTGGATGCGCGTGGTCGGGAACACCGGCACAGGGCTGTCATCCGCGGTGATCAGGAGTTCGATCTCCGTGCAACCGAGAATGATGCCCTCGGCTCCCCGGTGGACCAGGTCCTGGATGATCCGCCGGTACTCGGCCCGAGAGTCGTCGGCAACGATCCCTCGCACCAGTTCCTCGTAGATGACCCGGTGGACGATCGCGCGGTCGGTACCGGTCGGTATGACCGAATCGATGCCGGCCGAGGTGAGGCGGCCACGAAGGAAGGGCTGTTCCATCGTGAAGGCCGTGCCGAGCAGACCCACGCGACGGAGTCCCTGCTCCTGGATGCGCGCCGACGTCGCGTCGCCGATGTGCAGGACGGGGATGGAGACGGCCTCCTCGATACTGTCGATGACGATGTGCATGGTGTTCGTGCACAGCACCAGCAGCTCCGCCCCGGCACTCTCGAGTGCGCGGGCCCGTGATGCCAGCAGCTCTCCGGCCTGCTCCCACCGACCAGCGGCCTGCAGCCGCTCGATATCGGCGAAGTCGACCGAATCCAGCAGGACGCGCGCCGAGTGGACACCGCCCAACTGCTCTTGCACGAGCTCGTTGGCCAGCCGGTAGTACTCGGCCGAAGACTCCCAGCTCATTCCTCCGAGCATCCCGATGACCTGCACGTCGTCCTCCGCACTAGTAGTGCGTGGAGTGAACTACCGGGTCTCCCGGTAAGTGGCTCCATGATCTCCTGGCAAGGATGGCGCCGCGCGCAGGGCCACGGCCGGGCGTGCGGACCCCGTCAGGTGAAGACGTGGAGGAAGCGGAAGAACACGGAGGCGGCGACGGCGATGTAGGTCAGGGCGATGATCGGTCCGACCCAGTCCGTGAGCCATCGGGTGAGGCCGGCGGGCGCGGGGATGACCCCCTGGGCCAGGTTCCTGAGGGTGGTGAGGATGACCAGGGGGATCATCGCCGCCCAGACGATCATGCAGTACAGGCACATGATGTAGATGTCGAACAGGGCCTGGCTCCACAGCCACACCGCGAAGACGGCCCCGAGGGTGACACCCACCTGGAGGCCGAGCCAGTACCAGCGGGCGAACCGGGCGCCGGCGAGCAGTGCCATGCCGGTGGTGACGATGATGCTGAAGCCGACGAGGCCGATGAAGGGGTTGGGAAACCCGAAGAGCTCCGACTGCCAGGTCTCCATGACCTGGCCGCAGGACACCCACGGATTGATGTCGCAGCTGGTGATGTGGTCCGGGTCCCGGTAGAGCTCGAGCTTCTCGAGGATCAGGATGCCGGCCGCGATCCAGCCGGTGATGCCCGTGGCCAGCATGATCAGCCCGAGGGCACGGGGACGCGCGAAGGCGGGGACGTCGACGTCCTGATCCGCCCCCGGTGTCGTCCGCTGCGTGGGGTGCACCTGGAGGGATGGTCGCATCGCCGGCCCCTAGCGGCTGATGGCGGTGTCGATGAGCCGGCGGAACTCCTCCTCGCTGGCGGGCTGGATCTTCCGGCCCTCCAGGAAGAAGGTGGGAGTCCCCTGGACGTCGAGGGCCAGTCCGTCGTTCTTGTCCCTGGTGACGCGCTCCATGGTCGCGGGATCCGCGACGGCGGCGTCGTAGGCGGCCATGTCGAGGCCGAGGTCCTCGGCGTGGCCCCTGAAGACGGGCGACCTGTCCTCGTCAGTGTGTGACCATTCGGTCTGCGTCTGGTACATCCGGGCGTGCATCTCCTTGAACCTGCCCTGCTGCGCAGCGGCTTCGACGGCGACGGCTGCGGTCTCGGAGTTCGGGTGACCGGGCAGCGGGAAGTACCGGGATACGACCGTCAGGTTCTCCTCGTACTCCTCGGAGAGGTCTTCGACGAGCGGGTACGCGGCAAGGCAGGATTCGCACTCGAAGTCGAGGAACTCGACCAGCACGGCCTTCTCGTCCGTGGCCTGGGACAGCCGGTGGCTGTCCGCGCGCACCACCTGGGCATCGGCACCGGTGGCGTCGGCGGTCCGGGAGGGATCGTCGCCGAGGTTGCCGATGATGACCACCAGCGCCACGACGAGCGCCGCGGCGGCGAGCAGCCCGATCACTATGCGGTTCTGCAGGCTCAGGCCGGTCTTCGTGCTGGTCCGTGGCGCTTGGGTCGGCACAGGGAAGTCTCCTCGTCGGCTGGGTGCGTCGTCGTGCTCGGTCCCGCCGGGACCGGGTGGAGCGGGTGTTCGGCCGGTCTTCTATCCGTGTGCGCAGCAGGCGCAGGGCGCGTCCGCCGCCGCCGAGCCGGAGCTCTCCGGCACACCGGCGGCGACGGGGGTACCTCCAGGCCTGGCCGTCAGCGTCAACGGCGCGGGTCCCGCACCCGTGCTCGTCGCGGGTGCCGCTGCACCCGCGCCGGAGCCGGTGCTGCAGCAGGAGTCCCGGCCGTCGTCGGATGTGTTCCTGCCGGCATCAACGCTCTCGTCGTCCCCGAGGTTTCCGACGGTCGGGGCGCAGCAGGAGTCGCCCTTCCAGGCTTCGCGGCCTTCCTTGATGGCGACGGCGGCGATCACCAGGGCGGCGATGGGGTCGGCCCAGGACCACCCGAGGGTGCTGTTGAGCAGCAGGCCGACCAGCAGGACGCCGGACAGATAGGTGCAGAGCAGGGTCTGCTTGGAATCCGCGACCGCCGAACGGGACCCGAGCTCGCGCCCGGCGCGGCGCTGCGCCCAGGACAGGAACGGCATCACGGCGAGACTGACCGCGGCGAGGACGATCCCCACGAGGGAGTGCTCGGCCTCCGCCCCGCCGAGCAGGCTGCGGATCGCATCGAAACCGACGAAGGCGGCGAGGCCGAAGAAGGAGAACGCGATCAGGCGCAGCGCGGTCCTCTCCCGGGCCTCCGGGTCGCGGCCGGCGAACTGCCAGGCCACAGCGGCCGCGGAGAGGACCTCGACGATCGAGTCCAGCCCGAAGCCGATCAGCGCGCTCGAGGACGCGATCGTCCCGGCGCTGATCGCGATCACCGCCTCGATCACGTTGTAGGTGATGGTCGCGGCGACGAAGAGACGGATCCGGCGGGAGAGGACCGCGCGACGCTCCGCGGTCGGAGCAGCCCGCCCCGGCCGGAGCGCGTCCAGTGAGGTGTGAGTGCTCATCAGCAGCAGGCCTTCCCATCGATGTGGTGCCCCTCGGCGGTACAGCGGCAGTCGGGGTCACTGACCGCGACACCATGCAGGAGGGCCGTCAGTGCGTCGCCGAGCTTCTGGTCGGCCGGCACCTGGTGCGGGGTCGACGTCTCCATATCCCAATAGTACATTCAAGCATGTACTGGTTGGGGCGGAGCGGGTGCCCGGAAGCACCGGCGGTCGTATCGGTGCCGGCGCGCTCGCGGTTAGGGTCGTGGGCATTGGACCGACAGCATCCGGACAGGATTCCCGCTTCGTGCGGGCCTCACGCAGCACGATCGGCCGGGAGAGCACCACCTTCGGCTTCTCCATTCTCGTCACCGTCGTCTTCGGTCTCCTGCAGAAGGTCGAGGGGAGTCCCTCCATGGGGGCGATCTTCGTCTACACGGTGGGCGCCGTCCTCTCCTTCACCCTGCTGGAAGGGGTGCTCTCCCGCGCATTCACCGCCCCGATGCCGCAGCACCGCACCCAGACTCTCGCCCTCGGCACCAGCATGAACCTGGTCTCGGTCCTGGCCGGGATGGGCGCCGCGCTCCTCGTCGGGTCCGCGCTCTCCGGACTCTGGGCCTGGGGCCTCGCACCCTTCATCGGCAGCATCGCCTACCTGGTGGCCGAGAGCCTCGAGACGATGATCGGCGAGTGCATCCTGCGGGCGAGGGGGGACACGACGGCGGACGAGGTGACGCCGTGATCCCTGAGGGGCTCGTGCGGGCAGGTACATACGTATGCATGGAATAACGGGCTGAGGGTGCCGGTTCTACCAGCAGGCCCAGGGCGGGCCGGACAGCAAGCACAGGAGCGACACCATGGCACGCGAACTGGAACTCGGACTCGACACCTTCGGGGACGTCACGCGCGGCGAGGACGGCACCCTCGTCCCCTACCCCCAGGTGATCCGGAACGTCATCGCCGAGGCCGTCCTCGCGGACCAGGTCGGGATCGACTTCTTCGGCGTCGGGGAACACCACCGCGACGACTTCGCGGTCTCCGCCCCCGAGACGGTGCTCGCGGCCATCGCCGGGCAGACGCAGCGCATCCGGCTCGGCTCGGCCGTCACCGTCCTCAGCTCGGACGATCCCGTCCGTGTGTACCAGCGTTTCGCCACGCTCGACGCCGCCTCGAACGGTCGCGCCGAGGTCATCCTGGGGCGCGGATCCTTCACGGAGTCGTTCCCCCTCTTCGGCTACGAGCTCTCCGACTACGAGCGCCTGTTCGAGGAGAAACTGGATCTCTTCTCCGAGCTCATCAAGGAAGGGCCCGTGACCTGGTCCGGGAGCACCCGCCCGGGACTCGAAAACCACGAGGTCTACCCCAAGACCGAGGGCGGTTGGCTGAAGACGTGGATCGGAGTGGGCGGGAGTCCCGAGTCCGTCGTGCGGGCCGCACGCTACGGGATGCCGCTCATGCTCGCGATCATTGGCGGGGAGCCCGCCCGCTTCGCCCCCTATGTCGACCTGTACCATCGGGCGCTGACGCAGCTCGGGCAGCCCACCCTGCCCATCGGCGTGCACTCCCCCGGGTACATCGCGGACTCGGACGAGCAGGCCCGCGAGGAGCTGTGGCCGGACAACCGGATCATGCGCGACCGCATCGGGCGCGAGCGCGGCTGGGGTCCGACCACCCGGGCCGAGTTCGACCAGGAAGCGGACGTCGGATCGCTGTACGTCGGCTCCCCCGAGACCGTGGCGCGGAAGATCGCCGCGACGGCGCAGGCTCTCGGCATCGACCGCTTCGACCTGAAGTACAGCGCCGGGCCTCTGCCCCACGAGAAGCTCATGCACAGTATCGAGCTCTACGGCACGAAGGTCATCCCGATGGTCCGGGAGATGCTCGCCTAGCAAGAGCCGGACGGCGGAAAATCTTTCCGGCCCGGGGACCCGGTGAGTGGGTAGCGTGGCGCCGTACGCCAGCACCCACCCACCGGAGGTCCCGCCATGGTCGATCGCATCGCTGACATCTGGGGGACGAGGACGCCCTACGCCCGGGGCGAGCGCTGGCCCGTCCGTGTCGACCAGACGCTGGCACCCGGGGTCGCCGAGGGCGACGTCGACCGCTGGGTGCAGTCCGCCTGCGTCCTGTGCAGCAACGGCTGTGGCTGCGACATCGCCGTCAAGGACGGGCGCATGGTCGGGATCCGCGGACGGCAGGCGGACATCGTCAACCACGGACGGCTCGGCCCGAAGGGCCTGTTCGGCAGCTGGCAGGGCGTGGACACCGGGGATCGCCTGACCCGCCCTCTCATCCGCGTCGACGGCGAACTCGTCGAGACCGACTGGGACACCGCGATGAACCGGATCGTGGAGCGGAGCCGGCACCTGCTCGACACCAAGGGCCCGCTGAGCCACGGTTTCTACACGACCGGCCAGCTGTTCCTCGAGGAGTACTACGCCCTCGGCATCATCGGGAAGGCCGGCGTGGGAACACCGCACATGGACGGGAACACCCGCCTGTGCACGGCCACGGCAGCCACCGCCATGAAGGAGAGCTTCGGCTCCGACGGCCAGCCGGGCAGCTACGTGGACATCGACGAGTGCGACGCCATGTTCCTCTTCGGCCACAACATGGCAGAGACGCAGACCGTGCTGTGGATGCGGGTCCTCGACCGCCTCGCCGGACCCAACCCGCCACGCCTCGTCTGCGTGGACCCGCGCGAGACACCGGTGGCCCGGGCGGCGGAGGTGCACCTCGCCGTCCGCCCCGGCACCAACCTCGCCCTCATGAACGGGCTGATCCGGGAACTCTTCGTGAACGGCTGGATCGACGACGCCTACATCGCGGCGCACACGGTGGACGTCGATCGGCTCCGGGACACCGTGGAGCGATGGACGCCCGAGGCGGTCGCCGAGACGTGCGGGGTCGGTGCCGACGACGTCCGCCGGGCGGCGGAGATCTTCGGTACGAGCGAGCGGGTCCTCTCCACGGTGCTGCAGGGGTTCTACCAGTCCGCGCAGGCGACGGCGTCGTCCTGCCAGGTGAACAACCTGCACCTGCTCCGCGGCATGCTCGGCAAGGAGGGCAGCGGGATCCTGCAGATGAACGGTCAGCCGACGGCGCAGAACAACCGCGAGTGCGGGGCCGACGGCGACCTCCCCGGATTCCGGAACTGGGAGAATCCGCAGCACGTGCAGGAGCTCGCCGACCTGTGGGACGTCGACCCGGATACCATCCCGCACTGGGCGCCGCCCACCCACGTCATGCAGATCTTCCGGTACGTGGAACTCGGGTCCATCGAGTTCCTGTGGATCTCGGCCACGAACCCGGCGGTCTCGATGCCGCAGCTCGAACGGATCCGGCGCATCCTCGACACGGACGGCCTGTTCCTCGTGGTGCAGGACCTGTACCTGACGGAGACGGCCCGGTACGCCGACGTCGTCCTGCCGTGCGCCGCCTGGGGTGAGAAGACCGGGACCTTCACCAACGTCAACCGCACGGTGCACCTGTCCGACAAGGCGGTGGAGCCGCCGGGCGAGGCGAGGAGCGATCTCGATGTCTTCCTCGACTACTCGCGGCGCATGGACTTCCGCACCCGGAGCGGAGCGCCCCTGCTGGACTGGGCCGGGCCCGAGGACGGCTTCCGCGCCTGGCAGGAGTGCACCCGCGGGCGTCCCTGCGACTACACGGGCATCAGCTACGAGCGGCTGCGCGGCGGAAGCGGGATCCCGTGGCCCTGCAACGACGCGAATCCGGACGGCACCGTGCGCCTCTACGGGGACGGCGTCTTCCCCACGGATCCGGACTACTGCGAGTCCTACGGCCACGACCTCCTCACCGGCGCCGCGACGGGCCCGGTCCTCTACCGGGCCACCGTGCAGCCCGGCAAGGCATGGCTGAAGAGCGAGGACTACCGGCCACCGCACGAGGAACCGAGCGAGGAGTACCCGCTGCGCTACACCACGGGGCGGACGGTCTACCAGTTCCATACACGGACCAAGACCGGGCGCAGCCGCGCCCTGAACCGCGCCGCGCCGGGCGCCTGGGTCGAGGTGTCGCCCGCGGACGCGGAGCAGCTGGGCATCGTGGAGGGCGACGTGGTGGCGGTCCGCTCACGTCGGGGGCATCTCGAGGTACCGGTGCGGGTCGGTGACATCCGGGTGGGCACGGTGTTCGCCCCGTTCCACTACGGCTACTGGGACGACGGCGGATCAGAGGTCTCCGCGTCGGCACATCACGCGGCCAACGAACTCACGATGACGGAGTGGGACCCGGTGTCCAAGCAACCGGTGTTCAAGAACGCCGCGGTGCGGATCGAGAAGGTCCGAGACTGCGCGGGCCCGTCCCCCGCCCCGACCACGGCGGCGTCGAGGCCTGCCTGCGCCGGCCACCGCACCGCGGGTCGGGCCACCGGCCCGGGCGGGGGTCCCGGGGCGGTGCCGGCGACGGTCGGAGGCCAGGAGGGCGAGGCCTCCGAGAGGTTCCCCGACACGGCACCGCCCCGGGTCGCTTCGAGCGAGGAGCGGCCATGAAGCTCCCCGTCTACCTCGGACTCCTCCACGAGGCCGAGCGCATCCTCGCCCGGTCCTTCCGCGTCGTCGCGGACGGCCACGGTGACGAACCCGACGTCCACGTCATCCTCGGGACCCTCGCCGGCCAGTGCGACCGGCACGTCGAGGCCCTCGAGCCTGTCATCGCGCGCTTCGGATCCGAGGTGGAGGGCGAGGAGGAGCACCGGGTCACGGCCGACGGCGTGGAGGAGGTCCGCACCGGCGCCCTCGGCCTGCTCCTCGACCTGCAGGACCTCTACGTGCTCGTCCATCACCTCGATGTCATGTGGACCATGGTGGGTCAGGCCGCGGCAGGCGGCCGTGACCGCGAGCTCCTCGACGTCGTGGCCCGCTGCGAGCCGGATGCGGACCTGCAGAGCCGGTGGCTGCAGACCCGCATGAAACAGGCGGCACCCCAGGCCCTGCTGGTCGCGGCATGACCGGGCGGATCCCGCTCCTCGAGCGCCTCCGGTCGGCTCGCGGCAGGTTGGGCGGCGGACTGTATGCGGGCGGCCTGAGCCTCCTGACCGTCGCCGTGGTCGGGCTCGTGGGGCTGGTGACCCACCTGCCCTGGCTCTTCCCCAGCCTCGGTCCCACGGTCATGCTCTTCTTCGAGTCACCCGACCAGCCGGCGTCGCGGCCCGTCAACACACTCGTCGGGCACGGAGTCGGGCTCGCCGCGGGCGTGGCCTGCTTCTACGGGTTCGGTGTGGACGGCCTGCAGTCCGCCCCGGTCGGCGGACTCACCGGATCCCACCTGGCCGCGGGTGCCCTCTCGGTCGCCGTGACCACCTTCGTCCTGACGCGGATCGATCTGCCCCATCCGCCGGCCGGAGCCACCACGCTGATCGTGAGCCTCGGCATCCTCCACACTCCCGTCCATTTCGTCACCATGGCCGCGGCCGTGGTGCTCCTCACCGGGATCGGGTGGGGTGCCAATCTGCTGCTCGGCACGCGACCTGCGTCCGGAACCGACTGAGCGGGAACCGCTTCGCCCTTTCTTCGGTTTTCTTTCGCCCTTCGGCCACGCCCTCTTTGATCGGGGTCCACCAGAGTTGTTGTCAGGAGCACACCGCTCCGCGTTCTTCCCGCCGGCTCCGGTCCGTCCACCGGAACCGGCGGGTAGCTTCACCCCGGACCGATCACCGGACCCGGAGACCAGCGGCAGCACCAAGGAGCAGGCGTGACCACCATCGATTTCCCGTCCTTCTCATCGGGTCCTCGTGCCGCAGTACGGACATCGCGCCGTCCAGTCGCAACCGTCCCATCCGGCGGCTCCGGCGCACGATCCCTTCCCGCCGAAGCGCGCCCCTCCGTCGCGCAGCGTCTCGCGAGCCTCGTCGGCACACTGCTCATGATCGTCGCGGTCATCGCCGTCCTCTTCTTCGCCATCGGCCCACGCTTCCTCGGATACCAGACCGCCACGATGCTCACCGGCAGCATGGCCCCCGGCATCATGCCGGGCGACGTGGTCGTCACCACCCTCCAGCCCGTCAGCGAGATCGAGGTGGGAGACGTGATCAGCTACCACATCCCCGTCGAGGACCATCGGGTCGAGACCCACCGGGTCACCGAGGTGGTCCGCGGTGCGGACGGGACCACGGCCGTCCGCACCCAGGGCGACGCGAACGACGCCGTGGATCCCTGGCTCGCAACCCTCGAGGGTGAGAACGTGTACCGGGCCGCAGCGGTCATCCCCGAGGTGGGCAACGTCATCCGGGCCCTCCGGACCCCGGCCGTCAGCCATGTCCTCGTCTACGGTGTCCCGGCCGTGCTGGTCGGGGCGCTGCTCCTCATGATCTGGTCACGCCGGGAGGAGGAGGACGACGACGCCGTCCCGGGATCGGGTACGTCCGTCGGGACGGTCAGAGGAACGGTCGGAGGATCGGGACGCGTCCCCGGGAGCTCCCCTCGCACCGACCATCCGGTGCTCGATCGCGGGATCCTCGACAACCTCGGCGTGGAACTGTCCAGCCATGCCGGCGCCCTGCTCTTCGCCGGGACGTTCGTCGAGATGCTCCCGCAGCGGATCGGCGCCGTCGAAGCCGCACTCATGGCCCGGGATGCCGACGCCGCCGTCGTCGCGCTCCTCAGCCTCACCGTCAGTGCCTCCATGGTGGGGGCCCGCCGGCTGGAGGAGGAGTCCTCGGCAGCCCTGGAGCTGATCGGTCGGCCCACCACACATCGGTCCCTCGTCGCGAGGCTCCGGCAGCACGGCGCGGACGTCTCGTCCGCACTGGACGCCATCCGCCACCAGGACGTCCGCCCCCACTGAGCAGTCGGCGGGCGGCGCCGGCGCGTCGGGCCCTCGGCCCCTCGGAGCCTCAGCCGGCCGGTGAGTCAGCCGGTCAGCGCGTCAGGCGGTCAGTGCGTCAGGCGGTCAGTGCGTCAGGCGGTGGCCGGCGGCATCATCCGGTACCCGACCCCGCGCACCGTACGGATGAACCGCGGTGCCTTCGTGTCCTCGCCGAGCTTCTTCCGCAGGTTCCGGATGTGCACCTCGACGAGGTGCTGGTCGTTGACCCAGCCATCGCCCCAGATACGGGAGAGCAGGGTCTCGCGCTGCCATACCCGCCGCGGGCCCGAGACGAGCGTGGCCAGGAGGTCGAACTCGATGCGTGTCAGGGGCAACTCGGAACCGTCCAGCATGGCGATCCGGCCCTCGGTGTCGATGCTGAGGGGACCGTGCCGCAGCAGGCCCTCGACGTCCTCCTCCGCGGCGGGCGCCACCGGCACGGCTTCGGCGGCCTGCACGGTGGACGCCGACTGGGCCGCCGGCGCCGCCGCAGCGCCCATGAGCGGCTGGACGACGCTGCGGACGGTGCTCCGCGGTCGCCGGAACATGGCGTTCACCCGCGCGCCCACCTCCCGCGGGCTGAAGGGCTTGACGACGAAGTCGTCGGCACCGATCTCGAGCCCGATGAGGCGGTCGATCTCGTCCTGGCGCGCGGTGATCATGATGACGTAGGCGTCGGTCAACGGCCTGATCTGCCGGCACACCTCCACGCCGTCGATGTCCGGGAGGTTCAGGTCCAGTGTCACGAGATCGGGCTGCCGTTCCCTGACCAGTGCCACGCCCTGGCGCCCGTTCTCTGCCTCGATGGTGGTGAAGCCGTTCATGCCCAGCGTCATGACGAGCAGTTGCCGCACATCGGCGTCGTCTTCGATGATGAGTGCGAGGCGCGCATCGGGGTCGGATGTCATGACTCACACACTGCCAGATCTTCGCACGACCACCGAGTGCATCGGGTGCGTTCCGGGGAAATTCTGGCTGATCCGCCCGCCGCACGTCGCCGTCCGGCCATCAGGCCCTCCCCGCTCCGACCCGGCGCTCGGACAGCCACGGTGACACCGCACCGGCGGGCAGCGGCCCGGCGATCAGGAAGCCCTGCGCGAAGTCGCAGTCCCGCGCCAGCAGCTCGTCCCGTGACCGCTCGTCCTCCACGCCCTCGGCGACCACCCGGAGTCCCAGGCTGTGGGCCAGGTCGATGATCGACCCGACGAGCCCGACCGCCCGCTGGTCGTCCTTCATCGCCGTGACGAAGGAACGGTCCAGTTTCAGCTCGTCGACGGGCAGATCACGGAGGTAGGCCAGGGAACTGTACCCGGTCCCGAAGTCGTCGATGGCGATCTGGACGCCGGTGGACCGGAGTTCCGCCAGGATGGCCGAGGTGCCGGTGGGCGAGGACATCAGGACGTCCTCGGTGATCTCGAGCATGATGCACGACGACGGCACCCCGTGGGCCTCGAGCAGGCGGGCGATCTCGTGCGGGAGGCACGCGAGGATGCAGGATCCCGACATGTTCACCGCCACCGAGACGTCCAGCCCCTCGGCGCGCCACCGGGCCACCCGACGGACGGCCCGCTGCAGCACGATGGTCGACAGCGCCGGCATCAGACCCGCCTCCTCCGCGAGCGGCAGGAAAGCGACGGGCAGGAGCAGCCCGCGCGTCGGATGGTTCCAGCGCACCAGGGCCTCCACCCCCGTGACCTCGCCGTCGGAGAGACGCACCTTCGGCTGGTAGTGCAGCTCGAACTGGTCCT
Source organism: Arthrobacter bussei (assembly GCF_009377195.2). GTDB lineage: Bacteria > Actinomycetota > Actinomycetes > Actinomycetales > Micrococcaceae > Arthrobacter_D > Arthrobacter_D bussei. Next base: position 1,601,370 of record NZ_VJXX01000001.1, read on the forward strand.
CGGCGAGGGCCACCCGCAGTTCCTGGACGGTCCGCAACCGCAGGGCGCCGTCGTCGTCGTCCGAGGCGTCGTACACATGGTGCCCGCTGCGCTCGGACTTCGCACAGAACATGGCGATGTCCGCCTTGCGCATGAGGAGGCTCATGTCGGTACCGTGTTCGGGGGTCAGCGCGATGCCCACGCTGGCACTCACCTGCAGGGTCGCGGCGCCGAGCTCCACCGGGTCGGCGAGTTCCGCCGCGAGGCTCTGCGCCGTCGCGACGGCCTGCTCTTCGGTGACGCCCTCGAGGAAGACGGCGAACTCGTCCCCGCCCAGCCTCGCCAGCATGTCCCCGGGCTGCAACCGGGCGGCGAAGCGCTTGCCCACCTGCACGAGGAGGGCGTCGCCGACGTCGTGCCCCAGGGCGTCGTTGACGTGCTTGAAGCGGTCGAGGTCCAGGAGGAAGAGTGCACCGGTGCGCCCGGCCAGCAGCCGGACGGGGACGTCGGCGATCAGGGCCCGGCGGTTGGGCAGGCCGGTCAGCTCGTCCGTGCGCGCGAGGGTGACGAGCATGCGGTTGCGGAACGCCAGCGGTACCGCGGCGAGCGCGAGGGTGCAGGCCGCGAACACCACCGCCAGCACGGGGATCCGGAGTTGGCTGCCCACCACGAGGACCGCGAGAGCCGTGGCTGTGGACACGACGGGAGCCGCGAGCTCCGGGACTCCGTGCGTGGTGCGGTGGGACGCCCGCGCCGGGTTCGCGGCGCCGTCCACCCAGGCGGCGATCGCCACGATCCCGGCGACCCAGCCGACGTCGATGATCGAACCGACGGAATAGTCCTCCATGCCGAGCGCGTACGCGACGTCCGCGGCGGAGAAGATGATCAGTCCGGCGACCAGCAGCGGCCAGCGCGGTCCGATGTCCAGCCCGCGGGAGGCGAGGACGCCCCCGACGGCCGTGATCAGGAGGAGGTCGAGAAGCGGGTACACGACGGCGACGATCACCTCGAAGGGTGTCCCCCCGGCGGTCCCGGTCCTCAGCACGGGTGCGAGGATCAGGGCCATGAGCGACGCCGCGCCGAGGGCACCGACGATGCTGTCCAGCAGCAGCGGCCACGCCAGCCCCTTGAGCTTCCGGACCATCACCACGCCGAGGGCACCGAGCATCAGGGGGTAGAAGGCGAGGTACGCCACGTCGGCCACGGACGCGTAGGTCAGGGCCGCTGCACCGTCGAGGGAGGCCGCGTAGTACGCGTCACCCGCGCTGTAGGTGACGATCGCGCCGGTCCCGAGGAGCACCTGGGGCTCGGCGAACCCCGACCGCACGGACGCGCTGACGCAGAGAGCCACGGCCGCCAGCTCAGTGGCGATGCACAGCCAGCCGTCCATCAGGGGGTCGAAAGTGCCGGGGTCGCCGACGAGGAGGCCCACCGTGTAGCCGACGAGGAGGAGGACCGTCACGGACATCAGCACCCGTGGGTACGTGGGCCTTCCAGGTCGTCGCCTCTCGGCCGCGCGGGCACCGTCGCTCCGCATGCAGTCCCCGTTCTCGCAGTGATCCTGAGTCCACAGCATAGGTCGGGATGGCCCGGGACCTTCCGTCAGGCGGCGCAGGTGACCTTTTCCTGCGACAATACTTGGCTCCGACGGCGGGAAGCCCCGGCATCGGTACCCTCTTCCTATGCTCAGAATCGTCGACCAGCTCAGAATGGTGCCCGAAGTCGCGCGCCTCGCGGTGCGGACCCCCCGGAATGCCGCCGTGGCCTGGGAGGGCTACTGGAGTCGGGTCCGCACCACGGGGCCGGCGGGTGAGGTCCTCTGGGACGCGGAGATCGGGGCCGAGGCGGAGCCGTACGCCGCTGTCATGGACGAGTACATGGACCCGTCGATGCCCGTGATCGACGTCGGCTGCGGCAACGGCCGGTGGACGCGCTGGCTGTCCCGGCGTTTTCCGCAGGTCCTCGGCGTCGATGTCTCGGCGAGCGCGGTGCAGCGCGCCGGGGACGAGTCGGAGGGCGTACGGAGCGTCGCCTACCGGACCCTGGACCTGACCGTGCCCGGCGCAGGCCGCCTCCTGCGGGCAGAATGCGGCGACTGCCATGTGTTCGTCCGGGGCGTGTTCCACGTCCTGCGGCCGAAGCAGCGCGAACAGCTGGGCCGGAACCTCCGCGACCTCGTCGGAGCGCGTGGACGTGTCCTGCTGACCGAGACCAACTACCGGGGCAATCCCCTGTCCTACATGCAGAGCCTCGGGGCGAGGCCGGGCAGCATCCCGGCCCCGCTCCGGCGGGCCATCGGCGGCATCCCCGTGCCGGGCCACTTCGGGCCCGTCGAGCGGCGGGCAGCGCTGCCGGACAGCATCTGGACGGTGCTGGCGGATGGTCCCGTCCTCATCGAGGCCGTGCCGATGAGCGGCAGGACCACCACCAGCATCCCGGGATATTTCGCTATGCTGGGGTCTCGCTGATCCTTGGTCTCACGGGGGTATCCGGGGCCGATCGGCCCGGGAGCGTCAGCGGCATCACCAGGAGGTGGGCCATGCCCGCAGAACGGATCGACGGGGGCAAGGCGACCCTCGAGTTGCTCCCCAACGGCATCCTCCACCTCGAGTGGGACCGTGACAGCACCATCACCGCCGAGGACGCCGCGTTCGCGATGGCTGCGGTCGACGCCCTGGTCGGCGCCGAGGGCCATCCCATGCTCGTCGACATGGAGACGACGAGGACGGTGACGCGCGGTGCGCGCGCGGTCTTCGCGATCCCCTGCTCGGCCTCGCGCATCGCCCTGCTCGGCTCCTCGCCGGTCGACCGGATGCTCGCAAACTTCTTCCTGGGCGTGAACTCACCGCCGTGTCCCACGAAGTTCTTCACCTCGCGGCACATGGCAGTGGCCTGGCTCCAGAGTGCCGCCGGTGAGCAGGAGCATCCGGCGAGCGCCTGAGCCCGGCCTGCCGCCCTACCCGAGGTGGGCGGCCTCGCTCGAGGTGGAGAACTCGTTCCTCGCGACCCTGATCATGAACCACGAGAGCGGCGAGGCCAGCGCGAGCGCCACGGCCGCGGCCAGGAAGACCACCGAGTACCCGTCCACGAGGGACTGCAGTCCGCCCGCGGCGCCTTCGGCCGTGCCGGCGCCCGCACCCACGGTGTACAGGGCGGTGAACACGGCGGTGCCGATCGAGCCACCGATCTGCTGCGTCGCCGTCACGGCGGCACTGGCCACGCCGGAGTCCCTCGGGGCGATCCCGAGCAGGGCCACGTTCTGCAGCGGCACGAAGATGAAGGCGAGCCCGATGCCCAGGAGGAGTTGCGCGGGCAGCACCTCGAGCGCGTAGGAGCCTCCCACGGTGATGCGGCTGAGCAGCAGCAGCCCGGTGGCGGCGATCAGCGGCCCGACGGTCATGAGGATCCGGGGGCCCACCTTCGGCAGGAGCCGTGACACCACGCCGGCGCAGACGATGATCGCCGCCGTCATCGGCAGTGAGGCCAGTCCGGATACCAGGGGACTCATCCCGAGCACGATCTGGAAGTAGAGCGTGAGGTAGAGCAGGGCGCCCAGCAGGGCCGCACCCACGGCGATGGATGAGAGGTACGCGCCCGCGCGAGCGCTGTCCGTGATGATGCGCAGCGGGAGCAGCGGGTGGGCCGAGCGAGCTTCCACGAGGAGGAACAGCGCCAGCAGGACGACGCCGAGGGCGAGGAAGCCGAGGGTATCGAGACGGACCCAGCCGGCCTCGGCGCGCGAGAAGCCGTAGACCACGGAGGCGAGCCCGAGGCTCACGAGCACGGCACCCGGCACGTCGTAGCGGGTGCTGCCCTCGGCCCGGCTCTCGCGGAGCACCGGGATGCCCACCGCGATCGCGACGACGGCGATGGGGACATTCACGAGCAGGCACCAGTGCCAGCTGAAGTACTCCGTCAGGACCCCGCCGAGCAGGAGCCCGACGGCCGCACCGCCTCCGGCGATCGTCCCGTACACCGCGAAGGCCCGCACGCGATCACGCCCGCCGGGGAAGGTCACGGAGAGGATGGCGAGCGCAGCCGGCGCCAGCAGCGCGGCGAAGGCACCCTGGAGGCCTCGCGCCAGGAGGAGCGTCTCGCCCGAGGTGGCGATCCCGCCGAGGGCCGATGCGAGGGCGAAGCCGCCCATGCCCACGAGGAACGAGCGCTTCCTCCCCCAGAAGTCGGCGATCCGGCCGCCGAGAAGCAGGAGCGCGCCGAAGGTGAGGGCGTAGAGCGTGACCACCCAGCTGCGATCGCCGTCGGACATCCCGAGTTCGAGCTGGGCCTGGGGCAGGGCGATGTTGACGATCGTGCCGTCGAGGACGACGGTGAGCTGGGCCAGGGCGACGATCGCGAGCACGAGCCAGCGATTGGCCGGCGCTCGGACCGGATCGACGTCCGGTGCTGCCTGGGCCGTGGGGCCCGAGGGTGGGGTGGTCATGGATCTCCTCAGAAGTGGTGTCGGTTAGAGGGTAGGGACAGTTCCGGAGCAAGTCAAACGAACTGGTTCGTTTGGTTATACTCGAAGGATGCACTCGACGACGGACGTACGGTCCCGCATCCTCCTGGCCGCCCGGGGAGAGTTCGCGACCTACGGTCTGGCGGGTGCGAGGATCGACCGGATCGCGAGGTCGGCGAGTGCCAGCAAGGAGCGCCTCTACGCGCACTTCACCACCAAGGCGGCGCTGTTCCAGGCCGTCCTCGACACCAACGCGGCGATGTTCCACGACGCCGTCGTGCTCGATCCCGAGGACGTGCCGGCCTTCGTCGGTGCGGTGTTCGACCATGCGCACGACCAGCCGGACATCCTCCGCATGCTCACCTGGGCGCGTCTCGAGGGCGTGGACTACGACCTCCCGGGCGGCAGCGATCCCGACGTCAAGCTGCAGGCGCTGCGGCGGGCGCAGGATCTGGGGCGCATCGACGCGGCCTGGGCGGTGGAGGAACTCCTGCCCCTGCTGTTCGGCGTCGCGCAGGCATGGGTGCAGGCTCCGCTGGCGGCGCACGCGAACGCACGCCGGACACCCCTCGCAGCCCACCGGGCCGCTGCGGTCGAAGCCGCACGGAGGATCATCGGCTCGGTACGGTGACGCTCCGAGCCGGCTGCACGACGACGGCCGGGCGTACGACGACGGCCGACCGACCGACGCCGGGACCCCCGACGGCGCCCCTCAGGCCTCGAAGAGCCGCGCCCCCACGTAGCTGCCCTCGGTGGCTCCACCCGGAACCGCGAAGATCCCCGAGCCGACGTGGCGGATGTACTCGTTGAGGATGTCGGATCCCGCGAGGCTCGTCTGCACCGGGATGAAGGACCGCTCGGGATCGCGCTGGAAGCAGATGAAGAACAGGCCGGCGTCGAGGCGGCCGAGGTCGTCGTTCCCGTCCACGTAGTTGTAGCCCCGCCGGAGCATGCGGGCGCCGCCGTTGCTGTCAGGGTGCGCGAGGCGCACGTGCGACTGCTCGGCGATGATCGGCCGGCCGCCGCTCCCCGGCATGGCGAAGTCCGGCGCCGTGAACTCGTCGCCGCCGGAGAGGGGCGCACCCGTCCCCTTGGTCCGCCCGATGGAGCGCTCCTGCTCCGACAGGCGCGTCCGGTCCCACGGCTCCACGTTCATGCGGACCTTGCGGGAGACGAGGTAGGAGCCACCTGCCATCCACGCCTGGTCGTCGCCCTCCGCCACCCAGACGTGCTCGTCGACGGCTGCCGGGTCCTCCGCCTTCACATTGGCGGTGCCGTCCTTGAACCCGAAGAGATTGCGGGGGGTCACCTGGGCGGTGCTGGTGCTGGACGTGCGGCCGAAGCCGAGCTGGGAGTACCGCAGGGAGGCGCGGCCGAAGGCGATGCGGGAGAGGTTGCGGACGGCATGCACGGCTACCTGCGGATCGTCCGCGCAGGCCTGGATGCAGAGGTCCCCACCACTGATGCGCTCCTCCAGCATGTCCCCGGCGAAGGTCGGCAGCTCGGTGAGCACCTGTGGACGGCGGTCGGCGATCCCGAAGCGGTCGGTGCCGTCCGCCGTCGTAAACAGCGTGGGGCCGAAGCCGAACGTGATGGTCAGCCCGGTGGGGCCGAGGCCCATCGCCTCGCCCGTGTCCTCCGGCGGGGCCTCGTACGGACCGGCGTCCGGCGCGAAGTCACCCGCGCTCCCGCCCTGGCTCATCCGCGCAGCGGCCGCGGTCCAGTCCTTGAGGAGTCCGATCAGCTCCTCGCGGGAGATGTCGTCGACGTCGAACGCTGCGAAGTGGAGCCGGTCCTGTGCAGGCGTGGTGATCCCGGCCTGGTGCTCCCCGTGGAAGGGGTAGGACAGGACATCGGGGTCGGCGGGGCTCGCCGTCGCCTCCGGGGTGGCTCGTCCGGCGGCCACGCCCGCGCCCGCGCCGGCGGCCGCCGTCACCCCGGCGAGGGTCAGCGCCCGACGGCGGGAGATGCGGAAGGTGCGTGCCATGGCTGCTATCCGAGCAGGGTCGCGGTGATGCGCGAGAGCGGTTCGCTGAGCGCGTTGACGCGATCGGACAGCGCCTTCACGTCCTCCGGGGAGAGCTCACCGTAGGAGACGTAGGCGATGTCGCGCTGCGCGGCGTCGGGCGCACTCGTCCGGTGCTCGCCCAGCTCCGCGGCCAGGGCGTCGAAGTCCGCATCGAGGGTCGTGGCGAGGTCCGGGTCCTTGGCCTCCAGCAGGTCGCGCAGTCCGTCGACGAGCACGCGCGCACCCTCGACATTGCCCTGGAAGTCCCAGAGGTCGGTGCCCGACCAGATCTCCTCCTCACCGGTGACCTTCCCGTTGGCCACCTCGTCCATGAGGGCGATCGCCCCGTTGGCCAGCTGATCCAGGGAGAGCTCGATGTCCTGGATACCGGCGTGCAGCGTTGCCGTGTCCGCAACGAGCTGGGCAGCGACGGCCTCGCGCTCGGCTTGCGTGAGCGGCGTGTACCCGGCATCAGCGGGTGGCCACAGGTCCTTCTCGATGCGGTGCCAGCCGGTCCACTCCTCGCCCTCGGCGAGGTCCGCCTCGCGGTTGTCCAGCCGGGGATCGAGGTCGCCGAAGCTCTCGGCGACCGGCTCCACCCGCTCGAAGTGCATGCGGGTGGTCGGGTAGAGGAGCCGCGCCTCGTCGTCGTTCCCGGCCGTGTACGCGGCGGCGAAGTCATCGGTACCGGTGACGAGCTGGTCCACCTGGTCCTTCACGTACGCCCTGTAGTTGGTGACGGCGGCATCGATCTGCGCCTGCTCGTCACCGGACGGCGCGACCGCCGTGCCCGAGTCCGTGACCGTGAACCCGGCCCGGCCCACGCCGTCGCCCACCATCCCCGGCTTGCAGACCGTGTAGTAGGAGCCCGGCTGCGCGTTGACCACGAGGTCGCGGCTGATGCCCGGTCCGATGTTCTCGACCTCCGACACGATGCGCAGTCCGTCCTCGGCGAGCAGGTAGAACTCCGTGACCTGGTCCCCGGCGTTGGTGATGGCGAAGGTGAGCGGACCGCTCTCCGCCGTCGCCGCCGAGACCGCGCACTCGTCGGTGGTACTCGTGACCGTCAGGCCCGCGGATGCACCGTCGGATGACCCGGCGGACGCGTTGGGGGTGCAGGCGGTCGCGAGGAGGATGCCGCAGGCAGCTGCGAGGGCGGCTGGCCTGGAGAGGCGGGCGGTGGTCACTGGACTCCTTGGGGAAGTGGGGGCCGGACGGCGGCGGGCGCGGCGGACCTGCGCATGCTCTGCCGGATGAAGAGGGTCATGGTGGGGATGACGTAGAGCAACCAGGCGATCCCCTCGAGCCAGGTGGTCGCGGGCGAGAAGTTGACGGTGCCCTTGAGCAGCGTCCCGTACCAGCTCGACGGCGGGACCGCGGCGCTGACGTCGAACATGAGGGAGTACAGGCCGGGCAGGATGCCGGCTTCCTGGAGGTCGTGGATGCCGTAGGACAGGACTCCCGCGGCCACGACGATCAGCATGCCGCCCGTCCAGGTGAAGAACTTCGACAGGTTGATGCGGAGCATGCCCCGGTAGAACATCCATCCGAGGACGACGGCGGAGGCCAGTCCCAGCGCGGCGCCGAGGATGGGCTGGGTGGTCTGGCCGGTCGCCTGGACGGCCGACCAGATGAAGAGCGCGGTCTCGAGGCCCTCCCGCCCGACGGCGAGGAACGCGACGATGACGAGGCCCTTGCCGCCACCTGCGAGGTGGCGGTCCACCTGGCCGTGCAGTTCACCGCGCAGGTTCCTGGCCGTCCTCGCCATCCAGAAGACCATCCACGTGACGAGGCCGACGGCGATGATCGAGAGGGAGCCCCCGATGGCCTCCTGCGCCTCGAAGGTCAGGCCGTATGTGCCGTAGGTCAGGAGCGCACCGAATCCGAGGGAGAGCGCTGCGGCGAGCGAGACCCCGAGCCAGATGCCGGGCAGCAGGTCCCTGCGCCCGATCTTGACGAGGTAGGCCACGAGGATCACCACCACGAGGGCAGCCTCGAGGCCCTCGCGCAGGCCGATCAGGTAGTTCGCGAACATGGGGTGGCTTTCTTGCCGGGAAGGGCCCGTCACCGGGGCAAGGCAAGCATAACCTAACAAAGTGGCCGAGACGGGTCCTGGGATCGCCGCTCAGCCCGAGCGCGAGGACTGCACCACCCCGTCCGGAACGGCCGCCGGCCCCGGCCCCGCAGAATCTGCGGAGACGGGGCCGGCGGTGGGAACCACGGCTACTCCTCGTCGGAGAGCCTCGGTTCTAGTCCCTGGTGCTCAGCGAGCGGCGAGCCCACAGGCCGGCTGCGGCGAGGAGGCCGAACCCGGCGGCGAGCATCCCGCCGAAGGGGACACCACCCTCGGAGGACTCCTCGGCGCTACCCGTCTGGACGTTCATGCCGCGGTTGGTCCCGCTGTTCGTGGAACCCTTGACCGGAGTTCCACCGTCGACCACCATCACCGTGCCGCCGCCATCGATGTCGATGTCGATGTCGATGTCGATGTCGACCGTGACAGTTCCCGCGCAGGCGACGATCGCGGCGTCGAAGAGGTCCTCGATCGCAGCGAAGTCAGCATCGACGCCGTCGGCCTCGACCCGGATGGCGTTCGCCACCGCGACGGCGACGGCGAGACGTGCATTCGCGGCGATGATCGCCTCGAGGTTCGCCGCGGCGGCAAGAGCGGCCTCGGCGTCGTCCACGCCCACCTCGGCAGCAGCCAGGGCGAGCAGCGCGGCATCGAGATCGGCCTGCGCCGCATCGACGTCGACCTGGCCGGCGGCCTGTGCCTCGAGGGCTGCATCGAGCTCGGCCTGCAGGGCCTCGAGGTCGATCTCGGCCTCGAGGTCCGCCTGGGCCGCAAGTGCCGCGTCCACGTCCGCCTGCAGGGCATCGAGGTCGATGGCAGCCTCCGCCTGGGCGTCGATCGCTACCTGAAGGATCACCTCGAGTCCTGCCAGCTCCTCCGCCGCTGCATCACGAGCGTCGGTGGCCGCGTCCACGTCCGCCTGCAGATCGATGACCAGCTGCGCACCCTCCGCCTGCGCGTCCAGCGCCGCAGCGAGGGCGAGCCGGAGATCGGCGATGAGGTCCTCGCCTTCGGCCTGTGCCTCGAGCGCCGCGGCCAGGACCAGCCGGAGTTCGACGATCAGGTCCGCGTTCTCGGCCTGTGCATCGAGGGCCGCGGCCAGGACCAGCCGCAGGTCGGCGATCAGCGTGACGCCCGCCGCCTGGTTGCCGAGGGCCAGGTCGAGGGCGGCCTGCAGGTCGATGATCAGCTGGTCTCCCTCCGCCTGGGCATCGAGGGCTGCGGCGAGGATGACCTCGAGACCGTCCAGGACGTCCTGGCCCTCGTTGCGGGCGAGGATGGCCGCGTTCAGGGCCAGCCGGAGGTCGGTGATCAGCCCCTCGTTGGCCTCCTGCGCGTCCAGCGCCGCTGCCAGGGTGATCCGCAGGTCGGCGAGCGCGGCTGCGCCGGCCGCCTGCGCCTCGAGCGCTGCTGTCAGCTCCAGTTCGAGACCCGCGATGGTCTCGTCGCCGGCTGCCTGCGCCGCGAGCGCCGCCTCCAGCGTGACCTGCAGCTCGGCAAGCGCATCGGCGCCTGCTGCCTGCGCCTCGAGCGCCGCCCCTAGCGTGGCCCGCAGCGTCACGAGCGCGTCCGCGCCGGTCGCCTGGGCAGCGACAGCGGCCTCGAGAGCGGCGGTCGCATCGATGATGGCTTGGTCGCCGGCGTCCTCGGCAGCGATCGCCGCGGTGACCGCGGCCTGCAGCGTGAGGATGTTCTCCTCTCCCGCCGCTTCCGCGAGGACGGCAGCATCGAGGGCAGCCTGAGCGGCGACGGCGTCAGCCTGGGCGTCGGAGACTGCACCGCCCGCGAGGACGATCTCGGCGTTCAGGTCCGTCACCACGCCCTGGGCAGTGGTCTGGGCTCCGACGGCGGCGTCGACGTCCGCCTGGAGACCAACGATATTGAGGCTCACCTGCAGGCCGGCGAGGGCTTCCTGTGCCGTCACGAGGGCAGCCTGAGCAAGGTCTACTTCCGGGGTGTCTCCGGCGAGGAGCACGTTCAGTGCAGCCGTGGCCGTGGCCAGGGTGGTCTCCGCCGTCGCGGCTGCAGCTTGGGCGGAGAGTAGTGCAGCCAGCGCGGGAGCGTCATCGAGGGGATCGTCGTTCGCCTGTGCCTCCTCGAGAGCGGTCTGCGCCGCCACGACTGCCCCCGCGGTCAGGGTGACATCGGCGGCGGCGGTGTCGACAGCTGTCCGGGCGGTGGCGATGAGACCGGTCTGGATGACCAGAGCCGCGTCGAGGTTCACCTGGGCAGTCTCGACCAGTTCCTCCTGGGCCGCCAGCTGTGCGTTGGCGTCAGCGAGCACTCCGTTGGCCGTTGCGACGGCGGCCGTCGCGGTGGCGAGGACGCCCTGCGCTGTCGTGAGCTGTACCTGCAGCGCGACGACGGCGTCTTCGAGACCCGGAACCGCAGCTTCCGCTGCATCGAGATCTGCCTGTGCGTCCACAACGGCCTGCTCGAGCGCGGGCTGAGTGACCGTGGTCGCCGTGGTGAGGTTCGCCTGCGCGGTCAGGACGGCGTCGGCCAGACCGGGCAGGGCCGCGTTCGCCGCGTCGAGGTCGGCCTGCGCCGACACGACCGCATCATCGAGGAGGTCCTGGGCGGTGACGGCCGCGTCGACGGCTGCCTGTGCGTCGGTAGCGGTGGCGTCCAGCGTCGCCTGTGCCTCGAGGGCCACGTCGACGGCGTCCTGCGCTTCCGTGGCGTCCGCGTCGAGTCCGATCTGCAGCTCGAGGGCGGCGTCGAGGTCCGTCCGCACGTCCTCGACAGCGACATCGAGATCGCCCTGTTCGTCAAGGGCAATGTCGACGGCCTCCTGAGCAGCGACGGCGTTGGCGTCCAGGTCCACCTGGGCGTCGAGGGCGTCGCCAAGGTTCGTCTCCGCCGCCGTGACGGCGGCGTTGAGCTCCGCCTGGACCGCGGTGGCGTCGTCGACATCGGTCTGCGCCGTGTCGGCGGCAGCATCCAGGCCCACCTGGGCGTCGAGGGCCACATCGAGACCGTCCTGCGCCGCCTCGGCGGCAGCATCCAGGCCCACCTGGGCGTCGAGGGCCACATCGAGACCGTCCTGCGCCAGCTCTGCGGCAGCATCCAGGCCCACCTGGGCGTCGAGGGCGAGATCGACATCGGTCTGCGCCAGCTCTGCGGCATCATCCAGCGGATCCTGCGCCTCGAGGGCCAGGTCGAGCGCGGCCTGGGCTGCGAGGGCGCTCTCGTCGAGCGGGATCTGCGCCTCCACGGCTGCATCGAGCAGGGCCTCGGCTGCCGTGACATCGTCCTGGAGGCCGGCGAGGACCTCGACGGCGGCAGTGACATCCGCCTGGGCGGCATCGATGGCGGCCTGCAGTTCCGCAGCGGCGGCGATGCCGAGCGCGAGGGCTGCCTCGGCGTCGTCGACATCGGCCTGCGCGTCCGCGAGGGCCTGCGTCGCGATGTCCAGCTCGAGCTGCGCGGCGACGACCGCCGCGTCGAGCGGTGCCTGATCCTCCTCCGCCGCGTCGAGGGCCTCCTGCGCGGCGACGACGGCGGCCTGCGCGTCGGCGAGGACGATCAGCGCCGCGTCGAGCTCGGCCTGGGCGTCCGCGGTGTCACCCGGAACGGCGGCGACAAGTGCGTCGCGCTCGGCGAGGGCCACGAGGACGGCCTCGAGTGCGGCCGAGAGCTCGCCCTCCAGGGCCTGGTCGATCTCCGCGTTGGCGAGGGCAGCCCGGAACAGATCCTGGGCGGCAAGGCATTCGGCGGAGCCGGGAGCGGCGTTGGCCGGCGCGGCCGTAAAGAAAAGACCGCCTGCTACGAGAGCGGCGGTCGAACCAGCGGCAAGAATTCGGTTGTGCTGAGCCATGACAGATTTCCCCTAGAAACAATGCATCTCTGAGTGATGCGAGCCAGCCGGACGCCGTTGAACCTGAGGATTTCCTGAGACCGCGTCCTACTCCTTATGGCACACCATGCCTGTAGCGCCCGCCACGGCCGCGCGGCTAGAGTTTCGTGGCCGATCGGTCACCCGCTCGCGTGCCGCAACGGGACGAAATCAGCCGGATGGTCAGGCTGGCCGCTCGGATGTAGCCGGATGGCTACCCGGGTGTCGAACGGTTACCCGGGTATCCAATGCAGGACGAGGGCCGCGGGGACCGTGGCACGAACGGACTGGTGAAGGTGCCACGGGTGAGCGGATCAGAGACCGAGGGCCGGCACCGGGAGGCCGAATTCGCGCCGGAGGGCGAGCTTCGCGGCGTTGAAGCCGGCCATCCCATGGACGCCGGGACCGGGCGGCGTGGACTGCGAGCACAGATAGACGCCCTTCAGCGGAGTGGCCCAGGGCCGGATGGAGGGCACCGGACGGGCTACGATCTGCCGCAGGTTCACCGCTCCGCTGCTGAAATCACCTCCGACGTAGTTCGCGTTGTAGGCCTCGAGATCGCTCGCCGTCGTCGTGTGGGTGCGGACGATGACGTCCCGGAAGCCGGGCGCGAAGCGTTCGATCTGCGCGGTGACGGCCTCGGCCATGTCACGGGTGGAGCCGTGTGGGACATGGCAGTACGTCCACAGGGTGTGCCGGCCCTCGGGCGCGCGGGTCGGATCGAAGGACGACGGCTGGGAGAGGAGCACGTAGGGACTGTCCGGGTGCACGCCCTGGTTGACCTGCTTCTCCCCCGCGACGATCTCCTCGCGCGTGCCACCGAGATGGGCGGTCCCGGCCCGTCGCAGGTCCGGATGCGTCCACGGCACGGGGCCGGACAGGATGAAGTCCACCTTGCAGGCCGCGTTCCCGTAGGTGAACGCCTCGAGGGCCCTCCTGTAGGGACCGGTCAGGCGGCCGCGGGCCATCGCCTGGAACGTCGTGGGAGCGACGTCGAGCAGGACCGCCCGGGCGCCGGACACCTCGGCGAGGGTGTCGATCCTGCTTCCCGTGACCAGCTCCCCGCCGTGGCGCGTCACGTCGAGGGCGAGGGCGTCGGCGATGGCCTGGGACCCGCCGACGGGGATCGGCCAGCCGACCGTGTGCGCCAGGAGGTTCAGCACCAGACCCGCTCCGGCCCCGGTCAGGGACGGGAGTGTGCCGACAGGATGGGCCATCACACCGGTCACCAGCGCCTTCGCCTCGTCCGTCCGGAAACGGCGGTTCCAGGTGGGCAGGCCCTGGTCGAGGACCGAGAGGGCGAACCGCAGGGCTGCCTCCGGCTTCCTCGGGATCCGCACCACGTGGTTGAGGGTGAAGGCGAGGATCGCCTGCTCGCGGTCGCTGAGCGGCTGCACGAGGCGCCGGTAGGCTTCGCCGTCGACGCCCAGCCCGGCAACCGTGCGCTCCATGCTGCGGTGGGCCACCCCGGCCCGGCCGCCGTCGAGCGGATGGGCGAAGGACACGTCGGGGACGGCGAAGCCGATGCGCCGGCTGAGTTCGAAGGCCCGGAAGAACGGCGACGCGAGCGCCATCGGGTGCACAGCGGAACAGAAGTCGTGGAGGTGGTCCCGTTCCATCAGTTCGAGCGATCGGGAGCCGCCGCCGATGGTCGCGGCGGCCTCGTGCACCCGGACCGACAGTCCGGCGCGGGCCATGACGACGGCGGCGGCCAGCCCGTTGGGACCTGCGCCGACGATCTCGACATCAACCATGGGGACGTCCTCTCCTGGCGCCGCCCGGCCTGTCCGCCGGGGTCATGTGCTCTCGGTGGTCACTCCGCTGCGCCGGGTCCGCACCCGTCCGGACACCCGCGCCACCGCCCGCCGGACGACAGCCGGTGCCGCCCGGCGGCCCCGCAGCAGCGCGGAGACGGCAGTGTAGCGCCCCGGCCGCAGCGGGATGTCGTAGGTGGTGGGCACGACGACGACGTTCTTCGAGAAGTTGCGCTTGAAGGTGGTGACGTTCGCCAGCGACGGGTAGTTCTCGCTCTCGATCCCGGTCAGGCCGCAGGCGGTGTTGCCCCCCGCCTTCAGCGTCCGGAAGGCCTCCCACAGGAGCAGGTAGGGCGCGAAGGTGGTGCGTGCCGCGTGCGTGCTGCCGGCGAAGTAGTAGACGGCGTAGCCGCGGTACTCGGTGGTGATCAGCCAACTGAGGGCGGCATCGTCCCGATAGGCGACCATCAGCCGCAGGTGGTCACCGAGGACGGAGAGCAGTGTCTCGTAGTAGGACGAGTCGAAGGACTGGAACCCGTCGCGTTCCGCGGTCTCCTGCATGATCGGGAACAGTTCCCGCGCGAAGACGGCTTTCCATTCCTCCCGAGGAATATGCCGGACGGTCACGCCGTTCCGCTGGGCCCGGCGGATGCTGTTCCGCGCATTGGGGCGGAAACTGCGGAGGAGGTCCGCTTCGGACGGCGTCAGGTCGACGACGATCTCCCGTTCGTACCAGCCGTGCTCGATCGGGCCGCTCGCCGGGGACTGCAGGGTGGCCACCTGCATGCGGACATACAACGGATCGATCCCGGGATGATCGCGGAACTGCTCCCGCACCGTCTCCATCAGGACCTTCTCGGCCGCAGGGGTCCTGTCCGCGAACCAGACAGGGCCGTTGACGGAGACGACGGACTCCCGGGAGCGCCGCACCACGTGCACATAGCCTGCTAGCGCCACGAGAGCGCCCGCGGCGTCCTCGTAGGCCCAGATACCCAGTGCCGCCCGTCCGAGCGCGAGCTCGAAGTCCACCCAGTCCGGAGTCTGCTCGAGCGGAATCAGCACGTCGGGGTGGGCGGCGGCGATCGCGTCGAACGCAGCCCGGTCGAGGGGGCGAGCGGTCAGGGATGGTGCTGTCACTGATGGTCTTCCGGTGGGAGTCGTCTCGTCAGGGGTGTCCGCCGGCCGGCAGGCCGGTCGGCGCCCGTCACGCTGATGCCGGGAGGCGTTCGCGCGGTCCGGCCAGCCTATCGGAGCGGAGCGAACGGCACGGCGTCCGGGGGCGCACCGGTCGCCCTCCGTCCCGCCTTGCGCCGACGCCACCCGTGGTGCAGCGTGAAGCGGTCGTCGGCGTGATCGAACGGCCCGCCCTGCGGATCATCGATGCCGATCCGCCGGACCACGTCCTCGCCGGGCGTCCGGATCTCCCGGACGACGACCAGGAGGACGTATGCCGTGGTGAGAATATGCGCGATCACCGCACAGGCATAGGTACCCAGCCCGAGATTGTGTTCCACCGCGCCTCCACTGGTCATCCCGCCGAGGTACAGCCAGACAGCCCACCAGTGCAGCACCTCGACGAGCTGCCACACGAGCACCACCCGCCATCGGGGGACGGCCAGCGCCAGGAGGGGTACGAGCCACAGCGCGTACTGGGGCGAGTAGACCTTGTTGCACAGGACGAACGCCCCGACGATGAGGAGGGCCAGCTGTGCGAGGCGCGGGCGGCGTCCTGCGCGCAGCGTGAGGACGGCGACGCCCAGGCAGGCCAGTGCGAAGAGGGCCACGGCCGCGATGTTGATGGCGGCGGGTGTGAGGGTGGGCGCTCCCGACTCCCGGGCCAGCGCGTTGTACACGTACCACCCCGAGGAGAATCCGGCGTCGCGGTCCTCCGAGAAGGTCAGGAAATAGCCCCACGCCGCGCGGTCCCGCAGGAGGAAGGGGACATTGACCGCGAGCCACGCGAGCGTCGTGGCCGCGGCTGCCAGGAGGAACGGCCTGTACCGCCCGGAGCGGATGGAAAGGACGAGGACCGCCCCGAGGATCAGGACGGGGTAGAGCTTGACCGCTGTGCCGAGGCCCCAGAGAGTCCCGGCGAGGAGCGGGCGCTCACGGGCGAAGGCGAGCATCCCCGCGGTCGCGAGTGCCACCGCCCACAGGTCCCAGTTGATGCTGCCGGAGAGGATGATGACGGGGGCGACGGCGACGATGGCCGCATCCCAGGGTCGGCGGGACGCCAGGCGGAGGGTCGCGAGGACGGTCAGGATCCACACGGCGGCCAGCAGAACCATGTTCAGGTCGAAGTACAGGAGGGTCTTCGCAGCGAGGTCGGGGCCGGCCACGAGGGCCTCGACGAGGACCGCGGTCCCCGAGGCCAGCAGACCGAGGAGCACGGGGTATTCGAAGAGCGCTCCCGGGGTGATGAACGGCAGCACACCCTCGCCGAGTCCGCGGCTCCGGTACAGCTCCGTCCAGTCGGAGTAGCACGCGCGGTAGAAGTACTCGGGGGAGGACCACCCGGCCACCCGGCAGGGGTTCTTCACGACGATCGCCAAAACGGCGGAGCAGACTGTCAGGAGGATCAGCACGCGGGGGACGGTGAACCACCGTGGAGCCACGCGTCCCGGGTCGGCGTGGCGCCCGAGCGCACCGCCGGCTCCTTCGGTCAGGGGTATCAGGAGGTGGTCGGACCTGCTCGGAACACTGATGCGGTAAGGCCCTCGCCTGCCTGTCCCGGAGCTCATGCGTCGAGCCTAGCCGTCCTGTGCCGCCGGCCGGTGGTGCTCCTCCACCGGCGGGATGCACGGTCCCGTCGGCAGGCACTGCAGCACGGCCGGCGGACGGCGAGGAATGGCACGGCATACGTCGGCGTTATGAACTGAACGTAGACTGGCAATTCCTGCCGACCGCGCCCAGGGTGATGACGGCCGGGGCATATTCAACGGGCTTTCGAGGAGAACTGTGGGACAGAACCCCATTCGCGTGGCAATCATTGGAGTCGGCAACTGTGCCGCGTCGCTGGTGCAGGGAGTGCACTACTACCGGGACGCGGATGCGTCGGGGGCCATCCCCGGCCTCATGCATGTCGAGTTCGGCAAGTACCACGTGGGGGACGTGCAGTTCGTGGCGGCGTTCGACGTCGACGGCAAGAAGGTGGGCCACGACCTCGCCGAGGCCATCGGAGCGAGCGAGAACAACACCATCAAGATCGCGGACGTACCGCCCACCGGCGTCATCGTGCAGCGCGGTCACACCCTGGACGGCCTCGGCAAGTACTACCGCGAGACCATCGTCGAGTCCGACGAGGAGCCGGTGGACATCGTCGCCCAGCTGAAGGCCTCGAAGGCCGACGTCCTGGTCTGCTACCTGCCGGTCGGTTCCGAGCACGCGGCGAAGTACTACGCCCAGTGCGCGATCGACGCGGGCGTCGCCTTCGTCAACGCCCTCCCCGTCTTCATCGCCGGCACCAAGGAGTGGGCGGACAAGTTCACCGAGGCGGGCGTCCCGATCGTGGGCGACGACATCAAGAGCCAGATCGGCGCCACCATCACCCACCGCGTGATGGCGAAGCTCTTCGAGGACCGCGGCGTGACGCTGGATCGCACCTACCAGCTGAACGTCGGCGGCAACATGGACTTCAAGAACATGCTGGAGCGGGACCGCCTCGAGTCCAAGAAGATCTCCAAGACCCAGGCCGTGACCTCCAACGTCAAGGCCGAACTGCGCGCCAATGACGTGCACATCGGTCCTTCGGACTACGTGGCCTGGCTCGACGACCGCAAGTGGGCGTTCGTGCGCCTCGAGGGACGCAACTTCGGCGACGCCCCCGTCTCGCTCGAGTACAAGCTCGAGGTGTGGGATTCCCCGAACTCGGCGGGCGTGATCATCGACGCCATCCGCGCGGCGAAGATCGCCCTGGACCGCGGTATCGGCGGCCCCATCCTCTCCGCCTCGAGCTACTTCATGAAGTCCCCGCCGGAGCAGTACGCGGACGACATCGCCCACGAGAAGGTCGAAGCCTTCATCCGCGGCGAGATCGACCGCTAGGACCGGCCGGAGACGTCAGGACCAGCAGCACACCGGAGGCCGGGACGGCGACGTCCCGGCCTCCGGCATACCGGCTGCGTCGTGTCCGAGGTGCGATCGCGGGGTCGCGAAACTTCTCGCCGCCTCGAGGGTGCGGGGCCTGAACGACGCCGGTCGTGCGGCGGTCCTCAGAACAGCCCGACCGCGTTCCCGTCGGCGTCGACGTCCATCCGGAGTGCCGCGGGCTCCCTGGGTAACCCGGGCATCGTCATCACGGAACCCGTGAGCGCCACGATGAACCCTGCACCCGTCTTCGGGATGAGGTCCCGGACGTGCACGGTGAAGCCCTTCGGCGCCCCGAGCACGGTGGCGTCGTCGGAGAACGAGTACTGCGTCTTGGCCATGCAGACGGGAAGCCCCGACCAGCCGTTCGCCTCGATCTCCTTCAGGCGCCGCAGTGCGGGAACGGAGAAGTCCACGCCGTCGGCCCCGTAGATCTCCTGGACGATCGTCCTGATCTTGTCCTCGACCGGAAGGTCGAGGTCGTACAGGTGGGAGAACGTCACAGGGCGTTCCAGCGCCGCGAGCACCGTCGCCGCGAGGTCGTCGCCTCCCGGACCGCCACCGCCCTGACCCCAGACGTCGGCCACGGCCGCGTCGATCCCCTCGCCCGCACACCAGTCCATGAGCCAGTCGAGTTCCTCGTCCGTGTCCGTACCGAACCTGTTGATGGCCACCACCGGAGCCACACCGAACTTCTCGACATTGCGCACATGGCGGAGCAGGTTGGCGGTACCCTCGCGCAGGGCGTCGATGTCGGCAGTGGCGAGATCCGATGTAGGGACCCCTCCGTGCATCTTGAGGGCCCGGATGGTCGCGACGACGACGACGGCGTCCGGCGCCACGTCGGCGACGCGCGCCTTGATGTCCATGAACTTCTCGGCACCGAGATCGGCACCGAATCCGGCTTCCGTGACGACGATGTCCGCGAGGCTCCGAGCCGTCCGGGTGGCGATCACCGAGTTGCAGCCGTGGGCGATGTTGGCGAAGGGTCCGCCGTGGACGAGGGCCGGCGTCCCGGCGATGGTCTGCACGAGATTCGGCTTGATGGCGTCCCTGAGCAGCAGCGCCAGTGCTCCTTCGACCCCCAGATCCCCGACGGTGAGCGGCGCGCGATCGAACGTGTACCCGAACGTGATCGCGGCCAGGCGTGCCTTCAGGTCGTCGAGGTCCCGTGCGAGGCAGAAGACCGCCATGATCTCCGACGCCACGGTGATGTCGAAACCGTCCTGCCGCGGGGTGCCCTGCGCCGGGCCGCCGAGGCCGATGACGACCTCGCGCAGCGCGCGGTCGTTGACGTCGAGGACGCGCTTGAAGGTGATGCGGCGGGGGTCGATGCCGAGTTCGTTGCCCTGGTGGATGTGGTTGTCGATCAGCGCCGCGAGCGCGTTGTTCGCCGAGGTGATGGCATGGAAGTCGCCGGTGAAGTGGAGGTTGATCTCGTCCATCGGCAGCACCTGCGAGTAGCCCCCGCCGGTCGCACCGCCCTTCATGCCGAGCACCGGCCCGAGGGACGGTTCCCGCAGCGCGATCATGACGCGCTGCCCGGCCCGTGCGAGGGAGTCGGCCAGCCCCACCGTGCAAGTGGACTTCCCCTCGCCGGCCGGCGTCGGGCTCATCGCGCTGACGAGCACCACCCTGCCCGGCGCGCGGCCGTCGTCGGGCAGCAGGCGCGGGTCGATCTTGGCCTTAAACCGTCCGTGGAACTCGAGTGCCTCCCGGGGGATCCCCGCGGCATCGGCTATGTCCTCGATGGGCCTGACCGCAGCGGCGCGGGCAATCTCAAGATCGCTCATGCAGCCAACCTATCAGCGGCTCCTGCGTCAGGCCGCCGGGAGCCCTGCGCGTTCCAGGACGTAGGCGATCAGCGGATCGTAGAGGCCGGGGCAGACGTTGTCGTCGAGCGGCACGGCCACCTCGAGCTGGCCCTGAGCCTCGGAGACGAAGAGTCCCGGGTCGTTGCAGTCGGCGAAGCCGATCGTCGGCAGCCCCGTGCTTGCCGCCTGTCCGGCCCAGCCGTGGTCGGCCACCACGAGGTCGGGCACGCCTGCGGGGTCCGTGGCCAGAGTCTCGAGGCTGAGCCGCATCGGCTCCGGGAGATGGGTGTGCATGAGGCCGCCGTGCTGGTGCCAGGCGAGCACGCCGAAGATCTGCCGGATGTCACCGGCCCGGAAGCGCCGGCCCTCGGGAACCCGCACCACGGTGGCGCCGACGGCCGCGGCGGCGCGCGCTAAGGCCGCGTGGACGGGCAGCAGGCCGGCCGGGTGACCGGTGGCGAAGAGGATGCGTTCCTTCCGGTGGGCGGATGCGCCCAGCCGGTCGGCGAAGCGGTCGAGCGCAGCCACGCACAGCGAGCCGTCGATGGTGTCCTGTCCCTCGACGAGGCTGCGGTCCGCGCTCGTGCCCACGCGCCGGTGCATGAGGTCGAAGACCTCGTCGTAGCTCCACTCCCGGGTGAGGGCGACGCCGAACTCGAGGTTCTCGTTGCCCTCGAGGAACAGGCGCATGTGCCGCAGGTTGTCCTGCCGGGGTGTGGCCACCTCACCGGTGATGCGGACGGAGTCGAGGTAGGCGGCGAGCTCGGCGGAATTCACGCTTCCCATCCTAGGTGGGCGGGACCGACCGGACGGGCGGGCGGGCGGGCGATTCAGGGTGGGACTGCCAGGTTCAGCGTGTTGTCGCGGCAGGGAAGCGATCGACGGCGGTGCGGTAGCTCTGTGCGGTCAGCAGGGCCGTGCGCTGCCACCCGAAAGCCAGCGCGTGGGTGGCAGCGCCGCGGCCGAGCCGCTCCCGCAGCCCGTCGTCGTCGTGCAGGCGTTCCAGGGCATCCGCCCACTCATGAGCCGAGTGTCCGTCCACGAGGAGGCCGCTCCGGCCGTCGCTGATCGCCTGCGGGAGCCCGCCGACGTTCGCTGCGACGACGGGCGTACCGCAGGCCTGTGCCTCGAGCGCCACGAGACCGAAGGACTCGCTGAAGGACGGCATGACGACGGCGTCCGCCGCTCGGAACCACTGCGCGAGGTGCGCGGCCGTGACGGGAGGGTAGAGGCGGATGTCCTCGGTGAGGCCGGCGTCGTCGATGAGCGGCTGGAGGGCGAGCGCTTCCGATCCGCTGCCGGATCCGAGGATGCTCACCGCCAGTCGAATGTCCGGACGGCGGCGGCGGAGTTCGGCGGCCGCGGCCACGAGCACCTGGGGGCCCTTGAGCTTCTGGATCCGGCCCGCGAACACCACGTGGAACTGCTCCGGAGGGAAGGCAAGTGCCGCACGGGCGGCGGTGCGGTCTCCGGAATGGAACGTCGAGAGGTCGACGCCGGGAGCGACGACGTCGATCCGATCCGGTGAGGCCCCGTAGAGCGAGACGAGTTCTGCCGCCTCCGTGCTGGTGTTGGCGATCAGGCGGGCGGCGCCGTCCACGATGTCCTGTTCACCCGCGGTCCTGGCCGCGGGCTCGGGCGCTCCGAGCGCCTTCATGCGGAGATCCTTCACCTTGGCCATGGTGTGCATGGAATGCACCAGCGGAAGGCGCATCTCGCGGCTCAGGGTCAGGCCGACCGCCCCGGACACCCAGTAGTGCGAATGGAGGACGTCGAAGTGACCGTCGGCCAGGAGGTCGGCGACGTCCGTGATGGCGTCGGCGAACGCGTCGGTCAGGCCGGGCAGCGCTTCTTTCGGGATGCGGCGACGGGGCCCGGCTTCGAGGTGGTGGACCACGACGCCGTCGCCGAGAACTTCACGGCTGGGCCGTCCCTCGCCGGCTTCCCGGGTGAAGATCTCGACATCGATCCCCACCCGCGCGAGTTCCCGCGCCGTGCTCCTGACGTAGACGTTCATCCCACCGGCATCGCCCCTGCCGGGTTGCTCGAGCGGGGAGGTGTGCAGGGAGAGCATCGCTACGCGCCGGACGGCGGACACGCTTCCTCCCTTCCGACCGGCGGTGAGGGAGAGGCCGGTCGAGTGACCCTCACGACCCTATAACGCGCTGTTCGCGCGCCGAATTCCGGGGCCGGACGGGAGCGCGACCGTCGCGCCCGACCACGGCGGAAGCCCGCGCCGGGAAGCGCGGGCTTCGCTCGTGGTGGGGCCGTCACCGCCGGGTCCTTCTGGGGTGAGGGCGTTCGACGCCCGTCCTTCGACGGGGTGGCCCGGCCAGGATCGCTGCAGTGACCGCTGCACCCGGCCACCCCCGCGGGCGGACGTCATTTGATGTAGAGCATGTGGCTCGGCTGTTCGAAGCGCAGTGAATCGTCCCAGGGACCGCGGGACCGGCTGCTCAGGATGCGCCCCCAGAGCGAGAGGCCGTTCCGCCACCTGGCGAGCAGGCGCTGCACCTCCTCCCGCCGGTGGAATCCAGGCATGGGCACCGCTGGTACTCCCGGCAGGTCCTCGAGGATCGGACCCGGGGAGATGTCGACCAGTGGCGTCAGTGAGCCACTCATGATGAAGTCGCCCCGGACGGGAGGAGGCTGCAGTGGTGGAGGTGCGGGAGCGCGTGCTTCCGCCGCCGTCGTCCCGGGCGGTCGGGGAGCTGATTGTTCGTCGAATTGGGCAGGGCTGGGCCGTGAATTGGGCATGACAGACTTTCGAGGAATGAATTCGGGCAGAAAGAGCCGCGAAAAGGGAATTCAGGAAGAAGATATGGGGAAGCCGCGCACGGATGCGGGTCGAGGCGAGGTCGGCCGGCTAGTGCCGGTGCGCGGACTTCCTAGTGCGAACGGACAACGAAGGCGGGATCGGTTCGCGGCGTGTAGGTCCTGCCGAGCATGGTATTCACAATCTCCACCTCCATTTCATGGATTGCAGTCGGGTCCGGGTGGCCGGGGCGACACTCGAGGATCGAGTTGGGAAGCCCCAATGGCACATACGTAAAGCTACCGTATGAATGTCGCTCCGGCATAGCCCGCCGGCGGAAATAGTTCGGGGAATTCTGGAAAGAGGGAATTGTGTGTCCGATCGCCTGACGACGTCGGTCCGTGTACCGGAGATCGACGCGCTCCGCGGTCTGGCCCTCTTCGGCATCCTGATGGTCAACGTGTGGTTCTTCGCGGACCCGGGCGGGCCGGCGGGCGGTCCGGCGGGCGGTCCGGCGGGCGGTCAGATCTCGGACCAGGCGGTGAGGCTCCTCGTCGCGACGTTCTTCGAGGGCAAGTTCTACCTGCTGTTCTCGCTGCTCTTCGGTTACGGCTTCGTGGTGCTGAGGGACTCGACGACGCCGCACACCGTGCGGGTGATCGGCCGGCGACTCGCCGCGCTGGGCGTCCTCGGGGTCCTGCACGGTCTGACCCTCTTCTACGGGGACATCCTGGTGACCTACGCGCTTGCGGGGACGCTCCTGCTCGCCACCCGCACCATGACGACGAGGGCGCGATGGGCAACTGCCGCCGCGATCACCGCGGGGGTGTCACTGCTCATCATCGGATCGGCGCTCCTCGTCCTGGCCGCCGGACCTGCGGGAAGCGGAGCGGCCGCCCTCGGACCGGGGACCGCGTCGGACACTCCCGGCGAGGCGTTCGCCGCCAACGCCGGGACCTACGGTGCCATCCTGCCGTCCGTCGTCCTGTTCCAGGGGCCGCTCGCCCTCGCCGCATTCCATGCGGGTGCCGCCCTCGCGGAGCGGGGCGTCCTGCGGCCGCACCCACCGTCCCGCCGCGTCCTCGTGCGCGTGGCCGTGGTGGCCCTGCCGCCGGGCCTGGCCGTCTCTGCCCTGCAGGCCCATCTGGCACAGCAGGGCGGCGAGGGGCTGTCCCTGCTTGCCACGGGCCTGTCGGTCGCAGCCTCACCCCTCGTGACGATCGGGTACGCTGCGGCCTTCCTCCTCCTGCTCCGCAGCCGGCCGGGGCGTGCGCTCGGGAGAGTGATGGCGGGTGCGGGCCGCATATCGCTGAGCAACTACCTCGGGCAGTCGCTGATGCTGTGCCTCGTCTTCACGGGCTACGGCTTCGGTCTGGCGGACCAGGTCCCCCTTCCGGCGGTGCCGGTGGTCGTCGTCGGGCTCTACGCTCTCCAGCTGGGCGCGAGCCATCTCGTCCTGGCGCGGTTCGGTACCGGCCCGGTGGAAGCAGCGCTGCGCCGGTTCGTGCGGCGCACCCCGGCGCTCTGAGCACCCGTCGGTGCACGACGGGGACCGCCTCCAGATCCGGCGGCGGCGGCAGTGGCGGTGGCAGTGGCGGCGGCCCAGCGCCTCAGAGGTTCCAGTGCACGATCGCCGGAGTGCGCTTGTCCCAGCCGAGCGCACAGACGGCGGCGGTGCCGAGGACGAGGCGGCGTCCCTCGATCGCTCCGAATTGCAGCCACCGCGCCGCGACGATCCGCAGGAAGTGCCCGTGGGCCACCAGCAGCGCGTTCTCGATCGGCTTCGCCCCGGGCTCACGGTCGGCGGGAGTACCGCAACCGGCCTGGATCCTGGCGATCACGCGGTCGGCGCGCTCGGACACCTGGTCGAGCGTCTCGCCGTTCGGCACGCCGTCGTCCCAGATGAGGTAGCCCGGATTCTCCTCGCGGACCATCGCGCTGTTGCGGCCCTCGTTGTCGCCGTAGTCCCACTCGTGGGCGAACGGAAGGATCTCGGCATCGGGGAAGCCGGCGAGCTCCGCCGTGCGGGTGGCGCGCTGGAGCGGTGACGTGACCACGAGGTCGAAGTCGACTCCCTCGAGATGCCCACGCGCGGCCAGAGCCTGCTCCTCACCGTGCTCGGTGAGCGGGAGATCCGTGAGGCCCGTGTAGCGGCCGTCCCGGGACCACTCCGTCTCGCCGTGCCGGAGGAGCCACAGCTTCGGCAGGGGCGTCCCGGCCGGGGTGAGGTCCGGTGCTGCGGCGCCTGTCATGGGCTTCATGGTGTGCTCTCCTGGGATTCGGGCTGCTCGCTCCACCACCGGCGGAGCTTGGTCTCGGCGGCGGCCGGGTCGTGGGGGCCGTGCTCCATGCGTTCCTCGAGCAGGAACCGGTAGGCGCGGCCCACCACGGGTCCGGGCCGGATGCCGAGCAGGTCCATGATCTGCCCGCCGTCGAGGTCCGGGCGGATGGCGTCCAGCTCCTCCTGCTCGGCCAGCGCGGCGATCCGGGTCTCGAGGTCGTCGTAGGCGAAGGCCAGACGCTCGGCCTTCCGCCGGTTCCGCGTCGTGACGTCGGAGCGCGTCAGGCGGTGGAGGCGCTCCAGCAGGGGGCCGGCGTCGCTCACGTAGCGCCGTACCGCGGAATCGCTCCAGCCGGCCTCTCCGTAGCCGTAGAACCGCATGTGCAGCTCGACCAGCCGGGACACGGCCTTGATCGTGTCGTTGTCGAACCGCAGCGCGCGGAGCCTCCTGCCCGTCAGCTTCGCTCCCACGGCGTCGTGATGACGGAAGCTGACCGCACCCCCCGGCTCGAACTTGCGGGTGGCGGGCTTGCCGATGTCGTGCAGGAGCGCGGCGAGGCGCAGGACGACGTCGGGCGCGGGAACCGGTCCGTCGTCGTCCGTCTCCAGCTCGCAGGCCTGCCGCAGCACCGTGAGGGAGTGCTGGTACACGTCCTTGTGGCGGTGGTGCTCGTCCGTCTCGAGGCGCAGGGCCGAGACCTCCGGGAGGACGTGGTCCGCCAGACCGGTGCCCACCATGACGTCGATCCCCTCGTCCGGTGCCGCCCCCCGGATCAGCTTCACCAGCTCGTCGCGGACCCGCTCCGCCGAGATGATCGAGATGCGCTCCGCCATGGCGGTCATCGCCTCGGCCACGTCGGGTGCAACGGTGACGCCCAGCTGCGACACGAAACGCGCGGCGCGCATCATGCGGAGCGGATCGTCGGAGAACGACGACGAGGGCGCACCGGGCGTCCGGAGGATCCCGGCATGGAGATCACGGACGCCGCCGAAGAGGTCCACGAGCTCGAGGGACGGCAGGCGGAGGGCCATCGCGTTGATCGTGAAGTCACGTCGCACGAGGTCCTCGTCGAGGCTCGTGCCGAAGGCGACGGTGGGATTGCGCGACGCCGGATCGTAGGCCTCCGCGCGGTAGGTGGTGATCTCGATCTGGAAACCGTCCTTGCGGAGACCGATGGTCCCGAAGGCACGGCCGATCTCCCAGTAGGCGTCCGCCCAACGCCTGATGAGGGCGATCGTGCGGTCGGGGTCGGCGTCCGTGGTGAAGTCGAGGTCCGGTGACACGCGGCCGAGGAAGAGGTCCCGCACGGGCCCGCCCACGAGGGAGAGCTCATGACCCGCAGCGTCGAAGAGCTCGCCGACCTCGAGGACAACGGGAGGAAGCGGTGCGGTGAGTGTCGAGGTGTCCAGCAGGTGCGCCATAGTCCCTTAAGGGTGCCAGATGGGGCGCCGTTTCCCACACCGTGAGCGGGTCCGCGACGGCTGCGGCCCGGGCTTGCCAGCGGCTCCGCACCGGGCCGCGCCGTCATCCCCTCCGCTTAAAGATCGTTAGAGTGGTCGGTATGGACCGGCCCGTTCCGAGTGCTCCGAAGCGCACCCCGTTGACAGTGTCAATGGGAACCACGGGTATGCCTGCCGTACAGCACCAGCTCCCCACGGTGGAGGAGGTCTCGGCCGGGGGGATCGTCATCGATGCCTCCAGGGAGACCCTCGACGTCGCCATCATCGCCCGACTCAATCGCGGCGGACGCCTCGAATGGTGTCTGCCGAAAGGCCATCCGGAGGGTGCGGAGAACAACGAGGAAGCGGCGGTCCGCGAGATCGCCGAGGAGACCGGCATCGAGGGCAGGATCGTCTCGGCGCTCGGGAGCATCGACTACTGGTTCACGGTCAGCGGCCACCGCGTGCACAAGACCGTGCACCACTACCTCCTCATCGCGACCGGCGGGTACCTGACCATCGAGAACGATCCGGACCACGAGGCCGTCGACGTCGCCTGGGTGCCGCTGCAGGAGCTCGGCCGCCGGCTGTCCTTCCCCAACGAGCGCCGCATCGCCGACCTCGCCCGCGAAGTCCTTCCCGAACACCTCTGACCCGGCCGCTCCCGTACTGCCCGCCCCGCAGTGACCCGTCGCCGTCGTCGGGCCGTGGGGTGAGACGATGGGAAGCGATGTCTGACACGAACACCGCCTCGATCCCCCTCCATGACGCCCGAGGGCCCGTCCGCGACGATCCGTCCGCTCCCCGCAGCGGCTCGACCGCCCGGTCGAGCGCCATCATGGCCGCCGGGACCCTCGTCTCCCGGATCCTCGGTCTCGTCCGGGTGGCACTGCTCGCCACCGCCATCGGCGCCTCGGGCCAGGTCTCGGACCTGTTCACCTCGGCCAACAACCTTCCGAACTTCCTCTACCTCATGCTCGCCGGTGGCGTGTTCAACGCCGTCCTGGTCCCGCAGATCATCAGGGCCAGCCGCCAACCCGACCGCGGCGCGGACTACGTCAGCCGGCTCCTGACCCTCGCGGCCATGGCGCTCCTGGTCCTCGCCGTCCTCGCGACCCTCGCAGCCCCCTTCATCGTCGGGGTCACCACCAGCTTCACGGGCGAGAAGCTCGCCCTTGCCACCACCTTCGCGTTCTGGTGCCTGCCGCAGATCTTCTTCTACGGCATGTACGCGGTGACCGGGCAGATCCTCAACGCGAACGGATCCTTCGGTCCGTACATGTGGGCGCCGGTGGTCAACAACATCGTGTCGATCGCCTTCCTGGTGGTCTTCATCGTCCTGATGGGGAGCGAGCAGGCAGAGCGGCACAGTCCCGGGACCTGGACATCGACGCAGACCCTGCTTCTCGCCGGCGGCACCACCCTCGGTATCGTGATCCAGGCGCTCGTGCTGTTCATCCCCCTCAAGCGGCTCGGTCTCGGGCTGCGGCCGAAGTTCGGCCTGCGTGGAACGGGGCTCGGCCGCACCGGCAGGCTCGCTTCCGTCACCATCGTCACGATGCTGATCGGCAACGGCCTCTATCTCGTCAACCAGCGCGTCGCCACCATCGCCACCGATGCCCGCCCGGCCCTGCTCGCGCAGGATCCACCCGTCGAGATCGCCGGTCTGACCAACCTCGAGTTCGGCTCCATGGTGTACCAGCTGCCGCACGCCGTCATCGCCCTGTCCCTGGCCACGGTCATGTTCAACCAGCTCTCCTCCGCACACGCGGACGGCAACCTCCCCGCGGTCCGCGCGACCCTGTCGCAGGGCCTGCGGATCATCGGCGTCGCGACGGTGTTCGGATCAGCCGCACTGCTGACCTTCGCGGGTCCCCTCGGCGTCCTCTTCAGCGAATCCGCCGAGAGCGCTGCCCTCAACGGTGTGATCATCGCGATCCTCGCGATCGGGGCGCCATTCCTCAGCGCCAATTTCTTCCTCACCAGGGTCTTCTACGCCGGAGAGGACGTGAAGACGCCCCTGAAGATCCAACTCGTCCTCTCGGTCGTCGGGGTGGTGCTCGCCCTCGTCGCCGGCATGTTCGACCCCCGCCTGATCGTCCCCATGCTGGCCGTCGCCTATTCGCTGGGCAACGTCATCGCGGTGGCCGTGAGTCATACCTTCCTCACCCGGTCCATCGGCCGCTACGGTGCCGGGCACGTCTTCGACGTCCATGTCCGCCTGGCCGTCGCCGGGATCGTCGCCGCGCTCGCCGGTACGGCGCTGTGCTGGGCGTTCGGCGGCTACGACGCCGACGGCTTCCTGTGGCAGTCGAAGCTGAACGCCCTGCTGGTCCTCGCGATCGGTGGTGTGCTGATGGGAGTGGTGTACCTGGGCATGCTGAAACTGCTCCGGATCCGCGAACTCGATGAATTCGCAGGCCCTCTCCTCGCGCGTTTCCGCCGGAGCGGCGCCTGACCCAACCGCCCGGGAAACGCCGGGGCGACCGGTAGCATGGGTAAAAATCAGCCATGCTTGCGGGAGGAACACGTGCCAGAAGCAGTAGACGTCGGTTCAGTGCTGGGCGGCCGGTACAAGGTGACCGCCTACGTACTGGCATCTGCTGAGAAGGATCTCGTGCTCGACGGCGTCGATCAGGTCCTCAACCGGCCCGTCAGCATCCTCGTCGCCTCCTCCGGGAACGCCTCGCAGGTGGCGGCCAGCGCTCGTGACCTGGCGACCGGAGACAGGAACAGTGCCATCCAGGTGCTCGATCTCGGCATCACGGACACCGGCACCTACCTCGTCACCAACCGCACCCCGGCAGCGGACATGCTGGACCTGATCGTCCAGCAGGATCCGCCGCGCGAGGACCAGCCCTTCGTGGAGCCGTTCTTCACCGACACGCTCGGTTCGGAGATCTTCGGCGGCCCGCGATCCACCGAACCCGAGTCCTACGACGACGACCACGAGGACGACCACGACTACCGGCACCAGCGGAGGCCGCGCATCTCGGGTCTCCGTAACCGCTTCGGACGCCACGGCGCGGAGGATTCCCGGCAGGACGGCACCTCGGACCTTCCGCCCGTCCAGGCGGAGGCCGCACCCGACAACCGACCGTCCTCCCACCGGGTTCCGCCGCCGCCGAGCCGCCGCCCGGGAGGAGCAGCCACCGACGAGCCGCACCGGCGCTCCGAGGACGCCGACCGCCGCCCATCGGGTGCCGGAGGAGCAGCCTCCGAAGAGCAGGAACGGCGTTCCGAGGACGCAGACCGCCGCGCATCGGGTGCCGGAGGAACAGCCGTCGGAGCGGGAGCGGCAGGCCTGGCGGCCGGAACGGCCGCGGCCTCCTCGTCGCCGTCGTCGTCCGCCCGTGCGGCTTCCCTCTTCCCGCTCTCGGGAGACAGGGACGTCAGCGACGACAGCGACGGGTACGACGACACCGATCGGGACGAGTACGACGACGAAGACAGCAACGGTCGCAGGTTCACCCGGGTCCTCGTGGGTGTCGTGCTGACCGTGGTCCTCGTCGTCGCGGTGGTCCTCGCGGCGACACAGCTCGGATCCATCTTCGACGGCAGCCCTGTCGCCGACCCCGCGACGGAGCAGGCCAGCGCCGCTCCCGCAACGGAGGACGCCACCGCGCCGGCCCCGGCCGAGACTGCTTCCGCCGAGCCCACACCCGCGCCCGTCACTCCCGTCATCACCGGGATCACCCGTGTGGTGCCCGACAACCCGGGGCTCGACGCGGCCAATGATGTCACCCTGCCGTCGATCATCGACGGCAACCCGGCGACCTTCTGGGGCAATCAGGTGTACGCGAGCGACAGCTTCGGCGGACTGGCGACCAACCTTGCACTGGTCGTCCAGCTGGAAGAGGAGTCGACCATCGCCCAGGTGGCCATCGACCAGCTCAACGGAGCCGGCGGAAGCTTCTCCGTGCTCGTCAATGACCAGCCGACACTCGAGGGTGCGGAGCAGATCGCCCAGGGCGGCTTCACGTCCCCCACCGTCTCGCTGCCCATCCCCGCAGGAGCGGACGGACCGCGCACCGGCCGTTTCGTCATCGTGAACTTCACCCAGCTGCCGCGCCTGTCGAACATCCAGGCCCAGTATCCGTTCGGCCTGAGGATCGCCGAGATCCGGGTGAGCTGACCGCGCCGAGTACCGGGTGCTCCACTCCCGACAGGGAATCGTCGTCGAGCACCGGCCGGCGTCGTCGACGGAATAAGCGTATGTGTGGTTCCGTTGAGGGAAGTGTCCGCGGATGTGACCGGACCGGCCATATCAGCGATGGAGAAGACAGAAAGGTCTTTCGAGAACGTGACAACCCAAACCGAGGTCCAGTTGGACGCGCCCACCGCCCAGAGCACGGAAGGCGAGCAGAAGATCCACGACGTCATCATCGTCGGATCGGGGCCGTCCGGCTACACGGCGGCCGTGTACACGGCGCGTGCGAACCTGAAGCCCGTGATGATCGCCAGCTCCGTCAAGGCCGGTGGTGAGCTCATGAACACCACGGATGTCGAGAACTTCCCCGGGTTCCCGGAAGGCGTCATGGGCCCGGACCTCATGGAGCAGTTCGAGAAGCAGGCCCGCCGATTCGGCACCGAGATCCTCTACGAGGACGTCGTGAAGGCGGAACTCTCCGGAGACGTCAAGAAGCTCACCATCGCAACGGGCGAGGAATTCCTGGCCCGATCGGTGATCATCTCGACCGGATCCGAGTACCGCGAGATCGGTCTGGACGACGAGAAGCGCCTGTCCGGTCACGGTGTGAGCTGGTGTGCCACCTGCGACGGCTTCTTCTTCCGCGACCAGGACATCGCCGTCGTAGGCGGCGGTGACTCTGCCATGGAGGAGGCGCTCTTCCTCACCAAGTTCGCGCGGTCGGTGACGGTGATCCACCGCCGCGACACACTCCGCGCGTCGAAGATCATGCAGGACCGCGCCTTCGCCCACGAGAAGATCTCCTTCCTGTGGAACTCCGAGGTCGTCGGCATCCACGGGTCCGACAAGGTCACCGGACTCAAGTTGGCGAATATCGCCGACGGCACGACGAGTGATATCGAGGTGACCGGGGTGTTCGTTGCCATCGGCAACGATCCTCGCGTCGATCTCGTGAAGGACCAGCTCGAGCTGACGGTGGAAGGCACCATCGCGGTCCAGGGGCGGACGTCGAAGACCTCGGTTCCCGGCGTCTTCGCCGCCGGCGATGTCATCGACCCGACCTACCGCCAGGCAATCACCGCATCCGGCAGCGGATGCGTGGCCGCCCTCGACGTCGAGCACTACCTGGCCGACACCGTGAGCGCATCCCAGACAGCAGCACGCGTGCCGACGCCTCCGGCGGAAGCCGTGTCCGAGAACGCTTCCCTCTGATCGATCAATCACAAGGAGTAACGCAATGAGCAATGCAAAGGATGTGACTGACGCGTCATTCGACGCCGACGTCCTGCAGGCGAGCAAGCCCGTCATCGTCGATTTCTGGGCAGAGTGGTGTGGCCCCTGCCGCATGCTCTCGCCGATCCTCGACGACATCGCAGCCGAGCACGCCGAGAAGGTCGACGTCGTGAAGGTGAACGTCGACGACAACCCCGCTATCGCCGCCAAGTACGGAATCACCTCGATCCCCGCCGTCTACGTCTTCAAGGGAGGCGAGGTCGCGGCGACCTCCATCGGCGCCAAGCCGAAGCAGGTACTCGAGCAGGAGTTCGCAGCTTTCATCAACTGATCGCCTGACGTACTGAGGGACCCGCCGGAAGGCGGGTCCCTTTTTCGTGCTGTGGACCGCACGGGTGACAGGACTGAGAGTCGACGACATGTCAGGTCTGCCTCCGTGCACCACATTGGGCGGTGTGCCGACCGACCGCCGCCACCATGGCTCGATCCATGTCCTCTGCGCAGTGAACGACGTGCGTCCGAAGAGCTGACCCTGATGAGGCCGGGAGGGCATCGGGGGAGCTTGGCTTCCCTTCCGGTCAGTGATGTCTCGTGGCCCGCTCCGCTCGGGGCCCCGCTGTCGTGGAGATATAGACGTGGCCTATGAGCGGCCTGGTCAGCCACACCACAAGTGCTGCGCCTGCAACAGACTTCCGGACCGTCTGGACCCGATGCGCGGCACGCGCGTGGTGAGCGGCGACTCCAGGTACGACTCCTCGTACGGCTCCTGTACGGCTCCTGTGGGGTTCCTGCCCGAGGAGCGAGAATCGGCATCGCTAGCTCAATCAGATTGAGGACAGCGACCGCAATACCAGCGAGAAGAGCATCATCCTTGCGACGAGCTCTGCAGTCATCGGGCGGAGGCCATGCCACCGGACAACAGCGGAGGCGCGTATCGGCTCCTGCGACAGACGCCGAGCTCCAGGTGGTCCTGTCATGAGGAATCCATGTTCCACGTGAAACCCATAAGAACCTGTTTGCGGGTACAGCATCGCAAAAACACCTCAGACCAATTGCATCCAGTTCAGGGCGATGTCACCAGTGATCTGGTGGGCGGCTGGGAAGCCATATCTCCGCGCATTGGGGCCAACACCGGGACCTCCAACAAAAACATAGGGCGAAGGCTCCCTGATCAAGCACCTCAGCAATAGCAGCCTCGAATACGCCACAAACGAAGACCGTACATGCTGCACACGAAGACGGAGCGATGGCGTCGCCCTCTTTCACGATGGTGGTAGAGGTCAGGCATAAAGCTCGGCGCCACTCCAAGCGCCTTTTCCTACGCTGCTCTCCCGTGGAATCGGGATGGGGACGGCGCTCCTGCCAGGAGTTCCTCAGCTCGCTGAATCGATGAACAGTGCATCGTCCGCACATTGCTCGACCGGTCTGCAGCATCACGTCCACGTATAGTCCCGAAACTCTACCTGTCTCCCTGAGAGCGAAGCATCAGCCCTTCGATCACTGTTCTCCCTTGGACATTTCACGTGAAACGAGAGGGCGGAGACAGAAGACTGACCCGCTGCGAGTTGGCCAAACGATCGGTCCGGCATCGGCGCGTGGTTGCTCGCCTCTGCTTGATCCATTCGCAACTAAGCCGCAAGAAGAAGAAGCGGTGACAACTGAGGCCCTCCAAAGCATCGAGTCACGTTTCACAGCATTGGATAGCGTTTCACGTGGAACCACAATAGCGCTCCCATCAACAGAGAGCCGCATCTTGCCTTACGGGATCCCGTACTGATTCCGGGCCAGCACGTACTAGGGGTAACTCGAAGCTGCCTATCCTGATCGTCGGCCCGACAGGTAGGAATCGCACGGACCGGAAGGGAGGGGATCCGCGCGCGGCCGGTGCCCTCGATGAGGAGCGTGCACTCCTGTAGCAGAGTAGGGGGTCCCATCGGACGTTCGTTCAGCCGATCCTCACACGTTCGATTGCTGGCTCGATAGCCGTGAACTCCGTTGGTAGTAGGAGCACCGACGCACGCAGTATTCGGTAGCAGCATGCCCGCATCAGGCGGACCAAGTCCCTGAGAAGCGACGCACCTGCCCTGTTCTGGGGGACATGCTTCATGGGAGAGCGATCGCGACAACATCAAGATCGAAGCAGCCCGGTTTCACGTGGAACATGTACTGAGCCCCACGGATTGCAGTGGTCGGCGCCCGCCGGCTGATCATGGGAGCCAACAGGTTCTGCAAGCTAGCTGCCAGCTGCACACCTACGTACGCCGCCCCAGTGAATCCTGACTGCTTCAGATAGCCTCGTGCTGCCCGTGGCCACGGCCATGGTCTTACGAGCCACGTCAAGCTCATTCGGACTGATCCCACGGCCACTGAAGTCTTTCCTGGCAATCTGGCGGCAGTGCTCGAGCCCAAAACCTCGCGAAGCGTTCAACTCGACGGTCACGCGCTTGCGCGAACGCACGGCCGCAACGACATCAAGCCTCCCCATGAGGAGAGGGAGCATGCTGTCATCGTGCGAGCATGACCTTTCCGGGTGGAGTTTCCGCCAGGAGCATGGAGGAATCTCCCGCCGAGCGACGGAGGAACTGCTCGATGCACAGCCCCTCCGATCCTCCCGCGGTCAGGTTTCACGTGAAACTCTGGGACCAAGACGCAACTCCGCACGGACCATTGCTGAGAAGAACAACATCAGCTCCTGCAGCTCGTACGCGAGGGACGAATACCTACTCGGCGGTGGGGGCGAGAACCCCAATGATCCTGTTCAGGTCATCAACACTGGCGAACTCGATGCTGACACGGCCCTTCTTTGCACCCAGGGTGATCTTCACACTGGTGTCCAGCCGATCGGCTAGCGACGTAGCCAGATAGTCGAGCCGCTCATGACGAGCGCCGTCCTTCGGTGTGGAAGGCTTCGAAGCCCGCCTCAAACCACCACTCAGAGCAACAATCTCCTCCGTGGACCGAACAGACAAACCTTCGGCGACGATTCGTTGAGCCAGCTTCTCCATGTCGACAGGGTCTGCAAGGCCGAGTAGCGCACGGGCGTGGCCTGCGGACAGAACCCCTGCGGCGACCCGGCGCTGAACGAGCGGCGGTAGCTTCATCAAGCGCAGAGTATTGGAGATCTGAGGACGGGATCTTCCCAGGCGTCCGGCTAATTCGTCATGCGAACACCCGAAGTCCTCGAGAAGCTGCTGATATGCCGCCGCCTCCTCCAGTGGGTTCAACGCGCTCCGGTGAAGATTCTCCAGCAGGGCATCACGCAGGAGGTCATCGTCGAGAGTGACGCGGATGATCGCCGGGATCGTCTCCATCCCGGCTTCACGCGAGGCTCGCCAACGGCGCTCACCCATGACCAGTTCATATCGGGGTTCACCCGGCTCTTGGGAAGGCCTCACGACGATCGGTTGTAGTACCCCGATCTCGCGGATCGAATGCACCAGTTCCGAGAGCTCATCCTCGTTGAATTCGACGCGAGGTTGCTTGCGGTTCGGATGGATGGCGTCCAGCGGGAGATCCGCGAAGCTCGCACCAGGTACCTCGACCAGACCTTCAGCGGCGCCGGCACCCCTCGTGTCCATGGCACTGACCGCCCCCTCGGACGCGTCACTGCTCGACGTTTCACGTGAAACACGCTCAGTCGATCCGGCAGGACCGCGGCGAAGCGATCCCTCTTCCTTGCCTGTGGAATCAGGATCTGAGGTGGGCGACTGCAGCGGCTGGTCGTCCTCCGGGCGTTGCGACACAACGGATTCCGTCGCGGCGTTCGGCTCAACCGCGTCCAGTGCCGGGATCTCGCTCTGTTCCCCGAACTCCGTAGACGTCGGCATCGGTGGGTCGCCGGCCGACCTCGGCTCGTCGTTGTTCCCTGCCTCAGACTTCGACGGCTGCTTCCCGCCGACACCGGACGCCGCCTTTCGAACGGTCTTCCCAACTCGTTTCGTTTGGGCATCCAGAACATTCTTGTTGATCCCACTGCGCAGGGCGGACGAGTACGATCGTGGCTGCTCTGCCACGTCGTCCTCGGTCACGCGCTCGAAGAACAGGTCGACAGGCCGCCCTCCCTGCTTGCGGTCGTTGCTGTTCGTCTGGGGAACCTCTCCGGTCGCACCCGTCGGTTCCGCTGCCGGGAGGACCTGCTCCTTCTCCGTCGGTGCACTGGGGATCAGAGCACCCAGTCCTCGACCTAATCCGCGCCGTTTCTCAACCATGTCATTCCTTCCGGGTGTGGACCGAAAGCCCACCAGTACAGTTCAGGGGTTCGGATCACCCGGACCCGCAACTCCTATGAACGCGAAGCGATCTCCGCGGCGGCTTCCTGATACGACAGCGCACCACTCGAGGAGGGATCGTAGGTCAT
Source organism: Arthrobacter bussei (assembly GCF_009377195.2). GTDB lineage: Bacteria > Actinomycetota > Actinomycetes > Actinomycetales > Micrococcaceae > Arthrobacter_D > Arthrobacter_D bussei. The sequence continues at coordinate 1,637,598 of NZ_VJXX01000001.1, forward strand.
GACGGTCTGCTGGTAGCTGGGGGCTTCGGAGATGCGGACGGAGCGAGGAACCACAGCCTTCAGGACCTGCTCAGGGAAGTGCTCCCGTACCTCAGCCGCGACCTGCGCCGCGAGGTTCGTCCGACCGTCGTACATGGTCAGGAGGATGGTCGAGACAGCGAGATCCGCATTGAGGTGCTTCTGGATCATCTCGATGTTCTTCAGGAGCTGGCTCAATCCCTCGAGCGCGTAGTACTCGCACTGGATAGGGATCAGCACTTCCTTGGCCGCCACGAAAGCATTGACGGTGAGGAGGCCGAGACTGGGGGGACAGTCGATGAACACGAAGTCCAGCCGTGGCTCGCCCTTCTCCTCCCTTTCCTTCGCGTAGACATCGATGGCACGGCGAAGGCGTTGCTCCCTCGCAACCAGGGACACCAGTTCGATCTCAGCCCCAGCGAGATGGATCGTCGCCGGCGCGCAGATGAGGTTGGGAACGTCAGGGCAAGGCGCAACCACCTCACGGAGGGGAACGTCATCGATGAGAACGTCGTAAATGGAATCAACATCAGCATGGTGGTCGATGTTGAGTGCGGTCGAGGCGTTGCCCTGGGGGTCGATGTCGATCACGAGGACCTGCAGCCCCGCGGTGGCCAGCGCGGCGGCGATGTTGACCGTCGTCGTCGTCTTGCCCACCCCGCCCTTCTGATTGCTGATGGTCATGATGCGCGTGTTGTGCGGCTTGGGGAGTTGCTTGCCCATCAGCTTCTCCCGACGCTTCGCTTCGTTCGCCAGCTCCCGTCCGAGAGGCGACGAGTCGTCCATCGTCTCCATCACGCTTCCGCCCCGGGTCGCCTTCTTCGTCGTTGTATCGGCAGAGCCGACCGTCTTGCTGTGCGCTGCCACAGTTTCACGTGGAACAACTCCAGTATTCGCAGGATCTGCAAACACTCCCGGTTGTATTTCGCGCAGGCCGACCGAAAGCTTGTTGCCGAGGGCCCGATGGGTCTCGATCTTCTTCACGGGGGCGTCCTTGATGGTCACTCAGTTGCTCACTCTCACATGCCAGACGTCGTTATCTACAAGGGTAGCCGGAACAGAGTGTGACACAGCCGCCATCTGTCGGAGAGGTGGGTGAGCCTGCGCGAGCAGGGGAACGGGGATCAGCGGATCCGTACGGGAATCCGCACCACCGTCGTCGGCTCCTCCAGCAATGAATCGCCGATCGTCACGATCTCGGGCGTTCCGCCTCCCAGCTTCCGGATGACCTTCTTCGCCTTCTCGATCTCCTCGGACGCGCCACGCCCTTTGATCGCGAGCACCTCTCCGCCCGGGCGAGCCAGGGGAATTGTCCAACCTGCCAGCGTCGTGAGGGCGGACACCGCGCGGGCCGTCACATAGTCGCCTGCGACAGCACCGACTACTTGCTCTGCCCTCGCCCGGTGAACCGTCACGTTCTCGAGTCCGAGGTCCCGGACGACCTCGTTCAACCAGATGACCCGCCGCTCCAGGGGTTCCACCAGGTGCAGCTCGAGGTCCGGACGGGCGATGGCGATCGCCACGCCAGGCAGGCCGGCACCGCTTCCGACGTCCACGACCGTTGTATCCGCCGTCATCAGGTCGGCGACCACCGCGCAGTTGAGAACATGGCGTCCCCACAGTCGAGGGACCTCCCGTGGCCCCAGGAGACCCCGTTCCATGCCGGACGATGCGAGATGGGCGACGAAGGAGCGAGCAGTCTCTATCCGGCCCCCGAAGATGCTCTCGGCCGCGGCGAGTTCGTGCCGACTGGGTTCAGGAATCCCCCCCGGCTCCTGATCCGGGCTGTCAGTCATCGCTCGGCGACACGACGATGTGTCGCGCCTGACCCTCGCCCTCGGACTCACTGACGAGCCCGAGATCGGCGACGACGTCGTGCACGATCTTCCGTTCGTAGGCGGACATGGGAGCAAGGGCGACATCCTCGCCGCTTTCCTTCACCTTGTCGACGGCCTCCTGCGCTACCGCAGTCAGCTCCCGCCCACGCTTGTCACGATAGCCGTCGACGTCCAGCACCAGCCGGGACCGGGCGTCGGTCGCGGTCAGGACACTGAGTCGGGTGAGCTCCTGCAGTGCCTCGAGGACCTCCCCATCGGCGCCGACGAGTGCCCCGAGACCTGTGTCCGCGGACCCCTCGGACACGATGGAGATGTAGGTGCGGCCACTTCGCACCTCGATGTCGATATCCCCGTCGATATCGGCGATGTCCAGGAGTTCCTCGAGATAATCGGCAGCGACATCGCCCTCCTCGTCCAGTCTCGACGACCTCGATCCCGCCGGACCCTCCGTCTCCTCGGCAGGATTCACCTCGTGGGCGTCCACTTCCGAGGTCTCCGCCTGTTCGGACTCACCCTGGTCCATCCCGTTCGGGTCGAGCTCGGGAGCCTGTTCTTCGTTGTCTACGCTCATCGCTTCTTCCTCTTCTTCCGCTGGGGCTGGACGCGCTGCACCCGGGCCTCCGGAACGGACTCGATGGCGGGCTCGGTCTTCCGCTCACCGAGGAGCGGCACCATGGGCAGACCCTTCTTGGCGCGGCGATCAGCCAGTGCCTTCGCAGCGGGCGATCCCGGCGTCGGCATCCTCCGGATGACGTAGAACTGCTGGGCCATGGTCCACACATTGGTGGTGGTCCAGTACACGAGGACACCGATCGGGAAGTTGATGCCACCGATCCCGAAGACCAACGGGAGGATGTAGAGCATGATCTTCTGCTGACGCATGAAGGGGCTCTGCATGGCCTCCTCGGACATGTTCTTCGCCATGATCTGCTTCTGCGTGATGAACTGAGAAGCTGTCATCGCGATGATCATGATGACGGAGAGGATGATCACGCTGATGTTCCCGTCGGCTCCGAAGCTGCCGAGGAAGGTGGACGAGAGGGGAGCACCGAAGATGGTGGCGTCGTCGAACTGGCGGACGGACTCCGGGGACAGGGCGCCGATCTCGATGCCCTCCTCGCTCGCGCGGGAGATCCCGTTGAGGACCGTGAAGAGCGCGAAGAAGAACGGCATCTGGATCAGGATCGGCAAGCAGGCAGCGAACGGGTTCGTCCCGTGCTTCTTGTAGAGCGCCATCTGCTCCTGCGTCATGGCCTGGCGCGAGAGCTGGTCGGTCTTGCCCTTGTACTTCTGCTGCAGCTTGCGGAGATCCGGCTGCAGGGCCTGCATCCCGCGCTGCGCCTTGATCTGCTTGACGAAGACCGGGATCAGTGCAGCACGGATGACCACGACGAGGCCGACGATGGAGAGCACCCAGGTCCACCCGGATGCCGGGTCCATTCCGAGGAACGAGAAGCCCTCGTGGAACATGAACATGATCCACGACACGAGCCACCTGAACGGCGCCAGGATCGTCTCAAAAAAACCCATAATCAGTTTGCTCCTCGAGCCGCCGGGCGGCTTTCGTCATCGGCCGGGATGACCGGGTGGTTCAACACAACAATCGAAGGGATTTTCCCGTCCGGAAATATCCTGGAACCCGCGGGTACGTGGTCCACGCCGCCGTCGTTCCATGGGTGGCAGCGGGCCACCCGCCGTGCGGCGAGCCACGTTCCCCTCAGGAAACCGTGGACGGTGACCGCCTCCAATGCATAGGCGGAGCAACTCGGGTAGAACCGGCACACTTGGCCGTACAGCGGAGAGACGACCTTCCGGTACGCGATCAGGAGCCCGATCGCTGCGAGGCGTGGCAGACCGCTGAGGAAGGCCAGCACATCGACGGCGACCTTCCTCACGATACTCTGCCTTCCTTCTCCGGGACCTGCGGCCGCTCCAGCTTCCGTGCCACCGCGGCGAGGCCTCCCGTCACGTCCCGGCGCACCTCTGCCCACTCGGCGCCGGCCGAGGCGGGAAGTGCGCGGACGACGACGTCGAAACCCTGCGGGTGTGTCCGGATCCACTCCGCCATGACATGGCGCAGCCTTCGCTTAACGAGGTTCCGCGCGACGGCGTTCCCGACATTCTTCCCGACGATGAAACCGACCCGGGAGGGTGCGTCCGCCGGCGTCCTGCACCCGTATAGCACGACGTTCCGGCGCCCTGAACGGACACCGGAACGTACGGTACGTGCAAAATCCGCCGCTGCTCGCACCCGATGGATCACCGGGAGCACAGGACGGACCAATCCACGGAGGGAAGAGGAGAGCCTGCGCCGGCGTGATCACCCGAGGGCTGCATGGCGGGGAGGGAACCGCTTAGGCCGAGAGTTCGGTACGGCCCTTGCCGCGGCGCGCCGACAGGATGGCGCGGCCTGCGCGGGTGCGCATGCGAAGACGGAAACCGTGCTTCTTGGCACGACGGCGGTTATTCGGCTGAAAGGTCCGCTTGCTCACTGTAGTTACTCCAGAACGATCTTGAGATGCGTCCGGCCCATTGCAACAAGGGGGAAGAACAGACTGACGCGATGAAGGTGTACATCCGACACTCGCGGGAGAGCTGTCACATCCCGAGGCCACTTCGTACCCGGGAACATCTGTGATGGCATGCGAAATGCAGACATGTTGGACTACATAACGTTAGGGGACGCGGCTCAGGGGCGTCAAACTCGCGGCAGGTCGGCTGTGGACCATCGTTCTCTACAGCCTGTGGACAACCGGTGCCGGACCAACAGTACACGCCCGCTCCCGAGCTCCCCGTGAGGGTCTTCACACCCCCGTGCAGGCCCCGTAGGTCCGCTATCTTCTGTAATTTCCATCCTCTAGTCTTGCCATGGTCCGTTTATCCACGCTTGTGTACAACTCTGTGGATGACGGACCTTTTCGAGGGTGGATTGCAGAGCCAAGAGGGGTTTTCCGTGGGTACAGATGAGGTAAACGACGTAGGGAGCTCCTGGCGTAAAGTCATCCGGACCCTCGAGCAGGACGATCGGGTCACTCCACGGCAGCGGGGCTTCATGGTCCTGGCCCAGGCGCAGGGGCTCATCGGTACCACCATGCTGATCGCAGTTCCCAACGAACTCACGCGTGAAGTGCTGCAGACGCAATTGAAGAGTGCGCTCGACGAAGCCCTGCACGATGTCTTCCGCGAGGACATCCAGTGCGCCTTCGTCATCGACCCGGAGCTGACCCCCGTCAGGGAGGAGGAACCGGATCCCGAACCGGAGGAATCCTCCCCGGAACCCAAGGGCGAGACGAAGCCGTCGCCGACACCACCGAGCAACTCGCACGAGTTCGGCCGGCTCAACCCGAAGTACATCTTCGACACCTTCGTCATCGGATCCTCCAACCGCTTCGCCCACGCTGCTGCCGTGGCTGTCGCCGAAGCACCGGCGAAGGCCTACAACCCCCTGTTCATCTATGGCGACTCGGGCCTCGGGAAGACACACCTCCTGCACGCCATCGGGCACTACGCCCGCCATCTGTACACGGGTATCAGGGTCAGGTACGTGAATTCGGAGGAATTCACCAACGACTTCATCAACTCGATCCGGGACGACGAGGGATCGAGCTTCAAACAGACCTATCGCAACGTGGACATCCTCCTCATCGACGACATCCAGTTCCTCTCCGGCAAGGACCGGACGATGGAGGAGTTCTTCCACACCTTCAACGCGCTGCACAACCACAACAAGCAGGTCGTCATCACGTCGGACCTGCCACCCAAGCAGCTGATCGGGTTCGAGGAGCGCATGCGGTCCCGCTTCGAATGGGGTCTGCTGACCGACATCCAGCCACCCGAACTGGAGACAAGGATCGCGATCCTGCGCAAGAAAGCGATCAGCGACAGTCTGAGCGCGCCCGACGACGTCCTCGAGTACATCGCCTCGAAGATCGCCACCAACATCCGGGAGCTCGAGGGGGCTCTGATCCGGGTGACGGCGTTCGCCAGCCTGAACCGGCAGCAGGTCGACGTCAACCTGGCGGAGATCGTCCTCAAGGACCTCATCTCCGACGACGGCGCCCGGGAGATCACGTCGACGGTGATCATGGCGCAGACGGCCGACTACTTCCAGATCAGCATGGAGGAGTTGTGCAGCAAGTCGCGGACACGCACCCTTGTCACTGCACGGCAGATCGCGATGTATCTGTGCCGGGAGCTGACGGACATGTCGCTTCCGAAGATCGGCGCCGAACTCGGCGGACGTGATCACACCACCGTCATCCATGCGGACCGGAAGATCCGGGAACTCATGGCCGAACGCCGGGCGATCTTCAATCAGGTCACTGAACTGACCAACCGGATCAAGCACAAACAACGCGAAACGTGAGCCCGCCTATCGGAGCGAGAGCCCCCGTCGGTAATTAACAGGTGTGGACACAGCTGTGGATAAACCCCTCCCTCAGCCCGGTCATCCTGAGGACAAACCCCCTCCACCCTGTGGATGCCCGGAATTACAAGGATCTTGCCCACAGGAGGCTCCTGTCGACCGTTCTGCCGACCCACACCTTGTCCACAGGCCACTTCGGTGCAAGCCCGCGGCCGCAGCGGGTTATCCACAGAATCCACAGCAGTTATTAACACTACGAACCTTAAACTTCAAAAGTTCTTCAGATAACATTCCACGTCCCGCCCCACGCCGATCCCCGGGACCTCCGCCCCGCTTCGCGGACGCGATGTCCGGCTAAGCTTTCACCCAGTAGGGTTGTAGTTCCCCGTGCCCGGGCACCTCCGTGGACGACGTTGGACCCATCACCCGCCGGCTGCGCCGGTGGCTGTTTTTTTGAAAGGCGGCACTGCTCCGTGAAATTCAGAGTTGAGCGGGATGTACTGGCGGAGGCTGTCTCCTGGACCGCACGCTCGCTGTCTCCACGCCCGCCGGTGCCCGTTCTCGCAGGACTGCTCATCAAGGCGGAAGCAGGAACACTCAGCCTCGCCAGCTTCGACTACGAGATCTCCGCGCGCCTCGAGATCGCCGCGGATGTCCTCGAAGAAGGCACGATCCTCGTGTCAGGCAGGCTCCTCGCCGATATCTGCCGCAGCCTTCCGTCCGCTCCCGTCGAGGTCGCCACCGACGGCTCCAAGGTCACCCTCACCTGCCGGAACAGCCGCTTCAACCTCGCCACCATGCCGGAAGGTGAATACCCGGAGCTACCGAAGCTGCCCGACGTCAGTGGTGTCGTGGACGGAGAAGCGTTCGCCCAGGCCGTCTCCCAGGTGATCATCGCCGCCAGCCGGGATGACACGTTGCCCATCCTGACCGGTGTCCGCATGGAGATCGAGGACGATCTCATCACGCTGCTCGCAACCGACAGGTACCGTCTGGCGCTCCGCGAAGTGTCCTGGAAGCCGACCACCCCTGGCATCTCGACCAGCGCACTCGTTAAGGCGAAGACCCTCAACGAGGTGGCGAAGACACTGGGCGGGGCCGGGGACCTCAACATCGCGTTCTCAGCGGACTCGGAACTGATCGGATTCGAATCAGGCGGTCGACGCACCACCTCGCTCCTCGTGGATGGTGACTACCCGAAGATCCGTTCGCTCTTCCCGGAGAAGACCCCGATCCACGCAACGGTCCAGACCAGCACCCTGGTCGAAGCGGTACGTCGTGTCTCCCTCGTCGCAGAGCGGAATACACCCGTCCGCCTCGCCTTCACCGATGGTCAGGTCACGCTCGACGCCGGCACCGGCGAAGACGCACAGGCATCCGAGGCCATCGAAGCGACCCTGGACGGCGACGACATCACCGTCGCCTTCAACCCCCATTACCTGAGTGAGGGTCTGGGTGCCTTCAGCAGCCCGTATGTGCGCTTCTCCTTTACCTCACCTCCGAAACCTGCGGTCATGTCCGCCCAGGATGACGTCACGGGTGAGGACAGGGAAGACTACAGGTACCTGCTGATGCCCGTGCGGCTCCCCAACCAGTAGGCCGCCGGCAGGCACAGCGATCGGCCTCACCCTCGGCCGAACTCACCGTCAGAAGGAGAATCTCATGCATATCGGCCTCATCGGACTCGGAAAAATGGGTTTCAACATGAGAGGTCGGTTGCGGGAGAAGGGCATCGAGGTCACCGGATTCGACCGGAGTCCCGACCGCACCGACGTTCCGAGCCTCGAGGAGCTCGTCGGGGCGCTCCCCACCCCGCGGATCATCTGGGTGATGGTTCCTGCGGGGCAGATCACCGACGCGGTGGTGAAGGACCTCTCCGAGCTCCTGAGCCCGGGCGACCTCGTGATCGACGGCGGCAACTCGAAGTTCACGGACGATCAGATCCACGCGACCCTGCTCGCGCAGAAGGGCGTCAGGTTCCTCGACTGCGGCGTGTCCGGCGGGGTGTGGGGCCTGGAGAACGGCTACGGACTCATGGCCGGAGGGACCCAGGAGGACATCGAGCTCGCCATGCCGATCTTCGACGCGCTGCGTCCCGAGGGCGAGCGTTCCGAGAGCTTCGTCCACGTCGGGGACGTCGGTGCCGGTCACTACGCCAAGATGGTCCACAACGGGATCGAGTACGGACTCATGCAGTCCTACGCCGAGGGGTACGAGCTGCTCGAGGCCAAGGACATCGTCAAGGACGTCCACGGCACCTTCGCCGCATGGCAGAAGGGGACCGTCGTGCGGTCCTGGCTCCTGGACCTCCTCGTCAAGGCGTTGCAGGAGGACCCGGGACTGTCGAAGATCGCCGGCTACGTCGAGGATTCGGGTGAGGGCCGCTGGACGGTCGAGGAAGCCATCGCCAACTCCGTGCCCGCGCCCGCCATCACGGCCGCCCTCTTCGCCCGCTTCGCCTCACGTCAGGACGATGCACCCGCGATGAAGATGGTCGCAGCACTCCGCAACCAGTTCGGCGGTCACGCCGTCAAGCCCGCCCAACCGAAAGCGGAGTGAGTGGTGCCCGGTGTACGTTGAGCACCTCTCGCTCACCGGGTTCCGCAGCTACCCGCAGCTCGACACGGACATAGGCCCTGGGACCACGGTTTTCGTGGGACCTAACGGTGTCGGCAAGACCAACATCGTCGAGGCCGTGGGGTATCTGGCCTCGCTGTCCTCCCATCGGGTCAGTACCGACCGGCCCCTCATCACCTTCGGAGAGAACAGGGCGATCATCCGCGGACGGCTGGTGCGTGGGGAGCAGCGGACCACCGTCGAGGTGGAGATCAATGCCGAGACCGCCAACCGGGCCCGCATCAACCGCTCGAATCCCGTACGGGCACGTGATGCCGCCGGGATCCTGAAGACCGTGCTCTTCGCACCGGAGGACCTCGCCCTGGTGAAGGGGGACCCTTCCGGTCGACGACGGTATCTCGACGACGTCATGGTCTCGCTGCTTCCCCATCAGTCCGCCCTCCGCGCCGATTACGAGCGTGTCCTGAAACAGCGGAACGCTCTCCTGAAGTCGGGCCGGGCCGCCGGGCGGTTCTCGGCCGCCCACGAGTCGACCCTCGACGTCTGGGACCAGCACCTCGCCGAGGCGGGGGCACGCCTGCTGTCCGCGCGGCTGGTGCTCGTCGGACAACTCCGGCCGCTCGTCCAGCGGGCCTATGCGGAGTTGACGGACGGATCGAAGTCCGCGGAGCTCGCCTATGCCTCGAGTGTCTCCGATTCGACGACTGCCGATTCCGGCGCCGATGCTGACGATCCGATCGCCGTACCCGGTGACGGCACGGAGAACACCCTGCGGGGTATGGACGTCCCGGCACTGACCCAGCTGTTCGTCGATACCCTGCTGCGGCACCGGAAGAAGGAACTGGAGCGCGGGCTCTCCCTCGTGGGACCGCATCGGGATGATCTCGGCCTGGTACTCGGAGGTGCGCCCGCGAAGGGATACGCGTCCCACGGTGAGACCTGGTCCATGGCACTCGCCCTGAGGCTTGCCTCCTACTACCTGCTGCTGCAGGAGGACCGGACACCCGGGGGTGGTCCCGTGCTGATCCTCGACGACGTCTTCGCGGAGCTCGACGCCGAGAGGCGCCACAGGCTCGCGTCGATCGTGGCGCCCGCCGAACAGGTGCTGGTGACCGCCGCGGTGGGCGACGACATCCCCGATGCCCTGGTCGGTCGACAGATCCGCGTGGTGTCCGGTGGAATCGATGCAGGGGGTACCCTTCATGCCTGACCCCGAGGCCAGTGAGGAGCCAGAGAATATACGACAGTCGGCATATTCCGATGGTGGTATGACTCCCGATCCTCCTGACGATGCGGGTGACCGTGGTCCCAGGGCTGCTTTCCCCGAGCAGGACGCTCCCCAGGCCCTGCTGAACCGCCTGCGGAACGCCTCCGCGTCGCGTGGCACTCCACGCGAAGCCGCCACCCGGAAGCCGGCGAAGACGGCCCGCAGGCGCTGGTCCCCGGATCCGGTCTACGGGGGGCGTGATCCCGAGGGAGTGGGGAACGTCTTCTCCCGCATGCTCGCCGAGCGGGGGTGGAGGTCTCCGGTCGCCGTCGGATCGGTCCTCTCACGCTGGGACGAGATCGTCGGCGCGGACATCGCAGCCCACTGCGTACCGGAGAGCTTCGACGCGGACACGGTCCTGGTGAGGTGCGACTCGACAGCCTGGGCCACGCAGTTGCGCCTCATCACGCCGCAGGTCCTTCAGCGGTTCGAGGTGGAGCTCGGTCCCGGAGTCGTCACGCGCCTGTCCGTCGTCGGGCCGGCGGCGCCCAGCTGGCGGAAGGGCGGGCGGACCGTGAAGGGCCGCGGTCCGCGTGACACCTACGGATGACGCGTGGCGTGTCCAGCGTCCCCTGAACGGGCTGTAGGGCAATCGGGGGTGCCTCACCCGTATCGGGCCTCACGGGACGACCCGCTGTTCGCTCTGACGCCCGTTCAGTGGCCGATGAGGGCCTGTTCGTGCGAGATTGTAGCCCTCCTCAGGGTAGAATGGGATGAGATTGTTGTTGTCCACCCAGTTGAGGAGCCGTCTGCGCCTGTGGCACACGAGAACGAGTTGAACGCAAGTGATGTGGTGATCGGCGAAGGCGAGTCCCCGATCCTGGAGGCAGCGACGGAACACGCGTACGGCGCGAGCGAGATCACAGTCCTCGAGGGCCTGGAAGCCGTGCGGAAGCGGCCGGGGATGTACATCGGCTCGACCGGTCCGCGGGGGCTCCATCACCTCGTGTACGAGGTCGTCGACAACTCCGTCGACGAGGCACTGGCCGGGTACTGCGACCACATCGAGGTCACCCTGCAGGCCGACGGCGGGGTGAAGGTCGTCGACAACGGCCGAGGGATCCCCGTGGACATGCACCCGACGGAGGGTCGGCCGACCGTCGAGGTCGTCATGACCATCCTGCACGCGGGCGGGAAGTTCGGTGGTGGGGGTTACGCCGTCTCGGGCGGTCTGCACGGCGTCGGAATCTCCGTGGTGAACGCGCTGTCGAAGCGCGTCGAGACCGAGGTGCGGCGCCAGGGACACGTCTGGCGCCAGACCTTCGCGGACGGTGGGAAGCCCGTCGGCGAGCTGCGCAAGGGCGAGGAGACGACCGAGACGGGGACCACGCAGACGTTCTACCCCGATGCTTCGATCTTCGAGACGACCGAGTTCGACTTCGAGACCCTTCGGGCGCGCTTCCAGCAGATGGCCTTCCTCAACAAGGGCCTCCGGATCACCCTCACGGACGAGCACGCCGACGAGGTCGAGGACGAGGTCACCGCCGAGACCAGCGAGGACTCGACGCCCAAGCACCGAGAGGTCCAGTACCTGTACGAGAACGGCCTGCTCGACTACGTGCAGCACCTGAACTCGTCGAAGCGCGTGGAGGTGGTCCACCCCGATGTGATCGCCTTCGACACCGAGACCGCCGACCGCACCATGTCCGTGGAGATCGCACTCCAGTGGACCTCGGCGTACTCCGAGAGCGTCCACACGTACGCCAACACGATCAATACGCACGAGGGCGGGACGCACGAAGAGGGCTTTCGTGCTGCCATGACCACCCTGATCAACCGGTACGCGCGCGAGAAGAACATCATCAAGGAGAAGGACGACAACCTGACGGGTGACGACATCCGCGAGGGCCTGACGGCTGTCATCTCCGTGAAGCTCTCCGAGCCCCAGTTCGAGGGCCAGACCAAGACCAAGCTCGGGAACTCCGAGGTCAAGGGGTTCGTCCAGCGGGTGGTCACGGACCAGCTCGGGGACTGGCTCGAGCGCAATCCCGGCCCGGCCCGTGATGTCATCCGCAAGTCGATCCAGGCTTCCCAGGCCCGCCTCGCTGCCCGCAAGGCTCGAGAGTCCACACGGCGGAAGGGGCTCCTCGAATCCGGCGGGATGCCCGGAAAGCTCAAGGACTGCCAGTCCAAGGACCCCTCGCGTTCCGAGATCTACATCGTGGAGGGTGACTCGGCAGGCGGTTCCGCGGTCCGGGGGCGTAATCCCGAGACACAGGCCATCCTCCCGTTGCGCGGGAAGATCCTCAACGTCGAGCGTGCGCGCCTCGACAGGGCGCTCGGCAACAGCGAGGTCCAGGCGATGATCACGGCGTTCGGGGCCGGTATCGGTGAGGACTTCGATGTCGCGAAGGCCAGGTACCACAAGATCGTTCTCATGGCCGATGCCGATGTCGACGGGCAGCACATCACCACGCTGCTCCTCACCCTGCTGTTCCGCTACATGCGCCCGCTGATCGAGAACGGATTCGTCTACCTCGCGCAGCCGCCCCTGTACCGGATCAAGTGGTCCAACGCGAAGCACGACTACGTCTTCAGCGACAGGGAGCGTGACGAGGTCATCAAGATGGGCCTGGCGCGGAACCAGCGTCTTCCGAAGGACAACGGGATCCAGCGGTACAAGGGCCTCGGCGAGATGGACTACACCGAACTGTGGGACACCACCATGGATCCTGATCACCGGACGCTGCTGCAGGTGACCATGGACGACGCCGCCGCAGCCGACCAGGTGTTCTCGGTACTCATGGGCGAGGACGTCGAATCGCGACGCAACTTCATCCAGCAGAACGCCAAGGACGTGCGTTTCCTCGACATCTGAGCCGACACCCGGCATCTTGCCGGCGCGACGAAATCTGCTCGTTCCTCGCAGATATTGAGGCGCCTACACAAGATGTCGGGCACCGGCCGGCGACCGCGTCTCCTTTGTGGTCGAGAACCTTTCACGAACGGAACTGATTCATGAGTGACGACATCACCGGCAACGGACCGGACGAGCCCATCGAGGGTGAGGTCCTGACGGACCGCGTGGAGCAGGTCGACCTGCAGACGGAGATGCAGCGGTCCTACCTGGACTACGCCATGGCCGTCATCGTCGGCCGTGCCCTGCCCGACGTCCGTGACGGACTCAAGCCCGTACACCGTCGCGTGCTCTATGCGATGTTCGACGGTGGCTACCGGCCGGACCGTTCGTTCAACAAGTGCGCCCGCGTGGTCGGCGAGGTCATGGGGCAGTACCACCCCCATGGCGACTCCGCGATCTACGACGCCCTCGTCCGGCTCATCCAGGACTGGACCATGCGGTACCCGCTGGCGCTCGGGCAGGGCAACTTCGGGTCGCCGGGCAACGACGGCGCCGCCGCGCCGCGGTACACCGAGACGAAGATGGCGCCACTCGCCATGGAGATGGTCCGCGACATCGACGAGGAGACCGTCGACTTCCAGGACAACTACGACGGCAAGAACCAGGAACCGACGATCCTGCCGTCACGGTTCCCGAACCTGCTCGTCAACGGGTCCTCGGGGATTGCCGTCGGCATGGCCACCAACATCCCGCCGCACAACCTGCGCGAGGTCGCGGACGGCGTGCAGTGGTACCTCGAGAACCCCGAGGCGTCGAAGGAAGAGCTGCTCGAGGCGCTGATCGCCCGGATCAAGGGCCCCGACTTCCCCACCGGCGCGCAGATCCTCGGTCACAAGGGCATCGAGGACGCCTACCGGACCGGCCGCGGCTCCATCACGATGCGTGCCGTCGTCAATGTCGAGGAGATCCAGAACCGGACGTGCCTCGTCGTCACGGAACTCCCCTACCAGGCCAACCCGGACAACCTGGCCATCAAGATCGCCGAGCTGGTCAAGGACGGCAAGGTCAGCGGGATCGCCGACCTGCGGGACGAGACGTCGGGCCGTACGGGTCAGCGCCTCGTGATCGTCCTCAAGCGTGACGCCGTGGCGAAGGTGGTCCTGAACAACCTCTACAAGCACACGCAGCTCCAGGACAACTTCAGCGCCAACATGCTGGCCATCGTCGATGATGTGCCTCGCACGCTGAGTCTCGACGCCTTCATCCGGCACTGGGTGACCCACCAGCTCGAGGTCATCGTCCGCCGCACACGGTACAGGCTGCGCAAGGCCGAGGAGGAGGCGCACATCCTCCGCGGGCTGCTCAAGGCCCTCGATGCGCTGGACGAGGTCATCGCGCTGATCCGGGCGTCGTCGACCACCGAGGAGGCCCGGGACGGCCTCATGGGCCTGCTGTCGATCGACGAGCTCCAGGCCACGGCGATCCTGAACATGCAGCTCCGCCGCCTCGCGGCCCTGGAGCGGCAGAAGATCCAGGACCGCCATGCGGAACTCGAACAGATGATCACCGAGTTCAACAGGATCCTCGCTTCGGAGGACGTCCAGCGCGGGATCGTAAGCACCGAGCTGTCGGAGATCGTCGCCAAGTTCGGTGACGACCGCCGCACGGAGATCCTCATGGGCTACGACGGCGACATGAGCATGGAGGACCTGATCCCCGAGGAGGAGATGGTCGTCACCATCACCCGCGGTGGATACGTCAAGCGCACGCGCAGCGACAACTACCGCCAGCAGGCGCGCGGCGGCAAGGGGATCAAGGGAGCCCAGCTGCGCGGGGACGACGTGGTCGAGCACTTCTTCGTCACCACGACCCACCACTGGCTCCTGTTCTTCACCAATCTCGGCCGTGTCTACCGCGCCAAGGCGTACGAGCTGGTCGAGGCCGCGCGGGATGCCAAGGGTCAGCACGTGGCGAATCTTCTGGCCTTCCAGCCCGACGAGACGATCGCGCAGGTGCTGGATCTCCGTGACTACCAGCAGTCGCCCTATCTGGTGCTGGCCACCAAGCGCGGACTCGTCAAGAAGACGCGGCTCGAGGACTACGACACCAACCGGACGGCAGGCGTGATCGCCATCAACCTCCGGGACAACGACGAACTCGTCTCCGCTCAGCTCGTCTCCGGCGACGACGACATCATGCTGGTTTCCCGCAAGGGACAGTCGCTGCGCTTCACGGCGGACGACGACGCCCTGCGGCCCATGGGACGCGCCACCTCCGGCGTGACCGGGATGAAGTTCCGCGACGACGACGACCTGCTCGCCGCCAACGTCGTGAGCAATGACTCGTTCGTGTTCATCGTGACCGAGGGAGGCTTCGCCAAGCGCACGAAGGTCGAGGACTACCGCGTGCAGGGCCGCGGAGGACTCGGGATCAAGGTCGCGAAGCTGGCCGAGGAGCGCGGTGACCTCGTCGGTGCCCTCGTGGTCCAGGAGGAGGACGAGGTCCTCGTGGTCATGGGTGGCGGCAAGGTGGTGCGTTCCGCCGTGGCGGGAGTTCCCGCCAAGGGCCGTGACACCATGGGAGTCATCTTCGCGAAGCCGGACAAGACCGATCGCATCATCGCCGTCGCGAGGAACAGTGAGCGGAGCGTCGCGGTGGAAGAAGGCCTGGTCGACGATCCGTCCGAGGCGAGTCCCGATGTCGACGTGATCGCCACGGTGACGCCCCAGGAGGAACCTGCGCAGTTCACAGCCGATGAAGTACGGTTGTCGACAGAGGAAACGGCTGAGCCTGACGCTGAGTCGCCGGAACACGGAGGTAGCGAGTGAGCTCGGCCAACACCAACCCGCGCTCGTCGAGCGGACAGGTCCGTACGTCCGGGGCCCCGCCACGGGTGAATGCCCCGGCGCGTCCGACACAGCGTCCAGCCTCCGCAGGCGCCCAGCAGAGCAGGCCGCCGCAGCGTCCCGGGCTGGTGAGGCCGGCCCCCAAGGCCAAGGCCCGCAAGGCTCGGCTCCTCGTCAGCAAGGTGGACCCCTGGTCCGTCCTCAAGATGTCCTTCCTGCTCTCGGTCGCGCTCGGCATCGTCACCGTCGTCGCATCCTTCGTGATCTGGACCGTCCTGGACCTGACCGGAATCTTCGACGGGGTGAACGAGCTGCTCCGTGAGATAGCCGGATCGGAGAGCGGCGGCTTCGATCTGCGGCAGTTCGCTTCGCTTCCCCAGGTGCTGTCTTTCGCCACCATCATCGCGGTGGTGAACGTGGTGCTCCTGACGGCACTCGCCATGCTCTCGGCCGTGCTCTACAACATCTCTTCGACGCTGGTCGGCGGGATCGGTGTGACCCTCACTGACGACTGAACTACCGGCCTCTTCGGATCTCCGGGTGCGATTTGAAGAATGCCGAGACACTGCTGTAAAGTCGTATCTCGGCCCGAAGAGGTATCGGGGCGTATAGCTCAGGCGGTTAGAGCGCTTCGCTGATAACGAAGAGGTCCCAGGTTCAAGTCCTGGTACGCCCACGGATCCACCACTCGCAGGGAACTGCAAGGAGATTGTCGTGAAGAAGATGCTGATCGCAGCAGCAGCTGCAGCCGGTCTTCTCGTGTACAAGCGATGGCAGGATTCGGAGAAGAGCAAAACCGTCTGGAGCGATGCGACGGACGACGTGATCTAGATCCGCCGGAGGGTGTGACCGTCGAGGTCGGCACTCCGATTCGGGGGCATGGCGCAATTGGTAGCGCACCTGCTTTGCAAGCAGGGGGTTCGGGGTTCGAGTCCCCGTGCCTCCACCGAGAGGAAGTCCCGGTCGACGACCGGGACTTCCTGCGTTAAGGGGTCCTGCCGTCCTGGACCATGCGGTCGTCGGACGACACCCGGTGCCATAGTGTTGCCGGGTGATCATCTTCCTCTCGATCCTGGGCGTGATCGGTGTGTCTGCATCGGGCCCGATCATGGCCGCCACGGCGGCGCCCGTCCTCGCCATCGCCTTCTGGCGGAATCTGATCGGCGCTGTCCTCATGGGCGGCCCTGCCGCCGTCTCCAAGCGCGCGGAGTTCGCCGCCCTCCGAGGCCCCGACGTGCGCCGGCTCTCGATCGCTGCCGTCGCCCTCGCTCTCCACTTCGTCTGCTTCATCTCGGCGCTCAAGCTCACTTCGGTAGCGGCCGCAACCGCCCTCGTGTGCCTGCAGGTCGCCTGGATAGCCCTGTTCAACGCCCTGCTGGGCTCCCGGCCGCACGGTGCCGTCGTCGCCGGGCTGGGCGTCGCGTTCGTCGGCGTCGTGATCATCACCGGCTTCGATCTCTCGCTGTCGCGGGACGCCCTGCTGGGTGACCTCCTGGCGCTCGCAGGAGGGGCGCTGGCAGCCGTCTACCAGATGGCCGGCGCGGCAGCCCGGAGGACCATGTCCACGGGAACGTACACCACCCTCTGCTACGGGGCCTGCGCCGTGATCCTCCTGATCCTGTGCGCAGCCACGGGACAGCCGGTGACGGGTTTCAGCCCAGCCGCCTGGGTGGGGATCCTGGGGGTGACACTCATGGCGCAGATCATGGGTCATTCGGTGTTCAACCATCTGCTGGCCGTGATGAGCCCCCTGGTCGTCTCAATGATCATCCTGCTCGAGATCCCCGGTGCCGCCGTCCTCGCCGCTGTATTCCTCGGCGAGAAACTACCCGGAGGGACCTACGGCGGGCTCGTGCTGATCCTCCTGGGGCTGGCGGTGGTCATCAGGGGACAGCAACGACGCCGGCGGCGTCGTCCCGCATCCGGTTCATCCTTGGCGGCGCAACCTCCCGTTCTCGGTGGCGACTAGGCGTCGTTCTGTCTATGCCTAGGGAAGAATATGAGACAGGACCACGAAAAAGCCCCCGGTCGATTCCGGGGGCTTCTCCGTGGTGTGCCCTGAATCAGGCTTTGGGCTCGTCGTCCGTCGACTTCGCCGCATGCTTGGCCGACTCGGTGACGTCCTTCGCCTTGTCGGCGACCTTCTCGGCTGCTGCTGCCGTCCCGGTCGTCGCCGAATCGTCCGAGCCAGCGGCTCGGTCAGCCGCTTCCTTGATGGTCGCGACGACGTCCTTGGCCTCCTGCGACTTCTGGCTGGAGACGGGAGCCGGGGACGCCTTGATCGGAGCGGGCGTCTTCCATGGATCCTCGACCGGCTTCGATGCGCGCCATGCAGCTACTCCGGCCACGACGGCGGCTGCCAGGATGCCGAAGATGAGCCAGCCCTTCCCGGACTTGCGGGACTGGTTCTTCCTGAGCTCCTTCGATGCCTGGAGAGTGGCGGCTGCGAGTCGCTTCTGGGCGTTCTTCACGGCCTTCTTGTCACCGGTCACCCTGGTGACGGCCTTCTCCACGACGGGAGGCACGGAAGCGGCAGCGAGCGACCGGGAGGCACTGTCCGCGGCCTCACCGAGCCGGTTGGACAGGGCCGGCAGGTAGCCTTCGACGACCTTCTCCTTCGCGGACGTGAGTGCAGGGGCCGCTTTGTCCAGCGTCCCCTGGATCTTCGGCGTGGTGCCGTCGATGACCTGCGTGATGCGTGGTCCGACCTTGTCGAGTCCGTCCTGGATCTTCGGGGTCACCACGGCGATGCCGCCCGAGATCCCCTCCGCGGCCTTGCGGTACGTGTCCTGAAGAGCGGGACCAGCGGTCTCCACGCCCTTGTCCCAGCGGGGCTTCGCCCAGTCGTAGGCGTGGGTCACGTGGGGAGTGGCCCAGTCACGGGCGGCCGCTACGCCCGCAGCGACGTTCTCCTCGAGCTCGTGCGTGACGCGTTCGTTCTTCTTCACAAAAACCTCCAGGGGGTGGTTACTCGTTTTCCTCAGCCTACGTTGCATGGCGCAGCGCATGCCATCCGCGGGCTCAGCAAGGGCGGGTTTGACCACGCGTTTCACTGTGCGCGGAATGCGTCTCCCCCAGCTTATTGTCAGTACCCGCGTGGAAGAATGGCGCCATGACTGCTATTCCGACCGCAAAAGCGACCATCCACACCAACCAGGGCGACATCGAGGTGAACCTCTTCGGCAACCATGCTCCCAAGACGGTGAAGAACTTCGTCGGTCTCGCCACGGGCGAGATCGCCTGGACCCACCCGCAGACGGGTGAGGAGTCGAACGCCCCCCTGTACAGCGGCACCATCTTCCACCGCATCATCAAGGACTTCATGATCCAGGGCGGGGATCCCCTCGGCCAGGGGATCGGTGGACCGGGCTACAAGTTCGACGACGAGATCAACCCCGATCTCTCCTTCACCGAGCCGTACAAGCTGGCCATGGCCAATGCCGGCCTGCAGGGTGGCCGTGGCACCAACGGGTCCCAGTTCTTCATCACCTCGGTTCCCACGACCTGGCTTCAGGGCAAGCACACCATCTTCGGTGACGTCACGGACGAGGAATCCCGCAAGGTCGTCGACACGCTGAACTCGATCCCGACCGACATGAGGGACAAGCCCCTCGACGACGTGGTCATCGAGAGCATCACCGTGGAACAGCTCTAACCGGATGTCCTATGGAGTCCCCGCGCCCGACGCCGGCAGCCAGCAGGCGCCGGTCTGTCCCCGCCATCCTGATCGCATCAGCTACGTGCGGTGCCAGCGGTGCGGACGACCGGCGTGCGCCGATTGCCAGAGGCCTGCACCCGTAGGCTTCCAGTGCGTCGATTGCATCCGGGAACAGGCGGCCAACACGCCTGTCCGCCGGAATGCGTTCGGTGGCATCGCGCGCGGGGGCTCACCCATCGTGACCTACATCCTGATCGGTGTCTGTCTGGTGGTCTTCCTCCTCCAGCTCGTCGTTCCGGGCGTCACCCGGGCCTTCTCCTACGCGCCCATCTATACGGCGGGGGCCGGCGGGATCATTCCCGCGGAACCCTGGCGCATGGTGACGGCCGCGTTCCTCCATTCGCCGTCCTCCTTCCTGCACATCGCCTTCAACATGTACGCGCTGTACATCCTCGGCAAGGTGCTCGAGCCATCGATGGGGCGGGCCAGGTTCCTTGCGCTCTACCTCGTCTCCGCCGTCGGCGGTTCCGTCGGGGTCCTGCTGCTCAGCAATGTCCAGCAATCGGTGGTCGGCGCGTCCGGGGCGGTCTTCGGTCTCTTCGGGGCCCTGTTCATCGTCCAGCGCAAGCGTGGAGGCGACGTACGCCAGATCGTCGTCCTGATCGCACTCAACGGCGTCCTCGGGTTCGTGGTGCCGGGCATCGCCTGGCAGGCCCACCTGGGTGGTCTCCTCACGGGCGCCGCCTGTGCCGCTGTCATCGCCTATGCCCCGAAGGGTGTTCGGCAGGCGGGACTGCAATGGGCGGGCCTGGCCGGTGTCGTGGTACTCCTCGGCATCCTGACCTTCGTCGGGGTCACGCTCCTCCCCGTATGAGGTCAGCAGGACGAGGAAGGGCCGATGCTGGAGCATCGGCCCTTCCTCGTTGTCCACAGGGCTTATCCACAGCGGGGATAACTTACACACATGTGATTCCACAGCTGTGGATAAGCGGGGCCCGGAATCCCGGGCTCTTTCGTGAATCATCAACAATTTTGTGCACATCTGTGGATAACGTCATGCACACCGTGTGTACAGCCGGGAACTGCGGGTCAGTATCCGAAGATCGACCGGCGAATCGGTTCGGCCAGGGTCTGCGCGAAGGAATCGGTGATGTGGTTGTCGCGGTACACGAGGACGTTCCCGACCACGTAGGGACATGTTCCTTCACGGCAGAATGCACCCGAGAGGTCCACCACGGAGACTCCCTCGAGACCTTCTGCTGCTTCGAGCATCGGATCGTCGGCCTGTTCCCCCTGCGGACGGTCCACGCAGTCGTCCATGACGTCCTCGCTCCTCTCCACGCACTCGGGGGCGCCTGTCGGGACGGCAGGGGTGAGTCACTGATGACACGAACGTCGATGCCGGCCTCGACGAGCCGCTTCCATGCCGAGCGATAGCCCTCCACGGCCTCGTCGCGGGAACGCCACGTCCAGCTCAGCTCACGCTCGTATCCCGCCGGTCGGAAGTTGCTGGTCACCACCATGTCCGGAGGGTCGGCGAGCAGGGTCTGCAGGGTCAGCTCATTCCGCTCGATGCAGTCGCCGAAGACTGCCGCGCCGCT
Organism: Arthrobacter bussei; assembly: GCF_009377195.2. Classification (GTDB taxonomy): domain Bacteria; phylum Actinomycetota; class Actinomycetes; order Actinomycetales; family Micrococcaceae; genus Arthrobacter_D; species Arthrobacter_D bussei. The sequence continues at coordinate 1,658,569 of NZ_VJXX01000001.1, forward strand.
CCCGAGGGGCGCAGCACTGAAGGGACACCCGTTCCGCACCTGTGCGTCGAGGATGAAGCCCTCCTGCCGGAACACCGCATCCAGGGGAGACAGATACTGCGCTGCATGGGAGTCCCCGACCAGCACGGCTCGATCCGCACCTTCTGCATCGCCGTAACGACAGGCGTCGGCTTCCATCTCGCTCGGTTCCCACAGCAGGCACCCGTTGCCCGCGAGCTCATTCTGATCTCCGCTCGCCAGGGCAGGATCCGGCTGGACGGGCGCAGCCGCGACATCCGACCTCTCCCAGGCCGCAGCCCCCGGGTACACGGCCGGGTCCAGGGAGGCGCCGAGATCCTGCGCACTCTTGAGGGTGATCAGGCTCCACGGGAGAGCAGCGGCGGTGAGGGAGAGGACAAGGAGGCCGGAGCCGAGGACGTAGGAGTACCGCTTCAGTTCACGGCCCGGCTGTCGGTCCCCGCCTGTACGGCGTCCTGCCGTACGGGCGCGATTGAGCGGGAGTTCGATGAACCGAGTACTGGTCCATGCCAGCAGCACGGCGGACACGAGGATGATGGCGCCGTCGAGCACCGAGGGCTGCCGCTCGACGACGAACAGGTAGAGCACGATCAGCGGCCAGTGCCACAGGTACAGCGAATAGGAGATGTCGCCGATGAAGACGGCTGGGCGGATCGACAGGACCCGGACGAGTCCGGAGGCACTTCCGTGTGCGGATCCGGCGGACAGGACGAGAAGGGTGCCAAGCACCGGCACTGCAGCGATCCAGCCCGGGAAGGCGAGCTCGGTGGAGAAGGTTGCCGCACCGGCGGCGATGAGCAGCGCGCCCAGGACGAAAGAGACATCGGCCGCACCACGACGGAGGGCCGGTGCGGTGACGGCCAGGATCCCTCCTGCCAGCAACTCCCACAGGCGGGTGGTGGTTGCGAAGTAGGCGATGTCAGGATCGGACCCGGAAAATGACACGGAGTGGATGAGGGATGCGGCGCCGAGAAGCGTCAGCGCTGTGACGATGAGGCGCGATCGACGCGCCGGGCTCCGATCCCCGATCGACCTCACCACCAGCAGGATGAGAAGAGGCACGACCAGGTAGAACTGTTCCTCGACCGCGAGCGACCAGAAGTGCTGGAGGGTGGAGACCGGTCCGCCGGCCTGCTCGTAGCTGGTGGAGGCGAGGGCGAGGTTCCAGTTCTGCGCCTGCAGCGCGGAGGCAACGACGTCCCTGGCGAGCTGGGTCCAACGGCTCGCCGGGAGGATCAGGAGCGAAGCGACGGTCGTCACGGTGAGGACGACGGTCGCCGCCGGCATGAGCCGCCGGATCCGCCGGCGGTAGAACGCAGCGAGATCGACGCTCCCCGTCCGCGCCGCCTCCCTGGCGAGGGAGCCCACGATGAGATACCCGGAGATGACGAAGAAGACGTCCACGCCCACGAATCCCCCGGGCAATGCTTCTGGTACCAGGTGGTAGACGACGACCAGCAGCACCGCGACCGCACGGAGTCCCTGGATGTCGGTACGCCGCGGCACTGCCGTACTCATCGGCCTGTGCTCCGTCCGGCATCGGGTCGAGCCGCCACTGCCACCGGGAAAGCGCACAAACAGTTGATTCTGCCGGCGTCAAGCAAATAATTCACTGTGACATTGTGACCCACGCCCTGGCCGTTCCGGGGCAACGGGCGAGGTTACGGGATGGATGTCCCCCGGGCGCGCACTACCCGGTCAGCGCCACCGGGTGGTCATCAGGAACCCGATGATCGCGATGCCGAACCCGACCAGGATGTTCAACGAACCCCAGGCCTCCACGGGCAGGGTGGACTCGGAGATGTAGAACGTGATGATCCAGAGCAGGCCGACGATCATCAGGCCGAACATGACGTACTTGTACCAGGCCGGATTCGGCTTGGGTTGCGAGGACTTCGCGGCGGGTGCCGTGGTGCTGGCTCTCTTGCGGGGCTTCGACTCGGGCACGGCTTCTCCTCGACGGGGTGCAGCCGCGGATCAGCCGCACCGATGGTCTCGCTGGCCGCTCGAAGGTGCCCGGGCCCGCAGGATATCCTGAGGGAGAAGCGACACCCGGCGGCCCGGTTCTCCGACGATTCTAGCCAAGAACCGCGGCCGATCAGTGCATCCCGAGCGGCAGGAGCGGCAGTGGCCAGGTCTACGCTCGATGCCGCTCCCGCGACCGGTGCCGATCGCGGAGCCGTGCGCCGCCGTCGTTCGCCCCTGCAGCTGATCGTCCAGATCGTCGGCGAGCTGCTCATCACGGCCGGGCTGGTGCTGCTGCTGTTCGTCGCCTGGGAGCTGTGGTGGACGAACATCGACGCGGACATCAAGCAGGATCAGGCGCTCGAGGAGTTCTTCTCGGACGTCCCCGTTCCTCCGGCAACGGCCGGACCTGCCCCCTCGGCCGGATCCGTACCGCCGGTCGGTGAGGACTTCGGGGAGCCCGCCGTGCTCGAGCAGGCTGCCCTCACGGGGACTTTCGGTGTGGCCTACATCCCCCGCTTCGGGGAGGACTATTCCCGCCCCATCACCGCCGGAGTCGGGACGGAAGTGCTCGACAACCTGGGACTGGGCCACTATCCGGGAACCGCCGCTCCAGGCCAGGTGGGCAACATCGCCCTTGCCGGGCATCGTCAGACGCACGGTCAGGTCCTCGACCAGATCCACACCCTCGTTCCCGGGGACCGCATCTACCTGCAGACCAGGGATGGGTACTACACCTACGTGTTCCGCAACACCGAGATCGTCCTTCCGGACCAGGTCGACGTGATCGCCCCCGTACCCACTGATCCGGCCGCCGAGCCGGTGGACCGGATCCTCACACTGACCAGCTGCAATCCGCGCTTCGGGGCGCAGGAGCGTATCATTGCCTACTCGGTGATGGAGTCCTGGCGTCCGCCGGAGGCCGGTCCTCCGCCCGAGATCGCGGAGCAGGTCGCCCGCACCGCAGGACGTGGATAGGGCTCATGTACGGACTGATATTCCGGGCACTTCCCGGCCCGCTGTGGGTGCGCATCCTGCTGTCGGTGATGCTCGTGGTGGCGGCTGTGGCCGCCCTCATGGTCTTCGTCTTCCCCTGGTTCTCGCAGTTCAACCCGCTCACGGATTCAACGATTGGTTCCCCGTAACTCATGGCTGACATCACCCGCATCCTCGTCGTCGACAACTACGACAGCTTCGTCTACACGCTGGTCGGCTACCTGCAGGAACTGGGTGCCGAGACCACGGTGGTCAGGAACGACGACGTCACCCTGGCGGAAGCCGAGGACATGGCGGCCTCACGTGACGGAGTGCTCATCTCGCCGGGCCCCGGTACGCCGTCCGAGGCGGGCGTCTGCGTGGACCTCATCCGCTGGTGCGGCGAGCAGGCGAAGCCGATGCTCGGCGTCTGCCTGGGCCATCAGGCCCTCGCAGAGGCGTACGGAGGCCGGGTCACCCACGCGCCCGAGCTCATGCACGGGAAGACGTCGCTGGTCGAGCACGACGGCACGAGCGTGTTCCGCGGCCTGCCGTCGCCGGTCACCGCTACCAGGTACCACTCCCTCGCCGCGGTCAGCGACGACGTCCCGGCGGACCTCGCCGTCACGGCCCGGACCGCGAGCGGCATCATCATGGGCCTCGAGCACCGGACAGCGCCCCTGACGGGCGTGCAGTTCCACCCTGAGTCCGTCCTCACCGAGGGGGGCTACCAGATGCTGGGAACGTGGCTGGAGTCCCTCGGTCTCGAGGGCGCCGCCACCCGGGCCGCAGGGCTCAGTCCGCTCATCGCCCGTTAGTGGCGCGAGCGGTCTAGGTGCCGTCCTCCGTGGGGCGGGTCTCGGATCCGCCGTCGTCCGGCCCCTCCGTGGGTTGTCCACTGGGCTGATCCGACGGAGTCGGGCCCGGTTCCGTCGGTTCCGTCGTCGGGGCGGGGGGCGCCTTGGCAACGGTCAGGACGATCTCCGTTCTCTGGTCGACCTGCGACCGCGCCTCGGCGGACTGGTCCGTGACGATGCCCGGCGCCACCACGCTGTTCTCGGCCTCGCGGACGGTGAACGCCAGCTGGACAGCCGGATCCGCCAGGAGGGCCTCTGCCTGTTGCACGGTCAGGTCGGTCAGGAGCGGCACCACCACCTTGCCGTTCGAGAGCACCAGATCCACGGCGCTGCCGGCCGGTACCATCTGTCCGGCTTGCGGACTCGTGGTGAGGACACGGCCCTGCGCGACCTCCGCGCTCGTCTCCTCCGTCACGGCGCCACCGCGCAGGCCGAGCTCCTCGAGCTGGTCACGGGCGGAGGCTTCGGTCAGTCCAGCGAGCGAGTCGGGTACCGCGATGTTCGCGGGACCCTGCGAGACCGTGATGTTCACGCGCGAGTCCGGGTCCACGGAGGCGCCTCCGGACGGGTCGGACGAGATGACGTTGCCGTCCTCCACCGTGGCGTTGTACTGCTCGTCCGAGGAGGGCACCAGCCCGGCGTCCACGATGGCGTCCGTCGCATCCGCCTCCGTCATCCCGACGAGTTCGGGCACGACGACGGTGGCGGCAGCCGGTTCTGGGCGTTCACCCGAGATCGTGGTGAGCAGGGCGTAGCCGCCGGCGAGCACCAGCAGCACGGCGACGAAGAACACGGTGAACCACGCGGCCCGGGAGGACCGCCGTCGGCGGTCCGTGTGGCGGTCGCGGTCGTTCCCACGGTCCAGGACGTCGAAGTGATCGTTCTCGGAGTCCTCCGCAGCCGTCGTGCGGTCGGGAAGGCCGCGCTCGGCGGGGACGCGTTCCATGGCCCGGGTCCGCGGATCGGAGACCACCGCCGCTGCACCCGCGAGCGACGCTGCGCCGGGACCGGTGGCGGACGCAGTTCGTCCGGTGACGTCCAGGGCTTCGGTGCGCAGGGCACCGGTCGCCGCGAGGACGATTCCCCGGCCGGCATCCAGCAACGCCCTGCGGAAGGCGGCGGCGTCCTGGAACCTGTCCTCCCGGTCCTTCTGCAGTGCCCTGGCCAGGACGGAGTCGAGGGCAGGCGTGACAGCGGGGTTGAAGCTGCTCGCCGCCGGTGCCTCCTCACGGACGTGCTGATACGCCACGGAGACCGGACTGTCGCCGACGAACGGCGGCCGGCCCGTGAGCATCTCGAAGAGCAGGCACCCGGCGGAGTACAGGTCACTCCGCGTGTCGACGGTCTCCCCGCGAGCCTGTTCGGGTGAGAGGTACTGGGCGGTCCCGAGGACCGCCTGGGTCTGCGTCATGGTGGCCTGGGAATCAGCCATCGCACGGGCGATGCCGAAGTCCATGACCTTGACGTCGCCGTCGGGTGTGATCATGACGTTGGCAGGCTTGATGTCGCGGTGCACGATGCCGGCCTTGTGGCTGTACTGCAGGGCGCCGAGCACACCGGCGAGATACGTGATGCTGTCCTCCGGCGTCAGGTCGCCGGCCTTCACATGGTCACGGAGGGTCCGGCCCTTCACGTACTCCATGACGATGAACGGCACCCGGACCTCGTGCTGCGGCCGGTCCGGGATCTCCTCCTCGCCGGTGTCGTACACGGCGACGATGCTCGGGTTGTTCAACCCGGCGACCGCCTGCGCCTCCCGCCGGAACCGCGACTGGAACAGCGGATCCCGTGCGAGGTCCTGGCGCAGCACCTTGATCGCGACGGACCGGCCGAGCCGCAGGTCGCGGCCGAGGTGCACGTCGGCCATGCCGCCGCGGCCGATCAGCTCGAGCACCTCGTAGCGCCCGTTCAGGATCCGGTGATCGGTCATGAGCCGCCGTCCTCCCGGTGACGGTTCGAGGAGCAGGTCATGATCCCGAGGCCGCCGTCGCTGTAGGGGCGGGCGTCGAGGTGGCCGGCGAGGGTGTCGTCGGCGCGGGTTCCGGCGCGGCCGGGGGACCGGCCGAGACCACGTAGTCGACCTGCGTACCCGGATCGAGGGCGGCTCCCGCGCCTGGATTCAGACGCAGCACGGTGCCCGCCGGCTGCTGCGATTCCTCGCTGCCGACGTTGACGGGCCTCAGCCCGAGTTCGACGAGGATGCTCTCGACCTCCGCGGAAGGACGACCCTGCAGGCCGCCGGGAACAGTCACCTGTTCGACCGGTTCAGGACCTCGGGAGACGGTCAGGGTGATGTCCGTCCCGGGTCGCTGGAGTCCACTGGGATTGATGGCGATGACGGTACCGGGGTCCTGGTCGGCGAACTCCTCCACGACATTGACGCCGAATCCGAGGGCGATGAGGCGCTGTGTGGCCTCCTGCTGGGAGCGTCCGAGGAACTCGCTCGGCGAGATGGTCACCGCTTCGTCGGCCTCGGTCGTGCTGGGAGAAGGGGAAGGGGACGTGCTGCTCGGCGTCGACGAGGGGGACCTGCTCGGCGTCCGTGCCGGCGTGGCGCTCGCCGACGAACTGGTGGTCTCGGCCGGGGTGTTCCCGGCGTCGTCCCCGGCCAGGATGGGCTGCAGGACGAGGAACGCGATCGCCGCCAGGGCGAGCAGCAGCAGGACGATGAGCGGGATCAGCCAGGGGCTCCGCCGGTTCTCCTCCTCGCGGTAGGGCGGGACGGGGTCGAGGACGTCCGGGTCCTCCTCCGACCAGTCCTTCGACGCCGCGAGTCCGGCGGCACCACCGGCTGCGGCGGGCGCGGCGACGGTGGGCAGGGCGGAGGTGGTGGGCGCCGGGACCGCCGTCGTCGCCTGGGTGTCCTGCCGCGGAACAGCGGCGGTCGGTGTGTCCGCCCCGGCCGCGAAGGCGAGCATGCCGGGTACGGCCGCCTCGGCGGCCCGGACGTCACCGGCACGGATGGCGTCCACGGCGCGCGCCAGCGATTCGGCGTCGCGCGGCCGGTCGGCGGGATCCTTGGCGAGCATCGAACCGATCAGGGCACGGACGGGCCGCGGGATCGATTCGGGCAGGGGCGGCGGGGGGTCGTTGACCTGCGCGAGGGCGATCGCGATCTGCGACTCACCGGAGAACGGCCGGCGCCCGGCCAGCAGCTCGTAGCCGATGACGCCGAGCGCGTAGATGTCGGAGGATCCCGTGGCCGGCTGCCCCGTGGCCTGCTCGGGTGCGAGGTACTGCGCCGTGCCCATGACCTGGCCGGTCGCGGTCAGGGGGACCTGGTCCGCCAGGCGGGCGATGCCGAAGTCGGTGATCTTCACCCGTCCGTCGGGCATGACGAGGATGTTCCCGGGCTTCACATCACGGTGCACGAGACCCTGGCGGTGGGCGACGGCGAGGGCCAGGGCGGTCTGCCCCACGATGGAGAGCGTCCGGTCCGGCGAGAGCACCTGCTCCTTCTCGATGACCGCGGACAGCGGCTGACCGGGGACGAGCTCCATGACGAGGTAGGCCGAACCCCCCTCCTCGCCGTAGTCGAAGACGTTGGCGATCCCCTCGTGGTTCAGCAGCGCCGTGTGGCGTGCTTCGGCGCGGAAGCGGTTGAGGAAGGCGGGATCCCCGGAGTACTCCTCCTTGAGGATCTTGATGGCGACGACCCGGCCGAGGATCTGGTCGCGCGCCTTCCAGACCTCGCCCATGCCGCCGATGGCGATGCGATCGGTCAGCTCGAACCTGCCGCCCAGGGTGATTCCTGTTGTGGGCCTCATCTGTTCAACACCGCCTCTATGAGTCTCTTGGCACTGGGTGAGGTCAATTGCTGACCAGTGGGGATGTCCACGTTCTCCATCACGATCGATATGGCCACCTGCGGGTCGTCCGCGGGAGCGAAGCCTGTGAACCATGCGTTGTCCCCGACGTCGGAGAACTCGGCCGTTCCTGTCTTGCCGGCGACGGCGACACCGGGCACCTGGGCGCCGGTCGCGGTGCCGTTGTCCACGACGTTGACCATCCAGTCCGTGAGCTGGTCCGCCGTCTCCTGGCTGACCGACTGCTGCATGAGCTCCGGTTGCGGGGACTCGATGAGTTCGAGGTCCGCCGCGCGGATGGACTTCACGAGCTGCGGCTTCATGAGTTGGCCGTCGTTCGCGATGGCCGCCGCGACCATGGCCATCTGCAGGGGCGTCACACGCGTGTCGAACTGCCCGACGGAGGACTGCGCGAGCTCGGGTTCCGAGAGGTCCGACGGGAAGCTGCTCGCCACCACGTCGGTCGGGATCGTGAACGTCTCTCCGAAGCCGAACCGGGCGGCCTGTTCCTGGATGGCCTCTTCGCCGAGATCCAGGGCGATCTGCGCGAACGCCGTGTTGCAGGACTGCTCGAGCGCGAACTCCAGGTCCGCCGTCGGCCTGCTCGCACAACCCCCCGCGACGAAGTTCGGCAGGGCGTACTCGATACCCGGGAACTCGAGGGCGGGCGGATTCGGGATCTGGGACTCGGCGTCGTAGCGGCCCGACTCCAGGGCTGCCGCGGCGTCGATCAGCTTGAACACCGAACCGGGAGACACGAGGGACTCCGTTGCAGGATTGGTGTAGAACGACAACCCCGGCTGTTCGGACAGTGCCGCGGCGTTCTCGGCGATGACGCCCGTGTCGTGACCGGCGAGCAGGTTCGGGTCGTACGTCGGCTTGGACACCATCGCGAGGATGTTGCCCGTCGAGGGTTCGAGGACCACGATCGAGCCGCGCTGGCCCTCCGGGATGAGATCAAAGGCGAGCCGCTGGATCTCGGGGTCGATGGTCAGCTCCACGTTCGCGCCCTGGGCATCCACACCGGAGAACAGCCGCACCACGCGGTCGTAGAAGAGCGAACTGTCCGTCCCGGAGAGGATCTCGGTCTCCGCCAGTTCGAGCTGGGACGACCCGAGGGAGAGCGAGTAGTAGCCCGTGAGGTGTGCGTACAGCTCCGGTTCGTTGTACACACGCCGGTAGTTGAACTGGTCGCTGGACGGGACGGACTCCGCGATCGCCCGACCATCCACCAGGAGGGCGCCGCGCTGGCGGCCGAACTCCTGGTAGAGCTGGCGGCTGTTCCACGGATTCCCCGTCAGTTCCTCGGCCTGGAAGAACTGGACGAAGGTGAGGGAGCCGAGCACGAGGGCGAACATGCCGATCGCCACGACCCACGCACTGCGGATGGCCTGGTTCATCGGGTGGTCTCCTTCGCCGACTTCTTGGGCTTGCCGCTGACACCGAGCGCCTCAGGGAATGAATCCTTCATCGGAGCGCTGGGCGCGGGCCGGCGTGCTGTCTCGGAGATGAGCAGGATCAGCGCCACGATCAGCCAGTTGGCCAGCAACGAGGACCCACCCGCGGACATGAAGGGCGTCGTGAGCCCGGTGAGGGGGATCAGCCGCGTGATACCGCCGATCACGACGAAGCACTGCAGGGCGATCGTGAAGGACAGGCCGCAGGCGAGCAGTTTGCCGAATCCGTCCTTGGTCCCTAGGGCGGCCCGGATACCACGCGAGACGAGCAGCACGTAGAGCATGACGATCGCGACCACGCCGATCAGCCCGAGCTCCTCGCCGAGAGCCGCGATGATCATGTCGCTGTTGGCATATGTCACCAGGTCAGGACGCCCTGCCCCCAGCCCGGTGCCGATCAGACCGCCGTTCGCGAGGCCGAACAGGCCCTGCACCACCTGGGCGCTGCCGCCGGGAGCCCGGTCGTAGACCTCGGGTGCGAAGGCGTTGATCCACGAGTCGAAGCGGAGGGCCACATGGCTGAAGAGTTCGAGGGCGACGAAGACTCCGACGCCGATCATCGCCAGGCCGATGAGTACCCAGCTGACACGGCTCGTGGCGACGTAGATCATCACCATGAAGAGTCCGAAGAAGAGGATCGAGGAGCCGAGGTCGCGCTGGAAGATCAGCACGCCGATGCTCACGAGCCAGGCGGCCGCCATGGGGGCCAGATCGCGGAACCGGGGTAGCTGGAGGGGCCCGATCTTCTTGCCGGCCAGCAGGATCAGATCGCGATTGGTCGAGAGGTACCCGGCGAAGAAGATGGCGAGGGTGATCTTCGCGATCTCACCCGGCTGGAACGTCCCGAATCCGACGGAGATCCAGATCCGCGCGCCGTTGATCTCGAGGCCGAGCGGGGTCAGCGGCAGCAGCAGCAGGATGGCGCTGACGATCAGCGAGATGTAGGTGAACCTGCGCAGGATCCGGTGGTCGCGCAGGACGATCAGCAGGATCGCTGCCGAGCCCATCGCCACGGCGGTCCAGAGCACCTGCTGCGGTGCGACCTGGACGAAATCGGGGTTCACCTGCGCGGCCGACAGATCGAGGCGATGGATCATCGCCAGGCCCACCCCGTTGAGGGCGACGACGATGGGAAGGATCACTGGATCGGCATACTTCGCCTTGACCCGCAGGATCACGTGGATGAACAGACTCATGATGCCCAGGGTGATGGCCTGCGACCAGAAATAGTCCCCGAACGGCTCCTCGCGCCCGATACCCGCGAGGTAGTTCGCGCCGACGGCGACCGCGAGGGCCAGGAGTAGCAGGAAGAGCTCGATGGTCCGCCGGGACCTCGGGACGGTCAGGACATCACTCATTGGCTGCACCTCCGCAGTCGACGGGGGACGGAGCCGCGCCTGCGGAGGCGCCGGGGGAAGGGGTGGTGGCAGCGCTCGTGGACGCGCTCGCGGACGGGCTCGCGCTGCCGCTCGTGGTTGCTGTGGAGGAGGGACCCGGCGATGCACCCCGGGAGCCTGGCCCGGACGACGGCGAGGCGGGCGCCGTGGGCTGCGGACCTGCAGCATCGGAGGGCGTTACAGCTGACGAAGCCGACGGGGCGGGAGCGGGCGCCGATCCCGACGGGGCGGGAGCGGGCGCCGATCCTGAGGGGGAGGGGGCCTGGGGCGAGGGCGATGCCGTGCCTGTGCCGGCGGGATCGCAGGACACGGCGCGCAGTTCTCCGCGGAGATCGCCGATGATCCGCTGGGCCTCCTCGAGGCCCGCGGCGGGAAGGGTGTTGGCGACCTGGGACCGCTGGTACTCGGGGAGGTTCGAGACCGGGATGTCCGTCGTCTCGTAGAGCGTGCTGAGGCTGATGGGACCGATCCGTTGGGGGACGCCGGTGAAGATGGCCACGCGGTTGTCCGCCTCGGCGACGTAGTACCGCGTCTGCGTCCAGGTGTAGCCGAGGCCGAGTACGGCGACGAGGATCAGGGTCATCAGGGACAGGAATGCCGGGACGAGCCAGCGCCGCTTCCGCACCGGCTGCTCGTCCTCGTCCTCGTCCACGGCGGCACCTCCGGCACCGTGGGTCAGCATCATCGCGGCCCGGCGCTCGGTGGACCGCTGCGTCACGATCGGAATCTGGCCGGTCTCGGTCGCCAGGGCCGCTGACCCGACGAGGACGTGCGGCCTCGTGAGGAGGTCCTGGCGGATGACGTCGGCCCGGATGGCCGTTCCCGGCAGGTCTCCCTGCGCGTCGATCGCGCGCGAGGCAGCATCGCCTGCAGCGGAGGAGCCGTCCCGCTCGCCCGCTGCCTGGCGTGCGGGCGGGATGGATGTGGGCGGCGCGACGTCGCCGTCCGCCTCCGCCACCTCGACGACGGCGATGGTGATGTTGTCCGGGGAACCACCCGCGAGGGTCAGTTCGACCAGCGTGTCGACGCAGTCGCGCAGGTCGGTGGTCTCCCGCATCACCTGCTCGACGACGCGATCCGGGAGGACGGCGTTCAGTCCGTCCGAGCAGAGCAGCCACCGCTCGCCGGGCTCGGCGTCGAACGCGTGGAGGTCCAGCTCCGGGCTCGCATCGACGTCACCGAGGACCCGCATCAGCACGTTCTTGTGCGGATGGACATCCGCTTCCTCGGGTTTGAGGCGGCCCTCGTCGATCAGCCGCTGGACGAAGGTATGGTCCGTGGTGATCTGCTCGAAGACGCCGTTCTTCAGGCGGTAGGCGCGGGAGTCACCGATGTGCGCCAGGTTCAGCGTGCGGTCCTCGAGGAGGACGGCCGTCACCGTGGTGCCCATACCGGCCAGTTGGGGATTGGTCGCCACGAGTTCGGAGAGCAGCGAGTTCGCGGTCTGGATCTCGTCGGCGAGGTGCGTCGCGGCGTCACCGTCGTGGCTGCCGTGGTCGAGGTGGACGAGATCCAGGACAGTGGACGCGGACGCGACGTTGCCGCCTGCATGCCCGCCCATGCCGTCGGCGACGACGGCGAGGTAGCGGCCTACGTAGGCCGAATCGTCGTTCTTCGCCCGCACCATGCCCACGTCGGAGCGGGCGGCGAACCTCAGGGCAAGCCGCACTCCTACGGCCTCAATTCGATGACCGTCTTGCCGATCCGGATGGGGACGCCCGGTTCGACGGGCAGCGCACGCGTGAGCTGGGCGCCGGCAAGATACGTCCCGTTGGTGGATCCGAGGTCTTCGATGAACCAGCGGCTGCCCTGCGGGAACAGTCGCGCGTGGCGGCCGGATGCGTAGTCGTCCTCGAGGACGAGCGTCGCCTCCTGCGCCCGACCGAGCAGGATGGGGCTCGCCGCCAGATCCAGGGTGGTTCCCGTGAGTGGCCCCTCGGTGACGACCAGTCGATGGGCGGCGGCCCGCGCGGGTGGAGGTTCCTCGACGAGCTCCGGGTTCTTGCGGATCTCCCGGGCGGTGGGCGTCCCGACCTTGTTGCGTCGGCCCACCACGAGATCCCGCCGCAGGGCGCCGACCGTGCTGAGGACCAGGATCCAGAGGAGGATGAGGAACCCGAAGCGCAGGAGCGTGACGGTGAGCTCGCCGGCTTCGCTCATCGCTGCCCGCCCTCGCTCTGTGCCTGGACGAGCCGGAAGGTCAGACGCGACCGTCCCATGGTGATCATGGAGCCATCCGTCAGTTCGGCCTGGCCATTGACGCGCTGCCCGTTGACGTAGCTCCCGTTCGTGGACCCGAGGTCGACGGCGTAGGTGCGGCCTCCCTGGCTGCGGATCTCGAGATGGCGCCGGGACACACCGGTGTCATCGACGAGGATGTCCGCCTCGGACGAACGTCCGAGCACGATCGACGGGGAATTGAGCGAGTAGCGCCGGCCGTCGACGTCGAGGACGGCCTGGTATCGGGTGGGCTGGCGCCGCGGGGCGGCCGGCGCGGGCGGAGCGGACGGCCGCCGCGCCGCCGCCTCCTTCTCGATGGAGGAATCGATCTCGAAGACGCCCGCCTTCAGATCCGGGTCGTGTTCGAACGAGACGCGGACCGGACCCTGCAGCGTGTACTGCTGACTGTTGACGTGCGCGATCACGACGTCGCACAGTTCCTCGGCAAGGGCCGAGCCCCACTGCTGTGCACGTTCGAAGTCGGAGTCGGAGAGGCGCGCGGAGAAGACGTTGGGAGCCAGCGTGCGGCCCTGCGCGAGAACGAGGGAGCGGGTGTCCAGTTCCTTGCGGAGCGCACTCGCGATCTCGAGTGGCTGGACCTGGGACTTGGAACCCGTGGTGAAGGCACCGCGGACCAGCTTTTCGAGCCCGCGTTCCACGTTGTCCAGAATGCCCATCGTCCGCCTCCTCCCCCGTGCCGCCCTGTGGCCCCGGCCCTGCCAGCGGTCTGCTGGGGGCTTCACCCGGTCCTTCTGACGGCAGCGTCCAGCCGGGCATGTTCCCTCCGATACTACTGGGAGCCTCCGGGAATGGGCTCCAGGGAGGCCGTGCCCGGATCACTTTGTCCTAACGATCGCCCGGCGCGCGCTCGGGCCCGGTGTCGCCGTCGAGCTCCGTGCTGCGTCCGGTTTAGGTGATTGCGGTAGCGCTCGGCTATGCTTGTCTCTGCTGTTCACAACACCTGCGCCTGGCGCACGGAGTTGGAATCTCGAATTGCGCGAGTGGCGGAACGGCAGACGCGCTGGCTTCAGGTGCCAGTATCCGAAAGGGTGTGGGGGTTCAAATCCCCCCTCGCGCACAGTGCAGTGACATATCAGGAAGGGCCTCCGCTCAGCGGGGGCCCTTCCTGCGTTCGGCCGGACGGCCAACGTCGGCATCAAGTTGATTGACACAAGCAACGGTCAGTTGTTCACTGAGTGCATCGCATCCACTCAGGAGGAGCTCGATCATGAAGACATCCAGAACAGTCGCCGCCCTGTCGCTCGCAGTGTTGCTTGCGTCCGGAGCGGCTGCCGCACCGGCCGTCGCCGTCGGTGAAGGCCCGAACTACGGTGGCAACGAGACGATCAACACGTCGATCCTGCACACGTACGACAAGATGGTCGCAGAACTGAAGAAACAGGATGCACGCCAGCCGGCCATGGAGCTGGAGGTGATCGGGCAGTCGGTCAAGGGACGCGATCTCTATCTCGCGAAGTACATCTCCGACCCGGACAATCCCACCATCCTCTACCTGACCCAGCAGCACGGGAACGAGCAGCTGACCACGGAGGGGGCGCTCGAGTACATCAAGCACCTCGGGACGGGCAAGACGAAGGGCGTGCTCGACGGCGTCAACATCCTCGTCGTCCCGATGCTCAACCCGGACGGGGCGATGGGCGACGTCGACTTCCCGCTCGACGGGTACATCGCCGACGGCGGCAGGACCCTGACCCGCGCCAACGCGACCGGGACGGACCTCAACCGCGACCACGTGGCGAAGATCCAGCCGGAGACGCAGGCGCTGCACGAGAACGTGATGAGCGTCTACGGCATCGACTACATGATCGACCTGCACCACCAGGGCACGCAGAGCGAGCGCGACGGCGAGCTGGTCTCGGGGTCGATCCTCTTCCCCACGACGCCGAATGCCGATCCCGCCGTGGTCGAGGGGTCGAAGCGTCTGGGCGCCGTCGTGTTCGACGCCGTGGATTCGACGGGTTGGGGCCACCTCGGCCGCTACGTGGGTGGTTCGGCCGAGACGATCAGTCGCAACGGCATCGCCGTCGAGTACGGCATCTCGACGCTGCTGTTCGAGATGCGCGGCATGTCCGACAACACGAACGAGTCCGCGGTCCTCGGGCAGAAGAGCAACGGCTACCTCATCAAGCAGACGGTGACCACGCTGGATGCCACGGCGCGGGCCATCGCTGACGGCTCGATCGATACGGCGGACACCTCGTTCTGGGACACGCTCGCCGAGCAGACCACGCGCGACACCGAGTAGCGGTCCTGCCCCGCGGCTTCCGCCGACCGGCACCGGTCAGCGGAAGTCGCGGGACTTCGTGGTCGCCTTCAGCTGCAGCACTTCGATGCGGTCCGCCACGATGTTCACGATCCCCTCCGAGGACCGCTCGAGGACGCCGCGAACGATCACGCTGCTCGCCTCACGGGCCACCCTGCGGTGCCGCTGCCAGACACCGACCGAGCAGATGACATTGACCAGGCCGGTCTCGTCCTCGAGGTTCATGAAGGTGATGCCGCTCGCCGTTGCGGGGCGCTGCCGGTGCGTGACGACACCCGCCACCTCGACCCGCCGTCCCGACTCGGAGGTCTTCAGTTCGACGGCGGTCAGGGCACCCCGGCGCTTCAGCCTTTCCCTGGCATGGCGTACGGGGTGGTCGTCAGGAGTGATGCCCGTGGACCAGAGATCTGACCCGACCTTGTCGATGTCCGAGAGCTCGGGCATCAGCGGGGGCTGGATGTAGACCGCCGTCCCCTTGATCTGGCCCTCGCGTTCCGTGGAGGCGGGTCCGGCGTTCCAGAGCGCCTCCCGGCGGGTCAGGCCCATCGAATCGAAGGCGCCCGAAGCAGCAAGGGCCTCGAGCTGGCCCGCATCGGCCCCCGTTCGCCGCGCGAGGTCCGGCATGTCCTCGTAGGGTCCGTTGAGCTCCCGTTCGGCGACGATCTTCTCCGCCAGCTTCAGCCCGAGCGTATCCACGCTCGCGAGCCCCAGGCGGACCGCGTAATTGCCGTCACGGCGGTGCGGGGTCGAGTCGAAGGGCGTGTCACGGTCGAAGTACCCGACAGGAGGCTGCTCGTCCTCCGTGCAGCAGTCCATGCCGGTGGTCCGCTTCCGGAGGTCCTCCGGCGGCTCGTACCCTTCCAGCGGCTCGAGGTCGGCGTGGACGCCCGAGTGCAGGATGTCCGGGCGCAGGACGACGGCACCATGCCTCCGTGCATCCGCCACGAGGGTCTGGGGTGAGTAGAACCCCATGGGCTGCGCACGCAGGAGCGCCGCGAGGAAAGCCCCGGGATAGTGGAGCCGGAGCCAGGCGCTGACATAGACCAGCAGGGCGAAGCTGATCGAGTGGCTCTCCGCGAAGCCGAAGTTCGCGAAGGCGTGGATCTTGTTGTAGATCGCATCCGCGACCGGGCCGGTGATGCCGTTGGACTCCATGCCCTCGTACAGCTTGGCCTTCAGGGAATCGATCCGCTCCTCGCCGCGCTTGGAACCCATCGCGCGGCGCAGGAGATCGGCGTCCGCTCCGGAGCAGCCACCCACCACCATGGCCATCTGCATGAGCTGCTCCTGGAAGAGGGGCACACCGAGCGTCCGTTCGAGCACGGGCTTGAGGTCGGGATGGATGTACCGGACCTCCTCCTCGCCCATCTTCCGCTTGATGTAGGGGTGCACGGCACCGCCCTGGATGGGTCCGGGCCGTACGAGTGCCACCTCGATCACGAGGTCGTAGAACTGGCGTGGCAGCAGGCGCGGGAGCATCCCCATCTGGGCGCGGCTCTCCACCTGGAACACCCCGACGGAATCCGCGAAGCACAGCATGTCGTACACGCCCTGCTCCTCCTTGGGGATGGTGTGCAGCTCCCACGTCTCACCGAAGTGCTGCTCCACGAGGTCGAAGTTGTACTGGATCGCAGCGAGGATCCCGAGGCCCAACAGGTCGAACTTCACGAGTCCCATCCAGGCGCAGTCGTCCTTGTCCCACTGCAGCACGGTCCGGCCCTCCATGCGACCATGCTCGATAGGGCATACTTCCCCCACCGGTCGGTCGGTCAGGACCATGCCCCCCGAGTGGATGCCCATGTGGCGCGGGAACCTGAGGACCTCCTGGGCCAGGCCCACCACCGACTCCGGGATGTCGTGGTCGTCGCTCGAGACGAGCCCGCCCCAACGCTCGATCTGCTTGGACCATGCGTCCTGCTGGCCGGGGCTGTGCCCCAGGGCCTTTGCCATGTCCCGGACGGCGAACTTGGGACGGTAGGTGATGACGTTGGCAACCTGTGCGGCGTTGAACCGTCCGTACTTCCGGTAGACGTACTGGATGACCTCCTCACGGCGGTCCGAATCGAAGTCGACGTCGATGTCCGGTTCCTCGTCCCGCATGCTGGAGAGGAACCGTTCGAACGGGAGCTGGTACTTGATGGAGTCGACAGCCGTGATCTCGAGCAGATAGCAGACCGCCGAATTGGCGGCCGACCCCCGTCCCTGGCAGAGGATCCCGTTGCGACGCGCGTAGTGCACGAGGTCATGGACGATCAGGAAGTACCCGGGGAAGTTCTTGTCCTCGATCACCTCGAGCTCGCGCTCGATCCGTTCCCGGACGTCCGCACGGTTCCCGTAGAGCTTGTCCGCCCCCTGCCAGACGAGCTCACGGAGGTAGCTCATCTGGGTATGGCCCTCCGGCAGGTCGATGTTCGGCAGGCCGGGTTTCACGCTGCGGAGCGTGAAGGAGAGATCGGCGGCGATCTCCACGGTGCGCTCCACGGCGCCGGGATAGGCCCTGAAGCGGCGCGCCATCTCGGCCCCGCTGCGCAGGTGGGCAGCCCCTGCTGCTGGAAGCCAGCCGTCCATCTGGTCCAGGCTCCGCCGTGCGCGGACCGCGGCGAGGGCCGAGGCAAGACGGTGCTGCTTCGGCGTGGCGTAGTGCACGTTGTTGGTGGCCACGGTGGGCAGTGACAGCCGGGCGGCCATCGAGGCCAGCACGTCATTGTGGGCCGTGTCCAGCGGATTGCCCTGATCGGTCAGTTCCACGGCGACGGACTCCTTCCCGAACAGGTCCACGAGTAGCCGGAGCTCCGTTTCTGCTGCGGATTCCCCCGCCGCGACGAGGGCTGAACGCACGGTCCCCTTCCTGCACCCCGTGAGGATCATCCATTGGCCGGCGGCATGGCCCGCAAGGCGCTCCAGGTCGTAGCGGGGCTTGCCCTTCTCCGCATCGGTGTCGAGCTGTGCCTCGGTGATGGCAGTGGACAGGCGGTGGTAGCCGGCGGATCCCCGGGCCAGGACCAGGAGGTGGCGTCCTTCGGGATCAGCCTCCCCGTTCTGCGGCCTGGACAGTTCGAGGGAGAGTTCCGTCCCGTACATGGTGGAGAACCCGGGATATTTCTCGGCGGCTTCGGCGAAGTGGACGGCGCCGTACAGGCCGTCGTGGTCGGTCAGCGCCATGCCCGACAGGCCGAGCCGCTGCGCCTCCTCCGCGAGGTGCTCCGGGCTCGACGCGCCGTCGAGGAAGCTGAAGTTGGAGTGGACGTGCAGTTCCGCGTAGGGCACCACGGGACCGTCGGGAGCAGCGACCTCCGCCGGTGCGGTGTAGGGCTGGCGTTTGCGGGACCAGGCGGGGCTGTCACCGCCGTCGGCCCCGAGGGGTGGTGCTCCCGGACGCGTGTCGGACAGGTTCCGCTCGAAATCCGACCACGGGATGGGTGGGTTGTTCCAGCCCATGGCGTCCCCCTGTCCCGGCTGTGCGTGCTGCGTGCTGCGTGTTGCTCGTGTGTTCGTGGTGGTGTCCCGCCGCGCTCCCGCGGGTGTCCGAGGCAGGGCTGGTCGTCAGTCGTAGCCGGCCTCGACCCACCAGGCATGGTCCTCGAGGAGTAGCAGCCAGGCAGATCCTGACTGGTCCACCAGCTGGAACCGGTCGAGCACCCGGCCTTTGCGGTCCCACCAGCGTTCGTTGATGGGCCACGGGCCGGCCCAGGAGTGCACGGCGTGCCGGCGGCCGTCCGGTCCTGTGCTGAAGAAGGCGGGGTCGGCGCTCAGGAGTCCGCGGGCGTCCACGTCCACCGGGTTGCCGCGGGAGTCGACGACGACGGCGGGAACCGGCTGGGCGTACACGGTGGCGGGGGCGGGCCCTGGAAGACGGCCTGGCCAGGGCTGATTCCGATCCTTCAGGGGGACGGCGGCAGCCTGCTGCTGACCGGCGGGTGCATCCCCCCAGGGGACGAAGACCCGACGGTCGGCCAGGAGACGCCCGCCGGCGACGATCGCGGTGAGCACGGCACCATGGCCCAGCATGCTCTGCACCCGGGCCAGGCCGTGATGGATCCCCTCGTCCGGGCCTGTACCCCAGAGCCCGTCGGCGTGGTCGCTGAGGTTCTCCACGATCTCGGGGATCACCTGCACGCGGGTGATGCCGGAGGTGAGGCCGTGGTCGGAGGCATTGGTCCCCTGGAGCTGCCAGCGCACGCGGTCCACGACGTCGTCGGCGTCGAACCAGCGCGGATGCTGCCACCGGCGCTCGGAAGCCTCACCGGATTCGGTGTGCAGCGAGACGTGCAGCGCGGTGCACACGAGCCCGGCCTCGCGGAGGGTGTCGACGAACTCACCTGCCCGTGACCTGAAGGCGAAGGCGAGCTGGTCGATCCGGGCGAGGGGCGGCTCGAAATCAGCGACGGTGTCCAGGTGGGGAGGTGGTGTGCGGGCCACGACACTGCGGTGGTCGAGCCCACTGGCCTGGCGGTGCGCGAGGGCTCCCTCGATGCCGAAGCGGTTGCGGACGTCGGAGGCCCTGAGGGCCGCGAAATCACCGAGCGAACGGATGCCGAGGCGCTTGAGCAGCACGGTGAGCTTGGGTTGTTCGAGGATCTCCAGCGGATAGCTGCCGAGGAACCAGGCCGAGCGGCCCGCGGGAATGACGACGAGCTGCTCGACGTCGTCGTCCAGCTGATCGGTGGCCTTGGCTGCCTGCTCGGCAGCGAACGGACCGTCGGCGATCCCGATCCGCACATCGGTGAGTCCCATGGCGGCGAGCGTCCGGAAGACCACGCGTGCAGCCTCGGACTCACTGCCGTAGTACCGCGACGGGCCCTTGGCCCTGATGGCGCAGAGTCCCGGGCGGACGACCTGGACCCCGGGCATGATCGCTTCCACCGCCGTGGTGACGGGTTCGAAGGTTCGTTCATCGAGCGAGGGGTCGTAGGGCAGGGGGACGAGATTCGTGCTGCGGGCCTGGGCCTCCCTGATGCGCAGTCCCCGTTTCACGCCGTCCTGCCGCGCCGCAGGGGAACATGCGAACACCTCACCACGGTCCACGAGGGCGAGGGGCGTCTCGGCAGGCAGGGCGTGTTCACGCAGTGCCGCGGTGATGGGCCAGTCGGGGCACCAGAACATCAGGGTGCGGGTGGCGTGGGCCGAACCGGCGGGCAGGGCTGGGAGAGCGGATGTCACGAGGACCTCACCAGCTGGGGTTCGAAGAGGGTGTGGGTGCCGGAGTCCTGTGCTCCCTGTGCTCCCTGTGCTCCCGGTGCTCCCGGTGCTCCCGGTGTGTACGTGGCCGAGGGCGCGGATCCGCCCGTCGGAGTGCCCTGCAGGTCGGCCAGCCCGACATAGGCGTGACGCAGCCGGCCCGAGGGCTGTGTCGCGGTGATCTTCATGCGCCGCGACCTCAGGTGTCCCGTCCCCGAGCCCAGGCCCTCCCAGGCACTCTCCGCCACGCCGAGTGTCGAATCGCTCTGCTTCCAGGACCCCAGGGTGATCAGCGCCGCGCCTCGCTGGCGGAGCCGCGCCTTCAGCCGGGCCCATTCGGTGGGGGCGAGGTGTTCCGGCGCCCTGGTCAGGACGATCGAGACGACGTCGACGAGGGCAGCCGTGACGGTGAGCCACTGTGATCCCGGGTCAGGCACCAGGATGAGGCGTTCGAGGTTGATGCCGAAGCCCTGGGCCGCCTCGACGCTGAAGTCAGGCAGGCCGATGACGCTGCACCAGGCGCCCGTCGCGGACGGGCCGGCGAGCAGGGCCATGGCGAGGGAGGTCGAGTTACGGACCGCGTAGGAGCCGCCGGACTGGAGACCTCCCCCCGGCAGGATCCGGGCGAGGGCAGGAACCGTGGGCAGCCGCCGGGAATCGAGCGTGACGGCCTGCATGCTGTTGATGCGGGACTGGAGCCCGAGGGCGATCTCTGCTGCGGACCCACCTGGACGGCCGGTGGGTTCCGGACGTGACGATCCCCCGAGGTCGGGTGAGGGCTCATCCCATTCGAGGGCATGGCCGGCAGGTGGAGGCGTCACCCGTTAATATTCGAATACGTGTTCGATTAAGTCAATCGGCGCGCCTCCGCAGGAATGTGCCTTTCCTGTGGTAGGGCGCGACTCTCTTCGCAAACGGACCGGGCCTCCTCGACAGGGAGGCCCGCAGCGGTTCGGCGGAGAACTCGATGGTAGGGAGGGCCTCTGACGATCCTGCATCGGCGGCGCCCGAGAAGCCCGTGGCGACCGTCCGGAGCCGCAGGACAGCAGGACGTGCATGACCCGCTCATGGGGCTCCACTTCCGGAGGCAGAGGGCAACCAGCTCGGGCACGCAGGCAGGCACGCGGCAGGCAGGCACGCGGAAGGCGGGCGGAAGGCGGGCAGAGGGCATGCAGACGGGCGGCAGGCGGGCAGAGGGCACGCAGACAGGCGGCAAGCGGCAGGCGGGCAGAGGGCATGCAGACGGGCGGCAGGCGGGCAGAGGGCACGCAGACAGGCGGCAAGCGGCAGGCGGGCAGAGGGCATGCAGACGGGCGGCAAACGGCAGGCGGGCAGAGGGCACGCAGACGAGCGGCACGCTGGCAGGCACGAGGGCACGCAGACGAGCGGACGGGCAGGAGTCGATGGACATCAGCCGACCTGCACGCGATGAGCCGGCAGCCATGCAGCCATGTATGCCCGGCGGCGTTCGATCCTCACTCCTGGGACACGCCCGGGTCAGGCAGGGGCCGCTTGTGCTGCCCCGCAGGGAGGGGTCAGGCGTCGGAGGCCGTGCGCGCGGCGTCGCGCTCCTTGACCCGTGCCGCCTCCGCACGCACCGCCGCCTGCGTGGACCGCTCCGAGACCAGCCAGGCCGGCGGCTCCTGCAGCAGGGTGGTGATCTCCTCGCTCGTCAGGGGATCGGTGATGCCGCCGCGGGCGAGTCCCCCGATCGAGATGCCGAGCTTCTGTGCGACGACGGGGCGCGGATGCGGCCCGGTGCGGCGCAGTTCGGCCAGCCATTCAGGCGGTGTCTGCTGGAGCTCGTTGAACTCCGCGCGCGTCAGCTCGGTCTCCTGGAAGTCCTGGGGCGCGGCGGGCAGGTAGATTCCCAGTTTCTTGGCCGCGGTGGCGGGCTTCAGGGTCTGGGGCGTCTTCGCGGGAGTCATGGATCCAGCTTAACGGTCGTGTGGCAGGCAGCCATGATCGGCCGCTCCCGCTACGCGCTACTGTGATCAGATGCCCACCGATCAGCCCAGAAACCTCTCCGTGGGCTTCGTGCCGGGCGTCACGCCGGGCAAGTGGGTGGCCCGCTGGCGTGAGCGGCACCCGGCCGTCCCCCTTGACCTGCACCAGCATGACGACGACGCCCTGGTGGCACTGCGGGAGGGGGCCGACGACGTCGTGTTCGTCCGCCTGCCCGTGGACAGGGAGGGGATTCACCTGATCCCCCTGTACGAGGAACAGCCCGTTGCCGTGATGTCGCGGGAGAACGAGCTGTCCCTCTACGAGGACATCCCCGCCGGGGAACTCGATGGGGAGACCCTGCTCGACGTCGCGGAGTGCGGCGGCCCGAGGACGGCGGTGGAGGTCGCGGCGTCGGGCGCCGGCGTCGTGATCCTCCCGATGTCCCTCGCCCGCCTCCACGCGCGGAAGGACGCCGTGCACCGCCCGGTGGAGGGTGTCCCGACCACCACGATCGGGATCGCATGGCGTGTGGAGGACGAGTCCGACGACGTCGAGGAGTTCATCGGGATCGTCCGCGGCAGGACGGCCCGCAGCTCCCGCCAGCCATCCCAGCGGGAGGCGCCGAAGAAATCGGCGTCCCAAAAGGCCGCCGAGAAATCTGCGAAGAACGCCGACACCGCCTCGAAGAACACCGGAGGGGGAGCGGCACGGAAGGGCGGGTCCGCGCAGAAGGGCAGCAGGACACCGCAGAACAGGCAGTCCCGGCCACCGGGCTCCCGGGGGAAGCGCCGCTAGCAGGCGAGTTTGCCCGGTCCCGGTCAGGCCTGCGCGGGCTGTCCGTTGCTGGCCATGGTGCCGCCGTCCACCGGGAGGACGACGCCGGTGATGAACCCGGCGTCGTCACTCGCGAGGAAGGTGATGGCTGCTGCCACCTCGTCAGGGAGCCCTCCGCGTCCGAGGGCGATGCGCCGGGCGAACTCGTCGTCGAGCTCGTGCGGTTCGCCGTCCTCGCTGGTGAGGTCCGTCCAGACGAAGCCCGGGGCCACCGCATTGACGCGGACGCCGTCGCGCCCGTGGTCGAGGGCCACGGCGCGCGTGAAATTGCTGACGCCTCCCTTGGCGGCGTTGTAGGCGCTCATGCGCCAGTCCCCGGCGAGTCCGGACACGGAGGAGACGTTGACGATGCAGCCCCTGCTGTCCAGCAGGTGGGCCAGGGCCGCCTTCGTCCCGTAGAACACGCCGGAGAGGTCGGTATCGAGCACGCGGTGCCAGTCCTCGACGCTCGTGTCCTGCACCGTGCCCTGCGTGATGGTCCCCGCGTTGTTGACGAGGACGTCGAGCTGTCCGAAGCGATCCACGGTGGCCTGCACCATGGCTGCGACCTGGTCGTAGTCGCAGGAGTCCGCGGGAAGTGCCACCGCCCGGCCCTCGGGCAGCGAGGCCACGACCGCGTCGATCTTCTCGGCGACCGAATCGGTGAGCACCACCCGGGCACCCTCGGCGACGAAGCGCCGCGCCGTCGCCTCGCCGATGCCGGACCCGGCCCCGGTCACGATGACCACCCTGTCCTCGAACCGCTGCATCGCGGTTCCTGCCTCCGGTGCATCCATGGGTCATCCACTCCTCGTCCACTCGTCACGCGTCGGCCACCGGTCCGCCGTCGGAATCCCTCCCGCGCAGACCGTACCGGGTCCTGATGACCCGTCATCGACGGTGGCATCCGTCCTTCCGGGCGCACAAGGCATCGATCCGTCCCCCGATCCGCGGTGTCACCTGCTACGCGGACGGCACGACGACGTGACAGGGGCCCGCCCGCAGGTTGCGGACGGGCCCCTGTCGACGTCGTTCGCGCGTCAGCCGAGGGAGGCGAGGGAGAACACCGCTGCAGCGATGGCGAAGCCCATGACGCCGATGGTCGTCTCCATCACGGTCCAGGTCTTCAGGGTGGTCTTGACGTCCATGTTGAGGAAGCGGCCCACGAGCCAGAAACCGGAGTCGTTGACGTGGCTCGCCACGACCGACCCACCGGCCACGGCGACCACGAGGGCTGCGAGTTGCAGCGCGTTGTAGTCGCCGGCGAGGATCGCGGGCGAGATCAGGCTGGCCGCCGTGGTCAGGGCCACGGTCGCGGAGCCCTGGGCGATGCGGAGGATCGCAGCGATGAGGAAGCCGGCCAGGATCAGCGGGATGCCGAGGTCCCCGAGGACGTCGGCGAGGGCGTCGCCGATACCGCTCGTCCGGAGCACTCCACCGAACATGCCGCCGGCCCCGGTGATGAGGATGACGGAGCAGACGGGACCGAGTGCGGCCTCGAGAGTGCTCTCGAGCACCGTCTTGTCGATCCCGCGCCTGCGTCCGAGGACGTAGGAGGCGACCAGCAGCGAGATGAGCAGGGCCACGGGGGTCTCCCCGAGGGTACGGAGGACCTGGAACCAGGCCTGGTCGGTGAGGCTCTCGTCGAAGGCGCCGGAGCGGGCCGCGGTATTGAGCCCCGTGTTGAGGAAGATCAGCACGAGCGGGAGCAGGAGGATCCCCACGACGGTGCCGAACTTCGGGGGGTTCGCCTCGGCGTGCTCGTCAGCGGTACCGAGGAGCTCGGGCACGGGGAGCACGTACTTCTTCCCGGCCCAGATCCCGTAGAGGTAGGAGGTGACGTACCAGGTCGGGATGGCCGCGACGAGGCCCACCATGATCACGATGCCCACGTTCGCTTCGAAGAACTCGGATGCCGCGACCGGTCCCGGGTGCGGCGGCACGAAGATGTGCATCACGGAGAAGGCACCCGCTGCGGGCAGGCCGTACCGCAGGACACCCCCGCCGAGCCGGCGTGCGACGGAGAAGACGATGGGCAGCATGACCACGAGCCCGGCGTCGAAGAAGATGGGGAAGCCGAAGATCAGGGAGGCGACGCCGAGCGCGAAGGGCGCACGATTCTCGCCGAAGACGCGGATCAGGTAGTCCGCGAGGACCTTCGCCCCGCCACTGGTTTCGACGAGGCGGCCGAGCATGGCGCCGAGTCCCACGAGGAGCGCGACGGCGCCCAGGGTCGAGCCGAAGCTCCCCACGAGGACGGTGACGATCTGCGAGGTGGGGATCCCGGTCGCGAAGGCCGTCACGAGGCTGATGATGATCAGCGAGACGAACGCGTGGATCCGGAGCTTGATGATCAGGAACAGCAGGACGACGATCGCGGCTGCGGCGATCAGGAGGAGTGGACCGGCGGTGAGGCTCTGGGTCCAGCCTTCGATGGGCATGGTGGTTCTCCGTCGAACGGGGTGGGTGGGGGACTAGGTGCTGTGCAGGTCGAGCCGGGCGATGACCTCGGCGACGACCTCGTCGGGCGTGCCGGTGTTCTCGATGCGCACGCCCTGCTCGTCGGGCTCCAATGGCTCGAGGGTGCTGATCTGCGAGGGCAGGAGCGACTCGGGCATGAAATGGCCGCTCCGCGTCTTCATCCGATCCAGGATCAGGTCGGTGTCGCCGAGGAGGTGCACGAAGCGGACGTCGCCGTCCGCCCCGGTGAGGATGTCACGGTAGGACCGTCGGAGAGCCGAACAGGTCACGACGGTGCTCAGCCCCGCGTGTGCCTGCTCCGTCAGCCATGTCCGCATCGACTCGAGCCAGGGCCAGCGGTCCTCGTCGGTGAGCGCGATGCCCGAGGTCATCTTCGTGATGTTCTCGGGAGGATGGAAATCATCCGCCTCGGCGAAGACCCAGCCGAGTTGTTCGGCCAAACGGGTGGCGATGGTCGTCTTGCCGGATCCGGAGATCCCCATCACGACCACGTGGTGTGGGTGCGCGTCCATACTGACTCCCTCGTCGATGCGATGCGATGCGATGCGATGCGATGCGATGCGGCGACCTGCTGTGCCGCTCTGCCGTGCCGAACCCTGACGAGCCGTGCGCGACAGGTCACGGCTCTGCGTCGTGCACAGCAAAGGTAATACCTTTGGGTGGGCAAAGGTACTACTTTTGTTGAGCCGTGCGCTCTAGAGTGGGACGACCGGCGGAGCAGCCGGAACACATCGAGGAGGAGCATGACGGCGCAGCCGGTTCCGGCCGGGAGGAACGCGGGTGTGGCGACCGTCCTCACCACCCACATCATCGACGCGCTCGGACAGGACATCGCCGACGGCGTGCTGGCAGAGGGTGCCCGCCTGACGATCGAGGGTCTCCAGCAGCGTTTCGGCGTCTCCCGCACCGTGGTGCGGGACTGCATGCGGGTCCTGGAGTCGATGCACCTGATCGTGCCGAAGCGACGGCTCGGACTCGTGGTGCAGGCTCCGGCGAGCTGGAACGTCTACGACGCCCGGGTGATCCGGTGGCGCCTGAACGGGCCGGGCCGCGCCGGCCAGTTCCGCTCGCTGACGCACCTTCGCCGTGCCGTCGAACCCGTGGCGGCGGCGCTCGCCGC
The DNA here is from genome assembly GCF_009377195.2 of Arthrobacter bussei. Lineage (GTDB taxonomy): Bacteria > Actinomycetota > Actinomycetes > Actinomycetales > Micrococcaceae > Arthrobacter_D > Arthrobacter_D bussei. Next base: position 1,685,087 of record NZ_VJXX01000001.1, read on the forward strand.
AGAGCATGCCTCGTCCGACCAGCGGCTGCGCCTCCTCGACCTCGGACGGGACCTGCGCCGGCTCGGCGAGAACGGCGACCTCGAGGAGTTCCTGGCCGTGGACATCGAGTTCCACACGCTCATCCTGGAATCCAGTGGCAACGAGATGTTCCTCGCCCTCCAGGGGGTGATCGCGGAGGTGCTCTCCGGCCGGACGCACCAGGGACTCATGCCGCACCATCCCAAGGAACATGCACTCCGGACCCACGAGCAGGTGGCCGAGGCGATCAGCAGCGGTCGTCCGACCGCGGCGGAGACGGGCATGGCATCGCTCCTGGCCGAAGTGCGCAGCGCCATCGAGTAAGGCCTCGATCGGGGTCGACCCCGGATCAGGGCCGGTCCGGGCCGAGCACAGGGACCGGCGGACGGGCCCATGGTCCGGACGGACGGGCGGGCGGACGGGCGGGCGGACGGGCGGGCGGACGGGCGGACGGGCGGGCGGACGGGCGACACTCACGGGTCGAAGTGCGTCTCCGGTTCCACCTGCCCGATCGAGGCGACCACCGAGGCGGCGATGTCCCGGACCTTCTGGTTGCGGCTGCTGGACACCGTCGTCAGGATGGCGAAGGCTTCCGCTGGCTGCACCGGTTCTGCGCCATGATGATGCCGATCGCGATGTCGATCGCCGTGCGGGATTTCATCGCGGACTTCAGGTCGGACACGGAATCCGCGTGCTGCGCGAGCCGCACCGCGAGTGTCAGCGCCTTCGAGGTCTGGGCGACGAAGGCCTCGGCCGTCGCGACGTCCTCGGGTTCGAAGCCGCCCCGGTCCGCCGCGTACACGTTCAGTGCGGCACGAGCACCGGATCGGAGCGTGAAGGGCACGGCCAGGATCGAACCGACGCCCCGCTCTGCGGCCTGGGCGAGATAGTCGCTCCACCGTTCGTCGGTGCTGGTGTCGGCGACCAGGATGGTCCGCTGCTCCTCGCACGCCGTGAGGCAGGGCCCTTCACTGAACGAGGCCTGGAGTTCGTCGAGCTCCTGGGCCTGAGCGTTGCTGCTCGCGACGGTGCCGGCATGCTTGTTGCGCAGCAGGGTGATGCCGCACAGGGTCTCGGCGGCTCCTTCGAACAGTCGGGATGCCGCGAACCGCGCGAACTCGCTCAGGAACTCCTCGACGTCGTCGCTGACGAGGAGGAGGTCCTGGAGGTGATCGGTGAGGTTCTGCCCGGCGACCTGATCGGCCATGGAGTTTGATCCCGTTTCGTCCAGCCACCGGGCCGCACGTGCATCGCACCCCTTGCGGGCGTCCGGACGTCCTCCGGAACCGATACACAGACCCAGGGCATGTGTGATCGGCCTTTTGCTAGACCATTAGTCAGCCTACATAGTACAAGAGTCCGTCCCCCGCCCCCGGACAGGGGAGGGGAGGCACCGATGGGTGCCTCCCCTTCTGACGGGACCGGGTCCTGCGGGTCAGACCGTGGCGTGATCCGTACCGACCGGCGTGACGACCTCGGCGGTGGGTTCCATGTTCTCGGCGTCGACCATCCACGCATACTGCTCGAGCTTGGCGATGAAGCCGTGCAGGAGGTCCGCGGTGGTGGGATCCTCCTCGTCGATCTGGTCGTGCACATCGCGCATCGTCTTCACGGAGGCGTTCAGCATGCGCACCACGAGACCCACGGTGTCCTTCGTGGAGACGAGGCCTGCAGGGAAGGGATCGATCTTGGTGCCCTCGGCGACGGCGACGCTGCGCCCGTCGGGAACGGCGTGCAGCGCACGCATGCGCTCGGCCATCTCGTCGGCGAAGGCGCGGGCGTCGTCGATGATCTCGTCCAGCTGCAGGTGGAGGTCGCGGAAGTTCTTGCCGACCACGTTCCAGTGGGCCTGCTTGCCCTGCAGATGGAGCTCGATGAGGTCGACCAGGACGGCCTGCATGTTGTCTGTGAGGGTGGGTGAAGCCTTCATGAATCCTCCAGTGCTAGAGAAATATCCGCCTCCCGCAGGCGCATCGAACGTGCCGATTCCTGCCGGGTGGACTCCTTTCACACTAGTCCCGCGCGTTGGCCAAATCCAACCGATCTGCCTACGCTAAGGGAACTTACGGTTCGGCCGTGCGCGATACCCGGAAACGGGTTATGCATGGCCCCCGGAGTCTCTACGAAGGAGGAACGCTTTGGCTTCAGTGCAGGAATCTATCGACGTAGCAGTACCGGTCAGCACGGCCTACAACCAGTGGACGCAGTTCGAGAGCTTCCCGCAGTTCATGGGGGGCGTCGATTCCATCACGCAGACCTCGGACACCCACACCCACTGGGTGACGAGCATCGGCGGCGTCAAGCGGGAGTTCGACGCGGAGATCACCGAGCAGCACCCGGACGAGCGCGTGGCGTGGAAGAGCACCGACGGCGAGTCCCACGCGGGTGTGGTGACCTTCCACCGCCTCGACCAGAACACCACGCGCCTCATGGTGCAGATCGACTGGCACCCGGAGACCTTCACCGAGAAGATCGGTGCCGTGGTCAACGCCGACACCGCGCAGGTGAAGGGTGACCTCAAGCGCTTCAAGGAGTTCATCGAGAAGAGCGGCGGGGAGACCGGCGCATGGCGCGGGGACGTCGCGGCACCGCCCACCGGCGGGACCACGGAAGCGATCCCGGCGAACGGCACGCTGCCGGACACGTCCACGAACGACCCGGATTCGGGCGGCCCGCGCGTCGGCTGATGCGGGAGGACGGCCGCGGGAACAGCGGCCCTGTACGGAGAGAGGGCGGATCCCCCGGGGGTCCGCCCTCCCGTACGCCTAGGGGATCTCCCCAACCTCGATCGTGGCGATGGCCTCGGTGGCCTGCTGGGACAGCTCGGCCGAGAGCGGGGAGCTCTTCGCGGCATCGGCCGCCTCGGCCTGGCCCTCCGGACTGACGGCGTACGTCCCGAAGGCGCGCACGACATCGGCCGTGGCCTGGTTCTCGTAGCGGCTGCAGTACACGTGGTATGAGACCAGGACGAGCGGGTAGACTCCCGCGGCGGTGGTGGTGCGGTCGAGGTCGAGGGCGACATCGTGGTCAGCCCGGCCCGGGACGCGCGCGGCGAGGTCGACGGCGGCGGCCGCGCCTTCCGCACTCACGGGGACGTAGTCGTCGCCGACCTTCAGTGCGACGCGGCCGAGCGGACCTCCGACGGAGGAGTCGTCCGCGTAGGTCACTGCACCGACGGTCCCCGCGACGGTGCTGACCACGCCTGCGTTGCCCTTGGCGTTCTCGTTGTCGAGTCCCGAGGGCCAGGCGCCGTCGGGCTCGTCGGTCCAGATCCCGGGCACCACGGCGTGCAGGTAGTCCGTGAAGTTCTCGGTGGTCCCGGAGTCGTCGGACCTGCTGACGGCGGAGATCGGCAGGGACGGGAGGGCGACGTCGTTCTGCGCGGCGATCGCCGGATCGTCCCAGGTGGTGATCTCCCCGCGGAAGATCCGTGCCACCGTGTCGGCGTCGAGGTCGAGTCGGGTGATGCCGGGCAGGTTGAAGGCGACGCTGATCGGGGAGACATAGGCGGGGATGTTGAAGGCTCCTCCCGGACCGCACGCCTCCATGGACTCCGCGAGCTCCTCGTCGCTCAGGTAGGCGTCGGAGCCGGCGAAGCCGACGGCCCCCGCGAGCAGCGCACCGCGGCCCGCGCCCGAACCGTCCGGGGAGTACTGCACCTGTGCCTTCGGGTAGAGCGTGGCGAAGCCCGAGCGCCAGGCGTCCATCGCCGGTCCCTGCGCCGAGGACCCGGAGGCGGTCACGGCGCCCTGCAGGCTCGCATCCCCCCGCTGCGCTGCTGCCTCCTGCTCCGCGCCCAACGGGTAGTCGGAACCGCAGGCGGCCGATCCGACGACGACGGCGACGGCAGCGGCGGCGATGGGCAGGGACGTGGCGCGGCTTCTCACCGGAGCTACGTTACAGGTGGCGGGAAGGTTGCCCCAAGGTGAACGGGAAGTGGACGGGAGGTGGGCGGGGAGGTTGACCGCTGCCTCCCGGAGCGTCAGCCCCGGTGCAGTCGGTAGCCGTCTGCCCGGTGCACGAGGCGTCGTCCCGCACCGTCGTTGAGGTGGATCCAGACGATGGAGGCGTCGTCGGTCCGCATGTCCAGGACGCCGCGGAGCTGGGTGCCCGCCGGGTGGTGCAGGGTGATGCGTTCGCCATGCCTGAAGCCGGACCAGTCCTGGGCCTCGGGCTCGGTGGCGGGGATGGGGGAGGTGTCCATGGCGTGGCCTTTCGGGTGACGGGATCCTCACGGTAGCCATGGCCGCTGAACGCGGCATGAACGCACCCTGAAAGTTCCTCCTCCACCTGCCCCTGCATGGTCAGAGCGTGCGCCACTCCCCGCTGGTGAGGTGTGAACCGGCCTGCGGTCCCATGAGGAGCATCCCGCCGTCGACGACGAACGAGGCACCGTTGACGTAGCTGGAGGCGCCCGATGCGAGGAAGGCGACGACGGCGGCGATCTCCTCGGGCGCTCCGGGCCGGCCGAGCGGTATGCCCGGGCGGTCCATCGCGCGGGGGTCCTGGTCCTCGGAATCGTTCATGGGGGTGTTGATCTCGCCCGGCAGCACGGCATTGGCGGTGATGCCGCGGTCGGCGAGTTCGAGGGCGATGGTCCGGATGAGGCCACCGAGGCCGTGCTTGGAGGCATTGTACGCGGCTGACCCGACGCGGGGCTGTTCCTGGTGCACGCTCGTGACGGCGATGATGCGCCCGCCCCGTCCGCCGTCGATCATGTGCCGGGCGGCCCGCTGGATGCAGACGAAGGCTCCGTCCAGGTTCGCGCCGAGGGTGCCGCGCCAGGTGTCCCAGTCGGTCTCCATGAACAGGGTGCCGCCGTTGACGCCGGCATTGTTGACGAAGACGTCGAGGCCGCCGAGCTCACGCGCCAGCTGGTCGACGACGTCCCCGCAGGCAGGTGCATCGGTGGTGTCCAGCTGCGCTACGGCGGCCGTGACGCCCTGCGCCCGGACGAGCCGCGCGGTCTCCTCGGCGCCTTCCTGGTCGGAGTGCCAGGTGACGCCGATGTTGCAGCCCGCCGTCGCGAGGGCGACGGCAGTGGCACGGCCGATCCCTGAGTCGGAGCCGGTGACGATTGCCGAGGTGGGTGTGAAGTCCATGCTCCATCCTCCGCACGGCTGCGGAAGACCCGCAAGGAGAATCTCGGAGCGCCCCAGTACCCCCGGAACGTTGCCCGGGGGTACGGGGATGGGGACTGCGCTACGCCTCGACGGCTCCCTGATGAGCTGCACGGCCCTCGACCGCGGTCGACTCGACCGATGCGGCGGACTCGCCCGTCACGACCTCGATCTTGCGCGGCTTTGCGCGCTCACTGACGGGGATGGTCACGCTCAGCACGCCGTTCTCGTAGCGGGCGGCGATGCCCTCGGTGTCGATGCCCTGACCGAGATTGAGCTGGCGGAGGAAGGAACCGCTCTCCCGCTCACGGGTCAGCCACTTGACGCCCTCGGTCCCGCGCAGGGTGCGCTCGGCGCGGATGGTGAGGAGCTGGCCGTCGACGTCGATGTCGACCGAGCCGGGATCGATGCCGGGAAGATCCGCGGCGAGGACGTAGTGGTCCTTCTCCCGGTACAGGTCCATCGGCATGAGACGGAGTCCGGGTCGGTTCTCCAGCAGGGCGCCGGCGACACGGTCCAGCTCGCGGAACGGATCAAATTTCATGGCCACGGGAAACAACTCCTTCGTGTGAACCACCGGCAGGTGGTGTTCTCTCCTTCGTAGTTGAGCGCCCTCCGCTCAACTACGAAAAATGTTAGCACTCGACCCCGGAGAGTGCTGGCACCGAACTGTTCGCCCAGGACGAACGGGGTGGATACGCAGAAGGCCCGCACCGACGTGTCGGTACGGGCCTTCTGCTCGATGTCCTCGTGCCTGCGCGGGGCCTCGATCCCCGGGCCTTCCGCGTGTGAAGCGGATGCTCTACCAGACTGAGCTACACAGGCAATTGGTTCTCCAACAGCTTAGGGCATCGCGGCGTGGCGCCAAATTCCGCCCCGGCCCGGCCGCGGCGGCCCGGCGGATGCTGGTCATCGATCCGGCCCGTCAGTAGCCTGAACGAAGGGCCGGCCGTGCCGGCGCTCCGACCACGAAGGGACTTCACCATGGACGACCAGGACATCCTCCAGCGCATCCAGGCACTCGTTCAGGAGGAGCACGAGCTCCGCGACCAGCCCCAGGACGCCGGTGACGGGGCAGCGCACCAGGACCACGCGACGCGGCTGAAGAAGGTCGAGGAGGACCTGGACCAGTGCTGGGACCTCCTCCGGCAGCGGCGCGCCAAGGCCGACGCCGGGGAGAACCCCGCCGATGCCGATGCCCGGCCCATCAGCCAGGTGGAGGGGTACCGCCAGTAATGGCCCTGCCCCTCGTGCTGTTCGACGTCAACGGGACCCTCTCCGACATGGGCCGGATGACTCAGCACGTCGAGGAGATCGGGGCGCCGCCGCAGCTGGCGGGGCTGTGGTTCGCCACCGTCCTCCGTGACGGGTTCGCGCTCACGGCGGCGGGGGAGAACCCCGCCTTCCGAGCTGTCGCGGAGGGCGCCCTGCGGGTGGTGCTCGCGGGCCAGGTGCTCAACCGGGACGTCGACGACGCCGTGGCCCACATCCTGACGGCGATGCAGCAGCTGCCCGTCCACCCCGACGTCGCCGATGGCATCCGCGGCCTCACCGCAGCGGGTTTCGAGCTCGCCGCCCTGACCAACGGTGCGGCGACGACAGCGTCGGGCCTGCTCGAGCGCGCCGGTGTCCGTGACGCCTTCGCGGCGGTCCTGTCCGTCGAGGACGGGCCGGGCTGGAAGCCCGCCGCGGGCGCCTACACCCATGCCCTCGCCGCCCTGGGACGGGGCGCGGACGACGTCGTCCTCGTCGCCGCGCACCCCTGGGACATCGACGGCGCCTCGCGCGCCGGCCTCCGGACCGCCTGGCTCAACCGCGATGCCTCGCCCTACCCCTCCGCCATGGTGCCCCCGGATCACGAGGTGGCGCAGCTCGGCGATCTGCTGTCGGCCCTGCGCACCTGACACCGGCGTCCCCACCCGAGGCCGGTGCAACGGCTCGGACCCGACCCGCATCCTTCGAAGGAGAACCATGAGCGACCTCACCGCATTCGCCCTCATCTGCAGCCTCACCCCGTCCCCCGAACCGTCGAGCTCCGACCTCATGGCGCAGCACATCCTCGACCAGTTCGCGGCTCACGGCGTCGTGACCTCGAGCGCCAGGGTGGTCGACCACCACGTGGCGCCGGGAGTCCGGAAGGACATGGGTGACGGCGACGAGTGGCCGGTGCTGCGGGAGAAGATCCTCGCCGCGGACATCCTCGTGCTGTCCACGCCGATCTGGGTGGGGCACCCCTCCAGCCTCGCGCAGCGCGTCATGGAGCGGCTCGATGCGGACATCGCCGAGACGGACGAGGAGGGCCGGCCCGTCATGGCCGGGAAGGTGGCGGTCGTCGCGGTCGTGGGCAACGAGGACGGCGCCCACAAGACGGTCGCCGACATGATGCAGGGCCTCAACGACATCGGCTTCTCACTCCCGTCGCAGGGCTCGACGTACTGGGTGGGCGAGGCGATGCAGGCCGTCGACTTCAAGGACCTCGCACAGGTGCCCGATGCCGTCGCCACCACGACGGCGGGCGTGGTGCGCAACGCCCAGCACCTCGCCACCCTGCTGCGCCGGGAGAACTTCCCGCTCGAATAAGCGGCATCAAGAACACGTAAAGAGGCGGGCCGGAGGGACCCGCGTCGGGTTGACTGGGCGACTGGTGCGGAACGTCCGCGGCAGTCCCAGGAATCCGGAGGCCAGTACATCCCCGTGAGGTCGAGCAGAGAGATCCTCAGGGACTCCGCCGCGGTGGTCGCCACAGGCGCGCGCCCCCTCCTTCGGGGTGCGGCTGCCCGGGCCGCGCAACTCGCCCCCCGTCATCCGGCCCAGGTGATCGTGCTCGGGTTCGCCGGCGCCGTCCTCGTCGGCACCCTGCTCCTCATGCTGCCGACGTCGAAGGTGGGCGCCGGCGGTGCCACGTTCCTCGAGGCCCTGTTCACCGCGACGTCGGCGGTGTGCGTGACCGGCCTGATCGTCGTGGACACACCCGTCTACTGGACCGGCGGCGGACACGCCATCATCCTCGCCCTCATCCAGCTGGGCGGTTTCGGCATCATGTCCTTCGCCTCGCTCCTCGGTCTCCTCCTCGCCCGCCGCATGGGTCTCCGATCCCGGGTCTCGGCGGCCGCCGAGACCAGGAGCGTCGGCTTCGGCGATGTCCGGAACGTGCTCCTCGGCGTCCTGCGCATCACCCTGGTGGTCGAGTTCGTCACCGCCGTGGTGCTCGCCGTGCGATTCGCGCTCCGTTACGGGTACAGCCCGGCGGAGGCGGTGTGGCTGGGAGTCTTCCACTCGGTCTCGGCCTTCAACAACGCAGGGTTCGCCCTCTTCAGCGACAACCTCATCGGCTACGTCGGGGACCCCTGGATCTGCCTGCCCGTCTGCGCTGCCGTCATCATCGGCGGACTCGGGTTCCCGGTGCTCTTCGAGCTGCGCCGCCATGTCAGGTACCCCCGGAGGTGGCACACCACCACCAAGCTGGTCCTGGGCGGCACGGTGATCCTGCTGGTGGTCGGCACCGTCTTCATCACCGCCGTCGAGTGGTCCAACCCGGCCACCCTCGGCGCCCTCCGGCCCGAGGACCGTCTCCTCGCAGGCTTCTTCCAGTCCACCATGACGCGCACCGCGGGCTTCAACAGCGTGGACTTCGCGCAGCTGAACCCGGTCACGCTGCTCGCCATGGACGTGCTGATGTTCATCGGCGGGGGACCGGCGGGTACGGCCGGCGGCCTGAAGATCACCACCTTCGGCGTGCTGTTCTTCATCCTCTACACCGAGATCAGCGGCGGGACGGCCGTCAACGTGTTCGGCAAGCGCCTGCCACGGTCCACCCACCGCCAGGCCATCTCGATCGTCCTGCTCGCCGTCGGGCTGGTCATCACCGCAACCATGTTCCTCATGCTCACCACCGATTTCGGGTTGGACAGGGTCCTCTTCGAGGTCGTCTCGGCCTTCGCGACGGTCGGCCTGTCGACCGGCATCACCGCGGCCATCCCGCCGGCCGGACAGGTGGTGCTGATCCTCGTGATGTTCGCCGGCCGCCTCGGGCCGGTCACCCTCGCGTCGGCGCTCGCGCTCCGCTCCAAGCCGCTCTACTTCGAATATCCCAAGGAAAGGCCCCTCATTGGCTAGGCAACGCCTGTTCTCCTCCCGGCCCATCGAGGCGATCGCCGCGGCCGAGTCCGTCGCCGTGATCGGGCTCGGCCGCTTCGGGGGCGCCCTGGCGCTCGAGCTCGAGGCGGCCGGCACCGAGGTCCTCGGGATCGACGCCGACGAGGACGTGGTGCAGTCCTTCAACGGTCTCCTGACGCACGTGGTGCGGGCGGACACCACCAAGGAGGAGGCGTTGCGCCAGCTCTCCCTGTCGGAGTTCGACCGCGTGGTCGTCGGGATCGGCAGCGACCTCGAGGCGAGCATCCTGACGACGTCGATCCTCCTGCGCTTCGACCGCCCCACCCTGTGGGCGAAGGCCATCAGCGAACCGCACGCGCAGATCCTCTCGCAGCTCGGGGTGGAGCGGGTCATCCGGCCCGAGCACGACATGGGGAAGCGCGTGGCTCACCTGGTGCGCGGCACGATGCTCGACTACGTCGAGTTCGAGGACAACTTCGCGATGGTCAAGACCCGTCCGCCGCGGGAGTACTGGGACCGCGAGCTCGGGACCACGGGACTGCGGGCGAAATACGGCGTCACGGTCGTCGCCGTGAAGCGCAAGGGCGGGGCGTGGGACCACACGACGGCGCAGACCACCCTGTACGACGACGACGAGATCATCGTGGCAGGACCCACGCGCAGGGCGGAACTCTTCAGCGCGCTCCTTTGAGGCGCGGCATCCCGGGCATCCGGGCTCCGGCGGCGGCCGGGCAGGCGGTCGGAGGAGCAACCCGATAGGCTGGTGGCTCTGGTGAGCCGGGAAGTCTGGTCGGCGCTCCCAGGAGCGTGCCCGATCGAAGGACCCCCGATGAACGCCCAGCCAGCCTCCCCGCAGCATCCGGCACCGCCCGGCAGCCACGTCTTCTCCCGCAGCAGCTACCCGGAGCACCTGCGCATCTCGACGATCCTGCGCAAGGAGACCGTCGGCGGAGCCCTACTGCTCCTGGCCACCGTCCTGGCCCTGATCCTCGCCAATTCGCCTGCTGCGGACGCCTACTTCTCGGTGCGCGACTTCCGCTTCGGCTACGAACCCTGGCACCTCGAGCTCAGCGCCGGCACCTGGGCGGCGGACGGCCTGCTCGCCATCTTCTTCTTCCTGGCAGGGCTCGAACTGAAGCGCGAGTTCGTCGCCGGGGACCTCCGGAAGTTCGACCGCGCCGTCGTCCCCGTCGCGGCCGCCGTGGGCGGGGTCATCGTCCCCGCACTCGTCTACGTGGCCATCACCGCCACCGCCGGACCCGAAGCCCTGCGCGGCTGGGCCATCCCCACCGCGACGGACATCGCGTTCGCCGTCGCGGTGCTCGCCGTCGTCGGCTCGTCCCTGCCGAGCTCCCTGCGGATCTTCCTCCTCACGCTCGCCGTCGTCGACGACCTCCTGGCGATCAGCATCATCGCGTTCTTCTACTCGGAGGACATCCAGGCTCCTCCGCTGCTCATCGCGATCGTCCCCCTGGCCCTCTACGCCTTCCTCGCGCAGCGCTTCCCGACGTTCTTCCAGCGCCGGGCCTGGGCTCCCTGGCTCATCCTCCTGCCCATCGGCTTCGTGGTGTGGGCGCTCGTGCACGAGTCCGGCGTGCACGCCACCGTGGCGGGTGTGCTCCTCGGGTTCGCCATCCCCGTCCTGCCGAAGGGCGCCGGGGTCGGCACGGCCGGAGCGCACGGCAAGGACGGCAAGGGCGGCAAGGACGGCGTCGAGGTGCGCCCCTTGGCCGTGCAGGACGACGACGGGCCGCTCCAGTCGCACGATGTCGCGCCGGACGGTCTCGCGGACACCCTCGAGCACCGCATCCGGCCCCTGTCAGCGGGATTCGCGGTGCCGGTCTTCGCGTTCTTCAGCGCAGGCGTGGCGATCGGGGGCATCGAGGGTCTGGTCAGCGCGATCACCGATCCCATCGCCGTCGGCATCATGGTGGCTCTGGTGATCGGCAAGCCGGTGGGCATCCTGCTCGCCACCTTCGCCGTCACGAAGACCACGAAGGCCAGCCTCGACCCGGACCTGGCGTGGGTGGACATCATCGGCGTCGCGCTCCTCGCGGGCGTCGGCTTCACCGTCTCGCTGCTCATCAGCGAACTGGGGTTCGGACAGGGCACACCGGAGGACGACCACGCGAAGGTCGCCATCCTGGCCGGATCCCTCATCGCGGCGCTCACGGCGGCCGTCCTGCTGCGGCGACGGAATGCCAGGTACCGCGAGATCGAGGAGCAGGACAGGATCGACGCCGATCAGGACGGCGTACCGGACGTCTACGAGGGGCGCTAGCGGTCCCCGACCGGTCTCAGGGCTTCCGCCACAGCCAGGACAGCGTCAGGGCACCAGCGCTGCGCCGGAAGCCACTCTGCCCGGACACGACCTCGAGGACCGCCCACACCGCGAGGCAGACGGCGCTCGCCGTGCGCAGGCGCTCGCGGTTCTGCTCCTCGAGGGCCATGAACGACGCCGCTCCCAGCAGGGCCCAGCCGAGGATCGGTGCGTTCGGCTTCTGGGCGATGGTCTGGCGTCCGAGGCTGTCGGTGAAGAATCCCATCACGCGCCCTTCTTCTTGGTGGTGGCGGACGCCTTCTTGGCGTCGGCCTTCTTCTCGCGGTTCTTCTCGACGCTGCGGCGGAGGGCCTCCATCAGGTCCAGGACGTTGTCGCCGTCGTCCTCCTCCTCGCTCCTGCCGAAGGTCTCCTCGGTGTCGAGGGTGTCACCCTTCTCGATCTTCGCGTCGATCAGGGTGCGCAACTGGACCTGGTAGTCGTCGGTGAAGTTCTCCGGATCGAAGTCGGTGGAGAAGGAGTCGACGAGTGCGGCGGACATCTCCTTCTCCTTGGCCGAGATGCGGACCTTCTCCTCGAGGGCCGGGAAGGACGCCTCACGCACCTCGTCGTCCCACAGCAGGGTCTGCAGCATCAGGACGTCGCCGCGCACGCGCAGGGCCGCGAGGCGGCTCTTCTGCCGGAGCGAGAACTGCACGATCGCCGTCCGGTCCGTCTCCTGGAGGGTGCGACGCAGCAGGACGTAGGCCTTGGTGGAGGTGCTGTCGGGCTCGAGGTAGTAGGCGCGGTCCAGCATGATCGGATCGACCTGGTCGCTCGGCACGAACTCCACGACCTCGATCTCACGGCTCCGCTCCACCGGCAGGGACGCGAGGTCCTCGTCGGTCAGCACCACGGTGTGCTCGCCGTCGTCGTACGCCTTGTCGATGTGCTTGAAGTCGACCACCTCGCCGCAGACCTCGCAGCGCCGCTGGTAGCGGATCCGCCCGCCGTCCTTGTCATGCACCTGGTGCAGGGAGATGTCATGGTCCTCGGTGGCGCTGTACACCTTCACCGGCACGTTCACGAGGCCGAACGCGACCGCACCCTTCCAGATGGCTCTCATGGTCCAAGTGAACACCAAGCAGGCTTACCGGACCAGACCGTGCCGGCCGGCCCCCTCTAGACTTGTGGGGTGACCGAGACCGTAGAGCCCATCGTCAGCAAGACCACCACGGACGACGGCGGGACGGTGCTGCGCCTGGAGTTCCAGTTCGCGTTCCCGCCGACCGTCCTGTGGAAGCACCTGACGGACGAGGGCAAGCTGAAGTACTGGTTCCCCTGCGAGATGGAGTTCGAGCCGAAGAAGGACGAGGAGATCCTCTTCCGGTACGCGGACCAGAAGCCGCTGCGCGGGACGGTCCTGGAAGCCGAACGGCCCTCCGTCCTCGCCTACACGTGGGAGCGGGACACGCTGCGCTGGGAGCTCACCCGGACCGGAGACAACGGGGCGCAGCTCGTGCTCCTGCTGACTCCGGGCAGCCCCCGCCATGCCGCGACCATGGCCGCCGGCTGGCACCTGACCATCGCCGGGCTCGACGACTTCCTCAACAAGCGCAACCTCGGACAGAACCCGGCACTGTGGGACGTCTACGTGGAGCGGTACCGCCAGCAGTTCGCGTGACGGACAGGGGTGCGGGGGTCCTGCCTGCCCGCGCTGCCGATTGGTAGTGGAATACCACGGGCATCCGGTCAAGACTGGGTGAATGGCTCCTCCACGCTCCGCACGGCAGCAGACCGTCACCGTGGAAGGGCGCACCCTCCGGCTCTCCAACCTCGACAAGGTGCTCTACCCGGCAACGGGCACCACGAAGGCGGACGTCCTCGCGTACTACGCGGCGGTCGCCCCGCAGGTCATCCACCACGCCGGCCACCGACCGGTCACGCGCAAGCGCTGGGTGCACGGTGTGGGCACGCCCGAGGAGCCCGGCCAGGTCTTCTTCCAGAAGAACATCGACGACAACGCGCCCGCCTGGGTGCCGCGGAACGCCATCCAGCACAAGGATCACGTCAACGTCTATCCGATGGTGGACGACCTCGCGACCCTGACCTGGCTGGGACAGATCGCGGCGATCGAGATCCACGTCCCGCAGTGGCGTTTCGGGCCTGACGGCGGGAAGGGCAACGCCGACCGCCTGGTCCTCGACCTCGACCCCGGCCCCGGTGCCGGACTCGCCGAGTGCGCCGAGGTGGCGCTCCTGGCCCGCACGATCCTGCAGGACATGGGGCTCGAGCCCTTCCCCGTCACGAGCGGCTCCAAGGGCATCCACCTCTACTGTGCGCTCGACGGACGGCAGAGCTCCGAGCAGGTGTCCGCCGTCGCCCACGAACTGGCGCGCGCCCTGGAGGCGGACCATCCGGACCTCGCGGTCAGCGACATGAAGAAGGCGCTGCGCTCGGGCAAGGTCCTCGTGGACTGGAGCCAGAACAACGCGAACAAGACCACGGTGAGCCCCTACTCCCTGCGGGGGCGGTTCGAGCCGACCGTCGCAGCACCCCGTACCTGGGACGAGATCGAGGGAGCCGGTTTGGACCAGCTGGACTACCGCGAGGTCATGGAGCGCGTCGTGCGGCTGGGCGATGTCCTCGCCCCGGCCACCACCGCGCTGCCTGCGTCCGGCGGTGGTGCCACCGCGCCGCCGTCCGACCGCCTGTCCACCTACCGCGCGATGCGGGACGCCACGAAGACGCCCGAGCCCGTACCGGACACCGTTGCGCCGGCGGGCGGGAACAGCTTCGTCATCCAGGAGCACCATGCGCGGCGCCTGCACTACGACGTCCGGCTCGAGCGCGACGGCGTCCTGGTCTCCTGGGCCGTCCCGAAGGGACCGCCCCTGACGCCGAGCAGGAACCACCTCGCAGTCCAGACGGAGGACCACCCGCTCGACTACGGCTCCTTCGAGGGAACAATTCCGAAGGGGGAATACGGCGGCGGAGAAGTCACTATCTGGGATGCGGGGACCTACGACCTGGAGAAGTGGCGGGACGGCAAGGAGGTCATCTGCACCCTGTACGGCCGGCCGGACGGCGGCCTGGCGCGCGGGGGCACCGCCATCCGCCGGTACGCCCTGATCAACACCGGCGGCGGGGCGAACGGCAAGAGCACCTGGCTGATGCACCTCATGAAGGAGCAGCCGGAGGAGGCCGGGGCGGCTGGGGACTCCCTGCCGGCGGACGTCTCCGCCGCGCCCGTCCGCGTGACCTCGAACGGCGACCTGGTCCGGCCGATGCTCGCCACCCTCGGGTCGGAGCACTCGATCCCCGAGCCGGACCAGTGGGCGTACGAGATGAAGTGGGACGGCGTCCGGTGCATCGCCAGGGTCAGCGGCGGGACCGTCACGCTCACGAGCCGCAACGGCCTCGACACGACGGCCACCTATCCGGAACTCGGCGACCTCCCGGACCTCCTGAGCGCCGGGGATGCGGTGCTCGACGGCGAGATCGTCGCGCTGGACGCCAGGGGCAGGCCCGATTTCGCGCTGCTGCAGACGCGCATGAAGCTCACGCGCCGGGCCGAGATCGACGCGGCGCGCACCAGGACTCCCGTGCGGTTCATGCTCTTCGACCTGCTCCGGCTCGACGGCAACGACCTCACCGCCCTGCAGTACTGCCAGCGGCGCGAACTGCTCGAGAAGGCCGTCGACGAGGCGGACGACGGCCACGTGCAGGTGCCGCCGGCCATCGACGCGACGCTCGAGGAGGCGGTCGGGGCTAGCCGCCGGCTCGGCCTCGAGGGCATCATGGCCAAGCGCCTCACGAGCGACTACCAACCCGGCGCGCGATCGTCGTCGTGGGTCAAGATCAAGCACCTGCACACGCAGGAGGTCGTGGTGGTGGGCTGGCGGCCGGGCAAGGGCAGCCGCGCGTCCAAGGTCGGCTCACTCCTCGTCGCCGTGCCCGACGGCGTGGACCTGCGCTACGTCGGCCGGGTCGGTTCCGGCCTGACGGAGCGGGACCTCGCGGAGGTCGGTGCCCGCCTGAAGAAACTCGCGCGGAAGACCGCACCGCTGGGCGACGTCCCCGGTGCGGATGCGTCCGACGCCCACTGGGTCCGGCCGTCGCTGGTCGGCGAGGTGCAGTACAGCGAGCACACGGGCACCGGGCGCCTGCGGCACCCGGTGTGGCGTGGCTGGCGACCGGACAAGACGCCGTCCGACGTCGTCGTCGAACTGTGAGAAACCGGGACATGAACGGCCAGGACATGACAACCAGGGAGGCATACATGGCACATCTTGATATCGGCGGACTGGACGCCTGGTGGCGAGCCGCCAACTACGTCTCGGTGGGTCAGATCTACCTCCGGGACAACGCCCTGCTCACGCGCCCGCTCGTGGGTGAGGACGTCAAGGCGCGGCTGCTGGGCCACTGGGGCACCACCCCCGGACTGAACTTCGTCTACACGCACCTCAACCGGGTCATCTCGGAGCGGCGGCAGGAGATGCTGTTCGTCACCGGCCCCGGCCACGGCGGACCCGCCAATGTCGCGAACGCGTGGCTCGAGGGGACCTACTCCGAGATCTACAGCAACATCGGCAGCGACGGCGCGGGCCTGAACGCGCTCTTCAAGCAGTTCAGCTATCCCGGGGGCATTCCCTCGCATGCGGCGCCGGAGACGCCGGGCTCCATCCACGAGGGCGGCGAACTCGGCTACAGCCTGGCGCACGCGTACGGGGCCGTGTTCGACAACCCCTCGCTGATCGCGGTGGCGGTGGTGGGCGACGGCGAGGCCGAGACGGGACCCCTCGCGACGAGCTGGCACTCGACCAGCTTCGTGGACCCCGCCGTCGACGGGGCCGTCCTGCCGATCCTGCACCTCAACGGGTACAAGATCGCCAACCCCACGGTGCTGGCCCGCATGCCGGAGGAACAGTTGCGGCAGCTGATGTACGGCTACGGGTACGACCCGCACTTCGTCACGGTCTCGGATCCGCGGGCCACCGAGGCGGCCCACCGCGACTTCGCGGCGGTCCTCGACACGTGCATCGACGAGATCCACGACATCCAGGAGCGGGCACGGACCTCGCCCGCCGGAGGCGACGCCGGCGCACCGCGCTGGCCCATGATCGTGCTGCGCTCGCCGAAGGGCTGGACCGGACCGGCGGAGGTGGACGGCAAGCCCGTCGAGGGGACGTGGCGGGCGCACCAGGTGCCCCTCTCGGAGATCCACGACAACGAGGAGCACCTGCACCAGCTCGAGGAATGGCTGCGGTCCTACGACCCGGGGTCCCTGTTCACGGACGACGGCGGACTCCGCCCCGAGATCGCCCGCCTGGCTCCCGACGGCGACCTGCGGATGAGCGCTACACCCTATGCGAACGGCGGCCGCCTGCTCCGCGACCTCGTGGTGCCCGCCTACGCGGAGCACGCCGTGGAGGTCGCGCGTCCCGGCTCCGAGAAGGTGAGCCCCATGATCACGGCGGGGGGTTACCTCCGCGACATCATCGAGCGCAATCCGCACAACTTCCGCCTGTTCGGGCCGGACGAGACGGCGTCGAACCGGCTGTCCGCGGTCTACGAGGTGACGGACAAGGTGTGGCAGCCGCGGATCGAGGACGTCGACGAGCATCTGGCCCGCTCCGGTCGTGTCATGGAGGTCCTCAGCGAGCACCTCTGCCAGGGCTGGCTGGAGGGATACCTCCTGACGGGGCGGCACGGCGTCTTCAGCTGCTACGAGGCCTTCGTGCACATCGTCGACTCGATGTTCAACCAGTACGCCAAATGGCTGGAGATCCACAGGAGGCTCCCCTGGCGGCAGCCCATGGCGTCCTTCACCTACATGCTCTCGAGCCATGTCTGGCAGCAGGACCACAACGGGTTCTCCCACCAGGATCCGGGTTTCATCGACCATGTGGTGAACAAGAAGGCGGATGTCATCCGGGTCTACCTGCCACCGGACGCGAACACCATGCTCGCGGTGACGGACCACTGCCTGCAGGCGCGGGACACCATCAACGTGATCGTGACGGGAAAACAGCCCACGCCCACCTGGTTCGGGCCGGAGGAGGCACGCCTGCACGTGACGCGGGGCATCGGCGTGCTGGACTTCGCGGGCTCGGAGGAATCCGGGGTGGAGCCCGACGTCGTACTCGGCTGTGCCGGGGACGTACCGACCCTCGAGGCGATCGCCGCGGCAGGCCTGCTGAAGGCAGGGATACCCGGGCTGAAGATCCGCGTGGTCAACGTCGTCGACCTCATGCGCCTGCAGGACTCCACCGAGCACCCGCACGGCCTGTCCGCACGCGAGTTCGACACCCTGTTCACCACGTCGAAACCGGTCATCTTCGCCTACCACGGCTATCCCTGGCTCATCCATCGGCTCACGTACCGGCGGAACAACCACCCGAACCTGCACGTTCGGGGCTATAAGGAGGAAGGTACGACGACGACGCCGTTCGACATGGCGATGCTGAACCAGATCGACCGGTTCCAGCTGGCCATGGACGTGATCGACCGCGTGCCGACCCTCGGAGCGACCGAAGCGCGGTTCCGCCAGGACCTGCAGGACCAGCGGCAGCGTGCCTGGCAGTACACGCGCGACGCCGGGAAGGACCTGGAGTCCATCACCGGCTGGACGCTCGACGAATCTTCGCCGGACGACGCGAAGTAAAACCCGTCGCCCACAACGAGAAGGAGCACGCTGCATGACCGACACGAGCATTTCCGCAACCCGGACCATCGACGCATCCGCCGACACCATCTTCCATTTCCTGTCCGACCCCGCGCATCACGCGGCGCTCGACGGGTCCGGCATGGTGCAGTCGGACAGCAAGTCCGACCGCATCACCGGCTCCGGGCAGGTCTTCACCATGAACCAGACGTGGGACAAGATGGGGGGCGACTACCAGACGGACAACCACGTGATCGGCTACGACGAGAACAAGCTCCTCGCCTGGAAGACGGCTCCGGCGGGTGAGGAGCCCCCGGGATGGGAGTGGGTCTGGCGCTTCGAGGCGACCGGCCCCGGGTCGACGGACGTCTCGGTCACCTACGACTGGTCAGCGGTCACCGACAAGGAGCTGCTGAAGACCATCGGCTTCCCCGCGGTGTCGCAGGACGCCCTCGAGGGCACGCTCGCGAATCTCGCGGCGCAGGTGTCCGAGGCCTGATCGTCCCTCCGCACGGACGACGGCGGCCGGTCCCGTTCCGGGGCCGGCCGCCGTCGCGAGCGGGTCGGCATCGATGGCCGCGAGCGATGGGCGTCCGCCGGCGCATGGTCCGAACGGCACACGGATCCGCTGAGGCAGGATGCCGGCCGCGAATCATCGGTGCGGACCGCAGCTGCTTCCAGACCGAGGTTCCCGCTATTTGAGCAACGCGACATCCGAGACGAGCTCGATGTGCCGCTGCATCGCGGCGGCTGCGGCGGCTGCGTCCCGCGCCCGGATGGCGTCGGCGATACCCCGGTGCGAGGCGAGCGACTGCTCGGGCCGGCCGGGCTGTGCGAGGGACTCCAGGCGGGTCTCCAGGACCATCTCCCCGATGAACGCCATGAGTTGCGCCATGACCGGGGAGTGCGCCGCAGCCGTGACGGCCTGGTGGAAGAGCTCGTCCCCGTGCGCGCCGCGGTCGCCGTCGTCGATCTCCGCCTGCATGGCCGACAGAGCGGCGTCGATCGCTGCGAGGTCCGCATCCGTGCGCCGTTCCGCGGCGAGGGCCGCGAGCTTCACCTCGAGGGTGCTGCGCGCCTCGACGATGTCGGGGAGCCTGCTCCGGTGCTCCCGGAGGCCCTTGATGACGCTGGCTACGCTCGCGCGATGCCGCAGGACCGCTCCGGTGCCGTGCTGGACGTCGATCACGCCGAGCACCTCGAGCGCCACGAGCGCCTGCGCGAGGGTGGCGCGGGAGACGCCGAGCCGCTCGGCCAGATCCCGTTCCGCCGGCAGCAGGTCCCCCGGCTGGAGTCTGGCCGATTCGATGTAGCCGAGGAGCTGTTCGACGAGTTGCTCGTACAGCCGCGGCCGGGCCAGGCGCCCCAGTGGTTGCGGGCTGGCGGCGTCGCTCATTCTGACTCTCCCCGGGATAGTGGTGCGCTCATGCTACCGGGCAGTGATTGACAGGGACACCCACTCTCCTACAGGCTAGGCCAGTGGTCCTGTGCCACAGGTCACACCCCGCCCGTCCGTCGCCCGCTGGAGGATCACGATGTCCGCTCCGCTCCTATCGATCATCATCCTCGCGGCGATGTTCCTGATAGCCACCCTGCTCCCGATCAACATGGGGGCCCTCGCCTTCGTCGGAGCCTTCCTGCTGGGCGCCGTGTTCCTCGGCATGGAGACCGACGACATCATCGCCGAATTCCCCGGCGGCCTGTTCCTCACCCTGGTCGGGGTCACCTATCTGTTCGCGATCGCGCAGAACAACGGCACCATCGACCTGCTCGTCAACGCCGCCGTGAAACTCGTCCGCAACCGCGTGGCGCTCATTCCCTGGGTCATGTTCCTCATCACCGCCGTGATCACGGCGGTGGGAGCGCTCGGCCCGGCCGCCGTCGCCATCATGGCCCCCGTGGCGCTGGGCTTCGCCGCCCGCCACAAGATCTCCCCGCTGCTCATGGGCATGATGGTCGTCCACGGCGCGCAGGCCGGGGGATTCTCGCCCATCGCGGTGTACGGCGTGATCGTCAACGACATCGTCGGCGAGTCCGGATTCGAGTCCAGTCCGCTGGCCGTCTTCCTCTCCAGCTTCATCTTCAACCTCCTGATCGCCGTGGTCCTGTTCATCGTCCTCGGTGGCCGCGGCCTCCTGTCCTCCCGCATGGGCCAGTTCGTCGAGGAGGCCGCCGAGGCCCGTTTCACCGCGAGCCCCGGGATGCGCCGGGCGGACGTCGCCTACAAGGGCACGGGCAGCGGCACGTACGGCCCGCGTGATCCCGCGGGGGACGGCGTCGTCGCCACCAAGTCGCGCGAGGACCGCATCTCGCAGCCGATGACCATCCTCGGCCTGATCGCCCTTGCCGTGATCGCCCTCGGATTCAAGGTCGACGTCGGCTTCGTGGCCATCACGATCGCCGTGGTCCTCGCCCTCATCTCGCCGAAGGCCCAGAGCGGAGCGGTCAACAAGATCGCCTGGTCCACTGTGCTGCTCATCTGCGGCATGCTCACCTTCGTCGGCGTCCTGACCGAGGCCGGGACGATCGAGTACGTGTCCGACGGCGTCGCGGGCCTCGGAGCGCCGCTGCTCGCCGCACTCCTCATCTGCTACATCGGGGCCGTGGTCTCCGCCTTCGCGTCGTCGACCGCGATCCTCGCCGCCCTGATCCCGCTGGCCATCCCGTTCCTCGAGACCGGTGCGGTGAGTGCCGTCGGCGTCGTCTGCGCCCTCGCGGTGTCCTCCACGATCGTCGACGTCTCGCCGTTCTCCACCAACGGCGCGCTGGTCCTGGCCAACGCACCCGAGGGGACCGACAAGGACCGCTTCTACAAGCAGATCCTCGGGTACGGGGCGATCGTCGTCGTCGCCGGACCGATCATCGCCTGGCTCGTCCTCGTGGTGCCCGGCTGGCTCTGATCAACGCAATCCACGTCCTGTCCCCGACCCGGAGGTTCCCATGAACGCCGACCCGACCACCCACGACGCCGGCGGGCGGGGCGGCCCGCTGGCCGGCCGTCTCGTCGTCGACCTCAGCCGGGCCCTCGCCGGACCGCACGCGGGCATGATGCTCGGCGACCTCGGGGCACGCGTCATCAAGGTCGAGACGCCGGGAACCGGCGATGACACCCGGGGCTGGGGTCCGCCCTTCGTCGGTCCCGAGGACGACCGCCAGTCCACCTACTTCCTGTCCTGCAACCGCAACAAGGAGTCCATCGCCCTGGACCTCAAGAGCGAGGACGGGCGAGGGGTCCTGACGGAACTGCTGCGGCGCGCCGACGTGGTGATCGAGAACTTCCGGACGGGAGTGCTCGACCGTCTCGGCTTCTCCACGGACGCGATGCTCGCGCTCAACCCGGGCCTCGTGATCCTCTCGATCACCGGATTCGGTCATGACGGGCCGGAGGCGAAGCGCAGCGGCTACGACCAGATCGTCCAGGGCGAGGCCGGACTCATGTCCCTCACCGGAGCGGATCCGGAGAACCCGCAACGGGTCGGCGTGCCCATCGCCGACCTGCTCTCCGGCATGTACGGGGCGTACGGGGCGGTCGCCGCCCTCCTCGAGCGCGAGCGGACGGGTCGCGGCCAGGTGGTGCGCACGTCACTGCTCGCCTCGATCATCGGCGTCCATGCCTTCCAGGGCACGCGGACCACCGTGGCCGGCGAGGTCCCGCAGGCCCAGGGCAACCATCATCCGTCGATCGCCCCCTACGGACTCTTCAGCTGCCGCGGCGGCAAGGTGCAGATCAGCGTGGGGAGCGAGAAGCTGTGGGCGGCGTTCACCACGGCCTTCGGCATCGACGCCACCAGGCCGGAATTCGCGACGAACGCGGACCGCGTGGGGCACCGGGACCTCCTGATCGGCGTCATCGAGGACGCCTTCTCCGCCTACGGGGCGGAACCGCTGCTCGAGAAGCTGAACGCGGCGGGAATCCCTGCAGGGAAGGTCCGCACGCTCGACGAGGTGTACGCGTGGGAGCAGGTCCACTCGCAGGGCCTCCTGACCACGGTGCAGCACCCCGTGCTCGGGGACATCGACCTGCCCGGGGCGCCACTGCGGTTCTTCGACGGACCGGTCGAGACCACGCTCACGGAGCACGCGGCACCGCCACTGCTCGACGGTGACGGCGAGGCGATCCGCGCCTGGCTCGCCCGCCCCGTTGCGGAGGACGTACGGGCGTGAGCGGGGAGACCCGACGACCGCACCTCACGGCACGGGAACTGATCGATGCTGTGCTCGACGCCGGATCCTTCACCTCCTGGGACGCGCCGGTCACGGGACCCCCACCGGGAACGGGAACGGGCTACGCGGAGGAGCTGCGGCGGGCGCGCGAGAAGAGCGGCGCGGACGAGTCCGTCCTCACGGGGGAGGGGCTGATCCACGGCCGGCGCGTCGCCGTCATCGTCTCCGAGTTCACCTTCCTCGCCGGGTCGATCGGGAGCGCGGCCGCGCACCGCATCACGGCTGCCGTGCAGCGGGCGACGGCGGAGGGCCTGCCGCTGCTCGCTGGTCCGGCCTCGGGCGGGACGCGCATGCAGGAGGGGACCCCCGCGTTCCTCTCGATGGTGGACATCACCGGTGCCGTCCGTGCCCACCGCCAGGCGGGCCTGCCCTACCTCGTCTACCTCCGGCATCCGACGACGGGCGGCGTGATGGCGTCCTGGGGATCGCTCGGTCACGTCACCGTCGCCGAGCCCGGGGCGCTCCTCGGCTTCCTCGGACCGCGCGTGTACGAGGCGCTGTACGGGGCTCCGTTCCCGCCGGACGTCCAGACCGCGGAGAACCTGTTCGACAAGGGGCTGATCGACGCCGTCGTACCGCCCGGGCAACTCGCGGGCATCGTGGATTCGGCCCTGACCGTGCTGCTCGCGGACTCGTCGGCGGTTCCCGCCGTGCCGTCGACGGCGTCCGTCCGCCCCGGCGCGCAGTCCGCCTGGGAGTCCATCCTCATCTCGCGGAACCGGCGGCGCCCGGATCTCCGCCGCCTGCTGGCCCACGGAGCGCGGGACGTCCTGCCGCTCAACGGCACGGGTCAGGGCGAGAAGGATCCGGGCCTGCTGCTGGCGCTCGCACGCTTCGGGGAGCAGCCCTGCATCGTCCTCGGGCACCAGCGGCCGCGCCGGGAGGGCGAGTCGGCCATGGGCCCGGCGTCGCTCCGCGAGGCGCGCCGCGGCATGAAGCTCGCCGAGGAGCTCGGGCTGCCCCTGCTCACGGTCATCGACACCGCCGGCGCCGATCTCTCGAGGGAGGCGGAGGAGGGCGGACTCGCCGGGGAGATCGCGCGGTCCCTGCACGACCTCATCGGCCTCGCCTCACCCTCGGTCTCGGTGCTCCTCGGCCAGGGAGCCGGCGGCGGGGCGCTCGCGCTGCTGCCCGCGGACAGCACCATCGCCGCTCAGCACGCCTGGCTCTCGCCGCTGCCGCCCGAGGGAGCCAGCGCGATCGTGCACCGCACGGTGGACCGTGCTCCCGAGATGGCGGAGGCGCAGGGCGTGAAGGTCGCGGTCCTCGTGGAGCGGGGCGTCGTCGACCACGTGGTGGACGAGCGGCCGGACGCCGCCGAGGAGGGCCGGGCGTTCTGCGAGCGGATGGCCAGGGCGATCGAGTACGAGCTCGCGCGGGTCAGGGGCCTGCCCACGGAGGACCGGCTGGGCCGGCGGGCCGGGAAGTACAGGGCAGGGGTGGGCTGACCGTCACCCGATCCCCTGCGACGGCAGAGCCCTAACCGCCCGGGTGCTGCGCCCGGTAGATCTCCATCTGCCGGTGCCTGCGCTGCAGGCTGTCGCGGCGGGAGGTGCTCTCGGCGTCCTTCGGCTCCGCAGTGAGCTCGATGTGGCGCTCGCCGTAGTGCCACAGCAGCATGTCGTCCAGGAGGCGGTCCGGGCCCGGGGAGTACCGGTGGTCGAGGGCCTTCCGCACCGTCGTGATGGTGTCCGCCTGCAGCAGCGCGACGAGTTCCAGTGTGGTGCGCAGTCCGTGCGCGGCAAGGAGTTCGGCCGCCCACCCCCAGTTGTCGTCCGATTTCCTGTCCACGTGGGGGAGCAGGGTCTGCCAGATGTCGCGGATCCGGTTCGGGGTCAGGGGCGCGCTGCCCTCACCGTCCTCGTCCCAGAACCCGGTCACCGTCTCGTAGCGCTCGTGCAGTTCCGCGAACGCGGATTCGACGGTCTCCAGCATGGCCGCCGTGCCCGTGAACTGCCGGTCGAAGTACGGGCTCCACGCCTTCGGATTGGAGGCCTTGAACCGGATGTCGTGCTCGATCTCGGACCAGGCGTGGGCCAGGACCGTGCGGACCTGCACCTCGAAGAGGTAGCTGCCGGCGGCCTTCGTCTCGGGGTCCACGGCCTGCTGGAAGGCCCGCACCACGTCATTGTGGATGGTGCGCATGATGAGGTGGCGGCTCGAGTACCCGTACGTGCCGGACTCGATGGAGCCGATGTCCTTCTCCCGGTCACCGCGGCAGTCGAATTCGTTGCGCTGGCGCTTGAGCAGGTTCGCGGCGAGGTCCACCTCGTGCGGGAGGGTGGTGATGATCCGCACGCCCACGAGGTCCGTGAGGTTGCGCATCGGATCCGGGAACACCAGGGTCGGCGGTGCACCGACCTCGGGCGAGGGCAGGGTCCGCGAGGCCTTGTCGCGGAAGGACTCGACCGTCTTGGTGCGCGCCGTGACGAACAGCGGCTTGAGGTCGGTGCCCTCGAAGATGGCCGCGATGCTGTCCCGCATGGCGGTGGTGACCCGGTCCAGGGCAGGCCGCACGCGTTCGAACTCGCGCGTATGCGCCTCGACCCCGGGCCGTAGCCGCTCGTCGAGATCATCCCATGCGCCCATGCACCATGCCTTTCCGAGGGAGTCTTCATCGTAGCCAACCCGGCCGACCGTTACGCTGTCGCCTGTGCATCCGGTTGATCCTGTGGGGCGTCGCTCCGTCCTCGCCCTCCTGGCGGCCGCCGCCGCGGGCGTCCTCGCCGCCTGCGGCATCAGGAACGGGCCGAAGATCCCCCCGGTCACTGCGCAGCGCTTCGCGTACGGGAGTGATCCGAGCCAGTTCGCCGACCTCTACCTCCCGGCTGACGGTGCCGCGGTGACCGGGGTGATCGTCATCATCCACGGCGGATACTGGCGTTCCACCTACGGCGCCGAGCTGGGCGAGCCGCTGGCCCAGGACCTGGTGACGCGCGGCTACGCATGCTGGAACCTGGAGTACCGCCGCGCGGGGAACGGCGGCGGCTGGCCGGAGACGTTCGACGACGTCGCGGCGGGGATCGACCATCTCGCGGTCGCGGCATCGGAGCACGGATTGGACCTGGGTTCGACGACGGCCCTCGGCCATTCCGCCGGCGGTCACCTCGCGGTCTGGGCGGCGGGGCGCGCGGGACTTCCCGCGGGTGCGCCCGGAGCGGGGACACCGACGGTCCCGCTCACCGCCGTCGTCAGCCAGGCCGGGGTGCTCGACCTCGCCGCCGCCCGGGACCTCGGCCTCAGCGACGGCGCGGTCGAGAACCTGCTCGGCGAGCCGGAGGACACGGAGCGCTACCGCCTCGCCGATCCGATGTCGGCGGTCCCGCTTCCCGTGCCCGTGGTCGCCGTCCACGGCAGGAAGGACACCACGGTGCCGCCCAGTCAGTCGGAGGCCTACGTCCATGCGGCGACGGCGGCGGGCGGGAGCGCGGACCTCGTCATGGTCCCGGGGGACCACTTCGCGATCATCACCCCGGGCTCGAAGGCGTGGGACGCCGTCGTCGCGCAGCTGGCGCGGACCTGAGGGACAGCAGGACCCCGGCCCGCCGGTGGAGGCGGACCGGGGTCCTGCGGGACCTCCGCCCTAGTTGAGCGGGAGCGTGCCCTCGGGCAGCTGACCGTCGGCGAGCAGTTCGCGCGCGGAGTTCGCGAGGGCGGTCAGTGCGACGCGCTGCGTCCACGGGCCGTAGGAGATCCGGGCGACACCGAGCTCCTGCAGGCGTGACGGAGCGAGGCTCCCCGGCACGTTGATGACGCTGAGCCGCTGGGGTCCGAAGGCCTGCACGAGCGTCGTCACGGCGTGCTCGTCCAGGAGCCCGGGCACGAAGACGTTCGTGGCACCGACCGCGAGGTAGGCCTTGCCGCGCTCGACGGCGTCGGCCAGGACCTCGGCGGGGTCGCGGTCGCCGGCCTTCACGAAGGCATCCGTGCGGGCGTTCAGCACGAAGTCGATGCCCTCGGCGCGACCGGCCGCGATGACGGCGTCCATCTGCGCGACGGCGTCGGCGAGGGGACGCATCTGGTCCTCGATGTTCGCGCCCACGATCCCGACGCCGATGGCCCGGCGGACGGTGTCCCCGGGATCGCCGTAACCCGATTCCAGGTCCGCCGAGACCGGCAGGTCCGTGGCTGAAGCGATCCGGCCGACGGCGGCGATCATCTCCTCCACGGGGATGTTCTCGCCGTCCTCGTAGCCGAGTGAGGCCGCGATGGAGTGGCTGGCCGTCGCCAGGGCCGTGGTTCCCGGGATGTCCGCGATGGTCTTCGCACTGATCACGTCCCACACGTTGACCACCTGCAGGATCTCGGGGGCGGAGTGCAGGCGTGCGAGTGTCGCGGCCTTCGCTGACAGGGCGCTGGGTGCTTCAGTCATGGGTGACCTTCCGGGTGAGCGAGGTGATCCAGGCGGCTGCGCCGTCGACCTCGGTGGGGTGGATGCCGTGCCCGCCTTCGCGGACGTTCCGGCGTACTTCGGCGCCGCGGCTCTCGAGGATCGATCCCACGCGGACCGCACTGTCCAGGGGTGCCATGGCGTCTGCCGAGCCGTTGAAGAGGGCGATCGACGATCCGGACAGGTCCGTGTCGATGCTGCGTCCCTCCAGCGGGTACATCCCTGAGAACGCGACGGCGTCGGCCACCATTCCCGGGTGGAGCAGGGCCGTGGCGAGCGCGATGTTCGCACCGTTGGAGAAGCCGACGGCGATGAGCCTCCGGTCCCCGAGCGCGTAGTGCTCGCGGGCCCAGCTGATGAACGCTGCGAGCTCGCCGGCGCGCAGCACGACGTCGTCGATGTCGAAGACCCCTTCGCCGAAGCGGCGGAACCACCGGTTCATGCCGTGTTCCCGGACGGGTCCGCGCGGGGCGAGATACCCCGCGCCGGGCGCGAGGCGCTCGGCGAGGGGCAGGAGATCGTGTTCCGTGCCGCCCGTTCCGTGCAGGAGCAGCAGCACCGGGGTGTCTGCCGCTCCCTCGTGGAACAGGTGCGGCCAGGCGTGGGTCGTGGTCATGGATCCTCCTACTTGAAGAAGGCCTGGACGGCGGGGTTGTTCTCGCCGGGCAGGTCGATCTTCGCGACGGCGTGCGAGATGGCCTCGCGATTGGGCTCGAGCCACGGCGGGAGCTTGAGGGAGCGCCCCAGTTCCAGCAGCGGTTCGTCGATGTCGAACCCCGGTGTGTCGGTGGCGATCTCCAGCAGCGTCCCCCCGGGTTCGCGGAAGTAGATCGAGGTGAAGTACTGGCGGTCGAGGATGGCCGTCACGCCGTAGCCGCGCTCGGCCAGCTCCTGGCGCCACACCTCCTGCGTCGCCTGGTCGGGAACGCGGAAGGCGATGTGGTGGACGGTGCCGCCGGCCACGAGGCCGCGCTCGCTGCGGGTATCGGTGACGACGTCGACGACGGTCCCGGGCTCGCCGTCGTGGGTGCTGAGGCGGTAGCGGCCGTCCTTCTCGGACAGGATCCTCATCCCGAGGTCAGTCGTGAGCGTCTCGAGCGTGCCCGTGGGGTCCTGGACCGTCAGGACCGACGAGTGCTGGCCGCGCACGGCGTACTCGGCCGGGACGGACTTCGAGTCCCAGGGATCGCGCGGATCCGCGAGGGAGGAGGCGACGAGGTCGATCTGGAGGCCGTCCGGGTCACGCAGGGAGAGACGCTCCTCCTCCGACGAGGCCCGCGAGATGGTCGACTCGACGTCGATGGCCTTGAAGTGCTCCTGCCACCAGCCGAGCGTGCCCTGCGGCACGGAGAACGCCGTGGTGGTCGACTGCCCGCTGCCCACGCGTCCGCTGCGGATCCCCTGCCAGGGGAAGAAGGTGAGGAGCGAACCGGGCCGGCCGGACTCGTCGCCGTAGTAGAGGTGGTAGGTGCCGGGATCGTCGAAGTTGACGGTCTTCTTGACCAGCCGCAGCCCCAGCCCCCTGATGTAGAAGTCGATGTTCTTCTGCGGGTCACCGGCGATCGCGGTGACGTGGTGAAGACCTTCGGTTCGAGCAGTCACACTGTCCTCCTTGGTTCGGGCCGGTCGACGAGCGCCGGTATGTCCATGCAAACGCATGTATATCGCCGATTGTTCCCGTGCTGTTCGCCTGGCGGGGGTGGTGCCGGTTAGGCAGCCTGCTGTCCGTCGTCAGCGCCCAGCTACCTGTGTCATCCTGTGTCCATGGCAGCGAAAGAGCGGGTCCCGGGCTGGGTCCGCCGCACCGTGATCGAGGTGGTCGGCTGGACCCTCGTGGTACTCGGGATCGCCGCGCTCGTGCTGCCCGGGCCGGGCCTGCT
Organism: Arthrobacter bussei; assembly: GCF_009377195.2. Taxonomy (GTDB): domain Bacteria; phylum Actinomycetota; class Actinomycetes; order Actinomycetales; family Micrococcaceae; genus Arthrobacter_D; species Arthrobacter_D bussei. Next base: position 1,713,762 of record NZ_VJXX01000001.1, read on the forward strand.
GCTCCTCGCCGCGGGGCTCGCCGTCCTGTCGCAGCAGTACCACTGGGCCCGCCGCTACCTGAAGCCACTGAAGGCGAACGCGTTCCATGCCGCAGCCCTGGGCGTGAAGACCATCCCCCGCATCGCGGCCAGCTGCGCCAGTGCCCTCGTGATCATGAGCCTCGGCGTCGTGTGGATCCTTCAGGTGCCCGTCCCGACGTGGTGGTCCTTCGAGGACAAGTGGTGGCTGTTCGGTGGATCGGGGACGGGCATCAGCCTCGTCGCGTCCTCCGTGATCGCCCTCGCGCTCATCGCCTACAGCGTCCGGCGGTTCCGCGGGAAGCCGATCCCGGCGACGCAGCGGGTACTGCGGGCCAGGACGGACTAGCCCGACCCGCCTCAGGCAGGACCGCGCGCCGCCCGGCGGTCCGTCGCCCGGGAGCAGGAGATGAGCACGCCCACGGCGGCGAGCACGGCCACCATCGAGGAGCCGCCGTAGGAGATGAAGGGCAGCGGTACGCCGATCACCGGGATCATCCCCGTGACCACGGCGATGTTGAGGATGGCCTGCCCCACGATCCATACGAGGATCCCCCCGCACAGATAGGTGACGAAGAGGTCGCCGGAGAGCTTCGAGATCCGGACGATCGAGTAGGCGAGCACGGCGAAGAGCAGGATGACGATCAGCGCGCCCACGAGCCCCAGTTCCTCGCCGAGGATGGCGAACACGAAGTCGTTGTGCGCCTCCGGTATCCAGCTGACCTTTTGGCGGCTCTGCCCGACCCCGACGCCGAACACGCCACCGCCCGCCAGGCCGTACAGGGCCTGGGCGCTCTGGTAGCCGAGCCCCTCCGCCGTACCCTCCGCCGCCGGATCGAGCCACGCACTGATGCGGCTCATGCGGTTGGGGCTGGAGACGACGGCGAGTGCCACGCCGATGGTGCCGAGGACGATCCCGCCGATGAAGAGCTTCGGACTGGCGCCGGCGAAGAAGAACAGGGCCGCGGCGACGAGGGCCAGGATCATCGCGGTACCGAGGTCCTTGCCCGCGATCACGAGACAGATCCCGATGAACGCGCCGGGAGCCACCGGGATGAACAGGTGTTTCCAGCTGCCGAGCAGCTTCTCCTTCCGTGCGAGTACCGCACCTCCCCAGATCACGATGCTGAGTTTCAGGAACTCGGAAGGCTGCACGGTCAGGCCCGCGATGCGGATCCAGTTCCGGTTGCCCTGCACCTCGTAGCCGAGCGGCGTGAAGACCAGGAGTGACACCGCGAAGGAACCCAGCAGGATGGGCCACGCCAGCCGGCGGTACGCACGGAGCGGGACGAGGGCGCAGACGACGAGCGCCACGCTGCCGATGCCCGTCCACATGAGCTGCTTGCCGAAGGTGTCGAAGGGCGACCTCCCGACGGCGACGAGCTCCACCGACGACGCCGAGAGCACCATCGTCAGGCCGATCGCGACGAGGGAGAAGGTGGTGGTGACGAGCAGGTTCCTGGCGTTCCGGGTGGAGTGCGGACCCTCCGCCCCGACGAGGGAGCGCAGGCGGCCCGGGCGCGGCGCGGGAGGCCGGACGCCGCCGTCGGGGCGTGCGGCAGTGGGGGTCCGTGTCGTCTGTGTCATCGGTGTCCTGGACGTGGTCCGCCGGGGCGGACCGGGTGGAGGGGAAGGAGTTCCAGTGTGCCAAGGATCAGGGGCCGGGTCCGGGAGGCCCCACGGGTGATTCAGGAACTCCGGGCGGCGCGCGCGCCGTGGCTGGTACGTTGAATCCGTGCTCACCGTGATCGGGGAAACCCTCATCGACGAAGTCGTCAGCGACACCGCCTCCATGCGCGCGCACGTCGGCGGCAGTCCCATGAACGTGGCGGTGGGTCTCGCCAGGCTCGGCCACCCCGCCCAGTTCGTGGGGCGATTCGGTGACGACGAGTACGGCCGGATGATCCAGCAGCACCTCCGCGACAACTCGGTGCCTTTCCCTGTCGGCCCGGATGCCCACCCCACCAGCGTCGCCACCGCCCGGCTCGATCCCGCGGGCGGTGCATCCTACGACTTCCAGCTCGTCTGGGACCTGCCGGGACTCGCGGACCGGAAGGACAGCCTGCTCGACGGGACGAGCCTGCTGCACACCGGGTCCATCGCCACGATGCTCGCGCCCGGCGCCGCGGACGTCCTGGCACTGGTCACCGCGGCGCACCCGCTGGTCACGGTGACCTACGACCCCAACTGCAGGCCGACCATCATCCGCGACGCCGACGTCGCGCGCGAGCACGCCGAGGCCTTCGTGGCGCTCGCCGACGTCGTGAAGGCCTCCGACGAGGACCTCGCCTGGCTCTACCCCGGCCGGACGCCCGAGGCATCGGCCCGGGCGTGGCTGGAGACCGGCGCCGCCGTCGTCGTCGTGACCCGGGGCTCGAAGGGACCATGGGGCGTGTGCCGCGCCGGCGAGGTCTCGGTGCCGGCGCCGTCGACGAGCGTGGTGGACAGCGTGGGTGCGGGGGATTCCTTCATGGCGGCGCTGCTGGGGGCGCTCGTGGACCTCGAGCTCGACGGCGCCCATCGCCGGGACGAGCTGCGACGAATGAACCTCGGGCAGCTCACCGGCATGCTGCAGTACGCGGCTCGGGCCGCTGCGATCACCGTGTCACGAGCGGGCGCGAACCCGCCCTCGCGGCACGAGATGGCGCAGCCCTGAGCCGGAGGCGGCCCACCACCCGACCGATCACCAGAGGAGCACAGCGATGACCCGCGACCCCTACGCAGACCTTCCGCAGGTACCCGACTTCGAGCTCACGAGCGAGGACATCACGCACAACGCGTCCCTCGACGCGGCACAGGCGTCCGGCATGATGGGCGCGGGCGGCGAGGACCGGTCCCCGCAGCTCAGCTGGAGCGGCTTCCCCGAGGGCACGAAGAGCTTCGCCGTCACCGTCTACGACCCCGACGCCCCGACCGCCAGCGGTTTCTGGCACTGGGCAGTGGCCGACCTGCCCCTGAGCACCACGTCCCTCCCTGGCGGTGCCGGCACGGACGGATCCGGCCTGCTGCCCGAGGGCGCCGTGCAGCTGAGGAACGACGGCGGGTTCGCGGGCTTCGTGGGTGCGGCACCTCCCGCCGGTCACGGTCCGCACCACTACCACGTGGTGGTGCACGCGGTGGACGTCGAGACGCTCGAGATCTCCGCCGACGCGACGCCGGCGTACCTCGGCTTCACCCTGTTCTCGCACGCCATCGGTCGTGCCCGGCTGATCGGCACGTTCGAGCAGTAGCGGCCGTCTTCCCCGGACGAGCGGGGACGACGCCGGGAGCGGCCGTCCCGCCCGTCGGTCGCCACCGGCGGACGGCCGGGAACGGGTCCCCTCCGCGCCGGTAGGGTGGAAGCAGAACCGAAGGAGTCACCGATGCGCCTCGTGGCGAGCGACATGGACGGGACCGTCGTGGGACACGACGGCAGAATGAGCGAACGCACCATCCGTGCGTTCCGGGCCTGTGCGGAGTCGGGGGTCGATGTCGTCTTCGTGACCGGGCGGCCGCCCCGGTGGCTGCAGCCCCTCAGGGATCAGCTCGGCCACACGGGGACCGTGATCTGCTCGAACGGCGCGCTCACCTACGATCTCGAGGGCGAGCGCGTCCTCGAGGCGACCCTGCTGGACCCGGAGGACATCTACTCCGCGCGGGACATCATCCGCGGGCTCTTCCCCGCCGCGACCTTCGCCGCGGAGACCGTCTCCGGCTTCAAGGTGGAGACGGGCTTCGCGGACGAGGCCACCTCGGAGCTCCTCGGCGGTATCACGGCCCAGCCCTTCGAGGAGTCGCTGCCGGGCGAGCAGGTCGTGAAGTTCCTGGCCCGCGAGAAGGACATCTCACCGGACGCCTTCCTCGCCGCAGTCCGGCCGGCCGTCGCCCACCTGGTCTCGACGACGCACTCCGCGCCGACCGTCGCCCTGCTCGAGATGGCCGTACCCGAGATCAACAAGTCCGTCACGCTCGCCCGGTACGCAGCCGAGCGCGGCATCGACGCGGCGGACGTCGTCGCGTTCGGGGATATGCCCAACGACATCCAGATGCTCGACTGGGCCGGTTCCGGCTATGCCATGGCCTCCGGGCACCCCGACGCGCTGGCAGCGGCCAACCTGGTGGCACCACCGTTCGACGAGGACGGCGTGGCCCAGGTGCTGGAGGAGAGGCTTGCGGCACTCGGGACGGCCTGAGCGCCGCCGCTACCCCTACCTCGACATTCCGCCCGGACCCACCGGACGGCCCCGGCCGATCGCCCTCTCACACCGCGGCTTCGCGCCCGACGGCGGCGAGAACACGCTCGCCGCCTTCGAGCGGTCTGTCGCCCTGGGATTCGCCTACCTCGAGATCGACGTCCGGGCGTCCCTGGACGGCGTGGTCATGGTCTTCCACGACGAGCACCTGGACCGGGTGACGGGCGCCCACGGCCCGATCGCTGGTCGCACGGCCGAGGAACTTCGTGAGCTCCGGGTCCAGGGACATGGGAGCATCCCGACGCTCGAGGAGGTCCTCGTACGCTGGCCGGAGCTCCGCCTGAACATCGACGTCAAGAGCGATGACTGCATCCGTCCCGTCGCCGAGCTCGTCGATCGCCTGGAGGCGCACGACCGCGTCCTCCTGGCGTCCTTCTCCGACCGCCGCCGCCGGCGCGTGCTGCGGCTCCTCGCCAGGCCGGCGGCGTCCTCCGCGGGCATGCTCGTGAACGCGCTGGCGAAGCTGCTGGCGCCGGTCGGGCTCGTCGGGGTGGTCGCGCGCCGTGCCGGGGTGCAGGCGCTTCAGGTCCCGGAGACCTACCGGGGCATCCGCGTGGTGACCCGCCGGTTCGTCGCGGCGTGCCACGCCGGCGGCCTGCAGGTGCATGTCTGGACGATCAACAACCGGGAGGACATGGACCGGCTGCTGGACCTCGGCGTCGACGGCCTGGTGTCCGATGCCGCCGACGTCCTCGCCGCCTGCCTGGACGCCCGCTCCTCATGGCCGCCGGCCGCGACACCGCCCGACCCCCGGCTCCCGTAGCACCCCGACCCCGAGAGGCACCACCATGGCTCTCACACCTTCCCCCGCAGCGCACGACGTCGATCTCGCGGTGATCGGCGGAGGCACCGCCGGGCTCGTGGGTGCACAGACCGCCGCCGGACTCGGCGCACGCGTGGTGCTGGTCGAGGAGGAGAGGACCGGGGGTGACTGCCTCTACACGGGGTGCGTGCCGTCGAAGGCGCTGCTCGCGGCCGCCTCCGCTGCGGCCCAGGCACGGCGGGCTTCCCGGTACGGTGTCGACGTGGGAGGCGTGACGGTGGACTTCGCCCGCGTCATGCAGCACGTCCGGCAGGCCATCGCGCACATCGAGCCCGTCGACTCACCCGAGGCCCTCGGACGGGCCGGGGTCGAGGTGGTTCCCGGCCGGGCTCAGGTCCTGCCCGACGGCAGCCTCCGGGTCGGTGTGCGGACCATCCGCGCCCGCCACGTGCTGGTCGCCACCGGGTCCGCCCCCGCCCTCCCGGACCTGCCGGGGATCGACGGTGTGCACGTGCTCACGAACGAGAACCTCTGGGACCTCGCGGTCCTCCCGGCCAGGCTCGTGATCATCGGAGGAGGGCCGGTGGGATGCGAGCTGGCCCAGGCCTTCGCCCGGCTCGGCTCGGACGTGACCGTCGTGCACCGCGGGAAGCGCCTCCTGCCGCGGGAGGACCCAGAGGCCTCGGCCGTGCTCCGTGCGGCGCTGGAGGAGGACGGCGTCCGCATCCTGCTCGAGCACGGTGCGGTCTCCGTCCGAGGCACCGGGGACGGCGCAGGGGACGGCGGGACCGAGGGCGGCCTGCTGACGACGACGTCGGGCGAGGACCTCGCGTTCACGCACCTCCTCGCGGCCGCCGGGCGCACGCCACGCAGCCGCGGCTTCGGGCTGGAGCAAGCGGGGGTGGAGCTCGACGGCGCCGGATACGTCGTGACGGACCGTCACCTGCGGACGTCGCGGCCGGGATTCTGGGCCTCGGGAGACGTGACGGACCACCCGAAGTACACCCATACGGCCGGTGTCCACGCGAGCATCGCCGCGGGAAACGCGATCCTCGGGCCGCTCCGCACGGTGAGCCGGATCGAGCCGCCGCGCGTCACGTTCACCGATCCCGAGATCGCCGCGGTCGGTGCTCCCACCGGGAAGGGCGGGATCGAGCAGGCCGTGCACCACACCCACCTGGACCGGGCGGTGACGGAGCAACGGATGGAGGGCTTCACACGTCTCGCCTTCGACCGGCGGGGGCGGGTCATCGGCGGGACCATCGTGGGCCCGCGCGCCGGGGAGTCCCTCGGCGAGGTGTGCCTCGCCGTGCAGCGGAAGCTGTCGGCGACCGCCGTGGCCGGCGTGACGCACCCTTACCCCACCCACAACGACGGCGTGTGGAACGCGGCTATCGCCCGGACGCGGACCGTGCTGGCCTCGCCCGTGCCCAAGGCCCTCGGTCGTCTCGCCCGGCGGGTGCAGGAGCGCAGGACGCGCTGACCCGTCCGGCAGGCGGGGCTCCGCCATGCGGGAGCCCGGTCGCGGCCACTCCCGCAACCGGGCTCCCTCGGTGTCGGTGCATCAGCGGGGTATCGCGCCACCGCCGATCCACCGAGCCTGGTGCCTGCGACGCCCGTCATGCGGGCGCCGCAGGAGTCTAGGTCCGGCCCTTGCCGGGCTTCGCCTCGACGGTCAGTTCCACCGGCTCGGTGGTGACCGCTCCGTGGGCGTTCGAGAAGGTCACCCGGAACAGGCGTCCGTCGTCGGCGGTGCGCGCCTTCTTCACCTCGGCCGTCGAGGTGTACGTGCCGTCGTCGTCGCGCTCCGCACGCTGCGTGACGTCCGCGGGACGCCAGGTCACGCCGTCGTCGTCGGAGCTCTCCCAGACGGCCACGGGTTCGGGCGTGCCGACAGCGCTCGCCGCGAGGCGGGCCTTGTGGCCGTCCCGGACGGCGACGTCGGCCGGCAGGGACGCGAGTTCCGGCACCTCGACGGTCTGGTCCACCGTGGGCCAGCCGTCCTCCCAGCCCATCTTCTGCAGCCCGAGCGTCGGGATGTAGGGTGCCGCCGCATTGTTCCGGTCGTAGTAGTGGAACGCGAGGTAGTCCCCGAACACGGACTGGCCGCCGAGTCCGTTCATGGCCCCGTGCGATTTCATCAGGACGGTGCCACCCCCACCGACCATGTCCCGGCCCTCCCTGTCCAGAAAGGGTCCCGTGATGGACTCCGAGCGGCCCACGGCGATCTTGTAGGTGGAGTCGGCGCCACGGCAGCAGAAGTCGAAGGATGTGAAGAGGTAGTAGTAGCCGTCGCGGTGGGTGATGTACGGCGCTTCGATCGGGTTGCCGGGGATGAAGCGGTCCGCGAGGTTGACCGTCTGCGACTGCCAGTCCTCCACGGGCTTGCCGCTCGGCCACTCGAGCGGGATCAGGAAGATGCCGTACCAGAAGGACCCGATGGACATCCAGGGCCTGCCGTCCTCGTCCTCGACGATCCCCGCGTCGATGGCATTGAAGGTCTTGTCCGGGTTGGCGGGATCGATTCCCGTGGCAGAGGATTCGACGACGACGCCCTGGTCCACCCAGGCGTAGTCCGGGTCCTCCGGGTCGAGTGTGGTGTTGGTCGCGAGTGCCGTGAGCGAATCGTTGGTGCCGAACCGGGAGGCCGAGTAGTAGAGGTAGTAGGTGCCGTCGTTCTCGTAGATCTCGGGGGCCCACAGGTTCTCGGGCAGGGCGCCGTCGGAGTAGCGCTCGTCGATCCAGCCGGGGATCTCGTCCCAGACGGTACCGGAGTACTGCCAGGTGGTGCCCTCGTCCTCGGAGGACCAGATCTGGATGGTTCCGCCGTTCTCGCGGGCGAGCAGCCCTGTGGAGTAGACGTACCAGGTGCCGTCGTCGTCGATGATCAGGGCGGGGTCGTGGACGGGGGTGGTCTCACCGACCACGGACTTGCCGCCCACGAGGTCATCGAGGCTGCCCGCAGCCGACTGCCGGGTGAGGGAGGCCTGAGCGGGAGGATCCTTCGGGCCTGCGGAGGCGGGCAACGCGGCGCCGGTCAGGGCGAGCGCCAGAACGGCGACGATACTGGCGGGGCGCGACCAGAGGGTGGGACGTGACGTCATCATCACGTGGTCCTTTCGATGGGAAGAGGACGGGCGCGACGGTCCGCGAACCCGTTTACATCGTTGTCTACATCGTTGTAGAAGAGTGCCACGACCTCACGGGGCAGTCAAGGTCATCATTCGACGGGACGGGACGGGACGGGACGGGAGCGCCTGCGCCGAGGAGGAGGGGGACGGTTCCTAGCGGCGGCCCGAGGCGGACACGAGACCGCGCGCCAGCTCCAGGACCGTCACGTCGAAGGTGCGCGCGGTGCTCTGCAGATAGGTCAGGGCGCGGTCTCGGTCGCAGTCGTGCTTCCCCATGACGATCCCGATGGCCGTGTCCACCAGCATCCGCGCCTCGAGTGCTGACTGGAAGTCCTCGTCACAGGCGGAGCGGCGGAAGTCCGGGGAGCGGAGGAGGTCCGTTCCCGGATACAGGGCGGCGTCGATCTCGTTCATGGATCCCAACTGGCTCGAGTCGTCACGGTGCTGCGTCACCAGCGTGACGCCGCTTGTCGCGCCGGCATTCCCCCTGGATGCGCAACGCGTACCTGAAGGCTAAGCCGATGGGCGGCGGACCGCCATAACCGGCGGGCGACTCCCGCTGGCCGATGCGCTCGCTATGGCCGACCGCGCGGACCGGTGCTAGAGGTCCGCGACTCCGGCCCGGACGGCGAGGACGGCGAGCTGCACCCGGCCGCTGACGTTGAGCTTCGCCATGACCTTGGTGATCTGGGCCTTCACGGTGGCTTCGCTGACATGCAGCGATCCCGCGATCTGCGCGTTCGTCCGGCCTGCGGTCAGTGCCGAGAGGATGGCCCGGTCGCGGGCCGGCAGGCGCCTGATCAGCTGGATCTCGAACGAGTCCGCCGGCTCCGCGGGAAGCGGGAACCGCTGGAGGTCGGGCGGCATGGAGAAGATGCTCTCGCCGCGGTGGATCAGGCGGAGGGCGGCTCCGAGGTCCGAGGACACCGAGTACTTGGAGAGGTAGCTGACGGCGCCCGCGCGATAGGCATCACACATCAGGTCGTACGACGCGGAGGAGGAGAGCATCGCCACCTTCACCTGCGGCATCTGCGAGGTGATCCGGTGGACGGCCTGGACGCCGTCCACATCGCGCACCATCGTCTCCATCAGCACCAGGTCGGGAGCGAGCTTCACCGCTTCGCTGATGGCGGCGTCGCCGGTCGAACTGACGGACTCGAGCTCGATGTGCTCCAGCCCTTCGAACAAGCGTTCCATGCCGAGCCGCACCAGGTAGTCGTCGTCGACCAGGTGCACGCGGAGCGTCTGTGTTGCCACGGATGAGACCTTCCCCCAGAGACAGTGGCCTGTCCACCACTTGTGCAGCGACGCGTCGGACCCAACACCCTCCGCGCCACAGTCAAGGGATATCCGATCCGCCGACCGATAGCCACCCAGGAGACCCCTTTTCGCTGATCGGACCGGAAAATTAGCGGATCGGGCGCCTCTTCCTTGCGTCGATGCTGAGTCCGGATCGGGCGGGATCAGGCCGGGCGGCACCCCGAGATGCCGAGCAGATCCGACGTCACGAGGACGTCTGCCCGCGCCGTCCATCCGCTGCGCTGCACCTGGAAGGTGAACCGGGTGGAGGAACCGAGCGTGAGGAGGCTGCCCAGCAGGGTGGTGGGGATGGTCGTGGTGACCGTCCCGTCGGCACCGGTGACGGTGTTGATGGTGCCCAGGCTGAAGCCCGTGACCGGCTCGAGCGCCAGTCCGCTGGTCACGCGGAAGAGCTGGGCCTCGATGAGGGTGAACCCCGGCGGGAGGCGCCAGGTGACGATGACCCCGGTCACCGTGTTGAGGAGGCCTTCCCTGCGCAGGGTGCACGCAGCGATGACCGGTGGTGGCACCACGGCTGCCACGACGGTCCCGCCGGTGAAACTGCCCACCGACCATCCGGCGTCCGTGACGGCTGGGACGGGGGTGGACGCGACCAGGAGCAGGGCCGCGAGACCGACGCCCACGCGGCCGCGGAGTGCGGCTCCGTCTCTGCGCCGCGGCCGCCCGGTGATGTCGGTCCTCATCCCGAACGCCGGTTCCGGCCTGCGCGTGGGAGGTCGGACGGGCCGTGTGTCGAGCTGCGGTGCCGCGCAGCCGACGGCGGCCAACTCCCCCAGGTCACGAGTCCGGCAACTGCCAGCGTGATCCCCGCGAGGACGGGCGGTTCCGACAGGCGGACGATCACGGGGGCCAGTCCCGGGGCGGACCAGAGCACACGCCGAACGGTGTCCACGGTGTAGGGCGCCGGGTCGTCGGAGGCATTCGCGTCACCCCGCATCGTGATGGTGCGCGCCGGCCCGCCGGTGTCCGCCACCGAGGTCACGCGATGCGTGATCGGGAGGTTGCCCCGGCGGTCGACCGTCACGACGTCGTCGGCCTGGATCTCCGCTGCAGAGATCTCCCTCACCACTGCGACGGAGCCCGCGGGGATGGTCGGGCTCATCGACCCGGTCCGGAACATGATGAGCGTGATGTCGAATGCCAGAGCGGCGACCACCAGGAGGATGCACACCGCGCCGCCCACGGCGGTCAGGTTCAGCAGGACCTCGCGCAGGTGCCGCATCATGGCGTCGAGGTCGCCGAGAACTGCCATACGGCGGTCGCCGCCTTGCCCTGCAGCAGGTTGCTCGCACCCGCGGGCAGGGCCACCTCGAAGCAGAAGCGGACGCTCGGGCCCGGGCCGGTGGCGGTGGCGGCCGGGAGAACCGTCGAGGCACCCGCGGCCTGACCGGTGGTGAGCGGTTGTCGGACGGTGTCCGATCCGACGAGGAAGGTGGCGCCGGCCACGAAGGCCGACGCGTCACACGTATCCGCCCGGACCGCCCGGTAGACCAGCGCGGCGCCCAGGAGCGGGGCAGGTCCCGTGCCGGTCACCGCGGCGGCGCCGAGCGACGTCGTCCCAGCTGTGGATCCCGTCTGCGTCCTCAGTGCGATCGGCGCGTACACCGTGCTGCCCGGATACAGGCCCGTGGCGTTGAACGCGAGGGTGGCACCGGGGGCGGTCTCGTTCACCGTCCACGGCCCGGCCACCGAGTACGGGCTCGAGACCGTCGATTCGAGGGAGAACCTGCTCGCGGTGAAGGAGCCGGATGCGTACTCCGTGTCCGTCCACGAGGCGAGGGTCACCGACCCCCCGATGCCCAGGACGAGGGCGCCCGCCAGGACCGCGCGGATCCGGCGGAGTCGGGACCGATCCCGTCGCGGGACGGGCCGGCGGCTATGTGCGCCCACGTCAGGACTGAGAGACTGCCGCGAACTCCCACACGGCGGATCCATCGGCGCCCTGCGTGATCGCGCCGGCCGTCACCTTGAAGCAGAGGTTGACCGGAGCGAGCCCGCCCGCGGGTTCGGCCAGATCGAAGGTGGTATCCGCGGATACGGTGCCCAGCGCTGTGCCGGCTGGTACGAGGGACGTCCCCGTGGTGTCGGCGGTGCAGCCGAAAGTGGAGGTCCGGAGGAGTTCGTACGTGACTCCGGACAGGGATCCCGCCACCGGCCCGGCGGAGACCGTGACGGCGGCTGCATAGGTGGCCGCCTCCTCGAGGGCGACGGCGAACGGAGCGAACACGACGTCGCCCGGTGCCAGATTCGTGGGGTTCACGGTGAAGCCGAGCGGTGCAGCCGTGTCCGCCGTCGCATGGTCGGTGAAGCTGGTGCCATCGGTGCTGCCGACCAGATCGAACTGTCCGGCGGCGAAAGACCCGATGGCGAACTCGGAATCGTTCCAGGCGGCCAGCGTGACGGCGGCACCTACTCCGAGGACCAGGCCGCCCGCCAGGACTGCGCGAAGACGTCGACGGGCCGGATGCGCAGAAGGACCCGAGCTGCCGGGCCCATCGTCGTGTTTCATCGGGGTGGCTGTATGGGTGGCGGTGTTCACGGGACGTCCTCGGGTAGCGCGGGACCGGCTGAGACCTGCCGGCACAGGAAGGCTAGGCGTTCAGGCCGCCAGCAGGTCTCCGCCCACGCCTAGACCTCCGCGCCCGATGAGCGCGGCCTCGATGGACGATCGGTGGGTGCGCTCCGGTCCGATGCGCCACCGCCGCCCGGCGCTTCGGCTTCCGGCACTGGCGGGGAAGCCGGACGGGCATCGCCCGGGGGCTGGCCCGCACTGGCGAGCTGCCTGCATAGCCTCTAGCACGGTCCCCGCGAGGCGGTGGACGGTCTCGGTTCACCGCGTTGCAGGGGGAGTACATGTTCAGAAGCAGGTCATATCCGGGGACCCTCAGGGGTTTCCTGGCCGGAAGCCTAGCGGCCGCCATGGTCATGGGAGCTGCTTCGGGCGCCGCGGCTGCTCCGACCGACCGGTCCGAGGCACTCGGCAAGTTCCTCGGAGGGGAAACCCTGACGATCGACCTGGATTCGATCGCGGAGATCCGGGGCGCTCTCGAGCAGAACCCCAGCGGAGTCCCGCCCGTCGGCCCGACCGCGAATCCCCTGTCCGCGGAGGTGCTCAGCAGTCTCGGCGTCGATGTCGGTTCCTCGCTGCAGCTCTTCGGCCCCGGTGGACTGATCGAGCTGGGCGCGGTGTCGCAGTACGCCCAGGCCACAGACAACGGAGACGCCCTCGCGGCTTCGGGAGCCGTCAACGATCAGGGGGCCATCTCCGTCGGAGCTCCAGGCACCCCTCCGGCGAATGCCGCCCTCACGCTCACTCCGCTGCTGGCCACCCTTCCGGCTGCGAATGGCGTGGTATCCCAGCTCGACATCGACCTCGGCGCCCTCGCTTCCTCTGCCTCCCAGGTCCAGGGCGGCCCCGTGGTCCGCGACTACGCGATCGCCGACGCAACGCTCGACCTGACGAGTCCGCTGGTCGCCGCAACGGTGTCAGGAACGGTCGCAACCCTGCAGACGACGGTGAATCGGGTGGAGAGTCTGCTGGAGACTGCCCTCGGCGCGCGCCTGAACGTGCTCAATGTGGCGACGGCAGCTGCGACCGTCGATGTCGAGGAGCCGGACCTTCAGAGTCTCCTTCCCACGGAATTCACATCGACCAGGACGCCAGGGGTCGTTCTGGATCTCCGGTCCGGGCAGGTGTCCGTCGACGTCGAAGCCGTCCTGGCCGCGAACGGCGTCGACCTGAATGACCTTCCGCCGAACACGCCACTCCTCAGCGGAGTCTTCGGCCAGTACATCGGGCAGGCCATCCTCCTCACCTTGAGCGAGGCCGTCGACCAGGTGCAGGCGGACCTCATCAGGACGGTGCGGTCGCTCGAGGTGACCGGGACCGTAGCGGTGACCGTCGATCTGCCGCTCCTGCCCGACGTCGTCGTGAATGTCGCGCTGGGCGGAACCCTCGACGACATCACTGTGTCAACGTCCGGCGTCACGGGAGCCGTTCTGCTCCTCCTCGACGTGAATGCGCTGGCCAACCTCGCCGTCGACGGTGTGCTCAGTGGAACCGTCGAGCCGGCGCTCGCTCTCGTGACGTCGACGCTCGACGCCGTTGCCGTCGGTCTTCCGACGGTCGTCGTCTCGCCCATCCTGGGCATCGTCGAAAGCGTTGTGCGCATCCGGGCCAACGTTCAACCCGAGATCGGGGACCTGGGTACCGGGACCGCGACGGTTCGGGCCGCAGAGGTGACCCTCCTGCCGCTGACGCCCATCGCCACCGTCGATCTCGCCTCCTCGACCGTTCGTGGCACGGCCTTCGTCGCGCCTATCTACGATCCGACGATCACCCTCGAGCCGTCGACGGTATCAGCAGGCACGTCGACGACGGTTACGGGCTCCGGCTTCGCGCCGAACGAGCAGGTCACGGTCAGCGTGCCGAGCATCAACGGCCAGGCCGGTTCGAGTGTCTCGACCACCGCGACTGCCGACGGCACGATCGACGTCGACCTCCCGATTCCCGCCTCGTACCCTGTCGGATTGATCAACGTGGTTGCTCTCGGTGCCGAGTCCGACGTGCCGGCGACGGCCGGTCTCACGGTCACGGCGGTCGTCTATGCTCCGTCGATCACCCTGGACCCCGCGACTGTCGTCGCTGGTGGCAGCACGGTGGTCACGGGTGAGGGCTTCGCCAACGGCGAGACCGTCACGGTGTCTATCCCTGGTGCTGTTGAGGGCGACGATCCGATCACCGTCCAGGTCGTAACCGGTGACGACGGGACCTTCGAGGTTGCTCTGCCGCTCCCGGCCGACTACCCCGCTGGTCCGGTCGAGATTTCGGCTTCGGGTCCGGTGTCGGACACGGTGGCCACCGCTGACCTCACGGTCCAGGCGCCCGCGGTCGTCTATGACCCGTCGATCACCCTGGACCCCGCGACTGTCGTCGCCGGTGGTTCCACGGTGGTCACGGGTGAGGGCTTCGCCAACGGCGAGACCGTCACGGTCTCGATCCCTGGCGCTGTTGAGGGCGACGATCCGATCACCGTCCAGGTCGTAACCGGTGACGACGGGACCTTCGAGGCGACCCTGCCGATCCCGGCCGGCTACCCCGCTGGTCCGGTCGACGTGACTGTCGTGGGCGACATCTCCGACACCCCTGTGGTGGAAAAGCTCACGGTCGAGGCTCCGGCGGTTGTTTATGATCCGTCGATCACCCTGGATCCGGCGACTGTCGTCGCCGGGGGCAGCACGGTCGTCACGGGTGAGGGCTTCGCCAACGGTGAAACGGTCACGGTGTCGATCCCTGGTGCTGTTGAGGGCGATGATCCGATCTTGGTCGAGGTCATCGCCGGTGATGACGGATCGTTCGAAGCGACCCTGCCAGTCCCGGCCGACTACCCCGCTGGTCCGGTCGACGTGACTGGTGTCGGTGATGTCTCCGACACCCCTGTGGTGGAGGGA
>NZ_VJXX01000020.1 GCF_009377195.2 Arthrobacter bussei
CACCGCGGTAAGGGTGAGTCCGTCGGCGGCGAGCACCCTGACACGGGCCGTGCTGCCGCCGGCATCCTCGGTCCCGTCCTCGAGCGTGGCGGGCGTGACACGCCACAGCCGGCCGGAATCCGTGTTCGATGTACGGGGCGAGGTCGTCCACATAGGTGGCCCCGGGGATCTCCGGAGCCCGGCCCGCGAACGGCGTGCGGTCGATGACCCACTCGAAGAAGGTCTCCACCGTCACGTCGAGCCCCTGGCCCTCGGCCTGGTTCGGGACGATCCGGTCGACGGCCGTGTTGGCGAAGACCGCGCGGGCCGGAAGGTCCGCACCG
>NZ_VJXX01000021.1 GCF_009377195.2 Arthrobacter bussei
GTCCCCGCCGGGAAGGATCGGCCGCCCCGCTGCCGCGCTGTGCTGTATCGGAGCAGGACGGTCGGAGTGAGTCATCCGGGGTAATGCTCGCCCGGGGCATTCCACCGCGCGCGGCCGCTGCCTAGGATTCGGCCATGGATGGAGGCGTGGATCCGACGGTCCCGGGGTCGCGGGCCTCCGTGCTCGACGGCGTCCAGGAGAGGGCGGCGACGATGTGCCGCAGCGAGCAGCTCGTCTGCTGGTCGCTGGCGCGGGGGATCGACCCGGCGATGGAGCCCGCGGCCTACAGCGTGCTCTCGG
>NZ_VJXX01000022.1 GCF_009377195.2 Arthrobacter bussei
GTCACCGGTCACGGCCACGGAACCGTCAAGGCCGTGCTCCTCGGCCTCGAGGTTGACCAGCCGCACCTCGTCGACCCGACATCGGCCGACGCCCGCGTGGCCTACATCGGTGAGTGCAGGTCCCTGCATCTCGCCGGGGAGCGGCGCATCTCCTTCGACCCGGAGACCGACGTGCTGCTGCACCGGCGGCAGCGGCTCGACTACCACCCCAATGGCATGCGCTTCTCGGCATACGATGCGGCCGGTGATTGTATGCAGACGAGAGAATACTTCTCGGTGGGCGGAGGCTTCGTGCT
>NZ_VJXX01000023.1 GCF_009377195.2 Arthrobacter bussei
CATCATGCGAGCAGTGCAGTTCACGTCCTTCGGCGGGCCGGAGGTCCTCCGGATCGCCGACGGCGATGTCCCGGCTCCGGGACCTGATGAGATCCTCGTCCGGGTCGCCGGCGCAGGAGTCAACCAGCTCGACACGAAGATCCGGGCAGGTGCCATGCCCCAGGGGCGACCGGCCGCGTTCCCGCTCGGAACCGGGGTCGACGCCGCCGGCGCCGTGACCGCGGTCGGACCGGGCGTCACCGGCGTGGCCGTCGGCGACGGCGTCTTCGGCACCGGCCGAGCCACCATGGCCG
>NZ_VJXX01000024.1 GCF_009377195.2 Arthrobacter bussei
CCCGGAGAACCCGGACCTCGTGGCCGCTGTCGAGGAGCGCCGTGCCGCCGTCGCGGCATTCGAGGGCGTGGACCCGGCGTCCGTCCCCGCGGACGCGCTCACGGCGTCGGCCTCGGGCCTCGATCCGCACATCAGCCCCGAGTACGCGCAGCTCCAGGTGCCGCGCGTCGCGGTGGAGCGCGGCCTCGCGGAGTCCGACGTCGAGGCCCTCGTGGAGGAGAACACCCAGGGCCCCGACCTCGGCTTCCTCGGCGAGGAGTCCGTCAACGTGGTCGAGTTGAATCTCGCACT
>NZ_VJXX01000025.1 GCF_009377195.2 Arthrobacter bussei
CTCTGACGCCCAGGGTTTCAACACCCGAGCCGTCCACGCGGGCCAGACCCCCGACCCCATCACGGGAGCGGTGATCCCGCCGCTGTACCAGACCACCACCTTCGCGCAGGACGGTGGCAGAACATCGCCACCGGTATGGCGGCCACGCCGATGAGCGAGGGCAGCCGGCGGGCGAGGGCCGTCGCGTCGTCGATGCCGAGGGGGGACGCGTCGACCATCGTGAAGAACGTGCCTTCCGGCTCGAACACATCGAATCCTGCGGCGCGAAGCCCCTCGCCCAGGAGGTCG
>NZ_VJXX01000026.1 GCF_009377195.2 Arthrobacter bussei
CGGGGATCGGGTCGGCGGCCGGCCGGACCGAGGGTACGACGGCGTCCATCACCCGCGAGCGCGTCCGCCGGACCGTCCTCGCGGCTGCCCTGCAGGGAGGTCCCGTCACGGACGGGCACCTTCTCGCCGCGGTCGAGGAACTCATGTCGGACGGAGCCGCCCTGACGAGGAGTCTTCTCGGCCGCGGCGGGCCCGGCGGGGAGGGTGACCCCGGAACCGGCAGACCGTATCCCGATGCACCGTTCCCCGCGGGACCGGGTCACCTCATGTATGCGGGGAGTTACACGC
>NZ_VJXX01000027.1 GCF_009377195.2 Arthrobacter bussei
CGACGACGGCGGCGGCGCGAATGCCGTCAACGTGCTCCTGGTCGACATCCGGGCATGGGACACCCTCGGCGAGATCACCGTGCTCGCCATCGCGGCGACCGGCATCGCGAGCCTAATCTTCGTCCGCGGCCGGGGGGACAAGCGGCGCCGGGCCGACGGCGCCGAGGACGGCTCGGTGGACCGCGGGCAGGAACCGCTCGACGCCGGTGGGCGGGCCGGTGCCGCGCGGGCCCTCGCGGTGAGGTTCGCGGACGTCAGCCGAGATCCCTGGCTCGTCGCGGGGCGGA